>NZ_CP101989.1:1372699-2745398 GCF_024508275.1 Cellulomonas wangsupingiae
GCGCGATGTTGCCGGGGAACACGGCGACGAAGAACGCGGCGGCAGCGGCGCCGACCCAGGGGCGGAACCGCCGGGGCGCCACGACCAGCGCCGTGCCCAGGGTGATCTCGACGACGCCCGAGCCGAGCACGACCGCGTCGGCGCCGACCGGCACCCAGGAGGGCACCTGCGCCTGGAACTCCTCGCGCGCGAACGTCAGGTGGCTGGTGCCCGCGTACGCGAGGAACCCGCCGAGCAGCACGCGCCCGATCGTGCGCGCCGCGCCGTCTCCCGCCGCCGCGGACTGCTGCGTGCCGTGCGTGGCCATCAGGCCCTCCCTCGTCGACGCCAGGGCCGAGCGTAGGTCGGTGCGACCTGCGGCGCGCGGCGTGGACGGCTCAGGGGAGGCGGTACCGGAAGTCGGCACCGAGCACGCGGGTCGTCCCGTCGTCGAGCAGCAGCAGCGCGACGGACAGCACCATCGGGAGCACGAGCGTCTCGCGGTCCCCGGTCATCCCCACGACCTGCGCGAACACCTCGTCGACGAAGCTGATCGTGTGGTCGGGTTGCGCCTGCACCGTCTCGATCATCAGGTGGGTGGAGGTCACGAGGGTGCCACCCTCGACGGCGACGACGCGGACCGACCCGCCGGGCCCCGTGGGGTCCTCCGCGGCCACCGGGTTCTGCACGTCGAGCGTCGACGTGGCCTCGCCGTCGTCCCCGAGGATCGCCGTGCGCAGCTCGGCCAGCGGCCCCGGCTCCAACCCCGTGCCGTCCCCGGACTCGACGAAGCGCTCGACCACGGCGAGCGTCTCGACGGCGCGTGCCCGCGTCTCGTCGGAGGCGGTCGACGCCGCGCCGGGTGCTCGCGGTGCCGGGACCTCCGCGGCCACGTCGACGGCCGCGCTCAGCCGCCAGGGGTCGAGCACCGTGGCGCGCTCGAACACCGTGAGCCGCGGGACGGACTCCTCGCCCTCCGCGGACCAGATCGTCTCGGCAAGGAACCAGGTGGGGTACGTGGCGAAGTCGGGGGCGTACACCCGGCCGGCGGAGGTCGTCGAGGTCGTCGAGGTCGGCGTCTCGCCGCTCGCGGCGGTCCACGCCGTGACGTAGAGGTCGCCCGCCAGCACAGCGCCGGTGTCGGCTGCTGCCCATCCGGACGGGTCGTGCTGGTGGGAGAGCGCGTTGGCGGCCGCGTTCCGCTCGTCGTACGACGCGAGGGCCGCCGCCACCTCGTCGGCGTCGATCGCCACGCGGCGGATCTCGCCGAGCTCGACGCGCTCCGGGACGGCCGCGCAGCCCGTCAGGGAGGTGAGGACGGCCGCTCCGGTGGCGGTCGCCACGACGCGGCGGACGGCGGTGAGGTCCGCCGCCGGCGTCGGCCCGGTGGCTGATGCCGGCTCCGCGTCGTCGGCGGGGCGTGGCCGCCGGCGCCCGACGAGGAACGCGACCGCGATCAGCACCGCACCCAGCGCCGCCGTCGCGACGCCGCCCGCGAACGCGTGCGGCACGCGGACACCCATGGTCATCCGCAGGGAGCCGGAGGGTGCCGGGGCGCCGCCGTCGGCGCCCTCGGCTGCCGTCGCCACGGCGACGACGGCGACGGGCTGCCCGGACAGGGGGAGCAGGAGCTGCCGGGTGCCGGCGCCGTCGGCCCGGTCGGTCCAGAAGGTCGCGCCCGCCGGGGCGACCGCGGGGGCCGCCAGGTCACCCTCCTGCTCACGCCCGCTCCACACTCCTTGCCACGTGATCTCGTCGGCCCGGAACGTCCCGACGCCCGAGAGGTAGCTCTCGGCGTCGACCGGGTGCGCGGACCCGAGGAAGACACCGCCGTCGCTGCCCGTGGCGCGGACCGCGACCGTGACCCCGTCCCAGGCGAGCAGCCCGGGCGGGAGAAGTGCGGTCCCGACGTCACCGGGCAGGGCGCGGGTCGGCAGGTGCGCGATGTCGTCAGGACCCGCGACGACGGCGACGGCTGTGCCGACGAGGACGAGCAGGCCGCCGAGCAGGGCGGTGAGGAGCGCCAGGGCGCGTCGCATGAGGGTTCCCCTTGGTCGAGTGCGCCGGACAGTAGCACCGGACGGAACGGACATGTCGGGCGTTGTCCACACGCTGGTGCTCAGCTGGCCAGGAAGCCGCCGTCGACGGCGACGACGTTGCCGGTCACGTAGCGCGCCTCGTCGGAGAAGAGCCACGCGACGGCGTCGGCGACCTCACCGGTGGTCCCGGCCCGACCCATCGGCAGCAGCGGCTCCCACGCGTCGGCGCTGCCGGGGTGCGGGCCGGCACCGGCGAACATGCCGGTGTCGACGGGGCCGGGCGCGACCCCGTTCACGCGGATGCCCTGGCCGGCCAGCTCCACGGCGGCGCAGCGCGTGAGCGCGTGCGCGGCGGCCTTGGACGCGGCGTAGGGCGCGACGCCGGGGAAGACGGTGCGCACGGAGTGCACGGACAGGTTGTTGACGATCGAGCCGCCGCCCGTGCGTCTCATGTGGCGCACCTCGGCGCGCATGCACAGCCACAGGGCGCGGGTGTTGACCGCGAACGCGCGGTCGAAGTCCGCCGTCGTGGCGTCGGCGACGGTCCCGGGGCCCGTGACCCCGGCGTTGTTGAAGGCGTGGTCGAGCCTGCCCCACACGCTCGCCGCCTCGTCGATCGCGGACTCCAGGCCGGCGTCGTCGCACAGGTCGGCGGTCACCAGGCAGGCCTGGCCGCCGGACGCCTGGATCCGGCTGACGACCACCGCCCCGCGGTCCGCATCGCGGCCGAGGACGACCACGCGCAGGCCGCGCCAGGCGAGCTCGAGGGCCGTGGCGGCACCGATGCCGGACGTCGCGCCGGTGACGAGCGCCACCCGGCACGTGTCGTCCGGTCGGGTGTGGGCGCGCGTCGAGTAGGGCGCGGCGGTGCGGTCCATCGGTGGGTCCCCCTGCTTGCCGTCGATGAGCGAAGCCCGCGCGCCGACGCCCTCGGCGGCACGCTGCGGGAGCGCTCCCGCGCTCGTGACCTTAGGGGACGCACGCGGGCCGCCACAACCGAATCGTCCGTTCCGCCGGATCTCGACACGCCGGCCGCCGGCGGGCTGAGGGGTCTTGCGGGCCGAGTCGGCCACGCGTAACGTACAACCTTGTGGTTGTAGATGAGATGCTCCAGGACCGCGCGGTGGACCGCGTCTTCCACGCGCTGGCCGACGCGACCCGCCGCGACATCCTGCGGCGCGTGCTGGTCGACCCCGCCTCGGTGTCGACCATCGCGGGTCGCTACGAGATGAGCTTCGCGGCCGTGCAGAAGCACGTCGCGGTGCTCGAGCAGGCGCACCTGGTGGTCAAGGAGCGTCGCGGCCGCCAGCAGATCGTGCACGGCGACGTCGAGGCGGTGCGTCGTGCGACCAGGCTGCTCACGGCCATGGAGGAGCAGTGGCGGGCACGCGTCGGACGCATGTCCGTCGTGCTGGCCGAGCTCGACACGGGGCACGGCCCCGAGGTGGCCGGCGTGTCCGGCCCTCACCCACCCGTCCCGTTGCCCGGGGCGGACCGACCCACCGGAGGCACGTCATGACCGTCCTGAGCGCCACGCCCGACACCGACGCCCTCACCCTGGTCGTCACCGCCGACCTCGCCGCGCCGCCCGCCCGCGCGTGGCGGCTGTGGGCGGACCCGCGGAACCTCGAGCGGTGGTGGGGGCCGCCGACGTGGCCGGCGACCTTCGACACGTACGACCTGCGGGTCGGGGGAGCGGCGGGGTACCACATGACCGGTCCCGACGGCTCGCGCGCGTACGGGCACTGGACCTTCCTGGGCATCGACCAGCCGACGCGCCTCGAGATCGAGGACAGCTTCGCCGACGAGCACGGGGTGCCGGGCGCCGGCATGCCGGTGACACGCATGGTCGTCACCCTGGAGCCCGGCGGCGCCGGCACGCTCATGACCATCTCGTCCCACTTCGCCTCCGCGCAGGCCCTCGAGCAGGTCGTCGAGATGGGCATGGCGGAGGGCATGGCGCAGGCCGTCGCCCAGATCGACGCCCTCCTCGCCGAGGGCTGAGGGACGTCCGGGCCGGGCTCCCCGAGGGGTGCCCGGCCCGTGGCACGTCCGCCGCTGCTCACTCCACCGGGAGCCACACCCGCATCGTCGCCGGGCCGCGACCGGCCCACGCGTGGTACGGCACCAGGGGCACGAGCCGTGCGTCGCTCGGCGCCGTCGGACGCTCGGCCCCGAACGGCCACGAGGCGTCGGCGACGTCGCGCCGAGCCACCGGCACCAGCACCTGCCCGTCACGCTCGACCGGCGGGGCGTCGGTCGATACGACGGCGGTCGCGACGTCGTCACCCAGGTCCACGGACTCCAGCGCGAGGACCAGAGGGCCGCGCTCGACGGCGACCTGGCCGCGGACGGCGTCGACGCGCGGGTCGCCCCACGTCCACCGGGCGGCGACGGGCAGGTCCAGCACGACCTGCCCGCCCTGCGCGGGTCCGGGCACCGCGACGTAGCCCGCAGCGGCGACCGACGGAGCGCCGTCGGGCCCCGTGACCCGCGCGCCGTCGGCCCACGACGGCACCCGCAGGGTCAGCGTCCAGCCGTCGGCGGGCGCCCGCAGCACGCGCACCGCGACGCGCCCGTCGTCCGGGTACGAGGTCGCGATCTCGAGCTCGACGACGCGCCCGTCGCCCAGGTCGCCTCGCACCGTCGCGGGCGCGTACTGGTGCAGCTGGACGCCCTCGTCGTCGACGCTCGCCACGTACGCGCCCAGGGACGCCACCGTGCGCGTCACGTTGGTCGGGCAGCAGGACACCGCGAAGAACGGTGCGCGCAGGCTGGACGCGGCACGCGGGCTGACCTCGTCGGGGGCGACCTCACGGCCGGGCGTCCGCTGGTGCAGCGTGTTGGTGTAGTAGAACGCCTTCCCGTCCTGCGCGGGGGAGGTCGCGACGACGTTGTACAGCACGCGCTCGACCGCGTCGGCGTGCAGCGCGTCGCCGGTCTGCAGCAGCAGGCGGTGGTTGACCATCGCCGACGCGATGCCGGCACACGTCTCGGAGTACGACCGGTCGGACGGCAGCTCGAAGTCGGCGCCGAAGGACTCGCCCTCGTGGTGCGCCCCCATGCCGCCGGTGAGGTAGGTGCGGCGGGCGAGCGTCGTGCGGACCTGGCCGACGACGGCCTCGAGCAGCTCGTCGTCGTCGTCCTCGACCGCGAGGTCGACGGCCGCGGCGGCGAGGTACAGCGCGCGGACGGCGTGGCCCGCGAGCACCGTGGCGTCGCGCACGGGCACGTCGTCCTGGAAGTAGGTGGGCCCGAAGTCGATCTCGCCGAGCACGCCGTGACCGCGCCGCTCGACGAAGAGCCGCGCCTGGTCCAGGTACCGGCGCTCGCCGGTCACGCGGTACAGCTCGACGAGGGCGACCTCGATCTCGGGGTGCCCGCAGACCCCCTGCTGCGGACCGTCGACGCCGAACACGTCGCACACGTGGTCCGCGGCGCGCACGGCGACGCGCACGATCTCGTCGTCGCCGTACGTGCGCGCCCGGGCGACACCCGCCTGGACCAGGTGCCCGATGCAGTACAGCTCGTGGCCCCACTCCAGGTCCGACCACCGCGGGCGCTGGCCCGACCGGCCGAACATCGTGCTGATGTAGCCGTCGGGCTCCTGCGCGGCGGCGACACGTGCGGCGAGCGCCCGGAGGCGTCGGTCGAGGTCCACGTCGCCCGTGCGGCCGGTCTCCCAGGCCATCGCCTCGAGGAGCTTGTAGATCTCGGAGTCGGAGAACTCCCGCCCCTGCCGGTCCAGCGGCAGGCGTCCCTGCGCCGCGGCGTCGAAGTTCCCGGTCCAGCCCAGTCGCTCCAGCCACCCCTCGACGTGGTCGATCATCGTCGACGCGTTCAGCGACTGCAGGTCACCCCAGAACCCTCCGGTGAGCGTGACCTCGTCGAGGCCGAGGGGGCGCCAGCGGGAGCGGGACGGGACGACGGGACGACCGTGGGCGTGGGCGTCGAACGGCAGGTCGAGGGAATCGGACGAAGGCATGACGAACTCCGGGGGTACTCGGTCCGGGCGGTGCCCGGGCGGGGGAGGGGAACGGACGAGCGCGGGGCTACTTGACCGCGCCGACCGTCAGGCCGTCCTTGAGCTGGCGGTACGTGAGGCTGAAGACGACGAGGATCGGGACCGACGTCAGCACGGCGAGGGCCATGAGGCCGGGCCAGTCGATGCCGAACGCCGACACCTGCTGCGCCAGGAGAGCGCTCAGCGGATAGCTGCCGGGCGTGAGGTAGAAGTTCACGGCGTACAGGAACTCGCCCCACGCCAGCAGGAAGATCAGCGTCCCGACGGTGAAGACGCCGTTGCGCGCGACGGGCAGCACCACCGTCCAGAACGTGCGCAGGACGCCGGCGCCGTCGATCGAGGACGCCTCCTCCAGCTGCGGGGGTACCGCGCGGAAGAACGGGCGCAGCAGCAGCGTCGCGAACGGCACGAGCAGGGCGGCGTCGGCGAGGATCACCGCGGCGGTGGTGTCCAGCAGCCGCCAGGAGCTGAAGATCTGGAACAGCGGGATGACGTTGGCCGTCTGCGGCATCATCTGCAGCACGATCAGGAGCCCGAGCCCGACGGTCGGCAGCCAGCCGGTCGTCCGCGCCAGGCCGTACGCGGCGGGTACGGCGACGATCAGGACGAGCGCCGTGGCCCCGACCGCGATGACCGCGGACTGGCCCATGGCCTGCCACAGGGTCGGCGTGATCGCGTTCGCGTACGCGTCGAGCGTCGGGGTGAACACGAACGTCGAGGCGCGGTCGAACACGTCGGCCGAGCTCTTGACGGACGTGATGAGGATCCACAGGATCGGCACGCCGTACATCAGGGTGAGCAGCGCCTTGGTCGCGATGGCGACGGGGCCCGCCTTGACCTCGTTCATCCGTGCTTCTCCTCGTTGCGGATGCTGCGGGCGTACAGCGCGGCGAGGACGAGCACGCCGGCCACCGCGATGACGGACGTGGCCGCGCCGAGCCCGTAGTCGTAGCGGACGAACGCCTGCAGGTAGCCGAGGAACGGCAGCGTGTTGGTGGCCGTCCCGGGCCCGCCGTACGTCATGACGTAGATGAAGTCGAAGCTGCGGAAGCCGTAGACCAGGGTGAGGATCAGCAGCACGAGCGTGGTGCCCCGCACGGACGGGACCATGATGTGGCGGACCTGCTGGGCCTTGCTCGCGCCGTCGAGCTGCGCGGCCTCGAAGACCTCCGGCTCGATGGTGAGCAGCGCCGCGCGGTAGACGAGCGCGTTGAAGGGGATGACCGCGAACGCGTTGACGAACGCCACGGACGCGAGCGCCCAGTGCTGGTCGTACAGGAACGGCACGGGGGTGTCGCGCAGGCCCGTGCCGAGCAGCACGGTGTTGAGCAGGCCGGTGTCCGCCAGCAGGAACTTCCAGACCGAGCCGTTGACGACCGGCGGCAGCGCCCACACGAAGACCATGAGCGCGAGCAGCGCGCCCGACCACCAGCCGCGCGTGCGCAGGGCGATCGCACCGCCGAGCCCCAGGCCCATGCCGAGCACCGTGACGACGACGACGAACACGAGGGTGCGGCTGACGGCCGCGCCGGTGTCCCCGGACTCCAGCCCGGCGGTGAAGTTGTCGAGCCCGCTGAACGCCCAGTCGGCGTTCAGCGTGGCGGCGGTGACCTTCGAGAAGGCCATCCGCACCAGCGTGACGAGGGGGTAGACGCTCAGGACGCCGAGGAAGACGGCGGCCGGGAGCATGAACAGCAGCCGGGTCTGGCGGGGCCGGCGCCGCCGCGGCCCGGGGGCCGCGGGGCTGCCGGCCCGCCCGGCCGTCGGCGCGAGGGTGGTGGTCATGGGGACCTCCGTGTCGGTGTCGCGCCGACGACCGGGCGCGGCGGGGCGGGTGGGTCAGTCGAGCAGCGGGCCGAGCGCGGCGATCGCGTCGTCGGCGGCCTGCTGCGGGGACTTCTGACCGCCGATCGCGGCGCTCCAGGCCTGGCCGACCGTGAGCTGGACGTCCGCGACGGACGCCGCCGGGACGGCCGGGGAGGGGTAGTTCGC
The DNA here is from genome assembly GCF_024508275.1 of Cellulomonas wangsupingiae. Taxonomy (NCBI): domain Bacteria; kingdom Bacillati; phylum Actinomycetota; class Actinomycetes; order Micrococcales; family Cellulomonadaceae; genus Cellulomonas; species Cellulomonas wangsupingiae. The sequence goes on from NZ_CP101989.1 coordinate 1,380,734, forward strand.
GCCGAACTGCGTGATGGTCTGCGCGAACGGCTCGAGCAGGACGTTGCCGGTGACGAGCTCGTCCGCGGCGGCGTCGGCGCGCGAGGGCAGCGAGCCGACGATCTCCGGCGGCAGCAGCTGACCCTCCGCGTCGAGGTACGTCGCGGTCAGGTACTCCCACGCGAGGTCGGGGTTCTCGCTGAACGCGCCGATGCCCTGACCCTCACCGCCGAGGTACACGCCGCCGGTGTCCGACAGCGGCAGCGGGACGACGCCGTACTCGAAGTCCGCGTCGGACGCCGCGGTGCCCATCTGCCAGTTGCCGTTGGCCGCGAACGCGGTCCGCCCGGCGGCGAACTGCTGGAAGGGCACCGTCTGGTCCCAGGTCACGGCCTCCTGCGAGAGCCAGCCGTTGTCGACCCACCCGCGCACGCGGCCCAGGCCGGCGGCGAGCGCGTCGGCCTGCGGGTCGTCGTAGGTGAACCCCTCGGAGGAGATCCAGGGGTAGGCCTGCCACTCGCCCTGCGACTGCGGCAGACCGGACAGCGTGATGCCGGCGTAGCCCGCGTCCTTGGCCTTGCCCATCGCGTCCTCGAGCTCGGTCATGGTCGTGGGCGGCTCGACGCCGATCTCGGCCAGGATGTCGGCGTTGTACCACAGGCCCAGGAGGTTGACGTAGCCCTGCACCGCGTACGTGGTGCCGTCGATCGTGTGCACGACGGACTCGGAGACCTCGCCGGCGTCGGCGAAGTCGGCCCAGTAGTCGTCGAGCGGTGCCAGCGCGCCGCCGAGCGCGAGCGTCGCGGCCTCGGCTCCGTTGAACACGACGACGTCGGGGCCGGTCTGCGCGCCGGCGGCGGACACCAGCTTGGAGTTGAGCTGGTCGTAGGGGACGAAGACGTTCTCGACCGTGGCGCCGTCGTGCTCGGCCTCGAACTTGGCGGCGAAGTCGTCCATCAGCTTCACCTGGTTGTCGTCCGAGAAGTAGTGCCAGACGGTGAGGGTGTCGCCGCCGCCGGAGGACCCGTCGGCGTCGCCGCCGGCGCTCGTGCCGCCCGAGCAGGCGGCCAGCAGCAGGCCGCTCGCGGCCGCGAGGGAGGTGAGCGCCAGCCGGGTGCGGCGGCGAGGAGTGGGCCGTGCGTCGTTGCCGTTGATGTCCATCAACCGGGCTCCTGTGTGTCGTGACGAGGCCCGTGCGAGCGGGGGGTCCCGCCGCGCTGCTCGTCTGTCCTGACTCCGGGTGCCCGTCGCCGCGTCGCTGCGGCGGGCGATGTCACCATCGTCGGCGAAACTCGCCGAAACCCTTTTCGGGACGCTACCACCCGCCTATGGGGCGGTCAAACCTCCGCGTGTTGCGCCGCTTTCGGGCATGATGTGAGCGCACCGACGACCGGAGGACGGCATGACGACGACGCCAGAGGGCAGGGTCCGCCCCGTCACGCTCCGGGAGGTCGCCCAGCTCGCCGGGGTCTCGGTGGCCACCGCCTCCAAGGCGCTCAACGGCAAGGCCGACGTCCATCCCGACACCCGGCGACGGGTCCAGGAGGCCGCCGACCGGCTCGCGTTCACGCCCAACTTCCTGGCCAGGGCCATCACCGCGGGGCAGACCGGCACGGTCGGCCTGCTCACGCACGACCTCGAGGGCCGGTTCAGCCTGCCCATCCTGATGGGCGCGGAGGACGCGTTCGGCGCGGGCCGCACCTCGGTCTTCCTGTGCGACGCGCGCGACGACGCGATCCGCGAGCAGCACCACCTGCGCGCGCTGCTCGGCCGCCGCATCGACGGGCTCATCGTCGTCGGCTCGACGACCGACCCGCGCACGTCGCTCGGTCACGACGTGCCCGTGCCGGTCGTCTACGCCTACGCGCCGTCCGACGACCCGCAGGACGCGTCCGTCGTCCCCGACAACGTCACCGCGGGGCGGATCGCCACCGAGCACCTGCTCACCCTGGGTCGACGACGGGTCGCGCACGTCTCCGGCGACCCCACGTACGCCGCGGCGCAGGACCGTGCCACCGGCGTCGCGCAGGCGCTCGCCGACGCCGGCCTGGAGCTGTCCGGGCCCGTGCGCTTCGGGTCCTGGACGGAGGCGTGGGGGCGCGCAGGCGTCGGTGCCGCGCTCGACGCCGACCCTGGCATCGACGCCGTCGTCTGCGGCAGCGACCAGATCGCCCGCGGCGTGCTCGACGCGCTGCGCGAGCGCGGCATCGCGGTGCCCGGCGACGTCGCCGTCATCGGCTTCGACAACTGGGAGCCGATGATCGCCGGCTCCCGTCCTGCGCTGACCAGCGTCGACATGAACTTCGAGAAGATGGGCCGGCGCGCCGCGACCCGCCTGTTCGCCGGCATCGCCGGGAAGCCCGAGCACGGCGTCGAGATGATCGCGCCGCGGGTCGTCGTCCGAGGGTCGACCGCCAGCGGCTGACCGCGCCCGGTCGTCACCGCCGTACGCTGGTGGCGTGCGCTGCGGGTACTTCGAGGCGGGCGTGTGCCGCTCGTGCACGCTCCTCGCGCAGCCGTACCCCGAGCAGGTCGACGCCCAGACGCAGCACGTGCGCACGGTGCTCGGGGACCCCGCGGGGGTCACGTGGCTGCCGACCGTCGTCAGCGCCGAGGCAGGCTTCCGCAACAAGGCGAAGATGGTCGTCGCCGGTACCGTCGACGCCCCGACCCTCGGCATCCTCGACGCGCACGGCCACGGCGTCGACCTGCAGGGCTGCCCGCTGTACCCGGCCGCCGTGTCCTCGTCGTTCGCCCCGCTGGCCGCGTTCGTGACGCGCGCGCGGCTCGTGCCCTACGACGTGCCGACCCGCACCGGCGAGCTCAAGCACGTGCTCGTCACCGGGTCGCCCGACGGCGAGCTCATGGTGCGGTTCGTGCTGCGCAGCACCGAGGCGCTCGCGCGCATCCGCAAGCACCTGCCGTGGCTGCAGGCCGAGCTGCCGCACGTCGTCGTCGCGTCGGTCAACGTCCAGCCGGCGCACGCCGCGGTGCTCGAGGGCGACCGCGAGATCCTGCTGACCGAGCGGGAGACCCTGCGCATGCGCGTCAACGGGCTCGACCTGCACCTGCGGCCCCGGTCGTTCTTCCAGACGAACACCGAGGTCGCGGCCACGCTCTACCGGCAGGCCGTCGCGTGGGCCGACGAGGCGCGCGTGGCCTCGGCCTGGGACCTCTACTGCGGCGTCGGCGGGTTCGCGCTGCACCTCGCACGGCCCGGGCGCGACGTCGTGGGCGTGGAGAGCAGCGCGGAGGCCGTGGCGAGCGCCGAGCAGACCGCCCGCGAGGCCGGGCTGCCCGGCACCCGGTTCCTCGCGGGCGACGCGACGGCGTTCGCGCTGGGAGCGGCCGGGGTGCCGGACCTCGTCGTCGTGAATCCGCCGCGGCGCGGGCTGGGGGAGCCGCTGAGCCGCTGGCTCGAGGCCAGCGGCGTGCCGCGCGTCCTGTACTCCTCGTGCCACGCCGGCTCGCTGGCCCGGGACCTCGCCCATATGCCGTCCCTGCGCCTGGTGCGCGCGCAGGTCCTCGACATGTTCCCCCACACGCGCCACCACGAGGTCCTCACGCTCCTCGAACGCACCTGAGCCGGCACCCGGTGGGGGTGGGTCAGGAGAGGGCGGCCGCGAGGAGGCGGAGGGTCTCCTCGCGGGCGGGGGAGCGGTCGGCGGGGGTGCCGCGGGTCGCGCCGGCGACCGGCTGGACCATGATCTCGTCGGTGCCCAGCCACCCGGCCAGGTCGCGGACCTGCTCGGCCGCCGCGGCGGGGTCGCCGATGATCCACGACGCGGTCATCGAGGCCAGCGCGTCGTCGGCCGTCGCCGGCAGGGGAGCCGCCTGCGCGTCCTCCACGAGCTCCTGCGGGTCGAGCGTCATGCCCGCGCGCAGCCGCCACATCGAGCGCACCTGCGGCAGTGCGAGCCTGCGGGCCTCGTCCGACGTGGGAGCGACGACGACGTTCGCGACGGCGATGGTCCGCGGCTCGGCGAGCGCCTCGGACGGCACGAACGTCTCGCGGTACAGCGCGACGGCCTCGCCCGTGCCACGCCCGGCGAAGTGGTGGGCGAACACGTACGGCAGGCCGAGCCGGCCCGCCAGCTGCGCCGAGTACGACGACGAGCCGAGCAGCCACAGCTGCGGGGCCGAGACCGCACGCGGCGTCGCGCGCAGCGGGTAGGACGTCGAGCCGACGCGCACCGCGACACCCTCGGGCCGGACGAGGGCCGCCAGCGCGGCGACGTCGTCGTCGAACGTGTCGACCCCGTCACCCGTCGAACCGCGGCGCAGGAGGTGGCTCGTCACCGGGTCGGACCCGGGCGCGCGCCCGATGCCGACGTCGACACGGCCGGGGAACGCGGCCTCCAGGAGAGCGACCTGCTCGGCGACGACGAGCGGCGAGTGGTTGGGCAGCATCACGCCGCCCGACCCCACACGCACCCGCGACGTCGCGGCGGCGATCAGCGACATGAGCAGCGGCGCGTTGGTCGCGGCGACCGCGGGCATGTTGTGGTGCTCGGCCACCCAGTAGCGGCGGGCGCCGACCTCGTCGGCGACGCGGGCGAGCGCGAGCGTCGCGGCCAGCGCGTCGGCGGTGGTCTGGTCGGAACGGACGGGCACGAGGTCGAGCACGGAGATCGCAGTCACCCCGAGCCCAACCGCGGCACCCCACCCCCCATTCCGTGCGCCCGGCCGGTGCCCCGTCCAGCACACCGGCGCAGCGCGCCCGGATCAGCCGGTCCGGGTCAGCGCGTCCGCACGGCCGACGAACCGCCGCACCACGTCAGCACGCCGCAGCACGCCCCGCACGCCGACGGGCTCCACGGACGCCAGCACGCGTCGCAGTCCGTCGCCTCCCAGTCGCAGCGTGGTGTCGAGCACGACCGCACCGCCGTCCCGCGCGCGGACCGTCAGGTGCACGCGGTCCAGGTCGCGCCACCGGTCCGGGCCCACGTCGTCGACGGTGTCGCGCTGCGCGGTGAGATCGAGCAGCCGGCCGGCGGCGTGCAGCGTCGCGGCGTACGTCAGGGTGCCGTCGGCACGGACCACGCGGCCGTCGGCGAGGAACGTGCGCCCAGCGCCGTGCGTGAGCGCACCGGCGACCAGGGCGTCGTCGACCGGGCCGTCGAGCGGCAGCACGACCGTGAGGTCGAGGGTCACGTCCTGTCCGTCGGCGCTGCCGCGCAACCGCTCCGTCAGCCGCGCGGAGGGCACCGGGTCGGGCGTCGCGGTGGACGCGACCGTCCGCGCCACGCCGTCGGGCGTGCGCACGTCGAGGTACCGGCGTGCGTCGCGGTACCCGAGCTGCACGAGCGAGTCGGCGCTGACGCGCCCCAGGTACAGCTCGGGGTCCAGCGGCAGCGGCAGCTGCGGGTGCACGACGTGCAGCACGAAGTCGCGGCCCGTCGCCGCGGCCAGCTGCAGGTCCGCGGCCAGGGCGCCCGCCGCGCTCATCTCGATCATGTGGACGTACTGCTCGAGCGGCCCGTCGCGCCACGCGGGGCTGTTGCCGATGCACCACACGAGCCACACCTCGTCGGCGCCGCGCCGCAGCGCCTCGGTGACGTTGGCGTCGCGGACCCACACGGCATCCGTCCACACGCGGGCGTCGCGGTGCAGGGGCGTCACCCACCCGGGCAACGACATGCCCGCGGCGAGCAGCGGGGCGTCGACGTCGTGGGCATCGAGCGCGACGCACTCCTTGGTGACGAAGTCGACGACGTTGAACGTCCCGGCGACCGGCGAGCTGCGCACGGCCTCGACGTCGACGCCGAGCGCCGGCAGCACGCGCCGCACGATGCCGTCGGCGTCGCCGACGGCGGGCAGGTTCCAGGGGCCGCGCAGGTAGTCGCCCACGGGCAAGGGCGAGCCGAAGTCCCGGACGTCCACGTCCCGCCACCGGCGGCACAGCTCCGCGGCGCCGACGCCCGACAGGTGCGCGGCCGCGGTGAGGATCCCGCCGGACGTGCCGTCCACGTGGTCGAACGTCAGGCCGTCCTCCTCCAGCGCGAGCAGCACGCCCGCCTGCCACGCGACCCGCATGCCGCCCCCGGCCAGGACGAGCGAGCGCCTCACGACGCACCCGGCCGGCGCCGGCGCGGCAGCCGCCGCAGGTGGACCACCAGGAGCGCGGCCGTCAGCAGGTCGAACGCGGCGACCCCGAGGGCGGGGGTGTCGAACACGCCGCGGGCGACCCCGGCACCGACCGCGAGCGCGGCCCCGGCCTTCTGCACGGCGCTCCACAGCACCACGTCCGGGTCGTGGCGCGGGCGCGACAGCGTCGTGGCGAGCAGCCCACCGACGACGACCATGAACATGCCGACCGTGGCGAACAGCTGGGACGTCGTCGCGTCCGTGAACGCGCCGAGCCGCTCGAGCACGAACGCGGGGGCGACGACCTGCACGGCGCCCGTCGCCACGGTGACCCAGGCGATGACGCGCAGCACGACGACCAGGCGGTCGACCGGGGAGACGCGCGAGCCGGTGCCGCGCGCGGTGGCGGTGCTCATGTCAGCGCCCCCAGCAGGTCGCCGCGCGCGACGACGTACCAGACGATGGCGACCCACGTCAGGGTCGAGCCGTAGAACCGCACGTCGTTGAGGACCATCCAGCGGCGCAGCAGCCCGACGAGCTCGGTGTCGTCGGTGAACTGCCCGCCGCGCACGCGCCGGTTGATCGGGATGATGATGAGCTGCCCGACGAACGTCAGGACGAACACGCCGACCAGGCACGCGACGCCGAACCACACCCAGCGCGTGCCCCGCTCGGTGACGATCATGACGATCGCGGCGACGAACATCAGCGGCACGACGACGGTGAAGAACGTGGTGGCCCGCCGGGTCGGGATGCCGAAGTGCACGGCGACGTTCTCGCGGGTCAGCCCGTGCCACGTGGGGAACAGGAACCACTTGAGCACCCACATCGTGCCGACGTACATGGTGGCGCCGAACAGGAACCACAGGGCGGCCAGGAACGTGATCACGGCGTGCCCGCCCCCTCGTGCTGCGTGCTGCCGACCGGCGCGTCGGACTCCACGCCCGGACGTGAGCGGTCCGGCGGCGGCGGCCACTGCTCGCCGCGCCCCAGGCCGACGACCGCCTCCAGCGGCTCGCCGAACCGGCCGGCGGCCGTCGCCGCGTCCGCGGCCGCGAGGGTCGGTGCGGTGAGGAACCACGACTCGTCGTGGTCGTCGAGGACGCCGTGCGCGCTCGGCAGGTACGCCGTGAACAGCGGCCGCCGTCCGATCCCGAGGGCGCGCAGCGGTGCCACGCCCGGTGCGTCGCCGAGCACGAGCCGGGCCCGCGCACCCGGACCGACCGCGACGTCGCCGACCGCGTCGACGTAGACCGTCGAGCGCCACAGCATGCCGCGCCACGCGCAGTAGTTGGCCGCGGCCATCCGCAGCGGCAGCGCGGTCGGCGAGGGCCGCTCGATCTCGACGTACGCACCGAGCCGCCCGTCCAGGTCGTCGTACTGCGCCGAGACCGTCCGGTCGTTCTCGACGAAGTCGAGGCGGGCCTGGTGCTTGGGCATGCCCCAGATGCCCTTGCCGCCCTTGACGGACACCTCGGTGCTCACGGGCAGGTCGACGACGTACTGCCCCGTCCGCAGCGTGCGCTGCAGCGCCATCGGCAGCAGGGGCGGCGCGGGTCGCGGGCCGTGCGTGCACGCGATCGCGAGCGAGTACTCGATGTACCGGCCGATGTCGGTGGCGCGGTAGTCGACGACGGTGACGACGAGCACGCCCTTGCCGAGGCCGAGGCTCACGGGGTGCAGCTCCTCGCCGGGCAGCGCGTCGCGCGCGGCGGCCAGCGAGATCGGGAACGCCGCCATCAGCACCGCGGAGTCCTCCGAGCTGACGGGCAGGGCGTAGGGGATGGTGTCGACCCGGGCCGCGCGGCCCGCGAGGCGGCGCTGACGTCGGGGGACGGGGGAGGGCAGCGCACCGAGCACGGTGCGGGCGACGGTGAGGACGGCGTTCATCGGTGCAGCTCCTCCAGGACGACGGGATGGGTGTCGCGCCACGCGTGGCGGCCGAACACCACGTCGAGGTGCCCGTACCCGGGCAGGACGTGCAGCGTGTGACCCGCGTCCGGCTGGTGGCGCGTGAAGAAGGCGTGCGAACGCACCTGCGACTCGGGCAGGAAGCACCGGTTGTCGGCGCCGGCGAGGAACGAGAACCGGGCGGTCGTGCGCGGCACCCCGACCCCGAGGTCGGCGGGCAGCTCGGGGTGCTCGCGCACCCCGACGAGGTGGCCCGCGTCGATCGACGCACGCATCTGGGCGAAGAACGTCATGGGGACCTCGGCGAACTCGCCGGTGATCCAGTCGTGGGTCGCGCGGTCGAGGTTGCGGTGCGACCACAGGGCGGGGTGCCCGCTGCCGTAGGTGAAGCTGACCATCCGGCAGACGAGGTTGTCGCACTCGGGGTGCGTCAGGTCGACCACCCGGCGCACGACCTTCGACAGGTTGCCCGCCGAGCGGTACGCCCACGCGGGGGACAGGTGCGGCGTCAGGTGCTCGAGCAGCGGCGCGAGGCGCCGGATCTTGAACGCCGAGAACCGGGGCACGACGGGGTGCAGGCTCACGGCGTTGGTGACGACCGTGTCGACCCGCGGCAGCAGGCCGGCGACGGCGGCCATGGTGAACGACGTCGACCCCTGGCAGTGCACGAACGCCTTGAGGCCGGCCGCGCCCGTCGCGGCCAGCACGTGCTCGACGGCCGCCGGGTGGTCGTGCACCGCGGCGTCGCACAGCGTCCACGGCACCGGGTCGAGGTCGATCGACGCGCGCCAGTTCAGCAGCCACACGTCCCAGCCGTCCTCGAGCAGCAGGTCGACCAGCGTGCGGGGCGTCGGCGGGCGGAACAGCTCGGCCCGCACCCCGGCGCCGTGCACGAGCAGGACGGGGCCGCGCCACGGCTCGGCGGGGCCCCGCACGTGCACGAGGGTGAGCCGGGTGCCGTCGCCGGCGGTGAGCGGCACGACCTGCGTGCGGTGGTCGGCGCGGGACACGCGGGGGCCCGGCGGCAGGTCGGGTGCGGGCGGTGGCGCCGGGTGGCGGCTGGGTGCGGTGGTCACGGTGCGAACCCCTTCCGGGCGATGACGACGGGTTCCTCCAGCAGGCGCACGCGCGGCAGACCGTGCGCGGGGACGGGGCGGGCGCCGAGCGGGGTCCGCGCGAGCTCCCAGTCGCGGCACACCGTGTCGACGACCAGCGGGTGCAGCACGAGCGCCCCGTCGTCGCGCACGTGGAGCCGCAGGAAGCCCTTGTGGTCGTCGACGGCCTGGCCGGACATCTGCCACGACGCGACCTTCCCGGTGCTCTGGGAGACCAGGAGCAGGGCGAACGCCTCCGTGCCGTGCAGGGCCCCGCTCACCCACGCGACGACGACGGCGCCACCGACGACCCCGGCGGGTGAGAGGGCGTCAGGCCATGGCACGGTGGTGAGCAGCACCAGGCCCGCCAGGCCGGCGGCCAGCTGCAGCACGACGCCGAGCGTGGCGGGCACCGACCGTGCGACGAGGCCCCGGGGTGCCAGGCGGGCGGCGACGACGTGCAGCACGAGCGGGCCCGCGCCCCACGCGAGGACGACCGCCGCGAACCGCAGCGCGTCGGCGGGCGACGTCGCGCGGACCGTCTGCGGACCTGAGCCCGGCGTCACCAGGTCGAGCAGCCCGGCCAGCAGCGCGACGAGCACGAGCTGCACCCACCCCGCCGCCACGAGCAGACCCGGGTTGCGCCACCCGGCCCACCACCTGCCGAACGGGTCGGCCACGCGTCGGCACAGCCGACGGGACGTGGCCTGGTCCGGGTACGTGGCGCCGCACCGGTCGTACGGCACGCGGGGCGTGCCGTCGTGACGGCGCGCGCCGGGAGCCGGCAGGTCGACGCTGTCCGCGAGCCGGTGGGTGTCGGACAGGTACGCGCCGCCGAGCCCGCAGGTCACGGCCTGCACCGAGCGGGGGTCGCGCCCGGCCTCCCCGGGGGCGGGCCCGGTGGTGGGCGGGCGCTGGGCGTAGCGGCTGTAGTGGTGCGCGTCGCCCGACAGCCACAGCCGGACCGCCGCGCCGGTGGGCACGGGCTCGTCGTGGCCGGGCACGTGGCGCTCGTGCACCAGCTCGCGCTCGACGAAGTGCAGCTGGTCGAACGCGGCGGGGTGGTCGCCGACGTGCGCCCACGCGGGCTCGGCCGCGCACACCACCACCGCGTCGCCGGGTCGCAGGTGCGCGGTCAGGTGCGTGCGCAGGTGCTCGAGCTGGGGCTCGTCGACGTACTCGCCGAGCTGGCTGTCGAGCAGCAGCAGCCACCAGCCGTGACCGAGGTCCAGGACGCCGTACGAGCGGCGCTGCACGGTGCGCCAGGCACCGATGCGGGCCCCCCGCGCGAACACCCGGAGGAACGACGTCAGCCCGTCGTACCAGTCGTGGTTGCCGGGCACGGCGAGCAGCGTCGGCTCGGTCGTCGCGTCCCGCGGCGTGCCGGGTGCGGGCGCCGGCAGGGCCGCGGCGTACGGGCCGAGCGTGCGGTCCTCGTACGCCCGCGCGGACGCGGCCGGGTAGACCTCGTCCCCGCCGAGCACGAGGACGTGCCCCCGGGGCAGCGTGCGCCGGGCGCCCGGCGACCCGTCGGGGGCGGGCGGGCCGTCGACCGCGAGCGTGGGCGCGGCCAGCAGCGCCGCGACCGTCGCGGTCGCGTCGAACCCGTCGCCGAGGTCGGCCGTGTAGTCGAGCCACAGGTCACCGGCCGGTCGGTGCACGGGCTCGAGGGTGGACGCGGGCAGCGCGGCCTGCACCTCGCGCTTGTCCCCGTAGTCGGCGAACACCCCCGCGAGCACGGCCTTGAGCGCCGTGCGCGCGAGCTCCGGGGGGTCGAGCCAGCGCACCGGCGGGCGCGGCACGAAGCCCAGGTCGTCGGCGTGCGCGGCCAGCTCGCGGACCCTCATCGCGAGGCCCCCGCGGTCGGGCGTGCGGCGCGCGGGTCCACGTACACGTCCCACAGCTCACCGAGGAACAGCCGTCCGAAGGTCGCCAGCGTCGCGGCGCCCCGCCCTCCGGTGGTGCGGAACGTCGTGAGCTGGCGCGCCAGGTCCTGCGGACGGATGACGAGCACCCCGGCGCCCCGCACCTCGGCGCCCGTCGCGAGCGGCCCGGCGCCCACGGCGTCGTCGGCGAGCGTCGTGAGCACGGCCTCGACCTGCTCGGGGGAGTCGGCGGGCGGGGGCGGGACGTGACCGGCGAGCACGCGCACGAGCAGCGTCGTCGTGTCCGCCCACACGTCGAGCCCTGCGTCGTCGTGCACGTGCTTGGCGCCGACGAGCGTCAGCGGTGACCCGCCCGCGTCGTGCAGCCACAGCCGGTACAGCATGCGACGCCCGGCGAGGCCGTGCGGGTGCACGAACAGCTCGAACCAGCCGCGCTCGACGTCGAGCCGCCCGCCGAGCGCGTCGCAGTCGACGTGGCCGGTGGCGTCCGCGCGGTGCAGGGGGTCGTCGGCGAACGCCTCGACGTCGGTGGCCGTGATGGTCAGGACGAACGTCAGGTGCGAGCCCACGGAGCGGCCGAGCGCCGCGCCGCGCTGCGGGTCGATCTCGCCCAGCGCGAACGCGCCGGTCATGCGCTCGGTGAACGCGACCGACCGGGGCGGCCGTGCGGACGCCCTCGACCGTCCGCCGACCGCCGGCGTGGCGGCCGGCGCCCGGTGCACGGCGGTGCGTGGCCAGGACCAGTCCTGCTCGAGCATGCGCGTGCACGCACGGTCGGCCATCGCCGCGATCGTCAGGGCGGGGTTGGCGCCGACCGGGCCGGGCATCGCCGCGCCGTCGAGGACGTGCAGCCCGCGGTGCCCGTAGACCTCGCCGAACGCGTCCGCGACCCCCTCGCCGGCGTGGCGGCCGACGGGTGCGCCGCCCAGCGGGTGGACGGTGACGACCCGCTTGGCCCACCACAGCGGGTTGTCCTGCAGGCGCGCGCCCAGCTCGGCGCCGATCGCCGCCATGCGCTCCCGCAGGTCCGCGAAGTACGCCTGCGAGGTGGCGGTGGTCCAGTCGACGGCGAGGTGGCCGTCGCGCAGCGACATCCGGCCGTCGGGCACGTCGCGCCCCATGCCGAGCAGCGGCAGCGAGCCGGCCGAGAGCCGGCCGTCACCCAGCAGCGTCGCGAGGTCCGCGGAGATGTGGGACCGCCCGTGGGCGAACGTGCGGTTGCGGACGACCTGCCACGCGAACGCCGCCGAGCGTCGTGCGACCGTCCGCAGCTGCGCGGTCTCGACGAGCCAACCGAGGAAGCCCGGGAAGCCCGCGTCCTCGATGTACGCGCCCCGGCCCGCGGCGCCGTCGCCGTCCAGGGCGTCGGGGGTGCGCACGGCGGTCGTGATCACCGGGCCGGTGCCCCCGTCGACCGACAGCGCGGCGCCGTCCCGCGTGCAGCCCAGCAGCAGCGTCAGCAGGTCGCCGTTGCCGGAGAACCGCGTGCCGAGCGCCGGCCCGAGCGCGGGCAGCGACCCGCGGCTGCGCAGCAGCAGGAACGTCGTGCCGAAGGTGCCGGCGCCCAGCACGACGCGCCGGGCCACCAGGTGGCGCTCGGGCAGCTCCCGCGTCGCCGTCCGGCCCTCCGCCTGCGGGTCGTGCACGACGTAGGTGACGCGGTAGCCGCCCCCGTCCAGGGGCCGCAGACCGCGGACCTCGTGCAGGGTCCGCACGTCGGCCTGCGCGGCGGCCGCCGCCGACAGGTACGTGTGGTCGAGCGTGTTCTTGGCGCCGGTGTTGCAGCCCAGGTCGCACTCGCCGCACAGGCTGCACGTGCGCCGCCGGCCGCGCTCGCCGTGGATGCTGCCGTACCCCGCCGCGGGCAGGTCCCGCCCGGGGGTCGGGTCCTCGCCCGCCCGGGCGAACGTCACGGCGAGCGGAGGCCGCGTGGCGGGCATGCCCAGGGCCACGGCGGCCCGCTCGACCGCCTGCGTCTTGGGGGTGTCCTGGTAGGGGTACGGCGTGGCCGCCAGCATCCGCTCGACCGCGTCGTAGTGCGGGTCGAGGTCCGCGCGCGACAGCGGCCAGTGCTCGTAGCCGCCGCCGGGCAGGGGCGACTCGTGCACGAACCAGCGCTCGTCCTTGCGCAGCAGGACGTTGGCGTAGATGAGCGAGCCACCGCCGAGCCCGCTCGACACGAGACCTTCGAGACCCCGGAACGTCCACGCGTCGAACAGGCCGTACAGGTGCTCGCTGGGGTCCCAGAAGTTCCGGCCCATCTGCGCGGGGGAGCGGGCGAAGTCGCCCGGCGCGTACGCCCGGCCGCGTTCCATGACGACGACCGAACGCCCCGCGGCCGCCAGGCGGTACGCCGCGACCGAGGCGCCGAACCCCGAGCCGACGACGAGCGCGTCGACGACCTCGTCCTCGCCTGCGAGTCGCCCCATGACCGTGGCCCGCCCGTCCTCGTCGCCCCGGGGCTCCCGCGGCCCCTGCAGGGAGGAGGTGTGAGCTGCGTCACGGATACACGGCCCGGCCTGCGACGTCGGTCGTGGCTCCCCGCGCGCCGCCCCGGACGCCTAGGGTCGGCGTGTGACCACCGACGCGGGGCCGCCCCGCCTGCCCGCACCGGGTGCGCAGGTCGGGCCGCTGTGGGTCGTCACGCGCGGGGCCGGCCGACCGCTCGTGCTGCTGCACGGCAACGGCGAGGACCACCACGTCTTCGACCGCATGGTCCCGACGCTCGCCGCCGGGCACCTGCTCGTCGGCGTCGACTCGCGCGGTCACGGCCGCAGCCCGCGCGGCGACGGGCCGCTGCGGATCGCGACGATGGCGCAGGACGTGGTGGAGGTGCTGGACCTGCTCGGCCTGGCCCGCGCCGACGTGCTCGGGTTCTCGGACGGCGGGAACGTCGCCCTCGAGCTCGCCGCCCGTCATCCCGGCCGCGTGGACCGGCTCGTGGTCGTCGGTGCCAACCTGGACCCGGCCGGCCTGACCGCCGGGGTCCTGGCCCGCGTGCGAGCCGCGTACGCCGTCCACCGCGCCGTCGCCCGCGTCGTGCCACCCCTGCGGGGCCGGACCGAGCGGCTCGCCCTGATGGCCGACGACCCGCACCTGGACCCCGCCGACCTGGCGCGGGTGCGGGCCCGGACGCTGGTCGTCGTGGGGGAGCGCGACGTCGTCCGGCCCGAGCACTCCCGGCTCGTCGCCCGCTCGGTCCCCGACGGACGTCTCCAGGTCGTGCCCGGTGCAGGGCACATGCTGCCCGTCCAGCGGCCCTACCGGCTCGCCGCGTCGGTCAGCCAGTTCCTCGCGCGGCCGGCGCATGATGCGCCGTCCGGGCGAACCGCCGACGACACGCGGGACCAACGTCCCGAACCGGACACGCGGAGTCCGCGCGATCGCTAGTGTTCGCGCTCATGTCCACTCTTCTCGCTGTCCCGATCACCGACGCCGAGGCAGCCGCGGCGGCCGGCGGCCTGCTCGTCTTCGCCCTGATCGCCGGCCTCGTCGGCTACGTCGTCGGGTCCCTCGGCCTCATGGGTGTGTTCACCAAGGCGGGCAAGCCCGGCTGGGCCGCCTTCGTGCCGATCTACAACCTCATCGTGCTGCTCGAGGTCGTCGGCCGACCGCTGTGGTGGATCGTGCTGCTGCTGGTCCCCGGTGTGAACGTCGTCGCGGCGATCATCATCATGAACGACCTGTCCAAGTCGTTCGGGCACGAGGCCGGGTTCACTGTCGGGCTCGTCCTGCTGCCGGTGGTGTTCACGTGGATCCTGTGGCTCGGCTCCAGCACGTACCGCGGCCCGGCCGCGCTCGCACCGGCGTCGCCCACCGCCGCGTACGCCGCCTGACGCACCGGCGTCGTCCACCCGTCCGGCCCGGTCGCCTCGTGGCGACCGGGCCGGCTCACGTCAGGGGTCCGTCAGCCTGCCAGCCCGCCGCCGACCCACGCGCGGATCGCCGCGGCGTCGCCGTTGGTCAGCTCCATGCGGGCGCCGCGGCACAGGCCGATCACGTTGTCGGCCCAACCCCGCGCGACCTGCTCGGGCGTGGGCTTCGTGTCCAGCGACAGCCCGGTGTACAGCACCCCCGAGATCACGAAGTTGACGGTGGAGCGCCCCACCTTCGCCCCCGACTGCTGGCACGCCTCGTGCACGCGCCGGGACGTCGCGACGCGGTCGAACGGGTGGGCGGCCACGTCGGAGGCCAGGGTCTGGAGCAGCACCCGGTACTGGGCCTGGCTCAGTCCGGGGGTGTCCGTCACGGCGATGACCTGACGCTGCAGCTGGTTGGGTGCCGTGTCCGCCACGGCGCCCGGCAGGTCCGCCTCGCCGAAGCGCTGCGGGTCCCACACGTGCCCCGGCGGGCGGGTCGACACGTCGAGGTCGGGCAGCGCGCGCGAGAGCCACGCCGTGAAACCGCCGGTGCCGGCCCACTGCGAGGCCGCGAGCGAGGGGTCGGCCGTCTGGGCGACCTGCGCCGCGGCGCCGAGCGGCAGGGGTGCGTCGGCGGTGCGCACGGCACGGCGCACGGCGCGGCGTGCACGGGCCTCGGCCTCGTCGACGACGCGGTCGGCGACGCGCGCCCGGGACGTCGCGCGCGCCGGTGCGGCCGCAGCCGGCGGCGCCTCCTCGACGGGGGCCTCCTCGACCGGGGCCTCCTTGGACGCCGTGGCCGGTCGGGTCGCACGCCGCGAGCCGCGCTGCGTCGTGGGGGCGGCGGCCTCGGGGGCCGCCGCCTCGGGTGCGGCGTCGACGGGTGCGGCGGCGTCCGGCTCGACGGTCGGCTCGGCGTCGAGCGTGGACGCCGTCTGCGTCACGAGGTCCGCGAGCGCGTCCGCGCCGATGACCGTGTCGGCCACGGAGCGGTAGGCGGACGCGGCCGGCGAGGCGGTGATGATCGTGACGCGGCGGTCGTCGGCGCGGCACCGCTGCGCGAGGGGCGTGAAGTCCGCGTCCGCGGACACGATGACGAACTCGTCGTAGCGCGTGGTCGCGGCGAGCGCGTCGACGGCGTCGAGGACCAGGTTGATGTCGGCGCTGGACTTGCCCTGCTGGGTCAGCGAGGGGCAGTCGACGACCTGGAAGCCGGCGCGCGTGAAGTTCGGCCGGAAGCGGGAGTACACCGACGGGTTGAGGTAGCAGGCCCGGACCAGGAACCGGCGCGTGAGGTCGCCGTCGACGTCGGACCCCTGGCCCAGCTCGGACAGCCAGTGGCCGGGGTCGGTCGCGAACGCCTCTGCAGCCGCCGGGTCGAGGCGCGCCAGGCCGATGTACACGTTGTCGAAGTCGACGAACAGCGCAGAGCGCAGCCGCCGGGGGGGTTCCGAGGTGATGGTCACCCCCCCATCCTGCCGTGCGTCTCCACCTGGCACCGGCACAGGCGCGACGCCACGCCCGGCGGGGGCGGCGCCGCGTCGATAGCCTGCCGGACGAAGGAGGTGCGCGTGCAGCGTGGGGTGGTCCGTCGACGGGTGGTCGTGCGCGGCGTCGTCCAGGGCGTCGGGTTCCGGTGGTGGTGCGCGCAGGAGGCGGACCGGACGGGGGTCGCGGGCTGGGTGCGCAACCGCCTCGACGGCGCCGTCGAGGTGGTCGTCGAGGGTGAGCAGACGCAGGTCGACGCGATGCTCGCCCACCTCGCCGACGGTCCGCGGCACGCGCGCGTGACGGGCGTCGACGTCGTCGCCGAGCCCTCGCAGGGGCTGACCGCGTTCGAGGTCGAGCCGTGATGCCGGTGTGGTCCGTGGGGTGGCGGGGGACCGCGCCGGACCCCGTCGTGACGCCCGCGCCGCAGGAGGTGCCCACTGCCGAGCCGAGCGGCCCGGAGGTGACGCCGTCGCCCGAGCCGACCGACGCCCCCGCCCCCAGCGCCACTGCCGACCCGCCGTCCCCGGTCCCGACGTCGGCCACGGTGCAGCCGACGGCCGAGGCCACACCGACGCCCAGCCCGGAGCCGAGCCCGAGCGCCACGACGCTCGAGCCCACGCCCGGTCCCACGGCCACGTCGACCGTGCAGGTGCCGACCTGGCCGTCGCAGCCCGCGGTCGTGGAGTCCGACGTGCCGTGGGCGGTCGTGGCCACCGCGGCGGTCGTGCTGGTGCTGGCGGCGGCCTGGCTGTGGTGGTGGTGGCGCCGCGGTGGCGCCACCCCGTCCGGGCCGGGTGCCGGCACGTCACCGGTGGGCGGCGCGGTCGGTCGCGACGAGACCCCGACGCGGGTGCTCCCGCTCCCGGGGGACGCGACCGTCGCGGCGGACGCCGCCGACGCGACGGTCGTGCTGACGCCGACACCGGACGACGACGCCGACCCGCTCACCGCCCGTGGGGATGCGACCGTCAGGTTCCTCACCCGGCTCGGTGAGGCCATGATCGACGCCGGTGCCCCGATCGTGCAGGTCAACGCGACGCTGCAGCGGGTCGCGGCGGTCAACGGGCTGCCGGACGCCGCGGTCGTGACCTTCCCGACCGCCCTGATCGTGTCGGTGCCGCAGCACGACACCGTGCAGACCGCGGTGTCGACGGCCGGCACGCGCTCGCTGCGCCTCGACCAGGTCGCGGACGTCCTCGACCTCGCGTCGGACGCCTCGCGGGGCGACGTGCGCCCCGCGGACGGGCTGGCGACGCTCACCGCGATCGTGCGCTCGGAGCCCGCGTCGACGCCCGTGCGCCGGGCCGCCGGCTACGTCGCCATCGCCGCGGGGCTCTCGCTCGTGCTCGGCGGTGGCTGGCTCGACGTCCTGGTCGCCTCCGCCCTCGGGGGTGCGGTCGCCCTGCTGCTGCACCTCACGCGGCGGGTCCCCGACATGTACCGGGGCCTGCTGGTGGCGGTGTGCGCGTTCGCCGTCGCGGTGCCCGTGTTCCTCCTGGTGCGGACCGGCTGGCCGGTGGGGTTGCTCGCCCCGCTCGTGGCGCCGCTCGTGACGTTCCTGCCCGGGGCGCTGCTGACCACGGGCGTCATCGACCTCGCGACCCGTCAGATGATCGCCGGCTCGTCGCGCCTGGCCGCCGGCGTCATGCAGCTCGTCCTGCTCGCGCTCGGCATCACGGCCGCGGCCGGGCTCGTGGGGGTGCCCGCGTCGGAGGTCGGGACCGAGGGCGTGGGGCAGGCGCTCGGATGGCTCGGCCCGTGGGTGGGGGTGGGGGTCTACGCCGTCGGTGTCGTGCTCAACAACGACGCGCACCGCGGCTCCCTGCCGTGGATCGCGCTCGTGCTCGTGGTGGCGTACGCGGGCCAGGTGGTCGGCGGCGTGCTGCTCGGCGCCGTGGTCTCGTCGTTCGTCGGGGCGCTGGCGATGACCCCCGTCGCCATGCTCGCGGCGACGCGGCGGGGGGCGCCGCCGTTCCTCGTGACGTTCCTGCCGGGGTTCTGGGTGCTCGTCCCCGGTGCGCTGGGGCTCGTCGGCGTCACGTCGGTGCTGGGGCGCTCGGCCGAGCACGCCTTCACGACGATCGTCACGACCGGGGTCTCGATGGTCGCGATCAGCCTCGGGGTGCTGGCCGGCCTCGCGCTCGGTGGCGTGCTGCAGCGTCGGCTCGTCCCCGACTCCCCGCGGATCCTGTGACGCGACGGTCGGCTACGTGTCGCGGCGCACGACCGCGGCGGCCCGCGCGGCGAGCAGCCCTGCGACACCCGTGCGTCCCGCCCGCAGGCGCGTGAAGGCGTGGGCGTCGGGCCCGGTGGGCACGCGCCGCGGCAGGGAGTCGACGGCGACGAGCCACGGCGGCCACCCGACGAGCCGGCACAGCGCCACGAGACGCTCCGACTCCGACTCCGAGTCCGTCAGCTCCTCGCCCAGCAGCTCGGTCAGCTCGTCGGCCGCCTCGGGGTGCCCGGTCAGCGCCGCGAGCCCCGGGGCGTCCTCGAGGCCGAGCACCCCGTACGCCTCGTCGTCGTCGGGGTGGGCCACGTGCGCGTCGGACACGTAGTCCACGACCTGCGTGGTGCCGTCGTAGCCCCACAGCCGCAGCAGCTCGTCGCGCTGCACCAGCACCGCGACGACGCTCACGTGCAGCGCCGCCGCGACGACCGCCGCGACGTCACCGGCGCGGCGACGGCGCGCGGCGACGTGGCCGCGCGGCCGGTCCGGGACGGCGGTCACCCAGCCGCCCTCCGACGGGCCGACCCACCCCGAGAACCGCTCGCGTGCCAGGACGCCCAGGACGTCCTCGCGGGGCGCCCGCACGAGCAGCGCGGCGTAGGTCAGGCCCTCGGGACCGGCGACCTGCTCCGTGCCGTACACGCTCACCGTCCGAGTCTGGCACCGGCGGCGCGGGTCCGCGTGGGAGGCGTCAGGAGGTGACGTCCGCCGTCGTGAACCGCGCCCAGGCGAGGGCACCGAACACGGCGACCCAGGCGGCCTGCACCGCGAGGCCCTGGGCGAGGACGTCCGTCGACGGCACGACGCGCAGCATCTCCGCGAAGTCGAACCAGTGGTGGGTCAGGAGCGCGGGGTGGATGGCCTCCAGCTGCGGGAGCTGGTCCAGCACGCTGGAGACGACGGCCACGACGACCGTGGCGGCCATCGCACCGACCGGGACCTCCGTGAGCGTCGAGAAGAAGAGCCCGACCGCCACCAGCCCCGTCATCGACAGGCCGACGTACGCGACGACCCCCGCCACCCGCAGCACGCCGTCGGTGAGCGGCACGGTGGTGCCCGACAGCAGCGTGAGGTCACCGACGCCGAACAGCACGGCCCCGGTGACCAGGCCCACCACGGCGATCGCGAGCACGGCGGCGGCCGCGAACGCCAGCGCGCCGAGCGCCTTGACGGCGAGCAGGCGGCCACGCGCGACGGGCACGGCCAGCAGGTAGCGCAGCGTGCCGGCCGACGCCTCGCCCGCCAGGGCGTCGCCGGACGCGATGCCGATGGTCAGCGGCAGGAGGAACGGTGTGCACAGGAACAGCGCCGCCACGACGAGGAACAGGCCGTTGCCCGTGACCCTCGCGACGAACGGTGGTCCCTGGCCGTCCAGGCCCGAGTCCTGCGCGAGGAACAGCACGACGCCGAGCAGCACGGGCACGAGCGCCAGGCCCACGAGCAGCACGAGGTTGCGGCGACGGCCCAGCACGAGCGCGAGCTCGGAGCGCACCAGGCGCCCCAGGGCCCCGCGGTGGCGGACCGGCGCGGCGCCGGCGTCGACCGGCGCGGTGTCAGCGAGCGACATCGAAGCCCTCCCCGGTGAGCTCGACGAAGACCTGCTCGAGCGACGGGCGGCGCACGTCGAGGGCGAGCAGGCCGACGCCCGCCCGCACGAGGGCCGCGGCGACGTCCTGGGGTCGGGGCCCGGCGCCGTGCGCGCCGCCGTCCGGCGCCCCGGCGCCGTCGACCTGCGTCCCGTCGTCGTCCGCGAGGGCCGCGGTCACCGTGACCGTGCCGTCCGCCGCCGGCCGCTCGCCGGCGGCGTCGGTCAGGCCGAGGCGGCGCAGCTCGGCGACCGCCGCGTCCGCGTCCGCCGCGGGCACGCGCAGGACCACGCGCGCGCCGCGGCGCGCGGTGAGCTCGGCACGCGTGCCCTGCAGCAGCAGCCGGCCGTGCCCCATGATCCCGACGTGGGTGCAGACCTGCTCGATCTCCGCCAGCAGGTGCGAGGACACCAGCACGGTGGTGCCCGCGTCGGACAGCTCGCGCACGAGGTGGCGCACCTCCCGCGTGCCCTGGGGGTCCAGGCCGTTGGTCGGCTCGTCCAGGACCAGCAGGTCCCGCGGACGCAGCAGCGCCGCCGCCAGGCCCAGCCGCTGCTTCATGCCCAGCGAGTACTGCCGGTAGCGCTTGTCGGCCGCCGCGCCGAGGCCCACCCGGTCGAGCGCCCCGTCGATGCGGGCCCGCGACGTGCGGGGGTCGGCCGACGCGTCGACCGCGTCGAGCCGCACGAGGTTGGCCCGCCCGGACAGGTACGGCTGGAACGCCGGACCCTCGACCAGCGCACCGACGCGCGGCAGCACGCGCGCCGCCGCCTGCGGCATGGGCTCGCCCAGCAGGTGCACCTGCCCGGCGGTCGGCGCCACCAGCCCCAGGAGCATGCGGATCGTGGTGGTCTTGCCCGACCCGTTGGGGCCGAGGAACCCGTAGACCGCGCCGCGCGGCACCGCGAGGTCGATGCCGTCGACCGCCACCTGTCCGGTGCGGAAGCGCTTGGTCAGGCCGCGGGTGCGGATCGCGTCGTCGCTCACGGCACCAGCGTGCGCCTCGGTGGGCGCCGCTGCGGGGGCGACCGCCGTCGCGGTCGCCCCCGGCGGCGTCGTCACGCGTCCGCCGCCGCGCGCAGCGTGTCGACCGGCACCGCACCGACGAGCACGCGCCCGTCGTCGAGGACCAGGACCGACAGCAGGGACGAGGACAGTGCGCGCCCGCCCTCGACGGGCGTCGTCAGCTGGTCGTACAGCGCCGTCGTGTCGAGGTCGACGGGCGGCCCGTCGCCCTCGCCGGCGAACTGCTCGTACAGCTCCTGCGCGCCCTCGGACCCGAGCTCCTTGTCGGCCTGCGGCAGCTCGGCCACCGCGGCGGGGTCACCCGCGACCAGCGCGGCGACGTCGACGTCGGTGAGCTCGACGACGGTGTCCCAGCCGGTGCCGGTGACGCTCACACCCTCGGGCACGGGCGTGCCGGACGGGTCCGCGGGCAGGCCGTCGGGGACGGCCTGGGCGAGGCTCGCGTCGTCGGGCAGAGGCACGGCCACCTCGCGCACGCTCGCGCCCGGCGGTGCCGCGAACGTCAGGACGGCGTCGTCCGGCGCCGCGAACGTCACGTCGGTGAAGCCGAGCTCGAGCGCCGGCGTCGCGGCGTCGTCGCTGCTCCACACCTGGACGCGCAGCGGGGTCCACGTCTGGGCGTCGACGGCGACCACGATGCGCCCGACGAGCGTCGTCGTGCTCCGCGGCGTCACCACGACCTGGTAGGCGTCGCGCCCTGCGACGGTCGTGGCGGCGTCGACGCCGACCGTGGCGTGCTCCTGCGCGCGCTCCAGCGCCTCGCGGCCCAGCTCGTCGGGGGTCGGCAGGTCGGCCGGCGGCGTCGCGGTCGCCCGCAGCTCCTGCGCGCGCGCCGCGTCCTGCGGGGACAGCGCGTAGTGCACGACCTCGTCGTCCGACGACGAGTAGGTCCAGGCCTGCGTGCCGTCGGCCACGACCGAGTACTCCGACGCGTCGCCCAGCAGGGACACGCGCGAGCGCTGCTCGCCGTCGGTCCACACGCGCAGCGTCGTCGACCCGCCGAGCAGGCTCACCGGGTCCGCGCCGCCCATCGCCGTCAGCGACAGGTCCGGCAGGCCGAGGCGCGCGGTGTGCACGACGGTGCCGGACAGCGGCTGCGGCTCGGCCTGCGCGACGCGCGTCAGCACCTCGGCCGGCGTCACCTCGGGCAGCCCGGCGGTGTCCGCCGACGCGAGCAGCGGGGGTGCCGCGAACGCGGCGGCGACGGCCACCGCGGCGACGGCGGGCACGGCCCAGGCGCGCCTGCGCGGCCCGGTGGTGGAGACGGTGGTGGTGTCCATGCCCCCACCGTGCACGTCGGCGCCTGAGCGGACCCTGAGAGTGCCGGGCCGCCGCGGCGCGGCCCGCGGTGGCGGGCGGTGGGATGCTGCCGGGGTGCGCGTGCTCCTGGTCGACGACGAGGTCGGTCTCGTGCGCGCGCTGCGCCGGGGCCTGACGGCCGAGGGGTTCGCGGTCGACGCCGCGCACGACGGCGAGACGGGCCTGGCGATGGCGGTCGACGGGGAGTACGACGTCCTGGTGGTCGACGTCATGCTGCCGCGGCGCAACGGGTACGACGTCGTGACGGCGCTGCGGGCGCACGACGTCTGGACGCCCGTGCTCATGCTGTCCGCCAAGGACGGCGAGCACGACGTCGCCGACGGGCTCGACGTGGGCGCCGACGACTACCTGACGAAGCCCTTCTCCTTCGTCGTGCTCGTCGCGCGCCTGCGGGCCCTGGTGCGTCGGCCCGTCGCGCCGCGTCCCGCGGTGCTGCGCGCGGGGACGCTGACGCTCGACCCGGCGTCGCGGCAGGTCACGCGGGACGGCCACGTCGTCGACCTGACGGCGCGGGAGACGGCCCTGCTGGAGTACCTGCTGCGTCACGGTGACCGGGTCGTCGGCAAGATCGAGCTGCTCGACCACGTCTTCGACACCGGCGGGGAGGACCCGAACGTCGTCGAGGTGTACGTCGGCTACCTGCGGCGCAAGCTCGGGCGCGCGGCCGTCACCACGGTGCGCGGCGCGGGCTACCGGGTGGGCGACGCGTGACCGCCGACGCGCGCCCACCACACCGCCGCGGGCTGTCGCTGCGCGCGCGCCTGACGCTGGTCGCGACCGTCGCCGTGGCCGTCGTGCTCGTGGCCGGTGCGGTCGCCCTCTCCGTGGCCCTCGGTGCCGCGCGCACCGCGGCGCTCGACGACGTCGTGCGCGAGCGCTCGGACACCCTCGCCGCGCTCGTCGCCGACGACCGGGTCCCCGGCGCCCTCCCCGTCGCCCAGCCCGGGGAGATCGCCCAGCTGCTCGACGACGCCGGCGGCGTGATCGCCACGTCCACCACGGCCAGCCGCACGCTGCCGGTCGTCGACGCCGCGACCCTCGCCGGGTGGCGCACGCGGGCGGGCACCGACGTGCTGGTCGTCGGCACCGACGCCGGCGCGTACGACGACGTCGCGCGTGCGGCCGTGCGCGCGGTCGTCTACCGCGGGGAGCCGGCGACCCTCGTGACGACGGTGCCCGCGACCGACGTGCAGGGGGTGCTGCGGGCGCTGCAGGTCGCGCTGCTGGTCATCGTCCCGGTCCTGACCGCCGGCTTCGGCCTGGTGCTGTGGACGGTGCTGGGTCGTGCGCTGGCGCCCGTCGAGCAGCTGCGCGCGGCGGCGGACCGGGTCGCGTCGACGGGCGGGCCCGGCTCGCTGCCCGTGCCGGCCGCCGACGACGAGCTGGGGGCGCTGGCCCGCACCCTCAACGCCATGCTCGACCGGCTGGAGGTCGCGGCCGCCCGGCAGCGGGCCTTCGTCGCGGACGCCGCGCACGAGCTGCGCTCGCCGGTGGCCGCGGCCCGCGCCGCCGTCGAGGTCGCCGCCGCGCACCCCGAGGCGTACCCGGTGGCCGACCTGGTCGCGGACCTGGAGCCGCAGGTCGCCCGCATGCAGACGCTCGTGGACGACCTGCTGGTGCTCGCCCGCGTGGGGGCCTCGCAGGCCGAGCGCGGGCCCGTCGACCTCGGTGCCGTCGCCGCGGACGCGGTCGCGTCGGTGGTGCCCGCCGCGCGCGAGCGGGGCGTCCGCGTGGACGTCGCCGGCGACGCGACCGCCATCGGCACGGCGGACGGCGCCGGTCGCGCGGTGCGGAACCTCGTCGAGAACGCCGTGCGGCACGCCCGGCACGACGTCCGGGTGCGGGTCCAGGGGGGCCCGCGCGGTGCACGGGTCGTGGTCGACGACGACGGCGCCGGGGTCGCGGTCGGCGACCGCGAACGGGTCTTCGAGCGGTTCGTCCGCCTGGACGACGCGCGCGAGCGGGACTCCGGCGGGGCGGGCCTCGGCCTCGCGATCGCGCGGGAGGTCGCCCGCGAGCTCGGCGGCGACGTCCGCATCGAGGACGCCCCGGCGGGTGGGGCGCGTGCCGTGCTGGAGCTGCCGGCGGGCTGAGAGGGCTGTGCCGCACGTCCCCGGTCGTCCGGACCTGCGGGTCGCGGAGCACCGTGGGACGATTCGGCGGCGCGGCCCGCCGGGGGCCGGCGCACAGGAGGACACATGACGCTGCTGGTCCGCGAGCGACCTGCACCCACGGGGATGCACGTCCAGGTCGACCGCTTGCGGATCGGGGGACTCGCCCTGCGGGTGTCGACCGTCCGGGACGCCGCCGCGCACGACCGCCCGGAGCGGGACCACCGCGACTTCGTGCTGGTCCACGGGCTCGGCTCGTCGTCGGCGACCTTCGGGAGGCTCGCGCGGCGGCTCGCGTCCGCCGGCACCGTCCACCTGCTCGACCTGCCGGGGTTCGCGCGCGTGCCGCGGCCGCGTGAGGGACTGGGGATGGAGGACCTCGCCCGGCTCGTCACGCGGTGGGTCGAGCACGCCGGGGTGCAGGGGGCGACGTTCCTCGGGCACTCGATGGGGGCGCAGGTCGTCACCGAGGTGCTCGCCGTCTCCCCGGGCATCGGGTCGCACCTCGTGCTGGTCGGGCCCACGGTCGAGGAGCGTGCGCGCACCGCTACGCGGCAGATGCTGCACCTGACCCGGAGCACGGCGTTCGAGTCGCACCGGCTGCGCGCCCTGCTGCTGCGGGCCTACGTCGAGTGCGGCCCGCGCTGGTTCGTCCGGGAGCTGCGGCACATGATGCGCCATCCCCTCGAGGACCGGCTGCGGCAGGTCGACGTGCCCGTGCTTCTCGTCCGGGGCGAGCACGACCGCGTCGCGCCGAACCCCTGGGCGGAGCTGCTCGCGGCCGCCGCGCCCCGCGGCCGGGCCGTCACGGTCGCCGGCGCGGCGCACGCCGCGATGTACGACCACGGACGCGAGGTGGGCGACCTGGTGCTGGAGCACGTGGCGCGATGACCGCGTCCGGGGGTGCGCGGGCGGGTGGAGCCGTGCGGCGGCTGGTGCGGCAGGGTGTCGCCTGGGGGCGGGACTACACGTGGATCGTCGGGGCGCAGGCCGCCGCGACGCTGCGCCCGCCGGCGCCGGACGGCCTGGCGTCGGGGGACCGGGCGCCCGTGGTGCTGGTGCCGGGCGTCTACGAGACGTGGCCCGTGATGGGCGGGCTGGCACGCGCGCTGCACGCCGCCGGTCACCCCGTGCACGCCGTACCCGCGCTGGGGTTCAACCTCGGCACGCTCGAGGACTCCGCGGGGCACGTGGCGGACCGGCTGGGCGTGCTGGACCTCGACCGCGTCGTCCTCGTCGCGCACTCGAAGGGCGGGCTGATCGGCAAGCTCGTCCTGGCCGACCCGGACGCGGGGGCACGCGTGGCGGGCCTCGTCGCGGTCAACACCCCGTTCGCGGGGTCGACGTACGCCCGGTGGTTCCCGGCGCGGCCGGTCCGTGCCCTGTCACCGGTGGACCCGCACGTGCTCGCGCTCGCGCGGGACGTGGCGACGCACGCGCGGATCTGGTCGGTCTACGCGCGCTTCGACCCGCACGTGCCGGGCGGCAGCGAGCTCCCGGGCGCGGTCAACGTCCGGCTGCCGCTCGACGGGCACTTTCGCCCCCTGGACGACCCCCGGATGCACGCGGCCGTGCTGGACGCGGTCACGCACCTCGCGCGGGACACCTCCGAGCGGCCGGACGCCTGAGGGGCTGCCTGCCGGCCGTCAGTGGCCGGCGGGCACCACCGCGCCCGCCGGGGCGGGCCGGACCGCGAACGCAGCCACGATGGCCGGCAGCGTGAGGAACGCACCGACGAGGAACGCGGCGCGCACCCCGCCCGCGGTGGCGACGACCGGCGAGGCGCCGTCGGCCGCGAGCCCGGCCATCGTCGCGGACAGGATCGTGATGAACAGCGCCGTCCCGGCGGCACCGGCGACCTGCTGCACCGTGCCGATCACGGCCGAGCCGTGGGAGTACCGGTGCGGCGGGACCGACCCCAGCGCGGACGTGAACAGCGGCGTGAAGACGAGCGCCAGCCCTGCCGACATCGTCACGTGCCCCGCGACGAGCAGCCACTGCGGGCTGCCGACGCCCAGCAGCAGGGCCATGCCCCATGCCGACAGGCTGACGAGCACCGTGCCGGGCACGAGCAGCGGACGTGGGCCGACCCGGTCGTACGCGCGCCCGACGAGGGGCGCGAGCAGGCCCATGAGCAGGCCGCCGGGCAGCAGCATCAGCCCGGTGCGCAGCGTGTCGACGCCGAGGACGTCCTGCGCGTAGATCGGCAGCAGGATGATGACGCCGAAGAGCGACATCATCATGACGGCCATGAGGCCGACGCCCACGGCGAACGTGCGCGAGCGGAACGTGCGCAGGTCCAGCAGCGCGTCGTCGGTGCGCTGCAGCGCCAGCTGCCGGGCGACGAAGAGCGTGAGGGCCGCCGCGCCGCCGACCAGGGCCCCGACGGTCACGGGCTGCACACCGCCCTGGACGACCTCGCCGATGCGGGACATGCCGAGCACGAGCCCGCCGAACGCGACGGCTGACAGCAGCACCGAGGGCACGTCGACCCGGGCCCACCGCGGCTCGGTCACGTTCGGCAGCCGTGCGGCGCCGAGCGCCAGGGCGCCGAGCGCGACCGGCAGCACCAGGCCGAACATCCAGCGCCAGTCGAGCACCGACAGGATGAGCCCGGAGATCGTCGGGCCCAGCGCGGGGGCCACCGAGATGACGATCGAGATGTTGCCCATGGTGCGCCCGCGGGAGGCGGGCGGGGTCACGGTCATGACCGTCGTCATGAGCAGCGGCAGCATCACCGCGGTGCCGGTGGCCTGCACGACGCGGCCGACGAGCAGCACCTCGAAGCCGGGGGACAGCGCGCACACCAGCGTGCCGAGCGAGAACAGCCCCATGGAGGTGAGGAACGCCGCACGGGTCGTGGTCCGCTGCAGGAAGAACCCGGTGACGGGGATGACCACGGCCATCGTCAGCAGGAAGGCGGTGGTCAGCCACTGCGCTGTCCCCGCGGTGATCGCGAGGTCGTCCATGAGGCGCGGGAGCGCGACGCCCATGATCGTCTCGTTGAGGATGACGACGAACGTCGAGACGAGCAGGAGCACGACCGCCAGGCGGTCGCGCGCCGACATCGCCGTCGGTGCGTCGGGGACGACGGTGGTGGGGTCCGCCACGGTCGTGGGCGGGGCGCTCTGGTCGGTCACGTGAGGTCGCCTGTCGCTTCTGGCCCCGCGGTCGGGGCGGCTGGCACGGTCCGGCCGGACCGGAGGAGGGCGCGGACGCGTCCCGACGAGTCTGTGAGGAGAACCCCGCGCGGGTCGACGCAATTCCGTCCGCCGTACCGACCTGCCGCGACGACCGCACTCATCGGCCGTGGCCGCACAGCCCGCAGCCCGCGCCACCGGGGCGCGGGCTGCGTCAGTCAGAGGGGCGCGCGTCAGACGGTCGCGAGCACCGTGTCGAGCAGGCCCAGGACGACCGTCGCCGAGCGCTCGGCGGCGTCGTCGACGTGCGCGCCGAAGTCCACTCCCGCGATCGGCCCGCACAGGTCGGAGATGCCCCGCACGGACAGGAACGGCACACCGGCCAGGTGCGCGGTGTGCGCGAGCGCCGTCGACTCCATGTCGCACGCGAGCGCGTCGGGGAACGCCTCGCGCAGGCCGACGACGCGCTCGGCGTCGACGAAGACGTCGCTCGACAGGAGGGTGCCGGTGCGGACCGTCAGCCCACCCGCGTCCACGCCCGCGGCGGCGGCCAGCAGCCCGGGGTCGGCGTCGAAGCGCGCCGGCATGCCCGGGACCTGCCCGAGCGCGTACCCGAAGACGCGCGCGTCCGCCGCCCCGTAGACGGTCGTGGCGCCCACGACGACGTCGCCGACCCGCACGTCGAGCCCCATGCCGCCCGCGGAGCCGGCGCTGAGCACCACGCGCGCGCCCGACCCGTGCAGCGCCAGGGCCGTGGCCGTCGCCGCGTTGACCAGGCCGATGCCGCACGTCACGAGCAGCACACGGGGACCGCCGAGGTCGAGGACGCGCCGACGGGCGCCGACGACCTCGACCTCGTCGCCCACGGCCGTCGCGCGGTCCAGGAACGGGGAGGCCTCGACGCCCATCGCCGTGACGACGACCGCGTCGACGCGCGCGCCCGCCCGGGCGGACAGGTCGGCGCTCACGCCGTCACCGTGCTCCACCCGTCGCGGGCGGCGAGGAACGTCCGCGCCGCGTCCTGCGCGCCGCTCAGCGTGTGGTGCGCGCCCCAGCCGCACTGCACCTCGTTGGCCGCGGGCACCTCGTCCGCCCCGAGGACGTCGGTGAGCGTCGCGGCGACGAGGTCCTGGACCTCGTCGAGCGTCCAGCGGCCCTCGAGCATGAGGTAGAAGCCCGTCTGGCACCCCATGGGGGAGAAGTCCAGGACGCGGTCGGAGTGGTTGCGCGAGTGCTCCGCGAACAGGTGCTCCAGGGAGTGCACGGCGTCCATCTCGAGGTGCCCGACGTTCGGCTGCGTGAACCGCACGTCGAACTTGGAGATGACGTCCCCGTGGGGGAGCTCCTTGAGGTCCGCGAGCCGGATGTACGGCGCGACGACGGTGCGGTGGTCCAGGTTGAACGACTCGACGTTCATGCGCGGTGTGTCCACCCGACAAGTGTGGGGCACGGCGCGCCCGGGTGCCCGTGCGTCCGCAGGGCGGGCGCAGGGCGTGCGCCGCCGCAGGTCAGCGGGCGCGCAGCTCCACGAGCACGCGCGGCAGCTCGGCGAGCAGCTCGCGCGCGAGGTAGCCGTGCGGTCCGACCGCGGCGGCGAGCCGGTCGCCGGCCACGCCGTGCGCCTCGACACCGAAGCACGCCGCCTGCTCGGGGCTCGCACCGCGGGCGAGCAGACCGCCCACGGCTCCCGCCAGCACGTCACCGCTGCCGGACGTGCCGAGCCCGGAGTACCCGGTCGACGCGCGCCAGCGCCGCCCGTGGGGCTCCGCGACGACCCCCGCGCACGCGACGACCACGCCGTACTCGTCGGCGATGCGCGCGGCGACCGGCACCTCGGCGTCGTCGCGGCCCTCGTCCGCGGTGTCCGGGTCGTCGTCCAGGAGGCGGCCCGCCTCCGCGGTGTTCGGTGTGAGCACCGCGCGGCCGCGCACGGCGTCCCGGACGTCGTGCGCGTCGCGCAGGACGCCCAGGGCGAACGCGTCGAGGACCAGCGGCGTCGTGTCAGCCGTCCCGGCGACGACCGCGCGCAGCAGCGCGAGCGTCCCGTCGGGCTCGTCGAGGCCCGGGCCCACCACGACCACGTCGGCGCGCTCGAGCTCGGCGTCCAGCCCGTCGCCGGGCCCGGTGACGGCGCCGCCGGGCCCCTCCGGCAGGCCGATCACGCCCGCCTCGGGGATCGCGACGGCCAGCGGCCCGGCCACCGAGGCGGCCACGCCCAGGGTCAGGCGTCCGGCGCCCACCCGCAGGGCCGCGAGCCCCGCGAGCATCACCGCTCCGGGGGTGGACCTGGCGCCGCCGAGCACCAGGACCCCGCCGCGGGCGTCCTTGCCGCCCGTCGGCTCCGGGAGCGGGTGCTCGCGCAGCAGCGCGGGAGTCAACGTCGCGTCAGCCACCGGTGTCACCCGTCCCCTCGTGCTCGGTGATCGTGGCGTCGAGCTCGGCCAGGTGCGCCACGTCGTCGAACAGGCCCAGCCGCCACGCGTCGTCGACGCGGTCCAGGCGCGTGACCGAGGCGTTGCGGACGCTGCGCTCGCGCACCACGGTCATGAGTTCGTCCTCGGTGAGCTCCTCCAGCACGTAGCGCAGCAGCATGACGACCGCGTCGTGCGAGACGACGAGCACACGCCGGCCGGCCTCGCGCCGCTGCAGGTCGCCCAGCGCCGCCCGCAGGCGCAGCGCCACGTCGGCCCACGACTCGCCCCCGGGCGGGCGGTGGTACATCTTGCCGAGGTGCCGGCGCCGCTCCGCCTCCTCGGGGTGCCGCGCCCGGACACCGCGCCAGGTCAGCCGGTCGAGGATGCCCAGCTCCCGGTCGCGCAGGCGCTCGTCGAGGTGCACCGGCACGTCCAGCCCCGCCTCGCCCAGCGCGAGGAGCGCCGTCTGCTGCGCCCGGACGTACGGCGAGCACCACACGACCTCGGGCCGGTCGTCCGCCGGCAGCCCGGCCAGCCACGCGCCGAGGGCACGGGCCTGGTCCTCGCCGCGCTCCGACAGCGGGGTGTCGGCGTCGCGCGTCGTCACGTCGACGACCAGGGCCTCCTCCCGCTCGGCACGGGACGCCGCGACGTTGCCGACGCTCTCGCCGTGGCGCACGAGCACGAGGCTCGTGGGCGTCGTGGCGAGGGCGCTCACCGGCCGCTGCGCTCCTCGATCGCCGGCAGGATCGTGGTCGGGATCGCGAAGGCCAGGCCGAAGGCCAGGATCCCGGCGGTGACGAGCCACGGACCGGCCGACGCCCCGGCGTCGAACCCCAGCGTCAGCAGCGCGAACGACCCCACGAACAGCAGGAGGCACAGCACCCCCGTCGCGGCGCGCGAGGGGGCCTCCGGCGCGGCGTCCGGCGTGTCCGGGATGTGGTCGTGGGCCATGGGTCCTCCTGGGTCGTGACGGGCAACGCAGCGCCAAGTATCACCGGGCGGCAGGGCGGGGGCACGTCCGGAGGCTCGGTGCGGTGCCGGCTCAGCGCATCGGCAGCGCGCGACGACCGCGCGGCCCGTAGGCGGGCAGGTGCCCGAGGTGCGCGGCCGCGAGCAGCACGAGCACGCGCTGGCGGTGCCCCTGCCAGGGCGCGAGCAGGTGCAGCATGCCCGCGTCGTCGGTCCGGCGCCCGGTCAGGGCCCAGCCGACGAGGTGCGGCAGGTGGGCGTCGCCGACCTGCACGGCGTCGGGGTCGCCCAGCGCGCGGGCGGTCACCTCCGCGGCGGTCCACGGGCCGATGCCCGGCACGGTGCGCAGGCGGCGCGCGAGCTCGGCGGGTGCGAGGTCCGCGCGGAACGCGTGCGCGACCGCGGCGGCACGGCGCACGGTGTCCGACCGCTGCGCGTCGACGCCGGCCGCGCGCCACTCCCACACGGGGAGCGACCCCCAGACCGGCGGGGGCGGCGCGACGTGCAGGCGCGCGGGCGCGGGTCCGGGTGCGGGCGTGCCGTGCCGCACGACGAGCCGGCGCCACGACGCCATCGCGTCGAGGCCGACGACCCGCTGCTCCAGCACCGCCGTCACCACAGCCGCCCACACGTCACCGCCGCGCGCGAGGCGCAGACCGGCGTACGTGCGGTGCGCGCGCGCGACGACCGGGTGCAGCGCCGCGGCGAACCCCGTCGGGTCGTCGCGCAGCCCCAGCAGGCCGGGGACGTCGGCGAGCACCTCCTCGGCTGCCGGGCCCCACGCGTCGGCGCGCACGCCCCCGGCCGCGGGGCGCAGCCGCAGCGTCGCGGGCCCGTCCCCGCGCCGGGTCGCGTGCCACACCTCGCCGGGGGACGAGTCCCAGGTCGGGTCACCCGCGCCTCGCCGCAGCCGGCCGAGCGTGCGGCGCACGTCGAGGCCGGGCGGGCAGGCGACGACGACGTGGGCGTCGCCCGTCGCGACGTCCGTGCTCGTGCGCGGCGGACCGGTGCTCGTGGTCACCGGACCAGCATGCACCCGCGCGTCCGGCCCTCCGCGACGCGGAGGTGGTCCCACGGCGTCACGGGTACGCGACGTGGTCGGCGCGACCCGTGAGCGCGGCGAGGACGATCTCGTTGCCGTCGAGGTCGCGCACGTGGGCGTACCGGCCCTGGTCGTCCGCAGCGGTGTGGTGCGGGGGCGCACCCAGCGCCGTGCAGCGCTCCACGGTCGCGTCCAGATCCTCCGGGCCGAGGTAGAGGACGAGGAACGGGCCGGTGCCACCCTGCCGCCCGACCGGGTCCCCGGGCCCGGCCGGACGCACCCAGAGCCCTGCGTCGGTCAGCCCGCCCGGCCCGACGTGCAGCAGGGGGAAGTCGCCGAAACGGCCCTCGAACAAGGTGACGAACCCGAACGCGTCCCGGTAGAAGGCCGCGGCGGCGGCGAGGTCGCTGGTCAGGAGCGTGGCGCGACCGAAGGTGATCATGCGCTGAACCTAGGGGGCGCCACCGACACCGCCCCGACGCCGCTGCTCCGGTGCCCGCGTCTCAGTGCCCGCGCAGCTGCTCGATCGCGCGCCGGTCACGCTTGGTCGGGCGGCCCGCGCCGCGGTCGCGCTGCCCGGCCACGGCCACCTGCGTGCGCGGCGGCGGGACGGGGGAGCGGTCGAGGTAGGACGCCTGGGCGACCTCGGCCGACACGCGCTTGACGAGCAGGCGCTGCACGACGACCAGCCGCTCCCGCGCACCGCCGCGCACCTGCACCTCGTCACCGGGGACCACCTGGGTGGCGGGCTTGGCGCGCTCGCCGTTGACGCGCACGTGGCCCGCGCGGCACGCCGCGCCGGCGGCGGACCGGGTGGGGAACAGGCGGACGGCCCACGTCCACGCGTCGACGCGCACCCGTCCCTGCGGCTCGGCCACCGCGCACCTCCGTCCGGGACCTGCGAGCGCCGGTCCTGGACGCCAGCCTGCCACGCGCAGGCGGGTCGGACGGTGAAACGCTTCGACGGTCCCGTCGCACGAGGCACACCGCCACGCTCGTCGGCGGGTGCCACCGGTGCCCGCCGCGGGCCTGGCCCGTGGGGTCCGTCGTCGAAGGAGCCGGTCGCATGACCCACCACCCGCTGCGCCGCGTCGGTGCGGTGCTGCTCGGCCTCGCCCTGCTCGTCCTCGCCGGCGCCCTGGCCACCGCTCCGGGCGCTGCGGCGGCCGATCCCGTGCGCGTCATGGCCCTCGGCGACTCGATCACCGGCTCGCCCGGCTGCTGGCGCGCCCTGCTGCACCGCGACCTGACCGCCGCCGGGTACCAGGTCGACATGGTCGGCACGCTCCCGGCGCAGGGCTGCGGGATCACCCACGACGGCGACAACGAGGGCCACGGCGGCGCGCTGGTCACGAACGTCACCGCGTCCGGCGAGACGGCCGCGTGGTTCGCCGCGACCCGTCCCCAGGTCGTCCTCATGCACTTCGCGACGAACGACGTGTGGAGCGGCCGCAGCAACGCCCAGATCCTCGACGCGTGGACGACGGTGGTGCGGCAGCTGCGTGCGGTCGACCCGCACGTGGTCGTCGTGGCCGCGCAGATCATCCCCGTGGCCCCGCCCACCTGCGCCGACTGCCCCGCGCGCACCGCGTCGTTGAACGCCGCCGTCCCCGGGTGGGCCGCGGCGACCTCGACGGCCGCGTCGCCCGTCCTCGTCGTCGACCACGCGACGGGCTGGGACCCGGCCCGCGACACGTCGGACGGGGTGCACCCGAACGACGCGGGCACCGCACGCATGGCCGCGACGTGGCTCCCGGCCGCGGAGCGCGCCCTCGCGCTCGTCGGCGGTGCGACCCCGACGGTCTCGCCGACGCCGACGGTCTCGCCGACCCCGACCCCGAGCCCGACGCCCACGTCGACCCCCGGTCCGACGCCCACCTCGACCCCGCCCCCCGGCGGCGCGTCCTGCACGGCCGTCTACACGGTCGCGAGCCAGTGGCCGGGCGGGTTCGTCGCCACCGTGCGGGTCACGAGCGGCCCCTCGCCGGTCACGGGCTGGGCCGTGCGCGTCGACCTGCCGGACGGTCGGGTCGCGAACGCATGGAGCAGCACGGTGTCGGGCACCGCGCCCGTCACGTTCACGCCGGCCGCCTGGAACAGCGCGCTCGGGGCCGGTGCGTCGACGGAGCTCGGGTTCCAGGGCACCGGCAGCCCGACGCCGGGGACGGTCACCTGCACGGCCCGCTGACGGGCCGGGACGCGCGGCGACCCGCGGACCGCGCGGCTCACCGTCACCGGTCGCCGCGCCGTCCGCGGGTCCAGGGTCTCAGCCCCGCAGCTCGAGGTACTTCTCGATGAGCGCGCGCGTCGAGGGGTCCTGCGCGGCGAGCGCCGCGGTGTCGCCCTGCACGGCGGGCGCGATCTCCATCGCGAGCTTCTTGCCGAGCTCGACGCCCCACTGGTCGAACGAGTCGATGCCCCACACGACGCCCTGCGTGAACGTGATGTGCTCGTAGAGCGCGATGAGCTGGCCGACGACCGACGGGGTCAGCGCGGGCGCCAGGATCGACGTCGTCGGCCGGTTCCCCGAGAAGACGCGTGCCGGCACGATCTCCTCGGGCGTCCCCTCGGCGCGCACCTCGTCGGCGGTCTTGCCGAACGCCAGCGCCTTGGTCTGGGCGAAGAAGTTGGCCAGGAACAGCGCGTGCACGTCCGTGCCGCCGTCGCTCAGCGGGTACGCGGGGGTGGCGACGGCGATGAAGTCGGCCGGGACCAGCCGCGTGCCCTGGTGGATGAGCTGGTAGAACGCGTGCTGGCCGTTGGTGCCGGGCTCGCCCCAGAACACCTCGCCGGTCTGCGTCGTGACGGGCGTGCCGTCCCAGTGCACCGACTTGCCGTTCGACTCCATCGTCAGCTGCTGCAGGTACGCCGGGAACCGGTGCAGCTGCTGCGCGTAGGGCAGCACGGCGTGGGTGTGCGCCCCCAGGAAGTTGACGTACCAGATGTTGAGCAGACCCATGAGGAACGGCACGTTGCGCGCGACGGGCGTGGTGCGCGCGTGCTCGTCGACGGCGTGGAAGCCGTCGAGCAGCTCACCGAACGCGTCGGGGCCGATCGCGATCGCCAGGGACGTGCCGATCGCGGAGTCGACCGAGTAGCGCCCCCCGACCCAGTCCCAGAAGCCGAACGCGTTGGCCGGGTCGATGCCGAAGTCGGCGACCTTGTCCAGCGCGGTCGACACCGCGACGAAGTGCTGCGCGACGGCGTCGCGGCGGGCCTCGTCGGTGTCGGCGATGTGCCCGCCGGCGAGCAGGGAGTCCCACAGCCACTGCCGCGCGAGGCGGGCGTTGGTCAGCGTCTCGAGCGTCGTGAAGGTCTTGGACGCGACGATGAACAGCGTCGTCGTCGGGTCGAGGTCCTGGGTCTTCTGAGCGAGGTCGGTCGGGTCGATGTTGGAGACGAACCGCACCTCGAGCTCGGGGGCGACGTACGGCTCGAGCGCCTCGTAGACCATGACCGGGCCGAGGTCGGACCCGCCGATGCCGATGTTGACGACCGTGCGCACGGCCTCGCCGGTCACACCGGTCCACTCGCCCGAGCGCACCTTCTCGGCGAACTCGGCCACCTCGCCCAGGACGGCCTGCACGTCGTCGTCGACGTGCTGACCGTCGACCACGAGAGGGGGCTCCGCGTCGGCGGGACGACGCAGCGCGGTGTGCAGCACCGCGCGGTCCTCGGTGACGTTGATGTGCTCCCCGCGCAGCATCGCCTCGAAGCGGTCGGTGAGGTGGACGTCGTCGGCGAGGCGCGCCAGCAGGGCGAGCGTCTCGTCGGTCACGAGGTTCTTCGACAGGTCGACCGTCAGGTCCGCGACCTGCAGCGTCAGGCGCTGCGCCCGCTCGGGGTCCTCGGCGAACCAGGTGCGCAGGTCGGGGCGCAGCGTGCTCTCGTGCTCCGAGAGCGCCTGCCAGGCGCTCGTGGTCGTCGGGTCGATGGGCGGCGTCGGCACGTGGGTCTCCCTGGGGTTCTGGCGAGGTCTCCCGCCCACCGTAGGGCCGCCGGGGTGCTGCCCGCACGGGACGTCCGACGACGGCGGCTACCGTGGGGCGCATGTCCCGCATCCCTGTCGCAGCGGTGTCGGCCGTCGGCCTCGTGCTCGCCTTCGCGCTCGCGCAGGGCACCGGCGTGCGGTGGCTGGGCGGCCTCGTGCTGCTCGCCACGGCCGCGTGGTGCCTGGTGGTCGCAGTCCCGCGGACCGGGTGGTGGCGTCCGCTCGGCGTGCTCGCCGTCGGGGTGGTGGTGTTCGCCGGTTCGCACGTCGCGACGGACGTGGTCGGACCGTGGCCCGCCGTGCTGACGGCCGCGGCCGTGCTCGGTGCGACGGGCTGGTGGCTCGTCGACCGGGCACGGCCGCGGGTGCGTGCGGGCGTCAGCGGTACGTGATGCTCGAGCTGCTGTAGCCGCAGGCGCTGGACGGGCCGGAGCCGATCTTGGACGGCTCGCCCGACGTGACGCCGCGGTACTCCTCGCAGATCACGATCTTGCGGGACGAGTCGTTCAGGATCGTCACGCCCGAGATCGTGGCCTTGTCGCCGTAGTTGGAGTTGATCCCCACGAGCGACTTGCCCGGTGCGGTGACCTGCACGTTCTCGATGACGACGGTGCGTGCGTACTGCTTGGAGCAGTTGCCGCACGAGCGGTAGAGCTTGCCGAAGTCGGAGACCTGGAAGTTCTTGACGACGAACTTGCCCGGCCCGTTGTGCTGGAACACCTTGTCCGACGCGGACCTCGCGCCGCCGCCGTCGACGGTCATGACCTGCGAGGTCGACGAGCCCTTGAGGGTCGCGGCGTCCTCGCCGACGTCCTCCCACCAGACGTTCTCCAGCGTGCAGGTACCGGTGCAGTGCACGCCGTCGCCGGCACCGGTGCCGATGATGACGTTCTTGAGCACCGCGCCGTCGGAGAGCTGGAAGATCGGCGGCTGGGACTCGTCCTGGTCGCCCGAGGAGATGCCGTAGTACCGCACGAGGCGTCCGTCGAGCGTGCCGCTCACCTGGATGGTCGACGACACCTTCTGCTGCCCGGACGCCGAGGGCCACGACCCGAAGCCGCCGGACGGCGGGGACGTCGTGGGCGACGAGGTCGGCTGGGCGGTGGGGGTGGCGCCTGCTCCGACCTTCACGAGCTGCCACTGCTGGTTGTACTGGTTGTTGTCGGTGAGCTGCGTGATCGTGGCCCCGTCGACGGTGGAGCGGTCGGTGACGGTCAGCAGCTTGCCGGAGTGGCGGTTGTGCAGCCGGACGTACGCGCCGCTCGCGGAGTCGACGAGCTTGAACTGCTGGTTGTACCCGTTGAGGTCGGTGTACTGGCGGAACTCGCCGCCGTCGGACGTCGACCACCCCCACAGGTCGACGACCTTGCCGGAGTGCCGGGCCTTGAGCCGGTAGTACCCCGAGCCGGAGTCGACGAACTGCCACTGCTGCCACTGCCCGTCGTTGCGGGACCACTGCTGGAGGACCGCGCCGTCGGCGGTCGACGTGCCGGCGACGTCGAGGACCTTGCCGGACTGGCGGTTCACGAGGACGTACCACGCGCTGGTGTCGACGCTCGCGGCGGACGCGCTGACGGCCGTGGCGAGGCCGAGCGTGCCGCCGAGGGCGAGCGCGAGAGCGGCGGCGAGCGCGACGCGGAACGGGCGTCGTGCCACCGGATGTCTAGGGGACATGTTCCTGCCTCTCGAGGATGAAAGCGCTTGCCCGCGCAGACAACCACGCGGCGGGCGAGTGGTGAACCCCTCGCGGCGTGGTGAAACGTTGAAGTCGTGGGAACCGCACGGACGCGGCGGCGGCAGGGGCCGACGCGCTGCCGGGAGTCGGCTGCGAGGATGCCCGCATGCGTGACCGTCTCGTGTGCTGCGGCCTGACGACCCTCGACGTGACGCAGGTGCTCGACCGCCTGCCTGCGCCCGACGAGAAGGTCGTCGCCGACGGCCTGGACGTGACGTTCGGTGGCCCCGCGGCCAACGCGGCGGCCGTCGCGGCGGGCCTGGGGGTGCCGACGACGCTGGTGACCGCGCTCGGCACGGGCGCGCTCGCCGACGTCGCGCGCGCGGGGCTCGCGGCTGCGGGCGTCGACGTCGTCGACCTGGCGCCCGACGCGGCCGGCGTGCTGCCGGTCTCGACCGTGCTCGTCACGCGCGCGACGGGGGAGCGTGCCGTCGTCTCCGTCAACGGCACGGGCGCGCCGCACCTCGCCCGGCCCGACGTCGCCCTCCTCCGCGGCGCCGGTGCGCTGCTCGTGGACGGGCACCACCCCGCGGCCGGGCTCGCGCTCGCCGCCGCGGCCCGTGCGGCCGGTGTCCCGGTGCTCCTGGACGGCGGCAGCTGGAAGCCGTCGACCGCCGAGCTGCTCGCGGCGGTCGACCTCGCCGTCCTCTCGGCCGACTTCGCCGTGCCCGGGTGGCCGCAGGAGCCCGCCCCCGGTGCCGAGGACCCCGTGGACGGCCTGCTCGACGCGGTCGCGGCGTTCGGTCCGGGGTTCGTCGCGCGCAGCGCCGGGCCCGGGCCGGTGCGGGTGCGTCGTGCGGCGGGGGAGGGGGGCCCGGCACGCACGTCGCTGCGGCCGGCCGCCGTCCCCGCGGGAGGCGTCGTCGACACGCTCGGTGCGGGCGACGTGCTGCACGGCGCGATGGCGGCGGCGCTCGCGCGCGGGGCGGACCCGCTCGACGCACTGGCGGAGGGCATGCGCTGCGCGACGGAGTCGGTGCAGCACGCGGGTGCTCGCGGCTGGCTCGCGGGGGGCGCCGTCGCCACCTCGTGACGCGCGGCGCACGGGCGTGTGAACGCGCGGTCACGATGTGATCACGGTCACGTCCGGGCATTGACCGCGATTAGTAAGGAAGGTCTACTAACAAACATGCCCCCGACGACGAGGTCGGCCCCCGGCCGCACCGCGAGCCCCGTGCAGCGCCAGCTGCGACCGACCGCCAAGGTGCTGCCCGAGCACGCCCGGGCCCACAACCGCTCACTCGTCCTGGGCCACCTGTTCCACGAGGGGCCGTCGTCCCGAGCCGACGTCGCGCGCAGCACGGGCCTGACACGCGTCACCGTCTCCGACCTCGTCGCCGCGCTGCTCGCCGAAGGGCTCGTCGCCGAGCTGGGCGTGCGCGCCGAGGGCAAGGTCGGCAAGCCCGCCACCCTCGTCGGGCTGCGCTCGGCCGACCACCACGTCGTCGTCCTCGACCTCACGGACGACGAGACCGTCCACGGCGCGGTCATGACCCTGGTGGGGGAGGTCGTCACGCGTGCGCACGTCCCCGGCGGCGGCGCGACCGGCGCCGACGCGGTCACGCTCGTCGAGGACCTGTGCCGCCGGCTCGTCGACGGGGCTGCCAGGCCGGTCATCGGCGTGGGCATCTCCTCGCCCGGCGTCATCGACGACGCGGGGCGCGTCGTCGAGGCGCCCAACCGGGGCTGGTACGACGTCCCGCTCGCCGCGCGGCTGACCGCGACGCTCGGCGTCCCCGTGCACGTCGCCAACGACGCCAACACCCGCGCGCTGGGGGAGTACACGTACGGCGGCGCCGACGCGAGCGCCATGATCGTCACCGTCGGGCAGGGCGTCGGCGCGGGCATGCTCGTCGACGGCGCCCTCGTGCGCGGGCGCGGGCACGCCGCCGGCGAGATCGGGCACGTCACCGTCGTCGACGACGACACCCCTGGCGAGACCCCCCAGCGGTGCGCGTGCGGGCGCGCCGGCTGCCTCGAGACCGTGCTCAGCGCGCCGGCCCTGCGCCGCCGCACCGCAGGTCTGTCCCCGCAGGACGCCGACGCCGCGCTGGCGTCGGTCGGACGGATGCTGGGCCGCACGCTCGCACCCGTCGTCAGCGCCCTCAACCTCGCCGAGGTCCTGCTCTCCGGCCCCCCGGAGCTGCTCGACGGACCCCTGCGGGACGCGGCGACCACCACTCTCCGCGACCGGACGATGCCCGTCGTCGGGCACGACCTGCGGTTGCGGATGGCAGCCCTCGACGAGGACGCGGCGCTCGCAGGCGCCGCCGTGCTCGTCCTGTCCGGTCAGCTCGGGATCACGTGACGGTCCCGAGCGCCGGGGCCGGCTCGGGTCACGTGACGACTCGAGCCGACCGTCCAGCAGGTCGGTAGCACCACCCACCGGCGACGTCGTGGTGACGATCGCCTCGCACACGGGAGGAACCCCAACGTGAAGATCCTACGTTTCGGCGCCGTCGGTCTGGCGGCAGCCCTCGTGCTCACGGCGTGCTCCGGAGGGGGCGGCACCGGTGACGGCAGCACCGACGCCGGCCCGGGCGGGACGGACGGTGCGCAGATCCGCGTCTGGCTCGTCGGGACCGACACCCCCGACGAGGCGCGCGAGTACCTCACGACGACGTTCGAGGAGGAGAACCCCGGCTCGACGCTCACCATCGAGGAGCAGTCCTGGACCGGCCTCGTCGACAAGCTGACGACCGCGCTGTCCTCCTCCGACTCGCCCGACGTCGTGGAGGTCGGCAACACGCAGGCCGCGACGTTCACGTCGGCCGGGTACTTCGCACCGCTGGACGACATCGCCGAGGACCTCGGCGGCGACGACCTGCTGCCCGGCTTCGTCAAGGCGGGCACCTGGGAGGACACGTTCTACGCGGCCCCGTACTACGCGGGCTCGCGTATCGTGTTCTACAGCGACCAGATCCTGGGCGGGGCGGCGCTGCCCACGACGCTCGAGGAGTACGTCGAGACCGCCAAGTCGCTGAAGACCGCCGACCACTCCGGGGTCTGGTTCCCCGGGCAGGACTGGTACAACGCGCTGCCGTTCGTCTGGGAGAACGGCGGCTTCATCGCCGAGCCCGGCGACGACGGCACGTGGGAGGCCGGGTTCTCCTCCGAGGGCGGCATCAAGGGCCTCGAGCAGGTCCAGGACCTCATGGTCAACGCCTCCAACGCGCCCAAGGACGGCGACGAGTCCGAGCTGCAGGTCCCGTTCTGCGCCGGGCAGACGACGTTCCTGTCCGCCCCGAACTGGATCCGGTGGTCCATCCAGGCCCCGGCCGACGCCGAGGCGCCCGGGTGCGCCGACACGTTCGGTGCCGACCTGCACGCCTTCCCGCTGCCCGGTGCGACCGCGGGTGAGACCGCGAAGGTCTTCGCCGGCGGCTCGAACGTCGCGGTCGCGACGAAGTCGCAGAACGTCGACCTGGCGAAGAAGGCCCTGACGATCCTGCTGTCCGACGAGTACCAGACGATCCTCGCCGAGAACTCGATGATCCCGGCCAAGAAGTCGCTCGTCTCGGCCCTGCCGGACGACGAGTTCACGCTCGCGTCCGCCACCGCGGCGGCCAACGCCGAGCTGACCCCGGCGACCCCGAAGTGGGGCGACGTCGAGGCGCAGAAGGTCATCCAGGACGCCCTCGTGCAGATCGCGCAGGGCGGTGACGTCGAGACGATCGCGACCGAGCTCGACGCGCAGATCGAGTCCATCCTCAACGGCTGACCCGGCGTCACCGGTCGGGTCCGCGCCTCGCGTGCGGGCCCGACCGGGTCACCGCAGGAGGGACCCCCATGAGCTCCACCGTGCTGCGGCCCGCGCCGCCCGGCGCCGCGCCGCCGCCCCGCGCCACCCGCGCGTTCACCCCCGCGCGGCTCTTGCCCTGGGTGCTGCTGGCCCCCAGCCTGGCCGTGCTCGTCGTCGTCACCGGCTACCCGCTGGTCCGCATGCTCTGGCTGTCGGTGCACGAGTACGAGCGCGCCCAGCTGCTCGGCGTGCCGGCGCCGTTCGTGGGCCTCGACAACTACGTCGCGACGCTGACCGACGAACGGTTCTGGGCCGTCACGGCCCGCAGCTTCGTCTTCATGCTCGTGTGCGTCGTCGCGACCATCACGGTCGGCACGCTCGTGGCCCTGCTGCTCATGCGGCTCGGCCGGGTGATGCGCCTCGTGCTGTCGGTCGCGCTGCTGCTGGCCTGGGCGATGCCGCCGCTGGCCGCGATGCTCGTGTGGGGCTGGATCTTCGACACCCAGTACGGCGTCGTCAACCACCTGCTGACGTCGGTGACGGGCGAGAGCTGGATGGGTCACTCATGGCTCATCTCACCGCTGTCCTTCTTCGCGGTCGCGGCCCTGGTCATCGTGTGGGGGGCGATCCCGTTCGTGGCGTTCACGCTCTACGCGGGCTTCACGCAGGTGCCCGGCGAGGTGCTCGAGGCCGCACAGCTCGACGGTGCCGGCGCCCGGCGGCGGTTCCTCGACGTGCAGGTCCCGTACGTACGGACCATCTACGTCGTGCTGATCGTGCTGTCGATGATCTGGGACCTGAAGGTCTTCACGCAGATCTTCGTCCTGCAGGGCATCGGTGGCGTGACGTCCGAGACGAGCACGCTCGGCGTCTACATCTACGAGATGGGCATGGCCCAGGGCCACTACGGGGCCGCGAGCGCCATCGCCGTCGTCTTCACCGTCCTCATGCTCGCCATCTCCGCGTACTACGTGCGTGTGACGGTCAAGGAGGAGCAGCTGTGAGCCTCGCACCCGCCGGCACGGTGCCGGTCGTCGCACCCGCGCCACCGGCCGCGGGCGTGGTCCGCCGCCGCCGCCCGGCCCGCCGCCGGGCCGCGTCCGTCGGCTGGGGCGTGGTCGCCGCGCTGCTCGCCGCGGCCTTCGCGTTCCCGGTCTACTGGATGGTCAACACGTCCTTCCTGCCGACCAACCTCATCATCGGGCCCGAGCTGCACCTGTGGCCGGACGAGCCGACGCTGCGCAACTACGACACCGCGATGTTCCGCCAGGAGCGCTCGCCGTTCGTGCCCGCGCTGGGCAACTCGCTGCAGGTGACGTTCCTCGTGCTCGTCGCCGCGATGGTCCTGGCGTTCTTCGCGTCGCTGGCCGTCACGCGCTTCCGGTTCCGGGGGCGGGCGGCGTTCGTGCTGTCGATCCTGGTGATCCAGATGGTCCCGGGCGAGGCGATGATGATCTCGGTGTTCCAGATGGTCGACTCCTGGCGGCTGCTGAACACCGTGGTCGCGCTCGGCGTCGTGTACCTCGCGGGCGTCCTGCCCTTCACCATCTGGACGTTGCGCGGCTTCGTCAACGGCGTGCCCGTCGAGCTCGAGGAGGCCGCGATGATCGACGGGTGCTCGCGTCCCCGGGCGTTCTGGAGGGTGACGTTCCCGCTGCTCGCGCCCGGCCTGGTGGCGACCGGCGTGTTCGCGTTCCTGCAGGCGTGGAACGAGTTCATGATGGCGTTGATCATCATGACCCGGCCCGAGTCCATGACGCTGCCCGTGTGGCTGCGCACGTTCCAGCAGGCCACCAAGTCGACCGACTGGGGAGCGCTCATGGCGGGCTCCGTGCTCGTCGCGGTCCCGGTCGTCGTCTTCTTCCTCGTCGTGCAGGGGCGCATGACCGGAGGGTTGGTGTCCGGGGCGGTCAAGGGCTGAGTCATGGACGCCACGACCCTGGGGGGGAACCCTGTCGTGCCCACCGCCCACGTGCCCCGGCCCGGCTGGACCGTCGGCGTCGACATCGGCGGCACCAAGGTGCTCGCCGTGCTGCTCGACCCCGACGGGCGGGTCGCGCGCACGCACCGCGCCACCACGGCCCGCGGCCCGGACGGCCTCGTCGAGGCGGTGACGACGTCCGTGCACGCGCTGGTCGACGCGCACGGCGTCCCGGTCGACGCCCTCGTCGGCACGGGCATCGGGGTCCCCGGTGTCGTCGACCCCGTCACGGGGACCGTCGAGCACGCGGTCAACGTCGGAGTCACGCACCCGTTCCCCCTCGCGGCGGCCGCGGCGGCCGCTCTGGGGGCCGGCGCGCGCGTGCGCGTCGAGAACGACCTCAACGTCGCGGTGCTCGGCGCCGCGCACACCGTCGCACCCCGCTCCACGCGCGACCTCGCGTTCCTCGCGCTCGGGACCGGCGTCGCGGCGGGGCTGCTGCTCGACGGCACGCTGCGCCGTGGCTCGCACCGCGCCGCGGGGGAGGTGGGGCACCTCACGCTCGTGCCCGACGGTCTGCCCTGCAAGTGCGGGCAGCGCGGGTGCGTCGAGCAGTACGCGTCGGGCAGCGCGCTCGACGCCGCGTGGCCGTCGCCCGACGGCCGGCCCGCACCGCTCGCGCTCTTCGAGGCGGCCGACGCCGGCGACGCGCGTGCCGTGGCCGTGCGCGACCGGTTCCTGTGGGCGGTCGCCGGTGCTGTCCGGATCCTCGTGCTGACCTGCGACGTCGACCACGTCGTCATCGGGGGTGGCGTGAGCGGGCTGGGGGAGCCGCTGCTCGCGGGCGTGCGCGCCCAGCTGGCGCGCGAGGCCGCGGCGTCGCCGTTCCTCGCGTCGTTGGCCCTGGCGGAGCGGGTGCACCTCGCGCCGCGCGACGTCCCGGTCGGGGCCGTCGGGGCCGCGCTCGCGGGACGAGAGGAGAGCGTCTGATGGAGGTCGTCATCGCACCCGCCCCCGAGCTGGCGCGCCTCGCCGCGGACGCGGTCGAGCGGCTGCTGACGGCACGGCCCGACGGCGTCCTGGGGCTCGCGACCGGGTCGAGCCCGCTGGCCGTGTACGACGAGCTCGCACGCCGGCACGCCGAGCACGGCCTG
The DNA here is from genome assembly GCF_024508275.1 of Cellulomonas wangsupingiae. Classification (NCBI taxonomy): domain Bacteria; kingdom Bacillati; phylum Actinomycetota; class Actinomycetes; order Micrococcales; family Cellulomonadaceae; genus Cellulomonas; species Cellulomonas wangsupingiae. The sequence goes on from NZ_CP101989.1 coordinate 1,425,426, forward strand.
TCGTTCGCTCGGGCGCGGGCGTTCCTGCTCGACGAGTACGTCGGCCTGCCCGCGGACCACCCGCAGCGGTACCGCAACGTCATCGACGCCGAGCTGGTCGCGCGCGTCGACCTGCCGCCCGGGTCCGTGCACGGCCCCGACGGCCTCGCGGCGGACCTGCCGGGCGCGTGCGCCGCGTACGAGCGGGCGATCGCCGACGCCGGGGGCGTGGACCTGCAGCTGCTGGGCATCGGCACTGACGGCCACGTCGCGTTCAACGAGCCCGGCTCGTCGCTCGGGTCCCGCACGCGCATCAAGACCCTGACGCGTCGGACGCGCGAGGACAACGCCCGGTTCTTCGACGGTGACGTCGACGCGGTGCCGACGCACTGCCTCACGCAGGGGCTCGCGACGATCATGGCGGCGCGGCACCTGGTGCTGCTCGCACACGGGCGCGGCAAGGCGCAGGCCGTCCACCAGCTCGTCGAGGGCCCGGTCAGCGCGCTGTGGCCCGCCACGGTCCTGCAGCTGCACCCCCACGTGACGGTCCTCGTCGACGACGCCGCCGCGAGCCGCCTGCAGCTCGCCGACCACTACCGCGAGACCTACGCCGCGAAGCCCACCTGGCAACCCCTCTGACCCGCTCCTCCGCCGAGCTCAGCACTCGTTCGCCGAGCGCGGTACTCGTTCGCCGAGCGCGGTACTCGTTCGTCCCGCGCTCGACGGCGGAGTACCGCGCTCGGGGGTGGGGGCGGTCAGGTGAGGAGCGCGCCGCGGACCAGGTCGACGGTCTCGTCCGGCGTCAGGCCCGCCGCGCGGGCGGCCCGCACGTAGGCCGCCGCGGCGTCGCGGGCGGTGACGTGCGCGGGGGCGGCGTCGTCGGCGACGACCGTGCCGCTGCGCCGCCGCGTCACGACGACGCCCGCCAGCTCGAGCTCGCGGAACGCCCGCGCGACGGTGCCGGGGGCGACGCCCAGGTCGGTGGCCAGCGCCCGGATGGTCGGCAGCCGGTCGCCCGGGCGCAGCCGCCCGGCGGCGACGTGCGCGACGACCTGGGTGCGGACCTGCTCGTACACCGGGACGCCGGACGTCACGTCGACCTCGACGTGGACGCTCACACGCGCACCAGGGCCGTCGCGCCCGGTGCCGTCTCGCGGGCAGCGCGCGCGAGGGCGCTGCCCGTGACGACGAACGTCGCGGCGAGGACGGCCGGGGCCGCGGCGAGGCCGCAGACGCCGAGGGTGTGCAGCACGCGGTCGGTCGTCTCGACCCACCCGCCGCCGACGTCGTACCCGGACGTCGCCGCCGCGCGCAACGAGTTGCCGGTGACGAGCAGGACGCCCGCGAGCGTGCCGCCGACCACGAGCTGGACGGCCGCGAGGACGCGTCGCGCACCGGCGCGTCGCAGCCGGGCGTCGTCGGCCGTCGACACCTGGGCGACCGCCGGGCGCGAGGCGATGAGGTGCAGCGTCACTGCTGCCGCCACGAGCAGCACGACGACGGCGACGGCGATCGGGACGCCGTAGGGCGCGCCGGGGTACGGGCCGGCACCCGAGGTGCTGCTCTCGTGCTGCACCGTCACCGAGCGACCGTCGTCGGGGTCGGCCGTCAGGCCGGTCCCGAGCAGGACGAGCAGCAGCGCCGCCGACCAGGCCAGGGCGAGGGCGGCCGCACCGTGGGGGGCCACGTCGCGGACGGTGCGTCGCGTCAGGGACGCGCGGCGGACGGACGCGGCGGGACGCGGCCAGGTGCGCTCGCCCACGGCCGCCACGAGGAGCGCGACGACGCCGGCGACCGCCGGTGCGCACGCGAGCACGATGCCCTGGTCGGGCCCGAACGGGATCGTCTGCGGCAGCGTCAGCGCGACGAGGACCAGCGCGGCCCACGACAGCCCGGCGACGAGTGCGGCGTGACGACGGGCACGCGCGTACGCGTCGGGCGACGTCTCGACGTCCGGGCCCGTGCCGGTCGGTGTGCGCGCCGTGGCGACGGTCGTGACGATCGCCGCGAGCGCCGCGATCGGCAGCAGCACGAGGGGGAGGAGCAGCAGGCGCACGTCAGGTCTCCGATCCCCGGATCAATGTATCGATACTTTGACACAAGATGACCGACGGCGGAAGAGCCGGTGCGGTGGTGCCGCCCACCCGGGACGTCGGACCCTCGACGTACGATGGCGCCATGAGTGAGCCGACCCCGCCGACCGGACCCGACGACCCGTTCGGACCGCAGGGAGGCACCTCGGTCCTCGAGCGCGCCGAGACCACGGAGCAGGTCGAGCCGGGGGACCACGAGCGATTCGCGCACTACGTGCGCAAGGAGAAGATCATGGAGTCCGCGATGACCGGCAAGCCGGTCATCGCCCTCTGCGGCAAGGTCTGGGTGCCCGGGCGGGACCCGAACAAGTTCCCCGTGTGCCCGATCTGCAAAGAGGTCTACGACGGTCTGCGCGAGCCGCAGGACGGTGACGGCGACTCCGGTGGCGGCGGCGGACGCGGCTTCTTCGGCTTCGGCCGCGGCAAGGGCTCCGGCTCCGGCGCGGGCGGCGCGTGAGCGGGGCCCGCCGCTCGACAGCCCCTGTCCACACCCCCCAGCACCCCTCGACGTCGGCAGCGCAGCAGCTGCCGCCGGCGTTCCCCGCGCGAGCCCCCTGGGGTGCGGCCGGGAGCCTGAGGGCGTGGCAGGCGCAGGCCATCGAGCTGTACCGCGAGCGCTCACCGCGCGACTTCCTCGCCGTCGCGACCCCGGGCGCCGGCAAGACGACGTTCGCGCTGCGGATCGCCACCGAGCTGCTCGAGTCGCGTGCCGTGCGCCGCGTCACCGTGGTGGCGCCCACCGAGCACCTCAAGAAGCAGTGGGCGGACGCCGCCGCGCGCGTCGGCATCCGCCTCGACCCGCAGTTCTCCAACGCGCAGGGGCGGCACGGCGCCGGGTACGACGGCGTCGCGGTGACGTACGCGCAGGTGGCGAGCAAGCCGGCGCTGCACGCGGCCCGCACGACGGCCGAGCGCACGCTCGTCATCCTCGACGAGGTGCACCACGGCGGTGACGCGCTGTCCTGGGGCGACGCGGTGCGCGAGGCGTTCGAGGGCGCGACGCGCCGCCTCGCGCTCACCGGCACGCCGTTCCGGTCCGACACCGCGGCGATCCCGTTCGTGACCTACGCTCCGGACGCCCACGGCATCCGGCGCTCCGTCGCGGACTTCACCTACGCGTACGGGGACGCGCTGCGCGACCACGTCGTGCGGCCCGTGATCTTCCTCTCGTACTCCGGGTCGATGCGGTGGCGCACCAAGGCGGGCGACGAGGTCGCGGCACGCCTGGGCGAGCCGCTGACCAAGGACATGACGTCGCAGGCGTGGCGCACCGCGCTCGACCCGAACGGCGAGTGGATCCCCTCCGTGCTCGCGGCGGCCGACCGTCGCCTCACCGAGGTCCGGCGCACCGTGCCGGACGCGGGGGCGATGGTCATCGCGACCGACCAGACCGACGCGCGGGCGTACGCGGGGCACCTCGCACGGCTCACGGGGCAGTCGCCGACGATCGTGCTGTCCGACGACACCGGCGCGAGCGACCGCATCGAGCAGTTCGCGGCCGACGACTCGCGGTGGCTGGTGGCGGTCCGGATGGTGTCCGAGGGGGTCGACGTCCCGCGGCTGGCCGTGGGGGTCTACGCGACCAGCACGGCGACGCCGCTGTTCTTCGCCCAGGCCGTCGGCCGCTTCGTGCGGGCACGCCGGCGCGGCGAGACCGCGTCGGTGTTCCTGCCGAGCGTGCCGCAGCTGCTCGAGCTCGCCGCGACCCTGGAGATCGAGCGCGACCACGCGCTCGACAAGCCGACGAACGGCTCGGAGGACCCCGAGGGCGACCTGCTCGCGCTGGCGGAGCGCGAGCAGAACGGCGCGGACGCCGTCGGCTCCGACGGCGTGGCGGGGACGTTCGAGGCGCTGGAGGCCCAGGCCTCGTTCGACCGCGTGCTGTTCGACGGCGGCGAGTTCGGCACGGGTGCCGAGGTGGGCTCCGACGAGGAGCTCGACTTCCTCGGGCTGCCGGGTCTGCTGGACGCGGACCAGGTGACGACGCTGCTGCGGCAGCGGCAGGCGGACCAGCAGGGTGCGCGCCGCGCGCGGCGCACGGTGGAGCCCGAGGTGATGGACCACCGCAAGCAGGCCGAGCTGCGCAAGGAGCTCGCCCAGCTCGTCGGCGCGTGGGCGCGGCGCAGCGGGCAGCCGCACGCGACCGTCCACGCCGAGCTGCGCCGTCGCTGCGGCGGTCCCGAGGTCGCGCTGGCGGCCCCGGACCAGCTGGAGGCGCGCATCGCGATGCTCCGCGGGTGGTTCGTCGGCAAGCGCTGAGCCCTCCGGCACCCCGCGCCCCTCATCCTCATCTCAACATATGGACAATGAGATTTCGATGAGAGTGCAGGTCAGCGCGCTGGACGCGTGCCCACATAGCAGCGCCTCTTGACGACGCAAGTCGACCGTTCGGCGTGCCGAGCGCGACGGTGACTGCCACGCTCTTCCCGTGGCAAACCGGCCCGGGCATCCCCGGCGCCGCACTCGGAGCCTGGCGGCAGACCTCGCCGCCGGCATTCGCACGAAAGAGGTGTTCACATGCCGTCCTGGCTCATCCTCATCCTCGTCGGTGTCGTCCTCGTCGTCCTCGGCGTCGCGACCAACATCGGACAGTTCCTCATCTGGATCGGCGTCATCGTGCTGGTCGTGAGCCTGATCCTCGGCCTCGTCGGCCGTGGGCGCGGTCGAGCACGGATCTGACGATCTGACGACCCCCTGACGGGCGGCCGGCACCCCCCCCGCCGGTTGCCCCACGAACGGGCCGGGACGCCATGCGTCCCGGCCCGTTCCGTGCGTCCGGGGCAGCCCGGACGGGTGCGGCCGGGTCGTCGGGCCGTCGGGCCGTCAGGCCAGCGGGAGCTCGACCGTGGGCACTGCCGCCTCGTCGGCCGACAGCCGCCGCGCCCCGCGGGGCAGCTCGTCACGTGACGCCGCGTGCCGCGCGGTCGCCGCCCGCACCCCCTCGGCTGCCGTCAGGCCCGGCATCACCTCGCCGTCGACCACGAGCGGCACGTGCAGCGCACGCAGCCCGTCCTCGGTGGTGTGGTGGCGGTGCCGCGTCCAGCGGGCGACCTCGTCGTCCGACCCGACCACCAGCACCTCCTCGACCGCCCTGCCGTCCGCGCCCAGCCGCCGCGCGGCCCCCTTGCGGCCACCGACGCTGGTCTTCGAGCGCGACGCCTTCGCGACCGGCTCCATCGCCCCCGACGCGCCCTCGCGGGCCACGAGCTTGTAGACCATGCCGCACGTGGGGGCACCCGACCCCGTCACGAGCGACGTCCCCACGCCGTACGAGTCGACAGGTGCGACCGCGAGCGCCGCGATCGCGTACTCGTCGAGGTCGCTCGTGACGACGATCTGCGTGTCGTGGGCGCCCGCGGCGTCGAGCTGGGCACGGACCTCCTGGGCCTGCACGGCCAGGTCGCCCGAGTCCAGCCGCACGGCACCGAGCGCCGTGCCTGCCGCGGCCAGCGCGCGCTCGACGCCGCGCCGGACGTCGTACGTGTCGACCAGGAGCGTCGTGCCCGCGCCCTGCGAGCGCACCTGCGAGGCGAAGGCCGCCTCCTCGTCGTCGTGCAGCAGCGTGAACGCGTGCGCGGCGGTCCCGATCGTGGCGAGCCCGTAGCGGCGTCCCGCCTCGAGGTTCGACGTCCCGGCGAAGCCGGCGACCACCGCGGCGCGTGCGGCGGCCACGGCGGCGTCCTCGTGCGCCCGGCGCGCGCCCATCTCCAGGCACGGCCGGCCGACGGCCGCGCTCGTCATCCGGGACGCCGCCGACGCGACCGCCGAGTCGTAGTTGAGGACCGACAGCACGAGCGTCTCGAGCAGCACCGCCTCGGCGAACGTCCCCTCGACGACCAGCACGGGCGACTGCGGGAAGAACACCTCGCCCTCGGCGTACCCGACCACGTCACCGGTGAACCGGTACCCCGCGAGGTACTCGAGCGTGGCGTCGTCGACGACGTGCGCGTCGGCGAGCCAGTCGAGCTCGGGTGTCCCGAAGCGGAACGCGGCGAGCTGCTCGAGCACCCGCCCCGTGCCGGCCAGCACGCCGTAGCGACGGCCGGGCGGCAGGCGGCGCGTGAACACCTCGAACACGCACCGTCGGTGCGCGGTGCCGTCGGCCAGCGCCGCCTGGAGCATCGTCAGCTCGTACCGGTCCGTCAGCAGCGCCGTGCTGCCGGAGCCGACCGCAGCGACGGCCGGGGTGGTCGGGGTCGGCGCGACCGCGCGCGTGTGCGTCATGGCGTCAACGTAGACGCACCGGGGTCGGTGGGGCATCCGTCGGCTCGCGCCGTCGCACCTACAGTGGTCGTCGTGCCTGCGACGACCGCCCCCGAGAAGCGCGCCGAGGTGGACGAGGCGACGTCCACGGCCGATGCGTGGGTGACGATCGTCTGGAACGACCCGGTCAACCTCATGACGTACGTCACGTACGTGTTCCAGACGTACTTCGGCTACACCCGCGACAAGGCCGAGCTCCTCATGCGCCAGGTCCACGAGGCGGGCCGTGCCGTCGTGTCGACCGGTAACCGCGAGGCGATGGAGGTCGACGTGCAGGCCATGCACTCCTACGGGCTGTGGGCGACGCTGCAGCGCGGGGGGCAGTGATGCACGCGTTCCGCAGGCAGAAGGGGAGGTACGTCGCGCGGCTCGACGCCGGTGAGCGCGCGGTCGTCGCGTCCGTCGTGGCCGACGTCGCCGAGCTGCTCGGCGCCGGGCGCTTCGAGGACGCGCCCGCGCCCGGCCCCGCGACGTCCGCCGGCCCGGGCGCGCCCGACGGGTGGACGGTGCGCACGGCGCCGGTGCCGCCGCCGCAGGACCCCGCGGTGCGTCGCCTGCTGCCCGACGCGTCGCGCGACGACCCCGAGGTCGCCCGGGAGTTCCGACGTCTCACGGAGGACGACCTGCGGACCCGCAAGATCGCGCGGCTCCGCCACCTGTGGACCCTCCTCGTGGACGGCGAGCCGGGCTGGCCGGAGCACGCGCTCGTCGTCGCGCCGCAGGCCGCGGACGACGTCGCGGCCACCCTGACGGACCTGCGCCTCGTGCTCGGGGAGCGTCTCGACCTGCGCACGGACGCCGACTCCGAAGCCCTGTACGACGGGCTGGGCGACGACGACGAGGACGACGTGCGCGCGTACCTCGCCTCGGTGTACGGGGCGCTGTCGTGGCTGCAGGAGTCGCTGCTGGCTGTGATGCTCGCCGCACCGGAGGGCCCCGGCAGGAGCCGCGGGCGCTCCGACGGCTAGTCTCGGTCGCGTGAGCGACGCCCCGATCGGTATCTTCGACTCCGGCGTCGGAGGACTCACGGTGGCCCGGTCGATCCTCGACCAGCTCCCGCACGAGTCCACCCTGTACATCGGCGACACGCTCAACGGACCGTACGGGCCCAAGCCGCTCGCCGCGGTGCGCGCGCACGCGCTCGAGATCATGGACGACCTCGTCGACGCGGGCGTCAAGATGCTCGTCATCGCGTGCAACAGCGCGTCGGCCGCGGTGCTGCGCGACGCGCGCGAGCGGTACACGCTGCGACGTGGCCTGCCCGTCGTCGAGGTCGTGCTGCCCGCCGCACGCCGGGCGGTGGCCGCGACCCGCAACGGGCGCATCGGCGTCATCGGCACCCGCGCCACGATCGACTCCCGGGCCTACGACGACGCGTTCGCCGTCGCGGGGGTCGAGCTCACCTCGCGCGCGTGCCCGCGCTTCGTCGAGCTGGTCGAGGCCGGTGTGACGTCCGGGCCGGACGCGCTGGCGACCGCCCACGAGTACCTGGACCCGGTGCGCGCCGCCGGGGTCGACACCCTCGTCCTCGGCTGCACGCACTACCCGCTGCTCACGGGCGTCATCTCCTACGTCATGGGGGACGAGGTCACGCTCGTGTCGAGCGCCGAGGAGACCGCCAAGGACGTGTACCGCACGCTCGTGGCGCACGACCTCGAGCGCGACCCCGCGGCGGGCCCCGCGACCCACCGGTTCCTCGCGACGGGGGACCCGACGGGCTTCGCGACGCTCGCACGCCGCTTCCTGGGGCCGGAGGTCGAGGCGGTCGAGCCGCGGGGGGCGCTGCGATGAGGCTGGTCGTGCTGGGCTGCGCGGGGTCGTTCCCGGGGCCGGACGCCGCGGCGTCGGCGTACCTCGTGCAGGCCGAGGACGGCGAGGGGCGCACGTGGTCCGCGCTGCTCGACCTGGGCAACGGCGCACTGGGCGCGCTGCAGCGCTGGGGCGACCCGGCGGCGCTCGACGTCGTCGCGCTGTCGCACCTGCACGCCGACCACGTCGCCGACATGGCGGTGCTCGGCGTGTACCGCCGGTACCGGCCGTCGGGGGCGCTGCCGCCCGTCGCGGTGCACGGGCCGGAGGGCACGGCGGAGCGGCTCGCGCACCTGTCCGGCAAGGACCCGGCGACCGACACCACCGAGCAGTTCGACGTCCGGACGTGGCAGGTCGGTGTGCCCGTGCACGTCGGGCCGCTGACGCTCGAGGCCGTGCCCGTGGAGCACCCGGTGCCGGCCTTCGGCATCCGGGTCGGCGGGCCGTCGCAGGACGACCCTGCGCGGCGGGTGACGCTCGCGTACAGCGGTGACACCGACGCCTGCGCCGGCCTGGACGACCTGGCCACCGACGTCGACCTGCTGCTCGCCGAGGCGGCGTTCGTCGAGGGCCGGGACGACCACGTCCGCGGCGTGCACCTCACCGGCCGGCGCGCGGGTGCGGCTGCCGCGCGCGGCGGGGCACGCAGCCTGGTGCTCACGCACGTGCCGGCGTGGAACGACCCCCAGGCCGCGCTGGCCGAGGCCCGCGCGGTCTACGACGGCCCGCTGACGCTCGCCACCCCCGGCGCCACGTACCACCTCTGACACCCCCTCTCGTCGAGCGCGGTAGACGACCGCCGAGCGCGGGAGAAACGAGTACCGCGCTCGGTGGTCGTCTACCGCGCTCGGGGGAGAGGTGTGGACGGTGCGAGCGGGGCGCCCGGCGGGCGTGCGAGCGTGCGCCGCATGGACGGTGAGCGGGGTGGGGGGCAGCCCGGCGGCGGGCCGCGGGTGACGGGCGACGGTGGCGGCGTGAAGCCGGGTGGCGAGGCGGGCGCGTCCGTCGTGCACGTCCACGCGGCTGCGCGCGGTGTGCTGGCCGCGCCGGCGCTGATGCAGCGGCGCGCGGCGTCGGGGCAGGTCGTCCGTGTACGACGGGGGACGTACGTCGGCGCGGACGAGTGGCAGGGCCTCGACGAGCGCGCGCGGGAGGTCGTCCGGGTCCGCGCGGTGCACGCCGCTGCCGCGCGGGCGCCCGTCTTCTCCCACTGGTCGGCCGCGGCCGTGCTCGGGCTGCCCGTCATCGGACGCCGCGACGCCGGGGTCCACGTGGTGCGGGCCCCTGCCGGCGGAGGGCGGTCGCACGGGGACGTCGTCCGGCACGCCGCCCGGGGTGACGTCGCGGTGGCGGTGCGCGACGGGATCACCGTCACCTCGGCGGCCCGGACGGTCGTCGACCTCGCCCGGGTGGGGGGCGTCGTCGCGGGGGTCGTCGCCGGTGACGCCGCCGTGCGGCACGGGTGGGCGAGCCTCGACGAGCTGCGGCGCGAGGTCGAGCGTGGCGGCACCGGGCGGGGCGTCCGCGCGGCACGCGCGGCCGTCGACCTCGTCGACGGGCGGTCGGAGTCGCCGGGTGAGTCCCTGAGCCGGGTCCGCATGGCGCAGTGGGGTCTCCCGGCGCCCGTGCTGCAGCACGAGGTCCGCGCCCGGCACGGGTTCGTCGGGTGGGTGGACTTCTGGTGGCCGGAGCTCGGCGTGGCCGGGGAGTTCGACGGTCGCGTGAAGTACGGCACCGACGCGGCGGACGTCCTGTGGGAGGAGAAGCTGCGTGAGGACAGGCTCCGCGCATCGGGCCTCGGTGTCGCCCGCTGGACCTGGTCCGACGCGTGGGCCGGCGACCCGATGGTGGCGCGACTGCGCACCGCAGGCGTCCGCTGACCACGTCACCCGCCCCCCGCCACCCGCCGCCGAGCGCGGTACAAGGCGACCGAGCGCGGGGGAAACGAGTACCGCGCTCGGCGGTCGTGTACCGCGCTCGGCGTCTCGTGGGGCGCTCGGCGGGCGTGGGCCGGTTCGGAGGAGGGGTGGGGGCGCACGTAGGGTCGTGGGCATGGTGAACGGGAGCGGGTCGGGTGCAGGCGTCGGTGCGGTCGGCGGGGCCGGGGCAGGTGCGGGGGCGGTGACGCGCACGGACGGGCGACGTCCCGACGAGCTGCGGCCGGTGACCATCACGCGCCGGTTCCTGGACGCGGGCGAGGGCTCCGTGCTCGTGGAGTTCGGCGGGACGAAGGTGCTGTGCGTCGCCTCGTTCACCGAGGGCGTGCCGCGCTGGCGCAAGGGCTCGGGCGAGGGCTGGGTCACCGCCGAGTACGCGATGCTGCCGCGCGCCACGAACAGCCGGTCGGACCGGGAGTCGGTGCGTGGCAAGGTGGGTGGGCGCACGCACGAGATCTCCCGGCTGATCGGGCGCTCGCTGCGCGCCGTCATCGACGTCGCCGCCCTGGGCGAGAACACGATCGTCCTGGACTGCGACGTGCTGCAGGCCGACGGCGGCACGCGGACCGCCGCCATCACCGGTGCGTACGTGGCGCTCGCCGACGCGGTCGCCTGGGCCACGTCCCAGCGGCTCGTCAAGCCGGGGCGTCAGGTGCTGCGCGACTCGGTCGCCGCCGTGAGCGTCGGGATCGTCGACGGCGTGCCGGTCCTGGACCTGCCGTACACCGAGGACGTGCGCGCCGAGACGGACATGAACGTCGTCACCACCGGGTCCGGCACGTTCGTGGAGGTGCAGGGGACCGCGGAGCACGCGCCGTTCGACCGCGCGGAGCTCGACGCGCTCCTCGACCTCGCCCTGGCCGGCACCTCCCGCCTCGCGGCGTTGCAGGCGGCCGTCCTGGCCGCCCCGGCCGGCGACGGCACGGCGACGCGCTCGACCGCCGCTGTCGACGTCCCGGTCGCCCCGTGACGTCGCCGGTCGTCGTGCCGGCGGGCGCGCGCCTCGTCCTGGCGACGCACAACGCGCACAAGGTCGCCGAGCTGCGGGCCATCCTCGCCCCCGAGCTGCCCGGTCTCGACCCCGCCGCCGTGCTGGGCGCGCGCGACGTGGGCGCGCCCGAGCCGGTCGAGGACGGCCTGACCTTCGAGGAGAACGCGCTGATCAAGGCGCGTGCCCTCGCCGCGGCGACGGGCCTGCCCGCGGTCGCGGACGACTCGGGGCTGAGCGTCGACGTCCTGGGCGGCGCTCCCGGGATCTTCTCCGCACGGTGGGCCGGGCGGCACGGCGACGACGTCGCCAACCTGCGGCTGCTGCTCGCGCAGCTGTCGGACATCGCGCCCGCGCACCGGGGTGCGCGCTTCGTGTGCGCGGCGGCGCTCGTGCTGCCCGACGGCACCGAGCACGTCGAGGTGGGCACCCTCGAGGGCACCCTCGCGTCGGCGCCGCGCGGGGAGAACGGCTTCGGTTACGACCCCGTGCTCGTTCCCGTGGGCGGCACGCGGACGTGCGCGGAGCTCTCCCCGGAGGAGAAGAACGCGATCAGCCACCGCGGGCAGGCGTTCCGCGCTCTCGTGCCGCACGTCGTGGCGGCGCTGCGGGCATGAGCGCGGCGACCCGGCCCGGCGACGTGCAGCTCGTCGCCGAGGCCGTGACGTTCGGCTACCCCGGCCGTCCGGTGCTGGACCGTCTCGACCTCACGGTCAGCCCCGGGGACCGCATCGGCCTGGTCGGGGAGAACGGCGCCGGCAAGTCCACGCTGCTCGGCGTGCTGGCCGGTCGGCTCCACCCGCAGGCGGGGCACGTGAGCCGGCACGGCACGCTCGCGGTCGTCGAGCAGGACCTGGCGGTGGGCGAGGACGACACGATCGGCACGCTCGTGGACGCGACGGCCGCGGCCACGCGGGCCGCGGCGGCCGGGCTCCAGGCGGCGATCGACGGCTTCGACCACGACGGGGGCGACGTCACGGCCCTGTCCGCCGCGATCGCGCACTACGAGCACCTCGCGGCGTGGGACGTGGACCGGCGCGTCGACGAGGGCCTGTCCCGGCTGCACGCGCCGCGCGACCGCGACCGGCGGCTCGCCGAGCTGTCCGTGGGGGAGCGGTACCGGGTGCGCCTGGCCTGCCGGCTCGCCGAGCGTGCCGACCTGCTGCTGCTCGACGAGCCCACCAACCACCTCGACGCCGGCGGCGTCGACCACCTGACGGCGCAGCTGCGGGCGTGGACGGGAGGCCTGGTCATCGTCACGCACGACCGCCGCCTGCTCGACGACGTCATGACCGCGATCCTCGACATGGACCCGTCGATGGACGGCCGCCCCGTGCTCTACGGCGCGGCGCGCTACGCGGACTACCGGTTCGCCCGTGACCAGATGCTGCGCCGGTGGCGGGCCCGGTACCGGGCCGAGCGCAAGCGCGCCCAGGTCCTCGCGCAGCGCCTCGACGCGTCGTACGAAGGGCTGTCCGACGAGTGGCGCCCACCGAAGGGCTCGCACGCGCACCGTCGCGCCACGCGGGCCCGCCAGCACGTGAAGGCCGCCGACCGGCTCGTCGAGCGGCTGGAGGCGCAGGCGGTGGACGTCCCCGTGCCGCCGCCGGTCCTGCGGTTCCCGGACCTGCCGTCCGTCCCGCCCGGCTACGCGGGAGGTCCGCTCGTCGAGGTCCGCGCGCCGCGCGTCGCGGGCCGGCTGGACCTGCCCGGGCGTCGGGTCGACGTCATGCCGGCGGGCCGGCTGCTGATCACCGGGCCGAACGGGGCGGGGAAGTCCACGCTGCTGGCGGCGCTGGTGGGGACCGTGGGCCTGGACCGCGGCGCCCGGACCCTGGCCGACGGCGTCCGGCTGGGCGTCCTGGCCCAGGAGGGGCCGGGCGAGCGCACGGCCGCCCCCGGCGGCACGTCGCCCACGGCGTTCGACGCGTACGCGCGCCACGCGCTGGACCTGCTCGACGCGGGCGCCCTGGACCCCGACGCGCTCGTGCCCGTGGCGGCGCTGGGGCTGCTCACCGAGGAGGACCTCGACCGCCCGCTGCGCGAGCTGTCGGTGGGTCAGCGCCGGCGGTTCGACCTCGCGTGCGCGCTGCTCGCCGCGCCCCACGTCCTGGTGCTCGACGAGCCGACGAACCACCTGTCCGTGGGGCTGGTCGACGAGCTCACGGTCGCGCTGCGGGCCACGTCGGCCGCCGTGGTGGTGGCGACGCACGACCGGCAGCTGCGCGCCGACCTCGCGGACTGGCCGCATCTCGACCTGGGCGCGTGAGCCCGGTGCTCAGGGCAGGCGTCCCGCCCACGCCATGGCCTGGCGCAGCAGGAGACCCTGCCCGCCGTTCATCTCGACCTGCACGGCCTCGGCGCACGCCTCCTCCGGGGTGAGCCACGCGAGGTCGAGCGCGTCCTGCTGGGGCCGGCAGTCCCCGCTGACGGGCACGACGTACGCCAGCGACACCGCGTGCTGCCGGGGGTCGTGGTACGGCGTGACGCCGGGGGTGGGGAAGTACTCCGCGACCGTGAACGGCTGCGGCGAGGCCGGGACCTGCGGCAGCGCGACCGGACCGAGGTCCTTCTCGATGTGCCGCAGCAGCGCGTCGCGCACCCGCTCGTGGTACATGACACGCCCCGAGACCAGCGCGCGGGACATGACGCCCTCGCGCGTCGCGCGCAGCAGCAGGCCGACGGAGACGACGTCACCGGACTCGTCGACGCGCACCGGCACCGCGTCGACGTAGAGGATCGGCAGCTGGCTGCGTGCTGTGGAGATCTGCTCGGCGGACAGCCAGCCGGCAGGACGTTCGGGGCCAGGGGAGTACTCGGCGGACGCGGTCACCCTGCAGTTCTACCCCGTCGGCGCCCCGCGGGCCGCATCGCCTCGCGTGTCCCGCGACGCGACGGGAATACCCCTGGGCGGTCGGGCGCTGTACGCCTCGAACCCTGCTGGACGGAGAGGCACCCATGGCCACCATCACCCTGACCGCCGACACCATCGCCGACACGATCAAGGACAACGAGATCGTCCTCGTCGACTTCTGGGCGTCGTGGTGCGGTCCGTGCCGCATGTTCGCGCCCGTGTTCGAGGCGTCGAGCGACAAGCACCCGCAGATCGTGCACGCGAAGGTCGACACCGAGGCCGAGCAGCAGCTCGCGGCCGAGCTGCAGATCACGTCGATCCCGACGCTCATGGCGTTCCGTGACGGCGTCCTGGTCTTCAACCAGGCCGGTGCCCTGCCGGCGCCCGCGCTGGAGCAGGTCCTCACGGCCGTCCAGGAGCTCGACATGGACGACGTCCGCGCCAAGATCGCGGAGCGCTCGGCGTCGGTCTGACCGTGCTCGGCAAAGGGCGTCCACCTGCGCGGTGGGCGCCCTTTCCCGTGCGGTTGCCCGTCGGACGGGCAGTGCTTACGGTGGTGTGAGATCGCTCTCATCGCAGTGCGGCCAACGGGGGCCGTGCGGGGAGTCGTCTCGGGGCACGGCAACGGAGCGGTGCACCGGTAGAAGGGCGGCGCGCCCGAGCGCACGGTGCGGACGCGGGCCGCCTGGGGGCCTCACATCATGCAACCAACCTCCCGGACCCCTCGGGGGTCCTTGCTCCTCCCTGCCCGCAGCAGCACGGCCGCGCCACAGGCGGCACGTCGGGTGGCGGCCGGTGCGGTGCTCGCGCTCGGCCTCGCCGCCGCGTCGGTCGCCGTCCCGCGCGACGCCGCGGCCGCCGCCCCGGGCGTCGTCGACGTCGGTGCCGGCGGCTACGCGTCGTCGCCCGTCGGGCCCACGCCCGAGGGGTGCGACGCGATCGAGGCCGATCCGCGCGCCGCGCTGACCGACGACGCGCCGGACGGCCCGGTGCCCACCAACGACTGGTGGTCCTCGCTGCTCTACAAGCGGCTGGACTGCCGCATGAGCGAGCCGCTGCACGCCCACCCGGTCTCGTACCGGCCGACGCCGGCCGGCCTCGGCCTGTCGACGCCGCGGGAGGCGACCCTGTCGGGCACGCCCGGCGGGATCGGCGAGTTCCACTTCACGTACGTGGAGGACGTCGTGGTGGGGGTCGACGGACTGGACGCCCCGACCGCCGAGGTGGCGGGCTGGACGGACTGGACGGTGACGCCCTCCTGGTCCGACGGCAACCGGTCGTTGCGCGCGACGATCGGCCACGGCCTGCCCACGTCCTGGTACCACCTCGAGGGTGGTGACGCGCTGCTGTCCTCGACGCACGACGTGCGGGTCTGGTCGCAGGACGGGGCGACGCTCGGGTTCACCGCCAACGGTCACGACTACGCGGCGTTCGCGCCGTCCGGGGCGTCGTGGCAGGTCACGGGATCCACGCTGCGCTCGTCGCTCGCGGGGCGGGGCTACCTCGCCGTCACCGCGCTGGCGACGGCCGCGGACGCGACGGACACGGAGCGGACGCAGGCGCTGCGGGCGGTCGCCGGGTCCGCGTTCGCCGAGGTCACGGGCACGACGGCGGAGTACGCCTACGACCCGTCGGACGCCGTCGTGCGGACGACCTACCGGGTCACGACGACCCCGCTCCAGGGCGGGGCCACCGGCACGGTCGTGGCGCTCTACCCCCACCAGCAGCGGTACCTGACGGGCGTGGACGGTGACGAGCTCGACGTGACCTACCCGAGCCCGCGCGGTGCGATGACCGCGTACGCCGCGGCGACGTCGTTCACGACGAGCACGCCGTTCACCGGTGTGCTGCCGGAGCTCCCGGCCGTCGCGACGTCCTCCGGCAGCAACCGCGCGACGCTCGACGCGCTCCTCGCGGAGGTCGCCGCCGACCCGATGCCCGTCCTGCGGGCCGACACCTACTGGACCGGCAAGGCGCTGGGTCGGGCGACGAGGATCGTCGAGATCGCCGACCAGCTCGGCGAGACCGCGCTGCGCGACAAGGCGCTCGCCCGGGTGCGGGACACCCTGACGGACTGGTTCACGGCGACCCCCGGCAAGGTCGAGCAGGTGTTCGCGTACGACGAGCGCTGGGGGACCCTCATCGGCTACCCGGCCTCGTACGGCTCGGACACCGAGCTCAACGACCACCACTTCCACTACGGGTACTTCGTCGCCGCCGCGGCGACGCTGGCGCGGTTCGACCCCCAGTGGGCGTCCGACGCGCAGTACGGCGGCATGGTGGACCTGCTGATCCGTGACGCCAACGGGTACGACCGGGCGGAGACCCGCTTCCCGTACCTGCGCGACTTCGACATCTACGCCGGGCACGACTGGGCGTCGGGTCACGGCGCGTTCGTCGCCGGCAACAACCAGGAGTCCAGCTCCGAGGGCATGAACTTCGCCGGGGCGCTCGTGCAGTGGGGAGAGGCGACCGGCGACACGGCCGTCCGCGACGCGGGCGCGTACCTGTACGCCACGCAGGCGGCGGCGATCCAGGAGTACTGGTTCGACCGCGCGGAGGCGATCCCCGACGGCTTCGGCCACACGACTCTCGGCATGGTGTGGGGCGACGGGGGCACGTACTCGACGTGGTTCTCGGGGGAGGCCGAGATGATCCAGGGCATCAACACCCTGCCGATCACCGGGTCGCACCTGTACCTGGGCACGCGGCCGGACGACGTGCGGGCCAACTACGCCGAGCTCGTCGCGGCCAACGGCGGCGAGCCGACGGTCTGGCAGGACATCGCCTGGAGCTACCTCGCGCTCGGGGACGGCGAGCGGGCGCTGCGCCTGCTGCGGGCGGACCCCGACTACCCGGTCGAGGAGGGCGAGTCGCGCGCGCACACGTTCCACTGGGTGGCGAACCTGGCGGCGCTCGGCACGCTCGACACCACGGTGCACGGGTCGAGCCCGCTGTCGGCGGTGTTCGTCAAGGACGGGGCGCGCACGTACGTCGCGGCGAACGTCTCGGCTTCGCCGCGCACGGTGCGGTTCAGCGACGGGACGCGCGTCGACGTGCCCGCGGGTGCCACCGTGGCGACGGGGGCGCACAGCTGGTCCGGCGGCGGTGCGGTCGGCGGTCCGGACCCGACGCCGACGGCCGGCCCGACACCGACGTCGAGCCCGACGCCGACATCGAGCCCGACACCGACATCGAGCCCGACACCGACATCGAGCCCGACACCGACGTCGAGCCCCACGCCGACGTCCGGCCCGTCCGACGGCCTGGTGCTGGCCTTCGGTGACGGGGGCCGGCTCGTGCCGGCGCCCGGCGCCGACGGGACGCTGGAGATCCGGGCGTCGCGCGGCATGGACACGGCGGCCGAGCCGCCGGACGCGGTGGTCCTGCAGGCCACCGGCGTCACGGCACGCGCGACGGGCGGCACGACGGCGTTCGACGTGGCGCTCGACGCCGGCTCCCTCGTCGGCAACGGCACCCGCCTGTCCGTGCAGTACGACCTGACGGGTGACGGGACGTGGGACCGCACGGAGGTGTACAGGTACTTCGCGACCGACCCGGTGCCGGGGACCGAGCGCTACACCCACGCCGTCGGCCTGGACCGCGTGAGCGGGACCCTGGGCGACCTGCGGGGCGGGGCGGTGCGCGTCGCGCTGTGGAACGCCATCGGCAGCGGCCCCTCCACGGTGAGCACGCGCGACTCCGTGCTGGTGCTGCCCTTCCGCTGACGCGGCCGACGGGGCGGGCGCGAGCCCGCCCCGTCGGGGCTGCGGTGCGGGAGACGGGAGTCGAACCCGCACGCCCTTGCGGGCACCAGGACCTAAACCTGGCGTGGCTGCCGTTTCACCACTCCCGCGTGCGTCCCGAGTGTGGCACGCACGCCGCGTTGCGGGCCGGGCCGGTCAGTCGATGCCCAGGTCCCGCCGCAGCTTGGCGACGTGGCCCGTCGCCCGCACGTTGTACTGCGCGAGCGCCACCCTGCCGTCGGGGTCCACGACGACCGTCGACCGGATGACGCCGGTGTACGTGCGGCCGTAGTTCGTCTTCTCTCCCCACGCGCCCCAGGCCTCCAGGGTCTCGTGGTCGGGGTCGGACAGCAGCGGGAACGTCAGCGCCTCCGCCTCGGCGAACGCCACGAGCTTGTCGACGGGATCGGGGGAGACACCCAGCACGGCGTAGCCGGCGCTCGTCAACGAGGCCAGCGAGTCGCGGAAGTCGCACGCCTCCTTGGTGCAGCCGGGCGTGCCCGCCGCCGGGTAGAAGTAGACGACGACGGACGTGCCGCGCAGGTCCTGCAGCGAGATCTCGCCGCCGGTCGTGCTCGGGAGCGTGAGGTCGGGCGCGGTGTCACCGACGGCGAGGCGGGGCACGGTCACTCCTGCGGGTCGGGGCTGGGGACGACGTGCACCAGCCTAGATCCGCCGGGGGGTAGCGTCGGCGGCGTGAGTGCACCGAGCGAGACACCCCGAGAGGGCGGCACGCGCGACCTGCCGCTGCGCATGCTCAACGACCGGCTGCTGGTGGAGCTGGACGCCGACGCGGCGGAGCGCCGCACCGGCGGGGGCATCCTCATCCCCGCCACCGCGGCGATGGGCAAGCGGCTCGCGTGGGCGAGCGTCGTGGCGGCCGGGCAGCACGTCCGGCAGGTCGAGGTCGGCGACCGTGTGCTGTTCGATCCCGAGGATCGCGCCGAGGTCGAGCTCTCGGGTCGCACGTACCTGCTCCTGAGGGAGAAGGACGTGCACGGCGTGGCCGACCCGCGCGCCGGCGGCGAGGGCACGGGCCTGTACCTGTGAGCGCGCGGCGGCGGGCACTGCCGAGGCCCGTCGTTCGTTGAGAAGGGCGCATCATGGGACGTGGTCCGGTGACCACACGTGAGACGAGGTGACGACCATGGACCAGGACCAGGACCCGGTTCCGGTCGACGGTGCCGCGCAGGCGGTCGCCGCCGAGAGTGCGCAGGCCGGCGACGTGACCGCCGAGAACACGGTGACGGTGCTGGGTGTCGACCCGGCCCAGCACGCGCAGGAGCTTCTCGCGGAGCACGTCCCGCTGGCCCTGCTCGCGGACCTGCTCGTCCCGACGGGCGACACCTCGGCCGACATCCTCGCGGCCGAAGGGCTCCCCGACGAGCCCTGGTGGACGCCGCAGGCGGACGGGACCGCCCGCGAGGCGTGAGGGTCGTCACACACGGCGTCGCAGGCGGGTATCCGGTTCGCACCTGCCCCCGGGAGCCTGCTAATCTCGACCAGCCGCGCGCCTCTAGCTCAACTGGCAGAGCAGCTGACTCTTAATCAGCGGGTTCCGGGTTCGAGTCCCGGGGGGCGTACTGCAAGGAACGGCCCGTCATCTGCGGAAACGCAGAGGCGGGCCGTTCGGCTGTCCGGAGGACGTGCACACGGACGTGCACGCACAGGTCCCTGGCCCGCTGCTCGTCGCGCGGCCCGTCACGACGCACGCCACGATGGGCGTGACGCGCGGGCGGAGGGGCGATGGCCGACGAGGCGAGCGAGTACGACGTGGTGGTGCTGGGTGCCGGCGCGGTGGGGGAGAACGTCGCCGACCGTGCCTCGCGCACCGGGCTGAGCGTCGCCGTGGTCGAGCCCGCCCTCGTGGGCGGCGAGTGCTCGTACTGGGCGTGCATGCCGTCGAAGGCGCTGCTGCGCCCGGGTGACGCGCTGGCGGCCGCACGCGCCGTCCCCGGTGCCGACGCGGCCGTCGGCGGGCGGCTGGACGTGGCCGCGGTGCTCGCTCGTCGCGACGAGGTCGCCGCGCACTGGGACGACGCCGGGCAGGTGGCATGGGTCGAGGGCGCCGGCCTGACGCTGCTGCGCGGGCACGCGCGGTTCACCGCGCCGCGCACGCTGGCCGTGCAGCCGGCGGACGGCAGCAGCCGGACGGTCACGGCCCGGCGGGCCGTCGTCGTCGCGACGGGCTCGGCCGCCGTCGTGCCGCCGGTGTTCGCGCACGTGCGTCCCTGGACGAGCCGCGAGGCGACCTCGGCGCACACCGTGCCCCGGCGCCTGGCCGTGGTCGGCGGTGGCGTCGTCGCCACGGAGATGGCCACGGCGTTCGCCGACCTGGGCAGCGACGTGACGGTCCTGGTCCGCGGCGACCGGGTGCTGCCGGCCGCCGAGCCGTTCGCCGGCGAGGCGGTCGCGCGCAGCCTGGCGACGCGCGGCGTGCGTGTCGCCCGCGGGGCCACGGTGACGTCGGCGACGCGCGACGACGAGGGCGTCCACCTCGTCGTCGAGCACCGTCCGGTCACGGACGGCCGGGTGGGCGGTGCCGCGCCGGAGCGCCTGACCGTCGACGAGGTCCTCGTCGCCACGGGACGGCGGCCGACGACCGACGACCTCGGTCTGGAGGTGCTCGGTCTGGAGCCCGGCGAGGCGCTCGCGGTCGACGACCGGCTGCAGGTGCTCGGGGTCGACGGCGGCTGGCTGTTCGCCGCGGGCGACGTCACCGGCCGCACCGCGACGACCCACCAGGGCAAGTACGACGCCCGCGTCGTGGGGGACGTCCTCGCCGCGCGGTTCGACCCGCGTCCCGACGGGACGCGGCCGCCGGGGAACGTCCCGCTCGGCCTGTCGCGTGACGGCGAGGCCGCCCCGGCGCCCTGGAGCCGCTACCGCGCGACGGCGGACGTCGCCGCGGTGCCGCAGGTCGTGTTCACCCGCCCGCAGGTGGCCTGGGTCGGGCGCACCGAGGCGCAGGCCCGGCGCGACGGGCTCGACGTGGAGGTCGTCACCTACGAGCTCGGGGACCTGGCCGCGGCGAGCGTCACCGCCGTGGACTACGCGGGCCGCGCGCAGCTCGTCCTCGACGCTGCCCGCGACGTGGTCGTCGGGGCGACCTTCGTCGGTCCGGACGTGGCCGACATGCTGCACGCCGCGACGGTGGCCGTCGTGGGCGAGGTGCCGCTGTCGCGGCTGTGGCACGCGGTGCCGTCGTACCCGACCCTCAGCGAGGTGTGGCTGCGCCTGCTGGAGGCCGCGGGCAGGTGACCCGCGGCCCCCGGTCGACGTCCGGGCGTCGCGGTCAGTCGCCCGCTGCCAGCGACCCGTCCGACGACGTGACCAGCCCCAGCGTGGCGTCACCCTGGCGCACCGCCTCACCGATGAGCGCGAAGTCGTAGGACTTGAACTCGTCGATCGCCAGGCCGTACGTCTCCTCGAGCCCGATCTGGCAGAACGGCCGCTCGGGGCACTCCGGGGGGCCCGCGAGCACGAGGCCGCCGCACGTGGCGGCGAGGTCGGACAGCGTGGTCAGGTCGTGCTCCTGCGCGAACTCGGCGGTCACGGCGAACGCGTTCTGGTCCTGCGCGGCCGAGGCCTCGCCGACGACGATGTCGCTGCCCTCGGCCAGGGTGGTCAGTGCCGACACGGTCTCCTCGACGTCGCTGGAGGCGACCGGCGCCGCGTCGGCGCCGTTGGCCTGGCCGTTGAGGAAGGTCGCGAGCGTCGCGGCGTACTCCGGCACGGCGGCCAGCTCACCGGCCTGCAGGGCGGGCAGGTACGTCTCCCGCGCGCCGATGATCTGCGCCCGGGCGTCGAAACCGGCGCTGCGCAGGACCTCGGCGTAGATCTCGGCCAGCGTGGTGTTCTCCGAGAAGTTGGCGGCACCGATCGTCAGGCTCGTGCCGGCACCGGTGCTCGGGTCGGACGACGCCAGCTGCTCGTCCGCGACGAACTGCGCCGCGACCTCGCTGGACGTCCGCCGGTCGACGTCGACCGCCTTGTTGAGCTCGATGAGCCGGTCGGTGTCCAGCGCGGCCGACACGGAGTCGAGGAGCTCGATCACCTCGGGGTGGTCCGCCGCCACGTCGGCGTTGACGGCCGGGATGATGTTGTCGGCGTTCTGCAGGCCCTGGTCGTCCTCGAGGACGACCAGGCTCTCGCCGGCGACGGGTTCGCAGGTCGCCAGGTCGGACGCGCCGGTGGACGACGACTCGGCCTGTCCGCCGCCCGATCCGGGCGCGCCGCACGCACCCAGCGCGAGGACGGCGACGGCGAGGGCGCCGAGGGTGCGGGTGCGCGGGGTCAGGCGCATGGTGTCTCCTGGGGTCGGGGCGGCGTCGGGGTGGTACGGCGGGGCGGCAGGGTGGCGCGGGGCGGTCAGGGCGACGGCGCGGCTCCATTCGATCCGGGTCGCACGGCGGCGGCAACCGGAGCGCGTCGTCGGCTCCGGGTGTCGGTCCGCGCGTCGGACGCCGCGGCGCGGTCGCGCAGGCGCAGCCCTGTCGGCGTCACGGCGCGCTCCGCGAGCGCGAGCAGGCCCTCGACCAGCAGGCACAGCCCGGCGACGAGGATGCCCCCGGCCAGCGCCTTGCCGTAGCGCTGCGTGGCGAATCCGCTCACGACGATCGTCCCGAGGCTGGTGCCGCCGACGAGGGCCACGAGCGGGACCGTCGCGAGCACCTGCACGGCGCCCGTGCGGATCCCCGCGGCGATGAGCGGCAGCGCGAGCGGGACCTCGACCGTCCACAGCACGCGGCCGCCCGACATCCCGAGCCCGCGTGCCGCGTCCCGCACGTCGGGCTCGACACCTTCGACGCCGGTCACCGCGTTGGCCAGGATCGGGGGGACCGCGAAGACCGCGCAGGCCAGGGCCGTGGCCGTGGCGCCGAACCACCCTGCTGCGGCGAGCAGGGTCAGGAGCGCGAGCGTCGGCAGCGCTCTCGTCGTGTTGGCGACCACGACGCCCACGGTGGCGCCGCGCCCCCGGTGCCCGAGCCACAGCCCGGCGGGCAGCGCGACGACCAGCGCCGCCGCGACCGCGACGGCGGAGATCTCGAGGTGCGTGCGCGTCAGCGCCAGCACGCCCTGCGACCCCGTCCAGTTGAGGGGGTCGTTCAGCCACCGCAGCGCCTCGGTCAGGACGTCCACGCGGCCTCCTCGCGCGCCGACGGGACCGCGCGCGGTGCACCGGAGCCCCGCAGCCAGGGGGTCAGCACCCGGCCGAGCAGCGCGAGCACGAGGTCGGCCAGGAGCGCGAGGGCGAGGCAGAGCATCGTCGCGGTCATGATCTCGGCGTGGTAGCTGCTGCGGAAACCGCGGAACATCAGCTGCCCGAGCCCGCCGTAGCCCACCACGACGCCGACGGTGACGAGCGCGACCGTGCTGACCGTCGCGAGCCGCAGGCCGGTCACGACCGCCGGCACCGCCTGCGGCAGCTCCACGGAGAGCAGCATGCGCAGGCGCCCGTAGCCCATGCCGCGCGCGGCGTCGCGGACGGCCGGGTCGACGCCCTGGAGCCCGACGAGGACGTTGCGCACCAGCACCAGCAGCGCGTACACGACGAGCCCGATGAGCACCGTCTCCCGGCTCGTGCTCGTGAGCGGTGCGAGGAGCGCGAACAGCGCGAGGGAGGGGATCGTGTACAGCACGCCCGTCCCCGCCAGCACGGGCCCCGCGAGCCGCGGTCGCAGGTGCGCCAGCGCGGCGAGCGGGAGCGCGACGACGAAGGCGATCAGGACGGCCTGGACCGTCAGCGACGCGTGCTGCTGGGTGAAGCGCAGCACGTCGGCACCGTTGCGCTCGAGGTACTCCCACGAGAACCACGGGTTGGCGGCGGCCGCGAGGACCGGTCCGGACGGCATGAGCCGAACCTACTGACGACCCCTGACAGCCGCGCGTCGGCACCGGCGGCGCCTGGCGGGTGTCGGCACCGGCCGCTAGCGTCGCTGGGCGTGACGACGTCAGAACCTGCGGCCGCGCCGCGCACGGGTGCCGGTGGCGGTGCCGACGGCGCCGTCGCGATCCGGTTCGACGGCGTGCGTAAGGAGTACGCGGGATCGGTCGCGGTCGACGACCTGTCCCTCGCGGTCCGGGAGCACGAGCTGCTCGTCCTCGTCGGCCCCTCGGGGTGCGGGAAGTCGACCACGCTGCGGATGGCGAACCGGCTCGTCGAGCCCACGGCAGGCCGCATCGTGCTGGGCGACGAGGACGTCACGGACGTGGACCCCGTCGCCCTGCGTCGGCGCATCGGCTACGTCATCCAGAACGTCGGGCTCTTCCCGCACCGGACGGTCGCGCAGAACGTCGCCACGGTGCCCGGGCTGCTCGGGTGGGACCGGCGCCGCACCCGCGAGCGCGTCACCGAGCTGCTCGCGCTCGTGGGCCTCGACCCCGACCGGTACGCCCGCCGCTGGCCGCACGAGCTGTCGGGCGGGGAGCGGCAGCGCGTCGGCGTCGCGCGCGCCCTGGCCACGGACCCCCCGGTGCTGCTCATGGACGAGCCGTTCGGTGCGGTCGACCCCGTGGGGCGGGCACGCCTGCAGCAGGAGTTCGCGCGCCTGCAGCGCGAGCTCGGCACGACCGTGATGATGGTCACGCACGACATCGACGAGGCGGTCCGCATGGCCGACCGCGTCGCCGTGCTCAGCCGCGGCGCGCACCTCGAGCAGCTCGCGCCGCCGCTCGAGGTCGTCGCGCGCCCGGCGTCCGCGGCGGTCGCGGACCTCGTCGGCCGCGGCCGCACGGCACGGCTCCTGGCCCTCGGCCGCCTCGAGCCGTCGGACCTGGACGACGCCGGTGCCGCGACGCGGCCCGGCGGGACACGCGACGCCCCCGCGACGGCGGGCGCGGGGACCGGGCGCACGCTGCGGCTCGGCGCGGAGCTCGGCGACGTCGTCACGGCCCTCACCGACGCCGCCGGTGCGTCCGGCGGCGGGGCGGTGCCCGTGCTCGACGCGTCCGGGCACGTGGTCGGCGCGGCGTCCGCGCAGACGGTCGTCCGTGCGCTGCACCGCCTCACCTCGGGCGGGCCGGCGGCCGGCTGACCACCGCGCGGGCCGCCGACGCGTCGTCCGGTGGTCGCGTGCCGGGAGCGTGCTCGTCACGTGCCGTGGGTACAGTGCGGACGTGAGCGACTCCACCGCACGCCTCGCCCTGGCGACCTGCGCCCAGCTGCCGGACCTCGACCCGGACGACCAGCCGCTGCGGGCGGCACTCGCCGCGCGCGGCGTGCCGACCGACGTCGTGGTCTGGGACGACCCGACGGTCGACTGGTCCGCGTACCCGCACGTCCTGATCCGCTCGACGTGGGACTACACGGACCGTCCGGCGCAGTTCGCCGACTGGACGCGCCGCGTCGAGCGCACGTCGACGCTGCTGAACCCGGCCGACGTCGTGGCGTGGAACATCGACAAGACGTACCTGCGCGACCTCGAGCAGCGGGGCATCCCGATCGTCCCGACGATCTGGCTCGACCCGGAGCGCAACCTCGACGCCCGCGCGATCCACACGCGGTTCCCGGCCTTCGGTGACTTCGTCATCAAGCCGACCGTGAGCGCCGGGTCCCGGGACACCGGCCGGTACGACGCGGGGCAGACACCGTCGCGCTCGCTGGCCATCACGCACGCGAAGAACCTGCTGGCGGTGGGCCGGCGCGTCATGCTGCAGCGGTACCTCACGCAGGTCGACACGCAGGGCGAGAGCGCGCTGGTCTACGTCGACGGCGAGTTCAGCCACGCGGTGCGCAAGGAGCCGCTGCTGGAGGGGCCGTACCGGGCGGGGGAGAAGGAGGGCGTCCTCTTCCGCGAGCGCGTCCTCGCGGCGCGTGAGGCGACCGAGCAGGAGCGCGCCCTGGGCGACCTGGTCGTGGCCGAGCTCGCCAAGGTCTTCCCCGACCGCGCGCCGCTGCTCTACACCCGCGTCGACCTCATCCCGGACGACGAGAGCCGGCCCGTCGTGCTCGAGGTGGAGCTGGCCGAGCCGGCTCTGTTCTTCGAGCACGCCCCCGACTCCGTCGAGAGGTTCGCCGACGCGGTGCGCGCGCGACTGTGACGCGTCTCGCACACCGCGGGTGGCACCCGGTGGCCGGTGCGTGACGAAGGTCGGCCCGCTACCCGCTACACTCGTCGTCGGTCCGGCGCTCGCGTCGGCCGGGTGCCGAACGGCCGGATCCCTCGGGAGCACGGCCTGGCGGCACCGTGGTGGCTATAGCTCAGCCTGGTAGAGCACCTGGTTGTGGTCCAGGGGGTCGCGGGTTCAAGTCCCGTTAGCCACCCCACGTGCGCAGGGCGCCGACCGTCACGGTCGGCGCCCTGCGGCGTTCCGGGGCGGGGCCGTCACGCCGGCGGCAGCAGCCCTTGCTTGACGCTCGTCGCCACGACCTCGGCGGCGATCTTGCGGGCCTGGTTCGAGTCGGGCCCGGGTGCGGCGGGCAGGAGCGCCGCGCGGTAGTAGCGCAGCTCGTCGATGCTCTCGAGGATGTCGGCCAGCGCGCGGTGCCCGCCGTTCTTCTCCGGTGCCGCGAAGTAGACGCGGGGGTACCAGCGGCGGGCGAGCTCCTTGAGCGACGACACGTCGATGATCCGGTAGTGCAGGTGCCCCACCAGCTCGGGCATGTCGCGGTCGAGGAACGCCTTGTCGGTGCCGACGGAGTTGCCGGCGAGCGGGGCCCGGCCGGGGTCGGGCACCCACGTGCGCACGTACTCGAGCACCTGCGCCTGCGCGTCGGCGAGGCTCACGCCGCGCTCGAGCTCCGGCAGCAGACCGGACGTGGTGTGCATGGTGCGCACGAAGTCGCCCATCTGCTCCAGCGCCTCCGGCGGCGGTGCGACGACGACGTCGACGCCCTCGCCGAGGACGTTGAGCTCGGAGTCGGTGACGACCGCGGCCACCTCGACGAGCGCGTCGTGCAGCAGGTCGAGCCCCGTCATCTCGCAGTCGACCCACACGATGCGGTCGTTGCTGGCGTGGGACCCGGACGGGGCGGCGGGGCTCGGGGTCACGGTGGTCGTCGGTGCGTCGTCGGCGGTGCTGGTCACGCCGACAGACTAGGACGCGAGCGGCTCGCAGGTCGCCGTCAGGCGGACGGAGGTCGTCCGTCGCGGTCGTCCGCACGTCCGGGAGGCGTCGGTTCGCGCGGGGCGGGGACGGTCGCGGCGAGCGCCGAGGCGACGACGACGAGCACCGCCGCACCTGCGCCGAGCGCACGGGCCGTCTCCCAGGACGTGCCCGCCCACGCCGTGGCGCCGAGCACCACGGCACCCGCGAGCGCACCCAGGGCCAGCCGGCCGAGCCAGCGCAGGGCCGCGCGCCCGGCGCGTGCGTACCAGGGCGTCGGGGGGACCGCGGCGCGGTCGCCGTGGCGGCCCATCACGCGCGACGCCCGCCCGCTGCGGGGACGCGGCGGGCGGGCGTGAGCACGGGGGTCATGGTGCCACGGGTCATGTCGTCGGCGCCCGCCTCGCCGGGGCGGGTCGCGGGCGCGCGACGTGCCGGGGCGGGGCCGGATCCGGAGGTCGACCGGGGGCGTCGTCGACGTGGTCGGTGCGGTGCTCGCGCACGTGCAGCCGGGTCGACCGGTGGAGCAGGTCGCGCTGGTCCTGCCGGTGGGCCTCGTAGGTGCTCAGTGGGTGCATGTTCTCTTCTCCTGCGGGCATGACGGGGCGCACCCTGGGAAGGGTGTGTCTCGTCGTGGATGGGTGCCTCCACTGGACCAGGACGGCGGGTGCGGTGTCACGGACATTTCCGGCCACTCGCACGCCGTGGCAGGATTCCTGGCGTCCGACGGTGGCCCACGCCTCGGCGTACCGCGGGAGGTGACGTGTCGTCCCGAGATCCCGCACCCACCGTCTCGGCGGACGAGGGCGTCCCGGCGGCCGCGGGGGAGCCGTCGTCCGCGGCGCCGGTCGAGCCGGCCCCCGTGGACGTGCCCGCCCCGCCCGAGCCGCACCGGTCACGTGCGGCCGCGCGGACCTGGGCGCTGCCCGTCGGCGTCGGGGTCCTGGTCGCGGCCCTCTTCACGCTGTACTCGCTCGCGCAGTGGCGGGCGTACGTCGTCAAGTCGTGGGACCTGGGCATCTTCACCCAGCTGGCGCAGCGGTACGCCGCGCTGGAGGCGCCGGTCGTCCACATCAAGGGCCCCGAGTACAACCTCCTCGGTGACCACTTCCACCCGCTGCTGGTGCTGCTGGGGCCGGTGTACGCGGCGTTCCCGGACGCCTTCACGCTGCTCGTGGTGCAGAACGTGCTGTTCGGTGTCGCGGCCGCGGTCGTCACGTGGGCCGCGGTCCCGCTCCTGGGCCGGGTGGTCGGCGCGCTCGTCGGTGTCGCCTTCGGGCTGAGCTGGGGGCTGCAGCACGCCGTGGACGCGCAGTTCCACGAGATCGCGTTCGCCGTGCCGCTGCTCGCGATCTCGCTCGCGGCGGCCCTGCGGGAGCGGTGGCGCACCGCAGCGGTCGCGGCCGCCCTGCTCGTGCTGGTCAAGGAGGACCTCGGCCTGACGACCGCCGTGCTCGGCGTCGTGCTCGCCTGGAGGGCGCGGCGTCCGGCCCTGCTGTGGCTCACGGCGTGGGGGGTGGGCGGGTTCCTCGTCGCCACGCGGGTCGTGCTGCCCCTGCTCAACCCCGACGGGGAGTGGGCCTACGGGTCGCGGCTCGACCTGGTGGCGGCGCTGTCCGACCCCGTCGGCCTCTACGACCCGGCCAAGGGCTACACGCTGTGGCTGCTCGTCGTCGTCACCGGCGCGATCGCGCTGCGCTCGCCGTTCGTGCTCGTCGCCGGTCCCACCCTGGCCTGGCGCTTCCTGTCGGAGGAGTCCGGCTACTGGGCGCCGACGTGGCACTACAGCGCGGTGCTCCTGCCCGTCGCGTACCTCGCGATGCTCGACGGGATCGACCGCGCCCGGCGCGGCCGCGTGCGGTGGCTGCGCCGCTACAGCCGGTACGCCCCGGTCGTTGGCCTGACCGCCTCGCTCATGCTGCTGCCGCAGCTGCCGCTCTGGCAGCTGACGAACCCGGGGCTGCACTTCGCGGGGCTCCGCGCGCAGGCGGCGCGGGACGCGATGGCGGTGGTCCCCGACGGCGCGGTCGTGGAGACCGACGTCGGCCTGATGTCGTACCTCGTCGGGCGCACCGACGTGTACTACCTCGGCAACGACAACCCGGTGCCGGAGTACCTGCTCATCGACCGGCAGGGCGGCGGCGTCCCGCAGGAGTGGGGCGACGTCCTGCAGGTCGCGCAGATCCTGCACCCGGGCGTGCCGTTCGAGGTCCTGCACGCGCGGGACGGCTACGAGGTGGCGCGGCCGCTCGAGGACTGACGACGGGCGCCCCCGGCAGGACTCGAACCTGCAACCTACGGATTAGAAGGCCGTTGCTCTATCCATTGAGCTACGGGGGCCAGTGCCGACCAGCGTAGTGGCGCCGCGGCGGCGGGAGCGGGCGCGCGTGACGACGTCCCGAGCAGACCTGTGACCTGTCACCCGCGCGCCGCGTTTGGCCTGGTCAGGTGTGGACCCGACAATGGTCCTGTGAGCGCGCAGCCCGGAACCGTGCCTGCGCAGCCGTCCGCGTCTGCGCAGGGTGACCTCGACACGTCGACGGCGACGCCGATCCTGGCGCGGCCGCTCGCGCAGACGTCGCTGCTCGACGCGGTGCGTGACCTGCGGCGCGACGTCGAGGCGACGAGCTTCCCGCTCGAGATCCCGGGCGTCGACGAGGCGCGCGGCTCGCGGGCGCGCCTGGTCGACCAGCTCGACGAGCACCTGGTGCCGCGCCTGACCGAGCTCTCCGCGCCGGCCGTCGTCGTGGTCGCGGGCTCGACCGGGGCCGGCAAGTCGACGCTCGTGAACTCGCTCGTGGGGCGGGAGGTGTCCGCGGCCGGCGTGCTGCGCCCGACGACGCGCGAGCCCGTGCTCGTCCACCACCCGCTCGACGCCGACCTGCTGTCCCACCACCCCGTGCTCGACGAGGTCGAGGCCGTCGCGGCGGACACCGTCCCGCGCGGCATCGCGATCCTCGACGCCCCCGACCTGGACTCGGTCCTGGAGTCCAACCGCGACACCGCGCACCGGCTGCTGGAGGCCGCGGACCTGTGGCTGTTCGTCACGACCGCCGCCCGCTACGGGGACGCGCTGCCGTGGCACGTGCTGGAGTCGGCCGTGGAGCGCTCGACCTCGGTCGCGATGGTCCTCAACCGGGTGCCCCCGGCGTCGCTGCCGACGGTCCGCGGCGACCTGCTCGACCGGCTGCGGACGCACGGCCTGGCGGGGTCGCCGCTGTTCGTGATCCCCGACCTGGGCCCGCACACCGGGCCGCTGTCGGCGGGCGTCGTGGCACCGGTGCTGCGCTGGCTGACGATGCTCGCCGGGCCGGACCGCGCCCGCACGGTGGTGGCCCGTACGCTGCGCGGCGCGCTCGCGGCGCTGCGACCCTGGGTCGACGAGCTCGCCGAGGCCGTGCAGGACCAGGCGGACGCGGCGGCGCGGGTGGCGCAGGTGCTCGACGAGGCCGTCGTGGAACCGGGGGAGGCCGCCGCGGACACGATGCGCTCGGGTGCCGTCGCCGACGGTGCCGTGCGCGCGCGCTGGGCGGAGCTGGTGGCCAACGGCGCGCCGTTGTCGCGCCTCGTCGGACGCTCGGGCCGGGTGCGGGGCTCGTCCCGCACCGCCCGGTCCCGCGCGGCCGCCGTCGCGCCGATGGTCGCCGACCTGAACGACTCCACCACCGCCGTCCTCACCGCGGTGGGCCAGCGCGGCGGCGCGGCGCTCCGGACGTCCCTCACGGGACCGACGGCGCCGCCCGGTGGGCCCTCGGTCCTGGCGCGCTGGCCGGACGGCGACGCGTCGCGGGTCGCGGCGGCCGAGCGTGCGGCGCGCGCCTGGACCGGGGAGGGCACCCGGACCGTGCGGGCCGCGCTCGCCGCGGGCGGCACCGACCCGCGACGGACCGCACGGGTCGCCCGTGCGGTCGGCGAGGACGCCCTGGCCGCCGTCGCGCTCGCCGCCGCGGCCGGTGTCGACGAGGCCGCCGAGACGGTCCGGACGCTGCTGGGCGCGGCCGGTGACGACGTCGTGACCGCGCTCCGCGAGGACCTCGTCCGCAGGGCGCGCGCGCAGGTGCAGCTCGAGCGGACGATCGCCGACCGGACGCTGGACGACCCGGACCTCGCGGCCGACGCCTCGTCGCGGCTGCGGCTGCGGCTCGCCGTCCTCAAGGGCCTGACGTGAGCGGGGGGCTGACGTGAGCGACGACCCGACCAGCACGACCACCGTCCCTGTCGTCCCCGGCGACGGTGCGCCGACGACCGCGGTGACGGTCGAGCAGCCGGCGGCCGCGGGTGCCGTCCGCGGTGCCACGACGGCGGCGCTCGACGACCGGGTCGACGCGCTGGACGGCGCGCTCGCCGTCGGGGGCACACGTCTCGACCCCGCCGTCGTCGAGCGCGTGGGTGCGACGATCGACCGCGTCCGGGAGCGGCTCGCGCTCGGCGTCGACCACACCGTGGTGGCGCTCGCGGGCGGCACCGGGTCCGGCAAGTCCAGCCTGTTCAACGCCGTCAGCGGCCTGCGCTTCGCCGACGTCGGCGTGCGGCGTCCCACGACGTCGCGCGTGACCGCGTGCGTCTGGGGCTCCGACGGCGACCCCCTGCTCGACTGGATCGGCGTGGACCCGGAGCACCGCATCGAGCGCGAGAGCCTGCTCGACGGCGACAGCGAGGCCTCGCTGCGGGGCCTGGTGCTGCTCGACCTGCCCGACCACGACTCCATCGCCCCCGAGCACCGTGACGTGGTCGACCGTGTGCTGCCCCAGGTCGACCTGCTGGTCTGGGTCGTGGACCCGCAGAAGTACGCCGACGACGCGCTGCACAGCGGGTACCTGCGCCGCATGACCGGGCGTGACGCGTCCATGCTGCTCGTCCTCAACCAGGTCGACACCGTGCCGGTCGACGTGCGCGGCGACCTCGCGGCGGACGTCCACCGGCTGCTCGTCGAGGACGGGCTGCCGGACGTGCCCGTGCACGAGGTGTCGGCCGTCACGGGCGAGGGCGTCCGCGAGCTGCGCGCCGCGCTGGCCGAGGCCGTCGAGCGGCGCTCCGTCGCCGCCGCCCACGCGGACGCGGAGATCGCCGACGCGGCACGGTGGGTGCAGGCGCAGGTCGCGCCGCGCGAGCCCGCCCCGAACGCGCTCGCGATCGGTGTCGTCGTGGACCGGTTGTCCGCAGCCGCGGGGCTGACGGCGGTCGGCGCCGCGGTCGAGGCCGCGGTGCGCGGCGGGGCCGGCACGCCGCCGCGGCTGGGCGAGGTGCACGCGGAGGGCGTCGGGCTGGCCCGGTCGTCGTGGTTGTCGGGCGTGACGCAGGGCCTGCCGCAGCGCTGGGCCGCCGACCTGCGCGATCGCGTCGCCACCACCGCGGAGCTGCGCCTGGCCGTCACCGACGCGCTCGCGCACGTGCCCGTCGCGGCGCGCCGTCCGCACGCCGCGACCGTCCTGCTCGCTCTGGGGGCGGTCGTCGGGCTGGTCGGCCTCGCGGGGGCGGCGTCGCTGCTGGCGGACAGGATGGGTGCGTCCGTGCCCTGGCTGCCCGCCGGTCCGCTCGTCGTGGCGCTGCTGGCCGTGGCCCTGGTCCTGCTCGTGGCGTCGGTGGTCGTGCGCCGGCGTGCGGCGCGCAGCCGCGGGCGGCGCGTGGTGACCGACGGGCGGGCCGCGATCGAGGCTGCCGCCCGGGCGCGCCTCCTCGCGCCGACGCAGGACGTGCTCGCGGAGCACCGGCACGCGCGCGAGCTCGCGCTGCGCGCGCTCGGCACCTCCTGACGCGTCGCCGACCGCATCCTGCCGCGACCCGGTCGCGACGAGCCGACCACAGGCGTGCCCTCGGCGCGGCTCGTCCACCGATCGCCGGCCGCCGCGCCCGCGTGCACGGCGGCCCGTCGACGATGGCCGTTCGACGCCCCGCACCCGCGGGGCCACAGCGGACAGGGGACCACGATGGGAACGCACACCCAGGACGTCACGGTCGTCGGATGGGTCGGCTCCGACCTGCGGACCTACCACCTCGACGGCGTGGGCGGAGTGCCCTACGCCCAGTTCCGGCTCGCGTCCACGCGCCGGGTGCTCGACCGCCAGACCGGAGCCTTCCGCGACGGCCCGACCCTCTGGTTCACGGTCAAGGCGTGGCGCACCGTGGCGGTGAACCTCGGCGCCTCGCTGCGCAAGGGCGACCCCGTCGTCGTGGTCGGGCGCCTCGCGCAGTCGGAGTGGGTCGCGCAGGACGGCGCGCCGCGCTCCGAGCTCGTGCTCGAGGCGCTCGCGCTGGGTCACGACCTCGGCTACGGCACCTCGCAGTTCCGGCGCACGCTGTCCGGGGTGCGGCGGGGCAGGGACGAGCCGCAGCGGGCGCCGGGCGACGCCGCCGGCCCGGGCGAGGAGCCCGCGGGTGCCTTCACGGACGACCCGTGGGCCACGGCCGCCGACGAGCCGCCCGTGACCGACGAGCCCGAGGAGGAGGCGGGCGACACGGCCGACGCGGACCGGGCCGGCGCGGGGTCCGGCGGCGGTCTGGCGCTGGCCGGACGCGGGTGATCGCCTAGGCTGGTGGATCGGCATCCGGAGCCGCCGGCCGGTCGGTGACGGCACGACACCCACCACGCACCTCACGTGCGCGGCGTCGTGCGCCCCGGCCTGCGGCACCACCAGGACCTACGAGGATCGGACGAGCACTCAGTGGCTGAGTTCATCTACACCATGTACAAGGCGCGCAAGGCGCACGGCGACAAGGTCATCCTCGACGACGTCTCCCTGAACTTCCTGCCCGGCGCCAAGATCGGCGTCGTCGGCCCCAACGGGGCGGGCAAGTCGACCATCCTGAAGATCATGGCCGGGCTCGACCAGCCGTCGAACGGCGAGGCGCGGCTCTCGCCGGGGTACACCGTCGGCATCCTGCAGCAGGAGCCGCCGCTGAACGAGGACAAGACCGTGCTCGGCAACGTCGAGGAGGGCGTCGGCGAGATCAAGGCCAAGCTCGACCGCTACAACGAGATCTCGGCCCTCATGGCCGACCCCGACGCCGACTTCGACGCGCTGCTCGCCGAGATGGGCCAGCTGCAGGAGGCCATCGACGCCGCCGACGCCTGGGACCTCGACGCCCAGCTCGAGCAGGCGATGGACGCGCTGCGCTGCCCGCCGCCGGACGCCGACGTGTCGGTCCTGTCCGGTGGTGAGCGCCGCCGGGTCGCGCTGTGCAAGCTGCTGCTCGAGAAGCCGGACCTGCTGCTGCTCGACGAGCCGACCAACCACCTGGACGCCGAGTCCGTGCTGTGGCTCGAGCAGCACCTGCAGCAGTACCCCGGTGCGATCCTGGCCGTCACCCACGACCGGTACTTCCTCGACCACGTCGCGGAGTGGATCTGCGAGGTCGACCGCGGTCGGCTGTACCCCTACGAGGGCAACTACTCGACGTACCTGGAGAAGAAGCAGGAGCGTCTGCAGGTCCAGGGCAAGAAGGACGCCAAGCTCGCCAAGCGCCTGAAGGACGAGCTCGAGTGGGTGCGGTCCAACGCGAAGGGCCGGCAGACCAAGTCGAAGTCGCGTCTGGCGCGCTACGAGGAGATGGCGGCCGAGGCCGACCGCACGCGCAAGCTCGACTTCGAGGAGATCCAGATCCCGCCGGGCCCCCGCCTGGGGTCCGTCGTGCTGGAGGCGTCGAACCTGCAGAAGGGCTTCGACGGCCGCACGCTCATCGACGGCCTGAGCTTCACGCTGCCGCGCAACGGCATCGTCGGCGTCATCGGTCCCAACGGCGTCGGCAAGACGACGCTGTTCAAGACGATCGTCGGTCTGGAGCCGCTCGACGGCGGCGACCTCAAGGTCGGCGAGACCGTCTCGATCTCGTACGTCGACCAGTCGCGCGGTGGCATCGACCCCAAGAAGACGCTGTGGGAGGTCGTGTCCGACGGGCTCGACTACCTCAAGGTCGGCAACGTCGAGATGCCCTCGCGCGCGTACGTCGCGGCGTTCGGCTTCAAGGGGCCGGACCAGCAGAAGCCCGCGGGCGTGCTGTCCGGTGGTGAGCGCAACCGCCTCAACCTGGCGCTCACGCTCAAGCAGGGCGGCAACCTGCTGCTCCTCGACGAGCCCACCAACGACCTCGACGTCGAGACGCTCGGGTCGCTGGAGAACGCGCTGCTGGAGTTCCCCGGGTGCGCCGTCGTGGTGTCCCACGACCGGTGGTTCCTCGACCGCGTCGCCACGCACATCCTGGCGTACGAGGGCACCGAGGAGGACCCGGCGAACTGGTACTGGTTCGAGGGCAACTTCGCCTCGTACGAGGAGAACAAGGTGCAGCGGCTCGGCGCCGACGCGGCCCGCCCGCACCGCGTGACGTACCGCAAGCTGCGCCGCGACTGACGCGACAGCGCACGCCGACGGCAGCCCGGACGAGCCCGTTCGTCCGGGCTGCCGTGCGTCCGCCGACATCGTCGACGGGTCGGGAGACGGGGTGTCGGGCACACTGTCGGGATGACGGAACCCGAGGTCAGCGGCGCAGGCCCCGCGCGCGGCACCACTCCGGACGTGGAGGCGACCGGCTCGACCACGGAGACCCCCGCCCAGGTTGCGCCCGACGACGACGCCGCGGCCGGCAGCCTCCTCGACGCCCTGGAGCGGATGCGGGCGCGGCTCGGGGCGCTCGAGCTGCCGCTCGACGCACCCGGTGCCGACGCCGCGCGCCGCGACCGGGCGGCGGCGCTCGCGCAGCTCGACGACTACCTGCTGCCGCGGCTGCGCGCGCGGTCGGCACCGCTGCTCGTCGTCGTCGGCGGGTCGACCGGCGCCGGCAAGTCGACGCTGGTCAACTCGCTGCTGGGGCGGCAGGTGTCCGCACCCGGCGTCCTGCGCCCGACGACGCGCGCCCCCGTCCTCGTGCACCACCCGCTGGACGAGCGGTGGTACTCCACCGACCGCGTGCTGCCGGGCCTCGCGCGCCTCACCGGACCTCGAGCGGGCGCCCCCGCGGGTGACGACGGGACGGGTGCCGCGCCCGCGGGCGACGCGTCACGCGCGCTCCGGCTCGTCGCGTCGGACGCGCTGCCGCGCGGGCTCGCGCTGCTCGACGCACCCGACGTCGACTCGGTCGACGTCGGCAACCGGCGGCTGGCCGCGCAGCTGCTCGACGCCGCCGACCTGTGGCTGTTCGTCACGACCGCGGCCCGGTACGCGGACGCCGTGCCGTGGGACCTGCTGCACGGTGCGGCGCAGCGGCACGCGCAGGTGGCGATCGTCGTCGACCGCGTCGACCCCGGCACCGAGCAGGTCGCGGCGGACCTGCGACGCATGATGGACGCCAACGGGCTGCCCGACGCGCCCCTGTTCCTGGTGCCCGAGGCGACGCTGTCGGACGGGCTGCTGCCGGAGCCCGCGATCGGGGAGGTCGCGCGGTGGCTGACGGCGCTCGGGGCGGACGCCCCGGCGCGCGAGGCCGTCGCGCTCGCCACGCGCGACGGTGTCGTCGGCGACCTCGCGCAACGCGCCCTGGTGCTCGCGGACGCCGCGGACACGCAGGTCGCCGCCGACGCCCGGCTGCGCCTGGTGGTGGCCTCCGCCTACGACGACGCGGCCGCCCACGTGCGGCTCGCGACGTCGGACGGCGCGATGCTGCGCGGCGAGGTGCTGGCCCGTTGGCAGGAGCTCGTCGGCACGGGGGAGCTGCTGCGGTCGGTCGAGCAGGGCGTCGGGCGCGCGCGTGACGCCGTGACAGCGTTCTTCCGCGGCCGTCCCACGCAGGCGCCGAAGGTCGAGCAGGCGATCGCGCACGGGCTGTCGGCGGTCGTCCTGGACGCGGCCGACGAGGGCGCCGAGCGGACGCACGCCGCCTGGCGCGGCGACCCGGCGGGTGCCGCGCTCCTCCAGGGGCTGGACCTGGCGCGCGCGTCCACCACGCTGCGGGCGGACGTCGACGCGCAGGTCCGCGGCTGGCAGTCCGACGTGCTCGACCTCGTCCGGGAGCAGGGCGGCGCACGGCGGGGGACCGCCCGGTACCTGTCGTTCGGCGTCAACGCGGCCGGCGTGAGCCTCATGGTCCTGGCGTTCGCGTCGACGGGCGGGCTCACGGGCATCGAGCTCGGCATCGCGGGCGGCACGGCGGTGGTCGCCCAGAAGCTGTTGGAGGCGGTGTTCGGCGACGACGCGGTCCGCCGGCTGACCGCCCTCGCCCGCGAGCGCCTCGACGAGCGCGTGACCGCCCTCCTCGCAGGCGAGGCCGAGCGCTACACCTCCCAGCTCGACGCGCTGGGAGCCCGCCGGGCCGACGGGGACGCCCTGCGCGCCGCCGCCCGGGCCGTGGAGAGCGCCGCCCGGCAGGAGCGCGCCGCACGCGCCCCCTCCGCGAGCCACGCGGCCGCCCCGGTGAGCCGCGCCCTGCGGGGTGCCACCAGCGCGGACGCAGCGGGTCGCGACGACGCGCCCACGACGGCGGACACCCCCCGGCGTGGTCTGTGGCAACGGCTGTTCGGCGGACCGCGGGACGACGCATGAGCCTCACGCTGGACGAGCGCGTGGCCGCGCTGTCCGCGGCGCTCGACGCCGGGGAGGGCCGCCTGCCCGCACCGCTGGTCGCACGCACGCGCGCTCTGGTCGCCCGGGTGCAGGAACGTGCGGGCCTGTCCGCCGAGCACACGGTGGTCGCGCTCGCGGGCGCCACCGGCTCCGGCAAGTCGTCGCTGTTCAACGCGCTCGTCGGTGCGGACCTCGCTGCCACGGGCACCCGGCGCCCGACGACGTCGCACCCGCTGGCCGTCGTCGTCGGCGACACCCCGGACGCGACCGGACCGGCGCAGCTGCTGGACTGGCTCGAGGTCGGCCGCCGCCACGCGCTGCCGGCGGGGCCGGTCGCACGCGCCGCCGGCGGGTCGGACGAGGACGCCGCCACGCCCGCGGTGCGACGCGCCCGACGCGGTCGCGGCGACGGCCTGCCGGCCGGTCTCGTCCTGCTGGACCTGCCGGACCACGACTCCGTGGTCGTCGAGCACCGCGTGCGCGCCGAGCGGCTCGTGGCCCGCGCCGACCTGCTGGTGTGGGTGGTCGACCCCCAGAAGTACGCGGACGCGGCCCTGCACGAGCGGTACCTGCGCCCGCTCGCGGGCCACGACGACGTGGTCGTCCTGGTGCTCAACCAGGCCGACCGTCTCACCGAGCGCGACGTCGCGGCGGTGCTCGGCGACCTCCGCGGCCTGGCCGCGGCCGACGGGCTCGACCGCGCGCGCGTCGTCGCCGCCTCCGCGCGGACCGGCGCGGGGGTCGACGAGCTGCGCAGCCTCGTCGCCGAGGCGGTCGAGCGCCGCGAGGCGACCACCCGGCGCTTCGGTGCCGACCTGCGCGCCGCCGCCCAGGAGGTGCTGGACGCGTGCGGGGCAGCACCGCGCGGCCGTGGGCGGCGCGCCGGCACGGACGACCTGCTCGACGCGCTCGAGGACGCCGCCGGCGTGCCCACGGTGGTCACCGCGGTCCGCCGCTCGGCCGTGCGTCGGGCCGCCGCCCGGACCGGGTGGCCGCCCGTGCGGTGGCTGGCCCGGTTCCGTCCCGACCCGCTGCGCCGCCTGCACCTGGCCCCTCGCCCCGCCGCGCAGGCCGAGGTCACGCGGACGTCGCTGCCGCCCGCCGGGCCTGCCCAGCGCGCCCGTGCGGCCACCGCCGTCCGCGACCACGCCGACGCGGCTCTCGTCGGTGCGCCCGACGCGTGGGCCCTCGCGGCGCGCGCCCGCCTCGACATCTCGGGGCTGCCCGACGCGCTGGACCACGCGGTCGCCCGCACGCCCCTGCTCCCCGAGCGGGCGGTGTGGTGGTGGCGGGCCGTGGGGGCGCTGCAGTGGCTGCTGCTGGCGGCCGCCGTGGCGGGCGCGCTGTGGCTCGGCGGCATCGCGCTGCTCGCGTACCTGCAGCTGCCGGACCCCGTGACGCCGGTGTGGGGGCCGGCGCCGGCCCCGACGGTCCTGCTGGTCGGTGGCGTGCTCGCCGGGCTGCTCGTGGCGGCGCTGGGTGCGCTCGCGGGCCGGGTCGGCGCCCGCCGACGCGCGCGTGCCGCGCGGCGACGGCTGCGGTCCGCCGTCGCGGAGGTGGCCCGGCGGCTCGTCCTCGCGCCGCTCGCGGAGGAGTCCGCCGCGCTCGAGGCGTGCCGCACGCAGGCGGCCCGGGCGGCGGGTCGCTGACGTCGCCGCCGCCGCGCGGTCGATTTTCGGTTCGCGGGCCCGGCACGTGAGGATGCGGGGACGACCGGGCGTCGCCGGGTGCGGGACGAAGGAGGTCGGGCCATGGCCAGGCTCGAGGTGCCGGTGCAGCTGCGCTGGTCCGACATGGACGCGTACGCCCACGTCAACAACGTCGAGATGCTGCGCCTGCTCGAGGAGGCGCGCATCGAGGTGTTCTGGCGACACCCCGAGAGCCTCGACGGCGTCGTGCCGGACGGTGCCCGCGCGACCGCGGTCCTCGATGCGGGACCGGGTGCGCTCACGTCCACCCTGGTCGCCCGGCAGGAGATCCAGTACCTGCGCCCGCTGCCGTACCGGCGGGCGCCCGTCGTGATCGAGCTGTGGCTCGGGCACCTCGGCGGGGCGAGCATCGACGTGTGCTACGAGGTGCGCGACGCCCCGACGTCGGTCGAGGGCTCGCAGGTGTACGCCCGCGCCACGACGACGATCGTGCTGGTCGACTCCGCGACGGGGGCGCCGCGACGCCTGACCCCCGAGGAGCGCGCCGTGTGGGAGCCCTACCTGGAGGACCCGGTCGTCATCCGTCGGCGCGCGTGACGCCCCGGTCGGCCCGGGCGCGCTCGGCCGTCTGAGCCGCGCGCGCGACGTTGCGCTGCATGCCGCCGAACACGACGCCGTGGAACGGGTACACCGCCCACCAGTAGAGCTGCCCGGCCAGGCCGTGCGGGTGGAACAGGGCGCGCTGCGCGAACACCACGGGCGGGCGTCGCCACGCGTCGGGGTCCCACGGCCCGTCCGCGTCCCGGGCGCCCGGCACGTCCGGCGGGTCGGTGCCGGCGTCCGCGGGCTCGACGCGCAGCTCCAGCCAGGCAAGGCCGGGCACCCGCATCTCGGCGCGCAGGCGCAGCAGCCGGCCGGGGACGAGCTGCTCGACGCGCCAGAAGTCCACGGCGTCGTCGACCAGCAGCCGGGCGGGGTCGCGACGTCCGCGCCGCAGGCCCGGCCCACCGACGACGCGGTCGAGCAGGCCGCGCACCCGCCACGCCAGCGCCCAGGAGTACCAGCCGCGCTCGCCACCCACCGCCTCGACGACCCGCCAGAGGGCGGCGGGGGAGGCGTCGACGAGCACGCGGCGCTCGTCGACGTACAGGGAGCCACCCGCCCAGCCCGGGTCCGACGGCAGCGGGTCGCTGGGCGCGCCCGGGGGGAGCGCGGACGACCAGCGCGTCGTGACGCTCGCGCCCTGCACGCGCGCCAGGGCGAGGCGCACGGCGCGGTCGAAGCCGATGAGGCCGCCCGGCGGGTCCGGCACGTGCGCGGCGATGTCGTGCTCGTCGCACACCACCTCGTGGACCAGCGACTCCACGAGCGGCCGCGCGAGCCCGCCGGGCACCGGGGTGACCAGGGAGACCCACAGGCTCGACAGGCGCGGCGTCAGGACGGGGACCTGCACGATCAGGCGGCGCGGGAGCCCGGCGATGCGGGCGTACCGCTGCATCATCTCGCGGTACGTGAGGACGTCGGGCCCGCCGATGTCGAAGGCCCGCGACACGTCCGGGGGCATCGCCGCCGAGCCGACCAGGTAGCGCAGGACGTCCCGGACGGCGATCGGCTGGATGCGGTTGGCGACCCAGCGCGGCACCGTCATGGCCGGGAGCCGCTCGGTGAGGTACCGCATCATCTCGAACGACGCCGAGCCCGACCCGAGGACGACCGCGGCGCGCAGCACGGTGGTGGGCACCCCGGACGCGAGCAGGATCTCGCCGACCTCGGTGCGCGACGCCAGGTGCGGTGACAGCTTCTCGCCCTCGGGGTACAGGCCTCCGAGGTACACGATCCTGCCGACCCCCGCCGCGGCGGCGGCCTGCGCGAAGACCTGCGCCGTGCGCCGGTCGCGCTCCTCGAACGTCCTGCCCGAGCCCAGGGAGTGGATCAGGTAGTAGGCCACGTCGACGCCGTCGAGCGCGGCGCGGATCTGCTCGGGCTCGGCGGCGTCCGCGGCCACGACCTCGACGTCGTCGTACCAGGGGCGGCCCCGCAGCCGCTCCGGGTGCCGCGCCAGGGCCCGCACGCGGTAGCCCGCCGCGAGCAGCTCCGGCACGAGGCGCCCGCCCACGTAGCCGGTGACGCCCGTGACCGCCACGAGGGGTGCGTCGGCGGCCGGTCGGCCGTCCGGCCCGGGGCCGGGCACCAGGCCGCCGAGCGTGTGCGCCACCGGTTCGGGGGCGAGGTCGGGCTCCGGGTCGCGGCCGGGCTCCGGGGCGTCGCCCAGGGTGG
Source organism: Cellulomonas wangsupingiae (assembly GCF_024508275.1). Lineage (NCBI taxonomy): Bacteria > Bacillati > Actinomycetota > Actinomycetes > Micrococcales > Cellulomonadaceae > Cellulomonas > Cellulomonas wangsupingiae. The sequence goes on from NZ_CP101989.1 coordinate 1,466,559, forward strand.
CGTCGGCGCGAGCGTCGCTCATCCGGGCAGTCTGCGGCCGGTCGACCGCGCCCGCACCCGGGGCGCGGGCCTCAGGACGTGAGCAGGTCCAGGGTGCGCCGCTCGGCCACCTGCTGCGAGCGCGTCGGCTCGATCGTCACGCCGCGCTCCCACAGCTCGAGGACCCGCGGGTCGATGTACGACGCGCGCGCCACCGTCGGCGTGTTGCCGAGCTCCTCGGCGACGTCGGTCACGACGGACTTCACGACGCGCCGCCGGCCGCGCTCGCTGGCGGGCGGCGGACCGACGTCCGCCAGGCCGCGCGCCGCCAGCACGGTCGCGTGCCACGTGCGGAAGTCCTTGGGCGTGGCCTCGCCGAGACGGTCGCGCACGTACCCGCCGACGTCGGCGCTCGTCACGTCGTGCCATCCCGCGTCGTCGCGCCAGGCCAGCAGCTCGGGGCTCTCGTCCCGGCGGCGCAGCAGCGTGCGGACGAGCGCGGCGACGACCTCGTCGTCGACGACCGTGTCGCGCACCTGGCCCGACTTCGCCGGGAAGCGCAGGTGCACGGCGCCGGGGGCCCCGTCCTCGTCCGGCAGGACGCGCACGTGCTCGCGCCGCAGCGTCGCCAGCCCGAACGAGCCGTGGCGCCGGGTGTAGCCCTCGGTGCCGACGCGCAGGTACGCCCGGTCCAGCAGGCGGAACGCGAGGGCCAGGGCCTTGTCCCTGGGCAAGCCGTCCAGCGCGAGGTCGGCCCGGACACGCCGACGGGCGGCGGGCAGGCGGCGGGCGACCTCCAGCACGTGCTCGTGCTTGAGCCGGGCGCGGCGCGCCTGCCACTGCAGGTGGTACAGGTACTGGCGCCGGGCGGCGTCGTCGAGCCCGGCCGCCTGGATGTGGCCGTTCGGCCACGGGCAGATCCACACCTCGCGCCACGCGGGCGGGATCGCGAGCGTGCCGATGCGCTCGAGGTGGTCGGGCTCGGCGATGCGCCGGCCGTCGGCGTCGAGGTACACGAAGCCGCGTCCCGCCCGGCGACGCGTCCACCCGGGCTGGTCGAGTCGGGCACGGCGCAGGCGGACCATGCCGGAAGTCTCACCCGCCCGGACGTCGAGCGCGCGTCGAGCGACGTGGTCCTGCTCACGGCGGGTCGTCGACGAACCGGAACCGCACGCGGACGTCGTCCGGGCCCAGGACGTACGTCGACCCCGCGGGCGACCACCGCTCGGGGACCAGGAAGAGGCGGCCGTCGTTCTCGGCCAGCAGGCGCAGCCCGCGGTACCGGAAGCGGTACTCGACGGGGGCGGTCGGGTCGGCCACCGGGAGGACGGACTCCTCGACGGTGGGATCGCCGGGGAGCAGCGACTCACGGGTGTCGACGACGACCGCCGGCAGGGCCGTCAGGTCGCGCGCGAGCGCCTTGCCCTGCCCGGTGCCGGACCACTGGGCGAGGGTCGCCGTCGCCCAGAAGACGCTCGCGACGACCACGAGGGCGAGCAGGACGACCGTGGCGCGCGGCGTCGGCGACGTGGGCGACCAGACGGCGGCGCGCGCGAGCAGGAGCGCGCCGGTGCCGAGCAGGGCCGGCGTGACCAGCGCGTAGGGTGCCCACTCGCGCAGGGACGGGTAGGCGACCAGCAGGGCGAGGGCGGTCGCGAGCAGCACGGCGCCCAGGACGGTGAGCGCCCGGACCCACGGCCGCACGCGGGCGTCGCCCGCCGCCGCCGCCCAGCGCCGTGCGCGGGTGTCCGCCGCGACGAGGCCGGCGGTCGCGAGCAGCAGGACGAGCGTCGGCACGAGCAGCGGCTGCGGCGAGCGCATGACGAAGTCCTGCGTGCTGTACCCGAGGGTGTCGACGTCGACGCCGAAGTACGCGAGCTGCGCGCGTGCCGAGACGTACCCGAAGTAGAACAGCAGGGCACTGACGAGGGTCGCCGGTGCGACGACGGTGCCCAGGACCTGCCCGACCTGCGCGAGGACCGGCCGGACGGCCGGGGGTGCGTCGTCGTCTCCTGCCGGCGGGTCGCTCACGGGGTCGCCGCGGGGTCGGTGGCCTGGTCGGGGGCGTCGTCGAGGGTGCCGTCGGGTGTCCCGCCGGCCGGGTCCTCGGAGGGGTCGGCGGCCGGGTCGTCCGACTCCTGCGTGTCGCCGCCCGCGGGCGCGGGGTTGGCGACGGGCCACCAGCCGTCGGTGCCCCGGACCGCGTCGCACGCCGTGCGCACGGCGCAGCGCACGGTCGCGTCGAGCGCGACCAGCACGTGGTCGACGTCCGGCGTGGGCGGCGTGACGACGACCGCGCACGAGCCGGCACCGTCGACCAGCACGGCGCCCACGCACGGCGGGGCACCCTGGCAGCCGACGTCCCGCAGCACCGCCCCGGGCGTGCTGGTGCGCACCGTGTGCACCTCGACGACGGTGCCGCTCGCGGCCGACTCGCCCCAGGCGAGCACCTGGCACCAGGTCCCGGCCTCGTCGAACGTCGCGCCGCCGCCGACGGGCAGGCCCACGATCTCCACGGCGATGCCGGCGGGCCCGCCGGCACCGGGCTCGACCTGGTCCGGGTCCTCGGTGCGCGGGGACGGGGCCGGCTCGGTCGGCTCCACGGTGGCGACCGCGGTGCTCGTCGGGGTCCCCGTGGGTGTCCCTCCGTCCGTGGGCGGGCCGGTGCAGGCCGCCGCGAGCAGGACGACCGCGCACACCGCGCCCCGCACCGCCACCGTGCTGCGTGCTCGTCTCTCGGACACCATGACGCCCCCCGGGACCCGGCGCCTGCGGCGCCTCTCGACCAGGAGGAGGGCGCAGACCCGGTCGCGGATACCCCGATCAGTCCGGGACGCGGACCATGCCCTCCTGGGCGATGGACGCGACGAGCGTGCCGCTGCGGTCGAACACGCGGGCGGCCCCCAGGCCGCGGCCGCCCTGCGCGCTCGGCGTCGACTGCGTGAACAGCAGCCAGTCGTCGACCCGCACGTCACGGTGCCACCACATGGCGTGGTCCAGGCTGGCCATCGAGAGCCCGGGCGTCGCCCACGGGCGGCCCGCGCGGCGCAGCACGGGTTCGAGCATGATCTGGTCGCACGCGTAGGCCAGCAGCGCGCGGTGGAGCAGCTGGTCGTCGGGCACCGGCCCGCGGGCACGGGCCCACACGCTCTGGCGCCCCAGCGGCGAGTCGGGGTCCGCGCGCAGGTAGATCGGCCCGTCGACGTGCCGCAGGTCGAACGCCGACTCCTGCGCCCAGAACCGTGCCATCGGGTGGTCCACGTGGCCCAGCGAGTCCAGCGCGGAGGCGACCTGCTCCGGGTCCGGGACCTCGGGCATCGACTCGGCGTACTCGATGCCGGGCTGCTGCTCCTGGAAGGAGGCGATCATCGACAGGATCGGCGCGCCCGCCTGCAGGGCGTGCGTGCGCCGCGCCGAGAACGACCGGCCGTCGCGCAGCCGCTCGACGGCGAAGCCGATGGGCGCTGAGTCGTCGCCGGGGCGCAGGAAGTACCCGTGCATCGAGTGCGGCAGGCGGCCGTCCGGGACGGTGCGCCCGGCGGCGAGCAGGGCCTGCGCGAGCACCTGGCCGCCGAAGACCCGCCCCTGCGGCTGCGGCAGGCTCAGCCCTTCGAACACGTCCGGCTGACCGGGGTCCGGCACCAGGTCGAGGGCGCGCAGCACCGCACCGACGGGGTCGTTGCTCGCGTCGGGCAGGGTCATCGTCAGTCCTCGAAGGTGTTGAGCATGGAGTGCGCCGCGCGCTCCAGGTAGTCCCACAGCTGGGCGCGGTGCAGGGGAGCGAGGTCCAGGGAGTCGACGGCGGAGCGCATGTGCCGCAACCAGCGGTCGCGGGCGTCGGGGTTCACCTTGTACGGGGCGTGCCGCATCCGCAGGCGGGGGTGCCCCCGCGCGTCCGAGTACGCGGTCGGGCCGCCCCAGTACTGCTCGAGGAACAGGGTGAGGCGCTCGGCCGCGGGGCCGAGGTCCTCCTCCGGGTACATGGGCTTGAGCACCGGGTCCGCGGCGACGCCACGGTAGAACTCGTCCACGAGACGGGTGAACGTCTCGTGCCCCCCGACGGCGGCGTAGAACGAGTCGTCTCTCACGGCGTCCATCCTGGCATGCGGTCCCACCTGCGCCGACGCCTGGCGGGTGTGCGTCGCGCCACCCCGAGGCGACTCACAGGCCGAGCTCGGCCAGTACCGGCAGGCCCGCGCGGACGGCGGCGCGGGCGTCGGCGGCGCTCGACGCGTCGGCCGCACGACGCGCCAGCACCCGGCACGTCGCGAGGTCGGTGGCCCCGAGGACCGCCGCCACGTCCGGCAGCGCCCGGGGCGTCATCGACAGCGACGTCACGCCGAGCCCGACGAGCACGACCGCCAGCGCGGGGTCGGCCGCCGCCTCCCCGCACACCCCGACGGGCCGCGCCTGCGCCGCGCCACCGAGCGCGGTCGCCTCGACCAGCCGCAGGACGGCCGGCTGCCACGGGTCGGACAGCCCCGCGACGGCGCCCAGCAGCCGGTCCGCCGCCATCGTGTACTGCGTGAGGTCGTTGGTGCCGATGCTCGCGAAGTGCGCGTGCGCCAGCATCGGCCCGGCCAGCAGCGCCGCGCTCGGCACCTCGACCATGATCCCGGCCGTGGTCAGCCCGTGCCGCGCGCACGCGGCGACGAAGTGCTCCGCCTCGTCGACCGTCGCGACCATCGGCGCCATGACCCACGTCGTCGTGGCGGGGTGCGCGGCCGCCGCGCGCGCGATCGCGGTCAGCTGGTCCTCCAGGACGTCAGGACGCTCCTGCGCGACGCGCAGCCCTCGCACGCCCAGCGCCGGGTTGGTCTCCGGCGCGGCGTGCAGGAAGGGCAGGGGCTTGTCGGCGCCGGCGTCGAGCGTGCGCACGACGACCTTGCGTCCGGCGAACGCCGCGAGCACGCGCCCGTACGCCGCGGTCTGCTCCTCGACGTCAGGGGCCTGGGTCCGGCCGAGGAACGCGAACTCGGTGCGGAACAGGCCCACGCCCTGCGCGCCCGCGTCGGCGGCGCCCTGCGCCTCGGCCGGGTCGCCGACGTTCGCGAGCAGGTCCACGCGGTGCCCGTCGGCGGTGCGCCCCTCGCCGTCGAAGGCGCGGACGGCACCGGCGAGGGCGCGCACGCGCTGCACGGCGTCCGGCGACGGGTCGGCCGTCACCGTGCCCGCGGCGCCGTCGACCAGGAGCACGGTGCCCTCGGCGAGGTCGAGCACGCCGGGCGCCGCGACCACGGCCGGGATGCCGCGCGAGCGCGCCAGGATCGCGGTGTGCGACGTGGGGCCGCCGGCGGCCGTGACGACGGCCAGGACACGCTGCGGGTCGAGCGTCGCGGTGAGCGCGGGCGCCAGGTCCTGGGCCACCAGCACGTACGGCTCGGCCCGCACCGGGACCCCCGGGGCGGGCTGGCCGGTGAGGTGGGCGACGAGCCGGTCGCGCACGTCCACGACGTCACGCACCCGCTCGGCCAGGTACCCGCCCAGCGCCTCGAGCTGGGCGGACACCGCGTCCGCGGCCTCCCAGACGGCGCGCTCGGGGACGAGGTGCTGGTCGCGCACGCGCTGCTGGGCGTCGGCGACGAGGGACGGGTCGGCCGCCATGGCGGCGGTCGCGTGCAGCAGCGCGGCGGCGTCGCCCTCGGCGGCCCCGGCGGCCGCGTCCAGCTCGTCGCGCACCGCGTCGGCGGAGCGTGCCACGAGCTCGGCCGCGGCCTGGGTGTCCGCGCCGGGCGGAAGGCGCCGGCCCGCGGGCGGCTCGGCGACGGCGTCGGGCATCCGGACGGCGGGCCCGACCGCGCGTCCTGGGCTCACGCCGATGCCGGTGACGACGGACCTCATGCCCACCAGACCTCCTGGGTGCTCGCGGCGACCCGGACGGGCGGTGCGCGCCGTCGTCGCCGTGCCCCGCAGTCTGTCGCGCGTGCGCGCGGCGGGCCAAACCGCGGTGTGCGGGGCAGCGGACCACGGCGGTGGACACCGGGGCGACGCCGCGCCGCCCGGCGGTAACCTGGGGGTCACCGACGCACGCGACCGGTGGGGCCGACGGGCGGGTGGACCTCCCGCTGACGACCCGCGCGTGCCGGTGACGAGACCCGGGGAGAGCCCATTGAGCAAGGCAGAGCAGATCCTGGCCGCACTGGGCGGGGTGGCGAACGTCGTCGACCTCGAGCCGTGCATCACGCGCCTGCGGGTCGAGGTCGGTGACACGGAGCTGGTCGACGAGCCGGCGCTGAAGGCGAGCGGCGCGTTCGGCGTCGTGCGCTCGGGCCGCATCGTGCAGGTCATCGTCGGCCCCGAGGCGGACAACCTCGCCGCCGAGCTCGACCACCTGCGCTGACGGCGACGAGCGCCGTGGGTGTGCTGCGGCTCGCGAGCCCGGTGCCGGGCACGCTGCGCCCGCTGACGGCCGTGCCGGACCCCGTGTTCGCCCAGCAGATGGTCGGGCCGGGCCTCGCGATCGACCCCGACCGCACCGGCCGGCAGGACGTCCTGGCGCCGTGCGACGGTGTCGTGGGCGCGCTGCACCCGCACGCGTTCGCGCTCGAGACGGCCGACGGCCGCGCGGTCCTCGTGCACGTGGGCATCGACACCGTGAGCCTCGCGGGGCAGGGGTTCGAGCTGCACGTCGAGCGCGGGCAGCGGGTCCGCGCGGGGGACCGGGTGCTGACGTGGTCACCGGTCGACGTCGCGGCCGCCGGGCTGTCGGTCATGTGCCCCGTCGTGGCGCTGCAGGGCGACCCGCACGACCTGACGCAGCTCGCCGCCGACGGCGAGCACGTCTCCGCCGGTCAGCCGGTCGTCGAGTGGACGGCCGGCTGACCGGACGGGCGTCAGGCGTGCGCCGGAGGCGGCGGGTCCCGTCGCTCCACCGCGTCGTGCACCGGGGTGTCGTGCGGGTCGCGCGCCGCGGGGTCGGCGGGGTCCTGCGGCTCCGCCGGACGGGAGTCCTGCGCACCTGCGTCGGCGCCGGTCCCCGACGTGTCGGCGTCGCCCGGCGAGCCCGACGTGTCGGCGTCACCCGGTGCGGTGTCGGTGGTCGGCGCGATCACTCCCGTGCGCTCCTGGTGCGCGACGAGCGCGTCGCGCTGCCCGGCGAGCGGGACGCCGGCGTCCTCCAGCGCGCGGCGCACGGCCACGCGCAGGTGCCGGGCGACCTCCCACTGCATCGCCGGCGCGGTCCGGACCGACAGGCGCAGGCCCACGGCGTCGGCCGCGAGCTTCTCGGCGCCCGTGACCGTCGGCTCACCCTGGAGGTAGGCGCCGACCACGGGGTCGGCCGCGACGGTGCGCGCCGCCTGGGCGAGCAGCTGGCGGGCCTCGTCGAGGTCGACGAAGTAGTCGACGTCGACCTCGACGACGGCCGTGCTGTAGCCCTGCGTCTTGTTGCCGACGCGCACCATCGAGCCGTTCGGGACGTACCAGAGGGTGCCGTCGTCGTCGCGGACCTTGGTGACCCGCAGCCCGACGGCCTCGACCGTGCCCGTCGCGGGGCCGACGTCGACGACGTCGCCCACGCCGTACTGGTCCTCCAGCAGCATGAACAGGCCCGAGAAGAAGTCCTTGACCAGGCTCTGCGCACCGAAGCCGACCGCGACGCCCACGATCCCCGCGGACGCGATGAACGGGGCGAGGTTGACGCCCAGGTTGTCGAGCACGAGGAACACGGCGATCGACCACACGACGATCGACGCGGTCGAGCGCAGCACCGACCCGACGGTCTGCGCGCGCTGCGCGCGTCGGGCCGTCGCCAGCGGGTTCGCCTTGAGCAGCACCGACCCGACCTCGGAGCGGCCGAGCGGGCGCAGGACGCCGCGCTCGATGGCGGGCTCGCCCTCGGCCACGTGCCGCGCGATGCGGGAGATGCCGTGGCGCAGCAGCAGCAGGACGATCGAGCTGATGACGACGATGAGCACGATGCGCAGCGGCACGCCGACGAACCAGTCGCCCCACTCGGCGAGCCACTCGGACAGCGGCCGGCCCTTCGGGGTGAGCGCGGGAGGGGTCGCGTCGTCCGACGCCCCGGGGGTCGCCGTCAGCGCCCTCATGCCGCGCTCCCGGCCGGCAGCACGTCCTGCGCGAGCAGGCCTGTGCGCTCCGCGACGAACTGCAGCTGCTCGGCGGACAGCGCGACCGTGCGCGACAGCGCGCGCGCCCCGTGCCCGACGCCGATCTCGCGGCGCACGAGCACCGGCCGCTCGTCCGGGTCGGACGACGTCGCGGCCTGCAGCGCCGCCGCGAGCTTGCGCGCGTGCAGCGGGTCGACGCGCGAGTCGCCCTCGAAGACCGTGAACAGCACGGCCGGGTACGCGGTGCCGTCGACGACGCGGTGGTACGGCGAGTAGCCGAGCAGCCAGCCGAGCTCCTCGGGGTCGTCGGCGTCGCCGTACTCCTCGGTCCACGTCACGCCCAGGCCGAAGCGCTGGTAGCGCACCATGTCGAGCAGCGGTGCCGAGCAGACCGCCGCCGCCCACAGGTCGGGGCGCTGCGTGACCGCCGCGCCGACGAGCAGGCCGCCGTTGGACCCGCCCCAGCACGCGAGCGTGCCGGGCGTCGTCCAGCCGTCGGCCACGAGGCGCTCGGCGACGGCGTGGAAGTCGTCGAACACGTTCTGCTTGTGCGCGCGCATCCCCGCGCGGTGCCAGTCCTCGCCCTCCTCGCCGCCGCCGCGCAGGTTCGCCACGACGTACACGCCGCCGGCCTCGACCCACGCGAGCGTGGTCGCCGAGTACGCGGGGTCGAGGCTGATCTGGAAGCCGCCGTAGCCGTAGAGGACGGTCGGCGCGGGTGCCAGCGGGCGGCCGTCGGCGTCGACGCGGTCCGCCCGGGCCAGCACGAACGCCCGCACGGTCGTCCCGTCGGCGCTGGTGACCTCGATCTGGCGGGTGTGCACGGCGGGCACGTCCGGCAGCGCGCCGGGGGGCGACGCCCACACCGTGACCTCACCCGTGGTGGCGTCGTACCGGTGGACGTGCGGCACCGTGACGTGGTCGGTGTAGGAGAACCACACCGACGCGCCGCCCTCCGGCCGCGTCACCAGGCCGGAGATCGACCCCAGGCCCGGCAGCGGGACCTCGCCCGTCCGCCTGCCCGTGCGCGGGTCGTGGACGGTGACCTCGCTGACGGCGTGCCGGCGCCATGCGGCGAGGAGCGCCGTCGGGGCCGCCGGGTCGCCGTCGTCGACGAACGCGACGTCCTCGAGCACCGCGACGTCGTCCTGCGGCAGGAGGGTCACCCAGTGCTCGACTCCGGGCGACGTCGGATCGGTCACGGCCAGCCGGCCGCGTGGGGCGTCGAGGTCGGTGTGGACGTACAGCCGGCCGTCGCGACCCACCCACGCGCCGACCTCGGCGTCCAGCCCGACGGCGACCTCCGTGAACGTCGGGGCGTCCTGCGCGCCGGGGGCCGTGAGGTCGGCGATCCACACGTCCGTGCGCGGTGCGGTCCCCGCCGACGCGGACACCAGGAGCCAGCGCCCGTCGCGGCTGACCTGCACGCCGTAGTAGCTCGTCATGTCGAGGCCCGCGCCGAAGACCTCGACGTCGCGCTCGGGGGACGTGCCGACGCGGTGCAGCCAGACCCTGCGGTGGTACTGCTGCTCGTCGGCAGGGACGAGGTCGGGCGCCAGCCGTCGGACGTAGTAGAAGGCGTCACCGCCGGGCAGCCAGGCGACGGGGGAGTAGCGCGCACGGTCGATCGGGCCGTCGACGAGCTCGCCCGTCGCGACGTCGAGGACGTGCAGCACGCTCTCCTCGGTCCCGCCGTGCGACACCTGGTACGCGAGCAGGTGCCCCTCCTTCGACGGCTGCCACGCGTCGAGCGTCGTCGTGCCGGCCGCGTCGAGCGCCAGGGGGTCGACGAGGACGCGCTCGCGCTCGCCGCCCGCGCCGTCGGGCTCGGCGACCACGACGACGGCGTGCTCCTGCTCACCCGCGCGGCGGGAGAAGAAGCGCCGGTCGCCGCGCCACGCGGGCGCACCGACGAAGCCGGCGCCGAGCAGCGCGCGGAGCCGCTCCTGGAGCACCTCGCCGGCGAACGGCGTGCCCTCGGCGGCGTCGCCCAGGCGCGTGCGGTACGCGGCGTACAGGTCGTCCTGCGCGCGTGACCACGCCTGCGTGCGCTCGTCGTCGACGTCCTCGAGGGTCCGGTACGGGTCGGCGACGCGGTGCCCGTGCAGATCCTCGACGAGGTCGCTGCGCGGTGCGGGCGGGTAGGGAGCAGGGCTGGCGGCGGGGCCCGGCACGGCACCGGGGAGGGACTCGGTCGTCACGACGCCCCAGGCTACGTGCCCCGCGTGGTCACCCGGTGCGGAACCTGCGACGGTGCGGTGACGCCGCCGTCGGGCGCACCGTGCGGCGGGCGGCCGTCGCCCGTCCCGGTCGCGCGCGACCACCACGAGACCGTCGGTCGGGGGGTGGGCGGACGGCGGACCGACGTGCCCGCCCGGCACCGTGCGCGCCCTGTCGACGGTCCGTCGCTCGCGTCACGCCGGTCGCCGGTGCGCCCTGGGCCCCGCGTCGAGCCGTGCGGGTCGCCCTCTGGCAGGATCGAGGGGTGCCAGAGACGACGACTCACGACGACCTGTGGCGGCTCGCGGCCGCGTACGACGTCGTGCCCCGCTACCGCGGCCACGACGGCCATGACCACGAGGCGAGCGACGAGACGGTGGTCCGGGTGCTCGCCGCCCTCGGCGTCGACGCGTCGTCACCGGAACGCATCACGCTGGCCCTGGCGCACGTCGAGAACATGCCGTGGCGGCGCGTGCTGCCTCCCGTCGTCGTCCTGCGGGAGGGCACCTCCGCGCAGGTCCCGGTGCACGTCACGCACGGCGACCCCGTGGAGGTATGGCTCGAGCTGGACCCCGAGGCCGGGGGCGGACGCCGCGAGGTCACCCAGGTCGACGTCGTGGTCGAGCCGCGCGCCGTCGACGGGCGCCTCGTCGGGCGCGCGACCTTCGCGCTGCCGGACGACCTGCCGCTCGGCTGGCACGAGATCCGCGCGGAGGGGCCCAGCGCCCACGCCCACAGCCCCGTCGTCGTGACCCCGCAGCGCCTCGAGCTGCCCGAGCGGCTGCGGACCGGCGGCGTGTGGGGCGTCATGGCGCAGCTGTACTCCGTGCGCTCCCGCACGTCGTGGGGCGTGGGCGACCTCGCCGACCTCGCCGAGCTGGGCTGGCTGGCGGCGCACCGCTGGGGCGCCGACTTCCTGCTGATCAACCCGCTGCACGCCGCCGAGCCCGTCGAGCCGCTCACGCCCAGCCCGTACCTGCCGACGACCCGGCGGTTCGTCAACCCGCTGTACGTCCGCGTCGAGGACGTGCGGGAGACGGCCTACCTGTCGGCCGCCGACCGTGCGCTCGTCGAGTGGGCCGCCGAACCGGTCCTGAGCCTCGACACCGACCCGGGCCCCCTCGACCGTGACGCCGTGTGGGCGGCGAAGCGTGCCGCCCTCGAGGTGGTGTTCGCGCACCCGCGCTCGCCGGCACGGCAGGCGGAGCTCGACGCGTTCGTCGAGGAGGAGGGCGAGGGACTGCGCGAGTTCGCGCTGTGGTGCGCGCTCGTCGAGCGTCACGGCCCGCCGGCCGGCTGGTCGGACGACCTGCGCGACCCGATGTCGGACGCCGTCGCCGCGGCCGCCGTCGAGTTGGCCGACCGGGTGGAGTTCTGGTCGTGGCTGCAGTGGGTGGCCGACGAGCAGCTGGAGCACGCCCAGCGCGTCGCCCGCGACGGCGGCATGGCCCTCGGCATCATGCACGACCTGGCCGTGGGGGTGCACGCCGAGGGCGCGGACGCCTGGGCGCTGCGCGACGTGCTCGCCACCGGTGCGTCCGTCGGCGCGCCGCCCGACATGTACAACCAGCAGGGCCAGGACTGGTCGCAGCCGCCGTGGCACCCCGAAGGGCTCGCCCGCGCGGCGTACCGCCCCTACCGCGACATGCTGCGCACGGTGCTGCGGCACGCGGGCGCGATCCGGATCGACCACGTGCTGGGGCTCTTCCGCCTGTGGTGGGTGCCCGCGGGCAACAGCGCCAAGGACGGCGCGTACGTGCGCTACGACCACGACGCGCTCGTCGGGATCCTCGCGCTCGAGGCGCACCGTGCGGGTGCCGTCGTCATCGGCGAGGACCTCGGCACCGTGGAGCCGTGGGTGCGGGACTACCTGGCCGAGCGCGGCATCCTCGGCACCTCCGTGCTGTGGTTCGAGCAGCTGCACGACGGCCGCCCCCGGCCGCCCGAGGACTACCGCGAGCTCGTGCTCGCGACCGTCACGACCCACGACCTGCCGCCGACGGCGGGGTACCTCGCCGGTGAGCACGTCACCCTGCGCGACCGGCTGGGCCTGCTGTCCAAGCCGGTGGCGGAGGTGCGCGCCCAGGCGGCGGCCGAGCGTGACCACATGCTCGACGCCCTGCAGGAGCGCGGCCTGCTGGGCCACGACCCGTCCGAGCGCGAGACCGTCGAGGCGCTGCACCGGTGGATCCGCGCGACGCCGTCCGTGCTCCTGGGGGTCTCGCTGGCCGACGCCGTGGGGGAGCGTCGGGCGCAGAACCAGCCGGGGACGGACCAGGAGTACCCGAACTGGAAGGTGCCGCTCGCGGACGGCACCGGGCGGCTCGTGCTGCTGGAGGACCTGTTCACCAGCGCCCGCGCGCAGTCGCTCGCCGACGCGATGGGCCAGTGACGCAGCCGCTGCGCCGCGTGCGGGTGGTCGGGACCTCCGGGTCCGGCAAGACCACGTTCGCGCGGCGCCTCGCCCGCGCGCTGGGCGCGCCGCACGTCGAGCTCGACGAGGTCTTCTGGGGGCCGGGCTGGGTGAAGCGCGACCTCGCCGAGGCGCACGCGGACCTGCGGGCGCGGACCGCCGGCCCGGCCTGGGTGGCCGACGGCAACTGGGAATCGCAGCTCGGTGACCTGCTCGACGGGGCGGACGCCGTGGTCTGGCTGGACCACCCGCGGCGCACCGTGATGGCCCGGGTGGTCCGGCGCGCCCTGCGGCGCGGGATCCTGCGCGAGGAGCTGTGGCACGGCAACCGCGAGAGCCTGGCGAACCTGCTGCACCTCGACCCGGACCAGAACATCGTGCTGTGGTCCTGGACCTCGCACCGCCGCGTCGCCGCGAGGTACGCCGCACGCGCGGACGACCCGCGGATGGTGCGGCTGCGCGGCCCGCGGCAGGCTGAGGCGTGGCTGCGCGCGGTGGAGCGTGGCTCCGCCCGCTGACCGGGGTCCGCCAGCCGGCCGGGGTCTGCTGACGCCGGTCAGCGACCGGTCGGTGGACACGCCGACGGCCGGGCACCTGCGTGCCCGGCCGTCGGCGTCATGTCAGCCGCGCGCGCGGTCCGCCTCCTGCGCGGCGAGTGCACGACGCACCCCGTCGCGGGACTCGACCACGAGCCGCCGCAACGCGGCGGGGGCGTCGGGGTGCCCGGCGAGCCACGCGTCGGTGGTGCCCAGCACGTCGACCTGCGGGTTGTCGGCGAGCGCCGTCGGGTAGAGCCCGACGACGACGTTCTGGGCCATCTCGTTGGTCTTGTCCGCCCAGACCCGCTCGAGCTCGGCGAAGTACGGCTCCACCCACGGCACGAGCAGCGCCGTGTCGTGCACGCGCCCGAACCCGCTGATCGTCGCGGCCTGCAGCGCGTTCGGCAGGTCGTCGTCGGTGACGACGGCGGCCCACGCACGCTCCTTGGCCTCGGCGGTCGGGACGGCGGCCCGTGCGGCGGCGGCGGCCCGCTGCCCCGTGGCCGTCGCGTCGGCGGCCTGCTGCGCCGCGACGTCGGCGTCGCCCGCGCGGCCGCCGGCCACCAGGGCGGTGAGCAGCTCCCACCGCAGGTCGGTGTCGACCGACAGGCCCTGGAGCGTGCGGCGCCCGTCGAGCACCTCGGTGACGACGTCGAGCTGGGCGTCGGTCCGTGCCCGGGCGGCGAAGGCCTTGAGGAGCTGCAGCTGCTGGTCCGAGCCGGCGCGCGCCGCCTCGGCGAGCGCGAGGAGCCGGTCGGCCGCCGCCGTGGCGGTGGCCTCGCGGTGCTCGGGCGCCACGTACAGGTCGAGCGCGGTGGTCAGCTGGCGCAGCAGCACGAGGATGACCGAGGAGTCCGTCTCGTGCGCGATGTTGCCGAGGACGAGGTCGACGAAGTCGCGTGCCGAGGTCTCGCCGTCCCGGGTCGCGTCCCACGCGGCGCTCCAGACCAGGGTCCGGGGCAGCGAGTCGGTGAACTTGTCCAGGTGCGCGACGGAGGTCGCGAGCGACTGCGGGTCGAGCCGCACCTTGGCGTAGGCGAGGTCGTCGTCGTTGACCAGCAGCAGCGCGGGCTGCCGCACCCCGACGAGCTCGGGCACCTCGGTGCGCGGTCCGTCGATGTCGAGCTCGACGTGCACGGTGCGCACCAGGCGCGCGTCGTCGCCCTCGCCCTGCAGGTCGTAGCCGCCGACGGCGAGGCGGTGCGGACGCTGCACCGGGTGCTCGGCGGGGACCTCCTGCAGCACGGCGAACGACGTGACGACGCCGTCGGCGTCGACCTCGATCTCGGGGCGCAGCAGCGTGACGCCGGCCTGCTCCAGCCACAGCGCGGACCACGCGGACAGGTCGCGTCCGCTCGTGGCCTCGAGCTCGGTCAGCAGGTCGCGCAGCTGGGTGTTGCCCCACGCGTGCTTGGCGAAGTACGAGCGCACGCCGGCGAAGAACTCGTCCTGGCCGACCCACGCCACGAGCTGCTTGAGCACCGAGGCGCCCTTGGCGTACGTGATGCCGTCGAAGTTGACCTCGACGTCCTCCAGGTCGCGCATGTCCGCGACGATCGGGTGCGTCGAGGGCAGCTGGTCCTGGCGGTACGCCCACGACTTCTCGAGCGAGGAGAACGTGGTCCACGCGCTCGTCCACCGCGTCGCCTCGGCCGTGGCGAGCGTCGACGCGTACTCCGCGAACGACTCGTTCAGCCACAGGTCGTCCCACCAGCGCATGGTCACCAGGTCGCCGAACCACATGTGCGCGAGCTCGTGCAGGATCGTCACCGCGCGGCGCTCGACGGTCGCGTCGGGCACCTTGGAGCGGAAGACGTACGACTCCAGGAACGTCACCGCGCCAGCGTTCTCCATCGCGCCCGCGTTGAACTCGGGCACGAAGAGCTGGTCGTACTTGGCGAACGGGTACGGGTGGCCGAAGCGCTCCTCGTAGAACGCGAACCCGGCGCGCGTGATGTCGAGGATGTTGTCGGTGTCCAGGTGCTCGGCCAGCGAGGACCGGCAGTACACGCCCAGCGGGATGGTGCGGCCGTCGCTGCTCGTCAGCTCGCCGTGCTCGCCGTGGTACGGACCGGCGACGACCGCCGTGATGTAGGAGGAGATCGGCGGCGTCGTGTCGAAACGCCACGTGGCGGTGCCCTCGTCCCGGCCGCCGTTGAGGTTGCGCCCGCCCTCGACACGCTGCGGCTCACCGAGCTGGGGGTAGTTCGACACCACGGTCCAGTGCGCCGGCGCGGTCACCGTGAACGTGAAGGCGGCCTTGAGGTCGGGCTGCTCGAACACCGCGAAGACGCGCCGGGAGTCGGCCACCTCGAACTGGCTGTACAGGTACACCTCGTCGTCGACGGGGTCGACGAACCGGTGCAGCCCTTCGCCGGTGTTCATGTACGCGCAGTCGGCGACGACGGTCAGCTCGTTCTCCGCGGCGAGGTCGTCGAGCCGGATGCGGGAGTCGGCGACGACGTCGGCGGGGGACAGCGCGCGCCCGTTGAGCACCACCTCGTGCACGGTGGGCGCGATGAGGTCGATGAACGTGCTCGCCCCCGGCGTGGCCGAGAACCGGACCGTCGAGCGGGACGCGAACGTCGTGGGGCCCGTCGTCAGGTCCAGCTCGACGTCGTACGCGTGGGTGCGGACGAGCGCGGCGCGCTCCGCCGCCTCCGCGCGGGTGAGGTTCTCTCCGGGCACGGACGTTCTCCGATCGGTCGGCGGCGGTGGCCACGGTGGGGCGGGGGCGGCAGCCGTGCGGTCGGCGACGACCGGGGTCGGGTCGGCCGGCGCGGGGCGCTGCCGTGTCGCACGTGCGCGACCGCACGATCATGCCACGGGGCTCCGACGCGGCGCGGGGGCGGGATGTGCACCGGCCGTCCCGAGCGGGCACACTCGGGCCCTACCCGTCTGTGAGAGG
Source organism: Cellulomonas wangsupingiae (assembly GCF_024508275.1). Classification (NCBI taxonomy): domain Bacteria; kingdom Bacillati; phylum Actinomycetota; class Actinomycetes; order Micrococcales; family Cellulomonadaceae; genus Cellulomonas; species Cellulomonas wangsupingiae. The sequence goes on from NZ_CP101989.1 coordinate 1,482,687, forward strand.
AGTCCGTGTGCCCGTCGTCGACTTCTGGTTCGACCCCGCATGCCCCTGGGCGTGGATGACGTCACGCTGGATCGACGAGGTCACCCGCGTGCGGGACGTCGAGGTGCGGTGGCACGTCATGAGCCTGTCCGTCCTCAACGAGGGCCGTGACCTGCCCGACGAGTACCGGCGGCTCATGGACGAGTCGTGGGGGCCCGTGCGCGTGCTCGTCGCCGCGGCGCGCGACCACGGCGACGAGGTGCTCAAGCCGCTGTACGACGCCATGGGCACGCGCCGGCACCCGCAGGGCCGCCGCGACGTCGCCGCGATCGTCGCGGAGTCCCTCGCGGAGGTGGGTCTGCCGGCCGGCCTGGCCGACGTGGCGGGGACCGACGAGGTGGACGACCTGCTGCGCGCGTCGCACGCCCGCGCCATGGACCTCGTCGGTGACGAGGTCGGGACCCCGGTCGTCGCGATCGACGGCGTCGGGTTCTTCGGTCCCGTGATCACCCCCGCCCCGCACGGGGAGGACGCCGGCCGCCTTTTCGACGGTCTCGCGCTGGTCACCGGCGTGCCCGGGTTCTACGAGCTCAAGCGCACGCGCACGCAGGGCCCGGTGTTCGACCACCCGGCGCTGCAGCAGGCGTGAGCGGCTGGGGGCCGCTGCGGGGCCTGAGCCGCGGCATGCGCCTGTTCGTGCTGGTCGACGTGCTGCTCGTCGTGCTGCTCGTCGTGGTCCTGGCGGTGACGCTGCCGGGACGCGGTACGCCGGACACCGGCGGGGGGTCGACGCCTGTCGCCACCGCACCGACGCCGACGGCCGACGCCGACGGGGCGGCGGCGGACCCGGTCGCGTTCGAGCTGCCGAGCGGCAACATCGCGTGCGAGATGAGTGTCGAGGGCGTGGTCTGCACGATCCGCAGCTTCACCTACGCGACCCCCATGGTCCCGGGGTGCGAGGCGGAGACGGGGCACGTCATGGCGCTGGACGCCGAGGGCGCCGGGTTCCGCTGCGAGGACGACGGGATCCCGCAGGTCGACGCCGACACCCAGCTGGCGTACGGCGCGCGCGAGACGGTCGGGGACTACACGTGCGCGTCCGGCGAGGACGGCGTCACCTGCACGGACGCCGCGGGCGTCGGGTTCCGGCTCGCGCGCGCGCAGTGGATGCCCCTGCCCTGACGGTGTGCGCGCGACGTCCCTGCGTGCGGCCCCGGGGAGCCCGGGGCCGCACGCGCGCGGGTCACCAGATGCGGACGCGGTTCTCCGGCTCCAGCCACAAGGCGTCCGTCGGCTGGACGTCGAACGCCGTGTAGAACTCGTCGATGTTGCGCACGACGCCGTTGCAGCGGAACTCGTCGGGCGCGTGCGGGTCCACGGCCAGACGGCGGATGATCTCCTCGTCGCGGCCCTTGGTCCGCCACGAGTGCGCCCAGCCGATGAACAGGCGCTGCAGCCCGGTGTGCCCGTCCAGCACGGGTGCCTCGGCCAGCGGCTTGCCCAGGGCGATCTCGTACGCGCGGACCGCGATGGCGAGCCCACCGAGGTCGCCGATGTTCTCCCCGACCGTCAGCTCGCCGTTGACCTTGTGGCTCCCCTGGAGCTGGCGGGGCGAGTACTGCGCGTACTGGTCGACCAGGGACTTGGTCCGGCGCTCGAACTCGGCGCGGTCCTCCGCGGTCCACCAGTCGACCAGGCGTCCGTCGCCGTCGTACTTCGAGCCCTGGTCGTCGAACCCGTGCCCGATCTCGTGACCGATGACGGCGCCGATGCCGCCGTAGTTGACGGCGTCGTCCGCGTCCGCGTCGAAGAAGGGCGGCTGCAGGATCGCGGCGGGGAAGACGATCTCGTTCATGCCCGGGTTGTAGTACGCGTTGACGGTCTGCGGGGTCATGAACCACTCGTCGCGGTCGATCGGCCGGCCGATCTTGTGCAGCTCGCGGTCCAGCTCGAACGCGTGCGAGCGGCGCACGTTGCCCACCAGGTCGTCCGCCCGCACGACGAGCGGCGTGTAGTCGCGCCACCGCACGGGGTAGCCGATCTTGGGCGTGAACTTGTCGAGCTTGTCCAGCGCCCGGCGACGGGTGTCCTCGCCCATCCACTCCAGCGACGTGATCGACTCGCGGTACGCCTCGACCAGGTGCGCCACGAGCCGGTCCATGCGCTGCTTGTGCGACGGCGGGAAGTGCCGCTCGACGTACACCTTGCCGACGGCCTCGCCGAGCGCGCCCTGGACGAGCGACACGCCGCGCTTCCAGCGGTCGCGCACCTCCGGCGCCCCGGACAGTGTCCGCCCGTAGAAGTCGAAGTTCGCCTCGACCAGCTCGTCGGTCAGGTACGCGGCGCGCGACGAGACGACGTGGTACGTGGCCCACGCCTGCCAGTCGGCGAGGGGGACCTCGCCCCACAGGGCCGCGAAACCCTCCGCGAACGACGGCTCGCGCACCACGAGGCGGTCGAGGGCACCCGCCGGGGCGCCGAGCGCCTCGGCCCAGGAGCGCCAGTCGAACCCCGGTGCGCGCTCGGCCAGCTCGGCCAGCGTCAGCGCGTTGTACGTCAGCTCGGCGTCGCGGTCCTTGACGACGTCCCAGTGGTGCGCCGCGAGGCGCGTCTCGAGGGCGACGACGCGCGCCGCCAGGTCCTCGGCGTCACCGGCCGCCACGACGCCCGAGACGGGCTCCGCGAGCCGCAGCATGCGCGCGACGTGCGGCAGATACTTCTCGCGCACGCCGGCGTGCTGGTCCTCGCGGTAGTACGCCTCGTCCGGCAGGCCGAGGCCGCCCTGCACGAGGTGGACGACGTACGTGTCGGGGTCCTTGGCGTCGTTGTCGACGTACAGGTCGACGACCGAGGCCCCGCCCGTGCGCTGCAGCGTGCCGAGCGCGACGGTCAGCTCGGCCGGCGTCGTCGCGCCGTCCACGAGGGCGAGGTCCTCGCGCAGCGACTCGACCCCCGCGGCGGCCACGGCGTCGGTGTCCATGAAGCTCGCGTAGAGCGCGCCGATCTTCGCCTCGACGCCGTCGGCGGCACCGTCGGACGCTGCGGCGGCGGCGTCGGTGATGATGTCGAGCACCTGCTTCTCGGCCTCGTCGTACAGCGCGCGGAAGGGCCCGTCCATCGCGCGGTCCGGCGGGATCACGTACGAGGCGGCCCACCGGCCGTTCACGTGGGCGTCGAGGTCGTCCTGGGGCCGGACGGCCGGGTCGAGGTCGTCCAGGGGGAGTCCGCTGCGCGTCATGCCGGACAGCCTACGAACTCCCGGTGACGTCGGGGTGCCGACGCTGCGGCAGGATGTGCACATGCGCATCCACCTCGCCGCCGACCATGCCGGGTACGAGCTGAAGGTCGCGCTCGTCGAGCACCTGCGGGCCGCCGACCACGAGGTCGTCGACCACGGGGCCTTCGAGTACGACGAGCTGGACGACTACCCGGCGTTCTGCTTCGCCGCGGGGGAGGCCGTCGTGGCCGACCCGGGGTCCCTCGGCGTCGTCATCGGCGGCTCGGGCAACGGCGAGCAGATCGCCGCGAACAAGGTGACGGGGGTGCGGGCCGCGCTGGCGTGGAACGCCGACACCGCCCGCCTGGGCCGGCAGCACAACGACGCGAACGTCGTCGCGATCGGCGCGCGGCAGCACTCGGTGGACGAGGCGATCGAGCTGGTCGACCTGTTCGTCGCCGAGCCGTTCAGCGGCAACCCGCGCCACCAGCGCCGCATCGACCAGCTCGCCGCGTACGAGGCCGCGCGCGCCTGACCGCGTCGCCGCGCCGGTGCGTCCTTCAGAAGATCCAGGGGCACACCGGCGCGAGCGGTGACGTGAACGCCGCCGTGACGCGGTCCACGACGTCCCGCTCGCCGTCGACGAGCCCCGCCGCGGCCAGCGCGGACGCCGACCGCCCGCCCAGGTAGAGCGCGCCGAGCTCGCGCACGTCCAGGCGCAGGTCACCCCGGGCGTCGGTGCGCGAGACCTGCGCCGCGCCCGCGGCGTCGACCTCGAGCCGCCAGCGGCCGGCGTTCGCGGGCACCAGCGTGTCGGACAGGTCGAGCACGACGTCCACGGGCGTGGCGTACCGCCGCGCACCGAGGGCCGCGGGCACGTCGAGGAGCCGCACCCACAGGTTGTCGCCCAGGTGCCGCTGCGTCGGGCGCGGGTCCTCCAGCAGGTGCAGCAGCGGGTCGTCGACCGCCAGGGCCGGCGTCGACACCGTCGCGGTGAGGTCGAGGTCGAGCAGGAACGTCCACAGCCGGTGGGTGGCGGCGGCGTCCAGCGCGGAGGCCTGCCGGACCCGTACGGGGTACTCGGGGCCGCTCGCGCCCCACTGCTCCTGGCGCGCCAGCAGGGCGGCGCCGCGCACGTCGTCGCCGCGCCGGACGGTCGCGAGCAGCAGCGGCTCGTAGCCGCCGCGCGCCGCGGGCAGGTCGGCCAGGACCCGCGTCAGCAGCTCCGGCGGGGTGCGCGCCAGCCACCCGGGGCGTCCCGCACCGGCGCGCACGTACAGGTCCTCGACCGTCGCGGTGTGCACCGCTGCGTCGAAGCGCACGAGGTCCACCGTGAGGTCGGCGGAACCGACGACGTCCCGGAGCGCGGCACGCCGCGGCAGCGTGAGCCGGACGTCGTCCGCGGCGCTGCCGTACCCGAACCGGCCGTAGATGGCCGCCTCCGCGGCGAACAGCGCGGACACCACCTCGCCGCGCTCGAGGGACCGTCCGACGTGGGTGCGCAGCATCGAGGCCATGAGGCCGCGGCGCCGGTGGTCGGGGCGCACGCCGACCCACGTGAGCCCCGCGCACGGCACGGTGCCGCCGGGGACGGGCAGCGTGAACGGGTACGACCCGTGCGTCGCGACGATCGCCCCGTCCGCCGACTCGACGGCGACCGCCCGCCCCGCGGGCAGCGCGAACGGCAGGGAGTCGTCGAGCAGCGGGTCGCCGAGCATGGGGAACGCCAGGGACGCGACCTCCCGGAACTCGCGGAGGCGCTCGGGCGGGACGACGAGCGTGCGGTAGCCCACGGCAGGATCGGTCATCACGCCATCCTGCCGCGGGCGACCGTCAGTCCGCGAGGGTCACCCGGGCTCCGGGGCACGGGTCGTCGGCCGCCATCCGGAAGCAGCCCACGAAGTGGCCCGGGGCGACCTCGGCGAGCCCGAGGCCGTGCTCGTCGTCGTCGTCGCCATCCGAGGGAAGCTTTCGTAACCGAACTAAGTGTCGGGACAAGAGGGTGTGCCGGTTTGTGACCGTCCCGTGATGCCGCGTCGGGTTGCTCCTAGAACACCCAGGGGCAGACGGGGGCCAGCGACGAGCCGAACGTCGCGGTCAGGCCGTCGAGGGAGGTGCGCTCGCCGTGCACGAGGCCGGCTGCCGCCAGGGCTGTCGCCGACCGTCCGCCGAGGTACAGCGCACCGAGCTCGCGCACGTCGAGCCGCACGTCGGCGTCCGCACCCGTGCGCGAGACGTCGGCGGTCCCCGAGGCGTCGACGGCGAGGCGCCACCGTCCGGCGTTGGCGGGCAGCAGGGCGTCCGTCACCTCCAGGACGACGTCGCTCGGCGCGGCGTAGCGCCGGGCGGTCAGCGCCGCCGGCAGGTCCAGCAGACGCACCCACAGGTTGTCGGCGGTGCGCCGCCGCGAGGGCCGCGGGGTGACCAGCAGCTGGAGCAGGGCGTCGTCCACGGGGAGCATCGGGGTCTCGACCGTCGTCGTCAGGTCGAGGTCGAGCAGGAAGGACCACAGGCGGTACGTCGCGGCGGGGTCCAGGGCCGAGGCCTGCCGCACCTTCACGGTGTAGTCGGGACCGCTCTCGCCCCACGACTCCTTGCGGGCGAACAGCGCGAGACCGCGCACCTCCTCCCCGTCCCGCACGGTCACGAGCAGCAGCGGCTCGTTGCCGTGCCGCCAGGCAGGCGGGTCGCCGACGGTCCGCGCGCGCAGCGCGGGGGTCGCGCGGGGCATCCACCCCGGCCGCCCGTCGCCCGCGCGCACGTACAGGTCCTCGACGAGCTCCCCGTGCCGGTCCTGGTCCACCCGCTCCAGGTGCACCGTCAGGGCGTCGGCCCCGTCGACGGGGCGCAGGGCGGCCCGGCGCGGGAGGGTCAGCCGCACGTCGTCGGCCGCGCTGCCGTAGCCGAACCGGCCGTAGATCGCGGCCTCCGCCGCGAACAGGGCCGACACCGGCTCGCCGCGGTCGAGCGATCGCTCGACGTGCGTCCTGATCATCGACGTCAGCAGGCCACGCCGCCTGTGGTCGGGGCGCACGGCGACCCACGTCAGGCCCGAGCACGCGACCTCGCCGCCGGGCACGGGCATGACGAAGTCGTACGAGCCGTGCACCGCCGCGAACGCGCCGTCGGGCCCTTCGACCGCCATGAGGCGGTCCTGCCGGATGGGGAACGGCAGGAGCTTCTCGATCTCGGGATCCGGGGTGCCCGCGAACGCCAGCTGGTCGGTGCCACGGAACTCGGCGAGACGCTCGGCGGGGACGTCGACGGTGCGGTAGCCGGCAGGCAGGGTGCTCATGGCGCCATCCTGGGGCCACGGCACGGTGCGCCGCACGGTCTTTCCTTCCGCCCGGCGCCGATCGGCGCCCCTACGCTCGGGGGGTGACCACCTCCCCGCGCGCCGCGCCCTCCGGCTGGGTCTGGCGCCTGCTGGCCGGGTGGGCGGCGGGCCCGCAGCCGGTCGTCGGAGCGGCGCTGTGCCTGGCGGCGGCCCTGTACACGGCGGCCGCCCTGTGGCGCGCGCAGTGGTTCGCGCCGTCCGGGCTGGTCCTGCTCCTGCTCGTCGGCGCCTTCGTGCTGCGCTGGCGTGCCCTGCTGGTCCTCGTCGCCCTGGTGGTGCTCCTGACTGCCGGGCTCGCGACGGACCCGGCGGTCGACCCGGGGCAGATCGCCGTCCTCGTGCTGGCCTGCGGCGCCGTCGTGACGTTCGGGGTGGAGCGGGAGCGGCTCGGTCTGCAGGGCGCCCCGGGTGCCCTGATGCTCGTCGACCTGCGCGACCGTCTCGCCGTCGGCGGGCGCCTGCCGGAGCTGCCCGCCCGGTGGCGTGCCGACTCGGTGGTGCGCTCCGCCCACGGCGCGGCGTTCTCGGGCGACTTCGTCGTGGCGTACCGCAGCGGTGACGCGTACGAGGTGGTGCTCGTCGACGTGTCGGGCAAGGGCCAGGCGGCCGGCGTGCGTGCCCTGCAGCTGCAGGGGGCGCTCGGAGGGCTGCTCGGTGCGCTGCCCGTCGACCGGTTCCTGCCGGCGGCCAACGACTACCTGCTGAGCCAGGGCTGGGACGAGGGCTTCGCGACGGCGGCGCACCTCGCAGTGGACCTGCCGACGGGGCGCTACCGGGTGGCGACGGCCGGCCACCCGCCGCCGGCCGTGCTGCACGCGGGGTCGGGGCGCATCGAGGTCCTCGACGCGCGCGGCGGCGTGGCGCTCGGGGTCGTCGAGGACATGCACCCGGGGGTCGCGGTCGGCGTGCTCGAGCCCGGCGACGTGATCGTGCTGTACACCGACGGGCTGGTCGAGGCGCCGGGCCGTGACGTCGACCAGGGCATCGACCGGCTGCTCGGCGTCGTCGAGGCGGTCGTGGCCGCGCAGCCCGGCAGTGCGCGCGAGGTGCTGGCCGGCGTGCGGGCCGGCGAGGACGACGACCGGGCCGTCGTCGTGCTGCGGCGGCTGTGACGTGAGGGCCGACGAGGGCGACGGCGCCCCGGCCGACGACGACTACGCCGACGAGGTCCACGACCTGGTCGCGACGATCCCCGCCGGCAGGGTCATGACGTACGGCCTGGTCGCGGAGGTGCTGGCCGACCGGGCCGCCGCGGCGGGTCGCCCGGCGCGCGGCGGGCCCCGGCAGGTCGGACGTGCGATGGCGCTCGGCGGTGCCGTGCCGTGGTGGCGCGTCGTCGACGCGTCGGGCAGCCCGCCGGCCCACCACCTGACGCGCGCGCTCGCCCACCTGCGCGCCGAGCGGACGCCGCTGACGACGGACGGGCTGCGGGTCCGCGTGCGTCAGGCGGTGTGGTTCCCCGACGAGTGAGGCGGCGCCCGGCGTCGGGACGCCGGGCGCGCGCTCAGCGCAGCGCGCGCCGCGAGGAGACGACCCCGGTGTCGAACCCCGCGAGGTGCAGCCCACCGTGGAAGCGGGCGTGCTCGATCTTCACGCAGCGGTCCATCACCACGTCGAGCCCGGCCTCCTCGCCGCGGCGGGCCACGTCCTCGTGCCACGAGCCGAGCTGCAGCCACAGCGTCCGCGCACCCACGGCCACGGTCTCGTCGAGCACGGTCGGCAGGTCGTCGTGGCGCCGGAACACGTCGACCAGGTCGGGGACCACGGGCAGCGCGTCGAGCGAGGGGTAGACGGGCCGGCCGAGGATCTGCTCGGCGCGCGGGTTGACGAAGTACACGTCGTACGGCGAGCTCGACAGCAGGTACGTCGCGACGAAGTACGACGCGCGTGCCGGGTTGTCCGAGGCGCCGACGATCGCGATGGAGCGGGTGGCGCGCAGGAGCGCGAGCCGCTCGGGGGCGGACGGACCCTGCCAGGTGCGCGGTGCGGTGCTCATCGGGTGACCCCCGTCGCGGTGGTGAGTGCCTGGTCGAGGTCCCACAGGATGTCGGCGGCGTCCTCGATGCCCACGCTCAGGCGCACGAGGTCCTCGGGGACGCCCGCGGTCTCGAGCTGGGCGGCGGACAGCTGCTGGTGCGTCGTGGACGCCGGGTGGATGACCAGCGTGCGGGCGTCGCCCACGTTCGCCAGGTGGCTCGCGAGCTGCAGCGCCTCGATGAACCGCCGACCGACCTCGCGGCCGGCGAGGTCGCCCGCCGGGGCCAGCCGGAACGCGAACACCGAGCCCGGGCCCAGCGGCAGGTAGCGCTGCGCGCGCTCGTGGTGCGGGTGCGACGGCAGGCCTGCCCACAGGACGTGCGCGATGCGCGGGTCGGACTCCAGCCAGGCGGCGACCTCGCGCGCGTTGGCGAGGTGCGCGTCGATGCGCTGCGGGAGCGTCTCGACGCCCTGCAGGAGCTGGAAAGCCGACTGCGGCGACAGCGCGGGACCGATGTCACGCAGCTGCTCCGAGCGCAGCTTGGTGAGGAACCCGTACTCGCCGAAGTTCTCCCACCAGCGCACGCCGCCGTACGACGGCACGGGCTCGGTCATCGTGGGGAAGCGGCCGTTGCCCCAGTCGAACCGGCCCGACTCGACGATCACGCCGCCGAGCGTCGTGCCGTGCCCGCCGAGGAACTTGGTCGCGGAGTGGATGACGATGTCGGCGCCGTGCTCGATGGGACGCACGAGGTACGGCGTCGAGAGCGTCGAGTCGACGACCAGGGGAACGCCGGCCGCGTGCGCGACCTCGGCCAGGCCGGCGAGGTCGGCGATCTCGCCCGACGGGTTCGCGATGACCTCGGTGTAGACGGCCTTGGTCTCCGGGCGGATCGCCGCGGCGTAGTCCGCCGGGTCGGTGCCGGCGACGAACGTCGTCTCGACGCCGAAGCGCCGCAGCGTGACGTCGAGCTGCGTGACCGTGCCGCCGTACAGCTGCGCCGAGGCGACGAGGTGGTCGCCCGCCCCGGCGAGCGCCGCGAAGACGAGGAACTCCGCGGCCATGCCGGATGCGGTGGCGACCGCGCCGATGCCGCCCTCGAGGGACGCGATGCGCTCCTCGAACGCCGCGACCGTGGGGTTGCCGATGCGCGAGTAGATGTTGCCGTACTTCTGCAGCGCGAAGAGGTTCGCGGCGTCGGCGGTGTCGTCGAAGACGAACGACGTCGTCTGGTAGATCGGCACGGCGCGTGCGCCGGTGGTGGCGTCGGGGATGCCACCGGCGTGCAGCGCGCGGGTGCGGAAGCCGAAGCGGTGCTCGCTCACGGTGCTCCTGTTCTGGGGTGCGGTCGGCCGGTCGGTCAGCGGGGGAGACCGGCGGTGACGAGCGTGCCGACCTGGTCGACCGCCCACGGGTTCTGCAGGGACGTCGTGTCGCCGAGGGTGGTCCCCTCGACGAGCTGGGTGAGCAGCCTGCGCATGATCTTGCCCGAGCGGGTCTTGGGGACCTCGGGGACGACCAGCAGGTGGCGCGGCTTGGCGACGGGGCCGATCTCGCGCGCGACGTGCGCGCGCAGCTCCTCGCGGAGCGCGAGCGTCGCGGCCAGCCACGCGTCGACGTCCTCGACCGGGCCGGGGGGCGTGCTCGGGACCACGAAGGCGGCGATGGCCTGGCCCGTCACCGCATCGGCGACCCCGGCGACCCCGGCCTCGCCGACGGCGGGGTGCGCGACGAGGGCCGACTCGACCTCGATCGTCGACAGCCGGTGGCCCGAGACGTTGATGACGTCGTCGATGCGGCCCAGCAGCCAGATGTCGCGGTCCTCGTCGTACGAGGCGCCGTCGCCGGCCAGGAAGTACCCGCCGTGCGGGCCGTGCCCGGCGAACCGGCGCCAGTACGCCTCGAGGTACCGCTGCGGGTCGCGCCACACGGTGCGGGCCATGCCCGGCCAGGGCCGCTCGACCACGAGGAAGCCACCCTGCCCGGGCTGCACCTCGACGCCGTCCTCGCCGACGACCTTGGCCGCGATCCCGGGCAGCGGACGCGTCGCCGACCCGGGCTTGAGCGTCGTGACGCCGGGGACGGGCGCGATCATGGCCGCGCCCGTCTCGGACTGCCACCACGTGTCGACGACCGGGGCCGCGTCGCGGCCGAACGTGCGGCGGAACCACACCCACGCCTCGGGGTTGATCGCCTCGCCGACCGTGCCCAGCAGGCGGATGCTCGTCAGGTCGTGCCCGCCGGGCAGCTCGTCGCCGAACCACGTCATGAAGGTCCGGATCAGGGTCGGCGCCGTGTAGTACGTCGTGACGCCGTAGCGCTCGATGACCTCGAGGTGGCGCTCGCGGCGGGGCGTGTCCGGGGTGCCCTCGTAGATGACCTGCGTCAGCCCGTTCGCCAGCGGCCCGTAGATCTCGTACGTGTGCGCGGTGACCCAGGCGAGGTCGGCGGTGCACCAGTGCACGTCGTCGTCCTTGACGTCGAACACCGCCCAGTGCGACCACGCGGCGTGCGTGAGGTACCCGCCGGACGTGTGCACCAGGCCCTTCGGCTTGCCCGTGGTGCCCGACGTGTAGATGACGAACAGCGGGTGCTCGGCGTCGAACGCCTGGGGGTCGTGCACGTCGGGCTGGGTCGCGACGACGTCGTGCCACCAGACGTCGCGCCCGTCGGTCCACGCGACGTCCTGGCCGGTGCGGCGCACGACGAGCACGTGCTCGACGTGGTCCAACCCGGCCACGGCCTCGTCGGCCGCGGACTTCACCTCGACCGCCTGCCCCCGGCGGAACTGCCCGTCGCTCGTGACGAGCACCTTCGCCTCGGTGTCCTGCACGCGGAACCGCACGGCCTCGGCCGAGAACCCGCCGAACACCAGAGAGTGCACCGCGCCGATGCGCGCGATCGCGAGCGTCACGACGACCGTCTCGGCGATCACCGGCAGGTACACCACGACGCGGTCGCCGGGGCCCACGCCCAGTGCCGTGAGCGCGTGCGCCGCCTGCGCGACCTCGCGCTGCAGCTGGGCGTACGTGATCGACCGACGGTCCCCGCGCTCGCCCTCGACGTGCAGCGCGACCTTGTCGCCGCGGCCCGCCGTGACGTGCCGGTCGACGCAGTTGACGGCGACGTTGAGCCGCCCGCCGACGAACCAGCGGGCCTCGGGGACGGTGAGGTCGCCGTCGGCACCGCCGTCGACCGGGACGGGTGGCGACCACTCGTGCGCGGTGTGCCACGGCGTGTCCCACTCGAGGCGCCGTGCGGCGTCCTCCCAGAACGCGACGGGATCGGCCGCGGCACGCGCCCAGTCCTCGGGGCGGACGTTCGAGGTCGCGGCGAGGTCGACCGGCGCGGGGTAGGTGCGCGTCTCGGTCTGCAGCGCGGTCAGGGTGGTCATGCGAGCCTCCGCAGCAGCTGCTTCTCGACGACGGCGACGATCGAGTCGGTGAGCTTGCCGATCAGCGCGAGCAGCACGATCGCGAGCAGGATCCGGTCGACGCGCCCGTTGTTCTGGGAGTCGGTCAGCAGGAAGCCCAGCCCCATGGACGACGCGATGAGCTCGGCCGCGACGAGGAAGAGCCACGCCTGCGCGAGCCCCAGCCGCAGGCCGGACATGACGGCCGGGACGACGGCGGGCAGCTGGACCGACTGCAGCAGCCGCACGCCGCGCAGCCCGAACGCGCGCCCGGCCTCGACGAGCTGCGGGTCGACGTGCCGCAGCGCGGCGGCGACCGTCGTGTAGACCGGGAAGAACGCGCCGATCGCGATGAGCGTGATCTTGGAGTCCTCGCCGATCTTCATCCACAGGATGAGCAGCGGGACCCACGCGAGCGACGGGACCGCCCGGATCGCCGCGAGCGTCGGGGCCAGCAGCACGTCGCCCGCTCGGGACAGGCCGACGACCGCGGCGACGACGAGTGCGACGACCGCACCGATCGTGAAGCCGATGAGGACACGCTGCACCGAGATCGCGACGTGCGTGACGAGCTCGCCGCGCTGCTGCAGGTCGAGCGCCGCGTCCCACACGGACGCCGGGCTCGGCAGCTGGTACGGCGCGACGAGGCCGGACGTCGTGACGTACTGCCACACCGCCAGGACCAGGACGGGCAGCACAGCACCGCCCACGACGCGGGTGGTGCGGCGGGACCAGAAGGGTACGAGCGCGCGACGCACCGGTGCGGCAACCGGTGCGTCGACGGCCGCGTCGGTGACGGGCGACGGGTCGGGCTCGTCGACCTGTCGCGCGTGGGGGTCGTGCCCGGGGTCGTCACCGTCGTCGAAGGGGTTGAGCGCGCGCAGCGGCCGGCCCTGAGGGTCGGTGACGGGGCCCGCGCCGGGGCCGCCGATCCATCCGTCGGTCATGGGTGTCTCTCCTGGGGGACGAGGAGGCGGTGCGGGGGCGGTGCCCCGCCCGGCGACGGGCGGGGCACCGCGTGGTCAGCCGGCGATGTTCGCGGCGTCGGCCTTCTCGGCGAACGTGGGCTCGAACAGCTCGGCCAGGGCCGTGTCGATCGTGGCCTGGTCCGCGACGTCACCGGACTCGACGAAGATCGGGCCGACGACCTCGAGCACCTTTCGCTGCGCGTCGCCGGGGACCGGGTCGACGTCGAGGTTGGTGCGCTCGACGATGACCTTCTCCGCGACGGCCGGGTCGATCCCGGCGACCTCGGCGAGGATCGCGACGACCTCCTCGGGGTTCTCCTGCGCCCACGCGCGTGCCTTCTCGTACGCGTCGACGACGACCTGCGCGAGGTCGGGGCTCGCGTCGAGGAACTCCTGCGTCGCGTTGAGGAACCCGTAGGTGTTGAAGTCGATGTTGCGGTAGATCAGCTTCGTGCCCGACTCGGCCTCGCTCGCGGCCATGATCGGGTCGAGGCCCGACCACGCGGCGACCGAGCCCTGCTCGAGGGCCGTGCGGCCGTCGGCGTGCTGCAGGTTCTGCACCTCGACCTGGTCGAGCGGGACACCGGCCTCCTCGAGCGACTGCAGGAGGAAGAAGTACGGGTCGGTGCCCTTGGTCGCGGCCACGGACTTCCCGGCGAGGTCGGCCACCGACGTGACGTCCGAGCCCTCCGGGACGACGATCGCCGCCCACTCGGGCTGGGAGTAGATGCCGATCGTGTGGATGGGCGAGCCGTTGGAGCGCGCGAGCAGCGCGGCCGAGCCGGCCGTGGAGCCCACGTCGACCGCACCGGCGCGCAACGCCTCGTTGGCCTTGTTCGACCCCGCGGACTGGACCCAGTTCACGGTGACGTCGTCACCGAGCGTCTCCTCGAGCCAGCCCTGGTCCTTGATGACCAGGCTCAGCGGGTTGTAGGTCGCGAAGTCGATGTCGAGCGTGTCGGCGCTCCACGACGCCGTGGCGTCGTCGGCGGGCGGGGCGGCCTCGGCCTCGGCGTCCTCACCGGCGACGCAGCCGGTCAGCGCCAGGGCGGTCACGAGGGCCAGTGCGGTGGCGGAGACGGCGGTGCGGATCGTCATCGTCGGTTCTCTCATCTCGGGGTGCGGGGCCGGGGCCCGGGTGGGTGCGGACGCGGGTGCGCGGACGTCGGGCGGGTGGGTCAGATGGAGTGGTGCAGGTCGGGGTCGAGCGGCGCCGTGTGGTGCGTCGCGACGCCGAGGCCCTCGAGCAGCTCGGCGCGCAGCTCGGCGAGCTGGTGGTCGGCGCGGTCGCGGGGCCGGGTGCCGGGGACGTCGATGACGCGCACGACGCTCGCGGTGCCCTGCGGGCAGCGGGCCAGGTTGCGCAGCAGCAGGACGCGGTCGGCCAGGTAGAGGGCCTCCTCGACGTCGTGCGTGACGAGCAGGACCGTCGTCGGCTCGGCCCGGTGCACGTCGAGCAGCAGGTCCTGCATACGCAGCCGCGTCAGCGCGTCGAGCGCGCCGAACGGCTCGTCGAGCAGCAGGACGCCGGGGTTGCGGGCCAGTGCCCGCGCCAGGGAAGCGCGCTGGGCCATGCCGCCGGAGACCTGGCGCGGGCGCAGCCCGGCGGACTCCTCGAGCCCGACCAGCCCCAGCAGCTCCGCGACGCGCTCGCGCCCGGCCTGCGCCGGGGTGCCGCGTGGCAGGCCGAGGGCGACGTTGGCGGTCAGGGTGCGCCACGGCAGCAGGCGCGGCTCCTGGAACGCCATGGCGGTGCGCCGGTCGACGCCGGTCACGGGCGTGCCGTCGAGCAGGATGCGCCCGGCGTCGGGGGTGTCCAGGCCGCTGACCTGCCGCAGCAGGGTCGACTTGCCGCACCCGGACGGGCCGACGAGGGCGACGATCTCACCGGCGCGCAGCTCGAGGTCGACGGCGTGCAGGACCGTGCGGGTCCCGGTGGGTGTGGGGAAGGTGCGGCGCACCGCGTCGAGCGCGACCGTGTGGGCGCGTCGCGCGCGCGTGGAGGTCAGGGTCATGGGGACGTCCGTGGGGTCGTGCGCGGGCGTCCGGCGGGGGCCGGGCGGCCACGAGGGCGGGCACCGGCGGGGCGACCCGTGAGGGTCGGTGTCGCTGAGGTCAGCGGGGGCCGGTGCAGGGCTGCATCGAGCAGCACAGGCAACAGCGGCACAGGGGGGAGACGGCGACGCGGACGGAACGGCGGGCGACGTTCATCGCTGGCCTCCCTGTCGCATCGGGGTGCTCACCTGCGGTTTCTCACGATGTGAGATGCAGTGACCACGTTTCAGACAGACTGTAGCCGCACGCGTCCCGCCGCGGCAACGCCCGTCACCCGCGGGGTTGGATCTCCTGCGCGATCCACGACGCGTAGCCCGCGCGTCCGCCGTCCTCACGCAGGTGGATCCCGTCGTCGTAGAACCAGCCGGGGTTGGCGTCGCCGCCGGACTTCCAGTCGAGCAGGCGCACGTGCGGGTACTGAGGCACCACGCGCCCGAAGAGCTCGTTGTCGTACTGCTCCCACGCGCGCGGCACACGCACGTTCACGACGAACACCCGCCGGCCCGCGGTGCCGTCGAGCAGGCGGCGCAGGTCCTCCTCGGCGACCGGCCCGTTGGTGCCGCCGTGCACGACCACGGTGTGGCCGAGCGTGCCCGCCGCGGCCGCCTCGAGCACGCGGTCGACCATCTCGGAGAACTGGCGGGACACCGCCGCGTCGACGGCGACGCCCCGGGCGGCCAGCTCGGCGGCGGCGCCGAGCATCACCGAGTCCCCGTACGCGGTGACGGTGCCGACCTCGTCGGCGGGCGTGGGTGACGGGCTCGGTCCGCGGTCCTGCTCCGGGGCGACCTGGCCGATCACCTCCGGTGCGGGTGCCGGGCTCGTCGGCGCGTCGGCCGGGCCGTCCGTCGTCGCGGGCGTCCGGGCCACGCCGACGCCGAGCAGCGTCAGCGCCACCAGCACGCACGTCGCAGCGGCAGCGGTCCGCACCGCCAGGCTCCGGCGTCCCGGGGCGGGCGTGCGCAGCCGCTGCGCCAGCCGTCGCAGCGCACCCCGACGGACCGGTGTCTCGACCCAGCGGTATGACGCCTCGGCCAGCAGGAGCGTCACCCCGACGCGCACCACCGGCGACGCCCACCCGGGCAGGGTGACGTCCTGGTCCGGGCGCGTCAGCATGAGGACGGGCCAGTGCCACAGGTAGATGCCGTAGGACCGCTCGCCGAGCCACCGCAGCGGCTGCACCGCCAGCGCGCGGCCGAGCAGGCTCGCGGGGTCGGCGGCCGCGGCGACCAGCAGCGCCGCCACGGCGGCGAACCCGAGGAAACCGCCCCGGTACAGCGCCTCGGAGAACGGGTCGACGAGGACCACGGCGGCCACCACGCCGCCGAGGGCCAGCACGCCCAGGACGTCGGTGACGCCGGCCTCGAACCTGCGCACCGGGTCGCCGCGCTCGGTGAGCCAGGAGCCGGGGTGCCGCCACGTGCGCCACGGCCGCCACACCGCGGCCGTCGCGACCCCGAGCAGCAGCCCCATCGCGTGCGTGTCGGTCCCCACGTACGCGCGGGAGGCGTCGTGCGGCACGGGCATGCCCGCGCGTGCCGCCATCACGCCCATCGCGACCGTGGAGGCGACCGCCAGCAGGGCCGCGACCTGCCCGAGCCGCGCGCGCCCGGCCCGCAGCGCGAGCAGTGCCGCGAGCGGGACCACGAGGTAGAACTGCGCCTCCACCGCCAGCGACCACAGGTGCTGCAGCAGCGGCGGCCGGCCCGTGAGCGCGAAGTACGAGCGGTCCGCGACGACCTGCCACCAGTTCGACGTGTACGTCAGCGCCGCGAGCAGGTCGCCCCGCAGCGACGTGAGCGCGTCGCGCGCCACCAGGCCGGCGCCGGCGACCGCCACGAGCACCACGAGCAGCGCGGGGACGAGCCGGCGCACGCGCCGTGCGAGGAAGCGCCCGGTCCGGAACGCACCCGTGGTCTCGACCTCCTCGAGCACGAGCGTCGCGACGAGGAACCCGGACAGCACGAAGAACACGTCGACGCCGAGGAACCCGCCGCGGGCCCACGGCACGTCCAGGTGGTAGAGCAGCACCGCGACGACGGCGAGCGCCCGCACGCCGTCGAGGCCGCGCAGGTGAGGCAGTCGTGGAGCCCTGTCCGCCGCCGGTCCCGTGCGGGCGACCGGACGCGAAGGGACCTGCTCGACGACTGCCAACACCACAACCCTCTGCCGACCTACCGGTGCCGCGGTGCACCCCTGCTCGGGTGCACCGCACGACCAGGCTAGGCCGGGCCGGCGGCGGTCCCGTCCGCGGGAGGGCCGTCGTGAGCAGCGTCACCCCACAGCGCCGCGAGGCGCGGCAGGGCGCGCGGGTCGGTCTGGGCGAGCACCGTCGTGACCGCGGTCGCACGCCACGCCGGCAGCTGCGCGCGCACGTCCGCCTCGGTGCCGACGAGCGCGACGTCACGCACGAGCTCGGTCGGCACGGCGGCCGCGGCGCGACCGCGGTCACCCGCGAGGTAGTGCGCCTGGATCTCGTCGCACGCCGCGGTGTACCCGAGGCGGTCGAGCACGTCGCGGTGGAAGTTGGCGCCCTTGGCGCCCATCCCGCCGGCGTACAGCGCGATGAACGGGCGCACGACGTCCGCGGCGGACTCCACGTCGCCCGCGAGGACCACCGGGACCGTGGCGACGACCTCGAACTCCTCGGGGGCCCGGCGCGCCGGCGAGCGGCGGGCGAACCCCTCGGCGAGGAGCTCGCGGTACGTCGCGTCCATGCGTGGGGAGTAGAAGAGCGGCAGCCAGCCGTCGGCGATCTCCGCGGTCATGGCGATGTTCCGGGGCCCCTCGGCGGCCAGGTGGATCGGCAGGTCGGCGCGCAGCGGGTGGACGGTCGACCGCAGCGCCTTGCCGAGGCCCGCTCCCTGGTCCGCCGGCAGGGGCAGCCGGTAGAACGCTCCGTCGTACGTCACGGGTGCCTCGCGCGCGAGCACCTGGCGCACGACGTCGACGTACTCGCGCGTGCGGGCCAGCGGGCGCGGGTAGGGCTGCCCGTACCATCCCTCGACGACCTGCGGGCCGGACGCCCCGAGCCCGAGGACGAAGCGTCCGCCGGACAGGTGGTCCAGCGTGAGGGCGGCCATCGCGGCGGCCGTCGGCGTCCGGGCCGAGATCTGCGCGATCGCGGTGCCGAGCCGGACCCGGCGCGTGCCGGCGCCCCACCACGCCAGCGGGGTCAGGGCGTCGGAGCCGTACGCCTCCGCCGTCCAGACGGAGTCGAGCCCCAGCTCGTCGGCGGCGCGCACGGCCTGCGCGGCGCCCGGTGGGGGACCGGCCGACCAGTAGCCCGTGTGGTACCCGAGGCGCATGCGCTGCTCCTTGTCGTCGCCGTCGACGTGCGCCCGACGGGACGCCCCGGCGACGTTACCCGGCGGTAGCGGCGCTGCGCGCCCGGTCCGCCAGGGTGTTGAGCAGCGCGGCGCCGGTCGCCGCGTCGTCGACGGTCACGACGAGGACCCGTCCACCCGTGCGCTCGACCTCGATGCCCTCGCCCTTGCGCAGCACGAACCCTGCCCGGCCGCCGTGGCCGATCCGGTACCCCCAGCCGCCGAACTCGCCGAACGGGTCGACCCGGATGGCGCGGGCCGCGACGACCTCGTCGAGCGGGACGTGCGCGGTCGGCCAGCCGAGGGGTGAGCGGGCCACGAGCCCGCGCGCGTCGACGCTGACGCGCAGTACCAGCATGGTGGCCAGCAGCAGCCCCAGGGCGGCCGCGACGATCAGGAGCGCCGGCGTGCGCAGCGCGAGCGCCAGCACGACGTTCACGAGAACCGCGGCGCCCCCGACCCACGCGCCCGCAGGGCTGGTGACGGTCCGGCTCCAAGCGGCGCGCTCGCTGTTCGCGAGCGGCGTGCGCGGCGCGGCCGGGTCGACAGGGGCGCGGCTGGGCATCGGTGCGTCGCGCGGCACGACGAGCGCGGCCAGCACCCCCGCGACGATGCCGCCGGCGAACGCCCACGCGATGACGTGGCCGATCCCCGGTACGTCGGCGGCGTCCGCGAGGTCCAGCTGGACCGACAGCGAGCCGAGCACGACGACGGACATCAGCACGGTCAGCCCTGTCGCGGACCCGGCCGCGATCCGGCGTGTCGCGGTGTCGCGGCCCGCCCAGAACGCCAGGGCCCACATGCCGACCGCGAACAGGGGAGCGAACAGCAGGGGGATCGCGACGGCGTCCTTCAGGGACCCGTACCCGTCGGGCCGCATGGCGGCGTCCCAGTGCACCGCGAGCGGGTCGGGCAGCCGCGGGGTCCACGACAGCGCGACGAGCACTGTCACCAGGACCAGGAGGAGCGGCACCACGAGCGTCGTCACCGTGGTCGCGAGGCGGTGCGGGGGTGCCGGTCGGGGGGTGGTCATCGCAGGGCCTCCTTGACGAGGGCGGTCACGGTCTCGGGGGCGACGCGCAGGCGTCGTGCGGCGACGACGAGTGCGTCGACCGCCGCGTGCAGGTCCGTCAGGTCGGGCGCGCCCGACCCGGTCACGACGGCGCCACGGCCGCGCCGCAGCTCGATCACGCCCTCGTCGCGCAGCTCCTGGTAGGCGTGCAGCACCGTGTGGAGGTTGACGTCGAGGGACGCCGCGAGGTCGCGCGCCGACGGGAGCCGCTCGCCGGGGCGCAGCTCGTCGTGGGCCACGGCCGTACGGACCTGCGCGGCCAGCTGCGCGTACAGCGGGTCGCCGGACGTCGGGTCGATGCGGAACAGCATGCGATCACTCTAGTAGTTAGACAACAACTAGAACAACACTGCGCCCGAATCGTGGGCACCGCCGCGGGGCGGGTCGTCAGCTGCAGGGGCGGGGCCTCAGATGTAGATGGCCGGGTCGTCGACCTCGACGTCGAACGGCACCTGCGTGCCGCGCTGCCGGATCTTCGCCGGCACGCCCACCGCGATCGCCCCCGCGGGGACGTCGGTGATGACGACGGCGTTCGCGCCCACCTGGACGTCGTGCCCCACCCACACCGGCCCCAGGATCTTCGCGCCGGCGCCGACGACGACGCGGTCACCCAGCGTGGGGTGGCGCTTGCCCCGCTTCATCGAGCGCCCACCCAGCGTCGCGCCGTGGAAGAGGACGACGTCGTCGCCGACCTCGGCCGTCTCGCCGATGACCACCCCCATGCCGTGGTCGATGAACAGCCTCTCGCCGAGCCGCGCGCCCGGGTGGATCTCGATGCCCGTCGCGGCCCGCGCCATCTGGGAGACGAGTCGCGCGAGCAGACGAAGCGCGGGCACCTGCCACATGCGGTGGGTCAGCCGGTACACCCAGATGGCGTGCACACCGGGGTACGCGAGAGCGACCTCGACGCGCGTGCGCGCCGCGGGGTCGTGCCGGTGCGCGGCGTCGAGGTCGTCGCGCAGCGTGCGCAGGAAGTGGTGCAGGGGGCGCATGGCGGGCTCCGGGTGGCGGGGTGGGCGTCCACGGGGTGGACGGTGCGGGCCCGGTCGCCGTCGAGGGACGGCGACCGGGCCCGGGCGCTCAGTCGAGCAGGTCGGAGTAGAGCACCGACGTCAGGTAGCGCTCACCGAACGACGGGATGATCGCGACGATGAGCTTGCCCGCGTTCTCGGGGCGGTGGGCCAGCAGCGTCGCGGCGTGCAGGGCCGCGCCGGACGAGATGCCGACGAGCAGTCCCTCCTCGCGGGCGGCGCGACGCGCGACGGCGACGGCCGTCTCGGCGTCGACGTCGATGATCTCGTCGTAGATGGTCGTGTCGAGGATCTCGGGGACGAAGTTCGCGCCGATGCCCTGGATCTTGTGCGGGCCGGGGGCGCCGCCGTTGAGGATGGGCGACTCGGCCGGCTCGACGCCGACGATCTGCACGCCCGGCTTGCGCTCCTTGAGCACCTGCCCGACGCCCGTGATCGTGCCGCCCGTGCCGATGCCCGCGACGAGGATGTCGATCTCGCCGTCGGTGTCCGCCCAGATCTCCTCGGCCGTCGTACGGCGGTGGATCTCCGGGTTCGCCTCGTTGGCGAACTGCCGGGCCAGGATCGCGCCCGGACGCTCGGAGACGATCTCGGTGGCGCGGTTGACCGCACCCTTCATGCCCTCGGAGCCCGGCGTGAGGATGAGCTCGGCGCCGAACGCGCGCAGCAGGGCACGCCGCTCCTTCGACATCGTCTCGGGCATCGTCAGCACGACCTCGTAGCCGCGCGCCGCGCCGACGAACGCCAGGGCGATGCCGGTGTTGCCGCTCGTGGCCTCGACGATCGTGCCGCCGGGCTGCAGCTCGCCGGACTTCTCGGCGGCGTCGATGATCGCGACGCCGATGCGGTCCTTCACCGAGTTCGCCGGGTTGTAGAACTCGAGCTTGCCGACGACCCGGGCGGGCGCGCCGTCGGTGATCCTGTTGATGCGGACCAGCGGGGTGTTGCCGATGAGCGCGGTCGCGTCCTCGTAGATGCGTGCCATGGTTCCTCTTCGGTCGGTGCCGTACCCCTCCGGGGCGGCAGGTGCGGGGGATCGTCCACGGGTGCGGCGCGGGCGCGTCGCGGGTGGGTCGTGGGGAGCGTGCCGTGGTGGCGTCTTCGGGGCGAGCGCTGGCGAGGGTGCACCGGTGCGGTGCGCACGAGGGGACGTGCGGGGAGCGGCCAGCGCTCTACCGACAGCGACAACAGGCGCACGCCACGCAGGCGTGCGGGACGGGGGCAACGGCGGCGGCGGGCACGCGCATCGCTCTCCTCGTCCGGGGCCGCGCCGGGAGGCGGGCCGGGGGGCACGGGCGTCCACCCGTGGTCGGGCCGACGCTAGCGTCAACACCGTAGCGGGCGCAAAGGTTCCCGTGAGACGGCCGTCCCGCGATGCGGACCGGCCATCGGCCCGTGGGTCAGGCGGACAGGCCGACCGCCGCGAGCCACGCCTCGGCCAGCAGCCCGTGCCCCGCCGCGGTCGGGTGGACCCCGTCGAAGGCCCAGCGCTCGGGCGGCGTGCGGGCCGCCGCGGCGGCGAAGAGGCCGTCGGCGGGCACGAGCGCCGCGTCGTACTCGGCCGCCAGGCGCCGCACGACGTGGATGCGCGGGTTGAGGTCCTCGCGCCACGCCGGCTGCACGGGCGGCACCGGCAGGACGAACGGCTCGACCAGCACGAACCGCGGGTCGAGCCGCTCGCGCGTCGCCTGCAGGATCGCGCGGTAGTGCCCCTCGTACTCCTCGACGCTCGTCACCGCGCCGGAGTCGAAGCGTCGCCACGTGTCGTTGACGCCCACGAGGATCGACACGACGGTCGGCTCGAGGTCCAGCGCGTCGGGCTGCCAGCGCTCGCGCAGCATGCGTGTGGTGTCGCCACCGATCCCGCGGTTGTGGAACGTCAGGTCCAGGTCGGGTCGACGCGCCCCCGCCAGCGCCGCGACGATGCCGGCGTACCCGTGCCCCAGTCCCCACGGGCTGTCGGGCTGGTCGCGGTCGCGTCCCCAGTCGGTGATGGAGTCGCCGGTCAGGAGCACCCGGTCACCGGGGCGGAGGAACGTCGTCACCGGGCCATCCCACCACGCGGCTCGCAGCACCGGGGCGCCGGTAGGGTGAGCGCGTGCCCCGCCCGGCACCCGCGCGGGTGCCGAGGGGCGCACGGGGTGTGGCGCAGGTTGGTAGCGCGTCCGCTTTGGGAGCGGAAGGTCGCCGGTTCGAATCCGACCACCCCGACACTGACACGGACCGACCCCCGTGCGGTCTACTGGGACATGGCCCAGGACCTGTGGGGGAGCGCGTCGACAGTCCCGGCGCTGCCGTGCGGGGACATCGACGAGCTGTGCGAGTTCTGGGTCGCGCTCGGGTTCGAGGTGACGTACCGCCAGCTGCGTCCCCAGCCGTACCTCGCGCTGCGTCGCGGTGGGGTCGACCTGCACTACTTCGGCCTCGACGGGATCGCCCCGCAGGACAGCTACTCGACGTGCCTCGTGCTGGTCGACGACACCGGCGCGGTTTTCGAGACCCTGGCCGACGGCCTGCGGTCGCGGTACGCCAGGCTGCCGCTGACGGGGTTCCCGCGGATCACCCGTCCGCGGCGGCGCGCCAACGCCGGCGGTGTCACGGGCTTCAGCCTGATCGACCCCGCCGGGAACTGGGTGCGGTTCATGCGCCGCCCGCCCCCGCCCGACCGTGCCGCCCCGGCCGCGGCCGGGGACTCCTCCCGCGCGGCGTACGCCGAGCGCCCGCCGGACCGGCTCGCCCGCGCGCTCGACGACGCCGTGGTCCAGGCGGACTCCCGCGGCGAGCCGGACCAGGCCCGCAAGATCCTCGCCGGCGCCCTGCGCCGTGCGGACGACGCGCGCGACGTCGACCGCGTCCGCGCGCTCGCGTTCCTCGCCGAGCTCGCCGTGCGCACGCAGGACGACGCCGCGGCGGGAGACCTGCTCGACGAGCTCGCGGCCGTCGAACGCACGCTCGATCCGGGCGCCGCACGCGAGGTGGCGCAGGAGCTGACGCAGGCAGCCGAGCTGCGGGCGGACCTCGCCGGTCGCTGAGCGGCGCATCGGTCACGATCCGAGAAGCGCTCGGGCACGGCCGGTCCCTAGCGTGGCCGGCACACCGGAGCGAGGGAGAGAACGATGAGCAGCAGCACGCAGGCGACGAGCGACCCGGGCACGTTCACCGCGGAGGAGCGCACGGCGATGAAGGAGCGGGCCGCCGAGCTCCGGGCGGAGTCCCGGCGGGGCAGCGCGGCGGCCAAGGCGGCGGAGGCCGAGGCGCAGGTGCTGGCGAAGATCGCCGAGCTCCCCGCGGCCGACCGCGTGATCGCCGAGCGCGTCCACGCGATCGTGCGCGAGGTGGCCCCCGACCTGACGCCGCGCACCTGGTACGGCATGCCGGCGTACGCGAAGGACGGCAAGGTCGTGTGCTTCCTCAAGCCCGCCGGCAAGTTCGAGTCCCGGTACGCCACATTGGGCTTCGAGGATCCGGCGGCGCTCGACGACGGACCGATGTGGCCGACGTCGTACGCGCTGACGGCGATGAACGAGGAGGTCGAGCGAGCGCTGGCGGACCTCGTCCGCCGGGCCGCGGCCTGAGGCAGGAGGGCCCGGCCCTTCGTCGGACACCGGCCGCGCCAGGACGGAAACCGTCGGCGCGGGTCGCGCCGCCCGGGGAAAACGCGCGTCCGTTCACGCTTTCGCCCACCAGAAGGAAGTCCTCGCCTATAGCATCGTGCCGGCGGGGTAACGACGCTCGGCTTGTGCTGCGCGGCCCTTCAGGAGGTCGGAAAAAGATGTCAAAGACGCGCCAAGCGCCGCACTATGCGACGATGCGCGACGTCGCAGCCGTCGCGGGCGTCAGTGTCAAGACGGTCTCGCGCGTGCTCAATGCCGAGCCGAACGTGTCGGAAGAGCTCAAGGAGCGCGTGCGGCGTGCAGCCGCGACGTTGAACTACGAGCTCAACGTCTACGCGGGCGGACTGCGCCGCATGGGTGCCCGGACCAATGCGATCGGGCTGATGCTCGAGAGCGTGGACGACGCGTTCTCCGCCGCGATCCACCGCGGTGTCGAGACGGTCACGCGACGGCACTCGATCATCGTGCTCGCGCAGAGCTTCGAGGAGGACGCCGACCGTGAGCGGACGGTTGTCAAGGAGTTCCTGCGCCGCCGCGTCGACGGCCTGATCCTCACCACGGTGTCCCGCGACCAGGCGTACCTGTCGGCGGAGGCGGCCCGCGGCACGTCGATCGTGTTCGTCGACCGTCCGGCCGTGTCCGTCGCGTTCGACTCGGTCGTGTCGTGCAACTTCGACGGTGCGGTGGCGGCGACGCGTCACCTGCTGGAGCACGGGCACCGTCGCCTCGCCTACGTGGGCGGTGACCACGAGATCTGGACGCTGCGGGAGCGGTTGCGCGGCTACTTCGACGAGCTGGACCGGTGGGGCGTGCCGCGGTCCGACGTCGTCGCGCTCACCGGTGTGCACGGCGAGGAGGGCGCGCGCACGGAGGTCCACCGGATGCTGGACGGTCCGCAGCCGCCGACGGCGATCTTCGCGGCGCACAACCGCATGACCGTCGGGGTCCTGCGTGCGCTCCACGAGCGCGGTCGCCAGCACGACGTGGCGATGGTCGGGTTCGACGACGTCCAGCTGCTCGACCTGCTCGAGCCCGGCGTGACGGTCGTCGCGCAGGACCCGCACCGGCTGGGCGAGCTCGCGGCCGAGCGTCTGCTGGCACGGATGGCCGGCAACCCGCTGGAGCTGGAGACGCTGACCGTCCCGACGACGCTGATCGAGCGCGGGTCGGGCGAGATCCCGGGGCCCTTCGCCGCCTGAGCGCGACCGTGCGTCCGCGCGAGTTGCGGGGCGCGTCGTGCGCGCAGAGGCCTGCGCCGCAGTCGTGAGCGCCGTCACCCGTCAGGTCGACGTCCATGCCTGCCGTGACCCGTTGACAACGCTGTCATCCCTGCGGGCTACACGGTGTGCAGTGCAGCGAGTCGCGCCCGACCGCCGTCCTGCGACGTTGACATCCCCGCTCGCGCGACTAACCTCGGCCACGCATGACATCGTTGTCAGTCGGAGCGCGAGCCTCACGGACGACGGCCTCGCCCTGGTGGCGGAGGCGTCCTGCGGTCAGTGAAGACCCGAGGGGCCCAGGGATCGGTGCAGATCCCGGGAAGAGAGGTGACGCGTCATGGTCGGCTATCTCGTACGGCGACTGTTGCTGGCAGTCTTTGTGCTGTGGGGCGTCGCCACCGCGGTGTTCCTCATCGTCCGGGTCGTCCCTGCCGACCCGGCACTGCTCATCGCTGGTTCGGACGCACCGCCCGAGCAGCTCGACCAGCTGCGGCGTGACCTCGGTCTCGACCAGTCGATGTTCGTGCAGTACGGCACCTTCCTGGGCAACGCCGTCTCCGGCGACCTGGGCTCGTCGTACGTGCTCAAGGAGCCGGCGGTGACCCTCATCGGCCAGGTGCTGCCGAACACGGCGCTCCTGGCGCTCCTCGCGTGCGTGCTCGCCATGCTGATCGCCTTCCCGCTCGGCCTGATGGCGGCGCTGCGGGCCAACCGGCCCCTCGACCGCGTGGTGACCACCGGTTCGCTCTTCACGCAGGCGCTGCCGAACTTCTGGATCGGTGTCGTCCTTCTCCTGGTGTTCTCGCGCATGCTCAAGTGGTTGCCCAGCGTGGGGCTCGACGGGCCGAAGAGCCTGATCCTGCCGACAATCGTGCTGGCGCTGCCATTCGTCTCGGTCCTCACCCGCATGATTCGCAACGGGCTGCTCGAGGTGATGAGCGAGAGCTATATCCAGACCGCTCGCGCCAAGGGGTTGTCGGAACGGATCGTGGTCTTCCGCCACGCCGTCCGGAATGCGGCGATCCCCGTGATCACCATCGTCGGACTGCAGTTCGGGACGCTGCTCGGAGGTGCCGTCGTCACCGAGTCGGTCTTCTCGTTCCCGGGGATCGGCCGGCTCCTCGTGAGCTCCATCCAGCTGCGTGACTACAACGTCGTGCAGGCGTGCGTGCTCGTGATCGCCGCCGTCTTCGTCATCATCAACCTCGTCGTGGACCTGCTGTACGGGATCCTCGACCCTCGCGTGAGGCTCGCCAAGTGACCGCCGCACCTGTCCTCGCCGTCAACGCGACGATGCGCCGGGCCCGTCGGGCCCGGCGGGGCGTCAAGATCCGCATCATCGGGCCGCTGGTCGTCATCGGTCTGATCGTGCTCGGCGCCGTCGTCATCCCGCTCGCCTACGACTTCGACCCGCTGCGCGCGGACCTCATGGCGCGGCTGATGCCCCCCGGGACCGTCATGTCGGACGGCCGCACCGCGCTGCTCGGTACCGACCAGATCGGGTCGGACCTCTTCGCGCAGATCATGGCCGGTGCCAGGATCTCGCTGCTCGTCGGCGTCGCGACCCTCGCCATCTCCGGGCTGGTCGGGGTGCTGCTCGGTCTGCTCGCCGGGCACTTCGGCGGGTGGATCGACGCGACGCTCATGCGGATCGCCGACATCCAGCTCGCGTTCCCCTCCATCCTGCTGGCGATCCTCATCGCCTCGGTGCTCGGTCAGGGCGTCGGCAACATCATCCTCGTGCTGTCGATCTCGAATTGGGTCGTCTTCGCCCGCGTCGCGCGCAGCCAGGTGCTGTCGCTGAAGAACCGCGAGTACGTCGAGGCCGCCCGGACCCTGGGTGCGGGCAACTGGCACCTGATGTTCCGGACGCTGCTGCCCGGATGCATGGCGCCGGTCATCGTGGTGGCGACCACGCAGTTCGCCCAGGTGATCCTCACGGAGGCGTCCCTGTCGTTCCTCGGCGTCGGGGTGCCGCTCGGCACGCCGAGCCTGGGCAGCACGATCTTCAACGGGACGCAGTACCTGTCGACCGCATGGTGGATCTCCACCCTCCCCGGCGTCGTGCTCGTGATCCTCATGCTCGCCTTCGGGATCCTCGGCGACGCCCTCCGCGACAAGTTCGACCCGACGCTCCGGAGCGCCTGATGACGACGACACAGACGGGCCTCGTCGGCCCCACCTCCGCCACGAGCGGCGCGCCGCTGCTGAGCGTCGAGAACCTCACGGTGGAGTTCTCCACCGCCGCGGGGGTGGCCCGCGCGCTGGACGGCGTCAGCTTCGAGGTCCGGGCGGGCGAGACGCTCGCCATCCTCGGCGAGTCCGGCTGCGGCAAGTCGACCACCGCGCAGGCGATCATGGGCCTGCTGCCCAAGCCGGCCGGATCGGTCACGGGAGGCAGGATCATGTACGGCGGGCGTGACCTCGCGGCCGAGCCCGTCCGCAAGGTGCGCGAGGTGTGCGGCACCGAGATCGCCATGATCTTCCAGGACCCCCTGAGCTCGCTGAACCCGGTGTTCCGGGTCGGCGCGCAGGTGGCCGAGCCGTTCCGGCAGCGGCGGGGCATGGGCCGCCAGGAGGCGTGGGCGCGCGCGCTCGAGCTGCTCAAGCGCGTGGGCATCCCGGACGCGGAGACGCGGATCTCCGACTACCCGCACCAGTTCTCCGGCGGGCAGCGTCAGCGGATCATGATCGCGATGGCGCTCGCGCTCGGCCCGAAGCTGCTGATCGCCGACGAGCCGACCACCGCGCTGGACGTGACCGTCCAGAAGCAGGTGATGAACCTGCTGGCCGACCTGCAGGCGGAGACCGGGATGGCGATGGTGCTCGTCAGCCACGACCTCGGTGTCGTCGCGGAGGTCGCCCAGCGGGCCGCCATCATGTACGGGGGCCGGATCGTCGAGACCGGCGCGATCCGGGACATGTACGACCACCCGGCGCACCCGTACACCAAGGGCCTGCTGGAGTCGATCCCCGGTGGCCGCGTCGGCAGTCGGCTCAAGCCGATCGTCGGGTCGCCACCGAACCTGCTGAACCTGCCGACCGGGTGCGCGTTCAACCCGCGCTGCCCGTTCGCGATCGACCGGTGCCGGGAGCTGGCGCCGACGTTGCGCACGCCGCAGGGATGGCCCGCGGGCCACCAGGCCGCGTGCCACCTGTCCGAGGAGGTCCTCACCCATGTCTGACGCCGGGACCACGCCGCTGTTGAGCGTCAGGGACCTGAAGGTCGCCTACCCGATCCGCTCGTCGTTCCTGCAGCGCAAGATCGGCGAGAACGTCGCCGTCGACGGCGTCACGTTCGACATCCGGCCGGGGGAGACCGTCGGCCTGGTCGGCGAGTCGGGATCCGGCAAGTCGACGGTCGCCCGCGCCGTGATCGGGCTGGTCAGGGCCGACGCGGGCACGATCGAGTTCGAGGGGCAGGACATCACCCGCTTCTCCCCGCGGCAGCTCACCGCGGTGCGTCGTGAGATGCAGATGGTGTTCCAGGACCCGTACGCCTCGCTCAACCCGCGGCTGACGGTCCGGGACGTGATCGCCGAGGCGTGGCGCGTGCACCGCGACGTCGTGCCGCGCGACCGGTGGACGGCCGAGGTGAAGGAGCTGATGGACCGCGTCGGCCTCAACCCCGACTACAGCGACCGGTACCCCCACCAGTTCTCGGGTGGTCAGCGTCAGCGCATCGGGATCGCACGGGCCCTGGCGCTGCGGCCCAAGCTGATCATCTGCGACGAGCCGGTCTCGGCCCTGGACGTGTCGGTCCAGGCCCAGGTCCTCAACCTGCTCGACGACCTGCAGGACGACCTGGGCCTGGCGTACCTGTTCATCTCGCACGACCTGTCGGTCGTCGAGCACCTGTGCGACCGCGTCCTGGTGCTGCACCACGGCGTCGTCGCCGAGGAGGGCACCGCGCGGGAGGTCTTCGACCATCCCCGCGACGACTACACCCGCGCGCTGCTGGCGGCTGTGCCCGTCGCACGGCCGTGGCTGGAGCCCACCTCCTGACCCCCGCGTCGTAGGCCGGGAAGAACGACCCCCGGCCTACGAGAGCACCGACCTTGATGACATCGATGTCAACGATCAAAGGAGATGGCCATGACATCACTGCGCGCACGGCGGATGTCCGTCGCCGGAATTGCTGCCGTCCTCGCCCTGGCGCTTGCCGGGTGCGGCGGCTCGAGCGAGAGCAGCGGCGGCGGTGCCGGGAACGGTGACGCCACACCCGGCGCAGCGCTCCCCGACGACCAGCAGCACCTGACGTACGTCCTCAACTACGGGTGCACGTCGCTGGACCCCACGGAGAACTTCGACAACTGCCGCATGCAGGTCGACAGCAACGTCCTGCAGGGCCTGGTCGCGCTGGACGAGGAGTCGCAGCCGCAGCCGCTGCTCGCGAGCTCCTGGGAGTGGACGGACGACACGACGCTCGTCTTCACGCTGCGCGACGACGTGACGTTCAGCGACGGCACGCCCTTCACCTCGGCGGACGTCGTGGCCACCTTCGACCGCTACATCGCGATGCAGTCCGTGCTCGCGACGCAGCTCGCGGTCATCGACACCTACACGGCGAACGACCCGACGACGCTGACGATCACGACGAAGAACCCGACCGGCACGCTGCTCGGTGTGCTGTCGATGATCTTCATCGGCAAGGCCGACGGGGTCGCCGACGACGCCTACTGGTCCAAGCCGATCGGCACCGGTCCGTTCGTCGTGACCGAGTTCGTCACGAACGACCACGTCACGCTCACCCGCAACGACGCCTACTGGGGCGAGCCGGCGAAGCTCAAGACGGTGACCTTCCAGCAGATCACCGACACCAACGGCAAGGTGACCGCGCTGTCCAACCGCTCGGCCCAGGTGATCGCCGGCGTGCCGGGCGACCAGATCGCGACGGTCGAGAGCATGGACGGGGTGCGACTGGAGCAGATCCCCAGCTTCACGTACACGTTCCTGTGGTTCCAGAACAGCCGCGAGCCGTTCACCGACCCGCTGGTGCGCGAGGCCCTGTGGGCGGCACTCGACCTCGACACGATCGTCACCTCGCTCCTCGGGGAGACCGCCGAGCCGATGACCTCCCTGTGCCCCGAGGCCGCCTTCGGCTGCCTGCCGGCCTCCGAGGCGCCGTCCTACGACCCGGAGCGCGCCAAGGACCTGCTCGCCGAGGCCGGTTACCCCGACGGGTTCACCACGACGATCGACTACAGCACCGCGAACCCGGGCTACGACCAGCTCGTCTCGGCGATGATCTCCTACTGGAAGGAGGTCGGCATCACCGTCGAGCCGAAGTCGGACGACCAGGCCACCTTCCTCGCGAACATCGCCAAGCCCGGCAACTACGACATGATCGTCAACTCGAACCTGACGAGCACCGGGGACGCCGACTTCACGCTCAACCGCCTCTACACCTGCGCGGCCGACCGCCTCGGGTACTGCAACCCGGACCTCGACGCCCTGCTGGCCAAGGGCCAGCAGACGCTCGATGCCGACGAGCGCCTGTCCGTCTACCAGGAGATCTCCGACCTCCTCGCGGCGGACGCACCGGCGATCGGGCTGTTCCAGCAGAACACCAACCTGGCGTCGCTGGACACCGTGCAGGGTCTGAAGCTCGTGCCCAGCGAGAACTACGACTGGAGCACCGTCTACCTCACCGACTAGGTCGGGACGCGGACGTGGGGACGGCCGGCCCGGCCGGCCGTCCCCACGCACCGCGGACCGCAGCGCCCACCGGTAGGTCGAGCAAAGGACAGTTCAGCGTGTTCGTGCGAGAGCCCGAGCGTCAGGTTCCCGTCGTCGCGAGCTACGACGTCATCGTGTGCGGGGGCGGTCCGGCCGGCCTCGTCGCGGCGACGGCCGCGGCCCGCAACGGGGCAAGGACGCTCCTCATCGAGCGGTACGGGTTCGTCGGTGGCATGTCGACGAGCGCGCTCGTGACACCGATCAGCGAGTTCCGCCACTACGGCAAGCAGCACATCGGGGGGATCCCCTTCGAGCTCATGGCCATGGCCGCCGAGCTGGGCGGGGCCGAGATCACGCGGGAGAGCGGGAACTACCCGGTCAACGACGAGATCCTCAAGCTCGCCGCGCAGCGCCTGCTGCTCGACAGCGGCGTGACCCTGCTGTACCACTCGTGGTTCTCCGACTGCGTGACGCAGGACGGCCGGGTGACGCACGTGATCGTGCAGAACAAGGCCGGCCGCGTCGCGTACGAGGGCAAGGTCTTCATCGACTGCACGGGCGACGCCGACCTGGTGCGCGCGGCCGGCTTCGAGACGGTCAAGGGCGACGTGCTGCAGCCGGCCTCGTTGTGGTTCCAGCTCGGAGGGGTCGACACCGACGCCCTGGAGTACCTCTTCGGCGACGCGGTCGACGCGATGCTGCCCGTGTCGGCGGTGATCCGGGACCGGTTGACCGAGCTGCACGAGCAGGGCGTCATCCCGATCTTCGGTGGACCGTGGATCAACCGGTTCTTCCACGACGGCATGGTCAGCATCAACCTGCTGCGCGAGGCGACCGACGCGAGCGACCCCGAGTGGTTCACCCGCACCGAGTGCAGCCTGCGGGAGGCGCTGCACCTGGTCATCGACGTGCTGCGCGAGAACTTCCCCGAGTTCCGGGACTGCTGGCTGGCGAAGTCGGGCATCCAGACCGGGGTCCGCGAGACGTATCACATCGTCGGCGAGTACACGCTGCTCAAGGACGACATCGTCACGCCCAAGGCGTTCCCCGACACGATCGCCAAGGGCGCCCACGTCATCGACATCCACGCCGCGGACAGCACCGAGCAGAACGACATGGTGATCCCGCGGCAGGAGTACAACGTGCCGTTCCGCTGCCTGGTCCCGAAGGGCAGCGTCAACCTCGTCACCGCCGGGCGCTGCCTCAGCGCCGACGGTCCCGGGTTCGGCTCCGTGCGCGTCATGGCGACGTGCATGGCCATGGGACAGGGCGCGGGGACGGCCGCCGCGCTGAGCATCGCGCACGGGTTCGGCATGACCGACATGGACCACGAGCTGCTGCGCGCGACGCTCGCGGCGCAGGGCGCCGTCGTCGACCACGACAACACCGTCAACCCCGGGGCGCCCGTCGACGTGACGGTCTACCCGGGCGTCCGGAAATGACCAAGGAGAGAGAGATTTCGATGCAGAAGTTCCTCAGCTACGACCGCGGGCTGGAGCGGTTCAACCCGCTCGCGCGGGTCATCTGCTACGACGACTTCGACACGGGGTTCAACGGCTGGCTCGACCTCACGCCGAACTACGTCGAGGAGAACTACGAGTCGTTCGACTCGGTCGTCGACCTGTCGAGCTGGGCCCCCAACCAGCTGAGCTCGGCCTCGATGCGCTTCGCGTCGTCGCACGGCTCGATGGAGGGCACGTACTCGCTGAAGATCACGACGGCGCCGACGGGCGGCCCGCACACCGAGCCGCCGCGCAACGGCTCGATGGGCCACGCGATCAAGCGGCTGTCGCGCTTCGGCAACCCCAAGCTCATCCAGATCGAGGCCTGGTACTCCTACACCCCCGTGCAGGACCGGGAGGGCAAGGGCGAGGAGGACATCCGCGCGATCGGGTTCTTCTTCGACGTCCAGGACTCCGAGTACCGCTACATGCCGGGCGTGCGGTACGTGAACTCCCTCGGCGGCAAGCTCGTCAAGAAGTGGCAGTACTACCAGGTCTCCGAGGGCGTCACCCCCGAGGACTGGAACTTCGGCGTCAAGGACGGCTGGTGCGTGCCCGGCGTCGACAACCAGTGGTACGGCCGGCGGTTCGAGGACGGCTCCGGCGACGGCTACCAGTGGCTGCCCGGGGGCGAGCAGGAGCTCGTCTACAACGAGAGCCCCGACAAGATCAACTGGATGTACTTCCGCCTGACCGTCGACATCGAGAAGCGCGAGTACGTCGAGATGCAGAGCGGCGACCAGGTGTTCGACATGCGGGGCATCAAGCCGACCCTCACCGAGGGCTACGCCTCGATCGACAACCTCATCAACCCCATCTTCTTCATCGAGACCGACTCCGAGCGCTCGGTCAACCTCTACCTCGACTCCGTCGTGTACTCGGTCGAGTGACGACGCACCCCTGACGACACCTGAGAGACGACAACATGCAGACGACGAACACCTCCGTCATCGCACGGCGGGTCAAGATCTCCGACGCCCACGCGACACTTCCCTACGAGGCGGGCTGGGCCACCGAGGCGGTCATCTTCGTGCAGGCCGAGGGGGACCACCCCGACCTGGCGATCGCCGTCGAGGTCTCGCCCGACGGCATCACCTGGGTCCGGCGCGCCGGTGCGACGCTCGCGGCCTCGCAGCAGCTCGTCGACGTGCCCGTGGCGCAGTTCGGCAACTGGCTCCGGGTCGTGATCACCGGTGCGACGAGCGAGCAGCCCGCGCGGGTGCTCGTCCACCTCAACCTCAAGGGCTGAGCGGACATGGAACGACTGGGAGTGCGGGCGCTCGAGACCCTTCCGTCGCACGTGGACGTCCCGGGGTACCTCGGTGACGACCTGCGGATCGGGATCGTCCACTTCGGGGTGGGGAACTTCCACCGTTCCCATCAGGCGATGTACGTCGACCGGCTGCTCGAGGCGGGCGCCGGGGACGACTGGGCCATCTGCGGTGTCGGCCTGCTGGAACGGGACGCACCCATGCGCGACGCGCTCGCCGCGCAGGACTGCCTGTTCACGCTCACGCTGCGCGAGCCGGACGGCCAGAACCGGTTCAGCGTCATCGGGTCGATCCGGCGCTACCTCTACGCGCCGGACGACCCGGCGGCCGTGCTGGACCAGCTCGTGTCGCCCGACGTCCGCATCGTGTCGCTCACGGTCACCGAGGGCGGGTACGTCAGCGACCCGACGAACGGTCGGGTGCCGCAGGACGACCCGCTGGTCGCCGAGGAGGTCGCGGACGGGTTCGCCCACCCGCGCACGGCGTTCGGCTGGATCGTCGCCGCGCTGCGTGAGCGCCGCAGGCGGGGGATCGCCCCGTTCACCGTGATGTCGTGCGACAACATCCAGGGCAACGGCCGTGTCGCCCGGGCGAGCGTCGAGGGCGTGGCGCGGCTGGCGGACCCCGAGCTGGCCGACTGGATCGGCGCCGAGGTGGCGTTCCCGTCCACGATGGTCGACCGGATCACGCCGGCGACCACGCAGGCGGACGTGGACCGGGTCGCGACGCGGCTCGGGGTCGAGGACCTCTGGCC
Source organism: Cellulomonas wangsupingiae (assembly GCF_024508275.1). NCBI lineage: Bacteria > Bacillati > Actinomycetota > Actinomycetes > Micrococcales > Cellulomonadaceae > Cellulomonas > Cellulomonas wangsupingiae. Next base: position 1,517,102 of record NZ_CP101989.1, read on the forward strand.
GGTGGCCAGCGAGCCCTTCACGCAGTGGGTGATCGAGGACGTGTTCGCTGCCGGTCGACCGCCGTTCGAGCAGGTCGGCGCGTTGCTGGTGTCGGACATCGACCCCTACGAGGCCATCAAGCTGCGGCTGCTCAACGGGTCGCACCAGGCGCTCGCGTACATCGGCCAGCTGGCGGGCTACACGTACGTGCACGACGCGGTGGCAGATCCTCGGATCGCCGCGTACGTGCGGGCGTACATGGAGCGTGAGGGTGCTCCGACGCTCGAGGTGCCCGCGGGGTTCGACCTCCCGGCGTACGTCGACGAGCTGTTCGTCCGCTTCGGCAACCCGCACGTCCAGGACCTCCTGGCGCGGCTGTCCGTGGACGCGTCCAACCGGATCCCGAAGTTCGTGGTCCCCGTGCTCGTCGACCGGGTGGCGGCGGGTGCGGCGTGCGAGGTCGGTGCCGCGATCCTCGCGACCTGGCGCGCGTGGTGCCGTGGCGTCGGCGAGGGGCGCTTCGTGATCGACGACGTGGACGGCGAGGCGCTCGTCGCGGCGGCCGCGGACGAGCCCCTCGGCTTCCTGCGGGGGGTCCCGACGCTCACCGGGTTCCTCGACGCACCCGGCTTCGTGGAGGCGTACCTGCGGGCCGCCGACGCGCTCGAGCGCGACGGGGTCGAGGCGTTCTTCGAGGCCGTCCTGGCGGGGGAGTAGCACGTGGTGTCCAACGGTTCACCGATCCCCGGGCTGGCGAAGTCGGTCTTCGTCGTCGGCGAGGCGCTCGTCGACGTGACGGTCGACGTGAACGGCGTCGAGCACCGTCAGCCCGGGGGCAGCCCGATGAACGTCGCGTTCGGGCTGGCGCGCCTCGGCGTGCCGACGCGGCTCATGAGCTGGGTCGGGGACGACGCCGACGGGCGGCTCGTCGCGGCTCACCTGAGGTCGGCCGGGGTCAAGCTCGACGACGTGACGGTGGCGCCCCGGACGGCGACGTCCACGGCACGCGCGACGCTCGACGCAGCCGGTGCGGCGACGTACGCGTTCGACCTGCGGTGGGACCTGCCGGACGGGGGCGTCCCGCCCGAGTGCACGGTCATCCACACGGGCTCGATCGCCGCCGTGCTCCCGCCGGGTGCCGATCGTGTGCTCGACCTGTACCGCTCGGCGGCCCCCGAGGTGATCCGCTCGTTCGACCCCAACGTCCGTCCGGCCATCACGCCGGACCGCGCGGCGGTGCTCGAGCGGGTCGAGTGGTTCGTCGACCGGACCGACGTCCTCAAGCTGAGCGACGAGGACGCGGCCTGGCTCCACCCCGGCGAGGACGAGGCGTTCGTCACCGACTGGGCGCTGGGCCGCGGCGTCAAGCTCTTCGTCATGACGCGGGGTGCGCACGGCTGCACCGTCGCCACGCCGTCGCACCGGCTGGAGCAGCCGGCCATCCCCACGGAGGTGGTCGACACCATCGGTGCGGGAGACGCGTTCATGTCGGGGCTGCTGGCCGGGTTGTCCCGGTGGGGCCTGTTCGACGCCCTGCGCCGCGACGGCGTCGGAGCCGGTGACCTCAGCAGGCTCGCGGGGCTCGCCACCCGCACGGCGTCGCTGACGGTCGCCCAGGTCGGTGCGCAGCCGCCGACCTGGACGCAGGTCCGCACGGCCGCCTGACGGCAGGCCGCACCGTGGTCCGCGCCGGACCGCGGTGCGGCCTACGGCCGTGCCGCGGTGCGGTACTCGCGCGGTGTGACGCCGTACGCCCGGCGGAACTGCCGGTTGAAGTTGGAGAGGTTGGCGTAGCCGACGGCGCCCGCGACGGCCGCGACCGGGTCCCGGGTCGTCTCGAGCAGGCGGCACGCCTGCGTCAGGCGCAGGCGACGGACCATGTCGGTGAACGTCTGCCCGCTGCCCGCCTTGAACTGGCGTGAGAAGGCGGAGTCGCTCATCGCGGCCTGCCGGGCCGCGTCGTGCAGGCGCACCCCGGTCGCCAGGTTCTCGAGGATGTGGTCGATCGCGCGGCTGATCAGCTCCGAGTCGGCGCCCTCGACGTCGGCGCGCCACGACTGCACGACGAGGCGCTGGTCGCCCGGCGGGGAGCCGGCCAGCACGCGCAGCAGGTCGAGGACGCGCACGACGCGGTCCATCCCGGGCTCGGCGTCGCGGACCGCGAGCATGGCCGCCGCGCCTGTCGTCGCCGAGGCGCCGCGGAACTCGATGCCGTGGGCGGACCGGGCGAGCAGCGGGTCCAGTGCCCGCAGCTCGGGGACGGCCGCCTGGCACCCCCGTACCCACGCGTCGCTGAAGTGCAGCACGGCGTGGGTGTCCGCGAGCGAGCCGCCGTCGGCGTCGGCGTCGGCGATCCAGTGGTGCGGCAGGTCGGGGCCGACGAGCACGAGCTGGCCGGCGTCGTAGGCCCCGACGACGTCGCCGATCACGTACCGGCCGCTGGTGCGCAGGATCAGGTGGACCTCGTACTCCGGGTGGTAGTGCCAGCCCGCGTACGGGTGCGGCTCCTCGTGCACGTAGAACCGGAACGACGCGACGGGGTCCGACGCGATCACTTCGCGGACGGCCCGGCGGCGCAGTGTGCGCGCGGCGCGTGACTCCAGGGCGGTGGCGACGTCCGTCATGGTGCGATTGTGCGCGCCGTCGCCCCGTACGTTCGGCAAGACATGCCCACGACGCGCATGAGAGTACCGGTATCAGGCGCCGGACGGTGATGTGCGCGCGTCGTCGTGCCGCGAGCATGGGACGCCAAGGCTCTCCCCGTGGCCGGGGACGGGCGTCACAGCGAGAACGGGGTCCCGATGAGCGCGACGATGCGCCAGGTGAAGGTCGCAGGTCTGGACGAGGTGACGGTGGTGGACTCCCGGGTCCCCGAGGCGGGCCCGGGTCAGGTGCGGGTCGAGGTCGCCCTGGCGGGCATCTGCGGCTCGGACACGCACGCGGTCGCCGGCCACCACCCGCTGCTGCCGCCGCCCTACCTGCCGGGTCACGAGCTGGTGGGGACCGTCGAGGCGGTGGGCGCCGGCGGTGACGGCGGGCTCGTCGGCGCGCGCGTCGTCGTCAAGCCGAACGTCGACTGCGGCGAGTGCGTCAACTGCCGCGCAGGGCGCAGCAACGCCTGCCAGACGCTGCAGTGGATCGGGTGCGACCCCTCCGGTGCGCTGCCCGGCGGCATGGCCCGCTACGTGGTCGTCCCGGAGCGCAACGTCTTCCCGGTGCCCGACGAGGTCAGCGACGTGGACGCCGTCCTGGTCGAGTGCCTCGCGACGCCGGTCCACGCCGCGCGCATCGCGGGGGACCTGACCGGTGCGCGGGTCGTCGTCATCGGCGCGGGGACCATCGGGCTGCTCTCGGTCGTGGCGGCGCGCCGCGCGGGTGCGGGCGTGGTCGTCGTGTCCGACCCCGTGCCCGCCAAGCGCGACCGGGCGCTGGGCCTCGGCGCGGACGCGACCGTCGACGCGGTGTCGCCCGACTTCACGGCCTCGGTGCACGCGGCGCTCGGCGGACCCGCGGACGTCGTCTTCGACTGCGTCGGCATCGAGGCGTCGATCCGTCAGGCGGTCGGGGTGCTGCGGCGCGCGGGCACGCTGCTGATCGTGGGCGTGCCGCCGCGTGACGGCGTGGTGCCGCTGCCGCTGTTCCAGGACTGGGAGCTGCGCGTCCAGGGCTGTGCCAACTACACGCCGCAGGACATCGAGGTCGCGATCGCGATCGCCGCGGACGGCGGCCTGCCGGGCGACGAGATCGTCAGCGCGACCTACGGGGTCGAGGAGGCCGCGCAGGCCTTCGCGGCCGCCGCGCTGGGGACCGCCGGCAAGGTGGTCATCGCACCCGCGTCCTCCTGACGAGGACAGCCCCGGGCGCCGACGGCGCCCGGGGCACACCCACAGGGGCCGTCCCGCCGTAGCGGGACGGCCCCTGTGTCGCGCGCGGGCGCTCGCGTCAGCCCTTGAGCTCCAGGCGGACCAGCACGGTGGCCGGCTCCTGCGGCGTGGCGCCGGTCAGGAGCAGGCGGACCCACGTGCCGAACCGGACCATGTCGACGTCGACCAGGTCGCGGTCGGCCGGGAGGGTGACGGGCGCGCCGCGGTCGAGCCAGTCGACGCCGTCGGGGGAGACCTGCGGCTGGATCGTCAGGGCCGGGTGAGGGCCCTCGGTGCGCACGAAGAACAGCGCCTCGGACGCCCAGGCGGCCTCGTAGGGGTGGGTGCCGTACTCGGTGGTGAGGACGGTGCGGCGCTCGACGAGCGTGGTGGCAGAGGTCAGCATCGTCGTCTCCTCTCAGGCCTGGGGCTCGCGGCCCGTCGAGTACACGACGGAGTCCAGGTACATGAAGACACGGCGGTCCGTGTCGGTCTCGATGAAGAAGACGGGGTTGATGAGGCCCGTGATGCCGTCGTACGGCGGTGCGGGCGTCGTCGCCGTGCCCCGCAGGTCGAACGTGCGGCCCATGCTCTGGAACTCGACGTACTCGCGCCGGTCGAGGTCGACCAGCAGGCGCATGTACAGCCAGTTGAGCTTGTCGGGACTCTCGTTGTAGACGAGCTTCTGCTCGCCGTCGGGAACCCACTGGAACCCGTCCGCCGAGCCGTCGGCGTAGCGCTGCCCGCACCAGATGGCGTCGATGCCGGGGGCCTCCCAGCCCTCGGGGCTGCCGGTCCACTGCTCGCGGGTGACGCCGTCGGCGACCTGGAAGTACTGCCAGCGCTTGACCTTCGTCCCGTTCACCGAGTTGACGTAGCGGATGCCCGGCTGCCAGCGGTGGGTCTCGTCCTGCACGTCGAACCACAGGCCGAACGCGCGGATGTCCTCCTCGCCGGTGCCCCAGCGGTCCTGCTCGGGGGTGTAGGAGTACCAGGCCTCGAGCTGGATGTAGCGGTGGTCGTCGTCGAGCTTCGACAGGCGCTTGATGACGGTGCTCATGGCACCCTCGGCAGGCGGCTGCTCGTACTCGCGCGCGGTGGGCCGCGTGGCGAGCTTCAGGGAGTAGTTGCCCTCCATCGAGCCGTGGCCGGCGGCGAACCGCATCGGTGCCGCGCTGATCATCGACGGCCCCCAGGAGCCGAGGTCGAGCTGCGACGGCTGGGACTGGAAGCCCGGACGGACGAAGTTCGGGGTGAGGTCGAGCCAGCCGTTGAAGCCGCGGTCGAAGTCGTCGTGGACCAAGACCTTCTCGAGCGGACGGAACTTCTCGAGCCCGCGCTCGTGGACCATCAGCGCCATTGCCAGGGTCTCCTTCATAAATGGATGTGCTTCGGGACGGTAGTGAGCGATTGACAACGATGTCAAACCCGATTTCGTCACCGGTGCGGAGCCAGCGATGGTCACGGCGGACGCCGTCGTCACGCTCGTGGTGGACGGGCTGCGTGGCCGGTGCTGGGAACGGTCCGACACGTCCACCCGGCCGGGGGGGAGTCCGATGAGCACGGATCCTCGTCGCCATCGCACCGATCACGGGGTACGTCCGCCCGCTCTTGCCCGTCGTGCGCGTCCCCGCGGACGCCGGGCACGTCGTGCTCGTCACCACCGGCAGCAAGTTCGCGCGCTGGGTGGAGGAGGCCGGCGGTCGGTACCTGCCGCTCGTCCACGGACGTGACCTGGACGCCGCGACCATCGACGCGTGGTCGCTCGCGCACGGGGCCCCGGCCCTCGGGCTGCGCCCTGCGCAGTGGGACGTCCGCCACCACTTCCTCGACCTCATCGAGGGTGACCTGGCCGATCTGCGTGCCGCCATCGGTCGGTACCGGCCGGACGTGCTGGTTCGGAACCACCCGTGGAGCGGACGACGGGAATCGAACCCGCGTAGCCAGTTTGGAAGACTGGGGCTCTACCATTGAGCTACGTCCGCACGTGCCCGAGGATCGGTCACCCGACCCGGACAGCGCAGCAAGGTTACCGGGTCCGTGGCGGTCGTCGTGGACATCAGCGCGGACGCGGCGAGCCGTTGCGCCCTGGAGTCCGCTTTGGCGGCCGGTCCCGCCCGTGGCGTAGCATCGAGGGTCGCGCGTACGCGCCGTCGGGTGCTCGAACGTCGCCTCACCGGGGCAGGTCCTCGGGAAGGTCACGACGTCGCCCGGCCCGCAGCGGGCAGCGCCTCCCAGAGCGTGCAGATCGAAGCGTGCCACCACGTCGGAACCTCCGGCGCCCGGCCATGACCAGTTGGAGACCATCGAAGTGAAGAGCGCCGTCGAGACCCTGGACCCGACCAAGGTCAAGCTGTCCGTCGAGGTGACGTACGACGAGCTCAAGCCGAGCATCGACCACGCGTACCAGCACATCGCCGAGTCGGTGACCGTGCCGGGCTTCCGCAAGGGGAAGGTGCCGCCGCGCATCATCGACCAGCGCGTGGGTCGTCCTGCCGTCATCGAGCACGCCGTCAACGAGGGCCTGTCCGGCTTCTACGCCGAGGCCGTCCGCGAGAACAAGCTGCGCCCCATGGGCCAGCCCGAGGTCGAGGTCACCAAGGTCCCCGGCCTGGTCGCCGCCGCTCCCGGTGAGGAGGGCGAGCTGCACTTCACCGCCGAGGTCGAGGTGCGCCCCGAGATCACGCTGCCCGCGCTGGACGGCCTGAGCGTCACGGTCGACGACGTCGAGGTCACCGACGAGGACGTCGACGCGCGTCTCGACGCCCTGCGCGAGCGCTTCGGCTCGCTGGTCGGCGTCGACCGTCCCGCCGAGTCGGGCGACTTCGTCGTCATCGACCTGGTCGCGGCCATCGGTGACGAGCAGGTCGACCAGGTCGCCGGCACGAGCTACCAGATCGGCTCGGGCAACATGCTCGAGGGTCTCGACGAGGCGCTCGTGGGCCTGTCCACCGGTGAGACGACGACGTTCGAGACCGAGCTCGTCGGCGGCGACCGCAAGGGCGAGAAGGCGCTGGTGACCGTCACGGCCACCGCCGTCAAGGAGCGCCAGCTGCCCGAGGTCGACGACGAGTTCGCGCAGCTCGCGAGCGAGTTCGACACGATCGACGAGCTGAAGGCCGACCTGCGCGAGCAGGCGGGCCGCATCAAGGCGTCGAACCAGGCCGTCCAGGCGCGTGACCTGCTCGTCGAGAAGCTGACGACCGAGGTCGAGATCCCCGTCCCCAGCGGCGTCGTCGAGGCCGAGGTGCACCGCCACCTCGAGTCCGAGGGTCGCCTGGAGGACGACGAGCACCGCGCCGAGGTCACCGAGCAGGCGCAGACCGCGCTGCGCAACCAGATCCTGCTCGACACGCTGGCCGAGCAGCTCGACATCAAGGTCAGCCAGAGCGAGCTGCTCGACTACCTGGTCAGCGCGTCGCGCCAGTACGGCATGGACCCGAACACGTTCATCACGACGCTCGACCAGCAGGGCCAGATCCCCGCGATGGTGGCCGAGGTCGCGCGTTCCAAGGCGCTCGCCGTGTCGCTGCGCCAGGTGAACGTCGTCGACGGCTCCGGTGCGGCCGTCGACCTGTCGGAGTTCATCGGGACCGAGGAGGAGGACGCCGCGCTCGACGAGGCCGAGGCGACGCCCGCGGCCGACGCCGCGACCGACGTCTCGTCCGTCGCGTTCGGCGAGGACAGCGCGGACGAGAAGGCCTGAGCCGCTCCGCACCGGTACCTGACGACGGCCCCGCAGCGCCCCCACGGGCGTGCGGGGCCGTCGTCGTCCGGCGCGCGGCCCGTGCCGCGTCCCCGCTGCGCCGACAGCGAAACGGTGCGTGGGCGGGACATGGCGGGGCGCGCACGGGCGTTAGGGTCGCTGCAACGCGCGGCCGGCAGCAGCCTCCCGGAACGGGGGCGCACCACCGCGCACGTAGGACGTAGCCAGACGAGGGAGCCTTCGTGAACGAGCAGGTGCCGGCCCTGGCCCGGGCAGATTCTCCGGGCCTCGGTCTCAACGACCACATCTACAACCGACTGCTCCGTGAGCGGATCATCTGGCTGGGGTCGGAGGTCCGCGACGAGAACGCCAACGCCATCTGCGCGCAGATGATGCTGCTGGCGGCGGAGGACCCGGACAAGGACATCTGGCTGTACATCAACTCGCCGGGCGGGTCGATCACGGCCGGCATGGCGATCTACGACACCATGCAGTACATCAAGCCCGACGTCGCGACGATCGCGATGGGCATGGCGGCCTCGATGGGGCAGTTCCTGCTGTCCTCGGGCGCCAAGGGCAAGCGGTACGCGACGCCCCACGCCCGCGTGATGATGCACCAGCCCTCCGGCGGCATCGGCGGCACCGCCACCGACGTGCGCATCAACGCCCAGCTCATCCTGCACATGAAGAAGGTGCTGGCCGAGCTGATCGCCGAGCAGACCGGCAAGAGCGTCGAGCAGATCAACGCCGACTCGGACCGCGACCGCTGGTTCACCGCGCCCGAGGCGCTCGAGTACGGCTTCATCGACCACGTGGTCACGCAGAGCCACTCGGTCACCGGCGGCGGGGGTACCGACCCCGACGGCGGCGCCGGGACCCCGGCCTGACGGTCCGGCGACGCAGAGAACGAGGAGAAGCTTCGTGAGCATGGAGTCCCAGTTCATCGCCCGTGCCGGCCGCCTGGGCGGCGGCACGGCGCCCGCCTCGCCCGTCGGCCGGTACGTGCTCCCGCAGTTCGAGGAGCGCACCGCCTACGGCTTCAAGCGTCAGGACCCGTACACCAAGCTGTTCGAGGACCGCATCATCTTCCTCGGTGTGCAGGTCGACGACGCCTCGGCCGACGACGTCATGGCGCAGCTGCTCGTCCTGGAGTCGACGGACCCCGACCGCGACATCACCCTGTACATCAACTCGCCCGGCGGCTCGTTCACGGCGCTGACGGCGATCTACGACACGATGCAGTACATCAAGCCGCACATCCAGACCGTCTGCCTCGGGCAGGCTGCCTCGGCGGCGGCGATCCTCCTCGCGGCCGGGTCGCCCGGCAAGCGTCTGGCGCTGCCCAACGCGCGCGTGCTGATCCACCAGCCCGCGATGGAGGGCGGCGGCTACGCGCAGGCGTCGGACATCGAGATCCAGGCCAACGAGCTCATCCGCATCCGCGAGTGGCTCGAGGCGGCGCTCGCGCAGCACACGGGACGCCCGATCGAGCAGGTCCGCCAGGACATCGAGCGCGACAAGATCCTCACGGCCGCCCAGGCCAAGGACTACGGGATCGTCGACCAGGTGCTCGAGAGCCGCAAGGGTGTTCACCCCACGGTGGTCCAGCCGTCCTGACGTCGTGACAGCCCGGCCCCGCCGTCGACCGGCGGGGCCGGGCTCTGACACGGTGCAGACAGGGTCTTCGGCGCGTACCGGGACGGACCGGTCGGCGTGTCCCGCCCGACACGCCGCGACCCACCCCCCGGGTTCGGCTGACAGGTGGCCCCCGGTGGTGTGCAATGGGGGAACGTGACTCGCGGACCGCGAGGTCACGACGACGGCGCACCGCCTTCACGGCGGAGGGCGACACGAAGGAAGGGGACGCACGTGGCGCGGATCGGGGACGGTGCGGACCTTCTCAAGTGCTCGTTCTGCGGCAAGTCCCAGAAGCAGGTCAAGAAGCTGATCGCGGGCCCCGGGGTCTACATCTGCGACGAGTGCATCGATCTGTGCAACGAGATCATCGAGGAGGAGCTCGCCGAGGCGACCGAGGTCGGCATGGTCGACCTGCCGAAGCCGAAGGAGATCTTCGAGTTCCTCGAGCAGTACATCGTCGGGCAGGAGCCCGCGAAGCGGTCGCTCGCCGTGGCCGTGTACAACCACTACAAGCGCATCCAGGCCGGTGAGGGCGCTCGCGCCGCCGGCGACGAGCAGGTCGAGATCGCCAAGTCGAACATCCTGCTGATCGGCCCGACCGGCTGCGGCAAGACGTACCTGGCGCAGACGCTCGCCAAGATGCTCAACGTCCCGTTCGCGATCGCGGACGCCACGGCCCTCACCGAGGCGGGCTACGTCGGCGAGGACGTCGAGAACATCCTCCTCAAGCTCATCCAGGCCGCCGACTACGACGTCAAGAAGGCCGAGACGGGCATCATCTACATCGACGAGATCGACAAGATCGCCCGCAAGAGCGAGAACCCCTCGATCACGCGCGACGTGTCGGGTGAGGGCGTGCAGCAGGCCCTGCTGAAGATCCTCGAGGGCACCACGGCGTCGGTGCCGCCGCAGGGTGGACGCAAGCACCCGCACCAGGAGTTCATCCAGATCGACACCACGAACGTGCTGTTCATCGTCGCCGGTGCGTTCGCCGGCCTCGACGAGATCATCACGTCGCGCGCCGGTCGCCGGGGCATCGGCTTCGGCTCCCCGATCCACTCGGCCGACGACACGGACGTCTACGGCGAGGTCATGCCGGAGGACCTGCTGAAGTTCGGTCTGATCCCCGAGTTCATCGGCCGCGTCCCGATCATCACGACCGTCTCGCCGCTGGACCAGGTCGCGCTCGTAAGGATCCTCACCGAGCCGCGCAACGCGCTGGTCAAGCAGTACCAGCGCATGTTCCAGATCGACGGGGTCGAGCTGGAGTTCGAGCAGGACGCCATCGAGGCGATCGCCGACCAGGCGCTGCTGCGGGGCACGGGCGCGCGCGGCCTGCGGGCGATCCTCGAGGAGGTCCTGCAGCAGGTCATGTTCGAGGTGCCGTCGCGTGACGACGTCGCGCGGGTCGTCATCACGCGGGACGTCGTGCTGGAGAACGTGAACCCCACGCTGGTGCCGCGCGAGGTGACGCGCGACAAGCGTGCGCCGCGCGAGAAGAGCGCGTGAACGCACCCGAGAGGGCCGTGCCGGCGGAGCTGGCGCGGCTGCGCGGCAGCATCGACAACATCGACGCCGCCCTCGTCCACATCCTGGCCGAGCGGTTCAAGGCGACGCAGCGCGTCGGGGTCCTCAAGGCCGAGCTCGGCCTGCCCGCCTCCGACCCGGGCCGCGAGGCCCAGCAGGTCGCACGGCTGCGCCAGCTGGCGCACGACGCGGAGCTCGACCCGGTCTTCGCCGAGAAGTTCCTCGCCTTCATCGTCGCCGAGGTGATCCGGCACCACGAGGACATCGCACAGGGCCACGCACAGCGCGCCTGACGGCCCGCTGTGCAACGCAGTGCGCGCGCGGTGGCCGTTGGCGTCGCCCGGCGGGGTGACCGAAGGTAGATGGGTCAGCCCCGGGTAGGACGCACCGGACGCGGCGTCACCGGGGACGTGCACACGCTGGAGGAGTCACCCCATGCACCTGCACTGGCTCAAGCCGCTGCTCGGGCGCCCCGGCCCGTTCGTCACCGTCCACCTCGACGCGTCGCCCGCGCAGGTGGCAGGCGAGTCGGGACCCGTGGACCGCTGGCGCTCGGTCCGGCGGGAGCTCGAGCGGGACGGCGTCCCTGCGGCTCTGCTCGACGAGATCGCCGATCGCGTCGCCCAGCCCGACGGCCGCCGCGACCCCCACGGGCGCGTGCTCGTGGCCGACGCCGACGGCGTCGTGGTCGACCGGGTGCTCCTGGCGGCTCCTGCGGCCTCTCGCGGCGTCTACGGCCCCGTCCCGGCGCTGTCGCCGGCGGTCCGCGCGACCGACGAGTCCGTCTGCCTGCTGCTCGTCGCGGTGGACCGCACCGGCGCCGACCTGCGCTGGGTGGCCGCCGACGACGGCGAGGACCACGGTCCGGCGTCCGAGACGGTCGACGGCGGGCACGACGACGTGCACAAGCAGCGCGAAGGGGGCCCGGGCCGGCGCGGGCAGACGCGTGCCGAGGACTCGTGGCAGCGCAACGCGGAGGCGGTGGCGGCCGCCGTGGACCAGCGGGTGCGCGACCGGCATCCCGACCTGGTGGTCCTGACCGGGGACGTGCGCGCCGTGGCGCTGGTGCACGACGCCCTGGGGCAGCAGGTGCGGGACCTGGTCGTCGAGGTGCCCGGCGGCGGGCGCGGCGACGGCATCCACGAGGACGTGTTCGCGTCGCGCGTGGCCGAGGCCGTCGACGAGGCGCGTGCCCGGCGCCGTGCGACGCACGTCGAGCGGTACCGCGAGGCGCGGGGTCGGGACGAGGGCGCCGTGACGGGCCTCGACGACGTCGTGGAGGTGCTGCGCCGCGGGCAGGTGGACGAGCTGCTGGTCGCGAGCCGGGTGCTCGACGGGGCGCTCACCGAGCGGACCCTGTTCGTCGGACCGAGCCCGTTGCACATCGCGGCGGCGCGCTCGGACCTCGCGGACATCGGCGTGCAGGACGACGAGGTCCGCGAGCTGCCGACGGACGTCGCGCTGCTGCGTGCCGTCGTCGGTCAGGACGCGGGCGTGACGTTCGTGGACGACGACGTCGAGGTCGTCGACGGCGTCGGTGCCGTGCTGCGGTGGGCCGACGGGTCGACGCCCAGCGAGTCCGTGCCGACGCAGTCCGCCGACAACAGGCGTCTGCGCTCGGTCGGCTGACCGGCCGCCGGCGGGGGGCCGGGCGTCGACGCCCGGCCCCCGCGCCGCGGCGGTCGGTGCCCCCTGCAGTCGGTGCTCCTGCAGTCAGTGCCCGGCGCGGGTGTCCACGTAGAGCTGGTCCACCTCGTCCGCGAAGTCCTGCAGGACGGCCGCGCGCTTCACCTTCAGCGACGGCGTGAGGTACCCGTTCGCCTCGGTGAAGTCGGTCGTGAGCACGGCGATCTTGCGGATCGACTCGGCGCGCGACACGGCCTCGTTGGCGCGCTCGACCGCGCGGTCGAGCGCCTCGAGCACCTGCGGGTGCCGCGCCGCGGTGGTCACGTCCATCGCGGGCAGGCCGTGCATGGTGAGCCAGCCGGGCAGCATCTCGGCGTCGAGCGTGACGAGTGCGCCGATGAACGGGCGCTGGTCGCCCACGACGACGACCTGGCTGACCACGGGGTGGCCGCGCAACCGGTCCTCGAGCAGGGCGGGGGCGACGTTCTTGCCGCCGGCCGTGACGATGATCTCCTTGCTGCGGCCCGTGATGCGCAGGTAGCCGTCGTCGTCGAGGGTGCCGATGTCGCCGGTGCGGAACCAGCCGTCGACGAGCGCCTCGGCGGTCTCCTTGGGCATGTGCCGGTAGCCGCGGAAGACGTGCGGCCCCGCGACCCAGATCTGGCCGTCGTCGTCGACGCGCAGGGTCGTCCCGGGCATCGGGGGGCCGACCGTGCCGATCTTGGTCAGCGACGGGCGGTTGACCGCCGTGGCGGCCGCGGTCTCGGTCAGCCCGTAGCCCTCCAGCACGTGCAGGCCGATGCCGCGGTAGAAGTGACCGAGGCGTTCCCCGAGCGGCGCGCCGCCCGACACGGCGAACTCGGCACGTCCCCCGAGGGCCGCCCGGAGCTTGCGGTGCACGAGGGCGCCCGCCGTGCGGTGCTGCGCCCGCAGGGCGGCGCCGGGGCCACCGGGGGTGTCGAGCGCGCGGGAGTACGCGATCGCGACCTTCGCGGCCCAGCGGAAGATGCGCAGGGAGGTCCCCGCACCCGCCTTCTGCTCGGCCGAGTTGTAGACCTTCTCGAAGACCCGCGGGACGGCCAGGAGGAACGTCGGCTTGAACGACGCGAGGTCCGGCATGAGGTTGCGGGTGTCGGGCGCGTGCCCCAGCACCGCGCCCGACTCGACGCACACCACCTGGATGAACCGGGCGAAGACGTGGGCGAGCGGCATGAACAGCAGGGTGCGCGAGGTCGGCTTCGAGACGACGTCTCCGAGGCCGACGGCGCCGTTGCGGACCAGCTCCACGAAGTTGCCGTGCGTGAGCTCGACGCCCTTCGGGCGGCCGGTGGTGCCGGACGTGTAGATGACGGTCGCGAGGTCGTCCCCGCGCGCGAGCGCGCTGCGGCGGTCGATCTCGTCGTCCGGCACGTCGGTGCCCCGCTCGACGAGCGTGCCGACGGCGCCCTCGTCGAGCACGAGGACCTCGGTCAGCCCGGGCAGGTCGTTGCGCACCTGGGCCACGACGGCCGCGTGCGCGGCGGTCTCGACGACGGCGAGCCGCACACCGGAGTCGGACGCGATCCACCGCACCTGCTCGGCGGCCGACGTCTCGTAGACGGGCACGCCGACGGCGCCGGCCGCCCACACGGCGAAGTCGACGAGCATCCACTCGTACCGGGTGCGGGACATGATCGCGACGCGGTCGCCGGGCTGGACGCCCGAGGCGACGAGGCCCTTCGCGAGGGCGCGCACCTCGGTGACGAAGGCGGCGACGGTCATCGGCTGCCAGGTGCCGCCGAGACCGGTCTGGCGCTCGAGGAGGACGCCGTCGGGGTCGCGTGCGAGACGGTCGGCGAGCAGCGTGCAGATGGAGGCCGCGGGGGAGGGTGCGACGAGGGCGGGGGACGTGAACTCGGACATGCGACCTGATTCCTGGTGTCGGGGGGACGTCACGACCCTAGTGCGCCGCGGGTTCAGCGTGTGGCGTGCTGGTGGGTGGGGTCGAGCACACGCTGCAGGAAGGTGCGCGTCCGCTCCTCGCGCGGGGCGCCCACGACCTGGTCGGCAGGGCCGGACTCGACGACGACGCCGTCGTCCATGAACACGACACGGTCGCCCACCTCACGGGCGAACGCCATCTCGTGCGTGACGACGATCATCGTCATGCCGGCGTCGGCCAGGTCACGCATGACGCCGAGGACGTCACCGACGAGCTCGGGGTCGAGGGCGGACGTCGGCTCGTCGAAGAGCATGAGCTGGGGGTCCATGGACAGCGCGCGCGCGATCGCGACGCGCTGCTGCTGACCGCCGGACAGCTGCCCGGGCATGGCGTGGGCGCGGTCGGCCAGGCCGACCCGCTCCAGGTTCGCCAGTGCGACGCGCTCGGCCTCCTGGCGCGAGCGGCGCAGCACGGCGCGCTGGGCCATCGTGCAGTTCTCGAGCACGGAGCGGTGGCCGAACAGGTTGAACTGCTGGAACACCATGCCGACGTGCGTGCGCACCCGGTCGATGTCGACGTCGGGGTCGGTGACCTCGACGCCCAGGACCTCGACGCGCCCGGACGTCGGCTGCTCGAGCAGGTTGACGCACCGCAGCAGCGTCGACTTGCCGGACCCCGACGGGCCGATGACGCACACGACCTCGCCGGCGCCGACCTCGAGGTCGATGCCCCGCAGGACCTCGCGCTCGCCGAACGACTTGTGCAGGTCCTGGACGGAGACGACCGGGCCGCCCGTCGGGCTGTCGCTCACTTGCCGCGTCCCTTCATGGCGGTGCGCCGCTCGAGCCAGCGGGTCAGCTGACCCAGCGGCAGGGTGATGATGAGGTAGCAGGCGCCGGCGACGAACAGCGCGGTCAGCCCGCCCTGGGCGGTGCTCAGGGCGTCGCGTCCGATCTTCGTCAGCTCGTACTCGGCGACCTGCATGCCGAGCAGGAACACCAGCGAGGTGTCCTTCGTCAGCAGGATGATCTCGTTGGTCATCGGAGGCAGCACGATCCGGAACGCCTGCGGGACGACGACCTGCAGCAGCGTGCGGCCGTGCGACATGCCCAAGGACCGGGCCGCCTCGATCTGGCCCTTCGGCACGGCCTCGATGCCCGCACGCAGCGTCTCGGCGATGTACGCCGCCGAGACCAGGCCGAGCGCGATGGACGCCTTGGCGAGCATCGACGGGATGCTGATGCCGAACGCGATCGGCACCGCGAACCCGATCGCCAGGACGACGAGCAGCGCCGGGATGCCGCGGAAGAACTCGACGTACGCGGTGGCGATCCACCGGTACGGCGCGACCGACGACAGCTTCATGAACGCGAGGAGCGCACCCAGCGGGAGCCCGACGGCGAAGGCGCCGAGCGTGTACTTCACGGTGTTCCACAGCGCGGGGGGCATCCGGCCGATGAGCTCCCCAGCGACGGCGGGGTCGAACAGCTGCGACGTGACGTTCGACCAGTCGGTCAGCACGGCGAGCGCGACCACCACGGCCACGAGCACGGCGTACTGCACGGCCCGCGTGATGCGGGCGCGGGTGCGCGGGCTCGTCCGGCGGCGGCCGGGTGGCATCTGCAGGGTCTGCGGGGCGGTCTGCGGGGCGGTGGTCATGCGCACTCCCGGGTCGTGGCGGTGCGGGGCCGGCCGCGGCCGGCCCCGCACCACGCGGCGTCAGTCGGCGGTGGGCGCCGTGCCGATGCGCTCGGTGTAGATGGCGTCGTACGTGCCGTCCTCGCGGATGCGGTCGAGCGTCGCGTCCACGGCCTCGAGGAGCGCGGTGTTCCCCTTCTTGACGCCCAGGCCGTACTGCTCGCCCGTCGGGAAGGTCGCGGCGACCTCGAGCCCTTCGGTGATGAACGGGCCGAGCACGGCGATGTCGTTGACGACGGCGTCGACCTGGCCGGTCCGCAGCGCGTTGATCTGCAGACCGAGGTCCTCGTACTGGACGGGGGTCAGGCCCTCGTCCTCGACCCAGGTCTCGCCCGTGGTGGCCATCTGCACGGCGATCTTCTTGCCCGCGAGGGACTCCACGTCGTCGATGCCGGAGCCCTCGGCCACGAGCAGCCCCTGGTCCGCGTCGAAGTACGGCTCGGAGAAGTCGAACTTCTCGGCGCGCTCGTCGGTGATCGTCAGGCCGGACGCGAGGATGTCGCACGCGTCGGTGGTGAGCGACGCGCCCGACTCCAGGGTGTCGAAGGGCGTGACGACGACCTCGAGGTCGACGCCCAGGTCGTCCGCGACCTCGCGGGTGATGTCGATGTCGAGGCCGACGATCTCGCCGTTCTCGTCCTCGAACTCGAAGGGCTCGAACGGCGGGTTGGTGCACACGGTCAGCGTGCCGGGGTTCACGAGCGTGAGCTCGCCGGCGGCGTCGGCCGCCGCGTCGTCGCCGGAGGACGAGCAGGCGGTCAGGGCGAGGAGGGCGGTCGCGGCGAGCGCGGCCGCGCGCAGGGTGGGGCGCATGGTGGTCCTTCCGAGCGGATCAGAGCGCGCATAACTATACGCGTCACATCATTGCTATCCGTCAACGAGGCGCATGGGACCTCGGTCCCGGCGACGGCACGACCGCGCCGGGGCTGCCCTGCGGCAGCCCCGGCGGGTGACGCGTCAGCGGGCGACGGCCTCGCCCAGCACGGCGTCGCGCGCGACGACCGTCTCGCCCGTCCCGGGGACGAGCTCGAGCGTCCCGGTCGCCCGCCCGGCGTTGCGGACGTCGTCGAGCGCCGCCTCGACACCGGCGCGCAGCGCGTCGGGGACCTCGAGCACGGCGTGCTCCACCGGCGTGCGCATCGAGGCCTTGGCCTCGGACTTCACCTTGCGCAGCGCGGCCAGCGCAGCGCCCGCGCCCGCCACGAGACCGGGGTCGGCGTCGCCCGCGGCGGCGCGCAGCGTGTCGCTCGTCGGCCACGGCGTGCGGTGCACCGTGCCCTCGCGCCACCACGACCAGACCTCCTCGGTCGCGTACGGCAGCACCGGCGCGAACAGGCGCAGCAGCGTGTCGAGCGCCAGGCCGAGCGCCGCACGCGCCGACGCCGTGGCCGACGTCACATCGGCTGCCGACGCGCCCGCACCGTACGCGCGGTCCTTCACCAGCTCGAGGTAGTCGTCGCAGAACGTCCAGAAGAACGTCTCCGTGAGCTCGAGGGCCCGCGTGTGGTCGTACGCCTCGAGCGCGGCCGTCGCCTGGTCGACGACCTGGGCGAGGCCCGCGAGCATCGCCCGGTCGATCGGCTCGGTGACCTGCGACGCGTCGAGCGACACCGGCTCGTCGGCCGGCCCGAAGGACAGGACGAACTTGGAGGCGTTGAGCACCTTGATGGCCAGGCGGCGGCCGATCTTCATCTGGCCGACCTCGAACGCGGCGTCCGTGCCCAGGCGCGCGCTCGCCGCCCAGTAGCGGACCGCGTCGGAGCCGTGCTCCTCGAGCAGGCCCATGGGCGTGACGACGTTGCCCTTGGACTTGCTCATCTTCTTGCGGTCGGGGTCGAGGATCCACCCGCTGATCGCGGCGTGCTTCCACGGCAGCGAGCCCTCCTCGAGATGGGCCCGCACGACCGTCGAGAACAGCCAGGTCCGGATGATGTCCTGCCCCTGGGGGCGCAGGTCCATCGGGAAGGTCCGCGAGAACAGGTCGGGGTCGTCGAGCCAGCCGCACACGATCTGCGGGGTCAGCGAGCTCGTCGCCCAGGTGTCCATGATGTCGGGGTCGCCGACGAACCCGCCGGGCACGCCACGCTGGTCCGCCGTGTAGCCGGCCGGCACGTCGCTCGAGGGGTCGACGGGCAGCGACGCCTCGTCGGGCACGATCGGGGCGTCGTACCGCGGCTCGCCGTCCGCGTCGAGCGGGTACCACACGGGGATCGGGACGCCGAAGAAGCGCTGGCGGGACACGAGCCAGTCGCCGTTGAGGCCGCCGACCCAGTTGTCGTAGCGCACGCGCATGAAGTCCGGGTGGAACTCGAGCTCGCGGCCGCGCGCCAGCAGCTGCTCGCGCACGTCCTCGTCCCGCCCGCCGTTGCGGATGTACCACTGGCGGCTCGTGACGATCTCGAGGGGCTTGTCGCCCTTCTCGTAGAAGTTGGCCTTGCGCTGGGTCGGGACCGGGTCGGCGAGCAGGTCGCCGGACTCCCGCAGGCCCGCGACGACGGCCTCGCGCGCGCTGAACGTGGTCTTGCCGGCCAGCTCGCCGTAGACGGTGCGGCCCGCCTCCGACGTGAGCCACTCGGGCGTCTCGCGCAGGATGCGGCCGTCACGGCCCACGACCGAGCGCGTCGGCAGGCGCAGCTCGCGCCACCACTGCACGTCGGTCAGGTCGCCGAACGTGCAGCACATCGCGATGCCCGCGCCCTTGTCCGGCTCGGCGGCCGGGTGGGCCAGCACGGGCACCTCGACGCCGAACAGCGGGCTGGTCACCGTGGTGCCGAACAGGTGCTGGTAGCGCTCGTCGTCGGGGTGGGCGATGAGCGCGACGCACGCGGGCAGGAGCTCGGGACGCGTGGTCTCGATGACGACCGGCTCGCCGTCCGGGCGGTGGAACGCGACCTTGTGGAAGGCGCCGGGGTAGTCGCGCGCCTCGAGCTCGGCCTGGGCGACGGCCGTCTGGAACGTCACGTCCCACAGGCCCGGCGCCTCGGCCTGGTACGCCTCGCCGCGGCCCAGGTTGCGCAGGAACGCGCGCTGGGACACCGCGCGGGCGCGCGCACCGATGGTCTGGTAGGTCATCGACCAGTCGACCGACAGGCCCAGGCGGCGCCACAGCGCCTCGAACTGGAGCTCGTCCTCGGCGGACAGGCGCTCGCACAGCTCGATGAAGTTGCGCCGCGAGACGGGCACCTGGTCGCCGGGCTTGATCGACTTGCCCTCGCCGCCCTCGTGCGGCGGCACGAAGCCCTCGACGTACGGCAGCGACGGGTCGCAGCGCACGCCGTAGTAGTTCTGCACGCGACGCTCGGTGGGCAGGCCGTTGTCGTCCCAGCCCATGGGGTACATGACCTCGCGCCCGCGCATGCGCTGGAACCGGGCGACGACGTCGGTGTGCGTGTAGGAGAACACGTGGCCGACGTGCAGCGAGCCCGAGACGGTGGGGGGAGGGGTGTCGATCGAGTAGACCTGCTCGCGCTGCGCCGTGCGGTCGAAGGTGTACGTGCCCTCGTCGGCCCAGGTGCGCGACCAGCGGTCCTCGAGACCGTCGACCGTGACCTTGTCCGGTACCTGGCGGGCGGTGCGTGCGCTCGTCGGGGTGTCGGGGCTCGGGGTCAGGTCGCTCATGGTCACCCATCCTCCCAGATCGCCGATCACCGACGCGCACCGGGAGCCGTCGTCCGGGGGCGCGTTGACCACCCCCGACCGCCGGGCTAGCGTCCGGCGCAGGAGCGCACGACAGGCGGTGCCGGTGATGCCGGGCCCGGTCCGCTCCCCACACGCCGGCAGTCGCCCGGCGCACGTCACCCGCCTCCCCGTGCCTCCGCCCGGGGCGCCCTGCGGGACGGACGACCGAGGGCGGGGAGCCAGGGTGCAGGGGTCGAGCGCGCGCAGTGCCGGGATCGCGGCGGGGCTCGTCGCCGCGCTCGCGTTCGCCACGAGCGGTCCGGTGGTCAAGCCGCTGCTCGCGGCCGGGTGGAGCCCGGGCGCCGCGATCGTCGTGCGGCTGACGATCGGCGCCGTGCTGCTCGCCGGCCCGGCGGTGTGGGCGCTGCGTGGGCGCTGGTCCGCACTGCGCACGGACTGGGCGACCGTCGTGGGGCTCGGCCTCCTCGGCGTCGCCGGGGCCTCGACCCTGTACTTCTTCGCCGTCGACCGCCTCCCGGTCGCCGTCGCGCTGCTGGTCGAGTACACGGGTCCGCTGCTCCTGCTGCTGTGGGCGTGGGCGCGCACGGGCCGCACGCCCGCGCGGGCGACGCTCGTGGGCGCCGCGCTCGCCATGGGCGGCCTCGTCCTCGTGCTCGACGTCACCGGCAGCCTGGACCTGGATCCGCTCGGTCTGCTCTTCGCGGGCGGTGCGGCCGTCGGCAACGCGGCCTACTTCGCCCTGACGGCTCGTCCCATCTCGCTGCCGCCGGTGAGCCTCGCGGGCGCCGCGATGGCCGTCGGCGCGGTGGTCGTCGCGGTCCTCGCCGCCGTGGGCGTGCTGCCGGTGGAGGCTCCGGACGTGCGCGTCGACGTGCTCGGTGCCCAGGTGCACTGGGCGGTGCCGCTGCTCGTCGTCGGCGCCGTGCCGACCGCGTTCGCGTACGCCGTGTCCGCCGTGTCCGTGCGGCTGCTGGGGGAGCGGCTGGCGTCCTTCCTCGCGCTGTCCGAGGTGCTGCTCGCCGTCCTGCTCGCCTGGGTGCTGCTCGGGGAGCAGCCGCTGCTCTGGCAGGCGGCCGGTGCGGTGCTGGTCGTCCTGGGCGTCGCGCTGGTGCGCGCGGGCGCCGACAGCGACGTGCGACGCGGTGCCGCCCCGCCGCCGGCCGTCGACGTGGCCGCCGCCCCCGGTGCGCCGGCCGCACCCGGGGGCGTCCGGGCGACGGATCTGGGCCCCGACGGCGGCGGCGAGGTCACCCGCCGGGCCTGACCCGCAGGATCCGCTCGTCGCTGTTGTTGGCGGTGGAGTCCTTGTCGCCGCGCGTGCTCGTCGTCAGCCACAGGCTGCCGTCCGCCGACGGCTCCACGGTCCGCAGCCGGCCGTACGTGCCGGACAGCAGGGTCCGCACGTCGGTGAGCTGCCCGTCCGCCGTGATCGTCGCGCGGTACAGCCGCGTCCCGCGCAGGCACGCGATCCACAGCGAGCTCCCCGTCACCGCGATGCCGCTGCACGACGCCGACGCGACCGGCAGCGTCAGGCGCGGGGCCACGAGCCCGGCGCCCGAGCAGTCGCCGGTGGTGCCCTCGCACTGGGGCCACCCGTAGTTGCCGCCGCGGACCACCACGTTCGTCTCGTCCATCACGGAGTTGCCGAACTCCTGCTGCCACAGCCGCCCCTGCGGGTCGAACGCCAGACCCTGCGGGTTGCGGTGGCCGTAGCTCCACACCGCGTTGCCGAAGGGGTTGTCCGCGGGGATCGAGCCGTCGGGCGCGATGCGCAGCACCTTGCCCGCCAGGTTGCTGGTGTCCTGCGCCCACGCGGGGTTCTGACCGTCGCCCGTCGCCACGTAGAGCATGCCGTCGGGGCCGAACCGCAGGCGCCCGCCGTTGTGGTACTTGTTGCGAGGGATCCCGCTGACCAGCACCTGCGGGCTGCCGGACAGGGCACCGTCGACGTACCGCACGCGCACCACGCGGTTGTCGGTGGACGTGGTGTGCATGACGTACAGCCACGGCGACGTCGTGAAGTCGTCGGCGACCTCGAGCCCGAGCAGCCCGCCCTCGCCGTCCGTCCCGGCGACGCCGGGCAGCGTGCCGACGACGCTCGTCGCGCCGGTCGCCGGGTCGAGCCGCACGACCTGGAACGCGTCGCGCCGGCCGTAGAGGACCGACCCGTCCGGCAGCTCGACGAGCCCCCACGGCAGGTCCCGCTCGGTCGCGACCTGGGTGACGGAGCACACGGGGTTGGTGCACGAGCCGCCGGTCGTCGCCCGCACCGCCGTGGAGACGCCCGAGCGGTTGCCGGCCTGGTCGCGTGCGCGCACCTGGTAGGAGTACGTGACGCGGGGCTGCAGACCCGAGTCGACGAAGGTCAGCACCGACCCGGCGGTGCTGCCCACGACGGTGCCGTCGCGCAGCACGTCGTAGCCCGCGACCCCGACGGCGTCGGTGGACGCGCGCCACGACACGGTCACGGACGTGCCGGCCGCGGTCGCGGTGACGCCCGACGGTGTCGTGGGGGCCGTCGTGTCCGTCTGGCACGGGGGCACCTTGAGCTCGAGCGTGTCGCTGGCCTGCGAGACGTTGCCCGCGGCGTCGCGCGCGTTGACGTACAGGCCCCACGTGACGCCGGGCACGAGCGTCAGACGGGCGGCCGCCGCCCGCCCCGGCATGGTCAGCATGTGCTGGCCGTCGTGGTAGACGTCGTACGCGACGACCCCGACGTCGTCCGTGGACCGCGTCCACATCAGCCACACCGCGTCGCACCGGAGCCACGTCGTGCGCAGGGCCGACGGCGGGGTGGGCGGCGTGGTGTCGGCCGCGGCGGTGGCGGCGGTGCCGGGCGTCACGGCGAGCACCCCCAGGACGAGGACCGCCAGCAGTCGGGCCAGTGGGCGGGTGCGGGTCATGGACAGGTCCCCTCGCCGGTGTCGGCCCCGAGCCTCCCCAGGACTCCGACGTACTGTCCCGCCCCCGCCGCCGCCACGCCATCGATGAAACAGTTAGGGCCGGGCGGGCGCCCCGCCCGGCCGCCGCGGGTGCCGGAGGAGGTGACGGGTGCGGGTCCGTCCGACGACCCCCGACGCGCTCGTCGCGCACGTGGTCGAGCGTGTGCTCGAGCTCCCGGGACGACGACGGGTGCTCGTCGACGGAGCCGGGGTGCTCGGGCCGGCAGTGCCGGCCGACGCGCTGGTCGAGCCGCTGCGCGCCGCGGGGCGGCCCGTCGTGCGCGTGCACGCGGACGACTTCCTGCGGCCCGCCTCCCTGCGGTACGAGCACGGCCGCGAGGACCCCGTCGCCTACCTCGAGGACCGGCTCGACGCCCGTGCGCTCCAGCGGGAGGTGCTCGGGCCGTTCGCCGTCGACGGCGCCTACCTGCCGTCGCTGTGGGACGCGCGACGCGACCGCGCCACGCGTGCCGCCCCCGTGCGGGCGCCGCAGGGCGCGGTTCTCGTCCTCGACGGCGAGCTGCTGCTGGGCCGGTGGCTCGACGCCGACCTGACCGTGCACCTGACCGTGCGCCCCGACACGCTCGCGCGCCGGCTGGGCCCGGAGCGCGCCTGGCAGCTGCCCGCGTTCGCGCGGTACGAGGACGAGGCGACGCCCCAGGACGTGGCCGACGTCGTCGTGCGCGTCGACGACCCCCGGCACCCCGCCCTGGTCGAACGGTGACCCCCCGCTCGACCGGCCGTCCGCGCGGACCGGGCTAGGCTCGACGGACAGGGAACGACAGCCGGGAGGCGCACCACGTGGCAGGTCTGACGGTCGGGTACGCGGCGATGCTGGAGCAGTTCCACCCGCGCGAGGCGGTGGAGCTGTCGGCGTACGCCGAGCAGCACGGGTTCTCCGGCGTGATGGCCGCGGACCACTTCCAGCCCTGGGTGCCCGCCCAGGGGGAGTCCTCCTTCGTGTGGAACGTGCTCACCGCCGTCGGCGAGCGCACCACGGGTGACATGGGACCGGGCGTCACGGCGCCGACGTTCCGGTGGCACCCGGCGATGGTGGCGCAGGCCTCGGCGACGCTGGCCGCGATGTACCCCGGGCGGCACTGGCTCGGGCTGGGCTCCGGGGAGGCGCTGAACGAGCACGTCGTCGCCGGCTACTGGCCGGAGGCCCCGGAGCGGATCAACCGCATGTTCGAGGCCATCGACATCATCAAGAAGCTGTTCACGGCGTCGCTCGCCGGCAAGGACGTCAAGCACGCCGGTCCGTTCTACAAGCTCGAGTCGACGCGCCTGTGGACCATGCCGGAGGTCGCCCCGGAGATCCTCGTCGCGACCGCCGGGCCCGTCACCGCCAAGCGCACGGGCCGGCACGCCGACGGCATCATCACGGTCGGCGCGCCGCTGGAGAAGATCTCGGGGCTGTTCGGCAAGTTCGCCGAGGGTGCCCGCGAGGCCGGCAAGGACCCCGACACGATGCCCAAGGTGCTGCAGCTGCACCTGTCGTGGGCGCCGACGGACGAGCAGGCGCTCGCGAACGCCATGCACGAGTGGCCCAACGGCGGCATGAAGTTCCCCAAGGCCGACATCCGCTCGCCGTTCGACTTCGAGCAGATGGCCAAGCTGGTGCGCCCGGAGGACTTCGACGGCCGGATGGTCATCTCGTCCGACCCCGACGTCCACCGCGCCGAGATCCAGAAGTACGTCGACCTCGGGTTCGACCGGATCTACCTGCACAACGTCGGCCGCAACCAGCGCGAGTGGATCGAGGTCTTCGGCCGCGACGTGCTGCCGAAGCTGACGCGGTGAGCGTGGGCGAGCTGCTCGTCTGGGCGCCGGACGGCATCCGCGAGGTCGTCCCGGGGGACGACCTCGTCGCGCTGCTCGCCGCCGGGCTGCGCGCGGACGCCGCCACGTGCCCCGACCACGCGCTGCGGGACGGCGACGTCGTCGTGGTGACCAGCAAGGTCGTGTCGAAGGCCGAGGGACGGGTGGTCTGTTCCGACGACCGCGAGCGCGCGATCACGGACGAGACCGTGCGCGTCGTCGCGACGCGTGAGCACGCGGGCGGCGTCACGCGGATCGTCGAGAACCACCTCGGGCTCGTCATGGCCGCGGCCGGCGTCGACGCGTCGAACACGCCCGAGGGCACCGTGCTGCTGCTGCCCGTCGACCCCGACGCGTCCGCCCGGACGCTGCGGGCCGGCCTCGCCGACGTGTTCGGCGTGCGGATCGGCGTGCTCGTCACGGACACCGCCGGTCGGCCGTGGCGGCAGGGCGTCACCGACCTGGCCATCGGCGCGGCGGGCGTCGAGGTGCTCGACGACCTGCGCGGGCAGCTCGACACGTTCGGTCGCCCGCTGACCATGACCGTCGCGGCCGTCGCCGACGAGATCGCGAGCGCCGCCGAGCTCGTCAAGGGCAAGGCGTCGGGCCGCCCTGTCGCCGTCGTGCGCGGTGTCGGTCACGTCGTGACCGACGACGACGGGCCGGGCGCGCGCCTGCTGGTGCGCACCGGGCCGGACGACATGTTCCACCAGGGGTCGGCCGAGGCGTACGCGCAGGGGTGGAAGGACGCGCTCGAGCGCCCGGGACGGTGACCGGGCCCGTGGCCGACGAGGTCGTGCTCGTCGTCGACGCCGCGAACGTCGTGGGCTCGCGCCCGGACGGCTGGTGGCGCGACCGCGCCGGCGCGGCGACCGCGCTGCTGGGGCGGCTGGCCGGACTCGTCGGGGTCGGCGCGACGGGTCCGGGCGGCGATCCGGTACGCGTGCTGCGCGTCGAGGTGGTCCTCGAGGGCCAGGCGCGCGGTGCGTCGGACCCGGGTGTGCCCGGTCTCGTCGTCCACCTCGCCCGGCGCGACGGCGACACCGAGGTCGTCGCACGGGCTGCGGCTGCCGTACCGGCGGCGCTCGTCGTGAGCGCTGACCGCGGACTGCGCGCACGACTCGGCGACGCGATGGTGGCAGGTCCGGGGTGGTTGCTCGCGCTGCTCGACCGGACAGGCGGCGGATGAGGCGCTGACGTCACGTCGTGAACCGGTCGCGGCCCGCCGCGTGCCGTCCCGAGCGTGAGCCGCGCCGTGCCGCGCGAGATGGCAGCCGAACCTCTCGTCGGGGCGCTCGTCCGGTACGGACCTTCGGCCGGACCTCGGTGTCGCGGATGGCGGCGCGGCTCAGGGTGCTGCGCGTGCGTCGGGTCGGCCGTGCCCGTGCTGCGTGGCGCCCAGGAGGACCGTCTGCTCGCGCAGGGTGGTGATCATGCGACCGAGGTACTCGACGATCGCGGCCTGCTGGTCGGGCGTGTACTCGGCGAGGAGGCCGCCGAGCGCCCCGCCGAGACGCGTGAAGGCCTCGGCGAGCTCCGGGTTGGTCGAGGGCACGGCGCGGATGATCGCCCGCCGCCGGTCTGCCGGGTCCGTCTCGCGCAGCACGTGCCCGCCCGCGGCCAGGCGTCCGACGAGGCTGGTGATCGCCGCACCGGTGAGGCCGGTCCGCCGTGCGAGCTCGGTGGCGCTGAAGGGTCCCTCCCGCTCGATGAGCTCGAGGGTCTTCAGGTCGCCCGCCGACAGGCCGACGCGTGCGGCGACCGCCTGGTGGAAGAGGACGACGGCGCTGCTGAGCTCGCGGCCGAGGTCGGGACTGCTTGACACTGGACCTTCCAATCACTTAGATCAATCGTAGTAATCACTACGCCCGATCTAAGTACATCAGGAGGCTCGGCATGGATGCCACCGAGGCGATCGACGTGACGATGAGCGGGATCGAGGCATCCTGGTCCGCGGGGGACGCGCGGGCCTTCGCTGCGCTGCACGCGCCGACGGCGACCTACCTCGCGTTCGACGGCACGCTGATGATCGGACGGCACGAGATCGAGAGCGGGCACGCGCCGCTGTTCCGCGGGATCATGCGCGGCTCGCGGCTCGTCAGCTGGGACCGTCACGTGCGGCTGGTCTCGCCCGACGTCGCGGTCGCCACGCAGAAGGGCGGGATCATCATGCGGTGGCAGGGCGACCGCGCGACGCCGTCGGCGAAGCGGGTCTCGGCGAACACGACGGTGCTCGTCCGCGACGGGGACCGGTGGGTGGTGACGGCGTTCCAGAACACCCGGTACCGGCCGTGGGCGCAGACGCTGGTGGGCCGGGTGATGACCCGGTCGACGCGATGACCGCCGTGTCGCGCCACGTGCGCGGCGTCGCGGACCTGCTGGGCTCGGCGGCGGCGTTGTACCTCACGGCGCCGCTCCTGCTCGGGATCGCGGTGGTGCCGGCGGCCCTGCGCAGCTACCAGCTGTACAGCGGCGACCTCGACGTCCTGCTGGAGCTGGTGGTCGAGCTCCTGCGCGTGGTCCTGGTCGTCGCCATGGTCGTGGTCGGCCGGCGGTGGCGCGGTGTCGCGGGCCACCCGTGGCGGCAGGTGCGGGCCGACGTGGCCCACGCGTACCGCGTGGGCTGGTTCGGCATCCTCGTCCGGCTGGGCGTGGTCACGGGCGCCGCTCTCGCCGTAGGAGCCGGCGTCGAGGCGGTCGTGACGGAGTCGTCGGTGCGTACCGTGCTGAGCGCCCTGGGGCTGGACGGCGCACCTGCACGGCGCGTGGCTGTCTCC
This sequence comes from Cellulomonas wangsupingiae, assembly GCF_024508275.1. NCBI lineage: Bacteria > Bacillati > Actinomycetota > Actinomycetes > Micrococcales > Cellulomonadaceae > Cellulomonas > Cellulomonas wangsupingiae. The sequence continues at coordinate 1,544,240 of NZ_CP101989.1, forward strand.
GTGACGTTCGCCGTCAAGAACGTCGTCGTGATCCCGGTCTACCTCGCGGCCCTGCTCATCGCGAGCGGCGCGGTCCCGGCGCCGCCGGGAGCGGCGGCCGAGGATCGTCAAGGCGCCGACCGCGGCGCGGACGGCCCGTCGTCTCGAGGCTCGTGACCTTCACTGTCCTGGACGACCTCACGGCGAGGCGCGACGTGCTGGCGGAGCCCTTCGCCGTCCGGGCGGACACTGCGCGCCCATTCCTCGAGCGTGCCGCCGGCATCTACCGCGGGTTCCCCGGTGAGCCGGACGTCGTGGCGCTGTACCTGTGGTTCACCCTGTGGCCCAGCGCCGAGAACCTGCCGCGGGTCGAGGCGACCGCCGTGCACGAGCTGCACCACAACCTGCGCGACGCGAGCCGGGTGTGGGAGCCGGCGACCGCACGGGTGCGGGCTACGCCGCGGGCAACCGCCCGGTGGACGCCGTGGCCCGGCCGTAGACCAGTCGGCGGTACAGCCACTCGGCCGGCCCGCGCCGCCCCGCGGCCTCGAGAGCGACCGCGACGCCGACGGTGACCAGCCAGACGCCGATCGCCCACGCGACCACCTGCGCCGAGCCCATGCCCCGTCCGAGCCCTCCGGCCCACGCGGCGAGCGGGAGCACGAAGAGCACCGACTGCAGCAGGTAGCACGTCAGCGACCGGGTGCCGACGGCCCGCAGCGCGCGGCCGACGGGCCCGAGCGTGGCGGTCGTCGTGCCGCGGGCGGCGACGACCCAGCCCACCAGCGCGGCGAACGCGACGCCACCGGCGGCGCCGGTGACCTCGTGCAGGATCGCCGACCCGATCGCGTCGCCGGTGGACGGGTCGCGCAGCCGCGCGACGGCGGTGGCGAACGGCACGGCACCGAGCACGCTGACGGTCAGCCCCACGACCGCCGTGCGGCGCAGCAGCCGGACGTGCTCCGCGGGGCGCTCGAGGACCGAGCGACGTGCACCCCACATGCCCAGGAGCACGAGCGGCAGCGCGATGAAGGCGCCCAGCGGTGCGCCGAACAGTCCGCTGAGTGCCCGCGTCGCCAGCGCCGCGAGGGGCGACTCCTCGACGGGGATGACGAACGGCTCGCCCAGGAAGACCTCCTGGAGCACGATCGCTCCGTTCATCGCGCCACCGACGACCCCGGAGGCGACCAGCACGATCGCGGACGTGACGAGCAGCGCGCGGTCGGACGCGCGCACGAACGTCACCGCGAGCAGGCCGGTCAGGCCGTAGGCGCCGAGGATGTCACCCTCGAACAGCAGCAGCACGTGCACGGCACCGAAGGCGACGAGCAGCGCGGCGCGGCGCAGCAGGTCCGCGCGGCACGCGGGCCACGACACCCACGCGGCAGCTCGCCGGCGCACGACGACCCCGATGCCGTAGCCGTACAGCAGCGCGAACATCGGCATCGTGCGCCGGTCGACGAGCAGCGAGACCACGCCGTCGACGGCACGGTCGAGCGTCGAGGAGTCGAGCGGACGCAGGCCCAGACCCACGGCCCCGCCCGCGAGGTGCACCACGGCGTTGGCGACCGCGATGCCCAGCAGCGCGAGCCCGCGCGCGACGTCGGGGGCGACGGCCCGGCTCGCGACCGGGACGGGCCCGACGCGTGGCGGAGGCGGGAGCGGGACCGGCGCGGCGTGGGGCAGCACGGCGGGAGGCGGCGTCGTCACGGGTTCATCCTGGCGTGACCGGCGGTGTCGGCGCGTCGGTCTCGCGGACGGGCCGGGCATCCGTCGCGCGACGGAGGCGGGCAGCGGCGCCGGTGGCCCGGGTGCGACGAGGTGTGTCAGCGCGCGGCCTTCGCCGCAGCCTTGGCGGCCCGCTTGGTCTCCCGGACCTTGCCCAGCGACCCGGCGTCGCGGACGTCGGCGATGGACCGGAACTCGTCGTCGCCGTACGCGCCGGCGGCCTCGCGCCACCCCGCGGGCTGCACGCCGCGCTGCTTGCCCAGCAGGGCGAGGAAGATGCGGGCCTTCTGGTCCCCGAAGCCGGGCAGCGCCTTGAGGCGGCGCAGCACCGTCGGTCCGTCCGGGTCGCCGTCCGTCCACAGCCGCGTGACGTCGCCGTCGTACTGCTCCACCACGGCCCGGGCGACCGCCTGGATGCGACCGGCCATCGACCCGGGGTAGCGGTGCACCGCCGGCGGTGTCGCGCACAGCGCGGTGAAGTCGTCGGGGTCGGCCTCGGCGATGCGGTGCACGTCCCAGCCGCCCATGCGGTCGGCGATCTTCGCGGGACCCGCGAACGCCGTCTCCATCGCCACCTGCTGGTCCAGGAGCATGCCGACCAGCAGCGCGAACGGGTCGTCGTCGAGGAGCCGGTCGGCGGCCTCGTCACCGGTCATCCAGAGCCTGGAGGTCATGGCCCCATTGTGGCGCAGCACCCGGCGGTCGCGGGCGTCACCCCCGCCGCGCGGCGAACGACAGCATCGTGGGGATCGTCGCGAACCAGCGCTCGTCGTCCGTCCACGCGTGCTCGGGGACGTGACGCGTGGGGAGGGACGGCGGCTCGTCCAGGTCGACGAGCACCAGGCCCGCGTCGCGCAGCCGCTGCACATACCAGGACAGCGGCCGGTGGTAGTGGCGGTGACCGCCGAACCCGTCGATCCACCGCTCCTCGTGCTGCAGGTAGCCCGTGACGCGGCGGTGCCGCTCGTCGTCGTACACGGGCTGCTGGTGGAAGAACGCGGGGTGCAGGAGCGTCGCGATCAGGACCCCGTCGTCCGTCAGGAGCGAGGCGACGTCGGCCAGCACGCGGTCGAGGACCGGCAGGTCCATGAGGACCATGTGGCTCACGACGGCGTCGAACGGCCCGGGTGCAGCGCCCGGGACGCCCGCGGTGAGGTCCGCGACCTCGAACCTCAGCGTCGGGTGGTCGGCCCGCGCCCGCGCGACGAGCTCGGCGCTGCCGTCCACGCCGAGGACGCGCGCGCCGCGTTCCGCGAGGATCCCGGCGAGCCACCCGTGCCCGCAGCCGAGATCCAGCACGCGCGGTGCGCCGGTCGGCAGCCAGCGGTCGAGGAACGGCGCGAACCGACGCCAGAAGGAGTCGTCGGGGCCTCCCACGGTCGTCGCGTAGGTGCCCGCCACCCGGTCCCAGGCAGCGAGGTCGGCGACCGAGGCCCCGGCCGTCGGTGCAGCGCGCGGCGGTGTCGGCGTCGTCATGCGCCCATCGTGGCGTCCGCCGTCGCGCGGGCGCGGGACCGGCACGCGGTCCGGGTGTGGACGAACCGGACATGACGGTCGTCCGGCTCGCTACTCTCGGCGGGCTCCGAGGCCGCTGCGGACCGGCGCCGGAGCTGCCCGTGACGGGCGGACGACGAGCAGGGGAGGGACGTGCGCACCCGACTGACGTACCGCCGCGCCGCCCCGGGCGGTGCCGTCGACGTGGACGTCGTCGTCACCGCCGACGCCGGTGCCATCGTCGCCGACGTCGCCGACGCGCTGGTCCGGGCCGAGCGGGCGGCCGGGAACGTCGTGACCGGTGAGGTGACGCTCGCCCTCGCGCCGCCGGACGGGGGCGCCCCGCGCACGCTGCCGCGTCGGGCCGGGCTGGCCGAGGCGGGGCTGCGCGCCGGGTCGACCGTGGGCCTGACGCCGGCGGACGAGGGGGCGCCGGGGACCGGCGTCGCGCCGCAGGACGCCCACGCACGCCTGACGGTCGTCAGCGGGCCGCAGGCAGGGCTCGAGGTGCACCTGCCGCGGGGCACGACCACCGTGGGCCGCGGGCCGCACAGCGACGTGCGGCTCACCGACCCCCTGGTCTCGACGACGCACGCGCGCGTCGTGGTCGGCGACACGGTGGAGGTCGTCGACGCCGGGTCGTCCAACGGCGTCGTCATCGGCTGGGGCCGGGTGGACCGCGCGACGGTGGGGCCGCGGGACTACGTGGTGCTGGGCGAGACGATCCTCACGCTCACACGCGTGCGCCCGGCCGACGGGTCGGGCGACGGTGCCGCCGTCGTGGCGTTCAACCGCTCGCCCCGCGTCGTGCCCGTGCACCCGGAGCGGACGGTGGAGGCGCCCGCGCCGCCCGAGCCCGGGCGTCCGGGCCGCTTCCCCGTGGTCGCGCTCGCCGCCCCGGTCGTCCTCGGCGCCGTGCTCTACGCGCTCGTGCCGCGCCCCACGACACTGGTCCTCCTCGCGCTCAGCCCGCTGCTCCTGATCGCCGGCTGGGTCGACAAGCGGTTCTCCGAACGTCGCCGGCTGCGGGAGGAGACGGCGGCGTTCCGGGCGTCGCTCGCGGCCCTCGAGCAGGACCTCGCCGCGGGCGCGCAGGACGAGCGGCGCGTGCGGCTCGGCGAGCTGGCGTCGACCGCGCAGGCCGTCCGCGCCGCGCGCGACCTCGGCCCCACCCTCTGGTCGCGGCGTCCGCGCGACCCGGCGTTCCTCGCGCTGCGCCCGGGGGTCGGTACGTCCGCGTCGCGGACCACCGTGCGGCTGCCCCCGCGGGGGCGGGCGGGTGCCGAGCACTGGGCGATGGTGGAGGCGCTGCGGGACCGGTTCGCCGACGTCGACGGCGTGCCCGTGGAGGTCTCGCTGCGTGCCGCGGGAGCCGTGGGGGTCGCCGGCCCGCGGGCGGAGGTCGACGACGTCGCGCGCGCCCTCGTCGCGCAGCTGGTCTGCCTGCACGCGCCCTCCGAGCTCGTCGTGACCGGCCTCGCGTCCTCGTCGAGCCGCGACCGCTGGGACTGGCTCAAGTGGCTGCCGCACGTCGCGTCGCCGCACAGCCCTCTGCTCGGGCCGCACCTGGCCGCGGACCCCACGACGTCCACCGCGGTCGTGACGGCGCTCGAGGAGCTGGTCGCTGCGCGGCGTGCGCCCGGGCGGCACGGCGAGCAGGCGCAGCCCGCGGTCCTCCTCGTCGTCGAGGACGACGCGCAGGCCGAACGCGGGCGCCTGGTCCGGCTCGCCGAGGACGGCCCGGACGTCGGCGTGCACGTGCTGTGGTGCGCCGCGCAGGTCGAGCAGCTCCCCGCCGCCTGCCGGGCGTTCCTGGCGGTCACGGCGACCGGCGTGCGGGTCGGGCGGACGGGCGACGGCCGCTGGGACGACGTCGTGTGCGAGCGGCTCGACGTCGCGGCCGCCACGGACCTCGCCCGCCGGCTCGCGGCCGTCGTCGACGACGGCGCCCCCGTGGTCGACGAGTCGGACCTGCCGCGCAGCGTCGGCCAGCTGAGCCTGCTGGGCGCGGAGGTCGCCGACGATCCCGAGGCTGTCGTCGCGCGCTGGCGCGAGACGGGGTCGATCCTCGCGCGCACCGGCACTCCCGTGCGGCGCCGCGGCGACGCCGGCCTGCGGGCCGTCGTCGGCCAGGGGTCGACCGGTCGGTTCGTGCTCGACCTGCGGGCACAGGGGCCGCACGCGCTGGTCGGCGGCACGACGGGATCGGGCAAGAGCGAGTTCCTGCAGTCCTGGGTGCTGGGGCTGGCCACCGCGCACAGCCCGGACCGTGTGACGTTCCTGTTCGTCGACTACAAGGGCGGCGCGGCGTTCGCGGACTGCGTGGACCTGCCGCACGCCGTCGGCCTGGTCACCGACCTCTCGCCGCACCTCGTGCGGCGCGCGCTGGTCTCGCTGCGCGCCGAGCTGCGCCGCCGCGAGCACCTGCTGCAGCGCAAGGGTGTCAAGGACCTCCTGGCGCTCGAGCGGTCGGGGGACCCGCAGACCCCGCCGTCCCTGGTCATCGTCGTCGACGAGTTCGCCGCGCTCGCCGCGGACGTGCCGCAGTTCGTCGACGGCGTGGTCGACGTCGCGCAGCGTGGCCGGTCGCTCGGTCTGCACCTCGTGCTGGCCACGCAGCGGCCCGCGGGCGTCATCAAGGACAACCTGCGCGCGAACACCAACCTGCGCGTCGCGCTGCGGATGGCCGACGAGGCCGACTCCGCCGACGTCCTCGGCACGCCCCTGGCCGCGGGGTTCGACCCGGCCGTGCCGGGCCGCGGCGCCGTGCGCACCGGCCCGGGGCGGCTCGCGCTGTTCCAGGCGGGCTACGCCGGCGGCCGGTCGCGCACGACGACGCCGCGGGTCGCCGTCGGCCTGGAGTCGCTCGAGTTCGGGCCCGGCGAGCCGTGGGACGTGCCGCTGGCCCCCGACGGCGTGCCCGTCGACGACGACGGGCCGACGGACCTCGCGCGGACCGTGCGGAACCTGCGGGCCGCCGCCCGCGCCGAGGCGATCCCGCCACCGCGGCGCCCGTGGCTGCCGGAGCTCCCGGCCGTCCGGGCGCACGAGGAGGTCGTGGACCCGGGGCAGACGGGGCTCGTGCTGGGCGTCGTGGACCGGCCGGCGCGCCAGGAGCAGCACCCGTGGGTGTGGGACCCCGACGCGGAGGGGTCGCTGGTCGTCCTGGGCACGAGCGGGGCGGGCAAGTCCGCGACGCTGCGCACCCTCGCGGTGAGCGCGGCGCTCGGTGCCCTGGGCGCCGGGGGGCCCGTGCACGTCCACGGCCTGGACCTCGGGTCCGGCGGGCTGGCCATGCTCGACGAGCTGCCGGTGGTCGGGTCCGTCGTCGACGGTGCGGACACCGAGCGCGTGCAGCGGCTGATGCGCACGCTGCGCGACGCGCTCGACGAGCGCGCGACCCGCTACGCGGCCGTGCGCGCGGGGTCGCTGACCGACTACCGCGCGTTGACCGGACGGGCGGACGAGCCGCGGCTGCTGCTGCTCCTGGACGGGCTCGCGGCGTTCCGCGAGGCGCACGAGGCGGACCCCGGGCGCACCGGCGCGTGGTCGGTGCTGCAGCGTCTGGTCGCCGAGGGCAGGCCGCTGGGGGTGCACGTCGCGATGTCCGCCGAGCGCCCTGGCGCCCTGCCCACGTCGCTCGCCGGCAGCGTCGCGCGGCGCCTCGTGCTGCGCCAGGCGGACGAGGGTGCGTACGGCGTCCTCGACGTGCCCAGGGACGTGCTCGGGCCGGCGTCGCCCCCCGGGCGCGGCGTCTTCGCCGGTGAGACCGACGAGGTCCAGGTCGCCGTGCCCGGCGGGCGCGCCGCACCGGCCGAGCAGGCCGCGGCCGTCGCGGCCGTCGCGCGCAGGCTGCGCGCGGCGGGCGTCGCGGCGACGCCGCCGGTGCGACGGCTGCCGACGGTCGTCGCCGCGTCGAGCCTGCCCGCCACCGTCGACGGGCTGCCGGTGCTGGGCGTCGCGGACGACACCCTGCAGCCCTGCGGGTTCGCACCGCGCGGCACGTTCCTGCTCGCCGGCATGCCGGGGTCGGGCCGCACGACGGCCCTCGTCGCCCTCGGTGACGCACTGCGCCGCGCACTGCCGGCCGCCCCGCTCTACTACGTCGGGGCGCGCCGCTCACCGGTGCGGGAGCGGGTCGCGTGGACGGCGACCGCCGGCACGCCCGAGCAGATCGCGACCCTCGCGCGGGACCTGCTGCCGGAGCTGGGTGCGGCACCCGCCGACGGCGCGCCGGTCGTGCTCGTCGTGGAGGCGATCGCCGACCTGCTCGGCGGGCCGGCCGAGCAGGCGCTGACGGAGGCCGTGCGCACGGCGCGGCGCAACGACCACTTCGTGCTCGCGGAGTCCGAGACCAGCACCTGGGGCTCGTCGTGGCCGCTGGTGGCCGAGGTGCGCAACGGGCGACGCGGGCTCGTCCTGCAGCCGGACCACCTGGACGGGGACGCGCTGTTCCGCACCACGTTCCCCCGCACGGGGCGCGCCGAGTTCCCTCCCGGTCGGGGCGTGCTGGTGGAGCACGGGAGGCTGCGCCGCGTCCAGCTGCCCGTCGCGGACTGAACGCCGCCGGGGACACCCCGGGGCTGTGGACGAACCCGGACGAGTCGTGACGAGAAGGGCTAGCGTCGGCTCCGGTGCGCGGCACCGGCGGCCGGGGGCGGACCCCGCCGGACCAGGAGGCAGGGGAGAGCCACATGGCCAACATCGACGTCAGCTACCAGGAGATGCGGGACGCGGCGACGCGCCTGACCGCCGGGCAGGACGAGATCACGAACCGCCTGGGTGAGCTGCGGGCCTTCATCGAGTCCCTGGTCTCCTCCGGGTTCGTGACGGACCAGGCGTCCGTCGCCTTCGGGGAGTCGTACCGGCAGTTCACGCAGGGCGCGACCGACACGGTCTCCGCGCTGACGTCGCTGGGGGAGTACCTGCGCGCGGCCGCAGCCACCCTGGAGGACGCCGACGCCCAGCTCGCGGCGGGCCTGCGCGGCTGACCACGATGTCCGCACGCCTCGTCGACGGCACCGGGCGGCTCGCCGGGAACGTTCAGCACACCGGCTGCCTCGGCGAGGCGTGCGGGCGCGTCGGTGGCACCTCGGCCGCGCTCGACGACGCCATCGCGGCGAGGCCGCGAGGGCCGGTGTGACGCGGCCCTCGGACTGGTACCCGCTGGCGGTGACGGACCCGGTGGCGGGGGACCCGCAGCGGGTGCGCGCCGCAGGCGAGGAGTACGCGGCCGTGGCGCGGCAGATCGAGGCTGCGGTCGGCGAGCTGCGGGCCATCGCGGCGGCGGAAGGTGGGTCGCTGGCGGTCGACGAGGTGCGGACCAGGGCCGCGCGACTCGCGGCCACGATCGAGCGGGCGCACGGTCGTTACGCGGTCACCGGCGAGGCCCTGCTGACGTACGCCGGTGCGCTGGCGCACGCACAGGAGGCCTCCCTGCGCGCGCACGCCCGGGCGGTGTCGGCGTTGCACGCGCAGGACGAGGCGTTGGTGAGCGTCGCGTGGTGGACGCGCTTGGCGGAGCGCGCCGCCGATCCGGCGGTCCGCGACCAGTACGTGGCGTCGGCCGAGGACGCGCGGGCCGACCTGCTGGCGGCCGACGCCCGGCTGGACCGGGCGCGGGCGGACCTGCGTGTGGTGGTCGCACAGGTGGACGGTGCCGTCGACGCAGCGCGCGCGACGATCCGTGGGGCGACGGTGCGCGACGACCTGCACGACACGGCCGGGCAGGAGGTGGGTGGGCGCGCCGACGAGGGCAGGTCGGCGGTGTGGAGCAGCGCGGACGAGATCTCGGCGGGTTCGGCGCTGCTCTCGGTGGTGCTGCGCCGGATGTCGGCGGTCGACGTCTCGCTCGGGGCGTCGATGACGGTCGCCGAGGTGCTGACGCACTCCCGGGACCCGGCGGACGCCCCCACCGGCCGGTCGGGCGACGACGCCCCGGGGCTGTGGACGAACCCGGACGAGTCGTGACGAGAAGGGCTAGCGTCCGCTCCGGTGCGCGGCACCGGCGGCCGGGGGCGGACCCCGCCGGACCAGGAGGCAGGGGAGAGCCACATGGCCAACATCGACGTCAGCTACCAGGAGATGCGGGACGCGGCGACGCGCCTGACCGCCGGGCAGGACGAGATCACGAACCGCCTGGGTGAGCTGCGGGCCTTCATCGAGTCCCTGGTCTCCTCCGGGTTCGTGACGGACCAGGCGTCCGTCGCCTTCGGGGAGTCGTACCGGCAGTTCACGCAGGGCGCGACCGACACGGTCTCGGCCCTGACGTCGCTGGGGGAGTACCTGCGCGCGGCCGCAGCCACCCTGGAGGACGCCGACGCCCAGCTCGCGGCCGGCCTGCGCGGCTGAGCGACGCCGTGCGGAGCGGGGTCGCCCACCGGGTGCCCGGCGCACGCCCGCACGGCTGGACCCTCGACCCGTGGCCGCACCGTCCCGGGCGCTCAGCCGGGTCGGACCAGCTCCGCGAAGACGACCACGTTCGCCTCGTAGTGCCGGACGGTCCGGTCCCACTCGCCGCCGCAGGTGATGAGGCGGAGCCCGGCGTGGTCGATGTCGCCGTAGACCGCGTCCGTCGGGAACTGGTCCTTCGGGTGCTCCTCGACAGCCGTGACCTGGAACACCGGGGCCGTTCCGTCCGTGCGGGTGACCCGGATCTCGTCCCCCACGGCGAGGTTCGCGAGCTCGTAGAACACCCCGGGGCCGGAGGCCCAGTCGACATGGCCGGCGATGACCGCGGGGCCGAGCTCACCGGGTGTCGGCGCGCCGTCGTACCACCCGGCGGGGAAGCCTGCCGGGGGAACCTCCAGGGTGCCGTCGTCCTGCAGGCCCAGCCTCATCAGCTCGGAGTCGACGCCGATCGCGGGGATCTGCAGGCGCACCGGGACGGAGGCCGCCATCCGCACCGGCCCGCCCGTCCGGGCCGGAGCCGGCGCGGGCACCGCGGTGACCGCTGGGGCCGTCGCGCGGGTGGCCGGGTCAAGGGCTTTCGGCGCCGCGGAGCTGCACGCGGCGGTCGTCAGGACGAGTGCGACCGCCCAGGCGGGCGCACCCGTCCGTCCCGTCACGCGGTGGGCAGCCGGCGACGGGCACGCAGTCCGGCCGCCCCGGCGACGACGGCGCCGCCGAGCAGTGCGGCCCCGTGGAGTGCGTCCCCGGTCGACCCGGCGTCGATGCTGCTGCCGTCACCGGTCGCGACACCCCCGACGGGCACACGACCGACCTGCGGGGACGAGGCTGCGTCCTCACCCGATCCCGTGCCGGGGTCGTTGCCCGGGCCCGCGTCGGGGCCGTTGCCGGAACCCGCGTCGGGGGCGGTGGTCTCGTCGCCACCCGGGACGGGGGCGGTGCTCGGGCCGGGTGTCGCACCGGGCGTCGGAGAGGCGCTCGTGCTCGTGCTCGGCGAGGCGCTCGGGGTCGGCGACGTGCACAGCGGACGGGTGACGGTGTTGGAGTCCAGCGTGACCGCGCCGTTGCGGGCGAGGACCCGGCCGTCGACCGTCGCCCCGGTGGTGAGCGTGATGGAGGTCAGCGCCAGGATCGTGCCGGTGAAATCGCTCCGGACGCCGAGCGTCGCAGAGCTGCCCACCTGCCAGTAGACGTTGCAGGCCTGGGCGCCACCGATCAGCTCGACCGCGCTGTCCGTCGCGGTGATCAGCGTCGACGGCGTCTGGAAGACGAACACCGCGTTCGGGTCGCCCTCGCCGTCCAGCGTCAGGGTGCCCGTGATCCCCAGCTCGCCGCCCGAGGAGTACACCCCCGACGTCAGCGTCAGCCCGCCGAGCTCGACGGGTGCCGCGAGCACGGGACCCTGCCCCGCGGCGGCGTCGTACGCGGTCACGAGGTCTCTCTTGGCCCGGTCCGCGACCTCGTCCGCGGCGTGGGTCGCCCCGGTCTGCGTGATCGAGCCCGCCCCGGAGATGGCCGGCGTGGGGAACGTGCCGATGTCGCCCGCAACCGTGGTGGGTCCGGTGTTCGTGATGCCGGAACCGGCGAGGATCGCGAAGCTCCCCGCCGTGGCGAGCGGCACCGGGACGGGTGCGGCCTGGGCGTTCGACGCCAGGGCGACGATGACGGCGACGGTCGCGGCGACCGCTGCCAGTGCCGCTGTGCGGGGGTGTGTGTGGGTATGCCCACGGGTTGTCGCCTTCATGCCTGTGCCCTCCGAGGATGGGGGGCGGTCCACCTCGACCGCCACCGGATTCCGACCTTATGTGCTGGCAGCGAGCCGCTGGCAACGAGGTCGCGAGCACGGCGCGGAGAGCACGTCGCGGAGCGAAGGTCCTACGCCCCGGCGGACCGCAGGTCTCTGGCCTGCGGGGACGTGCCGGCCGGCGCCGTGAGCGCGATGACGGGACGGCCCGTGCGTGGGTGCGTGCGTCGCCACCGAGGACCCCGCCGCCGGCGGTGCGCGGCGGGCCGGCCCGGGGAGGCGTGCGGACGCGGGCGTCACGGCGGCGGCGTGACCTGCCCCGTGAGCGCGATGACCGGACGTCCCGTGCGCGGGTGCGTGAGCACGTCGGCGTCCACGCCGTAGACCTCCCGCAGCAGCGCGGGGGTGAGCACGTCGGCGGGGGGCCCGGCGGCCGCGAGGCGGCCGGCGGACAGCACGATCACGTGCTCGCAGAACGCCGCCGCGAGGTTGAGGTCGTGCAGGGCGGCGACGCTCGTGACCCCGAGGTCCCGCACGAACGCGAGCATCGAGAGCTGCGCGGCCACGTCGAGGTGGTTGGTCGGCTCGTCGAGCAGGAGGACCTGCGGCTCCTGGGCCAGGGCGCGCGCGATGTGGACACGCTGGCGCTCGCCGCCCGACAGCGTCGCCCACGCGCGGTCCGCCAGGTGCGCCGCCGACGCCGCCGCCAGGGCGCGGTCGACCGCGCCCGCGTCGCCGTCGGTGCCCCACAGCGTCCGGTAGGGGATGCGGCCGAGCGCGACGACCTCCCGCACGCTCAACGGCACCGCCGCGCCGGAGTCCTGCTCGAGCAGGGCGACGTGCCGCGCACGCACGCGTCGCGCCAGGGCGTGCACCGGCACGCTCGGGGTCGGGTCCGCGGCCGCGGGGTCGCTCACGAGGACGGCGCCCGCCTGCGGCTCCAGGAGTCCTGCGACGAGCCGCAGCAGCGTCGTCTTGCCCGCGCCGTTCGGCCCCAGCAGGCCCGCCAGGGCACCCGCCGGGGGTGTGGCGTCGACGCCGTCGACCACCCACCGCCCGCCGAGGCGCGTCCCGACCCCCACCATCGTCAGCTCCACGACGCGCCCCGTCCCCGGCGCAGCAGCACCGCGAAGACGGGCACGCCGATCAGCGCGGTCACGATGCCGACCGGCAGCTCCCGGGGGTCGAACACCGTGCGCGCCAGCGTGTCCGCCCAGACCAGGAGGACCGCGCCGGCCAGCGCCGCGACGGGCAGCAGCCGCCGGTGCGCGGGCCCGGTCACCACCGAGACGGCGTGCGGCAGCACGAGCCCGACGAACCCGATGGCACCCGACACCGCGACCATCGCGCCCGTGAGGAGTGCGACGAGCGTCATCATCGTCCAGCGCGTCCGGTCGACGTCCACGCCGAGGGCCGCCGCCGCGGTGTCGCCGAACGCGAAGGCGTCGAGCCTCCCGGCGGCGAGCACCACGACCGTGCCGACCACGGCCAGCGCCGCGCCGGAGATGGCGACGGAGGACCACGTCGCACCCGCGAGCGAGCCCATGAGCCACGACAGGATCTCGCGGTACGAGTCGCCCGTCGCCGTCCAGAAGATGACGAACGACGTCGCCGCGGCGGCGAGCTGCGACACGGCGAGGCCCGCGAGCACCGTCCGTGCGGGCGTCAGGGTGCCCCCGGTGCGGGCCAGGGCGAGCGTCCCCAGGAGCGCCGCGAGGGCACCGGCGAACGCGGCGACCGGCAGCAGCAGGCCGACGCCCAGCACGAGGACCGCCACGGCACCGAGCGACGCCCCCGACGACAGGCCCAGCAGGTACGGGTCCGCCAAGGGGTTGCGCGTGAGCGACTGCATGACCGCGCCCGCCACCGCGAGCCCGGCGCCGACGGCCGCTGCCGTCAGGACGCGCGGCAGGCGCAGGTCCCACACGATCGCGTCGTGCAGGCGGGGCACGTCGTGCTCCCGCAGGCCGAGGTGAGCGGCGACGGAGCGCACCACCTCGCCGACCGCGAGGTCCGCCGGTCCGATGGTCACCGCCACCAGGAGGGTCACGACGAGGGCAACCAGTCCGGTGCCCAGCAGCAGCGTCAGGGGCGGGCGCAGCGGCGCCCGCTGACCGGCGTCGGCGCGGGCGTGGTCGATGGGCGGGCGGCCGGGCACGGACATCGGTGCGGTCAGCCTTCCGACGCCGCAGCGGTGCCGCCGTCGAGCGCGCGCACCGCGTCGGCCACGTCGGCCGCGGCCTGCGCGTTGCGCACGCCCGCCTCGGTCGCGGGGAACGGCACCACGACGTACCGCTGCTCGCGGACGGCCGTCAGCTGCGACGCGGCGGGGTGGGCGGCGAGGTAGTCCTTCTTCTTCTGTGCGGAGTTCCACGCCGAGTCCACGAGCACCAGGACGTCGGGGTCGGCGGCGACGACCTGCTCCCACCCGATCGACGTCCACGTGTCGTGCACGTCGGCGAACACGTTGCGCAGCCCCGCGGCCTCGAGCACCATCTGCGGCGCGCCGATGCCGGCGCCGACGTACGGCGTGTCCGTGCCCGACGACCACCACACGGCCGTGGCGCCGTCGACCGGCTCGACGGCGTCGAGCGTGGCCTGCTGCTCCTGCACGACCCGGTCCGCCGCCTCGGGCACGCCGAAGACGGCGCCGACCTCGCGGACCTCCGCGAACACGTCGTCGAACGTCAGCGGGTCGGGCTGGTACCCGGGGCTCTTGCAGGCGGCCGGTGACACGTACGTGGCGATGCCGAGGGCGGCGAGCGCCGGGCGCTCGCCCGCGCCGTCGGCGCTGAGGTTCGACTCCCAGCCCGCGTAGACCAGGTCCGGCTCCGCCTCCAGCAGCGCCTCGGGCCCCGGCACCTTGTCGGACAGCACGGGCACGTCGGCGACGTCGTCCGCCCACTGCTCGGGCACGGGGCCGTCGGCGAACGCCGTGCCGACGAGCACGTCGGCGAGCCCGAGCGCGAGCATCGTCTCGGTCGTCGAGGACTTGATGGTCACCACCCGCTGCGGCGGGGCGTCGAACGTGACCTCGGTCCCGCAGTTGTCGATCGTCACGGGCGTGTACCCGGCGCTCGACGCCTCGCCGGTCGCCGTCGCCGACGGGCCGGCCGCGGGGGTGCCGGCGCACGACGCGAGCACGAGGGCGCCGGCGACGACGGCGGCGGTGAGCGCCGGGCGACGCCCGTCGCGGGGCTGGGGCGGACGGGTGTCGGGGCTGTGACGGCGCGCGCGAGGCATGGTCTCTCCGGGAGGTCGCTGCCGCGCACGCCGTCGGGCGCGGAGAGGGAGGGGACGGGCGCACGTCGCGCCGCGGAGGACCGTCCCAGCACGGGGCGGTGCGACCCGACCAGAGCGACGGTCGGGTTCCGATGCGTCACCCTAGGCGCTCACCCCCGGCGCCGTGCAAGCGGGCGCCGCGGTGGCGCGCACGGAGGGGCGGCGCGCGCGGACGAAGGTCCGCACCCACCGCCCCTCCGAGGGCCGAGCCACCCGCAGCGGGTCAGCCGACGGCGCAGCTCACCGTCGCGCCCGCACCGCTGCCGGTGCCCTGGAACCCGAACGTGGTGCTCTGCCCGGCCGCGAGGCGTCCGTTCCAGCCGGCGTTCGTCACGGTCGGCTGCGCCCCGCCGGTGGACTGGCCGTTCCACACCTGCGTCGCCGACGCACCGGAGGGCAGCGTCACGGTGACGCGCCACCCGCCGATGGCGCTGCTGCCCGCCGTGACGGTGACGTCGGCGACGAAGCCGCCGGGCCAGCTGTTGGCGAGCCGGTAGCTCGCGGTGCAGCCCGCCCCGACCGTCGGCGACGGGGCGGGCGTCGGCGACACGGTCGGCGTGGGGCTGGGCGTGACGCTGGGCGTCGGGCTCGGCGACACGGTCGGCGTGACGGTCGGGCTCGGCGTCGGCCCGGGCCCGTCACCCCGCCAGGCATCGGTGAGGAACGCGGCGATCGTGTCCCAGCTCGGGTTCGGGGTGCCCTGCGTGACGGTCTCGCGGCAGCCGTCGGTGGTGCGGACCGTCTGCTGCCCGTACCGCACCGCGCTGGTGACGTCCGCGTGGCTGTGACCGGCACCGGGCACGGAGAAGAACTGGGTGTCGACGCACGCCGCCTTGAGCGCGTCGTAGAGGATCTGGGTCTGCGCGTGGGGCACGACGTTGTCGCTGAGCCCGTGCAGCAGCATCATCGGGGGGTCCTGGGCGTCGACGTACGCCAGGGGGTTGGCCTGCTGCGCCTTGGTGCGGCAGGTGGGGATCGCGCACCCCAGGAGCTGGGCCTCCGGAGCGTTCGGGCTGTCGTGGTCGATGAAGCCGCCGGGGTCCTGCTCCTTGAGCCGCTGGAAGTCGGTGGGCCCGAAGAAGTCGACGCCCGCCTGCACGGCGCTCGAGACCCCGTAGAGGCCGACCTGCCCCTCGAGGGACTCGACGCCGCCGGTCAGGGCAGCCATCGCGGCCACCCAGCCGCCGGACGAGTCGCCCATGGAGGCGAAGCGGTCCGGGTCCAGGCGGTACCTGTCGGCGTAGGCGCGCAGGTAGCGGATCGCGCCCTTGACGTCGTGGACCTGGGCCGGGAACTTCGCCTGCGAGCTGGACCGGACGCTGACCCCGGCGACGGCGATGCCGCGGGGGTTGAGCTGCTGGGCGATCGCCGCCGCACCCGACTTCCCGTCGTCCGAGGTCCACGCGGAGCCGGTCGACCAGATCACCAGCGGCCACGGGCCGGGGCCGTCGGGCACGTAGAGGTCCAGGAGGTGCCCGCGGCTGCCGGGCGGGTCCGCGGTCGCGTACGGGATGTCGGTGGTGGTCTGGACGGCCTGCGCGGGGCTGCCGAGCGCGGCGACGGTCCCCGCGGCGGCGAGCGCGATCACCCCCAGCCAGGCGGCGGCTGACCTGCGGCGCGTTCTCGGCATCACGACGGCTCCCCTCGACGGTGTGGAACGATCGACACACTGACGACCCCGCGGGTGCGACGGCCACGGCCGAAACCATTCGTGTCCGGGATCTCCACCGGGCAGCAACCGGGCAGCACCGGCCCGCGGTGGCGGCCTCACGGCTGCGCGGCCGCCACCAGCGCCGTCGCGACGGACTCCACGTCCTCGCTGCGCAGCACCCCGACGGTCACGCGCACGAAGCCGCCCGCGTGCGCGAGGTCGGAGAAGAACGGCCGTCCGCGTGCGACGCGCACGCCGGCGGCCTCCAGGCGCGCGAGCGCGGTCGGCTCGTCGTGGACGGGGACCCACATGTTGATGCCGTCGCCGGGCGGCACGTGCAGCCCTCGGCGCCCGAGCGCGGCGGCCAGGGCGCGGCGGCGCCCGTGGTAGACCCGCCGGGCGTGGGCGACCGCCTCGACGGCCTGCGTGTCGGTGAGCAGGTCGACGAGCACGTGCTGCAGCAGGCGGCTCGTCCACCCGGGCCCCAGCATGCGCCGCGCGACCAACCGGTCCAGCACCACCGCCGGCCCGCCGACGGCGGCGATCCGCAGGTCGGGACCGTGGGACTTGGAGTAGGAGCGCACGTGCACCACCCGGTCCGGCAGCAGCGGACCCAGGCTGACGTCACGCGACGACGCGACCTCGCCCGAGTGGTCGTCCTCGACCACCCAGACCGAGGGGGCGGTGCGCAGCACGGTGGCCAGCTCGCGCGCCCGGGTGGGCGTCGTGCTGACCCCCGTCGGGTTGTGCGCGCGCGGTTGCAGCAGGACGACGCGCACGCCGGACCGCAGCGCGCCGGCGAGGGCGTCCGGGCGCGGCCCGTGGGCGTCCAGGGGGACGGCGACGCGGTCGAGGCCCAGGTGGTCGAGCAGGTCCAGGAGGGGCGGGAAGCCCGGGTCCTCGACGGCGACCCGGTCCCCGAAGCCGACGACCTGCTCCAGGACGCGGCTCAGCGCGTCCACGGCGCCGTCGACGACGGTCAGGCGCTGCGCCCGGAACGGCCAGCCCGTGCGCAGCAGGCGCTCGAGCTCCGGCACCACCGGGTCGTCGAGGTAGCCGGTCGTGCGCGTCGCGGGCAGCCGGCGGGCCACGCGTGCCAGGGCAGGGGCCAGGTCCGGCAGCAGCTCGGGGTCGGGCGCGCCACCGGCCAGGTCGAGCCGCGCGGCGGGTGCGTCCGCCAGGTCCCGGTACCGGGGCGGGACGCGGCTCGCGGGTCCGGGCAGGACCGAGGTGCCGGCGCGCCCCCGCGAGATGACCAGGCCGGCGGTCGCGAGCGTCCGCCAGGCCGAGCCGACCGTCGCCGGGCTGACGCCGAGCGCGCCGGCGAGCTGGCGCACCGTCGGCAGCCGGTCCCCGGGCAGGAGGTCACCGGTGTGGACGAGCCGCGCGACGGTCGCGGCGATCGCGCGGGGGGACCGGCCCTCGACGAGTGCCGCGAGCTCCTGCGGTGACATGCGGGCATCGTCGCGTGCCGCTGTTGCGGCCACGTGTCCGGGGTGGGTCGGTGTCCGGACGGGCCGCGGCCGGGAAGTTCACTCCCGCGTGCCGGGAAGTTCCCGGGCGGCAAAGGACCCGTGACGCCGCCGAAATGTCCAAGCCGGACAGTCACGTCCCAACCCGGCGGCAGGCGCACAGCGCCCCCGTGCCGGCCGCCGCTCGTGACACCGGAGGACCCATGACCGTCGTGCGCGTCGCCTTCACCCAGGCCACCTGGACCGGGGACAAGGAGTCGATGATCCGCCTCCACGAGGACTGGACGCGCGAGGCGGCCTCCGCGGGTGCGCAGGTCATCGCGTTCCAGGAGCTGTTCTACGGCCCGTACTTCGGCATCACGCAGGACACGGCGTACTACGACTACGCCGAGCCCGTGCCCGGCCCGACCACGCAGCGCTTCAGCGCGCTGGCCGCCGACCTCGGCATCGTCGTCGTGCTGCCGATCTACGAGGAGGACCAGCCCGGGGTCCTGTACAACACCGCCGTCGTCATCGACGCGGACGGCACCGTGCTCGGCCGGTACCGCAAGCACCACATCCCGCACCTGCCCAAGTTCTGGGAGAAGTTCTACTTCCGCCCCGGCAACCTCGGGTACCCGGTGTTCGACACCGCGGCCGGGCGCATCGGCGTCAACATCTGCTACGACCGGCACTTCCCGGAGGGCTGGCGCGTGCTGGCCCTCCACGGGGCGCAGATCGTCTTCAACCCGAACGCCACCGCGCCCGGCATCTCCAACCGGCTCTGGGAGATCGAGCAGCCGGCGGCCGCCGTCGCCAACGGGTACTACGTCGTCGCCAACAACAGGGTGGGGCTCGAGGACAACGAGTACGGCGACGAGGCCGTGGACTTCTACGGCTCGTCGTACGCGGTGGGACCCGACGGGAGCTACGTCGGGGAGGTCGGGTCGTCGAGCGAGAACCAGCTCCTCGTCCGCGACCTCGACCTCGACAAGGTCCGCGAGGTGCGCGAGCGCTGGCAGTTCTTCCGCGACCGCCGGCCCGACGCCTACGCGCCGATCGTCGCCCCCTGACCGCACGTCCCGAGGAAGGAGCCCCATGCCCACCACGCTCATCCGCGGCGGCACGGTCGTGTCGGCCACCGGCCGGGTCGCGGCCGACGTGCTCGTCGACGGCGAGACCGTCGCCGCCGTCCTGGCACCCGGCTCGACGCTGCTCGGCCACGACCTCGCGGCGTCCGTCGACCGGGTCCTCGACGCCACCGGCCGGTACGTCGTGCCCGGCGGCGTCGACGCCCACACCCACATGGAGCTCCCGTTCGGCGGCACCGCGGCGTCGGACACCTTCGAGACCGGCACGCGAGCCGCCGCGTGGGGAGGCACGACGACGATCATCGACTTCGCGGTGCAGCGCGCGGGCGAGCGCGTCCAGGACGGGCTCGCCGCGTGGCACGCCAAGGCGGCGGGGCGCTGCGCGGTGGACTACGCGTTCCACCAGATCATCGGTGGCGTCGACGACGACTCCCTGAAGGCCATGGCGACCCTCGTGGACGAGGGCATCACGAGCTACAAGCTGTTC
Organism: Cellulomonas wangsupingiae; assembly: GCF_024508275.1. NCBI lineage: Bacteria > Bacillati > Actinomycetota > Actinomycetes > Micrococcales > Cellulomonadaceae > Cellulomonas > Cellulomonas wangsupingiae. The sequence goes on from NZ_CP101989.1 coordinate 1,563,555, forward strand.
ATGGCGTACCCCGGCGTGTTCTACGCCGACGACGCGCAGATCCTGCGCGCCATGCAGCAGGCGGCCGAGCTGGGGCTGCTGACGATGATGCACGCCGAGAACGGGCCGGCGATCGACGTGCTCGCCGCCCAGCTCGTCGAGCAGGGGAGGACCGGCCCGTACTTTCACGGCGTCGCCCGCGCGTGGCAGCTCGAGGAGGAGGCCACGCACCGCGCGATCATGCTGGCCGACGTCACGCGCGCGCCCCTGTACGTCGTCCACGTGTCCGCCAAGCAGGCCGTGCAGCAGCTCGCGTGGGCGCGGGACGCCGGCAGGAACGTCTTCGGCGAGACGTGCCCGCAGTACCTGTACCTCTCGCTGGAGGAGCAGCTCGGCGCCCCCGGCTTCGAGGGCGCGAAGTGGGTGTGCTCGACGCCCCTGCGTGCCCGCGCCGAGGGGCACCAGGAGCACATGTGGCGGGCCCTGCGCACCAACGACGTGCAGATGGTGTCCACGGACCACTGCCCGTTCTGCTTCAAGGGCCAGAAGGAGCTCGGCGTCGACGACTTCCGGGCGATCCCCAACGGCATCGGGTCGGTGGAGCACCGCATGGACCTCATGTACCAGGGCGTCGTGACGGGGGAGATCACCCTGGAACGGTGGGTCGAGATCACCTCGACGACGCCCGCGCGGATGTTCGGGCTGTACGGGCGCAAGGGCGTCGTCGCACCCGGCGCCGACGCCGACCTCGTCGTCTACGACCCGGCGGGGCACACGTCCATCGGCGTCGGGGCCACGCACCACATGAACATGGACCACTCCGCCTGGGAGGGGGTCGAGGTCGACGGGCACGTCGACCTCGTGATGTCCCGGGGCGAGGTCCTCGTCGACGCCGACGGCTACCACGGCCGCCCCGGGCACGGGCGCTACCTGCGGCGCGACCTGTCGCAGTACCTGGTCTGAGGGGCAGCGCGATGGACTTCGGCGTCGTCCTGCAGACGAACCCCCCGGCCTGGCGCACGGTCGACCTCGCCCGGCAGGCCGAGACCCACGGGTTCTCGCACGTGTGGACGTTCGACTCCCACCTGCTGTGGCAGGAGCCGTTCGTCATCTACTCCGCGATCCTCGCGGCGACCCGCAAGGTCGTGGTCGGGCCGATGGTGACCAACCCGGCCACCCGCGACTGGACGGTCCTCGCGTCGCTGTTCGCGACGCTGAACGAGATGTACGGCAACCGCACCGTCTGCGGCATCGGCCGCGGCGACTCGGCGGTCCGGACGCTCAACGGCCGCCCGTCAGACCTCGCGACGCTGCGCGAGGCCGTGCACGTCATCCGCGAGCTGGCGAACGACCGGCCTGCCGACCTGGGCCCGCGCACCGTGCGGTTCCCGTGGTCGACGGGGTCGACCCTCGAGGTCTGGGTCGCCGCCTACGGGCCGCGGGCCCTGGAGCTCACCGGTCAGGTCGGGGACGGCTTCATCCTGCAGCTGGCCGACCCCGACGTCGCGCGGTGGATGGTCCGGGCCGTGCGCGACTCCGCCGAGGCGGCGGGACGGGACCCCGGGGACGTCAGGATCTGCGTCGCGGCGCCGGCGTACGTCGGCGACGGCGCGTCACCGGCCGACCGTGCGCACATGCGCGAGCAGTGCCGCTGGTTCGGGGGGATGGTCGGCAACCACGTCGCCGACATCGTCCGCCGCTACGGCACCGCCTCGGCGATCCCGCAGGCGCTGACCGACTACGTCCGCGACCGCGAGGGGTACGACTACAACGAGCACGGCCGCGCCGGCAGCACGCACGCCGCGTTCGTCCCCGACGAGATCGTCGAGCGGTTCTGCCTGCTCGGGTCGCCCCACGAGCACGTCGAGCGGCTGCGGGAGCTGCAGGCGCTCGGGTGCGACCAGTTCGCCGTGTACCTGCAGCACGACGCCAAGGAGGAGACGCTGCGGCTCTACGGCGAGCGCGTGATCCCCGCGATGGCCGAGCACGTCGTCGCGACGGCGACCAGCACTCCCGCGCGGGCCACCGCATGAGCGCGGCCACGGTCCCGGCGTCGACCGCGATCCCGGCCGCGCCACCCCGCACCGCCGCGGCACCTGCGACCCTGCCCGCGCGGCTGCTGCGCGCGCGGCCGCTCGTCGCGGTCGCGTCGGTGCTCGCCGTCGTCGCGCTGTGGGAGCTGTACAAGTGGCTGGGCCCGGAGCAGGGGTGGGCGCTCGGCGAGGACCGCGTGCTGCCCCGCACGACCGACCTGGCCATGCCGCACACGTGGCAGGTGCTCACCCGCCTGACCGCGCCGGTGTCCGGCGCGACGGGTGCCGACGTGCTGTGGCTGGCGGTGCTGCGGGCGGCCGCGGCCTCCTTCGGTGTCGCGCTGGTGGGGTGGACCATCGGCGTGCTCGTGGGTGCCGTGCTGGCGGTCGCGATGCAGCGGGTCCGGGTGGTCGAGGCCGCGGTGCTGCCCCTGGTCGTGCTGTCGCAGACCGTCCCCCTCATCGCGCTCGCACCGCTCGTGCGGTCCTGGGGCGGGCAGCTCGAGCTCGGTGCGTTCGCGTGGCAGCCGTGGATGTCCGTCGCGGTCATCGCGAGCTACCTCGCGTTCTTCCCCGTGGCGGTCGGCATGCTGCGCGGCCTGCAGTCGCCCGACGCGATCCACGTCGAGCTCCTGCGCTCCTACGGCGCGGGGTGGGGGAGCACCCTGCTGCGCCTGCGGCTGCCCGCCGCCGTGCCGTACCTGCTGCCCGCGCTGCGGCTGGCCGCCGCGAACGCGGTCGTCGGAACGGTCGTCGCGGAGGTCGCCACGGGGCTGCCGGGCGGGCTGGGGCGGACGATCCTCGAGTTCGCCAACTTCGCCGCGAGCGACCCGCCCAAGCCGTGGGCGCCGATCCTCGGCGCGGTCCTGCTCGGCCTGGTCGCCGCGGGTCTCGTGGCCCTGCTGGGACGCGCGCTGCGCCGCTACCGCCGCGTGGAGGTGGCCTCGTGAGCGCCGCGCCGACGTCGTCCGTCGGACCGGTCGGCACGCGTGCCCGCGGGGCGGCGGCCGTCGAGGTCACCGCCGTGGGGCGGGTGTTCGGCGGCCGGTCCCGCGAGGTCGTGGCGCTGCAGGACGTCGACCTCACGGTCGCCGCCGGCGAGCTCGTCTCGCTCATCGGCCCGTCGGGCTGCGGCAAGTCGACCCTCCTGCGGCTGGTCGCGGACCTCGACGAGCCGACGTCGGGCAGCGTGCGCGTGTTCGGCCGCAGCGCCCGCGAGGCGCGTCTCGCGCGCGACTACGGCATCGCGTTCCAGCAGGCAGGGCTGCTGCCCTGGCGCACGGTGCGGGCCAACGTCGAGCTGCCCCTCGCGCTCGCGGGCACCGGGCGGGCCGGACGGCGCGAGCGCGCCGACGAGCTGCTCGCGCTCGTCGGCCTGAGCGACTTCGCCGACCACCACCCCGACCAGCTGTCGGGCGGCATGCAGCAGCGCGTGGCCATCGCCCGCGCCCTGGCCGACTCGCCGTCGCTGCTGCTGATGGACGAGCCGTTCGGCGCGCTGGACGAGATGACGCGCGAGCACCTGCAGGCCCAGCTGCTGCGCATCCGCGCCGAGACGCGCGCGGCCGTCGTGTTCGTCACCCACTCGATCCCCGAGGCCGTGTTCCTGTCCGACCGCGTCGTGGTCATGTCGCCGCGCCCGGGCCGGATCCGGGACGTCGTCGAGGTCGCGATCGACCGCTCCGGCGCCGCGGCGGGGCCCGACGACGTGGGCGACGACCTGCGGACCGACGCGGCGTTCGTCGCAGCCGTCGCCGAGGTCCGCGACGCGCTGCGCCGCGACGGCACCCGACGCGCGGCGGACGCGCCGTGACCGCCGCGTCCGCCGGCCTGCTCCGGCAGGTCCTGCCGCCGGTCGTGCTCCTCGCGGCCCTCGTCGGGGCGTGGCACGCGCTCGTCGTGCTCGGTGACGTGCCCGCGTTCGTGCTGCCCGGGCCGGCGGCGATCCTCGACGAGCTGGTCACGTACCTCGGGCCGATCGCGTCGGCCGCGCGCGTCACCGGCACGAACGCCGCGGCCGGCCTCCTGCTCGGGTCCGCGCTGGGGGTGCTGCTCGCGGTCGCGGCCGGCCTCGTCCGTGTCGTCGACGCGCTGACCGAGCCGCTGGTCGCGGCGCTGGCCGTCGTGCCGATCGTCGCGCTGGCCCCCGTGCTGTACGCGATGTACGGCGCCGGCTCCGAGCAGGCCCGCGTCATCGTCGCCGCGCTCGCGGTGCTCGTCCCCGTGCACGTCACGACGCTGCGGGGGCTGCGCCAGGTCCGGCCCGTGCACCGCGACCTCATGCGCGCGCTGGCCGTCCCGCGCGTGCGGGCCGCCCGCACCGTGACGATCCCCACGGCCGTCCCGTACCTGTTCACGGGGCTGCGCATGGCGTCGTCGCTCGCCGTGATCTCCGCGATCGTCGCCGAGTACTTCGGCGGGCCCCGCTCGGGCATCGGGTCGTTCATCACGACCGCTGCCGCCGGCTCCAACTACGCCCGGGCCTGGGCGTACGTGCTCGGCGGCGTCGTCGTCGGCCTGCTGTTCCACGGCGTCACGGTGGCTGCCGAGCACGTCGTCACGCGTCGCGCCGGCCGGTGAGGCCGGCGCGCGCACGTCCTCGACCGGCGGTCCCCGGGACGCCGACCCCCGCACCGACACCGCACGTCCGACGAGAGGAGACGACATGAGGACCATGACGCGCTGGGGGGCGCCCCTGGCGGCGCTCGCCGCCGCAGGGCTGGTGCTGGCGGCGTGCTCGAGCACCGACGAGGCAGCGGCGACGGGGGACGGGACCGCCGCGGCCGGTGACCTCACGCCCGTCACGCTGCAGCTCCAGTGGCTCACGCAGGCCCAGTTCTCCGGCTACTACGCGGCCGTGGACCAGGGGTACTACGCGGACGAGGGGCTCGACGTGGAGATCCTGCCGTCGGGCGGCGACGTCGTGCCGCAGGACGCCCTCGCGGCCGGCGAGGTCGACTACGCGATCGCCTGGGTGCCCAAGGTGCTCGGGTCGATCGAGCAGGGCGCGGACATCACGCACGTCGCCCAGGTCTTCGAGCGGTCCGCGACGCTGCAGGTCGCGTTCGCCGACTCCGGCATCGAGACGGTCGCCGACCTCGAGGGCAGGACCGTCGGCTCGTGGGGGTACGGCAACGAGTGGGAGCTGTTCGCCGGCCTCAACCAGGCGGGCGTCGAGGACTTCCAGCTCGTCACGCAGGCGTTCGACATGCTGGGCCTGCTCAGCGGCGACATCGACGCCGCGCAGGCCATGACCTACAACGAGTACGCGCAGCTCCTGGAGACCGTGGACCCGGACACCGGGCAGCTGTACACGCCCGAGGACTTCACGGTCATCGACTGGAACGACGAGGGCGTCGCGATGCTGCAGGACGCGGTCTGGGCCGACGCGGGCCGCCTCGCCGACGACGAGCAGTACCGCGAGACCACCGTCAAGTTCCTCAAGGCGTCCCTCAAGGGATGGGTGTACGCGCGGGACAACCCGCAGGAGGCCGCCGAGATCGTGACGGCCGCCGGCTCCACGCTCGGCACGTCGCACCAGCTGTGGATGACCAACGAGGTGAACAAGCTCCTCTGGCCGTCGACCCGGGGCGTCGGGGTCGTCGACCCGGCCGCGTGGGACCGGACGGTCGAGCTGGCGACGAAGACGCACAACGAGACCGGTGCGACCATCATCACGACGCCGCCGCCCACGACGGCGTACACGACCGAGTACGTCGAGCAGGCCCTGGCCGAGCTGGCCGAGGAGGGGGTCGACACGTCGGGCGCCGACTTCGAGCCCCTCGAGGTGGAGCTGGCCGAGGGCGGCAGCTGACCCGCGACCCGAAGGTCCTGGGACGCCGGTCCGCCGGCGTCCCAGGATCGACCGTGGCGTGACGACGACGTACGCCCGAGCGACCCTGGAGCACCGACATGGCAGCACGCACCGCGGCAGACGGCCTCACGCTCGACGCGGAGGCGATCGCGCTCGACCGGGCGCACGTCTTCCACTCCTGGTCCGCGCAGGCGCACGTCGCGCCGTTCGTGGTCGCCGGCGGGTCCGGCTCGACGGTGTGGGACCACGCCGGGCACCGGTACCTCGACTTCTCGAGCCAGCTGGTCAACACGAACATCGGGCACCAGCACCCGCGGGTCGTCGACGCGATCCGCGAGCAGGCGTCGGTGCTGGCCACGGTCGCGCCGGCCACCGCGAACCTCACGCGCGGACGGGCGGCCGAGGCGATCCTCGCCCACGTGCCGGACGCCCTGACGAAGGTCTTCTTCACGAACGCGGGCGCCGACGCGGTCGAGAACGCGATCCGGCTGGCCCGCCTGCACACCGGGCGCGACAAGGTCGTGTCGCACTACCGGTCGTACCACGGCAACACCGGAGCCGCCGTCGTGGCCACCGGCGACTGGCGGCGGGTGCCCAACGAGTACGCGCGCGGTCACGTCCACGCGTTCGGCCCGTACCTGTACCGCACGGAGTTCTGGGCGACGACGCCGCAGGAGGAGTGCGCGCGTGCGCTGCACCACCTCGAGCGCGTCGTGCAGAGCGAGGGCGCGGACTCGGTCGCGGCGATCCTCCTGGAGACCGTGCCCGGCACCGCCGGCGTCCTGGTGCCGCCCGACGGGTACCTGGCGGGCGTGCGCGAGATCGCGGACCGGTACGGCATCGTGCTGGTCCTCGACGAGGTCATGGCCGGGTTCGGCCGCACCGGGTCGTGGTTCGCGTTCGACCAGCACGACGTCGTGCCCGACCTGGTGACGTTCGCCAAGGGCGTCAACTCCGGCTACGTCCCTGCCGGCGGTGTGCTCATCAGCTCGCGGATCGCCGCGACGTTCGACGAGCGGGTATTCCCCGGTGGCCTCACGTACTCGGGGCACCCCCTGGCGATGGCCGCGATCGTCGCGACGATCGGCGCGATGGAGGACGAGGGCGTCGTCGAGAACGCCGCCGCGATCGGCCGCGACGTGCTCGGGCCGGGCCTCGCGGAGCTCGCGTCCCGGCAGCCCCTGGTGGGTGAGGTGCGCGGCACCGGCGTGTTCTGGGCCGTCGAGCTGGTCACCGACCGCGACACCCGGACGCCCGCCCCGGCGTCGGTCGTCGGCGCCCTCAAGGCCGCGTGCCTGGCCCGCGGGCTGCTGCCGTTCGTCGCCGAGAACCGGGTGCACGTCGTGCCGCCGTGCGTCGTCACGCCGGACGAGGCACGCCGCGGCCTGGCGGTCCTCGACGAGGCGCTGACGGAGGTCACCGCCACGCGCTGACGCGACCGGACCGCGAGAGAGGCCCGTGCCATCCTCGTCCCACCACCGACCCCAGGAGAGCGCATGACCACGTCCACCGACCGTCCCCGCCGCGCGCTCGTCACGGGCGCCTCGTCCGGGATCGGCGGCGCGACGGTCCGCCGCCTGCGCGCCGACGGCTGGGACGTCGTGGCGACCGCCCGCCGCGCCGACCGGCTCGCGGCGCTCGCCGAGGAGACGGGTGCCGACACGTTCGTGGCGGACGTGACGGTGGACGAGGACGTCTCCGCGCTGCTCGCGCACGTGCGCGCGACCGGCGGCCTCGACGCCGTCGTCAACAACGCCGGCGGTGCGTTCGGCCTCGACACCGTCGAGGAGGCGGACCTCGACGGTTGGCGTGCGATGTACGAGCTCAACGTGCTCGGCACGCTGCGCGTGACCCAGGGCGTGCTCCCGCTGCTGCGCGAGCGCGGTGCCGGGGACGTGCTGGTCGTCACCTCGACGGCCGGTCACGGGCCGTACCCCGGCGGCGCGGGGTACACCGGCGTGAAGCACGCCGAGCGGATGCTCGCGACGACGCTGCGCTGGGAGCTGGTCGGGGAGCCGATCCGGGTGATCGAGGTCGCCCCGGGCGCGGTCGCGACGGAGGAGTTCTCGCTCGTGCGCTTCGGGGGCGATGCGCAGCGCGCCGCCCAGGTGTACGAGGGGTACCAGCCGCTCGTCGCCGACGACGTCGCCGACACGATCGCGTGGAGCCTGTCGCGACCTGCGCACGTCAACGTCGACCTGCTGGTGGTGCGCCCGCGCGCGCAGGCGAACAACACGACGACCGCACGCACGGGCGTCTGACGCGCCACGCGTGGACGCCGGGGTGCGGTGTCGGTGCCGGGACCTAGGCTGACCTGGTGCCCCCGGCAACTGACGTGTCGACGACGCGCGCGCTCCTGCGTCTCGTGCGCTGGGCCCGCCCCGCGGTGCCCCGCGTCCTCCTGGGCGGCAGCGCCACCCTCGTGGCCAGCCTCATCGCGCTCGCGGTCCCGCAGGTGATGCGCGGTCTCGTCAACGGCCCGCTCCTGACCGAGGGCTCGCGGACGGCGGTCGTGCAGGGGGCGCTGCTCGTGCTCCTGCTCGGTGTCCTCGAGGCCGTGCTCGTGTGGTGCCGCCGCGCGCTGATCGCCACGCCCGGGACGGGCGTCGAGCGGACGATGCGGACGGACCTGTTCCGCCACCTCCTGGACCTGCCGGTCGCGCTGCACGACCGCTGGTCGGGCGGGCAGCTGCTGCAGCGCTCGATGGGGGACCTGCACACCGTGCGCCGGTGGATGGTCTTCGGCCTCGTGCAGCTGGTCGTGTCGTCCACGACCGTGCTGGTCGGCGCGGTGCTCATGCTGGTCACCAGCCCGCTGCTGGGCCTGGTGTACCTGCTGGGAGCCGTCCCGGTGATCCTGCTGGGCTTCCGCTTCCGGCAGGACTACCGGGTCGTCGCGCGGCGTGCCCGCGACCAGGCCGGCGACCTGGCGACGAGCGTCGAGGAGTCCGTGCACGGCATCCGCGTCCTCAAGGCGTTCGGGCGCGGCGACGACGCCCTCGAGGACTTCGCGCGCCAGGCGGACGAGCTGCGGGACACCGAGCTCGACAAGGCCCGCGCGCAGTCGCGCATGTCGTTCGCGCTCACGTGGATCCCGGAGACGACCCTGGCGGTCGCGCTCGGCCTCGGGGTGTGGCTGGCGGCGACCGACCGCGTGAGCGTGGGCGGGCTCGTCGCGTTCTTCGCGACGGCGGCCGTCATGACCCGGCCCGTGGAGAGCCTCGGGCACCTGCTCGCGATGACGCTCGACGCGCGCGCCGGGACCGACCGCTTCCTCGAGGTGATGGACACCGCCCCCGCCCTGGCCGACCCCGAGCGGCCCGTCGCGCTCCCGCCGGCGCCCGCGGGCGGCACCCGCGTCGAGCTGCGCGACGTGCGGTTCGCGCACGGCACCACGACGCGCGAGGTGCTGCGCGGCGTGGACCTCGTGCTGGAGCCGGGCGAGACCATGGCGCTCGTCGGGCTCACCGGCAGCGGGAAGACGACGCTGCTGCAGCTCGTCCCGCGGCTGTACGACGTCACGGGCGGCGCGGTGCTCGTCGACGGCGTCGACGTGCGCGACGTGACCCGGCACGACCTGCGCGGTGCGGTCGCCGTGGCGTTCGAGGACCCGATCCTGTTCTCCGCGTCGGTGCGGGACAACGTGCTGATGGGGGTCCCCGCCGAGAGGCTGGCGGCGATGAGCCCTGAGGAGAGCGACGAGGCCGTGCGCGTGGCGCTCGACGTCGCCCGCGCGGGGTTCGTGCACCGCCTGCCCCACGGCGTCGACACGGTCATCGGCGAGGAGGGGCTGAGCCTGTCCGGCGGGCAGCGGCAGCGCGTCGCCCTGGCGCGCGCCATCGCGGGGCGGCCGCGGGTGCTGGTGCTCGACGACCCGCTCTCGGCGCTCGACGTCGCCACCGAGGCCGAGGTGACCGACGGGCTGCGGCGCGTGCTGCGGGACACCACGACCCTCGTCGTCGCGCACCGGACCTCGACCGTGGCGCTGGCCGACCGGGTGGCGGTGCTGGAGGACGGGCGCATCACGGGGGTCGGACGTCACACGGACCTGCTCGCGACGCACCCGCACTACCGGTACGTGCTCACGGCCGAGGGCGACGATCCCGCCGGCGAGGGCGACGAGGCCGCCACGGAGGTCGGCGGCCCGGCCGCCGTGCCACGCGACGTCCCGCAGGGGGTGCACCGATGACCACCACCGCCCCGGGCCGTCCCGCGGCACCGCCGCCCGACGAGCACGACGACGCCGGACCGCGCGAGGTCCGCCGCCGGTCGCTCGCGCTGCTCGCGTCGCTGCTGCGTCCCGTCGCGCGCCGGGCGTGGCTCACGGCGCTCGTCGTCGTGGTGGCGCAGCTCGCGCTCGTGGCCGGCCCGGCGCTGGTCGCCCTCGGGATCGACCGGGGCATCCCCGCGCTGCGCGACGGCGACGCCGGACCGCTGCTGGCGGTCGCGGGCGGCTACGCGCTCACGGCCCTGGTCGCGGGCGTGTTCACCGCCGCCACGGTCCGCGCGGCCGCCACCGTGAGCCAGGCGGTGCTGCTGGACCTGCGCCGCCGCGTCTTCCGCCACACGCAGCGGCTGAGCCTGGAGTTCCACGAGCGCTACACGTCCGGCCGCATCATCTCGCGCCAGACCTCCGACCTCGACGCGCTGCGCGAGCTGCTGGACGGCGGCGTCACGACGCTGGCCGCCGGCGGGCTCGCCATGGTCTTCACGGCCGTCGGCCTCGCGGCGCTGGACTGGCGCAGCGGGCTGGTGCTGCTGGTCGCAGTCGTGCCCGGCATCGTCCTGACCCGGTGGTTCCAGGTGCGCTCGCAGTCGCAGTACCGGCGCTCGCGCACGGCGGCGGCGCGCGTCATCGTGCGGTTCGTCGAGACGATGACCGGCATCCGCGCCGTCCAGGCGTTCCGCCGCGAGCGCGAGGTCGCCGCGGTGTACGACGAGGAGGCCGAGGAGTACCGGGCCGCGAACGCCGAGGCCATCCGCGTGAACGGCGTCTTCGACACCGGGCTCGTGCTGATCGGCAACGTCACGGTCGCCGCGGTGCTCCTCGTGGGTGGCCTGCGCGTGCTGGACGGGGCGCTCGACGTCGGCGTGCTGGTCGCCGCCGTGCTGTACGCGCGGCGGTTCTTCGCGCCCCTCGCGCAGATCGGCATGTTCTACAACTCCTTCCAGTCCGCGACGGCGGCGCTGGAGAAGCTGTCGGGGCTGCTCGCGCAGGAGCCGACCGTCCCCGAGCCGGTGCGCGCGGTGCGCCTGCCGCAGCCCCGCGGCGACCTGCGCCTGGACGCCGTGGAGTTCGGGTACGGCGACGGTCCGACCGTGCTGCCGCACCTCGACCTGCACGTGCCGCCCGGTCAGACGGTCGCGCTCGTGGGGGAGACCGGTGCGGGCAAGTCGACCGTCGCCAAGCTGCTCGCCCGGTTCTACGACCCGCGCGAGGGGGCGGTCCTCCTCGACGGCGTGGACCTGCGCGACGTCGACCCGGGCGACCTGCGCCGCGCGATGGTCATGGTGACGCAGGAGGCGTACCTGTTCTCCGGCTCGGTGGCCGCCAACATCGCCCTGGGCCGCCCGGGCGCCACCCGTGAGGAGATCGAGCAGGCGGCACGCGCCGTCGGCGTCCACGACCTGCTGGCCTCGCTGCCGGACGGCTACGACACCGACGTCGACACGCGCGGCGTGCGGCTGTCCGCGGGGCAGCGTCAGCTGGTGTCGTTCGCGCGCGCGTTCCTCGCCGACCCCGCCGTCCTGGTGCTCGACGAGGCGACGAGCTCGCTCGACATCCCCGGCGAGCAGCTCGTCCAGGACGGTCTGCGCACGCTGCTCACCGGCCGGACCGCCGTGGTGATCGCCCACCGGCTGTCGACGGTCATGCACGCGGACCGCGTCCTCGTGGTCGACGCCGGGCGGGTCGTCGAGGACGGCAGCCCTGACACGCTCGTGGCCGGCGGCGGGCGGTTCGCCACGCTGCACGCCCAGTGGCAGGACTCGCTGCGCAGCGCCTGACCCGCAGGCCGCGGCCGGTGCCCAGGGGCGTCCGCGCAGGTCGGGGCGTCGGTGGTGCACCGCAGTCGTCGCGGCGCGTCCACCGGCCGCACGGTCGGCGGTGTGGTTAGCGTGACGCCCCGTGGGATGGGTCGAGATCGTCGGGTTCGTGACCGGGGCGGTGTGCGTGTGGCTGGCGACCCGGCAGCACGTCGCGAACTTCCCGGTGGGCATCGCGAACAACGTGGTGTACGCGCTGCTGTTCTGGCAGTCGGGGATCCTGGCAAACGCGGGTCTGCAGGTCGTGTACCTCGTGCTCGCAGTGCTCGGCTGGTACTGGTGGGTCCGCGGCGGTGACGACGCGGGACGCCTGCCGGTCCGCCGCACCCCCCGCTGGGTCTGGCCGGTCGCGGTGGCCGCCGTCGTCGTCCTGACCGTCGCGATCGCCGCGCTGCTGACCCGCACGGCGGAGTCGGTGCAGCCCTGGCCGGATGCGGTGACCACGTCGCTGAGCCTCGTCGCGCAGCTGATGCTCGGGCGCAAGTGGCTCGGGTCGTGGGCGGTCTGGATCGTCACCGACGTCCTGCTCGTCGCGCTGTACGTGAGCCTGGGGCTGTACCTGACCGCCGCGCTGTACGTGCTGTTCATCGCGCTGTGCGTGCAGGGCTGGCGCCGGTGGTCCCGCGACCTGCGCGCGGCGCCGCAGCCGGCGGCGGTCCCCGCGTGACGCACGGCCTGGTCATCGGCAAGTTCTACCCGCCGCACGCCGGCCACCTCGCGCTCGTGCGCGCGGCCCAGGCGCGCTGCACGCGGGTGACCGTGCAGGTGCTCGCGTCGAGCGCGGAGTCGCTGCCGGGCGAGGTGCGCGCCGCGTGGCTGCGCGAGGAGCTGCCCGGGGTGCGCGTCGTGCACGGCCTGGACGACCACCCCGTCGACTACGCGGACCCCGGGGCCTGGGACGCGCACACCGGTGTGATCCGCGGCCTGCTCGACGCGCCCGTCGACCTGGTCGTCACGTCGGACTCCTACGGTGCGGAGCTCGCGCGGCGGCTCGGCGCACGGTGGCACCAGGTCGACCCCGGGCGCCGCGACCTGCCCGTGTCCGGGACCGCCGTGCGTGCCGACCCCGCCCGGTACTGGTGGGCGCTGCCCGCGGCGGTGCGCGCGTGGTTCGTCCGCCGGGTCGTGGTCACCGGGGCGGAGTCCACCGGCACGACCACGCTGGCGCAGGACCTGACCGCGCACTACGGGCTGCCGGCCGTGGCGGAGTTCGGCCGCGAGTGGACGACCGTGCGCCCCGGCGGGCTCGACGCGCCGTGGCACACGGCGGAGTTCGACCTCGTCGCGCGCGAGCAGGCGCACCGCGAGGACACCGCCGCCCGGTGCACCCCGCGACCGCTGGTCGTCTGCGACACGGACGTGACGGCGACCGCGATCTGGCACGAGCGCTACGTGGGGCACCCGTCGGGCACGGTGGCGGCGCTCGCGGCCGGCCGCGTCCCGGACCTCTACCTGCTGACGGGCGACGAGATCCCGTTCGTGCAGGACGGCTGGCGCGACGGCGAGCACGTGCGGCACGCGATGCAGCAGCGGTTCCGCGAGGAGCTGGCGCGGCGCAGCGCCACGGACGGTGTGCCGTGGGTCGAGCTGCGCGGCTCCCGGGCCGAGCGGCGCGCCGCGGCCGTCCGGCTCGTCGACGACCTGTTGCGCCGCCCGCGTGACCTCGCGGACCCGTTGCCGCAGGTCAACGGCGACCGTGCCACACTCGCGCGGTGAGCGAGCGCGACCTGCAGCAGGTCTCCCAGGCACCCACCCGGGCGGGCGTCGCCGGCGCCGCCCACGTCGGCCTCGACGCGGCGCACCTGTTCGCCGACGAGCACGGGCCCGCCGAGACCACGGGCCCGCGCCTGGACGAGAAGCTGCGCCAGGCGTACTTCTGGATGGTCAACCACGCGGTGATCAGCCCTCACTACGACGTGGAGTTCTCCGTGCCCGGGCAGCCCCGCACGTCGTACCGCCTGGGGGACTCGCGGGCCGCGGTCCACCTGCCGACGGACCAGTCCTACTCCTCGTTCGTCCTGCTGCCGCTGCTGACGTTCGCCGTCCGGGGACGCTGCCTGCTCGTCGGCGGGCCCGGGCGCGGCAAGACCGCGTCGGCGGTCCTCATGGGCGTCATCGCGGGCTACCCGGTGCGGGACGTGCGCCGCGCGATGCAGCACGGCCACCCGCAGCTGACGGTCCAGGACATGTTCGGGACCCCGCTGCCGCGCGACCTGGTGAACGCGGAGCGGCTGGCGGACGTCGACGTCGCGTGGCGCGCCTGGCTCGGCATGCGGGTGAAGATCGTCGACGAGTACAACCGGATCCCCACGCGGACGCAGTCCGCGCTGCTCACGGTGCTGGCCGACGGGTACGTCGAGGTGTTCGACCAGGTGTACGAGACGGGGGCCTCGGCGTGGTACCTCACGGCCAACGACGACGCCGGCGGGGGCACGTACCAGGTCGTCGACGCGCTCCGTGACCGGATCGACGTGGTCGTCAAGGCGCTCGCCTTCAACTCCCGGTTCGTCGGGGACCTGGTGGCGCGCGCCGAGCGCGGGGTGCGACCGGAGGAGAACGTGCCCCCCGGCATCGTCTTCGACGCCGAGGAGCACGACCGGCTGCACCGCGAGGTCCTCGCCGTGCCGCTGCCCACCCCCGTGCGGCGCCGGCTCGAGTTCTTCGCGGCGCAGCTCGAGCTGCTGGAGCGCGCCGGCCGGCAGCTGGAGTACCGCACCAAGGACACGGCGCGCCTCGCGGGCGCCGACCCGCACGACCTCATGGCGGCGGACGACGGCCGCGACCGCCGGGACGACGTGGGCGCGCAGACCCTCAACGGGCTGTCCGTGCGCGCGCTGCAGTCCCTGGTCCTGTACGCGAAGGCGATGGCGTACTTCCGCGGCTCCGCGCAGGTCGACCTCGACGACCTGCGGGCGGTCCTGCCGTTCGTGCTGCACGACAAGCTGCAGCCGGACCTCGACGCCCCCGCCTTCGACGACCCCGAGCGCGAGGCGCTGCGCACCGACCGCGTGTCGTGGCTGCGGGAGATCTTCGACTCGGCGTGCCTCCAGTACGACGCCGCCGGCCTGGACGACGACGACCCGGTCGGTGACGTCCTGGCCGAGCTGGCGGCCGGGCTGGACGGTGTCGAGGAGCAGACGGTCCTCGCGCGGCTGTCCACGATCGAGCGCATCCTGTCCGGCTGGCAGCGCGTCAAGCTGCACGGCGACATGTACGACGACGCGCTGGCCCTGAAGTACGCGCACCAGCGGTACTCCTCCTACCTGCGGTGGCTGCGCTGGGAGTCGACGTGACCGCGCGCGTCGCGGCCCTCGTCCGGGAGCACGCGGCGGTGGTCGACCCGTGGCTCCGCGACGCGGCCGGGTGGGGAGTCGACGCGGCGACGGCGCGCGCGGCCCTGAGCGACCTGGAACCCGTGCTGGCGGCGCTCGGCGACGATCCCCGCGCCGGGCTGCCCGTGGTGCGCGCCACGCTGGGGCTCGCGGCGCGCGGGCGCTGGCACGCCGCCGCGGTCCCGCGGGGGGTCGTGCTGCGGGTGGTGCCCCGCCTGGCGGCCTGGGTCCGCGCGTGGCCCGACGACGCGGTCCCGGCGCTGCTCGCGTCGTCCCGCGGCGTCGCGCGCGCCGGCGTGCTGGACGCGTGGGCCGACCGGCTCGCCGCGGCCCGTGTGCCGGCGACGGCGGCCGACGTGCGGCCCTCGCTCCTCGTCGCCGCGTGGCGGTGCGGGCTGGTCCGGTACCGCCAGGCGGCGCTGGACGCGGCGCTGAGCCTGCCGCACCCCGAGGTGGCCTCCCTGCTCGACGTCCCCGCCGCGACCGTCGGCGACGTCCTCGCGCGGCACCGGGACGACCGGTGGTGGTGGCCCGACCGTCCCGAGGGCCCGGGCGTCGTGCAGCGGATCGGCGGGTTCGCCGGCTGGGGCGGGCCGTGGGTGCAGGTGCCGCGCGTCGCCGCCGGCGGGCCGACCGGGTGGCTGGTCCTCGTCGACGGGACGGTGG
The DNA here is from genome assembly GCF_024508275.1 of Cellulomonas wangsupingiae. Taxonomy (NCBI): domain Bacteria; kingdom Bacillati; phylum Actinomycetota; class Actinomycetes; order Micrococcales; family Cellulomonadaceae; genus Cellulomonas; species Cellulomonas wangsupingiae. The sequence continues at coordinate 1,579,424 of NZ_CP101989.1, forward strand.
CGGCGGTGGTCGCGGACGTGCACGGCTCGGCCCTCGTCGGCCTCGCGGACGAGCCGTCGCCGGTCGGTACGCCGCCGACCGCGGACCCGCGCGTCCTGCCCGTGCCCTGGGACGACGAGGTGACGGGCGCGGTGCCCGCCGACGACGGGGACGTTCTCCTGGTCGCCCGGGCGCACTCGTGCACGCTCGACGTGGTGCGACGGGGGGCCGCCGCGTGACCGCCGCGGGCCCGGACCTGTCACGGGCGGCGGCGGCGCTGGTCGACCCGTGGCGTGCCGCGTGGCCCGACGCGCTGGGCGCGTGGGGCCGCACGACGCGGATGCACGCGCCTCGGCTGCACACCGGCCCCGTCCCGGCCGTCCCGTCGTTCGCCTGGTACGACTCCAGCACCGTCGAGGTGAACGTCGACCTCGCGCAGGTCGCGCGCCTGGGGCTCGAGGACCACGCCGTGGCCGTGCTCGCGCACGAGGTCGGCCACCACGTCCTGGCGCCGGCGGACGGCCGCACCCGCGTGCGGATCGCGGCACGCGTGCGCGCGGGCCTGGTCGACCGGGACGACCTCGTGCCGCTGGTCGCCAACCTGTGGTGCGACCTGCTGATCAACGACCGGTTGCAGCGCACGGGCGGTGCCGACCTGGTCGCCGTGTGGCGCGCGCTCGGCGGTGCGAGCGACCCGGTGATGGCCCTGGTGCTGCGCGCCTGCGAGCTGCTGTGGGGCAGGCCGCGGTACGAGCTGTGCGGGACGGCGGTGCCCGTGCGCGAGGACGCGGCGTGGCTGTGCTCGCGCCTCGTCCGGGCGTACGCGCGCGACCCCGTGGCGGGCAGCGGCGGGTTCGCGGCGCTCGTGCGCACGTCCCTCGCGACCGACCTGCCCGAGACCGGTGAGGGCGCGCTCGCGGGCGCCCGCTCGCTGGCCTGCGGCGACGAGGCACCGCTCGACGGCGTGCCGTACGGCGTGGCGGACGACGACTCGCTGGGCGCCGACGTCCTGCACCCGGCGCTGGACCCCGCGGTCGTGGGGGACGCCGCGGACGTCGGCGACGCCGGTGCGCCCGGCGACGGCAGTGCGCCCGGAGCTGCGGACGCCGGCACGCCGCAGCACGGCTCCGGGCGTGCCGACGGCCGGGGGGCGCCGCACAGCGGCATCCTGCCGCCCGAGCTGCACGCGACCCTGGCGGCGCTCGGGTCGTCGGCGACCCTCGAGGACGTCGCCGTCGCCTGGTACCGCGAGCGGGCGGCGCCCCACCTGGTGCCGTTCCGCCGCGCCGCGCGCCCTGGCGTCCCCGACCCGCTGCTCGGCGGGCTGGAGCCCTGGTCGCTGGGCGAGGACGTCGCCGACGTGGACTGGGTGGGCACCGTCACGGCGTCGCCGGTGGTGGTGCCGGGCGTGACGACCGTGCGGCGGCACGTCATGGACGACGAGCCGGTCGAGCCGCGGCGCGAGCCGGTGGACCTCGACCTGTACCTCGACTCCTCGGGGTCCATGAAGGACCCGCGGCAGTTCTCGTGGGTGGCCCTGGCCGGTGCCGTGCTCGTGCTCTCGGCGCTGCGGGCCGGTGCGCGGGTGCAGGCCACCACGTGGTCCGGCCCGCACCAGGTCGCCGGCACCGGCGGGTTCACGCGGGACGCGGACGCCGCGCTGCGCGCCGTGGTGGCGTACTTCGGCGGCGGGACGTCCTTCCCGCTGTGGCTGCTGCGCCGCACCTACCTGGGCGAGGGGACCAGCCGTCCGACGGCCAGGCGCCCCACGCACATCGCTGTGGTGTCCGACGACGGGGCACGGTCGATGGTCCCGGACGTCGGCTCCGGGATGGAGCGGGACGTCGCGACACGGGCGGTGCAGGCGGCCGGTGGCGGCGGGTCCTTGCTGCTCGACGTGCCCGCGGGCGCCGTGCCGCGGCTGCAGCAGTGGCTGCCCGAGGGGTACGACGTGCACAGCGTCACCGGGGACGCGGCGCTGGTCGAGTTCGCGCGCCGGTTCGCGCGCACCACGTGGGGGGAGGGGCGATGACGGGCGACGACGCGCGGCTGCCGCGGCCGGTGGTCGCGGCCGAGCCGGTCCCGGGACCCGCACTGGCCGTCGTGACGCACCGCCTGGCGGCCGCCCCGGCGGCGCTGCGCGACCCGCGCGCCGACGCCTGTGCGGCGCTGGCCGACCTGGCCGTGCTGCTCGACGGCCGCGTCGTCGACGTCGACGAGCTCCGCGTCCTCGATGGTCGGCTCGGTGGCGCGGACCGCGCGGCGCTCGCGCTGCTGACCGGGTGGGTGGCACTGGACCCTGGCCTGCTGGCCGATGCCGGGCTGCGGGACGTCGCGACCCGCTGCGGTGGCCTCAGCCGCCTGGTGCTCCCCGTGGCGCTCCGCGTCGCGGAGGAGCTGGGGTCGCTGCGCGAGCCGGCTGCCTGGACCGACGACGCGACGGCCCGGGAGGAGCTCGCGCGGGCGGTGCTCGCCGTGCTCGGCCTGCTGCCGTCGGGGGAGGACGCGGCGCTCGCCGCGGACGGGTGGCGCGTGGTGAGCACGCGGCACCGGCGCGCCGTGGCGGCCGAGCTCGCGGCCGAGGCGCAGCGGGCGGCGGAGCTGGCGAAGGCGCTGGAGGAGCAGCGGGCGCGGGAGGCGGCGGCGCAGTATGCCAACTACTGACGGCGTCGGGCTGCCGGCGGACTACGTGCCGATGGGCTCGCTCGCCCTCACGGACGGCGAGCGCTGGCCGACCCTCCCGGAGTCCGACCTGCGACGGGTGGCCGACGCGCGCGCCCACCCGGCGGCGCCGCACTGGCAGCACGAGACGGGTGACCGCCTGGAGCCGGCCGATCTCGCGGCCCTCGCGAGCCGGGCGCCGGTGTCCGCGAGTGCCGGCCCGTCACCGCCGGACTGGGTGGCGGCGCTCGTCGAGCGGGCGCACCGCACCGTGCCGCGGTACCGCGCGGCCGCCCGGGACGGACGCAGCGGCCCGACGACGCCGCTGCGCGACCTGCCGACGGTGACGCGGCGCGACCTCGTGACCGGGCTCGCGGCGCACGTCCCGCTCGACGTGCCCCTCGACAGGGTCCTGCAGGGCACGAGCTCGGGCAGCACGGGCGCGGCGCTGCGGGTCCCGCTGCACCCGCGGACGGTCGCCGCGGACCTGCTGCTGCTGCACGCGCTGGTGACGGGCGCGGGCGCGTCGTGGCCGGCCGACCGGGCGCGCCTCGGGCTGGTGAACCTGGTCGACCAGCGTGCGGCGTTCACGTACGTGTCGGCGATGTCGGCGTTCCCGCGTCCCGTCGGGAGCCCGGCGCCCCTCATGGCGCGCGTGAACCTCGACGTCGGCGCGTGGCGCACGCCCGCCGACCGGGAGCGGTGGTTCGCGGAGCACGACCCGCAGGTCGTCAGCACGAGCAGCGTGCCGCTGGTGCACCTCCTGGACCTCGCCGAGGCGGGCCTCGCCGTGCGTCCGGTCGCGGTCGTCAACGGTGCCACGCACGTGACGCCGGCGGTGCGCCGCCGGGTCCGCGACCTGTGGGCCGCACCGCTGGTCGACCTGTACGGGCTGCGCGAGACGGGTCCCGTGGCGGCCGCGTGCGACGCGGGGCGCGAGCACGCGCTCGTGGCGCGCCGGGTGCACGTGGAGGTGCTGGACCCGGCCGGCCGGCCGCTGCCGGCGGGCCGGCGCGGGGAGGTCGTCGTCACCGTCGACGAGAACCCCTACCTGCCGCTGCTGCGGTACCGCACCGGCGACCACGCCGCGCTGGGCACCGACGACGCGGGGCGGCCCGTCCTCCTCGACCTCGAGGGGAGGGCCGCGGTGCGCTTCCTCGACGCGACCGGCGCCGCCCGCCCGTCCGTGGACGCGACGCAGGTGCTGCAGGCCGCGGGGCTCACCGCGTGGCACCTGCACCAGGACGCCGACGGCGACGTGCGGCTGAGCGCCGTGGGCGACGCCGCGGCGGCCGCAGCGGCGGTGCGCGCGGTGCGCGAGTGGCTGGGCCGACCCGTCGGGCTCGAGCTGCTCGGCGACGTGGGCGCGCTCGGGCAGGGCAAGCCGGCACGCTACTCGAGCGCGCTCGACCTGCCCTGACCCCGCCGGCCGTCCCCGGCTGCGGCGCCCGTCGCGGGTGACGGTCCGACCAGCCGGTGCGCCTCGAGAGCCAGGGCGAGGGCCGTGCGCGTCCGGGGGTCGTGCAGATCGGCACCGAGGAGCTCACCGATGCGCTGCAGGCGGTGCTTCATCGTGTTGTAGTGCACGAACAGCCGCCGCGCGGCCTCGGCGGCGTTGCCGAGCCCGAGGAACACCTCGAGCGTGCGGCACAGGTCGCCGTCGACCTGCAGGTCGTGCCGCAGCAGCGGCCCGACCTGGTCCTCGACGAAGTCTCGCAGCCGGTCGGGGGGCAGGCTCAGCACGAGCCGCTCGAAGCCGAGGTCGGCGTAGCGGGTCGTCGACCGGTGGGTCACGCCCGCGATGTGCAGGACCTCCTGGGCCGTGGCGTGGCTGCCCGGCAGCGCGGTCAACGTCGGCGCCGGGCAGCCGGACGCGACCACGGTCGGGCCGGCGCCGGCGCGCTCGAGCGCCTCCCGGAACGCCTCCTCCGCACGGGCGTGCGCCGGCGCGATCGCGACCACCTGCGTCCCCCGCAGCCACGCCACCGCCGTCGCTCCCAGCGTGCGCCGGGCCGCGGACTGCAGGGACCGTTCCGACGGCGCCGTGGTGCACGCGGCCAGGAGCACCGTCGACGTCCCCCCGAGGTCCCACCCGAACAGCCGCGCCCGCTGCTCCAGCGCGTCGGCGTCCAGGCTGGTGGCGGTGACGAGCTCCTCGAGGAAGACGACGCGCAGGCGGCGGTCGAGCTCGATGCTCGCCAGCGCCTGGGCGATGTGCATCCCCGCCGCGAAGCAGGCCTGGCGGACCAGCCGGCGTTGCGCGAGCGACGGCTCGTCCTGCCCGCCGACGAGCACGTGCCCGCGTCGTACGCCGGCCACGGTGACGGGGAACTCCCAGCGCACCGTGCGTCGCCCCGGCGCGGCCGGCGTGTCCTCCGCCGGTGTCTGCGGCGACCCGCCGAGGACGAGAGCGTCGTCGGCCACGACCTCGACCGAGCGGTCCAGCGCGCCGGCCAGGGTCCGCGCGATCTCCTCCAGGCCGCCGCCGGCCAGCGCGATGCCGGTCAGGCGCTCGCGGATCACCTCGTCGTGGGCGGGCTCGGGGTCGTGCTCGGCGAGCACGACCCCGAGCACCGCCGTGATGACCTCGTTGAAGGACGTGTCACCGGGCACGACGAGCACCGGGAACGCGAGCTCGTCGGCGAGCTCGGCGAACCGGTCGGGCAACCGCTCGACGTACCGCAACGGCTTGATCGCGAGGGCCGCCAGGCCGCGGGAGTGCAGGAGGCGGAGCAGGCCGACGAGGCTCTCGGGCCGGTCCCGCACGGGGTAGGCCGTGGTGAGGAGCAGCTCACCGGGCTTGATGTACGGCTCGATGTCGGGGACCTCCATGACGTTGACACCGCTGACCAGCCGGTCGATGCCGGAGTCACCCGCCAGCACGTACGTCCCCCGCAGGGGCGCCAGGGTCATGACCTCGCGGACGGTCAGTGTCGCCACGGCTGCCCCTTGTCCACTTCGGACGACGCGGCCGCCCGACGCCGTCCAGTTCGGACGCAGCGGCGCGGGGGCCTCAATCCCTACGGTCACAGTATGACGAACAGGTGCATCTCGGGCGTCGGGCCGGCGCGGCTCGCCACCGACGCGCCCGTGCCGGACGTCCTCGTCACGGCGAGGGTCGTCCACGTCGGACGCACCTCGGTCGTCCTGCGCACGGCGGACGGCACGCTGGTCCCGGTGACGTCGGCCGCCCACGGCCTGGTGCCCGGTGGCGTGTGCCTGGCGGCTGCCGCCGGCGACCCCGGGCCGGCGCTGCGCGCGGTGGCCGGGGCGGCGCCGAACCGCGACCTGTGGCTGACGTCGCTGCAGGGTGCGCCGCGCGTGGACCTGGTGGTGCCGAAGGGTGCCGTCGACGCGGGCGCCGCCCGGGCGCTGCTCACCGGTGCGCTCGTCGCGGCGTCGTCCGGTGGTGGGCGGGGTGTCATGGACCCCGGCCCGGCACGCCGGGGGGCGCGCACCCTGGTCGGTGCCGCCGCCGGGGACGACCCGCGCGGCGTGCGCGCCGTGCTGCACCGGCTCGTCGGCGTGGGACCGGGGTCGACCCCCAGCGGCGACGACGCGGTCGTCGGCGTGCTCGCGGGCCTCGACCGGCGGGACGACGCCGCCGCCGCGCGCGCCGGTGCGGCGATCCGTCGCGCGCTGCCCGCCGTCCTGCACCGCACGACGAGCCTGTCGCGCCACGCCCTGGCGGCGGCGCTGCGCGGTCAGGTCGCCGAACGGGTCCAGCTGCTCGTGGCCGCCACCGCCGACGCGGCGCTCGTGCCCGGCGCGCTCGCGTCGGCGCGCACGTGGGGCGCCAGCTCCGGGCTCGACCTCGCGGCCGGCGTGGGAGCCGGCGCGCTCGGTGACGCGGCCGCGGCCCACCCGCCGGCCCGGCCCGCCGACGAGCATCGGAGGACCGCATGACCACGACCAGCGCCGGCGCGCTGGCGGCGCGCGTGCTCCCGCGTCTCTACCGCGACTCCGTGACGCTCATGGCGCTGGCGTCGTCGCTCGAGCGCCGCGCGGGGGTGACGCGCGCCGGTGCCGTCATGGGGACCCCCGGCAACCTCACCGTGCTGGAACGGTCCGGGATGCGGCCCGTCGGCCTCGCCCCGGCGCCCGACGACCTCGTGCTGGTCGTGCGCGGGCTCGACGAGGATGTGGTGGCGGCCGCGCTGGACGCCGGCGAGGCGGGCCTCGTGGCGGTGGAGCCGGAGCGCGGCGGCCGGCGCCGGCCCGTCCCGCAGACGGTCGGCGAGGGCCGGGCGGCCGACCCCGGCGCGACGCTCGCGGTCGTCTCGACGCCCGGCACCTACGCACCGGTCGTCGTCGAGCAGGCCCTGCGTGCAGGGCTGCACGTCCTGTGCTTCTCCGACAACGTGACGACGGCCGACGAGGTCCGGCTCAAGGCGCTGGCCGTGCGCCGGCGCCTGCTGCTCATGGGACCGGACTGCGGCACGGCGATCCTCGACGGCGTGCCGCTCGGGTTCGCCAACGCGGTGCGTCGCGGTCCGGTCGGCATCGTCGCGGCGTCCGGCACCGGCGCGCAGGAGGTCTCCTGCCTGCTGCACCGCGCGGGGACGGGCGTCTCACAGCTGGTCGGCGTCGGCGGCCGGGACCTGTCGGCCGAGGTGGGCGGCACGATGACCGACCTCGCGCTGGACCTGCTGAGCACGGACGACACCACGGCCGTCGTGGTCGTCGTGTCCAAGCCCCCCGCCGCGCAGGTGGCGCAGCGGCTGCTCGCCCGGCTCGCGGGGCTCGGCAAGCCCGCGGTGGCGTGCCTGCTGGGGCAGGACGACACCGACGGAGCGGTTCCCGTGCGCGGCACGCTCGAGGGCGGCGCGCGGCTCGCCGCGACCCTGGTCGGCGCGCCGCTCCACGTCGGGGCCGTCGTGCCGCCACCGGCCCCGGCCGCGCGGGGCGTGCTGGGCCTCTACACAGGGGGGACCCTCGCCGCCGAGACCCGGGTCGTCCTGGCGCGGGCCGGTGTCGACGCCCAGGTGCTCGACCTCGGGGCCGACGAGTACACCGTCGGCCGGCCGCACCCGATGATCGACCCGTCCGCCCGCGCGGAGCGGGTCGCGGCGGCAGGCGGCCGTGCCGACGTCGGTGTCCTGCTCGTCGACCTCGTCCTGGGGTTCGGCGCCGCCGCCGACCCGGCGACGCCCCTGGCACGGGCCGCCGGGACGGCGGTCGCCGCCGCGCGTGCCGACGGCCGTGACCTCGTCGTGCTCGCGTCCGTGTGCGGCACGGACGGCGACCCGCAGGGCCTCGACGCCGCACGCCGCACCCTGGAGGGAGCCGGCGTGCTCGTCCACCCGTCCAACGCCGCCGCGGCGCGCACCGCCGTCGCGCTCGTCGCCGGGGGCGGGGTGCCCGCGTGATCGCCGGCGGCGTGCGGGTCCTCAACGTCGGCCTCCCGGCCGTCGTCCAGGGGGTGCCCGCGCAGGACGTCGTCCAGCTCGACTGGCGCCCGCCCGCGTTCGGCGACGTGGCGGCCGCACGTCTCGGCGTCGTCCTCGACGACGACGTCACGCGCGCCGCCAACCGTCGCGCGCTCGCGGCGGTGCACGCGGTGCGCCCGCAGCTCGTGGCGGTGCGTCCTGCCCGTGACGTCGTCCCGGGCCTCGGGGAGGGACGCACGCTGCTGCACGCAGGCCCGCCGCTCGAGGTCGAGCGGATGTGCGGACCGGTCCGCGGCGCGCTGATCGGTGCGGTCCTGCTCGAGGGCTGGGCCGGCACGCCCACCGACGCCCTGGCCCTGATCGAGGCGGGCGGCGTCACGCTCGACGCGTGCCACCACCACGGCGCGGTCGGCCCGATGGCGGGTGTGCTGGCCCCGTCGATGCCGGTGCTCGTCGTGCAGGACGGGGCCCGCCGGGCGTACGCGTCGCTCAACGAGGGCCTGGGGCGGGTGCTGCGGTTCGGCGCGTTCGACGCCGAGGTCGTCGACCGGCTGCGGTGGATGCGCGACGTGCTCGGGCCCGTGCTGGACGGCGCCCTGCGGGCCGGCGGGTCGGTGGACGTGACCTCCCTGGTCGCGCAGTCGCTGACCATGGGCGACGAGGGGCACAACCGGTGCACGGCCGCGACGCTCCTGCTCGCGCGGCGTCTCGCGCCGTGCGTCGCGGAGCAGGACCGGGGCGTCGAGGTGCTGCGGTTCCTGGCGGAGAACGACCACTTCGCCCTCAACCTGTCGATGGCCGCGGCCAAGCTGTCCATGGACGCCGCCGTGGGCGTCGAGCACTCCACGCTGGTGACCGCGATGGCGCGCAACGGCGTCGAGTTCGGGCTGCGCGTCGCCGGGACGGGGGAGCGGTGGTTCACGGCCCCCGTGGACGCGGCGGACGGCCTGTTCTTCCCGGGTTACGGCATCGCCGACGCCAACCCGGACCTCGGGGACTCCGCCATCACGGAGACGCTCGGCATCGGCGGCTTCGCGATGGCGGCGGCGCCGGCGATCACGCTCTTCGTCGGCGGCACCCCCGACGACGCGCTGGACACGACGCGCTCGATGGCGCGCATCACGCTGGGGCCGCACCCGGCGTTCCGGCTCCCGGCCCTGAACTTCGCCGGCGCACCCAGCGGCATCGACGTCCTCAAGGTCCTCGACACCGGCGTGCTGCCCGTCATCAACACCGGGATCGCGCACCGGGAGGCGGGCGTCGGGCAGATCGGCGCCGGGATCGTCGAGGCGCCTGCAGGGGTCTTCCTCCAGGCGGTCCGCGCGCTGCACGAGGTGCGGGTCCGATGACCGGCACCGTCCTGCTCGCCGTGGGCGGCAACGCGCTCGTTCTCGACGGGGAGCCGGGGTCGGTCGCCCGCCAGCAGGAGCGCGCGGCGCGCTTCGCCGACCAGGTCGCCGACCTGGTCGGCGACGGCCGGCAGGTCCTGGTCACGCACGGCAACGGGCCGCAGGTCGGCTTCATCCTGCGCCGCGGCGAGCTCGTCGCCCCGGACGCGAGCGTCGAGGGCCTGCCGGAGCTGCCGCTGTGGCTCGCGGTGGCCGACTCCCAGGGCGGGATCGGCCACCTCCTGGCGGTGGCCGTCGACTCCGCGCTCGAGCGACGCGGGCTCGACTCACGGGCTGTCGCCGTGCTCACGCACGTCGAGGTCGACGCCGACGACCCGGCCTTCGCCCTCCCCACGAAGCCGATCGGCGCCGCGATGACGAGCTCGACCGCCCGGGCGCGCACCGCCGAGGGCTGGACGGTCATCGAGACCGCGCCGGGGGTCCACCGCCGGGTCGTGCCCAGCCCCCGGCCCCGACGTGTGGTGGAGGCCGAGCAGATCCGCGCGCTCGTGCACACCGGCGCCGTCGTGGTCGCGGCCGGCGGTGGGGGCATCCCCGTCGTCCGCGCCGCGGACGGTTGGCACGGCGTGGACGCCGTCGTCGACAAGGACCGCGCCTCGGCGCTGCTCGCGGCGTCCGTCGGCGTCGACACCCTCGTGCTCGTCACGGGCGTCGATGAGGTGAGCGTCGGGCGGGGGACACCGCGGCAACGGGCGCTGCGCGAGGTCGACCCCGTCGAGCTGCGCGCGCACCTCGACGCGGGCGAGTTCCCGCCGGGCTCGATGGGTCCCAAGGTCGAGTCCGCGCTGCAGTTCGTCGCCGACGGTGGCAGACGCGCCGTCATCACGTCCCTGCCCCGCCTGCGCGACGCGCTCGAGGGCCGGTCCGGGACGCTCCTGACCGCCCGGGACCGCCCGGCGCCCCCGACGCCCACAGCCCTCTCGCCCGCGTCGACACCTGGAGAGCCGATGATCACCCTGGCCGCCGACCCGTTCCCCTACGTCTTCGACCCCCGCCGCGTCGCGCTGCTGTGCATCGACTTCCAGCGCGACTTCATGGAGGCCGGGGGCTTCGGCGAGTCCCTCGGGAACGACGTGTCGCGGCTGCGCGGCGCGATCGAGCCGACGAGCCGCGTGCTGGAGGTCTTCCGGGACCGCGGCTGGCCGGTCATCCACACCCGCGAGGGCCACCGCCCGGACCTCACCGACCTGTTCCCCGCCAAGCGGGACCGCGGCAGCCCCACGCTGCGCATCGGCGAGGACGGCCCGATGGGCCGCGTGCTGGTCCGCGGCTCCGCCGGTCACGGCATCGTCCCCGAGCTCGCGCCCGTCGAGGGCGAGGTCGTCCTCGACAAGCCCGGCAAGGGGTCGTTCTACGCGACGGACCTCGAGACCATCCTGCGGGCCCGGGGCATCACGAGCCTCGTCGTCACGGGCGTCACCACCGAGGTGTGCGTCCAGACGACGGTCCGCGAGGCGAACGACCGCGGCTTCGAGTCCCTCGTCCTGTCCGACTGCACGGCGTCGTACTTCCCGCAGTTCCACCGCTCCGCACTCGACATGTTCTGCGCCCAGGGCGGGATCGTGGGCTGGGTCGCCACCTCCGACGCGCTCCTGACCGCCCTGCGCACCACGACGCACGAGGAGGTCCCACGATGAGCACTGCCGCACGCGAGGTGTCGACCGCCGACCGTCCCGCCGGCACGCCCGGCCGTCTGCCGTGGTGGACCCCGGGGGACTGGAACGGCCTGTTCGGCCTCGGCACCAACGTCCTGCTCAACGTCATCGTCCTGACGGGCCTGTGCCTGGCGGTCGTCCAGATCCCGGGCGACACCGTCTACGGGCGGATCCTGCCCGCCCTGGGCATCGCGCTGCCGCTGGGCAACATCTGGTACGCCGTGCTCGCCCGGCGGCTCGCCCGCCGGGAGGGCCGCTCCGACGTGGCGGCGCTGCCGTACGGGCCGAGCGTGCCGCACACGTTCATCGTCGTCTTCGTCGTCATGCTGCCGGTGCTGCTGCGCACGCAGGACCCGCTGGCCGCCTGGCGTGCGGGGCTGGCCTGGGCGTTCATCATCGGCTGCATCGTCCTGCTCGGGGCGGTCTTCGGCCCGTGGATCCGGCGCTGGACGCCGCGGGCGGCGCTCCTCGGCGCGCTCGCGGGCATCTCGATCACGTTCATCTCGATGAGCCCGGCCGCGCAGATGTGGCAGGCGCCGTGGATCGCGTTCGTGGCCTTCGGTTTCATCCTCGTGGGCTGGCTCGGTGGGCGTCGCATGCCCTTCGGGGCGCCGGTCGGCCTGGTGGCGGTGCTCGTCGCGACGGCGGTCGCCTGGGCCGCGGTCGCCGCCGGCTGGTCGGGCATCCTCGAGCCGAGCGCGGTCACGCAGTCGGTCGCGGACCTCGCGCTGCACCTGCCGCTGCCGTCGGCCGACGTCGTCACAGGGCTGCAGGACATCGCCCCGCTGCTGGCCTCGGCGATCCCTCTGGGCATCTACAACTTCACCGAGGGCATGACCAACGTGGAGTCCGCCGCCGCGGCGGGGGACCGGTACTCCGCGCGGCAGGTGCTCACGGCGGACGGGCTCGGGGCCGTCGTCGGCTCGTTCCTCGGCTCGCCGTTCCCGCCCGCGGTGTACATCGGGCACCCGGGCTGGAAGGCGGTCGGCGGACGCGTCGGGTACTCGCTGGCGACGGGCGTCGTGGTCGGCCTCGTGTGCTTCACCGGGCTGGTCGGCACGTTCCTGGCGGTGTTCCCCATGCAGGCGCTCGTCCCGGTCCTGCTGTACATCGGCCTCGTCATCGGCGCCCAGGCGTTCGACGTCAACCCGCGACGGTACGCGCCGGCGATCGTGCTGGCGATCGTCCCCAGCCTCGCCGAGTGGGCGACCGGGCTGATCGACAACGCGCTCGCCGCCGCGGGCACGTCCGCGGAGGAGGTCGGGACCGGTGCGCTCGTCGCCAACGGCGTCGTCTACGACGGCCTGCGGCTGCTCGGGCAGGGCGCCGTCCTCGTCGGCATCCTGCTGGGCGCGATCGCGTGCTTCGTGATCGACCGCCGCCTGTACGCCGCGGCGATCACGTCCGGCATCGCCGCGGTGCTGTCGTTCTTCGGGCTCGTCAACGCGCTCGAGGTGGGCGTCAACGCCTCGCCGGCCGTGACGCTGGGCTACGTCCTGCTCGCCGTGCTGCTCGCGTCGTTCGGGTGGCGCCTGCGGCACGAGCGGGACGACGCGCTGGACGACGAGCTGCTCTTCGTCAACGGCAGCCTCATGCGCGGGCTCGAGCTGCACGCGCACCTCGACGGCGCCGAGCTGGTGGCGGAGACGACGACCGCACCGCGGTACCGCGTGCACGCCGTCGACGGCCGGCACCCGGGCATGTACCGCGTCGCGGACGACGAGGAGGGGGCGGCCGTCCATGGCGAGCTGTACCGCGTGCCGGCCGAGGTGCTGGTGCGGGTGGTCGAGGGCGAGCCGGCCGGGCTGTACCGGGGGCCCGTGGAGCTCGCGGACGGTCGCCTCGTGCCCGGCATCCTCGACCACCGGGCGAGGGCGCAGGAGCACCCCGAGATCACGCAGCACGGCGGCTGGCGGGAGTACCTGGCGACGACGTCGCCGGCCTGACGGCTCCGTGGGCGCGGGTCGGACCGGCGCGGCTCCTCGCGGGGCCGCGCCGGTCACGGCGTCACAGGTGACGCGCGGCGTACTCGTGCAGGGCGTCCCGCACGAAGGCGGCACCCCGCTCGTCGTCGCCGTAGACGCGGGCGAACCGCGGGTCGGCGACGTACATGTCGGCCAGCCCGAGCACGTACCCGCGGGCCGGTGCGTCGCCCTCGCGGGGCGTCCCGGGCACGTCGCGCAGCCAGTGCACGTGCCGGCGCGCGAGCTCCTGCGCCTCGTCCGACGCGGGGTCGGTGCCCGCGGCCGCCGCCGCCGCCCAGTCCCCGGCGAGCGTCGCCGAGCGCTCCTGCCACGCGGTCCGCTCGTCGTCGCTCCGGCTGCGCCACCAGGCGTCGCCGGCGGCGTACGCGTCGGCGCCCCAGCGCTCCTCGACCTCCTGCCGGTGCTGCGTGTGGTCGAACCCGTCGAACATCTCCTCGGCCATGAGACCGGCTCCTTCGTGTCGTGCGGTGAGGGTCCGGAGCACCGACGCGGCCTGGCGTGCCAGGCGGTCCTGCTCGGCCTCGAGCCAGGCGAGGTGGCGGCGCAGCGCCGTTTCCTCGTCGGTCTCGCGGTCGAGCACGCGGCGGACGTCCGCCAGGCCGAGACCGAGGTCGCGCAGCAGCAGGATCCGCTGCAGGCGCACGAGGGCGTCGTCGTCGTACCAGCGGTAGCCGTTGGCGCCGACGCGGCTCGGGGTGAGCAGCCCGATCTGGTCGTAGTGACGCAGCGTGCGGCTCGTCGTGCCGGTCAGGCGCGCGACCTCCTGGATGGACGCCTCCACCGCTCCTCCTCGTCGGGTGCTCCGGTGTGGACCTGCTTCACGGTAGGAGCTGACGCGACGTCAAGGTCAAGCGGTGGTGGCGGGGTTCTTCAGGAGGCGGGCGGGTTGTTGCGCAGCCACCGCGAGTCGTCGTTGACGTACGCGTAGTACAGCCCGATGAGCAGGCCGCCCCCGACGAAGTTGCCGATCAGCGCCAGCCCGACGTTGCCGGCGGCCAGCCCCACGTCGATGCCCTCCTGCAGCCCGACGATGGTGAACAGCACCGTGTTGGCGACCGAGTGCTCCAGCCCGAGGAAGGCGAAGATGAAGACCGCCACGATCATGACGAGCGACTTCGTGAGGTCGTCCTTGATGAGTCCGTTGTAGACGAGCAGCATCGCCAGGTTGATGCAGAAGTTGCACAGCACGGCCCGCACCACGAGGTCCGCCCAGCCGGTCGGTCCGTCCGTCACGAACGCGAGCTTGTGCTCCACCGACGCCACCATCTGCGCGAGCGTCGCGCCCTCGGCGAGCGTCGAGAACCGCACCAGCAGGGCGACCAGGAGCCCGCCGACGAAGTTGCCGACGTAGCACAGGCCGAGCAGCCGCAGCGCGCGGCCCCACGTCGTGCGCCGGTGGTAGGCGCCGATGGTGACGATCATCATGTTCGAGGTGAGGAGCTCGGAGCGCGAGTAGTAGATGAACACCAGCGCCCAGCCGAACGTGACCGCCGCGACCAGCCGGCCGAGCTGGTACAGCGTCCCGTCACCGACGGTGACCTGGTCGAACGCCGCGATGACGCCGTAGTGCGCGCCGTACAGCAGGCCGATGATGATGCCCGCCATCGCCGCGCGCATGAGGTAGCGGCGGCCCAGGGCGCCGGCCATCGTGGACTTGGTCTCGAGCGCCTCCAGCACCGTGCTGATGAAGAACTTGCCCGGGAACAGCGGGGAATCGGTACCGGCACTCACACGTCAACGGTGACACACGCGGACGGGTGGCGTCGCGTGCGCGACGATAGGGGGATGACGACGACGGAGGCCGCACCCGGGCAGGACCTGCCGACCGAGCGCGAGGTGCTGGACTGGACGACGTTCGGCGCCGCGACGCGCGAGGTCGCGCAGACGGTCGTGGACTCCGGGTACGTCCCCGACGTCGTCGTGTCCGTCGCGCGCGGCGGTCTGCCGCCCGGCGGGGCCATCGCCTACGCCCTGGGCACCAAGGCCGTCGGCACGATGAACGTCGAGTTCTACACGGGCGTGGACAGCACGCTGCCGGAGCCCCAGCTGCTGCCCCCGCTGCTCGACACCGACGCGCTGGCAGGGCTGCGCGCGCTCGTCGTCGACGACGTCGCGGACTCCGGTGAGACGCTCGCCCTGGTCGAGCGGCTGCTGTCCGCGCACTGCGCGGAGGTGCGGACCGCCGTGCTGTACGCCAAGCCGCGCTCGGTGATCGCCCCGGACTACGTGTGGCGCCGCACCGACCTGTGGATCACGTTCCCGTGGTCGGCGCTGCCGCCGGTCCGGCCGGCGCGCTGATCTCGGCGCGCCCGGGCGTGCGGAGCGTCGCCAGCACCCTGTCGGCCAGGCGGTCGACCGTCGGGACGACCTCGAGCGCCCCGGCGCGCGCGAGCTCGCCCGGTTGCGCGTAGCCCCACGCGACGCCGACGCAGTCGACGCCGCACGCGCGCGCACCGTGCACGTCGTGCTCACGGTCGCCCACCATGAGCACGGGCCCGGCGGGTCGCAGCGCGTCCAGGGCCGCCGCGACGACCGTCGCCTTCGACGACGGCACGTGGTCCAGCGGGGCCCCGAACACCCCGTCGAGCAGGGGCGCGAGTCCGAAGCGCTCGCAGATCGGCCCGGCGAAGACCTCGGGCTTGCTGGTCGCCACGGCCAGCCGCACGCCCGCGTCGTGCAGGACCGCCAGCTGCTCCGGGACGCCCGGGTAGACGCTGTTCTGCCACATGCCCGTCTCGCGGAAGTACGCGCGGTACGCGGCGATCGCCTCGGGCACGCGGTCGGCCGGGACGTCGAACAGGGCGAACGACTCGGCGAGCGGCGGGCCGACGAACCGCCGCAGCGCGGTCGCGTCCGGCACCGGCAGCCCCAGCGCGGTGAACGCGACGCGGGCGCTGGCGGCGATGCCGGGGTAGGAGTCGGTCAGGGTGCCGTCGAGGTCCAGCAGGACCAGGGGTGCGTGGCTCATCCCGGCCATCATCCCAGGGCGCCGGGTCAGCCCGTCACGCGGGCGAGCACCGCGCCGGGGACGTCGGCGGGCGACGCGAGCACCTCGACGGCGCCGGCCGCGAGCAGCTCCTCGGCGCCGCCGTAGCCCCACAGGGCACCGAGGCAGGGCAGGCCGTGCTCGGCGGCGCCGTGCACGTCGTGCTCCCGGTCACCGAGCATGACGGCCCGGTACCCGGCGTCTTCGACGGTCCCGCGCACCCACGCCAGCGCCCGCCCGATGATCTCGCCCTTGGTCTCCGACTCGTCGTCGGGGGCGCCGACCACGTGGTCGAGGAGCGGCGTGAGGCCGGTCTCGGCGCAGATCGGCTCCGCCCAGCGCAGCGGCTTGGCCGTGGCGACCACGAGCAGCACACCCGCCTCGCGCAGCGCGACCAGGGCCTCGGGGACGCCGTCGAACACCCGGGTGTCCCACACGCCCTCGCGGCCGAAGTGCTCGCCGTAGCCGGTGATCGCGGCGTCCACCAGGTCGACGGGCACGCCGTGCGTCGTGAACGACCACGCGATCGGCGGCCCGGCGAACGAGCGCATCGTCGCCTCGTCGGGGGCCGGCAGGCCGACCGCGGCGTAGGCGGTGCGCACCGATGCGACGATGCCGGAGGCGGAGTCCATGAGCGTGCCGTCGAGGTCGAGCAGGGCAACGGGTCGAGCGGTGGTCATGGGCCGATCGTGCCTGGTCGGCCGTGGCGGCGACGAATCACCGGCGCCTGCCGGGCGCAGCGCGCGCGCCTGGCTATGCTGGGTCCACAGGCATCGACCCGGCCATCACCGGTGAGCCTCCGGAAGAACGGGATCGCGCGTCCTCGTGGCGCGGGTCCTCAGTAGAACCGGACGGGGCAGGCCCGTCACAGCCGCAGGCGAGAGGCCGGGGACCCGTCCCCGGCAAGCGAGGTGGTACCGCGGTGGTGCCCGGCCGGTCCGGGTGGCGTCGTCCTCGTGGCCGTACCGCACCCCCGGGTGCGCGAGACCAGGAGCACCGACCGTGGCGTACCCGCTGCACCGCACCTCCGACGGCACGTCCGCCGGCACTCCCGCGACCGTCCCGCCGAGCCCCGACCTGCCTGCCCTCGAGCAGGACGTGCTGCGGTACTGGGAGACGGACGACACGTTCCGCGCCTCGGTGGCGCTGCGCCCGACGGGCGAGAACGGCGACAACGAGTACGTCTTCTACGACGGCCCGCCGTTCGCCAACGGCCTGCCGCACTACGGCCACCTGCTGACCGGGTACGCCAAGGACGTCGTCCCGCGCTACCAGACGATGCGCGGCAAGCACGTGGAGCGGCGCTTCGGCTGGGACACCCACGGCCTGCCCGCCGAGCTCGAGGCCGAGCGCAGGCTCGGCATCACCGACAAGTCGCAGATCGACGAGATGGGCATCGCCGCGTTCAACGAGGCCTGCCGCGAGTCGGTGCTGACGTACACCAAGGAGTGGGAGGAGTACGTCACCCGGCAGGCGCGCTGGGTCGACTTCGAGAACGACTACAAGACGCTCGACCCGTCCTTCATGGAGTCGGTGATCTGGGCGTTCAAGCAGCTGTACGACAAGGGCCTGGCCTACGAGGGCTACCGCGTCCTGCCGTACTGCTGGCGCGACGAGACGCCGCTGAGCAACCACGAGCTGCGCATGGACGAGGACGTGTACGCCTCGCGCCAGGACCCGGCGATCACCGTCGGGTTCCGCCTGGACTCCGGCGAGCTGCTGCTGATCTGGACGACGACGCCCTGGACGCTGCCGTCCAACCTGGCCGTCGCGGTCGGGCCCGACGTCGAGTACGTCGTCGTCGAGCCGGCCGCCGGGTCGCCGTTCGGCGAGGCGCACCCCGGGGAGCGCGTGGTGCTCGCCGCGGCGCGCCTGGGCGCGTACGCCCGTGAGCTGGGCGACGAGCCGACCGTCGTCGCGCGTCTGACGGGCGCCGACCTCGTGGGCCGGCGCTACACCCCGCCCTTCGACTACTTCGCCGGGCACGAGCACGCGCACCAGGTGCTCGCGGCGGACTTCGTCACCACCGAGGACGGCACCGGCGTCGTGCACCTCGCGCCGGCGTTCGGTGAGGACGACATGGCCGCGTGCGACGCCGCGGGCATCGTGCCGGTGGTGCCGGTCGACTCCAAGGGCCGGTTCACCGCGCAGGTGAGCGACTACGCGGGCACCCAGGTCTTCGAGGCGAACAAGCAGGTCATCGCCGACCTGAAGAACGGCACGGGCCCGCTCGCGCGCGTCGACGCCGCCCACCGCGCCGCCCTGGTGCGCCACGAGACCTACGAGCACTCCTACCCGCACTGCTGGCGCTGCCGGAACCCGCTGATCTACAAGGCGGTGTCCTCGTGGTTCGTGCGGGTCACCGAGTTCAAGGACCGCATGGTCGAGCTCAACCAGGGCATCGAGTGGATCCCGGGCCACATCAAGGACGGCCAGTTCGGCAAGTGGCTCGAGAACGCGCGCGACTGGTCGATCAGCCGCAACCGCTACTGGGGCACGCCCATCCCGGTGTGGGTGAGCGACGACCCGGCGTACCCGCGCGTCGACGTCTACGGCTCGTTCGCCGAGCTCGAGGCCGACTTCGGCCGCGTGCCGACCAACGACGCCGGTGAGCCGGACCTGCACCGGCCCTTCATCGACGACCTCACGCGCCCCAACCCGGACGACCCGACGGGCCGGGCGACGATGCGCCGCATCCCGGACGTGCTCGACGTGTGGTTCGACTCCGGGTCGATGCCGTTCGCGCAGGTGCACTACCCGTTCGAGAACCGCGAGTGGTTCGAGCACCACTACCCGGGCGACTTCATCGTCGAGTACATCGGCCAGACCCGCGGCTGGTTCTACACGCTGCACGTGCTGGCCACGGCGATCTTCGACCGGGCGGCCTTCCGCAACGTCATGTGCCACGGCATCGTGCTCGGCGACGACGGCCGCAAGGCCAGCAAGTCGCTGCGCAACTTCCCCGACCCGGTCCTCATGTGGGACAAGTACGGCTCGGACGCCGTGCGCTGGTCGCTCATGTCCTCCACGATCCTGCGGGGCGGCAACCTCGTCGTCACGGAGGAGGGCATCCGCGACGGCGTGCGTCAGGTGCTGCTGCCGCTGTGGAGCACGTACTACTTCTTCACGCTGTACGCCGGCGCGGCCGACGAGGGCCGTGGGTGCACGGCGCAGCGCGTCACGGCTGAGCGTGCCGCCGGTCTGGCGCCCATGGACCGCTACCTCCTGGCGCGCACCGGGGACCTCGCGACGCGGATGACCGAGCTGCTCGACGCGTACGACGTCCCCGCCGCGTGCGAGGCCGTGCGCGAGCACCTCGACCTGCTGACGAACTGGTACGTGCGCACCCAGCGCGACCGCTTCTGGTCGGAGGACGCCGACGCGTTCGACACGCTGTGGACCGCGCTGGAGACGCTCACGCGCGTCATGGCGCCGCTCGCCCCGCTCGTCACCGAGGAGGTGTGGCGCGGGCTCACCGGTGGGCGCTCCGTGCACCTCACGGACTGGCCCGTGAGCGTGCAGCCGCCGGGCGAGGACGCGCCGGTCCTCCAGGGGGAGGGCGGGTGGTACGCCGTGGCCGGCGGTGGGTACGTCGGCGAGGCGCTCCTCGTCGAGGACCCGGCGCTCGTCACCGCGATGGACGAGGTGCGCGCCGTGGTGTCCTCGGCGCTCGGCCTGCGCAAGGCGCACCAGGTGCGTGTGCGCCAGCCGCTGCGCCGGCTCACGGTCGCGGTGCCGGACCCCGCGGCGCTCGCGCCGTACACCGACCTGCTGGCCGCCGAGCTCAACGTCAAGCACGTCGACGTGGTCGAGGCGGACGCCGCGACCACCGAGCGGTTCGGCATCACGCAGCGGCTCGCGGTCAACGCCCGCGCCGCGGGCCCGCGCCTCGGCAAGGCCGTGCAGCAGGTCATCAAGGGCGCCCGCTCCGGTGCGTGGCGGGTCGACGGCGAGACCGTCGTCGTCACCACCGACGCCGGGGACGTCGCCCTCGAGCCGGCGGAGTACGAGCTGACGACGGTGGTCGGCGAGGGCGCGGGGGCCGACGTGGCCGCCGCCGTCCTGGCCGGCGGCGTGGTCGTCGTCCTCGACCTCGCGCTCGACGACGCGCTGCGCGCCGAGGGGTACGCCCGCGACGTCGTGCGCGCCGTGCAGGACGCGCGCAAGGCGGCAGGTCTGCACGTCACGGACCGCGTGGACCTCACGCTCACGGTCCCGACGGCGCACGTGGCGGACGTCGAGGCGCACCGCGAGTTCGTCGCCGCCGAGACGCTGGCGACGTCCGTGACGATCGAGGCCGCCGACGTGGCCGACGTCGCCGTGAGCGTCGTGCAGGCCGACGCGTGAGCCGCGAGCGAGGTGGCGCGGACCACCTGAAGGACGAGGCCGCACGGGCCGCCCGGGAGGCGGCCGACGAGGTGTACCGCGCGATCCTCTCGCGGGCGCCCGAGCAGGACATCGACCCGTCCCTCGACCGTGTGCGCGACGTGCTGGAGCTGCTGGGGGACCCGCAGCGCGCGTTCCGCACGGTGCACCTGACCGGCACCAACGGCAAGACGTCGACCGCTCGCATGGTGGAGCGGCTGCTGCGTGAGCACGGTCTGCGCACGGGGCGGTTCACCAGCCCGCACCTGACGCGCGTCACCGAGCGCATCAGCATCGACGGTGAGCCGATCAGCGACGAGCGGTTCGTCGAGGTCTGGCAGGACGTCGCGCCGTACGTGCACATGGTCGACCAGCAGCACCTCGAGCGCGGCGGGCAGCGGCTGTCGTTCTTCGAGGTCTTCACCGTCATGGCGTACGCCGCGTTCGCCGACGCGCCCGTCGAGGTCGCGGTCGTCGAGGTGGGTCTCGGCGGCCGCTGGGACGCGACGAACCTCGTCGACGCCGAGGTCGCCGTGATCACGCCGATCGCGATGGACCACGAGCGCTACCTGGGCGACACCCTCGTGGAGATCGCGGGGGAGAAGGTCGGCATCGTCAAGGACGGCGCGACGCTGGTGCTCGCGCACCAGACCGACGACGTCGAGGGCGTCGTGCTGGCCGCGGCGGCCGAGCGCGGTGCGCGGGTCGTGCGTGAGGACGTCGACGTCGCGGTGGTCGACCGGCAGGTCGCCGTCGGCGGGCAGCTCGTCGCGCTGCGCGGGCTGGGCGGCGTGTACACTGACGTGTTCCTGCCGCTGTACGGCGAGCACCAGGCGCACAACGCGCTGCTCGCGCTCGTCGCCACGGAGGCGCTGCTCACCGGTGGCGCGGCGCTCGACGGTGCGGTCGTGGAGGCGGCGTTCGCGGACGTGACGTCACCGGGCCGGCTCGAGGTCGTGCGGTCGAGCCCGACCGTGCTCGTCGACGCCGCGCACAATCCCGCGGGCGCCGAGGCGCTGGTCGACGCGGTCACGGAGGCGTTCGAGTTCACGCGCCTCGTGGGCGTGGTGGGCGTCATGGCGGACAAGGACCCCGAGGGGATCCTGGCGGCGCTCGAGCCGTTGCTGGCCGAGGTCGTCGTCACGCAGGCGTCGACGTCCCGGGCGCTGGACGTCGACGACCTGGCCGAGATCGCGGTCGACGTGTTCGGCGAGGACCGCGTGCACGTCGCGGCACGCCTGCCCGACGCGATCGACCAGGCCGTGCAGCGCGCCGAGAGCGAGGCGGAGCACGGTGCCGGCGTAATCGTGACGGGCTCGGTGCTGCTCGTCGCCGAGGCGCGCATCCTGCTCGGCCGGGAGTGACGCACGGCGCGGTGGCACGGTTTCACCCTCCGCTGCCACCGCGCCGGGGTGTCCCCTTCGCCCGGTCTGTCCCTATTCTCGTCGCGTGCGCACCTGCGCACCGACATGCCGGGGGGCAGATATGGGCGTCATCATCCGAGCGACCGTCGCGGTCGCGACCGTCGCGGTCACGGTTCTCACGAGCGGGGCGGCGCCGACGCCCTCGCCCGGTACGGTGCGCTGCGGCGCGACGCTGACGAGCTCGACGACACTGACCGCTGACCTCGTGTGCCGGAACTCGGACGTCGGCCTGCGGCTCGCCGAGGGGGTCGTCCTCGACCTCGGGGGCTTCTCGCTCGTCGGGCCGGGGCGGGGTTTCGGGACTGCTGTGACCGGCGGCTACACGCCGACCGTGCGCAACGGCACGATCCGCGGGTGGAACACGGGGGTCATGAGCGAAGAGGCCGACGGGGGCGGCGCGATCTCGCACGTCCTGGTGACCAACACGCGGCTGGCCATCGGCAGCAGCCTCGGCGGGACGGCGACCGTCGAGTCCTCGACCCTGCGCGGCAACGACTACGGCATCACCACGTTCCAGTCCACCGCGACCGTGACCGACTCGGTCCTCCGCGACAACGGGAGCGCGGTGGTCGTCGGCTCGGACTACACCACCGTCCGTGTGCAGCGCTCCACCCTCAGGGGCAACGACATCGCGGTCGACTGCGAGGGCGGGTCCCTGACCGTCGAGAGTGCGCGCCTGGTCGAGAACGGGACCGGGGTGCGCGTCGACCCGTTCATGTGCGGCGCGGACGTCGTCGACAGCACGGTGAGCCGCAACGAGGTCGGGGTGTCGTCGTCGAGCACCTTCCCCGAGGGCCTCGGCCTGCTCCTCGAGCGGAACGTGTTCCGCGACAACACGGTGGCCGTCGACCTGCAGTGGTCTGCGACCGTGAACGACAACGAGTTCCGCGGCAACGCGACCGCGCTGCGCACCCGGACCTCGACGGACCCGCAGTGGGGCCCGGTGGTCGTCCGCGTGACGGCCAACGACTTCCGCCGCAACGGGGACGCCGTCGTCATCGACGGTCTCTCGGAGCTCGGCAGCAACACCGCCGTGCGCAACACCGGCGTCGGCATCTCGGCGCCCGGGGCGACCGACCTCGGGGGCAACGTCGCCTGGGGCAACGGCGTCGAGCCGCAGTGCGTGGGCGTCGTGTGCGCGGGCCGGCCGGGGGCCTGATCCGGCAGGTCCCGCGGGGCGGCAGACCTCAGGGAGGACGCGAGTGAAGAAGCTCGTCAACGACCCGCAGGACGTCGTCGCCGAGTCGCTCGAGGGCTTCGGCCTGGCCCACGCGGACGTGGTGCGGGTGCACACCGAGCCGCTGTTCGTCACCCGGGTCGGCGGCGCCGTGCCCGGCAAGGTCGGGCTCGTCAGCGGCGGTGGCGGCCACGAGCCGCTGCGCACCGGTGCTGGCGGAGTTCGTCGTCACGCAGGCGTCGACGTCCCGAGCGCTGGACGTCGACGACCTGGCCGAGATCGCGGGATCGGTGCTGCTCGTCGCCGCGGCGCGCATCCTGCTCCGCCGGGACTGACGCGCGGCGCGGTGGCACGGTTTCACCCTCCGCTGCCACCGCGCCGGGGTGTCCCCTTCGCCCGGTCTGTCCCTATTCTCGTCGCGTGCGCACCTGCGCACCGACATGCCGGGGGGCAGACATGGGCGTCATCATCCGAGCGACCGTCGCAGTCGCGACCGTCGCGGTCACGGTTCTCACGAGCGGGGCGGCGCCGACGCCCTCGCCCGGTACGGTGCGCTGCGGCGCGACGCTCACCAGCTCGACGACCCTGACCCGCGACCTGGTGTGCCGCAACGGTGACGTGGGGCTGCGGCTCGTGGACGGCGTCGTCCTCGACCTCGGGGGCCACGCGCTGGTCGGGCCGGGACGAGGGCTCGGGAAGGCGGTCACCGGGGGCTCCACCCCCACGGTGCGCAACGGCACGATCCGCGGGTGGGACGCCGGGGTGCTGAGCGAGGAGCCCGACGGCGGCGGTGCGATCTCCCACGTCGTCGTGACCGACACTCGGGTCGCGATCGCCGGCGGGCTGGGCGGGCAGATCACCGTCGAGTCCTCGACCCTGCGCGGCAACGACACCGGCGTCGCGACGTTCATGTCGCCCGCGGTGATCACCGACTCGGTGCTCCGGGACAACGGGACCGCGGTCCACGCGGCGGCGGACTACTCCGACGTCCGGGTCCTGCGCTCGACCGTCACCGGCAACGAGGTCGGCGTGTACTGCAACGGCGGGAACGTGGACGTCGAGCGTTCACGCCTGGTCGAGAACGGGACCGCGCTGCGTCAGGAGACGTGGCAGTGCGGTGCACGCCTCGCGGACAGCACGGTGGCCCGCAACGAGGTCGGCGTCTGGTCCGCCTCCCACTGGCTGGACGACGGCGGGGACTTCGGCCCGACGATCGAACGGAACGTGTTCCGCGACAACACCTGGGCCGTGGACACGCACTCCTCCGCCACGGTCACGGGCAACGAGTTCCGGGGCAACGCCACGGCGCTGCGCTCGCGCACTGCGACGGGCGGGGACGCCGAGCCCCTGATCCGCGTCGCGGCCAACGACTTCCGCACCAACGGGGACGCGGTGCGGGTCGTCGGGCGCTCGGAGCTGAGGGACAACACCGCGGTCCGCAACTCCGGCGTCGGCATCGACGCGCCCGGGGCGACCGACCTCGGGGGCAACGTCGCCTGGGGCAACGGCGTCGAGCCGCAGTGCGTCGGCGTCGTGTGCGCGGGCCGGCCGGGGGCCTGATCCGGCCGGTCCCGCAGGGCCGCGGGACCTGCCGCGGGAGGTCCGCGGCAGGTCGCCGGGGGGTCGGCTGCGGCGCGACGGGCGGGGTCCGGCTTGACGGCCGTTCCGGCGCGCCGGAAGGTGGGCACTGCGAGCGGCGACGTCGCCGGCGGGCGGCCCGCGCCGCCGCGCCCCGCGGGGCCGACCTCAGGGAGGACGCGAGTGAAGAAGCTCATCAACGACCCGCAGGACGTCGTCGCCGAGTCGCTCGAGGGCTTCGCCCTGGCCCACCCGGACGTGGTGCAGGTGCACACCGACCCGCTGTTCGTCACCCGGGCCGGCGGCGCCGTGCCCGGCAAGGTCGGGCTGGTCAGCGGCGGCGGCGCCGGTCACGAGCCGCTGCACACCGGGTTCGTCGGCGTCGGCATGCTCGACGCCGCGGTGCCCGGGGCGGTCTTCACGTCACCGACCCCGGACCAGATCGCCCCGGCGATCGCGGCCGCCGACGGTGGCGCGGGCGTCCTGACGATCGTCAAGAACTACACGGGCGACGTGCTGAACTTCGAGACGGCCGCCGAGCTCGCCGACGCCGACGGCATCACGGTGCGGCAGGTCGTCGTCAACGACGACGTCGCCGTCGAGGACTCGCTGTACACGGCGGGCCGGCGCGGCGTGGCGGGAACCGTGGCGGTCGAGAAGATCGCCGGGGCCGCGGCGGAGCGCGGCGACGACCTCGACGCCGTCGCCGCCGTGGCCCAGCGGGTCGTCGACAACGTCCGCACGATGGGCCTGGCACTCACGGCGTGCACGGTGCCGCACGTCGGCGGTCCCAGCTTCGACCTCGGCGACGACGAGATCGAGATCGGCATCGGCATCCACGGCGAGCCGGGGCGGCACCGCGTGGGCCTGGAGTCCGCGGACGCGCTCACCGAGAAGCTGCTGACGCCCGTGGTCGACGACCTCGGCCTCACGGGCGGGGAGCAGGCCCTGCTGCTCGTCAACGGGATGGGAGGCACGCCGCTCTCGGAGCTGTACGTCGTCTATCGTCGGGCACGCGCGCTGCTCGCGGCGCGCGGGGTCGCGGTGACCCGCTCTCTCGTCGGCAACTACGTGACGTCGCTCGACATGCAGGGCGTGTCGGTCACGGTCCTGCGCCTGGACGACGAGCTGACGGCGCTGTGGGACGCGCCCGTGCGCACCACCGCACTGCGGTGGTGACGGACGTGCGCGACGGATCAGGGAGGCGGTGCGGATGACGCTGGACGCGGCGTGGGCCGTCGACTGGACGCGGCGGAGCGCGGCGAGCGTCGCCGAGCACCGGGACGAGCTGGTCGAGCTCGACCGCCAGATCGGTGACGGGGACCACGGGGAGAATCTGAGTCGCGGCTTCCGCGCCGTCGTGGCCAAGCTCGACGCCCTCGACCCGCCGCCCGCGACGGTGGGCGACGTGCTGCGCATCGTCGCCACCACGCTCATGTCGACCGTCGGGGGTGCCGCCGGCCCTCTCTACGGCACGGCGTACCTGCGCGCCTCGAAGTCCGGGACCGCGACCGAGCTGGGCCCCGACGGTGTCGTCGCGCTGCTGGAGGCCGCGCTCGACGGCATCGTGACGCGCGGCAAGGCGACCGTCGGGGAGAAGACGATGGTCGACGCGTGGACGGCCGCGGTGGCCGCTGCCGTGGACGCCGCCGACCACGGGGCACCCCCGTCGCAGGTGCTCGCCGCGGCGGCGCGCGGCGCGCAGGAGGGCGCCCGGTCGACCGTGCCGCTCGTCGCCACCAAGGGGCGCGCCAGCTACCTGGGTGAGCGGTCCGCCGGGCACCTCGACCCCGGTGCGCGGTCGAGCGAGCTGATCCTCGCCGCCGCCGCCGAGGCCGCCGCGGACGCGGACTGACGGACGGGACCGCCGCCGCCCGCCAAGGTGTGCGGCGCACGACAGCGCGGCGCGGACGTCGCGGGGAAGGGGACCGCGTGGCGGACCAGGTGGCTCCGGTGGCGCTCGTGCTCGTGTCGCACTCGCGAGCGCTCGCGGAGGGGACGGCGCAGGTCGCCGCCCAGATGGCTCCGGGCGTGCTGATCGTGCCCGCGGGCGGGACGGACGACGACGGACTGGGCACGAGCTTCGACCGGGTGGACGCCGCCCTCGGGGAGGCGACGGCCGGCGGCCGCGGTGCCGTGGTCCTCACCGACCTCGGGTCCGCGGTCCTCACGACCGAGTCGGTGCTCGAGCTCGCCGATCCGGAGGTGGCCACGCGGGTCCGCATCGCCGACGCACCCTTCGTCGAGGGCGCCGTCGCGGCGGCCGTGACGGCCCACGGGGGCGCCGACCTCGCGACGGTCCTCGACTCCGCCCAGGCGGCCGGCACGACCTTCGGGGCCCCGCAGGTCCCGGGCCGTGGCTCCGGGGACGCGGCCGCGCCGACCGCTCCGGACGGTGCGGCGCATGCCACCGTCACGCTGCGCAACCCGCTCGGCCTGCACGCGCGGCCGGCGGCCCTCATCGTGCGGATGCTCGCCTCGTTCGACGCGAAGGTCCAGGTGGACGGCGTGAACGCGGCGAGCGTGCTGGACCTGATGAAGCTCGGCGCCGTCAAGGGCGACGTGCTGACGATCACCGCGCAGGGCCCGCAGGCGTCCGAGGCGGTGGAGCGGCTGGTGGCCGACGTCGAGAGCGGGTTCGGCGAGCTGCCACCGGCGTGAGCGCGTCGGCGCAGGGACGTGTCCGGCGCCTCCGGGCACGTCCGGGGCGGGCGGCGCCCGCGGCTAGCCTGGGGCGATGAGCACGCAGCCGCCGGCCCCGCCGCGACCGAAGCGTCCGGCGAAGCCGCAGTTCACGCAGGCGACCCTGATGCTCGAGGCGTTCCTCGTCGGCTTCGCGACCCTCGTCGCGTACGGGCTGCGCGTCGCGCCCCCCGCGACGGTGTGGACGCTGGGCGGTGTGACGTGCGTCG
The DNA here is from genome assembly GCF_024508275.1 of Cellulomonas wangsupingiae. NCBI lineage: Bacteria > Bacillati > Actinomycetota > Actinomycetes > Micrococcales > Cellulomonadaceae > Cellulomonas > Cellulomonas wangsupingiae. The sequence continues at coordinate 1,606,945 of NZ_CP101989.1, forward strand.
TGCTCCTGCTGCTCTCCGGCTACGTGGGGCGGCCCGGGGGGTACGTCGCCGGGACGCTCGCGCAGGTCGCCGTCCTCGGGTTCGGCGTGCTGGTGCCCATGATGTTCGCCGTCGGCGGTGTGTTCGTCGTGCTGTGGCTGGTCGCGCTGCGGCTGGGCGGCAGGATCGACCGCGAGCGCGCGGAGTGGGACGCGGCGCACCCCGCCGGCTGACGCCCGCGCCGCTCTTCCGTCGCCGCTAAGGTGGCGGCCATGCCCGACGCACCCCTCCCGCAGCGCACCCTCGTCCTCGTCAAGCCGGACGGCGTCCGGCGCGGACACGTCGGCGAGGTCCTGCGCCGCATCGAGGCGAAGGGCTACACGCTCGTCGCCCTCGAGCTCCGCCAGGCCGACGAGGCGCTGCTCACCGAGCACTACGCCGAGCACGCCGGCAAGCCGTTCGTCCAGGCGCTCGTCGACTTCATGCGCTCGGGCCCGGTGGTCGCCGCGGTCGTCGAGGGCCACCGCGTGATCGAGGGCTTCCGCTCCCTCGCCGGTGCCACCGACCCGACGGTCGCGGCGCCCGGCACCATCCGCGGCGACCTGGCCCGGGACTGGGGCACCCGGCTCATCGAGAACATCGTGCACGGCTCGGACGGCGAGGAGTCGGCCGCCCGCGAGATCGCGCTCTGGTTCCCCGGCCTCTGAGGACCCGCTGCCGGCCCGCGCCGCGCACACGCCCGGACGCCCGGGCCTGCGCGGCGCCGGGCCGTGCGTTGCCTAGGCTGCCGGTGTGCACCTCAAGACCCTGACCCTGCGCGGGTTCAAGTCGTTCGCCTCGGCGACGACGCTGAGCTTCGAGCCGGGGATCACGTGCGTCGTCGGACCGAACGGGTCCGGCAAGTCCAACGTCGTGGACGCGCTCGCCTGGGTGATGGGGGAGCAGGGCGCCAAGTCGCTGCGCGGCGGCAAGATGGAGGACGTCATCTTCGCCGGCACGTCCGGCCGCCCCCCGCTGGGCCGGGCGGAGGTGTCGCTGACGATCGACAACGCCGACGGCGCGCTGCCGATCGAGTACTCCGAGGTCACGATCTCGCGGACGCTCTTCCGCAACGGCGGCTCCGAGTACGCGATCAACGGCCGTGGCTGCCGGCTCCTGGACATCCAGGACCTGCTGTCGGACTCCGGCCTGGGCCGCGAGATGCACGTCATCGTCGGGCAGGGGCAGCTCGACGCGGTGCTGCGCGCGACGCCCGAGGAGCGCCGCGGTTTCATCGAGGAGGCCGCGGGCGTCCTCAAGCACCGCAAGCGCAAGGAGAAGGCGCTGCGCAAGCTGGACTCGATGCAGGGCAACCTGACGCGCCTGGGGGACCTCACCGCCGAGATCCGCCGCCAGCTCGGTCCGCTCGGGCGGCAGGCCGAGGTGGCGCGCAAGGCCGCCGTGGTGCAGGCGGACCTGCGCGACGCGCGCGCCCGCCTGCTCGCCGACGACCTCGCCCAGCTGCGGGCCCGGCTCGAGCAGGAGATCGCCGACGAGTCCGCCGTGCGCGAGCGGCGCGAGCAGGTGGAGGCCGACCTGGCCGAGGCCCGCGGCAGGCTGGGCGCGCTCGAGCAGGAGGCGGCGCAGGCCGCACCCGCCGTCAGCGAGGCCGGCGAGGTCTGGTACCGGCTGTCGTCGCTGCGCGAGCGTGTGCGCGGCACGGTGTCGCTCGCCGCGGACCGCGCGCGGCTGCTCGGCGCCGTGAGCACCGAGCGCAGCGGCGGGCCGGACCCCGACGACCTCGCCGCCCAGGCGCAGCGCGTGCGCACGGCCGAGGCCGAGCTGGCGGCCGAGGTCGACCTCGCACGTGCCGCCGTCGAGGCGGCGGCGGTGGCGCGGCAGGAGGCCGAGGCGGCCGCGACGGCCGCCGAGCGCGCGCTGGCGGACCTGCAGCGCAGCGCGGCGGACCGCCGTGAGGGCGTCGCGCGGCTCGCCGGGCAGGTGGCTGCCCGACGCAGCCGCGTCGAGGCGACCGAGGCGGAGATCGGGCGCCTGCGGGCGAGCCTGGCCGCCGCCGAGGAGCGCGCGCGCGAGGCCACGACGCAGTTCACCGTGCTCGAGACGCAGGTCGCGGGCGTCGAGGAGGGGGAGGAAGGGCTCGACGCGGAGCACGAGGCCGCCGCCGAGGCGCTGGACGCGGCGACGGTCCGCGTCGCCGAGCTCGAGGACCAGCTGCGTGCGGCCGAGCGGGAGCGGGACCAGCAGTCGTCGCGCGCCGAGACGCTCGAGATGTCGCTGGACCGCAAGGACGGCGCGGGCGCGCTGCTCGCCGCGGAGGGCCTGCCGGGCGTCATCGGGTCGGTCGCGGCGCTGCTGAGCGTCGAGCCGCGCGACGAGGAGGCGGTGGTCGCGGCGCTCGGTGCCGTCGCGGACGCGGTCGCCGTCGAGTCGGTCGACGCGGCCGTGGACGCGATCCGGCACCTGCGCACCGAGGACGCGGGCCGCGCGACGCTCATGGTGGCGGGTGCGGGGACCGTCACCGCCGTGGACCTGCCGCCCGGCGTGGACCGCGCCGTCGACCTCGTGCAGGCGCCGGCCGTCGTGCAGGACGCCGTGCGGGCGCTGCTCGCCGACGTCGTCGTGGTCGACGACCTCGCGGCCGCGCGGCCGCTGGTCGCGGCGCACCCGCACCTCGTCGTGGCGACCCGGACCGGTGACGTGCTGTGCCGCTTCCGGGCGTCGGGCGGCTCGGCCTCGGCACCGAGCGCGCTGCACCTGCAGGCTGCGCTCGACACGGCCCGTGCCACCGCCGCGACGGCGACCTCGACGGCCGAGCGGCTGCGCTTCGAGCTGGCGACGGCACGCGAGACCCGCGACGCCGCGCAGGCGGACGTCGACGCGACGCTCGAGCGGCTCAACGAGTCCGACGCGGCGCTCGCCGCCGTCGCCGAGCAGCTCGGCCACCTCGGGTCCGCGGCGCGTGCGGCACGCGCCGAGGCGGAGCGTGTGCAGCGCTCGCTGGACGCCGCGGGGACCACCCTGGCCGAGGACCACGCGACCCTCGCCGAGCTGACCCAGCGTCTGGCCGCGGCCCAGGACGCGCCGGAGGACACCGAGGCGGCCGTCGAGCAGGCCACGGCCCGCCGCGACGCCGCCGCGGCGGCGGCGACCGCCGCACGGGGACGCGAGACTGAGGCGCGGCTGACGCTGCGCACCGGGGAGGAGCGGGCGCGCGCCCTCGCCGGCCGCGCCGAGTCGCTCGAGCGTGCGGCGGCCGCCGAGCGGTCGGCGCGCGAGAAGGCCGCCCGCCGCGAGCAGGAGCGAGCAAGCCAGGCAGCCGTGGCCCGCGCGGTGCACACCGGGGCCGCGTACGCCGGCACCCTGCTCGACCGCGCACTGCGACGGGCGACGGACGAGCGCGACGCCGCGGAGGCCGCGCGGACCGAGCGGGACGCCGCGCTGTCCGCCGTGCGGGCCCGGGGTGGACGTGCTGGCACGCGACCTGGCCGAGCTGACCGACGTCGCGCACAAGGACGAGGTCGCGCGCGCGGAGCAGCGGCTGCGCGTCGAGCAGCTCGAGACGCGCGCCGTCGAGGAGCTCGGGCTGGACCCGCAGGTCCTGCTCGACGAGTTCGGCCCGCACCGCGACGTGCCCGTGGTGCCCGTCCCCGGGACGGAGCCCGACGAGGACGCGCCCACGGCCGTGCCCTACGTGCGCGCCGAGCAGGAGAAGCGTCTGCGCGCCGCCGAGCGCGGCCTCGCGCTGCTCGGCCGGGTGAACCCGCTGGCGCTCGAGGAGTTCGCCGCGCTCGAGGAGCGGCACCAGTTCCTCGTCGAGCAGCTCGCGGACCTCAAGAGGTCGCGGGCGGACCTCCTGGAGATCGTCAAGGACATCGACCAGCGCGTGGAGCAGGTCTTCTCGGACGCCTACCGCGACACCGCGGCGGCGTTCGACGTCGTCTTCCCGCGGCTGTTCCCCGGGGGCGAGGGCCGCCTGGTGCTCACCGACCCCGACGACATGCTGACGACGGGGATCGAGATCGAGGCGCGTCCGGCGGGCAAGAAGGTCAAGCGCCTGTCGCTGCTGTCGGGTGGGGAGCGCTCGCTGACGGCCGTCGCGCTGCTCGTCGCGATCTTTTCAAGGCACGGCCGAGCCCGTTCTACGTGATGGACGAGGTCGAGGCCGCCCTCGACGACGCGAACCTGGGGCGTCTGCTGGAGATCTTCCGTGAGCTCCAGGACGACTCCCAGCTGATCGTCGTCACGCACCAGAAGCGCACGATGGAGATCGCCGACGCCCTGTACGGCGTCACGATGCGCGGCGACGGGGTGACGACGGTCATCAGCCAGCGGATGGCCCAGGACGTACCCGCCTGAGCGTGCCGAGGAGCACCGCGTCACCCGGGTGACGCGGTGTGAAGGTTGTGCGCGGGTTCGCCCGGCGTGCGGCGGGTGGGCGGGCGGGGTGCGCCGAGCCGTCCGAGAATGAGGGCGTGGCCATCGTGATCTGGATCCTCGTCGCACTGCTCGCTGCCGCGGCGGTGTTCCTCGTCGTGCCCCCGAGCACGCAGGGCGCCGGCCCGCTGACGTCGTTCCGCCGGGCGTGGCGCGGCCGCAAGCACCCCGACGCCGAGCAGGCGGAGGCGGCGCGTGCCGCCGCCGCGGAGCCCGTCGACCTCTCGCTCGCCGACTTCCTGCGCGCCACCGCGTCGGAGGGTGACGGCTACCTGCACCCCGAGGAGCTGGCGGAGGACCTGCGGCTCGCGCGCGAGCGGGCCACGCACGTCCTGCGTCCGCGCCGTGACGCCGCCGAGGCGCACGGCACGACGCGCTGAGGCGCGGCTGACCTCCCGGGTCGCCGTCCGGTCCCGACGCCCGACACACTGTCCGCGTGGACTTCAACGACCTCCTGCCCTTCCTGATCGGTGCGCCCGTGCTCGCCGCGGGTGCCGTCGCCGCCGTGCAGGTGCGCCGCCGTCGCACGCACACCCCGCCCCCGCCCGCCGCTGACGAGGTGCCCACCGGCCCGACGGGCTCCGGCACCGCGGTGGCCGAGCACCCGGGTGCCGTGGCGACGCCGGACGTCACGCCCGTGCCGACGCCGGACGTCGTGCACGTGCCCGAGGACCTCGCGGCGCCGCCGCTGGAGACGCCCGCGCCCACCGCCGGGCGCCTGCGCCGGCTGCGCGACCGGCTCGCGCGGTCGGGGTCGCCGCTGGGGACCCGCCTGCTGGGCGTGCTCTCGCGCGACCACCTCACCGAGGACGACTGGGACGAGCTGGAGGAGACGCTCCTGCTCGCCGACGTCGGCGCCGGCCCGACGGACGAGCTGATCGACGCGCTGCGCACCCGCGTGCGCGTGGAGGGTCTGCGGGACGGCGAGCAGGCCCGCGCGGTGCTCCGCGAGCAGCTGCTGGCGCTCGTCGACCCGTCCCTCGACCGGACGCTGCGGACGACGCCGACCACGGGGGAGGACGGGCAGCGGCTGCCCGCCGTCGTGCTGGTGGTCGGCGTCAACGGCACCGGCAAGACGACGACGGTCGGCAAGCTCGCCCGCGTCCTGGTCGCCGACGGCAGCAGCGTCGTCCTCGGTGCCGCCGACACGTTCCGGGCCGCGGCCGCGGACCAGCTCCAGACATGGGGCTCGCGCGTGGGTGTGCCCACGGTGCGCTCGGACCGCGACGGCGCGGACCCGGCGGCCGTGGCCTTCGACGCCGTGCGCACCGGCGTGACGGACGGTGCGGACGTCGTCCTGGTGGACACGGCCGGGCGGCTGCAGAACAAGGCCGGCCTGATGGACGAGCTCGGCAAGATCACGCGGGTCATCACGCGCACCGCACCGCTGTCCGAGGTGCTGCTCGTGCTCGACGCGACCACCGGGCAGAACGGGCTCAACCAGGCGCGCGTCTTCGCCGAGGTGGCCGGCGTCACCGGCATCGTGCTGACCAAGCTCGACGGCACCGCCAAGGGCGGCATCGTCGTGGCGGTGCAGCGCGAGCTCGGCGTGCCCGTCAAGCTCGTCGGCCTCGGCGAGGGGCCGGACGACCTGGCGCCGTTCGACCCCGAGGCGTTCGTCGACGGGCTGCTGCAGGGCTGACCCGCCGGCCGGCGGAGCGACGCCGCGTCCCGGGCGTGCCCACGCACCGGGACGCGGCGTCCTGCGCACTGGACATACGCCCAGCACGAAACCCAACGTTTACGCGGCGGGGTCGGCTGTCACACGTGCGTAACCGGCGTGCCGGTCCTGCGAAACCACCTCGCTCCACAGTTGTCCCCGTCCGGCCGCCCGGCTGGCGAGGGGAGTGCAGACATGGAGTGGGACACCGGAGCCGCAGCCTGGATGCTGACGTCAGCATCCCTCGTGCTCCTGATGACGCCAGGACTGGCGTTCTTCTACGGGGGCATGGTCAGGGGCAAGTCGGTCCTGAACATGATGATGATGTCGTTCGGCGCCATCGGCGTGGTCGCCGTCATCTACGTGCTGTGGGGCTGGTCGATGTCGTACGGCTCGAGCGTCGCCGGGGTCTTCGGCAACCCGTTCGACCAGTTCGGCCTCAGCGGCACGATGTTCGACGCGGCCGGTGAGGCGGTCGCCAGCCCGCTCGGCAACTACCCGCAGGTGATCGACGTCGCCTTCCAGGTGACGTTCGCGATCATCACGGTCGCGCTGATCAGCGGTGCGCTGGCCGACCGGACGAAGTTCGGGACGTGGCTCGCGTTCGTCGCCGTCTGGGTGACGGTCGGCTACTTCCCGATGGCGCACATGGTGTGGGGCGGCGGCCAGCTGTCCGGCGCCGAGGGCTCGATCGCCGCCGCGATGTTCGGCACCACGGACGGCGTCGCGAACACCACGCCGATCGACTTCGCCGGTGGCACGGTCGTCCACATCAACGCCGGTGTCGCCGCCCTCGTGCTGGCGCTCATCGTCGGCAAGCGCAAGGGCTTCGGCACCGAGGCGATGCGCCCGCACAACCTGCCGTTCGTCATGCTCGGTGCCGCCCTGCTGTGGTTCGGCTGGTTCGGCTTCAACGCCGGCTCGGCGTTCGGCGCGAACGAGACCGCAGGCCTCGCGTGGGTCAACACGACGACCTGCACCGCCGCGGCGATGCTCGCGTGGCTGCTGACGGAGAAGTTCCGTGACGGGCACGCGACGTCGCTCGGTGCCGCCTCGGGCATCGTCGCGGGTCTGGTCGCCATCACGCCGGCCGCCGGTGCGCTGCGCCCCGTGACGTCGATCATCCTCGGTGTCGTCGCCGGTGTGCTCTGCGCCCTGGCCGTGGGTCTGAAGTACAAGTTCGGCTACGACGACTCGCTCGACGTCGTCGGTGTCCACCTCGTCGGCGGTCTCGTCGGTACCGTGATGATCGGCTTCCTCGCCGCCGACACGGGTCTGTTCTTCGGTGGTGGCGCCAACCAGCTGATCATCCAGATCGTGATCGCGCTCGTGGCGATCGTCTTCTCCGGCCTGGTGACGCTGGTGATCGGTCTCATTCTCAAGGCCACGCTCGGTTGGCGCGTGTCGCAGGACGCCGAGGTCGGTGGCATCGACCTGGCGGTCCACGGCGAGACGGCGTACGAGAACCTGGGCGGCGCCCGTGTCGTGTCGGAGGTGAAGTGATGACGAAGCTCGTGACGGCGGTCATCCAGCCGCACAGGCTGGACGACGTGAAGTCGGCTCTCGAGGCTGCCGGGGTCCGCGGACTGACGGTCAGCGAGGCCAGCGGCTACGGCCGGCAGAAGGGCCACACCGAGGTCTACCGCGGTGCGGAGTACACGGTGGACCTGGTGCCCAAGGTCAGGATCGACGTGCTCGTCGCGGACGAGGACGTGGCCGGGGTCACCGAGGTGATCGTCCAGGCGGCGCAGACCGGCAAGATCGGCGACGGCAAGGTCTGGGTCGTCCCGGTCGAGGACGTGGCTCGCGTCCGCACCGGTGAGCACGGCGACGACGCGCTCTAGGTCGCAGCCACCACATGACGACCGAGCGGCCGCCCGCGGGGGGCGCGGCCGGGTCGCCGCAGCAGCCGCAGGTCCCGTACCCCGCCGGGGTGCGGGACCTGCGTGCTGCCCGGCTCGACCTGGCCGCACGGATGATGGGTCCGGACAGCGACGGCGTGGCACGCCGCCGCGCGATCGCCGACCTCGTGGTCGGCGCGCTCGCGCGTCTCTGGACCGAGGCGACGGAGGGTCGCGACGTGCACGGCGTCGCGCTCGGCGTCGTGGGAAGCGTGGGCCGCGGCGACGCGAGCCCGGTGTCCGACCTCGACCTGCTGTTGGTGCACGAGGGCCGGGGCCGCTCGCCCGAGGAGCTCGCCGGGCTCGCCGAGCGCCTGTGGTACCCGATCTGGGACGCCGGCCTCGACCTCGACCACTCGGTGCGCTCGCTCGCCCAGTGCCGCCAGGTCGCGTCGAAGGACCTGCCGGCGGCGGTCGGCCTGCTCGAGCTGCAGCCCGTCGCGGGTGACGGCATGGTCGTCGCCCGCGCCACGTCGGCGCTGCTCGCGGACTGGCGGTCGGCGGCACGCCGCCGCCTGCCCGAGCTGCTCGCGTCGACGCGCCAGCGCGCGGACCGGCACGGTGAGCTCGCGTACCTCATCGAGCCCGACCTCAAGGAGGCGCGCGGCGGCATCAGGGACGCCGTCGTGCTGTCGGCCCTCGCGGCGACGTGGCTCACCGACCGGCCGCACGGCGCGGTCGACCACGCGTACGCGCACCTGCTCGACGTGCGGGACGCCGTCCAGGTCGTGACCCGCCGCCACACGAACCGTCTGCTCCAGGCCGACCAGGACGAGGTCGCGGCGCTCGTCGGCTTCGACGACCGCGACGACCTGCTCGCGTCCATCGCCGAGGCCGGCCGTGTCATCTCCTACGCGCTGGACACGACGGCGCGCAACGCGCGCCAGGCGCTGCAGCGTCCCGCCCGGGCGCCCATGCTCGTGCGCGGGCGGCGCACGCCGCCCCGGCTGCGCACGATCGCCGAGGGCCTCGTGGAGCACGACGGCGAGATCGTCCTGGCCGTCGACGCCCGTCCCGCCGAGGACCCCGTGCTGTCCCTGCGCGCCGCCGCGACGGCGACGCGCACGGGGCTGGTCCTGTCACCCGTGACGGTCGCGAGCCTCGAGGCCACGCCACCGCTGCCGACCCCGTGGCCCCGTGCCGCCCGCCAGCAGCTGCTGCACCTGCTCGGCTCCGGCCCGGCGCAGGTGCCGGTGTGGGAGGCGCTGGACCTCGCGGGCGTGGCGACGACGTGGATCCCCGAGTGGGCGGGGGTGCGCAACCGCCCGCAGCGCTCCGCCATCCACCGGCACACGGTGGACCGCCACCTCGTGGAGACCGTCGCGCGCGCGGGCCGTGACCGCCGTGCCGTCGAGGCGCCGGACACGCTGCTGCTCGCCGCGCTCCTGCACGACATCGGCAAGCGGGCCGGGGCGGGCGACCACTCGGTCGAGGGTGCCCGGATCGCCGGGCCGATCGTGGCGCGCATGGGCTTCGGGCCGCAGGTCGTCGCGGACGTGACGCGTCTGGTCCGGGAGCACCTCACGCTCGCGGAGCTCGCCACGACGGCCGACCCGCAGGACCCGGCGACCGTCACGCGGCTGCTCGACGCCGTGGACCACCGCGCGGACCTGCTGGTGCTGCTGCGCGCGCTCACGGAGGCGGACGCGTCCGCGGCGGGCCCGTCGGCGTGGACCGCGTGGCGCGCGCGGCTCGTCGACGACCTGGCCGCCCGGGCCGGCGGGGTGTTGGCGGGTACCCTGGGACGTCCGTAGCCGTCCCTCCGAGCATCCCGAGGCCCAGCTTGTTCGCCACCCTCTCCGACCGTCTCACGTCGACGTTCAAGAACCTGCGTGCGAAGGGTCGCCTGTCCGAGGCGGACATCGACGCGACGATCCGCGAGATCCGCCGCGCGCTCCTCGACGCCGACGTCGCCGTCCCGGTCGTCCGGCAGTTCACCGGCGCCGTGCGCGAGCGCGCGCTGTCGGCCGAGGTGTCGGGCGCGCTGAACCCCGCGCAGCAGGTCGTCAAGATCGTCAACGACGAGCTCGTCGCGATCCTGGGCGGGCAGACGCGGAACCTCGCGTTCGCCAAGCAGCCGCCGACCGTGATCATGCTCGCCGGCCTCCAGGGCGCGGGCAAGACCACGCTCGCGGGCAAGCTGGCGCTGTGGCTGCGCGAGCAGGGGCACACGCCGCTCCTGGTCGCCGCCGACCTGCAGCGCCCCAACGCCGTCACGCAGCTGCAGGTCGTCGGTGAGCGCGCGGGCGTGCCCGTGTACGCGCCGCACCCCGGCAACCAGGGCGCCGACGACGTGCTGCCCACCGGCGCGGACCCCGTCGCGGTCGCGCGCTCCGGCCTGGAGACGGCACGGCAGAAGCAGCACGACGTGGTCGTCGTCGACACGGCCGGCCGCCTCGGCGTCGACGCCGAGCTCATGGCGCAGGCGTCGGACATCCGTGCCGCCGTCGACCCGGACGAGGTCCTGTTCGTCGTCGACGCGATGATCGGCCAGGACGCGGTCACGACCGCGCAGGCGTTCGCCGACGGCGTCGGGTTCACCGGCGTCGTGCTGTCCAAGCTCGACGGCGACGCGCGCGGTGGTGCGGCCCTGTCGATCGCGAGCGTCACCGGTCGTCCGATCATGTTCGCGTCCACGGGCGAGAAGCTCACCGACTTCGAGGTGTTCCACCCCGACCGCATGGCGTCGCGGATCCTCGACATGGGCGACGTGCTCACGCTCATCGAGCAGGCCGAGAAGGCGTTCGACGCCGACGAGGCCGAGAAGATGGCCGGCAAGCTCGTCTCCGGCCAGGACTTCACGCTCGAGGACTTCCTCGTGCAGATGCAGCAGCTGAAGAACATGGGCTCGATCAAGAAGATGTTCGGGATGCTGCCGGGCATGGGCCAGATGCGCGAGGCGCTGGAGAACTTCGACGAGCGGGAGGTCGACCGCATCGAGGCGATCATCCGCTCGATGACGCCCGGCGAGCGCCAGAACCCGAAGATCATCAACGGGTCGCGCCGCGCCCGCATCGCCCGCGGCTCGGGCACCACGACGAGCGAGATCAACCAGCTGCTCGAGCGCTTCGAGGGCGCCCGCAAGATGATGCGCCAGATGGCCAAGGGCGGCGGCATGCCCGGCGGGATGCCCGGCATGGGCAACCTGCCCGGCATGGGGGGCAAGAAGTCGCGCGGCAAGCAGGCGCCCGCCAAGCGCGCCAAGGGCGCACGGTCGGGCAACCCCGCCAAGCGCGCGGAGCAGGAGCGCGCGGCGGCGGCACGTGCCGCCGGCGAGGGGCCCGCGGCGCCTGCGGGATCGGCGTTCGGCCTCGCCGGCCGGGACGCGGCCGCCGACCCGGCGGCGTTCGACCCGACGGACCTGCCGGCGGGCCTGGGTGACCTGTTCAAGGGCCGCTGACCCCGCGTGATCACCCACCTGCGCGGCACGGTCGTCGTCGACGACGAGCAGGAGGTGGGCGAGGCCTGGGTCGTGGGTGACCGGCTCACGCTCGAGCGGCCCGCCGGCGTGCCCGACGTCGTGCTGCAGGGCTGGGTGCTGCCCGGCCTGGTCGACGTGCACTGCCACGTCGGCCTGGCCGCCGACGGGCCCGTGGACGACGCGACCGCCGAGGCGCAGGCGCTGGCCGACCGCGACGCCGGCGTCCTGCTCGTGCGCGACGCGGGCTCACCCGCCGACACGCGGTGGGTGGACGGTCGGCCCGACCTGCCGCGGCTCCTGCGGGCCGGCCGGCACCTCGCCCTGCCGAAGCGCTACCTGCGCCACTACGGGCGCGAGCTGGCCGACCCGTCGCAGCTGCCGCAGGCGGTGCGGCAGGAGGCGGCCCGCGGCGACGGCTGGGTGAAGGTCGTCGCCGACTGGATCGACCGTGGCCTGGGTGCCGACGGCGACCTGCGACCGCTGTGGCCGGCCGACGTGCTCGCGGCCGCCGTCGCCGCGGCGCACGAAGCGGGCGCCCGCGTCACGGCCCACACGTTCAGCCACGAGGCGCTCGACGGCCTGCTGGACGCGGGGGTCGACTGCCTCGAGCACGCGACCGGGGCGACGCGCGAGCACATCGAGCGGATCGCGGCGGCGGGCGTGCCGGTGACGGCGACGCTGCTGCAGGTCGGGCAGTTCGAGGCGATCGCGGCGCAGGGCGAGGCCCGGTACCCGCGGTTCGCGGCCCGCATGCGCGCGATGCACGCCCGCCGGTACGACCACGTGCGCGACCTGCACGACGCGGGCGTCCGGGTCCTGGTCGGCACCGACGCCGGGGGCACGATCGGGCACGGGCGCATCGCCGACGAGGCCGCGGAGATGGCCAGGGCCGGGATCCCGGTGCGCGACGTGGTCGCGGCCGCGTCGTGGCGGACCCGGGCGTGGCTGGGGGTGCCCGGCGTCGCGGAGGGCGCGAGCGCGGACGTGGTCGTCTACGCGACGGATCCGCGCACGGACGTCGCCGCGCTGGTCACCCCGCGGGCCGTGGTGCTGCGCGGGGTGCGGGTGCGCTGACCCCGCAGTCACAAGGCCCGTCACGCCGGCGGTGCCGCGCAGCGGGCTGGTTGGTCCGCCCTCGTGCGTCTGGCACAATGGTCCGCTGTACTCGGTCCGACGCAGCCCCTCTACCTGCCCGGTGCCGTGTCCTTCGGCCTGACCGGCGCGCTCACCCCACGGGCAAGCGCCGCGAGGCCACCCCAGCAGACATCAGGAGAACACCACCTCGTGGCTACGAAGATCCGTCTCAAGCGCATCGGCAAGATCCATGCGCCGTACTACCGCATCGTCGTCGCCGACTCGCGCACCAAGCGCGACGGTCGCGTGATCGAGGAGATCGGCAAGTACCACCCCACCGAGGAGCCCTCGCTCATCGAGATCACCTCGGAGCGGGCGCAGTACTGGCTCGGTGTCGGCGCGCAGCCGTCCGAGCAGGTCCTCGTCCTGCTGAAGATCACGGGTGACTGGCAGAAGTTCAAGGGCCTGCCGGGTGCCGAGGGCACGCTGCGGACCAAGGCCCCCAAGGCCGACCCGAAGGCCGCCGTCGAGGCCGCCGCGCTGGACGCCGAGAAGGTCAAGGCGAAGGCGTCGGAGAAGAAGGCCGCCACGTCGGAGCCCGCCGAGGCGTCGGCTCCCGCCGAGGACGAGCAGGCCTGATGCTCGCCGACGCGCTCGAGCACCTGGTGCGCGGCATCGTCGACCACCCGGACGACGTGCACGTGCGTGCCTCGTCCCTGCGCCGCGGCGAGATGCTCGAGGTGCGCGTGCACCCCGAGGACCTCGGCCGCGTCATCGGTCGCGGCGGCCGCACCGCCCGCGCGCTGCGCACGGTGGTCGGGGCGCTGTCGCCCGACGGTGCCGTGCGCGTCGACGTCGTGGACGTCGACCGGCGCTGAGCCGGGCACGCCAACCGAGCCGTGGACGGCCCGGTCCCTCGCGGGACCGGGCCGTCGTCGTCCCCGACACGTCGGGGGAGGGAGTGACCATGCTGCTGACCGTCGCCCGTATCGGACGCCCGCACGGGCTGCGCGGAGAGGTCGCCCTCGACGTGCGCACCGACGTGCCCGAGCTGCGGTTCGTGGTGGGTGCGCGCTTCGCCACCGAGCCCGCGGCCGCCGGGCCGCTGGAGATCACCCACCTGCGCGAGTCGCAGGGGCGTTGGTACGCCACGTTCGCGCAGGCGGGCGACCGCACGGCCGCCGAGACGCTGCGCGGCGTCTCGTTGCTCGTCGAGAGCGACGAGGACCCGGCCGACGACGACGGCTGGTACCCCCACGAGCTCGTCGGGCTGCGGGCGGAGCACGCGGCGGACGGCCGGGTCCTGGGCGAGGTCGTCGGGCTCGAGCACCTGCCGGCGCACGACGTCCTCGTCCTGCGCGAGCCGGACGGCGCACGGACCCTCGTCCCGTTCGTCGAGGCCATCGTGCCCGTCGTGGACGTCGCCGCCGGACGCGTCGTGCTCGACCCGCCGGGCGGGCTGCTGGCCGCCGACGCCGCGAACCTCGTGGTGAGCGACGAGACGCGCGGCGACGACGCCGGGACCGGGGCCTGAGCCGTGCGCGTCGACGTCGTCTCGATCTTCCCGGAGTACCTGGCGCCGCTGGAGCTCTCGCTGGTGGGCAAGGCGCGGGCGGCCGGCCTGCTGGACCTGCGCGTCCACGACCTGCGCGCGTGGACGGACGACCGGCACCGCACGGTCGACGACACGCCCTTCGGCGGGGGCGCCGGCATGGTCATGCGTCCCGACGTCTGGGGGCGCGCGCTCGACGACGTCCTGACGCCCGAGGCGCACCTCCTCGTCCCCTCGCCCGCCGGTGCGCCGTTCACGCAGCGCACCGCGGAGGCGCTGGCGCTCGAGGAGCACCTGGTCGTGGCGTGCGGCCGGTACGAGGGCATCGACGCGCGGGTCGCGGAGCACTACGCGTCCCGCGGGCGCGTCACCGAGGTCTCGCTGGGCGACTACGTCCTCAACGGCGGCGAGGTGGCCGCGCTCGTCGTGGTCGAGGCGGTCGCGCGCCTCCTGCCCGGCGTGGTCGGCAACCCCGCGTCGCTCGTCGAGGAGTCGCACGGGGCGGCTGGGCTGCTCGAGTACCCCGTCTACACCAAGCCCGCGTCCTGGCAGGGCCACGACGTGCCGGACGTGCTCCTCTCGGGCCACCACGCGCGGATCGAGCGGTGGCGTCGCGACGAGGCGCTGCGCCGCACGGCCGACCGTCGGCCGGACCTGCTCGCGGACCTCGACGTCGCACAGCTGGACCGGCACGACCGGCAGGTGCTGGCCGCCTCGGGGTGGGAGGTCGTCGACGGGCGGCTGTGCCGGGTCCCGGCGATTCGGTCTGCTGACGGGCCTGTGGCAGACTGACTCCTCGGTGTGCGTCCGCCGCCTCTCTGCCGCAGGGGAGAGCGCCCGTGACGCGCGGACCGGAACGGCCCTCGCGGTCGTCCTCCCGGTCCGGACCGAACGAGACCCGAACCACGGGCGTCCGCCCTGCCCCGGCAGCGCGTGCGCCCGTCGATCACGTTCCTGACCTGCGGCAGGGCGGGGAAGCGACACCACATGCAGACGCTCGACGCGGTCGACGCAGCATCGCTGCGGCACGACCACCCGGACTTCCGGCCCGGCGACACCCTCAAGGTCAACGTGAAGGTCGTCGAGGGCAACCGCTCCCGCATCCAGGCGTTCCAGGGCGTCGTCATCGCCCGCCAGGGTGCCGGCGTGCGTGAGACGTTCACGATCCGCAAGATCAGCTTCGGTGTCGGCGTCGAGCGGACGTTCCCGCTGCACACGCCGTCGCTCGACTCGATCGAGGTCGTGACGCGCGGTGACGTGCGGCGCGCGAAGCTGTACTACCTGCGCGCGCTGCGCGGCAAGAAGGCGAAGATCAAGGAGAAGCGCGAGAACACTCCGGCCAAGAAGGGCTGAGCAGCGGTCTCCCGGCACGTCCGCGGCGGGCGGTCACCCTCGGGTGGCCGCCCGCCGTCGCGCACCCACGAGGGGCGTCCAGCCGACGTCCAGGTCGGTCTCGCGACGTGGCTCGGCGACCCGCATGGCGCGCGTCCGTGCCAGAGTGTGACGGTGAGCGAGTTCCGAGCCGACGGAGCGGGGCCGGCACCGTCCCCCGACCGGGCGCCCCACGCGTCGACGAGTGCCGACCGTCCGATGTGGGCTCCCACCGGGGCCAACGGGACCGGCGGTGCGGGCAAGGAGTGGGCGGCGCGACCCCGCGACGAGCGAGGCGGCGGCTCCGGCCGCGGCCGCCGTGACCGCGAGGCCGTGCGGCGCCGCCCGGCCACCGCGTGGACCTGGGTCCGCGAGACCGCGATCATCCTCGTCAGCGCGCTGGTGCTCTCGCTGGTCGTCAAGACGTTCCTGGTGCAGGCGTTCTTCATCCCCTCGCAGTCGATGCGCGACACCCTCGTCGAGAACGACCGGATCCTGGTCAGCAAGCTCACGCCTGGTCCCTTCGACATCGAGCGCGGCGACGTCGTGGTCTTCAAGGACCCGGGCGGGTGGCTCGCGCCGGAGGTCCAGCAGCCCCGCAGTGCGCTCGCGGAGGCCGTCAACGAAGGGCTGACGTTCATCGGGCTGCTGCCGCAGGACGCCGGTGAGCACCTGGTCAAGCGCGTCATCGGGCTGCCGGGGGACCACGTCGTGAGCGAGGGAGACGGGCACCCGGTCACCGTCAACGGCGTCCCGATCGACGAGCCGTACCTGGCGACCGGCTCGCAGCCGAGCGAGAAGGCCTTCGACGTCGTCGTCCCCGCGAACTCCCTGTGGGTCATGGGCGACAACCGGCAGCACTCGGCCGACTCGCGGTACAACCAGGGGCGTGCCGGGGGCGGGTCCGTGCCGATCGACAACGTCGTGGGCGTCGCCTTCGTGACGGTGTGGCCCGTCGACCGGTTGACGCTGCTGCGCAACCCGTCCGAGACGTTCGCGAACGTGCCCGACGCGGGATGACCACGGCAGACCTGGACGGTGCCACGCGGACCGCGGCACGCCCGGTCCGGCGCGGGACGGCGCGGCCGGCGCCGCACCTGCGGCACGAGCGCGCGCTGCTGCGGGCCGGCCTGCGCTACGTGGCGGGCATGGACGAGGTCGGACGCGGGTCCCTGGCGGGCCCGGTGTCGGTCGGCGTCGTCGTCGTCGACGTCGCCACGCGGTCGGCGCCGCGGGGGGTCGCGGACTCCAAGCTGCTGACGCCGGCGGCGCGCCAGGCGCTGCTCCCGGCGCTCGGTCGGTGGGGCGTGGCGCGTGCCGTCGGCCACGCGTCGGCGGACGAGATCGACGAGCGTGGCATCGTCGCGGCCCTGCGGCTGGCGGGGACCCGCGCGCTGCGCACCGTCCTGTCCGTGGTGGACCGGGTCGACGCCGTGGTCCTCGACGGCTCGCACGACTGGCTGACGCCGCCGCAGCCCGACCTCTTCGGGACGCAGGACGACCTGTTCGCCCCGCCGCTCGACGTGCACGTCCCCGTGGTGCACCTGAAGGTCAAGGCGGACCGGTCGTGCGCGAGCGTCGCCGCCGCCAGCGTGCTGGCCAAGTGCGAGCGCGACGCCCTCATGGTGCGGCACGCGGCGGACCACCCGCAGTACCGGTGGGAGGAGAACAAGGGCTACGCCGCCCCGGAGCACCTCGCGGCGCTGCGCGAGCACGGGCCCAGCCCGCTGCACCGCCGCTCCTGGCGGCTGCCGACGGTCCAGGAGCCCTCCGTGGTGACCAGCGGGCCGGGCTGGGCGGCCGACACGCTGCTGCCGGACGAGGCGCTGCGCGGCAGGCCGTGACGGTGCGATGGGGGATGATGGTCCGGTGAGCGCCGAGGACCTGGAGAACTACGAGACCGACATGGAGCTCGCGCTGTACCGCGAGTACCGCGACGTGGTCGGCCTCTTCTCGTACGTCGTCGAGACCGAGCGACGCTTCTACCTGGCCAACCACGTGGACCTGCAGGTGCGCTCGGCAGCCGGCGAGGTGTACTTCGAGCTCGCGCTCGTCGACGCCTGGGTGTGGGACGTCTACCGCTCTGCCCGGTTCGTGAAGTCCGTGCGCGTCGTGACGTTCAAGGACGTCAACGTCGAGGAGCTCGCCAAGGCGGAGCTGGACCTGGGGTCCGAGGCCGGCTTCACGCGCTGACGGGTCGGCGCCGCCCGGGCCTGCCGGGCGCCCTTGCCGAGCCGACCACAGCCCCGTCGCCGGGCGCCTCGTCCACCGACTGCGCTCGCGTCGCACCACGCCGCGTCCGCACCCTCCAGGGTCGGTGCCGGAGGTGGTCGACGTGCGGGCGAAGGACGCGGTCGGACGGTACGGGGAGGACGTGGCGGCGGCGTTCGTCGTGCGCGCGGGGTGGACGGTGCTGGCCCGGAACTGGCGGTGCGACGAGGGCGAGCTCGACCTCGTCGCGCTCGACGGCGACGAACTCGTCGCCGTCGAGGTCAAGACTCGGCGGTCGACGGCCTACGGGCACCCCGCCGAGGCGGTCACGCACCGCAAGCTGGCACGCCTGCGGCGCCTGACCGCCCGGTGGCTGCGCGAGCACGAGGTCCGCGCACGCTCGGTGCGCGTCGACGTCATCGCGATCGTCCTGCCGCGGCAGGGAGCGGCGCAGGTCGAGCACCTCGTGGGGGTGGTCTGAGTGCTGGGCCGCACGCGCGCCGTGGCCCTCGTCGGGCTGGCGGGGCACCTGGTCGACGTGGAGTCGCACCTGGCGCCGTCCCTGCCCGCGTTCACGCTCGTCGGGCTGCCGGACGCCTCGCTCGCCGAGGCACGGGACCGCGTGCGCGCCGCGGTCACCTCGTCCGGCCTGACGTGGCCGACACGGCGGATCACGGTGAACCTGTCACCCGCCACGCTGCCGAAGACCGGCTCGTCGTTCGACCTCGCCGTCGCGGTCGCCACGTTGGCAGGCGCGGGGCTGGTCGAGGCCGCGTCGGTGGCCGCGTGGGTGCACCTGGGCGAGCTCGGGCTCGACGGCAGGTTGCGGCCGGTGCGCGGGGTGCTGCCCTCCGTCGCGGCGTCGGTCGCCGCCGGGCACTCCCGCGTGGTCGTGCCGCGCGGCAACGCCGCCGAGGCACGGCTCGTCCCGGGTGCGCAGGTCCTGGCCGCGGACAGCCTCGCGCAGGTCGCGGCGCACCACGGCGCCGACGTCGAGGTGCCGGACGTGGAGCCCGTCCGCGACGTCGCCTCCGCCGTGGCGCACCGCATCGTCCCGGACCTGGCGGACGTGCTCGGCCAGGAGGAGGCCCGCTACGGCCTGGAGGTCGCGGCCGCCGGGGGGCACCACCTGCTGATGGTCGGCCCCCCGGGTGCCGGCAAGACCATGCTCGCGTCCCGGCTGCCGGGTCTGCTGCCGGACCTCGACGAGGCCGACGCCGTCGAGGTCACGGCGGTCCACTCCGTCGCCGGCACGTTCGACCCGGGGCGCGGGCTGGTGCGTCGGCCGCCGTTCGAGGACCCGCACCACACCGCGACGCCGGCCAGCATCGTCGGCGGCGGCTCCGGGCTGCCACGTCCCGGCGCGGCGTCCCGCGCGCACCGGGGTGTGCTCTTCCTCGACGAGGCGCCCGAGTTCACCTCCGCCGTCCTGCAGACGCTGCGGCAGCCCCTCGAGCACGGCGAGCTCGCGCTGCACCGGGCCGGGGGGACCGCGCGCTACCCGGCGCGGTTCCAGCTCGTGCTCGCCGCGAACCCCTGTCCCTGCGGCAACGCGGTCGGCAAGGGGCTGGCGTGCACCTGCCGTCCCGAGCAGCGGCGCCGGTACTTCGGCAAGCTGTCCGGGCCGCTGCTCGACCGCATCGACCTGCAGCTCGAGGTGCCGGCGGCCCGGGCGGTCGACGTCAGGGGAGAGGACACGGTGACGGTGGCCGTCCGGGTCGCGGCGGCCCGCGCAGCGCAGCTGGAGCGCTGGCGCACCACGACGTGGCGCACCAACGCGGAGGTGCCTGGACGCGAGCTGCAGGCGCGGCTGGGGCCGGACCGGAGCCTGGTGGCCGACCTCGACCGCGCCGTCGACCGGGGGACCCTGAGCCTGCGCGGTGCGGACCGGGTGCTGCGCGTCGCGTGGACGGTGGCCGACCTCGAGGGGCGGGCGGCCCCGCACCGCGCCGACGTGGCGCACGCCCTGGTGCTGCGGACCCGGGGGCACGGCGCATGAGCGGCACGGACGTGGCCGTCGCGCAGGACGACGGGCGGGCCGCGCGCGCGTTCTGGAGCGCGCTCGTCGAGCCCGGTGACGCGGTGGCGGGAGCGCTCGTCCAGGCGTGCGGCGCGGTGGCGTCGCTCGGGTGGGTCGCGCACGCGGTGGCCGCAGGGCGGCCCGACTGGTCCGTCCTGGCGGGGAGCACGGGCCACCTCGACGACGCGCTGCGTCGACGGGTCGAGGTCGCCGTGCGTCGGTGGGCGGCCCGGTGGCCGTCGGTCGATCCCGCACGTGACCTGGCCGTCGCCGCGCGGTGCGGCGCACGCCTGGTCGTCCCCGGCGACGACGCCTGGCCGGCGGTCCTCGACGATCTCGGGGCGGTCGCCCCGTTCGCGCTCTGGGTGCGCGGTGAGGACCCCCGCGTGCGGCGGTCCGTCGCGCTGGTGGGCGCCCGGGCCTGCACGACGTACGGCGAGCGGGTGGCGGTGGACCTCGCGACCGACCTCGCGCGGTCCGGGTGGGTCGTCGTCTCCGGAGGCGCCTACGGCATCGACGCGGCGGCCCACCGGGGGGCGGTCCTGGTCGGCGGGCCGACGGTCGTCGTGCTCGCCGGGGGCGTCGACCGGCCGTACCCGGCGGGGAACGCGCGCCTGCTCGAGGAGGTCGTGCGGGCGGGCGGCACCCTCGTCAGCGAGGTGCCGCCCGGGTCGACACCGACCCGCGGCCGGTTCCTGCAGCGCAACCGCCTCATCGCCGCGATGTCGCGCGCGACCGTCGTGGTGGAGGCCGCGTGGCGGTCGGGTGCCGCCAGCACGGCCCACCACGCCGCAGGGCTGCTGCGGCCGGTGGGCGCCGTCCCCGGGCCCGTGACGTCGGCGGCGTCCGCCGGGTGCCACCGGCTGCTGCGCGACGGCGTGGCCGTGTGCGTGACGGACGCGTCGGAGGTGATGGAGCTCGCGGGCGACGTCGGCCGCGACGCGGCTCCCGGCCACGCCGACGCCGAGGTGCGTGCCCTCGACGGCCTCGAGCCGGCGGCGCGCCAGGTCCACGACGGGCTCTCGCGACGTGTCGCCCGCGACACGCAGCAGGTCGCCGCGCGTGCCGGGACGTCGGCCGCGGAGGCACGTGCGATGCTCGGCCTGCTCGAGCTCGAGGGCCTGGCGCACCGACGCGGTTCCGGTTGGGTCGCAGGGGTGGGCACAGAGGCCCGGTCGGGTGAAAAAAAGCGGCGTTCGTAGGAATCGACGCCACCGGATCGGACATTGTCGGCCAATACGTGCGGGCCATTGGTCGTGGTCGCGCAGGGAGCCTTGTCGAACTGCGTGGCGCCCGTCACCTTAGGGGTATGTACATGGCGGAGATCAGCGCGGGAGCGCCGCAGCGCGCGCGTCTGCGCAGCGACTTCGCCCTGCACCTGCGTGCCCAGCGAGGCGTCTCGGAGCACACGGTCCGCGCATATCTCGGCGATCTCGACCACCTTCTGGACCACGCCGCGCGCCACGGTGCCACGCACCTGTCGGACATCGACATCGCGGTTCTCCGCGGCTGGCTCGCCGCGATGGCGAACGCGGACCGCAGCCGTGCGACCCTCGCCCGGCGGGCCGCCGCGGCCCGCACGTTCTTCGCGTGGGCGACCCATACCAGCCGCGTGGCGACCGACCCCACGCTGCGTCTGGGGACGGCCCGCGCCGCGGGGACGCTGCCGACGGTCCTCGCGCTCGAGCCGGTGACGCGCCTGCTCGACGCGGCGCGTGACCGCGCGGCCGACGGCGAGGCGGTGCACGTGCGGGACTGGGCGTGCGTCGAGCTGCTCTACGCCACGGGCGTCCGCGTCGGCGAGCTCTGCGGCGCGGACGTCGACGACCTCGACCTCGCCGAGCTGACGCTGCGCGTCATCGGCAAGGGCGACAAGGAGCGCGTGGTCCCGTTCGGACGACCGGCTGCGCGGGCGGTGCAGGCCTGGCTCACGACCGGGCGGCCGCAGCTCGCACGTGACGGGTCGCCGGCGGCCCTCTTCCTCGGCCGCCGGGGTGGCCGCGTGGACCAGCGTCAGGTGCGCACCGTCGTGCACCAGCTGGCCGCGCTCGTCGGCGTCGACGACGTCGCGCCGCACGCGTTGCGTCACACGGCCGCGACGCACCTGCTCGAGGGCGGGTCGGACCTGCGCACGGTGCAGGAGATCCTCGGCCACGCCAGCCTGTCGACCACCCAGCGGTACACGCACGTGTCCGCCGACCGGCTCCGTTCGGCCTTCCAGCTCGCACACCCGCGGGCATGAGGCACCCATGACGACGACCCGGAGGGTGACCCCCTCCTTTCGCCCGATGACCAGCACGACCCGCACAGAGACGGATCCGACGATGACGGTCCTGCACGACGCCCTCGCCGACCACGCCGCGCAGGTCGCGCTGCGTGGTCACCGCCCCGGGACGGCGCCCGTCGGCGTCATCCCGCAGCAGCGGACCGCTCCCGCCGTCACCCCCGGTACCGCCGGCGACGAGGTCGCACCGGCCGACCCGCTGGAGGTCGCGCGTGCGGTGTCGCCCGTCGACGACGCGTGGGAGGAGTTCGCCGCCACGCACTGCAGCCAGGCGCGCGAGCGGCTGATCCTGCACTACGTGCCCCTCGTCACCGCCGTCGCGGGGCGTCTCGGGATGCGCCTGCCGTCGACCGTCGAGCACGCGGACCTCGTGTCGTACGGCATGTTCGGGCTGCTCGACGCGATCGAGAAGTACCGCACCGACCGCGCCGTGAAGTTCGAGTCGTACGCCTCCTCGCGGATCCGCGGCGCCATCATCGACGAGCTGCGCGCGATGGACTGGGTCCCGCGCTCGGTCCGCACCAAGGCACGCGCCGTCGACCGCGCGTACGGGGAGCTCGAGGCATCCCTCCACCGGGCGCCCACGGAGGCGGAGGTCGCCGAGCGCCTGGAGCTGCCCGTCAGCGAGCTGCGCGCGGTCTGCTCGCAGCTCGCGGCCGTCAACATCGCGGCGCTCGACGAGATGCTCGCCGGCAGCGACGACCGGCCCGGTGCCGCGACGCTCGCCGACACCCTCGGGGACCGTCGCGCGGAGGACCCGGCAGGCTCGGTCGAGGCGCAGGAGACCAAGTACCTCCTCGCCAGGGCGATCGAGTGCCTCGGCGAGCGGGAGCGCCTCGTCGTCGTCCTCTACTACTACGAGGGCATGACGCTGGCCGAGATCGGTCGCGTCCTGGGTGTGACCGAGTCGCGCATCTCGCAGATCCACACGGCCTCCATGGCGCGCCTGCGTGCGCGCCTGCTGGACGCCGAGCGCGCCTGACGGCCCCCGTCACCCGGCAGGGAGCAGCACGATCGGACCCGTGCCGGGCAGCAGGAGCCACGGGTCGACGTAGCGGTCGCCCACGCGGACGCCCCAGTGCAGCGCGGGCCCGCCCGGTGTGCCGCCGTGCGCGTCGCCCGCGAGCGTGCCGAGCGTGGCGCCCGCGATGACCTGGGCGCCCTCGTGCACCGTCGCCGTCAGGGGCTCCAGGCTGCTGCGGCGCCCGTCGGCGTGCAGGACGGTGACGACGCCGCGGCCCGCGACGTCGCCGGCGAACGTCACGACGCCCGCCGCGGGGGAGACGACGGTCGCCCCGGCCGTGGCGGCGACGTCCACCCCGCGGTGGCCGGCGAGCCAGGGGCGCGGTGGCGGGTCGAAAGGGCGCAGCAGGTGCGCGGGTGGGTCCAGGGGGAGCCGGTAGGTCACCGTGACGTCGCGGGCCGAGGGTGCGAGGCCCCCGTGGGGCGCGGCCGCCGCCGACGGCGCCCCGAGGGCGACGGCGAGGGCCAGGACGGCGCCGCGACGGAGCGCGTGCCCCGCGGTGCGTGAGCGGGCCCGTGGTGCGGCGGGCGAAGAGGTGTCCACGTGTCCAGGCTGGTGCCCTGCGCGGGGGCCGACGGGGCCGGACCCCGCGGGCCGTGGACGGCGCCTGCGGCGAGAGGGCCTGTGGTCGGCTCGCACGGTCCGGGACGTACGGCGGGTGCGTTATCCTGGTCCCACGACCGGCATGTGCTGGTCGAATTCGCGTGCCACGACCCCGGTCGTCCACGTCCGGCGCCTCGCTCGTGCCCGATCATCCACGGATGGCGGGACGGTGCGGCACCGGCGCAGGCGGCAGGACGTCGTCCGCAACGGTCCGGGCCCCGTGCCCGGCGCGGACGGTGGGTGGCACCAGGGGCGTGGCCGCCGGCCGCGCCGACAACCGAGTGAGCGGGCCCGGGGGGTCCGCAACGAGTGCGCGCACCTCGCGGTGCGCGTCGGAAGGACGTGCCATGGCCGTCGTGACCATGCGCCAGCTGCTCGAGAGCGGTGTCCACTTCGGGCACCAGACCCGCCGCTGGAACCCCAAGATGAAGCGCTTCATCTTCACCGAGCGCAACGGCATCTACATCGTCGACCTGCAGCAGTCGCTGTCGTACATCGACCGTGCCTACGAGTTCGTCTCGCAGACGGTCGCCCACGGTGGCTCGATCCTGTTCGTCGGCACGAAGAAGCAGGCGCAGGAGCCGGTCGCGGAGCAGGCCGCACGCGTCGGCATGCCCTACGTCAACCAGCGCTGGCTGGGCGGCATGCTCACCAACTTCACCACGGTGCACAAGCGTCTGCAGCGCCTCAAGGAGCTCGAGCAGATCGACTTCGACGACGTCGCGGGCTCGTCCCTGACGAAGAAGGAGCTGCTCGTCCTGCGTCGCGAGAAGGACAAGCTCACCAAGACGCTCGGTGGCATCCGTGACATGGCCAAGGTCCCCTCGGCCGTCTGGATCGTCGACACGAACAAGGAGCACCTCGCGGTCGACGAGGCGCGCAAGCTGGGCATCCCGGTCGTCGCGATCCTCGACACCAACTGCGACCCCGACGTCGTGGACTACCCGATCCCGGGCAACGACGACGCGATCCGCGCCGTCCAGCTGCTCACCCGCGTGATCGCGGACGCGGTCGCCGACGGCACGCTGAAGCGTCACTCTGGTGGTGCCGCCGCCACGCAGGGTGCCGACGTCGACGCCGAGCCGCTCGCCGAGTGGGAGCGGGAGCTCCTCGCCGGTGCCGAGGCCGGTCTGCAGGACCCGGCGCTCGCGCCGGCCGCTGTCGAGGCCGCTGCCGCCGCAGCCGGTGACCCGGTGGCGCCCGAGGGCACCGCGGGCCCGGAGGAGTCGGCCGTCGTCCCCGGTCAGGACGCCGCTCCTGCCGTCGAGGCGGCAGCCGCCGCCGAGGCGCGCGAGGAGGCCGCCGCCGAGGCGACCGAGGCGCCCGCCGAGGGCACCGACCAGGCCTGACGCCGGGCGCCCGCAAGGGCTGCCGGCACGACCCCACGGGTGCGGCGCGGGACTCAACCGCGCCGCACCCGGCATGCCGAGGACGTCGGCATGACGAGAACTCGAGGACGGACGTAACGATGGCGAACTACTCGCTCGCAGACATCAAGGCGCTGCGCGAGCGGACCGGTGCGGGGATGCTCGACGTGAAGAAGGCGCTCGAGGAGGCCGACGGCGACGCCGACAAGGCCCTCGAGATCATTCGCGTCAAGGGCCTCAAGGGCGTCGGCAAGCGCGAGGGTCGCGCCGCCTCCGACGGCCTGGTCGCCGCGCACGTGGGTCCGACGGCCGACGGAGAGGGTCAGGTCGGCGTGCTCGTCGAGATCAACTCCGAGACGGACTTCGTCGCGAAGAACCAGACGTTCATCTCGCTCGCCGACCGCGTGCTCGCGGCCGCCGTCGCGACGGGTGCGGCCGACGCCGACGCGCTGCTCGCCGCCGAGTCGGACGGCACCCCCGTCCAGACCGTCGTCGACGAGACCGCCGCCACGCTGGGCGAGAAGGTCGTCGTCCGCCGGGTCGCGCGCCTCGCGGGCGAGCACGTCGAGGTCTACCTCCACAAGGTCAACAAGGACCTGCCCCCGCAGGTCGGCGTGCTCGTCGCGACCGACGCGGCGGGTGCCGCCGTCGCCCGCGACATCGCCACGCACATCGCGGCGTTCTCGCCCGCGTACCTGACGCGTGACGAGGTCCCCGCGGACGTCGTGGAGAACGAGCGCCGCATCGCCGAGGAGACCGCCCGCAACGAGGGCAAGCCGGAGGGTGCGCTGCCGAAGATCGTCGAGGGGCGCCTCAACGGCTTCTTCAAGGAGTCCGTGCTCGTGGACCAGGCGTTCGCGAAGGACAACAAGAAGTCGGTCGCCCAGGTGCTCGCCGAGGCCGGCGGCACGGTCACGGGCTTCGTGCGCTACCGCGTCGGAGCCTGAGCACGACATGACGACGGTGGCCCCGGCCCGGGAGGGTCGGGGCCACCGCCGCACCGGGCGTCCGCGGTCCGCCGGGCGACCCGCACGCAGCCAGCGGCCACGCGCCGGCCGGCGCACGACCGAGGTGGAGGACACGTGAGCGAGCAGCCGTCGTCGCAGGAGCAGGACCGCAACGGACCGGGCAGCGCGCGGCGCGTCCTGCTCAAGCTCTCGGGCGAGAGCTTCGGCGGTGGCTCCGTCGGGCTCGCCGTGCCCGTGGTGCGCCGCATCGCCGAGGAGATCGCCGTCGCCGTCCGCGAGGGCGTGCAGGTCGCGATCGTCGTCGGCGGAGGGAACTTCTTCCGCGGCGTCGAGCTGCAGGTCAGCGGCATGGACCGCGCCCGAGCCGACTACATGGGCATGCTCGGCACGGTGATGAACTGCCTGGCGCTGCAGGACTTCCTCGAGCAGGCCGGCGTGAGCACCCGCGTGCAGACGGCGATCACCATGGGTCAGGTCGCCGAGCCGTACATCCCGCTGCGCGCCATCCGGCACCTGGAGAAGGGCCGTGTCGTCATCTTCGGCGCCGGCGCCGGCATGCCGTACTTCTCCACCGACACCGTCGCGGTGCAGCGCGCCCTGGAGACCCACTGCCAGGAGGTCCTCATGGCGAAGAACGGCGTCGACGGCGTCTACACGGCCGACCCGCGGACCGACCCCGACGCGCGCAAGCTCGACCACCTGACCTACACCGAGGCGATCGTGGGTGAGCTCGGTGTCATGGACACCTCGGCCCTGAGCCTGTGCCGCGACAACGACGTGCCGATGCGCGTGTTCGGCCTCGAGGAGATCGGGAACGTCACGCGCGCGCTCGAGGGTGAGAAGATCGGGACGCTCGTCACCGCGAGCTGAGGAGCCGGCTGCGGCCGATCCCCCCGCACGCCCCAGGTCCGCACCACATCAGACGAAGGAGCACCGGTGATCGACGACACACTCCTCGAGGCCGAGGAGAAGATGGACAAGGCCGTGGAGGTCGCCAAGGACGACTTCGCGGCGATCCGCACCGGCCGCGCGAACGCGGCGATGTTCGCCAAGGTGTTCGTGGACTACTACGGCTCCCCGACGCCGCTGCAGCAGCTCGCGTCCTTCAACGTCGTCGAGGCGCGGACGATCCTGGTGTCGCCGTTCGACAAGTCGTCGATGGCGGCGATCGAGAAGTCCCTGCGCGACTCGGACCTCGGCGTCAACCCGACCAACGACGGCAACGTCGTGCGCGTCGTGCTGCCCGCCCTGACGGCCGAGCGGCGCAAGGACTTCGTCAAGCTCGCCAAGTCCAAGGCGGAGGACGCGCGCATCTCGGTGCGTTCCGTGCGCCGCCGGGCGAAGGAGGAGCTCGACCGCATCGCGAAGGACGGCGAGGCGGGCGAGGACGAGGTCGCACGGGCCGAGAAGGAGCTCGAGTCGCTCACGAAGAAGCACGTCGAGCTGGTGGACCACCTCCTCGCCTCCAAGGAGAGCGAGCTGCTCGAGGTCTGATGACGCAGCTCGCAGCCCCTCGCAAGACCACGGGCGGCCGGGATCTCCCGGCCGCCGTGGCCGTCGGCGTCCTCCTGCTCGGGGCGGTCGGCGCGTCCCTGTTCATCCGCAAGGAGGCGTTCGCGGCCTTCGCGGTCATCGCCGTCAGCGCGGCGATGTGGGAGCTCGCGCAGGCGTTCACGCGCCGGTCGATCCACCTGCCCCTCGTGCCGCTGGTCGTGGGCTCGGCCGGGATCCTCGTCTCCGCGTACGTCGCCGGCACGGAGGCGCTGTTCGTCGCGTTCCTGCTGACCGTGGGTGGCGCGGTCGTCTGGCGCGTCCTCGACGGCAGCGGCGAGGCGGCCCTGCGCGACGCGTCGGCCGCCACGTTCGCCGCGGCCTACCTGCCGTTCCTCGGCGGGTTCGTCATGCTGATGCTGGCGGAGCCCGACGGACCGGCGCGTGTCGCGCTGTTCGTGCTGCTGGCCGTCGCGTGCGACACCGGCGGCTACGTGGTCGGCAGCCTGCTGGGGCGGCACCCGCTCGCGCCGTCGGTGAGCCCCAAGAAGTCCTGGGAGGGCCTGCTCGGCTCGCTCGTGCTGACGAGCGTCGTCGGCGTCGTCGGGATCCAGACGGTGTTCCACGGCCAGCCGCTCGTGGGCGCGCTGCTCGGTGTCGGCGTGGTCGTGAGCGCGACGCTCGGTGACCTCGCCGAGTCCATGATCAAGCGCGACCTCGAGCTCAAGGACATGGGTCGGCTGCTGCCCGGCCACGGCGGCGTGCTCGACCGCCTGGACTCGCTCCTGCTGACCGCGCCGACCGTGTGGGTGCTGCTCACCGTCCTGCAGCCCGCCGCCGGCTGAACGCCACCACCCCGGAAGGAGGCGCCGACCGTGAGCACCACCCCTGTGCGCCTGCAGCTCACCGCCCCGAACCGCGGAGCGCGCGGCAAGCCGCCGCGCCACTTCGTCGACCTGACGCCCGACGAGCGCGTCGCCGCCGTGACCGCGCTCGGCGAGAAGGCGTTCCGTGCCAAGCAGCTCGCGACGCACTACTTCACCCACCTGACGGCCGACGCCGAGGCGATGACCGACCTGCCGAAGGCGTCGCGCGACGTCCTCGTCGCGGACCTCTTCCCCGAGCTGCTGACGACGAGCCGGACGCTCACGGCCGACCACGGCACGACCGTCAAGACCCTGTACCACCTGTTCGACGGCGCGAAGGTCGAGTCGGTGCTCATGCGGTACGCCAACCGCACGACGCTGTGCGTCTCGTCCCAGGCGGGCTGCGGGCTGGCGTGCTCGTTCTGCGCCACCGGCAAGATGGGTCTGCTGCGCAACCTGTCGACGGCCGAGATCGTCGAGCAGGTGAGGCAGGCGGCCCGTGCGCTCGCCGCCGGTGAGGTCCCCGGGGGCGCCACCCGGCTGAGCAACGTGGTCTTCATGGGCATGGGCGAGCCGCTGGCGAACTACAAGGCCGTCATGGCGACGGTGCGCAGGCTCGTGGCCCCCGCGCCCGACGGCCTGGGCATGTCCGCCCGCAACGTCACGGTGTCCACCGTCGGCCTGGTGCCGGCGATGGACAAGCTCGCGGGCGAGGGCATCCCGGTGACGCTGGCGCTCTCGCTGCACGCGCCCGACGACGAGCTGCGCAGCGAGCTCGTCCCGGTCAACACCCGCTGGAGCGTCGACGAGGCGCTGGACTCCGCGCGCCGGTACTTCGACGTCACCGGGCGCCGCGTGTCCATCGAGTACGCGCTGATCCGCGACGTCAACGACCACGCGTGGCGTGCGGACCTGCTGGGGGAGAAGCTCGTCGCGCGCGGGTCCGGGTGGGTGCACTGCAACCCGATCCCGCTGAACCCGACGCCCGGCTCGCGCTGGACGGCGAGCGATCCGCAGGTCGAGCGCGAGTTCGTGGCACGCTTGCGTGCGCACGGCATCCCCACGACCATCCGGGACACCCGTGGCAGCGACATCGACGGCGCGTGCGGCCAGCTCGCGGCGGAGGAGGACGAGTGAGCGACGGCATGTTCCGGACCGTGTCCGGTCTCAGGCGCGGCTACGACCCGGACGAGGTCGACGAGTTCTTCTCGCACGCCCGCTCGGTCTACGAGCAGGGGCCGGCGACGTCCTTGTCGGGTGCCGACGTCCGGCAGGCGGCGTTCGACATGGTGCGCGGCGGGTACGTCACCGCGGCCGTGGACGCCGCGCTCGACCGGCTGGAGGCGGCGTTCGTCGCGCGCCACCGCAGCCAGTTCGTCGCCGAGCGTGGCCAGGAGGCGTGGATGGCGCACCTCGGGGCGCAGGCGCGCACGCTGTACGGCCGGCTCGGCCGGCCCGACGGTGACCGGTTCGCACCGCCCGAGGGGCGCAAGCCCGGCTACGAGCCCGCCGACGTCGACGAGCTGTGCCACCGCCTCGTCGCCTACTTCGACACCGGTGCGCCGCTGACGGCGGGCGAGGTCCGCGCCATGACGTTCCGTCGTCGCAACGGGCGCAACGGGTACGCGGAGGGGCCGGTCGACGCGTTCGTCGCGCGTGCGGTCGAGGTCCTGCTCGGGGTCGAGTGAGCGCCGTGCAGCGTCGGCGGACGTGGGCGCCGTGAGCCGCTCGGTGGTGGTGCTCGGCTCGACGGGTTCGATCGGGACGCAGGCGCTGGACATCGTCGCGGCCGCCCCCGGCCGCTTCACGGTCGCGGGCCTGTCGGCGGGCGGGGCGAACCTCGAGCTCCTGGTCGCCCAGGCGCGTGCGCACGCGGTCCCGGTCGTCGCGGTCGCCGACCCGGCCGCCGGCCCGACGCTGCGGGACGCGCTGCCGGGCACGCGGGTCCTGGCCGGACCCGATGCCGCCGCGGAGCTCGCGGCCACCGGCGCCGACGTCGTGCTCAACGGCATCACCGGGTCGGTGGGCCTCCTGCCGACGCTCGCGGCGCTGCGGGCCGGGTCGACGCTGGCCCTGGCGAACAAGGAGTCGCTCGTCGTCGGCGGGGCGCTCGTGCACGCCGCGGCCGTGCGGCCCGACCAGATCGTGCCCGTCGACTCCGAGCACTCCGCCATCGCCCAGGCGCTGCGCTCGGGCGCCCCGGGGGAGGTCCACCGGCTCGTGCTCACGGCGTCGGGCGGGCCCTTCCGCGGGTGGAGCGCCGAGCGGGTCGCGTCGGCCACCCCGCAGCAGGCGCTCGCGCACCCGACCTGGTCGATGGGGCCGGTCGTCACGGTGAACTCGGCGAGCCTGATGAACAAGGGGCTCGAGCTCATCGAGGCCCACCTGCTGTTCGACGTCCCCGTGGAGCGGATCGCAGTGGTCGTGCACCCGCAGTCGGTGGTGCACTCGATGGTCGAGTTCGTCGACGGGTCGACGATCGCGCAGGCCTCGCCGCCGGACATGCGGTTGCCGATCGCGCTCGGGCTGGCGTGGCCGGACCGCGTGCCGAGGGCTGCGCGGCCGTGCGACTGGTCCGCCGCGACGTCGTGGACCTTCGAGCCGCTCGCCGAGGACGTGTTCCCCGCGGTCGGCCTGGCGCGGTCGGCGGCCGCCGCGTCCGCGACGCACCCGGCGGTCTACAACGCCGCGAACGAGGAGGGCGTCGCCGCGTTCCTCGCCGGCCGGATCGGCTTCGGCCGGATCGTCGCGACCGTGGCCCGGGTGCTCGAGGAGCACGACGGCACGACGGCGCAGGCGCTCACGCTCGACGCGGTGCTCGACGCCGAGCGGTGGGCGCGCGCGCGGGCGCGCGAGGTGCTCGCGGCCGGCTGACGCGCCGTCCGGCTCAGCGACCCAGCAGCGGTGCCACGGCGTCGGCGACCCGGCTGGGTCGCCCGGTGCGTGCCTCGACGCGGTCCGACCAGGTCGTGGCCCAGCGCGCGGCGGTGATCCCCGCCCATCGCAAGGGCTCCGGCTCCCACGGGGGTGACCGGTGGCCCACCCACGGCAGCCGGGTGAGCGGCGTGTCCGCGCCGGTGACCAGGTCGGCGAGCGTGCGCCCCGCCAGGTTCGCCGCGCCGACACCGTCACCGACGTAGCCGCCTGCCGCACCGATCCCGGTGTCGGGGTCGAGCACCACCGACGGGTGCCAGTCGCGCGGCACACCCAGCGGCCCGCCCCACGCGTGGGTGACGTCGTAGCCGTCGACCTGCGGGAAGAGGTCGACCAGGGTCCGGTGGAGGTGCTCGTGCACGCGCGCGACGTGGTCGTACGACGCGTCGAGACGCGAGCCCAGGTGGTAGGGCGCGCCCCGTCCGCCGAAGGCGATGCGGTCGTCCGCCGTCCGCTGCCCGTAGACGACGAGGTGCCGGGCGTCGGTGAACGTCTGCCCGTCCGCGAGCCCGATCTGCGACCACACGTCGGGGGGCAGCGGCTCGGTCGCGATCATCAGCGAGTACACGGGCGCGACCGTGCGCCGCCCGCCCGGCAGGGACGCCGACCACGCCTCGGTCGCCCGCAGCACCCAGCGGGCCCGGACGGTGCCGTGGTCGGTCACCACGGCACGTGGCGAGACGCGCAGCGCGCGGGTGCCCTCGGCGATGCGGGCGCCGCGCTGCTCGAGCACGCGTGCGAGGCCCTGCACGAGGCGGGCCGGCTGGACGCGCGCGCAGTCGGGCGTCCAGGCACCCGCGAGCACGCCGTCCGCGCGCACGTGCGCCGCGACGCCCTCGGGGTCCAGGAGGTGCGCCTCGTCCCCCCAGCGTGCGGCCTCCTCGACCTCGGCCGCGACGCGCAGCACCTGGGGCGGGGTGCGTGCGAGGGTGACCGTCCCGCCGAACCGGAAGTCGCAGTCGATCTGCTCGGCGGCGGTGACGCCCCCGACCTCCACGACGGTGTCACGCATCGCCGCGCGCATCGCGAGTGCGGCGTCGGGGCCGTGCCGACGTGCGAGCGCGTCGGGTGCGACGGGGAAGAGCGCCGAGCACCACCCGCCGTTGCGCCCGCTGGCCCCGAACCCGGCGGTCCGTGCGTCGAGCACGAGGACGTCGAGCGACGGGTCCGCCTCCAGGAGGTAGTACGCCGTCCAGAGCCCGGTGTACCCCGCCCCGACCACCACGACGTCGGCCGTCGTGTCGCCGTCGAGCGGAGCGCGCGGCTGGGCGGCGGCAGGGTCCTCGCCGACCACCTGGTCCCACCACAGGGAGACGTCGGCGAGCGTCACAGGCGCGCCCACGCCTCGGTCAGCACCCCGCGCAGGATCTGCTCGATCTCGTCGAACTGCGCCGGGCCGCACGTCAGGGGCGGCGCGAGCTGGACGACCGGGTCCCCGCGGTCGTCGGCGCGGCAGTACAGCCCGGCCTCGTACAGCGCGGGGGTCAGGAAGCCGCGCAGCAGCCGCTCGGACTCGTCGTCGTCGAACGTCTCCCGGGTCGCCCTGTCCTTGACGAGCTCGATGCCGTAGAAGAAGCCCTCGCCGCGCACGTCGCCGACGATGGGCAGGTCGAGCAGGCGCTCGAGCGTGCTGCGCAGCACCGGGGCGTTCTCGTGGACGTGGTCGACCACGCCCTCGGCCTCGAAGAGGTCGAGGTTGGCCATGGCGACGGCCGCCGACACGGGGTGGCCGCCGAACGTGTAGCCGTGCGCGAAGCTCGTGGAGCCCGTCGCGAAGGGCTCGTACACCCGGTCGGACACCAGGCAGGCGCCGATGGGCGAGTAGCCCGACGTCATGCCCTTGGCGCACGTGATCATGTCGGGGACGTAACCCAGGTCCTCGCACGCGAAGATCGAGCCGATGCGCCCGAACGCGCAGATGACCTCGTCGGAGACGAGGAGCACGTCGTGCTCGTCGCAGATCTCCCGCACCCGCTCGAAGTACCCGGGCGGGGGTGGGAAGCAGCCGCCCGCGTTCTGCACGGGCTCGAGGAAGACCGCGGCGACCGTCTCGGGCCCCTCGAACTCGATGGCCTCGCCGATGCGGTCGGCGGCCCAGCGGCCGAAGGCCTTCGGGTCGTCGCGCAGGTGCTCCGGGGCACGGTACGCGTTGGTGTTGGGCACCTTGTGGGCACCGGGCACGAGCGGCTCGAACGGCGCCTTCAGCTCGGGCAGGCCCGTGATGGACAGCGCGCCCTGCGTGGTGCCGTGGTAGGCGATGGCCCGCGAGACCACCTTGTGCTTGCCGGGGCGTCCGCGCAGCCTCCAGTACTGCTTCGCCAGCTTCCAGGCCGTCTCGACGGCCTCGCCGCCACCCGTCGTGAAGAAGACCCGGTTGACGTCGCCCGGTGCGTGGGCGGCGAGGCGCTCGGCCAGGTCGATCGCCTGCGGGTGCGCGTAGGACCACAGCGGGAAGAACGCGAGCTCGCGCGCCTGGGCCGCCGCCGCTGCGGCCAGCTCCTCGCGCCCGTGGCCGAGCTGCACGACGAACAGCCCCGACAGGCCGTCGATGAGGCGGTGGCCGTCGGCGTCCCAGATGTGGTGACCCTCGCCGCGCACGATCGTCGGGACCCCGTGGTCCCAGGCGCTCTGCCGCGTGAAGTGGCCCCACAGGTGGGCGCGGGCGGCCGTCTGCCGGTCGGTGCCGCGTGCTGTGGTGGTCATCGCGTCCCCCAGTTGTAGAGCTGCTTGTGCAGGCGCAGGTAGACGAACGTCTCGGTGCTGCGGACCCCGGGCAGGGTCCGGATCGTCTCGTTGAGGACGGTCAGCAGGTGCTCGTCGTCCTCGCACACGACCTCGACGAGGACGTCGAACGAGCCGGCGGTCACGACCACGTAGTCGACCTCCGGGATGGTCGCGACGTGGTCCGCCAGGACGTTCAGGTCGCCGTCGGCGCGGATCCCGATCATCGCCTGGCGCCGGAAGCCCACCTGCATCGGGTCCGTGACGGCGACGATCTGGATGACGCCGGACTCCTGCAGCCGCTGCACACGCTGCCGCACGGCCGCCTCGGACAGGCCGACGGCCTTCCCGATCGTCGCGTACGGCCGGCGTCCGTCCTCCTGGAGCTGTTCGATGATCCCCTTGGCGGCCGCGTCGAGCGCGACGGCGCTGCGTTCTGACGTCATGGCCCCGATCGTGGTACCCCGCGCCGCGCCGCGGCAAGTGGATCCGTGGGCCGGCCGCTGGTTCACGCACGGATCCGTGGCGAGGAGGGCGGGCGACGACGGATCCACCGGTGACCGACGCTTCCGGTCGCGCTCCGGTCGCACTAGCCTCGCGGGATCGCACCGCCCGACACCGCCGTCCGCCGGTCGCCCGGCGCCAGGAGGAGGACCGTGACCGTCACCGCGAGCGAGCTGACCAACGTCGTCGACGGCAAGGACGTCCCGGCGCAGGACGGCCGGACGACAGCCGTCGTCGACCCGAGCACCGGGCAGGAGTACGCACGGGCGCCGCTCAGCGGCCCCGCGGACGTCGACCTCGCGTTCGCCGCCGCGGACCGGGCGGCCGCGGCGTGGGGACGCACGACACCGGCCGAGCGGCAGACGGCGCTGCTCGCCCTCGCCGACCTCGTCGACGCGCACGCCGACGAGCTGGTGACGGCGGAGTCGCGCAACACCGGCAAGCCGCTGCACCTGACGGTGACCGATGAGGTGCCGCCGTGCGTCGACCA
Source organism: Cellulomonas wangsupingiae (assembly GCF_024508275.1). Lineage (NCBI taxonomy): Bacteria > Bacillati > Actinomycetota > Actinomycetes > Micrococcales > Cellulomonadaceae > Cellulomonas > Cellulomonas wangsupingiae. The sequence continues at coordinate 1,641,820 of NZ_CP101989.1, forward strand.
GCTGCGGTTCTTCGCCGGTGCCGCGCGGGTCCTGACGGGGTTGTCGGCGGGGGAGTACCTCGAGGGCCACACCTCGTGGCTGCGCCGTGAGCCGGTCGGCGTCGTCGGCCAGGTCACGCCGTGGAACTACCCGCTGATGATGGCCGTGTGGAAGATCGCCCCCGCGCTCGCGGCCGGCAACACCGTCGTCCTCAAGCCCTCGGACACCACGCCGGTCACGACGGTGAGGCTCGCGCAGCTGGCCACGCAGGTGCTGCCGCCCGGCGTGCTCAACGTCGTGTGCGGCGACCGGAGCACGGGCCGGGCGCTCGTCGCCCACCCGCGCCCCGACCTGGTGGCGATCACGGGGTCCGTGCGCGCGGGCTCCGAGGTCGCGCGCGCCGCGGCCGACGGCCTCAAGCGGGTGCACCTGGAGCTCGGCGGCAAGGCCCCCGTGCTGGTGTTCGACGACGCCGACCTCGAGGCGGCGGCCGAGGGGATCGCGGAGGCGGGCTACTACAACGCCGGTCAGGACTGCACGGCCGCCACGCGGGTGCTGGTCCACGCGCGGGTGCACGACGACCTCGTCGCGGCCCTCGTGCCGGCCGCGCGGGCGAGGCGCACGGGCGCCCCCGACGATCCCGGCGTGGCGTTCGGGCCGTTGAACAGCGCGGCGCAGCTCGCGCGGGTGACCGGCTTCCTCGACCGTCTGCCCGACCACGCGCAGGTCGCCGTGGGCGGCGGGCGGCCCGACGGCCCCGGGTACTTCCTCGAGGCCACGGTCGTCACGGGGCTGCGGCAGCAGGACGAGGCGGTGCAGGAGGAGATCTTCGGCCCGGTGATCACCGTGCAGGCGTTCGACGACGAGGACGAGGCCGTGCGTCTGGCCAACGACGTGAGGTACGGCCTGGCGTCGTCGGTGTGGACACGGGACCACGCGCGCGCGCTGCGGGTCTCACGTGCGCTCGACGCCGGTGTCGTGTGGGTCAACACGCACCTCCCGTTCGTCGCCGAGATGCCGCACGGGGGGTTCAAGCACTCGGGTCACGGCAAGGACCTCTCCCTCTACGGGCTGGACGAGTACACCCGGGTCAAGCACGTGATGTCGGCCTTCGGGGCCTAGGGCGCACCGGGACGAACCGGGAGGGGTCCGACACGTGGGCGGCCCTGTCACCTTTCGGGAGCACGCCAGTAACATGTCGCCGCGTCGTGTCTCAGGCATGTTCTTCGTCGCGAATGTTCCGGGAATGGAAACTTTTCGTTGCGCCTGGCCCGTGGCACCACGGATTCCTTGTGCGAGCACCTGCGGGTGCGCCACGATCCAGCCGGGTCGCGCGTCGTCGCGGCCCGCACGAGAGGAGCGAGATGAGCAGCGACCGACGTCCGCTCCCGGGGGACCCCCGGGTGCGTGAGCTGGTGCGGCAGGCTCGGGGGGTCTCCCGGCGGCGGTTCCTGGCGGGGGCGGCCGGCGCCGCGGGGACCGGGGCGCTGCTGGCGGCGTGCGGGACCGGCGGCCCCACGCAGGCGGGGCCGGACGGCGGTGGTGGCTCAGGCGCGCTGCGGTGGGCGAACTGGACGCAGTACCTCGACCAGAATGTGGAGGGCACCGGCTTCCCCACCCTCGAGGCGTTCGAGGAGACGTCGGGGATCGACGTCGAGTACTTCGAGGACATCGAGGACAACGACTCGTTCTACGGCAAGATCTCGCGCCAGCTCGAGAGCGGGCAGGACATCGGCTACGACGTCGTCACCCTCACCGACTGGATGACGGCGCGGTGGATCCGCCAGGAGCACGTCGCCGAGCTCGACCGCACGCGCATGCCCAACGCCGCGAACATCCTGCCGAACCTCGAGTCCGTCGACTTCGACGACGGGCGCAGGTACTCCCTGACGTGGCAGTCCGGCTTCGCGGGCATCGCGTGGAACATCGAGGCGATCCCGGACGGTCTGCGCTCGGTCTCGGACCTGTGGGACCCGCAGCACAAGGGCCGCATCGTCGTCCTGTCCGAGATGCGCGACACGATCGGCCTCATCATGCTCGAGAACGGGATGGACCCGGCGGGCGACTGGACCACGGACGACTGGTTCGACGCCCTCGACGTGGTGCAGCGCAACCTCGACGACGGCCAGATCCGCCAGGTCCGCGGCAACTCCTACACGGAGGACCTCAAGTCGGGCGACGCGGTCGCCTGCATGGCGTGGTCGGGGGACATCACGTCGCTGAACTACGAGGTCGGGGGCAAGTTCGCGTTCGCCATCCCCGACGCCGGCGGCACGCTGTGGAGCGACAACGTCATGGTGCCGAAGGCCTCGCCGCGCCGGGCGCAGGCGGAGGAGCTCTTCGACTACTACTACGACCCCGAGGTCGCCGCCGAGGTCGCCGCGTGGGTCAACTACATCACCCCGGTGCAGGGGGCCCAGGAGGTGCTGGCGCGGACCGACCCCGAGCTCGCCGAGGACCCGATGATCTTCCCGACCGAGGAGATCCTGTCCCGGGCGCACGTGTTCCGGACGCTGACGCCGGCGGAGGAGGAGCGGTACAACGGTCAGTTCCTCCAGGTCATCGGCGTGTGAGAGCGTGACCGCCCTCGGGACGCAGGTGGCCGCGGACGTCGTCGCGGCAGGGCCGGGCGAGGCCGCGCTGGAGGTGGCGGCGGTGACGAAGCGCTTCGGCGGCTTCGTCGCCGTCGACGAGCTCAGCCTGACCGTGCCCACGGGGTCCTTCTTCGCGCTCCTCGGCCCCTCGGGCTGCGGGAAGACGACGACGCTGCGCATGGTCGCCGGTCTCGAGCGGCCGTCGGCCGGGACCATCCGCCTCGCGGGTCGCGACGTCACGGAGGTCCCCGCGCACCGGCGGGCGGTCAACACGGTCTTCCAGTCGTACGCGCTGTTCCCGCACCTCGACGTGCTCGAGAACGTCGCGTTCGGCCTGCGCCGCCGGCGGGTGCGCGACGCGCGGGCCCGGGCGCTGGAGGCGCTCGACCTCGTCGAGCTCGCGCACCTCTCGCGGCGCCGCCCCGGCGAGCTGTCGGGCGGCCAGCAGCAGCGCGTCGCGCTGGCGCGCGCGGTCGTCAACCGTCCCGCGCTGCTGCTCCTCGACGAGCCGCTGGGAGCGCTCGACCTCAAGCTGCGTCGGCAGATGCAGCTGGAGCTCAAGCGCATCCAGGCGGAGGTGGGGATCACGTTCGTGCACGTCACGCACGACCAGGAGGAGGCCATGACGATGGCCGACACGGTGGCGGTCATGAACCACGGGCGCATCGAGCAGCTCGGGGCGCCGCCGGACCTGTACGAGCACCCGCGCACGGCGTTCGTCGCGAACTTCCTCGGGCAGTCCAACCTGGTCGCGGGCACCGTGGTCGAGACCCTGGCCGGCGGTGCGACGCTCGGCGTGGACGTCGCGGGCACCCGCGTCGCCGTGCCGGTCGCGCGCAGCGTGGCGGCCGGCCCCCGGGTGCTCGTGGGCGTACGACCCGAGAAGATCCGGCTGCTCGACGACGCCGCCGCCCCCGACGTCGCCGACAACGTGCTGGGTCCCGGCACGGTCGTCGACACCTCCTTCACGGGCGTCAGCACGCAATACCAGGTCGAGGTCGACGGCGTGGGGACGTTCGGCGTCTTCGCGCAGAACGCCGGCGGCGGCCCCGTGCACGCCCCCGGCAGCAGGGTGCGTCTCGCGTGGGCGCACGCGCACACGTTCGCGCTCGACGGTCACGAGGAGGTCGCGGCCGGCACGGTCGACCTGGACGACGTGCCGTGAGCGTGGTCGCGGCCCTGAGCCGGCCGCCCGGCGCCGCCGCACCACCCGGCCCGGGCGGTCCGCGCCGGCCCGGTCTGCGCCGGCTCCTCGCGCCCGGGCTGCTGTACCTCGTCCTGCTCTTCGTGCTCCCCGTGGGCATGCTGCTCGCGACGTCGCTGTACGCACCGGTCCCGGGTGGCGAGCTCGGCGAGTTCGCCCCGGCGCTGAGGTGGCAGAACTACACCGAGGCGCTGGCGCAGTTCTGGCCGCAGCTGCTGCGGTCGTTCGGGTTCGCCGCCGTCGCCACGGTGGCGACGCTGCTCGTCGGCTACCCGATGGCCTACGTCATCGCCGTGCGGGCCCGTGGCCGCCCGGGGGTGCAGGGCCTGCTCGTGGTGCTGGTCGTGGCGCCGTTCTTCACGAGCTTCGTCCTGCGCACCGTCGCGTGGAAGCAGATCCTCGCCGACGAGGGCGCGGTGGTGGCGGCGCTGCGGTGGCTGCACCTGCTGGCACCGGACGGGCGGGTCTCGGCGACGCCCGTGGCGGTCGTCATCGGCCTGACGTACTCGTTCCTGCCGTTCATGGTGCTGCCGCTGTTCGCGGCTCTCGAGCGGCTCGACCCGCGGCTCCTGGAGGCGGGCTCGGACCTGTACGCCACGCCGCTGACCACGTTCCGCACCGTCACCCTGCCGCTGTCCGCGCCGGGTGTCGTGGCCGGCACGCTGCTGACGTTCATCCCGGCGGTCGGTGACTACGTCAACGCCGCGCTGCTGGGCAACAACAGGAGCACGGTGATGATCGGCCAGGTCATCGACGCCCGGTTCTTCCGCGTCCTGGACTACCCGACGGCCGCCGTGCTGTCGGTGGTGCTCATGGTCTCCATCCTCGCGCTCGTCACGTCGTACGTCCGGCGCGCGGGCACCGAGGAGCTCGTGTGAACGGGCTGCGCCTCGGACGGGCCGTCGTGCCGACCTTCGCCGCGCTCGGTTTCGTGTTCCTGCTCGTCCCGATCGCCTACACCGTGCTGTTCTCGTTCAACGACGCGGCCAAGTCGAACCTGGCGTGGCGGGGGTTCACGCTCGACGCCTGGCGCAACCCGTGCGGGGCGCCCCGCGTGTGCTCCGCGCTGGTCGGGTCGCTGCAGGTCGGGCTCGTGTCCACGCTCGTCGCGACGGTCCTGGGCACGCTGCTGGCCGTGGCGCTCGTGCGAGGACGGTTCCGCGGCCGCGGGGCCGTGAACCTCCTGGTGTTCCTCCCGATGGCGACGCCCGAGGTGGTGCTCGGCGCGGCGCTCGTCTCCCAGTTCCTGTCGCTGCGGCTCCCGCTCGGCTTCGGGACGGTCGTGCTCGCGCACGTCATGTTCTGCCTGAGCTTCGTGGTCGTGGCCGTCAAGGCGCGCGTCGCGACGCTCGACCCTGCTCTCGAGCACGCCGCGGCCGACCTGTACGCCTCGGGCTGGCAGGCGTTCTGGCGGGTGACGTTCCCCCTGCTGCTGCCCGGGATCGGCGCGGCCGCGCTGCTCGCCTTCAGCCTGAGCTTCGACGACTTCATCGTCACGAGCTTCACGTCGGGGCCCTTCACGACGTTCCCCGAGTTCGTCTACGTGTCCGCGACGCGCGGCATCCCGCCGCAGGCCAACGTCATCAGCTCGGCGATGTTCGCCGTCGCGCTGCTCGTCGTGGTCGTCGTGCAGCTGGTGCACCGGGCACGACGCCGGGGCTGACGTCGCGCGGCTGCGCCGTCCGGGCGGTGTTCCCAGGGTCCTGCCAGGTCGTCCGGCGACGATGCCCTGCGGGCACGTAACCTGTGGGCGCAGGCACGGGCCGTCCGGCCCGCAGGGGAGGGTGGTGTCGTGGAGACGTTCGTGGGGGTCCTCGTCTTCGTGGTCGTGCTGCTCGGGTCGATCGCGCTGCACGAGGTCGGTCACATGGTCCCCGCCAAGCGCTTCGGCGTGCGTGTGAGCCAGTACATGGTCGGCTTCGGCCCGACGCTGTGGTCGCGGACCAAGGGCGAGACGGAGTACGGCGTCAAGGCGCTGCCGCTCGGCGGCTACGTGCGCCTCATCGGCATGTACCCCACCGACGAGGCCGTCGGCGCACGCGAGCCGCGTGGCTGGTGGCAGCGCGTCGCCGCCGACGCCCGCGCGGCGAGCGCGAGCGAGATCCGCCCCGGTGAGGACCACCGGGCGTTCTACCGGCTGTCGACCCCCAAGAAGCTCGTCGTCATGCTCGGCGGCCCCGTGATGAACCTCGTCATCGCGGTCGTGCTGCTCCTCGTCGCGTACGTCGGCATCGGCGTCCCGGTGGCGGGCACCACCGTGGCGAGCGTCTCGGAGTGCATCGTCGCCGCGGACGCGCCCGCCGGCACCGCCTGCGCCGACGACGACCCGCTCGCGCCCGCCGCGGCCGCGGGCCTGCGGCCGGGCGACCGGATCGTGTCGTACGACGGCGTGGAGGTCACGTCCTGGCCGCAGGTCAGCGGGATGATCCGGGACAGCGGTGACCGCACCGTCCCCCTCGTCGTCGAGCGCGACGGCCAGGAGGTGTCCCTGACGGTGACACCGGTGGTCGCCGAGCGGCCCGTGGTCGACGACGACGGGACCGTGGTCACCGACGGCTCGGGCGAGGTGGTCACGCGTGAGGTCGGGTTCCTCGGCGTCGGGCCGTCGACCGAGGTCCAGCGCCAGTCGGTCGGCAAGGCGCTGTCCGTCGCGGCCTCCTCCACCTGGCAGACCGTGCAGGTGGTCGTCACGCTCCCGCAGCGGGTCGCCGACCTCGTCTCCACCACGGTCTCGGGGGGCGACCGCGACGCGACGTCCATCGTCGGGCCGGTCGGCGTCGGCCGCTTCGCCGGCGAGATCGCCGCCATGGACTCCACGCCGGTCGCGGTGCGCGCCGCCGGCCTGCTCTCGACGCTCGCGATGCTGAACCTGGCGCTGTTCGTGTTCAACCTGCTGCCGCTGCCGCCGCTCGACGGCGGGCACGTGGTGGCCGCGCTCTGGGAGGGCGGCCGCCGGCAGGTCGCACGGCTGCGCGGCAGGGTCCGGACCCGGCCGTCGGACTCGGCGCTCCTCGTGCCCCTGGCGTACACGGTCTTCGTCGTCCTGGGCGGCGTCGGGCTGCTGCTGGTGTACCTGGACATCGTCAACCCGGTCCGCCTCGGCTGACCGGGCGGTAAGCGGTCGCGGCGCGTGGACGCGCCGTGGCGGCTCGGTGAGCGTGCGGGTGGCGGGGGCTGAGCCGCCGTGACGGGGGCCGCGGGGTGGGATGATGGGGGCGTGAGCACCTCGATCAACCTCGGAATGCCGCAGGCGCCCGCCCTCGTCCTGGCGCCCCGGCGCGTGTCCCGCAAGATCCGCGTGGGCAAGGTGGAGGTCGGAGGGGACGCCCCCGTCTCGGTGCAGTCGATGACGACGACGCCGACGACCGACATCAACCGGACGCTGCAGCAGATCGCCGAGCTGACCGCGGCGGGCTGCGACATCGTGCGCGTCGCCGTGCCGAGCCAGGACGACGCGGAGGCGCTGCCCGCCATCGCCCGCAAGTCGCAGATCCCCGTGATCGCGGACATCCACTTCCAGCCGAAGTACGTGTTCGCCGCGATCGACGCGGGCTGTGCGGCGGTCCGCGTCAACCCGGGCAACATCCGCAAGTTCGACGACCAGGTCAAGGAGATCGCGCAGCGCGCCACCGCCGCGGGCGTGTCGATCCGGATCGGCGTCAACGCGGGCTCGCTCGACCCGCGGCTGCTGGCCAAGTACGGCAAGGCCACGCCCGAGGCGCTGGTCGAGTCGGCGGTCTGGGAGGCGTCCCTGTTCGAGGAGCACGGGTTCCGCGACTTCAAGATCAGCGTCAAGCACAACGACCCGGTCGTCATGGTGCGCGCCTACGAGATGCTCGCCGAGCGGGGCGACTGGCCCCTGCACCTCGGGGTGACCGAGGCCGGCCCGGCGTTCCAGGGCACGATCAAGTCGGCGACGGCGTTCGGTGCGCTGCTGAGCAAGGGCATCGGCGACACCATCCGCGTGTCGCTGTCCGCGCCCCCGGTCGAGGAGGTCAAGGTCGGCCTGCAGATCCTGCAGTCGCTCAACCTGCGGCCCCGCAAGCTCGAGATCGTGTCGTGCCCGTCGTGCGGGCGCGCCCAGGTCGACGTCTACACGCTGGCCGAGAAGGTCACGGCCGGGCTCGAGGGCATGGAGGTGCCGCTGCGCGTCGCCGTGATGGGGTGCGTCGTCAACGGCCCCGGCGAGGCGCGCGAGGCGGACCTGGGCGTCGCGTCGGGCAACGGGAAGGGCCAGATCTTCGTCCGCGGCGAGGTCATCAAGACCGTGCCGGAGGCGCTGATCGTGGAGACCCTCATCGAGGAGGCCATGCGTCTGGCCGAGACGATGGACCCCGTCGAGTCCGGTGAGGGCTCGCCCGTCGTCACCGTGGGCTGAGACGCGGCGTGCGTCCGCTCGACACCGGCTCGATCCGAGCGACAGCGTCCTGTGACGTGGGGCACAATCAGGGCATGGTGGCACCGCGGGCATCGACGCTGTCGGGGCGCACCGGGGCGGTCGTGCTGGGGGACGCCGACGTCCCGGCCGCGCTCGCCGTGTGCGCGACCGACCCCGTGGGGTCCGTGCTCGCCGCGAGCCGGCTCGAGCACGCGGCCGAGGTGGGCCTGCGCCGCGCGGGTGGGGAGCTGTGGGGCTACGCCGAGGACGACGTCCTGCTGGCGGTCTGCTGGGTCGGCGCCAACCTCGTCCCCGTGGGGGGGACGGCCGACGCGGACGTGACGTCCCGCGCGCTGACGGCGTTCGCCGACCTGGGCCGGAACCGCGGGCGTCGCTGCTCGTCGCTCGTCGGCCCGGCCGACGCGGTGCTCGGCCTGTGGTCGCGGCTGCGGCGCACGTGGCCGGCCGAGCGTGAGGTCCGCGCGCACCAGCCCTCGATGGTGCTGGACACCGACCCCCGGGTGGCGCCGGACCTGCGGGTGCGTCGCTCCCGGCCCGACGAGTACGACACCGTGCTGCCCGCCTGCATCCGCATGTTCACCGAGGAGGTCGGGTACTCGCCGGCCAGCGGTCCGGCGGGGCCGTACGAGGTGCGGGTCCGACGCCTCGTGGAGGACGGGCGGTCCTTCGTGATCGTCGACGGCGACGGCGGCCGCCGACCGCGCGTCGTCTTCAAGGCCGAGGTGCCGGCGGTCGCCGGCGGCGTGGCGCAGGTCCAGGGCGTGTGGGTGGACCCGGAGCGGCGCGGCGAGCGGCTCTCCGAGGGCGGCATGGCGGCCGTCGTGAAGGCGACCCGCGCGCACATCGCGCCCGTCGTGTCCCTGTACGTCAACGGGTACAACACGCGCGCCGTGCGGGCCTACGCGGCCGTCGGCTTCCGCGAGGTCGGGGCCTACGCGACGGTGCTGTTCTGACGCACGGTCCTGCGCGGCCGACGGACGCGCGGGTCAGACGGGGCTGAGCACGGGGCGCAGCTGCCACCAGCGCAGCAGCGCACCGGTCGCCGCACCCACCAGCACGGCGACGAGCGTCGCGAGCCAGGGTGCGTCGAGAGTGACGACGCGCACGACGAGGGCACCGGCGACGACGAGGGCGATCAGGGTCGCCATCATGACGGCGGCGCCCAGCGACGTCCCCAGCGGGCTGCCGTCCACCCGGGACCGCCAGCTCAGGCGCACCCCGACCATCGCGAGGACGCCGGCCGTCATGAGGGTCCAGGCGGCGATGCCCTGGCCCGCGGCCAGCAGGGCGAAGCCGCCGACCGAGCACGCGTTCACCGCGCCGCCGACGACGGCGAAGCGGGCGGGCAGGGCGCGGTCGCGGACGAGCCTCGGCGTTGCGGTCACGGCGCCAGGGTAGCGACGGTCACCTCGGCGCGGGCGCGTTCGGCTCAGCGCAGGAGCCGCGACATCCGGCGGTCCGCGAGCGGCCGGCCCCCCGTCTGGCACGTCGGGCAGTACTGCAGCGAGGAGTCGGCGAACGAGACCTCGTGGACGGTGTCGCCGCAGGGCGTGCCGTCCCAGCCCGGGCACGGTTCCCCCGTGCGGCCGTGCACGCGCATGCCGCGGCGCTTGGCGTCCTTGAGCTCGGCCGCCGGACGCCCGGACGCGGTCGCGACGGCCTCGGTCAGGACCGCGCGGATCGCCTCGTGCAGCGCCGCGGTCCGCGCCGCGTCGTACGAGCGCGTCGGGGCGAACGGGCTGGTGCGCGCCACCAGCAGGATCTCGTCGGAGTACGCGTTCCCGATGCCGGCGATCGTGCCCTGGTCCCGCAGGAGGCCCTTGACCTGCTGGTTGCGTGCTGCCAGCAGCTCGCCCAGCCGCTCGGGAGTGAACTCCTCGGACAGCGGCTCGACGCCGAGCGACGCGATCTGCGGCACGTCCGCCGGGTCCGGCACGACGTGCACCGCCAGGCGCTTGCGCGTGCCGGCCTCCGTCAGGTCGAAGCCGGTGCCGTCGTCGAACCCCACGCGCAACGCGATCGGCGACCTCCCCGGCCGCGCGGGCCGCTCGGGCAGCGCGTCGTACCACCGCAGCCAGCCGGCGCGCGCGAGGTGCCACACGAGGTGCAGCGTGCCGGCGGTGGGGGAGTCGACCGCCAGGTCCAGCCACTTGCCGTGGCGGGCCACCCCCGTCACGGTGGCCCCGCGCAGCTCCGTCGGTGCTGGCCGGAAGGTCTTCAGCGCGCTGATCGCGGCGACCTCGACGCGCGTCACGGCACGACCCACGGTCCGCTCGCGCAGGTGCTGCGCGAGCGCCTCCACCTCCGGCAGCTCCGGCATCTGGGCATCCTCGCATCCCGGCGCCCCGGCGGCAGGTGCACGGGACCGGTCGTCGGCGAGGCGTCCCTGGTCCGTGCGGCGCGGCGGGCGCACTAGGCTCGTCGCCATGCTCCTGCGCATGTCCACGCTGTTCGTCCGCACCCTGCGCGAGGACCCCGCCGACGCCGAGGTCGCCAGCCACCGGCTGCTCGTGCGCGCGGGGTACATCCGCCGAGCCGCCCCCGGTGTCTACACCTGGCTGCCGCTGGGCCTGCGCGTCCTCGCGAAGGTCGAGCAGGTCGTCCGCGAGGAGATGGCCGCGATCGGCGCGCAGGAGGTGCACTTCCCGGCACTCCTGCCCAAGGAGCCGTACGAGGCGACGGGCCGGTGGGCGGAGTACGGGCCCAACATCTTCCGCCTCAAGGACCGCAAGGGCGGCGACTACCTGCTGGCGCCCACGCACGAGGAGATGTTCACGCTCCTGGTGAAGGACCTGTACTCCTCGTACAAGGACCTGCCGCTCGCGCTCTACCAGATCCAGACCAAGTACCGCGACGAGGCCCGGCCGCGCGCCGGCCTGATCCGCGGCCGCGAGTTCGTCATGAAGGACGCCTACTCGTTCGACCTGGACGACGAGGGCCTCGCCGCGTCGTACGAGGCGCAGCGCGGCGCGTACCGGCGCATCTTCGAGCGGCTCGGCCTGGAGTACGTGATCGTCGCCGCCACCTCGGGGGCGATGGGTGGCTCGCGGTCCGAGGAGTTCCTCACGCCGACGGCCATCGGCGAGGACACGTTCGTGCGCTCGCCCGGGGGCTACGCCGCGAACGTCGAGGCCGTGACCACCGTCGTGCCCGAGCCCCTGGACTGGGCCGACGCACCGGCCGCGCACGTCGAGGACACGCCCGACACGCCCACGATCGACTCGCTCGTCGCGCTGGCCAACGAGCGGATGCCCCGCGGTGACCGTCCGTGGACCGCGGCGGACACGCTGAAGAACGTCGTCCTGGCGCTCGTGCAGCCGACGGGTGAGCGTGAGCTCGTCGTCGTCGGCCTGCCCGGGGACCGCGACGTCGACCTCAAGCGTCTCGAGGCAGCAGTCGCACCCGCGGAGGTCGAGACCGCCGGGGACGCCGACTTCGCGGCCCACCCCGAGCTCGTCCGCGGGTACATCGGCCCGCTGGCGCTCGGCCCCAACGTGCCCGTCGCCGACGGCGAGGAGCGCACCGCGGTGCGCTACCTGCTCGACCCCCGCGTGGTGCCCGGCACCCGCTGGATCACGGGCGCGAACGAGCCCGGGCGGCACGTCTTCGACCTGGTCGCCGGGCGCGACTTCACGGCGGACGGCACCGTCGAGGCCGCCGAGGTGCGCGCCGGTGACCCCGCGCCCGACGGCTCGGGCCCGCTCGAGCTCGCGCGCGGCATCGAGATCGGTCACATCTTCCAGCTCGGCCGCAAGTACGCCCAGGCGCTCGGGCTGAGCGTCCTGGACCAGAACGGCAAGGCCCGGGTCGTCACGATGGGGTCGTACGGCATCGGCGTGACGCGCGTCCTGGCGGCCCTCGCCGAGGCCAACCACGACGACCGCGGCCTGGCCTGGCCGGCGAACGTCGCCCCGGCGCAGGTCCACGTGGTCGCCACCGGCAAGGACGCGGCGGTGTTCGAGGCCGCGGAGGCGCTGGCCACGACGCTGTCCGCGCGGGGTGTGGAGGTGCTCTACGACGACCGGCCCAAGGTCTCCCCGGGTGTGAAGTTCGCGGACGCCGAGCTGCTGGGAGTGCCGCTGGTCGTGGTCGTGGGCCGCGGGCTCGCCGACGGCGTCGTGGAGGTCAGGCCCCGCATCGGCGGCACGGCCGAGCAGGTCCCCGTGGCGACGGCCGCGGACCGCGTCGCCGAGCTCGTCGACGAGGCGCTCGCCGGCTGACGTCGGCGGAGGGCGGCCGCGTCAGTCGACGGGCGCGGTCGCCAGCTCCGGCATGCCCGGGAACGGGACGGGGGCGGCGCCCCAGCCCCGCGCCGCGGCCGCAGCCGTGCGCAACGAGGCGACGCCCTGCGCGCGCCGACCCGCGGGGGCCCCGGCGACCACGTGGGAGCTCGCGTCGGCGACCGCCTGCTCCAGGGTCCGGGGCAGCGCCTCGACGACGGCCGGGTCGTCGACGGCGGCGGGCAGCGCGTACGCGGAGCGGCGCGGGTCGGTCGGCTGACCGACGACCCCTGCCGCGCGGGCCCAGTCGTCCGAGGCCGTCCGGTGACCGGCGGACGCCTGCAGCATGGCCGCACGCCGGTCGTCGGCGGCGCGGGCGGCGAGGACGGTGAACGTCCACGCGGCCTCGTCGTGCGCGAGCGCGAGCTCGGCCGCCCCGTCCGGGGCGGGTGCGTCCGGTGCGGGGGTGGTGCCGTCCGTCACGGCCGCTGCCGTCGCCGCGTCGGCGGTCGGCTCGGGGCGGGGGAGGCCACCGACGGTGGCCACGCGGTCCGCCAGACCGTCACGTGCGGCCGCCACGGAGGCGACGAGGCGCGCCAGGGCGGGGTCCGGGACGGAGTCGGCGTCGGCCGCCGCCTGCTCCGCATCGTCCACGAGACGACCGAGCAGCGCGGTGACGTCCGTCACGGCGGGAGCCGTCGGGGTCGGCGACGCGGTGGGCGTCGGGTCGGGCAGCCCCGAGTCGTACACGCCGCCGAGCTCCTCGGCGTGGCGGGTCGAGAACGCCGCGACCTCGTCGAGCGCGGCACGCACCGCCGGGTCGGTCGCGGACCCCGAGAGGCCGGTCGCGGCCGTCGCCAGGTCGAGCGCGTCGTCCACCGTGCGGGCGCGGACCTGCTCGGTCGCGTCGGGCGACGGCTCGACGGGCGCCGGGGTCTCGAGGCGCAGGCCGCACCCGGCCAGCGCGAGGACGGCAGCGGTGAGCAGCGCGGCGACGCGGGGCACCCGCGGGCGGCGGTGCGTCGGCGGACCCTGCGGCTGCGGTGCGGTGCGGTGTCGGGGCATCGGCCGCGATCCTGCCATGCCGGTCCGTGCGGGCCGCGCACGTCGGGGAGCGGCGCCCGGAGTCGTTACGCTGGTGGGACAACGTCACAGGGTCGCCGCCTGCGCCCCATCGTGCAGGAGAGCCGACAGGAGGCCAGGTCATGGTCGCGCCAGCTACCGCACCACGGGTGCGGGAGGTCGTCGAGGCCGCCGTGACGGGTGCCGGCCTGCTCCTCGACGGGCTCGACGTCACCGGCAGCGGACGCAGCACGGTCGTGCGCGTCGTCGTGGACCTGGTGGACGACGACCCGGGAACCCTGGACCTCGATCGGGTCGGCGACGTCACGCGTGCCGTGTCGGACGCGCTGGACGCGGCCGACGTGCTGCCCGGTGCGTACACCCTCGAGGTCGGCAGCCCTGGCGCCGAGCGTCCGCTGACGCTCGCGCGCCACTGGCGCCGGGCCCGCGGGCGCACCGTGGTCGTGCGCCTGGTCGACGGTCGCACGCTCAGCGGCAGGCTCGAGCAGGTCGCCGACGGCGACACGCCCGACCTCGTCGTCGTGCCGGTCACGGCGCCGGGCAAGGGCCGCAGGCCGGTGCAGGGCGCGCCCGTGACGTTGGCGTGGGACGACGTGCGGGACGCACGTGTGCAGGTGGACCTCGCCGCCGTGCGCGACGACGAGGCCGACGAAGGCGCCGGCCCTCGGGACGGCGCAGGGGAGGGCTGACGTGGACATCGACATGCAGGCGCTGCGACTCATCGAGCGCGAGCGGGAGATCAGCCTCGACGTGCTCGTCGAGGCCATCGAGCAGGCGCTGCTCTCGGCCTACCACCGGACGCCCGGTGCGCAGGCGCGTGCGCGCGTGGAGCTGGACCGGCGCAGCGGACACGTGACCGTGTGGGCGCGCGACCCCGCACCGGAGGACGCGGAGCCGGGCGCCGCCGAGCCGCCGGAGTACGACGACACCCCGGCCGGCTTCGGGCGCATCGCGACGGCCACCGCGCGGCAGGTCATCGTGCAGCGGCTGCGCGACGCCGAGGACGACCAGGTGCTCGGCACCTTCCGCAGCAAGGCGGGCGAGGTGCTCGGCGGCGTGATCCAGCAGGGTCGCGACCCGCGCACGGTGCTCGTCGACGTCGGCGGCACGGAGGCCGTGCTGCCGGCGCACGAGCAGGTCCCGGGCGAGAAGTACGTCCACGGGGAGCGGCTGCGGTCGTACGTGCTCGACGTCGCGCGAGGTCCGCGCGGGCCGCAGATCACGCTGTCGCGCACGCACCCGAACCTCGTGCGCAAGCTGTTCGCGCTCGAGGTGCCGGAGATCGCGGACGGGACCGTGGAGATCATGGCGATGGCCCGCGAGGCCGGGCACCGCACCAAGATGGCCGTGCGGGCCAACGTGCCGGGCGTCAACGCCAAGGGCGCGTGCATCGGGCCGATGGGCGGGCGCGTGCGTGCCGTCATGGCCGAGCTGCACGGCGAGAAGATCGACATCGTCGACCACTCCGACGACCCGGCGGAGATGATCGCGCACGCCCTGTCGCCGGCGCGTGTGCTCGACGTCACCATCGTCGACCCGGTCGCGCGCGCCGCACGGGTCGTCGTGCCGGACTACCAGCTGTCGCTCGCCATCGGCAAGGAGGGGCAGAACGCCCGTCTGGCCGCGAAGCTCACCAGCTGGCGGATCGACATCCGGTCGGACGCGGAGCAGGCGTCCGGAACCCCCACCTCGTCGCCCGACCGTGCTGCGGACGAGCCCGGTGCGGGGGCGTCCGGTCACGTCCGGTGACCAGGCGCGCTAGACTCGGCAGGGCTGGGCCGGATGCCCGGCTCCCTTCGCCGAGCAGGCGGAACCCCGATCCCGTGCCTCCCGTGCCCGAACCGGGTCCCGTCCGCACGTGTGTGGGGTGCCGTGCGACCGGCTCCCGGCAGGCTCTGCTGAGGGTGGTGCTCGACGCCGGCACGGGTGATCCCGTGCTCGTCGTCGACGAGCACCGCCGGATGCCGGGCCGGGGTGCGTGGCTGCACCCCGACCAGCGTTGCCTCGAGCTCGCCGTCAAGCGGCGGGCGCTCGGACGGGCGCTGCGGTACGCGGGGCCCTTGGGCACCGACACCGTGGCCCGTGCCGTCACGCGGCACGCCGCGCAGGAGGTCCAGCCACAGCACAGCACCACGGTGCCGGATTCCACTCCGGTGCCGACCGTCGACAGGGAAGCGGGTTGGAAGCCGATGGCCCCCCGATGAGCACGCACCGATGAGTACCCAGCGATGAGTACCCCGCACTAACGACGGTCCGACCCTGTCCAGGGCGGACCAGGACAGGAGAGATGTGGCTAAGGTCCGCGTCTACGAGCTCGCCAAGGAGCTCGGGGTCGACAGCAAGACCATCATGACCAAGCTGAACGAGCTCGGTGAGTTCGTCCGGTCGGCGTCCTCGACGATCGAGCCGCCCGTCGTGCGCAAGCTGCGCGACACCTACCCGGCAGGCGGGTCCGGCAACGGACGCTCCGCCTCGTCGGCACGCCCCGCAGCGCCGAAGGCGCCCGCGTCGTCGGACGGCACGCCCGCTCCGGCTCCCGCACGTCCCGCGGCACCGGCTCCGGCCGCACCCGCGCCCGTCGCGGAGGCGCCGCAGGCCCCGGCCGCACCGGCTCCCGCCGCGCAGGCGCCGGCCGCGCAGGCTCCGGCCGCGCAGGCTCCGGCACCGCAGGCTCCGGCCCCGCAGGCACCGGCTCCCCAGGCACCCGCCCCGCGGGCGCCGGCACCGGCTCCCGCCGCACGTCCGGCCCCGGCCGCGCAGGGCGCACGTCCGGGCGCGCCGCGTCCGGCCCAGGCCGGCGGCCAGGCCGGCGGTGCCCGTCCGGGCGCCTCGCGTCCGGCTGCGCGTCCGGGCAACAACCCGTTCGCTCCCGCGCAGGGGATGCCCCGTCAGGGCGAGCGCCCCGGCGGCCCGCGTCCCGGTGGCCCGCGTCCGGGCAACAACCCGTTCGCGCCCTCGCAGGGCATGCCCCGTCCCGGTGACCGTCGTCCGGCGCCCGCCGAGGGTGCGCCCGCGGCTGCTGCCGGCGACCGTCCGGGCGGTCCGCGCCCCGGTGGTCCGCGTCCGGGCGGTCCGCGTCCCAACCCGGGCATGATGCCCGGTCGCACCCAGAGCGGCGTCGGTCGTCCGGGCGAGCGCCCGGCCGCGCCCGGCCGCGGTGGCGGCGCCGGTCGTGGCGGCTTCGGTGGCGGCGCAGGCCGTCCCGGTGGCGGCAGCGGTCCCGGCGCCGGTGGCGGCGGCTTCGCCGGTCGTCCCGGTGGCGGCGGCGGTCGTCCCGGTGGTGCCGGTCGCGGCTCCACGCAGGGTGCGTTCGGCCGTGCCGGCGGGCGTCCCGTCCGCGGGCGCAAGTCGAAGCGTGCGAAGCGCCAGGAGTTCGAGCAGATGCAGGCGCCGTCGCTGGGCGGCGTGTCCGTCCCGCGCGGCAACGGCAAGACCGTGGTGCGCCTGCGTCACGGCTCGTCGCTGAACGACTTCGCCGACAAGATCGACGCCAACCCCGCGTCGCTCGTCACCGTGCTGTTCCACCTCGGTGAGATGGCCACGGCCACGCAGTCGCTCGACGAGGACACGTTCGGCACGCTCGCGTCCGAGCTGGGCTACGTCATCGAGATGGTGTCGGCCGAGGAGGAGGACCGCGAGCTGCTCGGGGCCTTCGACATCGACCTGGAGGCCGAGCTCGAGGCCGAGGGCGACGAGGACCTGGAGGCGCGGCCCCCGGTCGTCACCGTCATGGGTCACGTCGACCACGGCAAGACCAAGCTCCTCGACGCCATCCGGTCCACGGACGTCGTCGCGGGCGAGGCCGGCGGCATCACCCAGCACATCGGTGCGTACCAGGTGCGCACCGAGCACGAGGGTGTCGAGCGGGCCATCACGTTCATCGACACCCCGGGTCACGAGGCGTTCACCGCCATGCGTGCCCGTGGTGCGCAGGTCACGGACATCGCGATCCTCGTGGTCGCGGCCGACGACGGCGTGATGCCCCAGACGATCGAGGCGCTCAACCACGCGCAGTCGGCCAACGTGCCGATCGTCGTGGCGGTGAACAAGGTGGACAAGGAGGGGGCCAACCCCGACAAGATCCGCCAGCAGCTCACCGAGTACAACCTCGTGGCCGAGGAGTACGGCGGCGACACGATGTTCGTCGAGGTCTCCGCCAAGCAGCGGCTGGGCATCGACCAGCTGCTCGAGGCCGTCCTGCTCACCGCGGACGCGGCTCTCGACCTGCGCGCCAACCCCGACAAGGACGCGCGCGGTGTCGCGATCGAGGCCAACCTCGACAAGGGCCGCGGCGCCGTCGCGACCGTGCTGGTCGAGTCCGGCACGCTGCACGTCGGCGACGCGATCGTCGCGGGCACGGCCCACGGCCGTGTGCGCGCCATGCTCGACGAGCACGGCGACACGGTGGACGAGGCCGGCCCGGCCCGTCCGGTGCAGGTGCTCGGTCTGTCCTCGGTGCCTCGCGCCGGCGACACGTTCCTCGTGGCGCCCGACGAGCGCACCGCGCGTCAGATCGCCGAGAAGCGCGAGGCCGCCGAGCGTGCCGCCCTCCTGGCCAAGCGCCGCAAGCGCATCAGCCTCGAGGACTTCACGCAGGCCCTGCAGCTCGGCAAGGTCGAGACGCTCAACCTCGTCCTCAAGGGCGACGTGTCCGGTGCCGTCGAGGCACTCGAGGACGCGCTGCTCAAGATCGACGTGGGCGATGCGGTCGAGCTGCGCGTCATCCACCGTGGGGTGGGTGCCATCACGCAGAACGACGTCAACCTCGCCACCGTGGACAACGCGATCATCATCGGCTTCAACGTGAAGTTCGCGCCGCGCGTCGAGGATCTGGCGGACCGCGAGGGCGTCGACGTGCGCTTCTACTCGGTGATCTACCAGGCGATCGACGACGTCGAGGCGGCCCTCAAGGGCATGCTCAAGCCGGAGTACGAGGAGGTGCAGCTCGGTTCCGCCGAGGTGCGCGAGATCTTCCGCTCCTCCAAGTTCGGCAACATCGCCGGGTCGATCGTCCGGTCGGGCGAGATCCGACGGAACTCCAAGGCCCGCGTCCTGCGCAAGGGCAAGCTCGTGGCGGACAACCTCACGATCGAGTCGCTCAAGCGGTTCAAGGACGACGCGACCGAGGTCCGCGAGGGCTACGAGTGCGGTATCGGCCTCGGGTCGTACAACGACCTGCAGCTCGAGGACGTCATCGAGACGTTCGAGATGCGGGAGAAGCCGCGGTCCTGAGGACCGACGTCCGGGGGTGAGCGTCACGCTCACCCCCGGACGGGTCTTCAGACCGCCCCCGTCAGTCGTCAGGCCCCACGCCCGCGGGCGGGGCGGGCAGAAGGAAGGCAACAGACATGGCCGACTCAGGTCGTGCACGCAAGCTGGCCGAACGCGTCCAGCAGGTCGTCGCGCAGATGATCGACACCCGGGTCAAGGACCCGCGCCTCGGCTTCGTGACGGTCACCGACGTGCGCGTCACGGGTGACCTGCAGCACGCCGACGTCTACTACACCGTCCTCGGCGACGAGGAGGCGCGCGACGGGTCCGCGAAGGCGCTCGAGAGCGCCAAGGGCCTCATCCGCTCCGAGGTGGGCAAGCAGACCGGCATCCGGCTGACGCCCACCCTCGCGTTCCACCTCGACGCGGTGCCGGAGACGGCGGCGCACCTCGAGGAGGCGCTCTCGGAGGCGGCTCGCCGCGACGCCGAGGTCGCGCGCCTGGCGGCGAGCGCGCGGTACGCCGGCGAGCCCGACCCGTACCGCCGGGCGGACGACGACGTCGAGGACTGATCCGCCGCTGCACCTCGCACGCCGCGACGGTGGGCTGCTCCGGCAGCCCACCGTCGCGGCGTTCGTGCAGGGTGCGCACCGGCGCCGGATAACCTGGGGCGGTGCCCCCCACACCGCCGTCCTCCCCTCATGACGCCGGTGCCCGCCCGGCCCCGACGCGTCGTCCGACGGCCGCCGACGGCGTCCTGGTGGTCGACAAGCCCGCCGGGTGGACGAGCCACGACGTCGTGGCGCGCGTGCGCCGGCTGGCCGCGACCCGCAAGGTCGGCCACGCCGGCACGCTCGACCCCATGGCGACCGGTGTGCTGGTGCTGGGCGTCGGACGCGCGACGCGGCTGCTGACGTACGTGACCGGCGCCGACAAGGACTACCGGGCGACGGTGCGCCTGGGGGTCGACACGACGACCGACGACGCCGAGGGCGAGGTGCTGCGGCAGGTCGACGCGGCGGGCGTCGTGCGCGCCGACCTCGACGCGCAGGTCGCGGCCCTCACGGGCGACATCCTGCAGGCGCCCAGCGCGGTCTCGGCGATCAAGGTCGACGGGCAGCGCGCCTACGCGCGGGTGCGGGCGGGGGAGGACGTCGCGCTCGCCGCGCGCCCCGTGCGCGTGGCCCGGTTCGAGGTGCTCGACGTGCGGCCCGTGCAGGCCGACGGCATGGCGGTGCTCGACGTCGACGTCGAGGTGACGTGCTCGTCGGGGACCTACGTGCGCGCGCTGGCCCGGGACCTCGGTGCCGCGCTGGGCGTCGGCGGGCACCTGACGGCGCTGCGCCGCACCCGCGTGGGCGGGTTCGACCTGCGCCAGGCGCGGACGCTCGAGGAGCTCGGCGCGACGCCCGAGGACGAGGCGATCACGGTGCTGTCGCCCGCTGCCGCGGCGCGGGCCGTGCTGCCCGTGCGGGAGCTCGACGAGGCGGAGGCCCGGGCGCTGTCGTACGGGCAGGGCGTCGAGGCGGCCGACGAGCCCGCCGGTCCGGTCGCGGCGGTCGGCCCGGGGGAGGTCCTGGTCGCCGTCGTCGAGCGCCGCGGTCCGCGGCTGCGGCCGGCCGTGGTGTTCGCGCCGGCGTCCTGAGCCTGGTCACGGCGGCCCGAAGCGTTTCGATCGGCCCGTCGTCCCCAGGTCA
Source organism: Cellulomonas wangsupingiae (assembly GCF_024508275.1). Lineage (NCBI taxonomy): Bacteria > Bacillati > Actinomycetota > Actinomycetes > Micrococcales > Cellulomonadaceae > Cellulomonas > Cellulomonas wangsupingiae. Next base: position 1,662,208 of record NZ_CP101989.1, read on the forward strand.
CCCCTTCCGGTTCGTCCGCTTCGACCGTAACCTGTCGCCAGCAGGACGGGCGCCCAGCACGCCGAGGTGTGGGAGCGCTCCTAGCCACCCGGGGAGACGACGTGGTTTCTCGAAGGACCCGCCGCGCACTGAGCGCCGCGACAGCCATCACCAGCGTGGGCGTGCTCGCGGCCGTCGGGCTGCTGCCCGCCGCCGCGGTCGACGACGGCTTCGACGACGGACCCGGCGCGTGGATCGCGTACGGCACGGACGGCGACATCGACACCAGCAGCGGAGCGTTGTGCGTCGACGTGCCGGCCGGCTCGGCGCAGTACGGCGTCGGGGTCGTCCTCAACGGCGTCGCCGTCGAGGAGGGGGCGACCTACACGTTCGCCTACACGGCGAGCGCCTCGACCGACGTCACGATCCGTGCGCTCGTCGGCCAGAACGGCGCGCCGTACGGCACGGTGCTCGACACGAGCCCGGCGCTGACGGCCGAGCCGACGGCCGTCGAGGAGACGTTCGTCGCCACGGCGTCGTACCCGGCGACGCCGACCGACGAGTCGCCCGAGGGCCAGATCGCCTTCCAGCTGGGCGGCGTCACCGCCGAGGCGTGGACCTTCTGCCTCGACGACGTCGCTCTGACCAGCGACAGCGAGCTGCTGCCCCACACGTCGTTCGCCGAGTCGCTCGGCCCGTGGGGGCTGTACGGCACGAGCGACCCGGTCTTCGCCGACGGCGAGATGTGCGTCGAGGTGCCCGGCGGCAACGCCAACCCCTGGGACGCCGGCCTGTCGTTCACGGGCCTGCCGATCGAGGAGGGCGCCAACTACGTCCTGGAGCTGACCGGCCGCACCGAACCCGCGACGCCCGTGCGCGTCATCGTCGGCGAGGGCGGCGGTGCGTACCGCACGGCGTTCGAGCAGTCGGCCGCACCCCTGGGGACCGAGACGACCACGCTGTCCTACCCCTTCACGGCTGGGCTGACGTTCCCCGCCGACGGTGACGCGCCCGGCCAGGTCGCGCTGCACCTCGGCAAGGCCGCCGCGTACACGTTCTGCCTCACGGAGGTCTCCTTGACGACGTCGGCCACGCCGCCGCCCCCGTACGAGCCGGACACCGGCCCGCGCGTCCGCGTCAACCAGGTGGGGTACCTCCCCGAGGGCCCGAAGCGCGCGACGCTCCTGACCGACGCGACCGAGGCCGTGACGTGGCAGCTCCTGGACGCCGACGGCGAGGAGCTGGCCGACGGCGAGTCGCAGCCGGTCGGCCCCGACGCGTCGTCCGGCCAGGACGTGCACGTCATCGACTTCTCCGACGTCACCGCCACCGGCACGGGCCTCACGCTGGTCGCCGACGGCGAGACGAGCCACCCGTTCGCGATCGCCGAGGACCTGTACGGCCAGCTGCGGTACGACGCGCTGAACTACTTCTACCTCGCGCGCTCGGGCACCGACATCGAGGCGTCGATCGTCGGCGAGGAGTACGCGCGGGAGGCCGGCCACGTGGGTGTCCCGCCCAACCAGGGTGACACCGCGGTGCCGTGCATCGGCCCGCGCGACTACTACGACGGCTGGACCTGCGACTACACGCTCGACGTCACGGGCGGCTGGTACGACGCGGGCGACCACGGCAAGTACGTCGTGAACGGCGGCATCGCGGTCGCGCAGCTGCTCTCGACGTACGAGCGCACGCTGACCACTCCCGGCGCCACCGCCGGCGCCCTCGACGACGGCACGCTCGACCTGCCCGAGCACGGCAACGGCGTGCCGGACGTGCTGGACGAGGCCCGCTGGGAGCTGGAGTGGATGCAGAAGATGGTCGTGCCGTCCGGCGAGTACGCCGGCATGGTGCACCACAAGATCCACGACGAGGGGTGGACCGGCCTGCCGCTCGCCCCGGCGGACGACCCGCAGCCGCGCTCGCTGCACCGGCCCTCGACCGCGGCGACGCTCAACGTCGCGGCCGTCGCGGCGCAGGGCGCCCGGCTCTTCGCGGACCACGACGCCGACTTCGCGGCGAGCCTGCTGGCGACCGCACGCAGCACGTACGACGCCGCGCTCGCGCACCCCGACGTGTACGCACCCGCCGCCGCGGGCAGTGACGGTGGTGGCCCCTACGACGACGCCGACGTCACCGACGAGTTCTACTGGGCGGCAGCCGAGCTGTACGTCACCACGGGCGAGGACCGGTACGCCACGGACGTCACGGCCAGCGCCCACCACACGGGCGACGTGTTCGGGCCCGGCGGCTTCCACTGGGGCGGCACCGCGGCGCTGGGGCGTCTGACGCTGGCGACCGTGCCGAACGGCCTGCCCGACCGCGCCGAGGTGCGCGCGTCGGTCGTGGCCGGCGCCGACAGGTACCTGGCCGCGCAGGCGGAGCAGCCCTGGGGTTCCGTGTACTCGCCCTCGGGCGGCGTCTACGACTGGGGGTCGAACTCGTCGGTCACGAACATCCTCGTGGTGGTCGCGACGGCGTACGACCTCACCGGTGACGAGAAGTACCTGCGCGGCACGCTCGAGGGCCTCGACTACCTCTTCGGTCGCAACGCGCTCAACCGGTCCTACGTGACCGGCTGGGGCACGGTGTTCTCGCAGAACCAGCACTCGCGGTGGTTCGCGGCACAGCTCGACCCGTCGCTGCCGCACCCCCCGCCGGGCTCGCTCGCGGGTGGTCCGAACTCGGTCACCGGCACCTGGGACCCGACGATGCAGGCCACGCTGTCGCCCGACTGCGCGCCGGCCACCTGCTACCTCGACGAGATCAGCTCGTGGGCGTCGAACGAGATCACCATCAACTGGAACTCGGCGCTGTCGTGGGTCGCGTCGTTCGCGGCGGACCAGAGGAGCGGCGGCGTCGCGCCGGCCGCGCCGCAGGTCACCACGCAGCCCGTCGACACCACGGTGGCGCTCGGGACGACGGCGACCTTCACGGCCGCCGCGTCCGGGGTCCCGGCGCCGCAGGTCCAGTGGCAGGTCCGTGACGGCGCGCGCTGGCGCGACGTGCCCGGCGCCACCGCCACGACGCTCGAGGTCGTCGCCACGGCGAGGACGTCGGGGGCCCAGTACCGGGCCGTCTTCACGAACGCGTCCGGCACGGTCACGACGGCGGTCGCCCGGCTCCTCGTGGAGCAGCAGGCCCCGGTCGTCGTCCGGCACCCCGTCGATGCGTCGGGGAGGATCGGCACGTTCGTGCAGTTCAGCGCCGCGGCGAGCGGCCACCCGGCACCCACGGTGCGGTGGCAGGTGCGCTGGGGCGGCGGCCCGTGGATCACGGTGCCGTTCGCACGCAGCACGACGCTGCGGGTGCTGGTCACCCCGCTCGGGTACGGCACGCAGTACCGCGCGGTGTTCACCAACCCCGGCGGCACGGCCGCGACCGACGGCGCGCACCTCACGCCGCGCTTCGGCCGCTGACCCGTCCCGCCCGTCCCGGTGCGGGTGCACCGGGACGGGCGGTGGGCGTGCGCCCGCGTCCGGCGTGGCAGGCTTGTCCGCCGGGCCCCGCGACGGACGGGGCGACGGTGACGGGAGCTGGCGTGCAGGTCTGGACCGACGTGTCGCAGGTGCCGACGGGGTGGGGACCGTCCGTCGTGACGCTCGGCAACTTCGACGGCGTGCACCGCGGGCACGTGGCGGTGCTGACGCGGATGGTCGACGACGCGCGCGCCGCCGGCGCCCACGCCGTCGCGGTCACGTTCACGCCCCACCCGGCCCAGGTGCACCGCCCGGACGACGCACCGCCGCTGCTGCTCGGGGACGCCGACCGGCTCGAGCTGCTCGCGGGTACCGGCCTCGACGCCGTCCTGCTCGTGACGTACACGCTCGACTTCGCGCGGCAGAGCCCCGAGGAGTTCGTGCGCCGGTACCTCGTGGGTGCGCTGCGGGCCCGGACGGTCGTGGTCGGCCGGGACGTGCGCTTCGGCTGGCAGAACTCCGGTGACCTGTCGACCATGCGCGAGCTGGGGGAGCGGTACGGGTTCGAGGTCGAGGTCATCGACGACGTGCGCCCCGGGGAGGCCGCGGACGACACGCCGGCCCACCGCCGGTGGTCCTCGACGTGGGTGCGCGAGCTGCTCGCCGCCGGTGACGTGCGCACCGCGGCCGACGTGCTGGGCCGGCCGCACCGGGTGCGCGGCGTCGTGGTCCACGGCGACGCGCGCGGGCGCGAGCTCGGGTACCCCACCGCCAACCTCGGCCCGACCGCCGGGATGGTCCCCGCGGACGGCGTCTACGCCGGGTGGCTGCGCCGGGGCGAGCGTTCCGCGGACGGCAGTGCCGTGCCCGTGGCGGACAGGGTGCTGCCCGCCGCCGTGTCGATCGGCACCAACCCCACGTTCGCGGGGCGGGAGCGGCGCGTGGAGGCGTACGTCCTCGACCGCACGGACCTCGAGCTGTACGACGAGGAGGTCGTCCTCGAGTTGGTCGACCGGCTGCGTCCGACGCTGCGGTTCGAGTCGGTGGACGATCTGCTCGTGCAGATGGCGGCGGACGTGCGGGACGTGCGCCGCGAGCTCGGCACGACGGTGCCGCCCGGTGCGTGACGGGAGCGTCGGCGCGTCCTGGTAGGGTGGTCCACGCCGTAAGACCGGCCGCGGACCGAGAGAGCCCGGGTGGACATGCCCCGGCGCACCGCGCAACGAGACACCTGAGGAGCACCGTGCCGCTCGACCTTGGCATCAAGCAGTCCATCATGACCGAGTACGCCACCCACGAGGGCGACACCGGCTCGCCCGAGGTGCAGATCGCCGTTCTGACGCAGCGGATCAAGGACCTCACCGAGCACCTCAAGACGCACAAGCACGACCACCACAGCCGTCGCGGCCTGCTGCTGCTCGTCGGACGTCGTCGCCGCCTGCTGGGTTACCTGCAGAAGGTCGACATCAACCGCTACCGCGCGCTCATCGAGCGCCTCGGCCTGCGTCGCTGAACGACCCGCACCAGCCCGGACCGTGTCGGTCCGGGCTGGTCCTGCGTCGGGCCCGGTCCTCGCGACCGGGCTGACGTGCACCATCCGCACCACCAGCACGACCAGCACAACCACCGCGCCGACCCCGCTCGTCCGGTCCTCGGTAGTGGCCCCCGGAACACGTGTCCGGGTACCACGGTCGAAGACCGCCGCGGGGCAGGGCGGCGCCTTCGAGAACAAGGAGGGCACCCATGGAGGGTCCCGAGATCCAGTTCGCCGAGGCCACGATCGACAACGGTCGCTTCGGCACCCGCACCGTCCGCTTCGAGACCGGCCGTCTGGCCAAGCAGGCCGCCGGTGCGGCCGTCGCCTACCTCGACGACGACACGATGCTGCTGTCGGCCACCACGGCCGGCAAGCACCCCCGTGAGCAGTTCGACTTCTTCCCGCTGACGGTCGACGTCGAGGAGCGGCAGTACGCCGCCGGCAAGATCCCCGGCTCGTTCTTCCGTCGCGAGGGTCGCCCCTCGACCGAGGCGATCCTGGCCTGCCGCCTGATCGACCGCCCGCTGCGCCCCCTGTTCGTCAAGGGCCTGCGCAACGAGGTCCAGGTCGTCGTCACGGTGCTGTCCATCAACCCGGACGACTCCTACGACGTCCTGGCGATCAACGCCGCGTCGATGTCCACCCAGCTGTCGGGCCTGCCGTTCTCCGGCCCGATCGCGGCGACGCGCCTCGCGCTCGTCGACGGCCAGTGGGTCGCGTTCCCGCGCTACTCCGAGCGCGAGCGCTCGACGTTCGACATCGTCGTCGCCGGCCGCGTCGTCGGTGACGACGTCGCGATCGCGATGATCGAGGCCGACGCCCCCGTGGGCGCGTGGGACCTCATCCACAACGCCGGCGGCACCGCGCCGACCGAGGAGGTCGTCTCCCAGGGCCTCGAGGCGGCCAAGCCGTTCATCAAGGCGCTGGTCGAGGCGCAGCAGCAGCTCGCCGCGACGTCCGCCAAGGAGACCCAGGTCTTCCCGACGTTCCCCGACTACCAGCCCGACGCGTACGCCGCCGTCGAGCAGGCCGCCACGGCGCGCCTGTCCGAGGCGCTGTCGATCGCCGACAAGCAGCAGCGCGAGGCTCGTCTCGACGAGATCAAGGCCGAGGTCCAGGGCGAGCTCGTCGAGCAGTTCGAGGGCCGCGAGAAGGAGATCTCCGCCGCGTACCGCTCGGTCCAGAAGGCGCTCATCCGCCAGCGGATCCTCACCGACGGCTTCCGCATCGACGGCCGTGGCCTGCGCGACATCCGCACGCTCTCGGCCGAGGTCGAGGTCCTGCCCCGCACGCACGGCTCGGCGCTGTTCGAGCGCGGCGAGACGCAGATCCTCGGCGTCACGACGCTGAACATGCTGCGCATGGAGCAGCAGATCGACTCGCTCTCCCCGGAGACGCGCAAGCGGTACATGCACCACTACAACTTCCCGCCGTACTCGACCGGTGAGACGGGTCGCGTCGGCTCGCCGAAGCGTCGCGAGATCGGTCACGGCGCGCTGGCCGAGCGGGCGATCCTGCCCGTGCTGCCGTCGCGTGAGGACTTCCCGTACGCGATCCGCCAGGTCTCCGAGGCGCTGGGCTCCAACGGCTCGACGTCGATGGGCTCGGTCTGCGCCGCGACCCTGTCGCTGCTCAACGCGGGTGTGCCGCTGCGCGCACCCGTCGCGGGCATCGCGATGGGCCTGGTCTCCGACACGGTCGACGGGGAGACGCGCTACGCCGCGCTCACCGACATCCTCGGTGCCGAGGACGCGTTCGGCGACATGGACTTCAAGGTCGCCGGCACGCGGGAGTTCGTCACCGCGATCCAGCTCGACACCAAGCTCGACGGCATCCCCGCGTCGGTGCTCACGGGTGCGCTGACGCAGGCCAAGGAGGCCCGCCTGGCCATCCTCGACGTCATCGGCGAGGCCATCGACGTCCCGGACGAGATGAGCCCGTTCGCCCCGCGCGTCATCGCGGTGAAGGTGCCGGTCGACAAGATCGGCGAGGTCATCGGCCCGAAGGGCAAGATGATCAACCAGATCCAGGAGGAGACCGGCGCCGACATCTCCATCGAGGACGACGGCACGGTCTACATCGGCGCCACCGACGGACCGTCGGCGGAGGCCGCGCGGGCCGCGATCAACGCGATCGCGAACCCGCACATGCCCGAGATCGGCGAGCGCTTCGTCGGCACCGTGGTGAAGACGACGACGTTCGGCGCGTTCATCTCGCTGTCGCCGGGCAAGGACGGGCTGCTGCACATCTCGCAGATCCGCAAGCTCGTCGGCGGCAAGCGCGTCGAGAACGTCGAGGACGTGCTGGCCATCGGCCAGAAGGTCCAGGTCGAGATCGGCGAGATCGACCCGCGCGGCAAGCTGTCGCTGCACGCGGTGCTCGACGAGGCGCAGGGCGAGGGCGAGCAGGCCACCGAGCCGGCGACGGCCGACGCCTGACGTGCCGCTGAACCTCCCGCTCGTCGCGCCCGGGTCACCGGGGGCCGAGCTCGTCGTCGGGCAGGACGGTGGCGCCGCAGTGCGGCGCACCGTCCTGCCCGGCGGGGTCCGGGTCCTGTCCGAGCACATGCCCGGCCTGCGCTCGGCGACCGTCGGGGCGTGGGTCGGCGTCGGCTCGCGGGACGAGACGTCGGGCCACTTCGGCTCGACGCACTTCCTCGAGCACCTGCTGTTCAAGGGCACGGCCCGGCGCACCGCGATGGACATCGCGGAGGCGTTCGACGCCGTCGGCGGCGAGGCGAACGCCGCCACCGGCAAGGAGCACACCTGCTACTACGCGCGCGTGCTCGACACGGACGTGCCGATGGCCGTGGACGTCATCGCGGACATGGTGACGTCCGCGCGCCTCGACGTCGACGAGCTGGAGACCGAGCGCGGGGTCATCCTCGAAGAGCTCGCGATGAACGACGACGACCCCTCGGACGTCGCGCACGAGCAGTTCGCCACCGCGGTCTTCGGCGACACGCCGCTCGGCCGGCCCATCGGCGGGACGCCGCAGGCGATCCGCTCGGTGCCGCGCGACGCCGTCTGGGAGCACTACCGCGAGCACTACCGCCCGGACACGCTCGTCGTGACCGCCGCGGGCGGGGTCGACCACGACGCGCTGTGCGCGCAGGTGGAGGCCGCGCTGACGGCGGGCGGCTGGGCGCTCGACCCGGGGTCCGCCCCCGCCGGTCGGCGCGCCGCGGGCACCACGGGCCCGGTGCCGTCCGGCACGGAGCTGACGGTCCGGCGGCCCACCGAGCAGGCGAACGTCATCGTCGGTGGCACCTGCCTCAACGCGACCGACGACCGGCGCTTCGTGCTGTCGGTCCTGACCGCGGCCCTCGGCGGCGGGATGTCCTCGCGCCTCTTCCAGGAGATCCGCGAGAAGCGCGGTCTGGCGTACTCGACGTACGCGTTCGCGAGCGGCCACGCCGACGCGGGCCTGTTCGGGCTCTACGCCGGCTGCACGCCCGCGAAGGTCGACGAGGTGACGGCCCTCATGGTCGTCGAGCTCGAGCGCATGGCCGACACGCCGATGGGCGCTCCGGAGCTGGCCCGCAGCATCGGGCAGCTGTGCGGCGGGCTCGTGCTCGGCATGGAGGAGACGGGCGCGCGCATGAGCCGTCTCGGCAAGGCCGAGCTGGTCCACGGCGAGCTCCTCGACGTCGACGAGTCGCTCGCGCGGATCCGCTCCGTCACGGCGCAGCAGGTGCAGGAGCTGGCCGGCGAGCTGGCCGCGGCACCGCGCAGCGTCGTGCGCGTGGGGCCCTTCGGCGACTGAGCGTCCGCACGCCGCCGCGGCGCGGCATGATGAGGTATGCCCGTCGCCGTGGACTCCTACCGTCGGTTCCCCGTACCGCCGTCGCTGGCCGGCGTCGCGGAACATGCCTGGGTCGCCCGGCACGACGGCGGACGGCAGCACGCCGAGGTGCTGCTCCCGGACGGCCGCGGCCTGCTGCAGCTCGTCCGTGGCACCGCCGGGCAGCTCGTCGACCCCTTGACCGGTCGCACGACCCCGGACGCGGACGGGCTGCGCGGCGCGTGGACGCACGCGGTAGTGGCACGGCAGACGGGCCCCGTCGCCCGGCTCGGGGTCCAGCTGCACCCCCTGGGTCCGGCGCGGCTGCGGGACGGACGGGCCGCGGCCGACACCTGGCTGCCGGTCCACGAGGTCCTGGACGCGGACGTCGCCGCCAGCGCGGGGGACCTGCTGGCCGCGGGTGACGACGAGGGGGCCGTCGCGGTCGTGCTGGCGGCGCTCGCCGCCCGGCCCCGGCACTCGGGGGCCGACCTCGACCACCTCGAGGACGCGCTCCGGTTCGTCGACGAGCGACGCGGGCTGGTGCGGGCAGGTGACGTCGCGCGGGACGTCGCAACGAGCCTGGGGGAGCTGCACCGGTGGTGCACCCACCTGCTCGGCATGGCGCCCGCCCAGTACCTCTCGGCCGTGCGGTTCAGCACGTTCGTGCGCGAGTCGCTGGGCGCCGGGCCGGTCGACGCGGGTGCCACGGTCGCGACGATCGAGTGGTTCGTCGAGGCCGGGTACCCGCCGCGGGAGGTCGAGCGGTTCACGGGTCTGCCGCCGGTCGAGTTGCGCCGGCTCGCCGAGCACCTCGCGCAGCGGATCGGCCCGCCGGCGGCCTGAGCGCACCGGCCGGCCGGTGCCCGGTCGTGCGGCGACTAGGGTGGCGTGCCGTGAGCGAACCGATCAGGGTGGCCGTGCTGGGCGCGTCAGGACGCATGGGGGCGACGACCGTGCGCGCCGTGCAGGAGGCCGAGGGCGTCGAGCTCGTCGCCGCGCTGGACGCGGGCGACGACCTGCGGGCCGTCACGGACGCCGGGGCGCACGTCGCCGTGGACTTCACGGTGCCCTCGGTCACCGAGGAGCACGTGCACCGGCTCGTCGACGCGGGCGTGCACGCGGTGGTCGGCACCACCGGGTGGGACGACGTGTCCCTGGGCCGCGTGCGCGACCACCTGACGCGAGCACCCGGCGTCGGCGTCGTCGTGGCACCGAACTTCGCGCTCGGCGCGGTGCTGTCCATGGCCTTCGCGCGGCAGGCGGCGCGCTGGTTCGAGTCGGTGGAGGTCGTCGAGCTGCACCACCCCGACAAGGTCGACGCACCGTCGGGGACCGCCCGCCACACCGCCCAGGGCATCGCCCGGGCGCGCGCGGCGGCCGGGCTCGGCCCGGTGCCCGACGCGACGACGCAGTCGCTCGACGGCGCGCGCGGGGCGGACGTCGACGGCGTGCGCGTGCACGCCGTGCGCCTGCGCGGCCTCGTGGCGCACGAGGAGATCCTGCTCGGCAACCCGGGGGAGATGCTGACGATCCGGCACGACTCCTTCGACCGCGTGAGCTTCATGCCCGGGGTGCTCCTCGCCGTCCGTCGCGTCGCGGACCGCCCCGGCCTGACCGTGGGGCTCGAGGACCTGCTGGACCTCGGGGCATGACCGACGCCCCGGCGCCCCGGCGCGGCCGCACGGGGATCGTCGCGGCCGTCGCGCTCACCGCCCTCCTCGCGATCTACGTGTGGCTCGTCGCGCTGCGCGCGGTCCAGCTCATCGGGACCGGCCGCGGGATCGGCATCGCACTGGGGGTGGCGCTGCTGGTCGCGCCGCTCCTCGTGCTCGTGCTCATCGCGCGCGAGTGGCTGCTCGCGCTCGACGTCCAGCGCATGGCCGACGAGCTCGCGGCGGACGACGAGCTGCCCGTCGACGACCTGCCGCGGTCGCCGTCCGGCCGGATCGACCGGGCGGCCGCGCGTGCGGCGTTCGCGCCCCACCGCGAGCAGGTGGAGGCGGACCCGGGGGACTGGCGGCGCTGGTACCGGCTGGCGTTCGCGTACGACGCCGCGGGCGACCGGTCGCGTGCTCGCGCCGCGCTGCGCACCGCGAGCCGGCTGCACCGGGGCAAGGGCGCGAGCGGCGACCTGCCCTGAGGCCCGCGGGCGAGGTCCGGTCTAGATCCCCGCGTACCAGCGGCGCTCGGTGACGACGTGCGCCTCCTCGTCCGGCCCCGGGCCGGTGGCGAGGCGCCGCGTGCGTCCGTCGGGGCCGAGGCCCGCGCCGGACAGGAACTGCTCGCGCGCGGCGTCCCCGTCGACGACCCACGTCTGCACCTGGTCGGCGCCGTCGGCGCGCAGCAGGTCGACGGCCGCCGCGAGCAGGCGGGACCCGTGCCCCGCGCGCTGGTCCGGCGGGTCGACCTCGAGCGCGAGGACCACACCGCCCGGCGCCTGCATCGGGTCCGGCGGCGCGACGGGAGCGACCGACGCGACACCGACCACGCGCGGACCGTCGCACGCGACGAGCACGTGGTAGCCCGAGCCGGGCGGCGTGGTGACGGCCTGGCGCCACTGGGCGACGAACGCCTGCTCGTCGAGCGAGTCCAGGACGACCTCGCCGAGCACGTCGGCGTGGGCCGCCCGCCAGGCCGCGAGCTGGATGCGGGCGATGCGCGTCTCGTCGCCGGGGACGGCGGGGCGGACCGAGACGTCAGCGGTGGGCAGCACCCGGTGAGCCTAACCCTGGGCCGTCGGGGCGCGCCGCGTCACGGCATGCCCAGCAGGCGCAGCCCGGCGGCCGTGGCGGCGGCGAGCACGACGACGAGGACGAAGGGCGCGCGCAGCGCGAGTGCCACGGCGGCCACGCCGAGCGCCGGCAGCCGCGCGTCGACGACGAGGCGGTCCCCGGCCGTCGCGGTCTGCACGGCGACCAGGGCGGAGAGCAGGGCGACGGTGACGAGCGCCGCGACGCGCGCCACCCGGGGCTGGGCGAGCCAGTGCTCGGGCAGGACGTGACCCGCGAGCTTGATCGCCAGGCACGCGAGGCTCGCGAGGAGCACAGCGCCCCACAGCGCGCTCACGGCGTCCGCCCGGCACGGGACGCGCGGGGCGTGGTGACCAGCCCCACGACGATCGCCACCAGCGCCGCGAGCAGCACCGGCACGCCCGTCGGCAGCAGGGGCGTGGTGACGAGCGCGACGACGACGGCCGCGGCGGCGACGCCCTGGGCCGCCCGGCCGGCGAGCCGCGGCCACACGAGCGCCAGGAACGCGGCCGCGGCGGCCGCGTCCAGGCCGTACGCGCGCGGGTCGCCCAGGCGGTCGCCCGCCAGCGCGCCGAGCAGCGTGAACAGGTTCCACAGCACGAAGACGCCCGCGCCCGTCCACCAGAACCCGGTGCGGGCCGCGGACCGCGTCGGCTGGGCCGTCGCGACAGCCGTCGACTCGTCGATCGTCAGCTGTGCCGCGGGCACGCGCAGGCGCCACGGCAGGTCGAGCAGCGGTGTGAGCTGCGCGCCGTACAACCCGTTGCGTGCGCCGAGGAGGGTCGCCGACGCGACGGCGGCACCGAGGGCGCCACCGGAGCCCACGACGCCGATGAAGGCGAACTGCGACCCGCCGGAGAACATCAGCAGGCTCAACGCCATCGTCTGGGGGAGGGACAGCCCGGCGGCGACGGACAGCGCGCCGAACGACACCCCGTACAGTCCGGTGGCCAACGAGACCGAGACCGCCTGCCGACGGGCGGCGGTCGAGGGGTCGTGCGGCGTCACGACGCCACTGTCGCACAGGACCACCGGGCCGCCGTCACCCGGCCTGCGCAGGGCGTCAGAGGGCGACGTACACGGGCTCCAGGTACTCCTCGAGACCCAGCTCGCCGCCCTCGCGCCCCAGCCCGGAGGTCTTGACGCCGCCGAACGGTGCGCTCGCGTCCGACACCATGCCCCGGTTGATGCCGACCATGCCGGCCTCGAGCTCCTCGGCCAGCCGCATCGCGCGTCCGACGTCGCGCGTGTACGCGTAGGCGACGAGCCCGAAGGGCGTCCCGTTGGCCAGGCGCAGCGCCTCGTCCTCGTCATCGAACGTCACGATCGGCGCCACCGGCCCGAACGTCTCCTCGGTGACGACCCGGGCGTCCGGGTCGACCTCCGTGAGCACGGTGGGCGCGTAGAAGTACCCCGCGCGTCGTGGTGCGTGCCCCCCGGTGCGGACGCGCGCCCCGCCGTCGGTGGCCTGCGCGACCACCTCGGCCACCCGCTCCACCGCGGACCGCTGGATCAGCGGGCCCACGGTGACGCCGTCGTCCGCGCCGTGCCCGACCACGAGGCCGTCGAAGGCGGCCGTGAGGCGGCGCGCGAACTCCTCGGCCACGGAGCCGTGGACGAGGAACCGGTTGGCGGCCACGCACGTCTGCCCGGAGTTGCGCATCTTGGCCTGCACGGCGCCCTCGACCGCGGCGTCGAGGTCCGCGTCGGGGAACACGAGGAACGGCGCGTTGCCGCCCAGCTCCATCGAGGTGCGCAGGACCGACGGCGCCGCGGCCGCCAGCAGCGTCGCACCGACCTCGGTGGACCCCGTGAACGACAGCTTGCGCAGGCGGGGGTCGGCCAGCAGCGGCTCGCTGATGCGACGCGCCGAGGACGACGGCACCACGTTGACGACGCCCGTCGGCAGGTCCCGCGCCTCGAGCTCGGCACGGATGACCTCGGCCACGTACGCGGTCGTCAGGGGCGTGAGCTGGGCGGGCTTGACCACGCACGTGCACCCGGCCGCGAGCGCGGGGGCGACCTTGCGCGCGATCATCGCGATCGGGAAGTTCCACGGAGCGATGAGCAGCGCGGGCCCGACCGGCCGGCGCAGGACGAGCTGGTGGTGCGTACCCGCGGGCGCGCGCCGGGCGAGCCCGTCGACCCGCACCGCCTGCTCGCCGTACCAGCGGACGTACTCGGCGGCGTACGCCACCTCGGCGCGCGACTCGGCCAGCGGCTTGCCACCCTCGGCGGTGACGAGCGCCGCGATGTCGTCGGCGCGCGCGGTGAGCGCGTCGAACACCGCGCGCAGCAGGTCGGCGCGCACGCGCGGGGCCGTGCGTCGCCAGGGGTCGAACGCCTCGACGGCGGCGTCGAGCGCGTCGCGGGCGTCCTGCTCGTCGCCGTCGGCGACCTCGAAGATCGTCCGCGCGGTCCCCGGGTCCTCCACGTCGAACGTCGCCCCGGACCGCGCGGGTCGCCACCGGCCCCCGACCAGCATGCCGGTGGGCAGGTGCGCGGCGACGGTCGGGGGCAGCGTCGTGGTCATGCCGACCATCCTCACCCCCCGCCTACGATGTCGCCATGACGCAGACGGCAGACGGGGCGCCCGCCCGCACGACGGACGTCCCGACGCCCTACGAGGACCTGCTGCAGCTCGTGCTCACCACGGGGACTCCCAAGGCGGACCGCACCGGCACCGGCACCCGCTCGGTCTTCGGCCACCAGCTGCGGTACGACCTGCGCGCCGGGTTCCCGCTCGTGACGACCAAGCGGGTGTTCTTCCGTGGCGTCGCCGAGGAGCTGTTCTGGTTCCTGCGCGGGGAGTCGAACATCGCCTCGCTCGTCGCGAAGGACGTGCACATCTGGGACGAGTGGGCCGACGCCGACGGCGAGCTCGGGCCCGTCTACGGCGTGCAGTGGCGGTCGTGGCCGACGCCCGACGGCGGGCACGTCGACCAGCTCGAGCGGCTGCTGGCCGAGCTGCGCGCGAACCCGGACTCGCGCCGGCACGTCGTCTCGGCGTGGAACGTCGCCGAGCTCGACCGCATGGCGCTCGTGCCGTGCCACGCGTTCTTCCAGCTGTACGTCGCCGACGGGCGGCTGTCGTGCCAGGTGTACCAGCGCTCGGCCGACCTGTTCCTCGGGGTGCCGTTCAACATCGCGTCGTACGCGCTGCTCACGCACATGATCGCCCAGCAGGTCGACCTCGAGGTCGGCGACCTGGTGTGGACCGGCGGCGACTGCCACGTCTACGACAACCACGTCGAGCAGGTGCGCGAGCAGCTGACGCGCGAGGCGTACCCGTACCCGACGCTGCGCCTGCGCCGCGCCGCGTCGCTGTTCGACTACACGTGGGCCGACGTCGAGGTGGACGGCTACCGGCACCACCCCGCGATCGCCGCGCCCGTCGCGGTCTGACGCGCGTGATCGGTCTGGTCTGGGCGCAGACGCCCGACGGCGTCATCGGCGACGCCGGCACGATCCCGTGGCACGTGCCGGAGGACCTGGCGCACTTCCGCGAGGTCACGTCCGGCGGCACGGTCGTCATGGGCCGTGCCACCTGGCTGTCGCTGCCCGAGCGGTTCCGGCCGCTGCCGGGGCGCCGCAACGTCGTGCTCTCCCGCGACCCGCGGTTCGAGGCGGCGGGTGCCACGGTGCTCGCCGACCTCGACGCCGCGCTGGCGAGCGCGCCCGACGTCTGGGTCGTCGGCGGGGGAGCGGTGTACGCCGCGACGCTGGACCGCGCCGACCGGCTCGAGGTGACCGTGGTGGACCTCGACGTCCCCGGTGACACGCGCGCCCCGCGGATCGGCGACGGGTGGCGGCTCGTGTCGGGCGGCCCCGACGCGCCGTGGCGCGTGTCACGGACCGGGACGCGATACCGGTTCGACGCCTGGCAGCGCTGAGCACCCGCGTGTCGAGCGGTGGAAGGCCGCGACGCGCACCGCGGTCCGAGCGGTAACCTGTGCGCATGCCTGCCGTGACCTCCGCCACCCACCCGTTCGGGTCGCTGCTGTCCGCCATGGTCACCCCGATGACGGCGGACGGCGCGGTCGACCTCGAGGCCACGGTCCGGCTCGCGAAGCACCTCGTCGACTCCGGCCACGACGGGCTGGTGCTCAACGGCACGACCGGCGAGGCCCCCACGACCCACGCGCCAGAGAAGGCCGAGATCGTCGCCGCCGTCGTCGAGGCCGTGGGCGACCGGGCGTACGTCGTCGCCGGTGCGGGGTCCAACGACACCGCGCACGCCGTCCGGATGGGCGAGCAGGCCGCGGAGGCCGGCGCCCACGGGCTGCTCGTCGTGACGCCGTACTACTCCCGTCCGTCGCAGGACGGCATCGTCGCGCACGTCGCGGCGGTCGCCGACGCGACCGGCCTGCCCGTGATGCTCTACGACGTCCCCGGCCGCGCCGGGGTGCGCCTGACGCCGGCCACGATCGACCGCCTCGCCGCGCACGAGCGCGTCGTGGCCATGAAGGACGCGACCGGTGACGTCGTCGCCGCGGCGCAGTCCGTCACCCGGACCGGGCTCGCCTGGTACAGCGGCGACGACGGTCTCGCGCTCGCGTTCCTCGCGCACGGCGCGGTCGGGCTGGTCGGCGTCACGACGCAGGCGGCCCCCCGGGCGTTCGCGCAGCTGTTCGCCGCGTGGCGCGACGGCGACGCCGCGACCGCCCTCGACGTCTACCGCGGCCTGCTGCCCGCGATCACGGCCCTCAACGGTGCCGGGTTCCAGGCGGTGGCCGCGAAGGCCGCGCTCGTGGAGCTCGGCGTGCTCGACAGCCGGGCCACCCGGCTGCCCCTCGTCCCCTTCACCGACGACGAGGCCGCCGCCGTGCGTGCCGGTCTGGCCGCCTCCGGGCTGCTCGACGTCGTCGCGGGTGCCGACCGCGCGTGAGACGCGGGCACCCACCGACCACCCAGGAGCTCCATGAGTCACCCGCACCCTGACCTGACCCTGCCGCCGCCGCTCCCGGAGGGCGCCCTGCGGATCGTCCCGCTCGGCGGGCTGGGCGAGGTCGGACGCAACATGGCCGTGCTCGAGTACAACGGGCGCCTGCTCGTCATCGACTGCGGCGTGCTCTTCCCCGAGGACCACCAGCCGGGCGTCGACCTCATCCTCCCGGACTTCGACTACATCCGGGACCGGCTCGACGACATCGACGCCATCGTCCTGACGCACGGCCACGAGGACCACATCGGTGCCGTGCCGTACCTGCTGCGGCTGCGTCGCGACATCCCGCTCGTCGGCTCCCAGCTCACGCTCGCGTTCGTCGAGGCGAAGCTCAAGGAGCACCGCATCGCCCCGCTGACGCTCACGGTCCGTGAGGACCAGGTCGAGCAGCTCGGTGCGTTCGAGTGCGAGTTCGTCGCGGTGAACCACTCGATCCCCGACGCGCTCGCCGTCGCCGTGCGCACGCCCGCCGGCACGGTGCTGCACACCGGTGACTTCAAGATGGACCAGCTCCCGCTGGACGGGCGCATCACCGACCTGCGGGCCTTCGCACGCCTCGGCGAGCGGGGCGTCGACCTGTTCATGGTCGACTCCACCAACGCCGAGGTGCCGGGCTTCGTGACGCCCGAGCGCGAGATCGGCCCCGTCCTGGACCAGGTGTTCGCCGAGTCCACCGGCCGCGTCGTCGTCGCGTCGTTCGCGTCCCACGTCCACCGCGTGCAGCAGGTGATCGACGCGGCCGTCGCCAACGAGCGCAAAGTCGCCCTGGTGGGCCGCTCGATGGTCCGCAACATGGGCATCGCCGCCGAGCTCGGCTACCTGCGCGTGCCCGACGGCGTGCTGGTCGACCAGAAGCAGATCGAGAGGCTGCCCGACGACCGCGTGGTGCTCATGTGCACCGGGTCGCAGGGCGAGCCCATGGCCGCGCTGTCGCGCATCGCCAACGGCGACCACAAGGTCTCGGTCGGCCCCGGCGACACCGTCGTGCTCGCGTCGAGCCTCATCCCCGGCAACGAGAACGCGGTGTTCCGCGTGATCAACGGCCTCATGCGGCTGGGCGCCCGCGTCGTGCACTCGGGCAACGCCAAGGTGCACGTCTCGGGCCACGCGAGCGCCGGTGAGCTCCTGTACTGCTACAACATCCTGCGCCCGCGCAACGTCATGCCCGTGCACGGCGAGGTGCGACACCTCATCGCGAACGCCGGGCTCGCCGTCAAGGCGGGGGTGCCCGCGGACCGCGTGGTGCTCGCGGAGGACGGCGTCGTCGTCGACCTGATCGACGGGCGCGCGCGCGTCGTCGGCGCCGTGCCGTGCGGCTACGTGTACGTCGACGGGTCGAGCGTCGGGGAGCTGACGGAGGCCGAGCTCAAGGACCGCCGGATCCTCGGCGACGAGGGCTTCATCACGATCTTCGCGGTCGTGTCGTCGGCCGACGGGAAGGTGCTCGCCGGCCCGCAGATCCACGCGCGCGGCGTCGCCGAGCAGGACGACGTCTTCGACGAGATCCTCCCGGTGCTGACCACCGCGCTGGAGGACGCCGCCCGTGCGGGCGCGACCGACACGCACCAGCTGCAGCAGGTGATGCGGCGCGTCGTCGGCCGCTGGGTGTCGAACAGGCTCCGTCGCCGGCCGATGATCATCCCGGTCGTCGTCGAGGCGTAGTCCCGACGGGGCGTGGCGCGAGCGCGCCGGTGACGTGAGGCGCGGGTCGGTCGACCCGCGCCTCACGCGTCCCTCCGGGCGGCCGAGGCGCGGGGTGGTGGGTCAGGCCGGCGGGGGACCGAGCAGGCCCGGCCCCGCGGCGCGCAGCGCGGCCACGTAGCGCTCGTCGCGCTCGCTCGCGGGCCAGGGCAGCAGCCCGTCGAGCTCGAGGGTCACCCAGCCGTGCGCGAACGCCCAGACGTGCGTGGCGCCCCGGGTGACGTCGTCCGGCCGGGCGCCGCCGGGGTAGGCGGCCGCGGCGGGCTGTGCCCGGAGCGTGTCGCGGACCGCGTCGAGCAGCACGAGGAACGGCGGTGCACCGGACACCGGTCCGCTGTCCGGATGGGCCGCCCCGGCGCCGGGGCGGGTGAACATGACGAGGTACGTCTGCGGCTCGTCGAGCGCGAACCGCCGGTAGGCGACGCCGAGCGCGAGCAGGTCGGCGGCGGGTGCTCCGGTGCGCGGGCTCGACCGCAGGTGCCGGGCGAAGCGGTCGGACGCGCGCTCGCCGACCGCACGCAGCAGCGCGTCGCGGCTGCCGAAGAGCGAGTACACGGCGCTGGACGACGTCCCGGCGCGGGTGGCCGCGTCGCGGACGGTGAGCGCGTCGGCGCCGCTGTCGGCGACGACGCGGGTCGACTCGACGAGGAGGCGCTCGCGTACGGCCTCGTCGTGGACGCGGGGTCGGGGCACGACCTGAGCGTACGTCTTGACGGGAGGTTCCAGGACGTTGTTCCATAACGTTGTTACCGAACAACGGAGGCCATCGTGCTCGAGCTCACCGAGGCGGCCCGCGCGACCGCCGGCGTCGTCGCCCTGACCGTGGTCGCCATCGAGTCGGGCGGCTGGTTCCTCCTGCGGGTCGCCACGGGCCGCCAGCAGGCCACCGACTTCCAGCGGTCCTTCTTCCGTGCCGGGCACGCGCACGCCGGCGTCCTGGTGACGCTCGGGCTGGTGTGCCTCCTGCTGGGCGAGGCGACGAGCCTGTCCGGCGCCTGGCGCTGGCTCGCCCAGACCGGCGTGCTCGTGGCCGCCGTCCTGCTGCCGGCAGGGTTCTTCCTGTCCGCCGTCGGCACGGGCCGCACACGCCCCAACCGCCTCGTGGTCCTGCTGCCGCTCGGGGCGCTGTCGCTGGCGGCGGGGGTGGCCACGCTCGGTGTCGGGCTGCTGCAGGCCTGACCCCTCGACGTGGGCCTGGCGACGCGCGTCACCCGCGACACGGCGCGGGACAGCCGCGGGAGCGGGGCCAGGGCGGCTACCGTGAGGACCATGGCGACCCGTACGACCCCGAACCCCGCGCGCTCGTCGCGTGCCGGCGGCTCGACGTCGTCGCGGGGCAGCGCGCGCGGCGGTTCCGCGCGACCCGCCGGCCGTGCGCCCGTCCCGCCGCGGCAGCCCGCCCTCCCGCTGCGCATCGTGCGCGGGATCTGGATGGGCGGCGCCCACCTCGTCGGCGGCGCCGCGCGGCACGTCGGACGCGGCGCCCGCGAGCTCGACCCCGCGCACCGCCGCGACGGCATCGCCTTCACGCTGCTCGCGCTGGCGATCGTCGTCGCGGCCCGCGAGTGGTGGGACCTGTCGGGGACCGCGGGTGACGTCGTGCACAACGTGGTCGCCGGCACGTTCGGCGTCGTGGGTGTCGTCGTGCCCGTCGTGCTGCTGGGCGTCGCCGTGCGGCTCATGCGGCACCCCGAGCGTGCGCAGGCGAACTCCCGCATCGGCATCGGCCTCACGGCCATCACGGTCGCGGCCTGCTCGATCGTGCACATCGCCCAAGGCCGTCCGGGGACGGACCAGATGCCCGCGCTGCGGGAGGCCGGCGGCATCATCGGCTTCGGCGTCGGCACGCCGCTCGCGTCCCTCCTGACGCCGGTCGTGGCGGGCGTCCTGCTGGGGATCCTCGCGTTCTTCGGGGTGCTCGTGGTCACGGCGACGCCGGTGCACCAGATCGGCCCCCGCCTGTCGGCGCTCTACCGGCGGCTCACGGGGCAGCACGAGGCCGCCGAGCAGGACGAGGACGCGCCGCTCGTCATCGAGGCGCTGCACAGCGCCCGGCCGGAGCCGCCGACCAAGCCGCGTCGCAAACCGCGGCTGCTGGGGCGCAAGCCCCGCGCCGACGACCCCGCGGAGCCCGACGCCGACCGCCTCGACGAGTACGTGGGCGACGAGGCCTTCGAGCGCGCGGCCGTCGTCGACCGGACCGTCGGCATCCCCGACGAGTCCGCGGGCGACGCGCCGACCGCACGCCTCGACCCCGCGCCCCCGACGGCGCCCACCGCGGCGGTCGCCGCCGTGGGCACCGAGCTCGAGGCCCCGCGACCCACCGGGGTCCCGCGGGGCGAGCAGCCGATGCTCGAGGGCGACGTCGTGTACATCCTGCCGAGCGAGGACGTGCTGGCGAAGGGTGCCCCGCACAAGGTGCGCTCGGCCGCGAACGACCGCGTCGTGGAGTCCCTGACCTCCGTGCTCGAGCAGTTCGAGATCGACGCGCAGGTCACGGGCTTCACCCGGGGCCCCACCGTGACGCGCTACGAGGTCGAGCTCGGCCAGGCGGTCAAGGTCGAGCGCGTCACCGCGCTGAGCAAGAACATCGCGTATGCCGTGGCCAGCGCCGACGTGCGCATCCTGTCGCCGATCCCCGGCAAGTCCGCGATCGGCATCGAGATCCCCAACACCGACCGCGAGACGGTCGCGCTGGGTGACGTGCTGCGCTCGTCGGCGGCCAAGCGCACCGAGCACCCGATGGTCATCGGTGTCGGGAAGGACGTCGAGGGCGGCTACGTCGTGGCGAACCTCGCCAAGATGCCCCACCTGCTGGTCGCGGGCGCGACCGGCGCGGGCAAGTCGTCGTTCGTCAACTCGATGATCGTGTCGATCCTCATGCGGTCCACCCCCGACGAGGTGCGCATGATCCTGGTCGACCCCAAGCGCGTCGAGCTCACGCTCTACGAGGGCATCCCGCACCTCATCACCCCGATCATCACGAACCCGAAGAAGGCCGCCGAGGCCCTCGAGTGGGTGGTGCGCGAGATGGAGGCGCGCTACGACGACCTCGCGAACTTCGGGTACAAGCACATCGACGACTTCAACGCCGCCGTGCGCGCCGGCAAGGTCAAGCCCCTGCCGGGCTCGGAGCGCAAGATCGCGACGTACCCGTACCTGCTGGTCATCGTCGACGAGCTCGCCGACCTCATGATGGTCGCCCCGCGCGACGTCGAGGCGTCGATCCAGCGCATCACGCAGCTGGCGCGTGCCGCCGGCATCCACCTGGTCCTGGCGACGCAGCGGCCGTCGGTCGACGTCGTCACCGGTCTGATCAAGGCCAACGTGCCGTCCCGACTCGCGTTCGCGACGAGCTCCCTGACCGACTCCCGCGTCGTGCTCGACCAGCCCGGCGCCGAGAAGCTCATCGGGCAGGGTGACGCGCTCTTCCTGCCGATGGGCGCGGCCAAGCCGATGCGCACCCAGGGCGCCTGGGTCTCGGAGTCCGAGATCCACGCCGTCGTCGAGCACGTCAAGACGCAGCTCAAGCCGGTGTACCGCGAGGACGTCGCGGTCCAGGCCGTCAAGAAGCAGGTCGACGAGGACATCGGCGACGACCTGGACCTGCTGCTGCAGGCGGCCGAGCTCGTCGTCACCACCCAGTTCGGCTCCACGTCGATGCTGCAGCGCAAGCTGCGCGTGGGCTTCGCCAAGGCGGGGCGCCTCATGGACCTCCTGGAGTCCCGCGAGATCGTGGGCCCGTCCGAGGGCTCGAAGGCGCGCGAGGTGCTGCTGCAGCCCGACGACCTGCCGGCGACGCTCGCGATGCTGCGCGGCGACCCGGGGCCCGCGTCGCCGGACCTGGAGGACGACGGCGGGCCGACGCCCGCCGACGTCGACTGAGCGGCGGCGGCGTGGACGCAGGTCTGCTCGGGCCGTACAACGTCATCACCACCGCCATCGCCGTGGTCGCCGTGGCCGCACTCGGCACCGTGCTGGTGCTGCTGCGCCGGGAGCGTGCCCAGGCCCGGCGGAACGCCGAGCTGGTGCGTCTCGCGCGTCAGCTCAACCGGCGGTACGACGCGCTGCAGAGGGTCACGAGCGAGGGCGTCGTCGTGCAGACGCGCGACGGGCACGTGCTCGACATGTCCGAACGGGCCGCGCAGGTCCTCGGCGTCGCCCGGGGGGACGCGGTCGGGATGCACGTCTCCCGCCTGCCCGTCGTCCTGCTCGACGACCGCGGTCTCGCCGTGAACCCCGGGCTCGTGCTGGGGCACCGGGAGGGCGACGACGAGCGCACGACCGTCGTCACGCTCGTGCCGCCGGGGCCCGGGGCCCGGCCGTCGGTCGTCCAGGTGACCAGCCGGAGGATGTCCGCCGACGAGGGCGGGGAGGCCGGCGTGCTGACGACGGTCGTGGACGTCACCGCACGTCACGACGTCGAGGTCGCGCTCTCGCGCAGCGAGACGCAGTTCCGCGTCGCGATGGAGAACGCGCCGATCGGCATGGCGCTCGTCGACCTCGAGGGGCGCATCGCGGAGGCGAACGTCGCGCTCGCCGAGCTCCTGGGCACCCACGCGTCCGCGCTGCGGGGGTACCGGGTCGACGAGCTGTGCGCGCCGGAGGACCGCGCCGCGCAGCGCATGGAGATGGACAAGCTGCTCGGCGGCGGCCAGCAGCGGTTCTCCCTGGAGATGCGGTGCCGACGTGCCGACGACCAGCTCGTGTGGGTCGTGTTCGACGCGGCGCTCGTGCGTGCCGCCGACGGCCGGCCCGACCACTTCGTCGTCCAGGTGCGTGACGCGACCGAGTCGAAGATGCAGGCCGAGATGCTGACCCACCGGGCCATGCACGACCCCCTGACGGGCCTGGCGAACCGCACGCTGCTGCAGGAGGTGCTGCAGACGGCGCTCGCGCAGCCGGGCGCGGTCGACCGCATCGCCGTGCTCGCGTGCGACCTCGACGGCTTCAAGGCGATCAACGACCGGTACGGGCACGCGGCCGGCGACGACATCCTCGTGCACGTCGCGGGCGTGCTGCGGGCCGCGACGTCCGGCGGGGGCACCGTGGCCCGCCTCGGTGGCGACGAGTTCGTCGTCGTGCTGCAGGAGCTGCACGCGGCCAAGGCGGTCTTCGAGGTCGCCAACGAGATCCACACCGGGCTCGCCGAGCCCGTGCGCGTGGGGCGGCGCCGCCTCGGGGTGGGCGCGAGCATCGGCATCGCGCTCGCCGAGCCGCACCTCGTCGAGGCGGGCGCCCCGACGCTGCTCGCCGCCGCCGACGCGGCGCTGTACCGGGCCAAGCAGTCCGGCCGGGGGCGCACCGAGGTCTACGACACGTCGATGGAGCTCGCTGCGCCGTCGAACCTGCACCGCGAGCTGGTGCACGCGATGGAGGCCGGCGAGCTGGTCGTGCACTACCAGCCGATCGTCGACCTGTCGGACGCGCGCGTCGTCGGGTACGAGGCGCTCGTCCGCTGGCAGCACCCGCATCGCGGGCTGCTGCTGCCCGGGGCGTTCCTGCCGCAGATCCAGGAGGCCGGCGTCTCGGTGATGCTGGGTCAGCTCGTCGCCGCGCGCGTCGTGGAGTTCCTGGCGAGCCACACCGACGACGGCCGGTGGGTGTCGGTCAACGTCTCCGCCGACCAGCTGGGGGACTCGGAGCTCGCGACCCGGCTCCTGCAGGACCTGTCCCGGCACCGGGTCACCGCGGGCCGCCTCGTCCTCGAGCTGACGGAGTCGTCGCTCGTCGCCTCGGGGACCCGGATCCGGCACGAGCTCACCCAGCTGTCCGCTGCGGGCGTCCCGATCCTGCTGGACGACTTCGGCACCGGCGTCTCGCCCCTGTCGTACCTGCGCGACCTGCCGGTGGCCGGCGTGAAGCTCGACATGTCCTTCACGTCCGGGATCCCGCACGACCCGACGGCGGGCAAGGTCGTGCGGGCCCTCGGGGCGCTCGCGCGCGAGCTGGCGATGGTGACCATCGCCGAGGGCATCGAGAACGAGGAGCAGGCCGACTTCCTGCGCCGCAACGGCTGGCGGTACGGGCAGGGCTGGCTCTACGGGGGCGCGCGCCCCCTGGACTGACTGCGGGGCGCGACGGCGGTCAGCGCGCGCGGGGCAGCACGACGGGGCCGGGCCCGGTGGGGACCGCCGGCACCGAGCGCTCGGGCGCGTCGGGGCCGGCTGCGGCCCGGACGAGCTCGAGCCGGGCGGCGACCTGTGCCGCCGAGAGGGCTCCCGCACCCGCCGGCACGTCCGTCAGCGCGTGGACGCGGTGCCCGCCACGACGGTCGACGGTCACCGGCGTCCACTGCACGCCCGCGACGTGCGGCCGACCCGCCGGCGTGCCCGCCGCCGGGTCGGCACCGGTCGCGAGCACCTCGGCCGTGAGGAGCAGCCCCGACGCCGTCCCGGCGGCGCAGCACGCCTCGTCCTGGTTGGAGACGTAGTTGCCGAGGCCGTAGGCGACCCACATCCCCGTGCCGTCGGGGCCGCCGGCGAGGTGCTCGACGGACTGCGGCACGTGCGCGTGGTGGCCGATGACCAGGTCGACCAGCCCTGACTCCGCGAGCGTCGCGGCGAGCGAGCGCTGGGCGTCGGTGGGCACGGTCCGGTACTCGGTGCCCCAGTGCAGCGACACCAGCACGAGGTCGGCGCCGTCGTTCCGCACCGCCGCCGCCCGACGCACGAGGTCGTCCGCGTCGATGAGGTGCACCGACCAGGGCTTGCCGGCTTCCACGGGCATCCCGTTGGTGCCGTACGTGGCCGCCAGGTGCGCGACCGTGACGGTGCGGCCGCCGCGCTCCAGGCGGTAGGTCTGCGGCTGCGCGCCCTCGAGCGCCGAGCGCGCCGTGCCGACGTGGCCGAGCCCCGCGGCGTCGAGCGCGTCGAGGGTCGCGACCACGCCCGCGAACCCCCGGTCCACGGAGTGGTTGGACGCCGTGGAGCAGCCGTCCCAGCCCTGGTCCGCCAGCCCCGCGGCGAGCTGCACCGGCGCACCGAAGACCGGGTAGCCCGACGGGGCGGACCCCGGCGGGACGATCGGCACCTCCAGGTGGCACAGCGCGAGGTCCGCCCCCGACACCCACGGGTCGAGGGGGTCGAGGAGGCGCCCGAAGTCGTAGCCGTCGCCGTCACGGGCGGAGCGCAGCACGGGCATGTGCGGCAGCACGTCGCCCGCGGCGACGACGGTGAACCCGATGTCGGGGTCGCGCGTCGGCACGGGAGCGGGCGTCGGGGAGGGCGTCGGCGACTCGAGGTGCGCCCCGGCGACCGTCGGGACGGGCGCCGGCAGCGCGCGCACGGCGCCCGCGCCTCCCGCGGCCAGTGTCGCCGCCACGGCCAGGACCACGGCCGTCATGGTGCAGCCGACCACGAGCGGCAGGACCGGCGGACGCAGGTCCCGGGCATGGCGTGGCACGCCGGGAGGCTAGTGGGTCGTCCGTCCAGGTGGGTGCCGCCGGACGGGTGACGTCGCGGGCGAAACCCACCGGTTCGGCGGGCGCCGGTCGGGCCCGTAGGCTGGGGCCGTGGTCCACGACGCTCCTTCTGTGTGGAACCCGGCCAACGTCGTCACGATGCTGCGCATCGCCGTCGTGCCCGTGTTCGCGATGGCACTGCTGGCCGACGGCGGCCACACGGTCGGCGGGCGCGTCCTCGCGACCGGCCTCTTCGTCCTCGCGGCGGCGTCCGACCGGCTCGACGGCTGGCTCGCACGGCGGTCCGGGCAGGTCACGGACCTCGGCAAGATGCTCGACCCGATCGCCGACAAGCTGCTCGTCGGCAGCGCGCTGGTGCTGCTCTCGTGGCTCGGCGACCTCTGGTGGGCCGTCACGGTGCTCGTGCTGCTGCGCGAGGTGGGCATCACCGTCATGCGGTTCTTCCTCCTGCGGTACGTCGTGCTGCCGGCGTCGCGCGGCGGCAAGCTCAAGACCGTCCTGCAGGCCGTCGCCATCTCGCTGTACCTGCTGCCGCTGGACCACCTGCCCGCGTTCGTCGGCTGGCTCGCCGCCGCGGCCATGGGGGTGGCGGTCCTGGTGACGGTCCTGACGGGTCTCGACTACGTGCGCGACGCCGTGCGCATCCGCCGCGCCGCCGGCGTCCCGCCCGCCGCGGGGCTGTGAGCGCGTCCCCCGAGGTCGCGGCCCGGGTGCTGGACGCCCTGGCGCGTCGCGGGCGCTCGCTCGCCGTCGCCGAGTCGCTCACCGGCGGGCTCGTGACCGCGACGTTCGTCGAGGTCCCCGGCGCGTCCGCCGTGCTGCGCGGCGGCGTCGTCGCCTACGCCACCGACCTCAAGGCGGCGCTGCTGGGCGTCGACCGCGTCCTGCTCGCCGCACGGGGTGCGGTCGATCCCGACGTCGCCGTGGCCATGGCCCGGGGCGTGCGGGAGCGGCTCACGGCGGACGTCGGCCTCGCGACCACGGGCGTCGCCGGTCCCGACCCGCAGGACGGGCAGCCCGTCGGGACCGTGCACGTCGCGGTCGTGACCGGCGACGTGTGCGAGGTGCGCAGCCTCGAGCTGCCGGGCGACCGTGGAGCCGTCCGTGCCGCCGCGTGCGCGGCCGTGCTCGCGCTGGCGTCCGAGGTGCTCGGCGCCGAGCCGTGACGAAGGTCCCGGGCCCGGGAACACGCGGCGCAGCCGCCGCGTTGGGGGTGGTGTGACCAGCACCCGACCGCCAGCGCGCGGCACAGGCGCACGCGTGGGCGGTGCGCGGTACGGTGGACGTCTCCCGGCCCTGCGGCCGGGAGCAGCAAGTACGACGGTTCCGCCGGCCGGCGGTCCGTCAGTGGACCGAGGACACGACGTGAGGGGAGGAGGCCAGATGGTCGTTCTGCGACGAGAGATCGGCGACGTCCTGCGGGACGCGCGCCAGCGCCAGGGCCGTACCCTGCGTGAGGTCTCCTCGGCCGCCCGCGTGTCGCTGGGCTACCTCAGCGAGGTCGAGCGCGGGCAGAAGGAGGCGTCGTCGGAGCTGCTGAGCAGCATCTGCGACGCGCTGGACGTCCCGCTGTCCCTGGTGCTGCGCGAGGTGAGCGATCGCGTCGCCGTGGCCGAGGGCCTGCTGATCCCGGACACCGTCCCGGCGGACCTGACGGCCTCGGCCGGCCTGGGTGTCGACCGCAACCTCGGCGGCGACGCCGGCTGGGCGATGCCCCGCTCGGAGCTCACGCCCGTCGGCTGAGCCCACCCGCGGCCGGACGCCCGGCCGCGCGTCGTGGTGCCGGTGGCCGGACGGTCGCGGACCGCCGCCAGGGCACGACCTCACCGTCGGCCACGTACCTGGCACCCCGGGCACCAGTAGAGC
The DNA here is from genome assembly GCF_024508275.1 of Cellulomonas wangsupingiae. Taxonomy (NCBI): domain Bacteria; kingdom Bacillati; phylum Actinomycetota; class Actinomycetes; order Micrococcales; family Cellulomonadaceae; genus Cellulomonas; species Cellulomonas wangsupingiae. Next base: position 1,689,614 of record NZ_CP101989.1, read on the forward strand.
CGGCGCTGCAGGGGCGGCTCGCCGACGTCGCCGCGTGCGACACGGGCGCCGCACCGCGTGCACGGGCGCCCTTCGCGGCCGTAGACGGCCGCGGTCGGCCGTCCGGAGGCGACCGACGACCGCAGCAGCGCGCGGGCCGCCCGCAGCACCTCGGCGGGATCGGTGACCGCGTCGGCGGGCGTCCACGGCCACCAGCCGCACGCGAACAGCGACTCGGCGGTGAAGATCGTGCCGATCCCGGCCACGACCCGCTGGTCGAGCAGCACCTCGGCGACCGGGCGTCCGCCCTGCGCCGCCCAGCGACGCACGGCCTCGGCGATGCCCGGCGTCGGCAGCTCCAGCACCGGGGGACCCGCCCACGGCACTCCCGGCGTCGTGTCGAAGTCGCCGTCCAGCACGTCGGGACCGAGGTGGGCGAGCAGGGTCGGCTCGGTACCCGTGGGCACCACGTCCAGCATGCCGAGCAGGTACCCGACGGCCGTCCACCGCTCGGTGCCCAGCACGGCGCGCACGTCGGGCGACCGCGCCCCTGCGCGCCGGTCCGCGCTCGGGACGATGCGCCACGACCCGTCCATGCGCAGGTGCGTGTGCAGGGTGCGGCCGTCGTCGAACCGGGTGAGCAGGTGCTTGCCGTACGGGCGCGTCCCCAGGACCGTGCGCCCCGTGAGGTCGACGGTGGCAGCCGTCGGCCAGCGCAGGTCGGCGCGCACGAGTCGGTGCCCCGCGAGGGCACGGTCGAGGTGCGCCGCCGCGCGTCGCAGCACGTCACCCTCGGGCACGCCGGCTCCCGTCCGTCGTCACGACGCCTGCAGCCGCAGGCCGCGCGGGGTCGTCAGGAAGCCGGCCGCGGCCAGCGCGACCGCCGCCGGCGAGCCGAGCACGTCGGCCGAGAGGACCTGCGCGCCGTCGATCCGCTCGACCGTGAGCCTGCCCGTGCGCCGCGCGCGCGCCGTCACGGCGAGCGCCTCGGCGGCGACCGCGAGCGTCGTCGTGTCGTCGGTGAACGTCAGGAGCGTGCGCCCGCCGCGCTCGAGGTAGAGCACCAGGGCACCGTCGACGAGCGTCACGAGCGCGCCGGCCTTGCGCCCCGGGCGGTGCCGGGCGCCGTCCCGCCCGTCCGGTGCGTCGGGCCACGCGAGCGCCGCACCGTACGGGTTGGCGGGGTCCGTGGCGGCCAGGACGACGGCCCACGGTGCGTCCTCCCGCGACGCGCGCGGCTCCGGTGCGCCGGGCGTCCACGCGCGCGGCCCGGACGGAGCGCCCCAGGCGGGTGGCGGTACGTCCTGCCACGGGAGCCGGGGACCGCTCGCAGGGGCGGCGTCCCGCCGGTCGGCGGCGCGCTGCCGGGCGCGCTCGACGACCTCCGCGTCGGTGCGGAGCCGGTCGACGGCACCGGGCAGCGCGAACTGCGAGCCGCCCAGTCGCTCGACGAAGTAGCCGCGGCGCACCTGCCCCGACTGCTCGAGCGCGGTCAGCACGCGGTACACGGCGGCGAACCGGCCGGCGACCCCCTCGGCGGGCGCCACCGCGCGCGTCAGCACGCCGTGCCGGTCGAGCAGCTGCGCCGCCAGGGCGTGCGCGCGCACGGTCACGTCCGGCTCACGTGCCGGCAGCAGGGACCAGCGCCCGGCCCCCGCGCCGGCCGCGGAGCCGGTCGCCCTGGCCCCGGCACCGTCCCGGACTCCGACGGTCGGGCCGACCCGCGTGCCGGCCCGCAGACCCAGGCGGGGACGCAACGGGCGGCCGCGGGCGGGTGCGCTGCGCGTGCGGTGCGCGGTGGAGCCTCCCGCGAGCCACGTCCGCAGCGGGCCGAGGCCGTCGTTCGTCACCCGGCCCGCCCACACCAGGTCCCACAGCGCGGCGAGCACGGCGGGGGCGTCGGGCGGCGCGTCGTCGTCGAGCCACACGGCGGCCACGCGCTCGACGAGTGCGGGCAGGAACCAGGCCCCGCCCCCCTCGAGGGCACCGAGGACCGCGCGGTGCGTCCGGTCGCTCGCGGGGGCGTCGGGCTCGTCGAGGTCCGGCACCGGCGCGAGCGTGAGGTCCGCGACGGCTGTCGGGTGCAGGGACACCAGGCCGTCGTGCCCGGCGAGCGGCGCGTGACCCGCCCACAGCACCTCGCCCGCGGCGGTCAGCTCGTCGAGCATCGCCGGCACGTAGTCGGGCACGCGTGCGGGCAGCACGTGCGTCTCGAGCGCCGACGCCGGGACCGCGAAGCCCGCGAGCTGCTCGACGGCGCGTGCCACCGCGTCGACCCCGCGCAGGCCGGTGGGCCGCCTGCCCACCGGCTGCACGCCCTGCCACTGCGGCAGGAAGACGCCGAGGGACTGCGGGTCGACCGGCTCGACCTGGGCGCGCAGCGCCGCCAGGGAGCGCTGGCGCAGGCGGCGCAGCACGTCGGCGTCGCAGAACTCGTCGCCCGTTCCGCCCAGCACGTCCGGACGCAACCGGCCCTGCACGAGCACGCCCGAGGCCTCGAGCCGCCGCAGCACCTCGGTGACGACCGCGATCCCGAGGCCGAACCGCGCCGCGGCGCGGGCCGCCGGGAACGGGCCGTGCGTGCGCGCGTGGCGTCGCAGCAGGTCGGCCAGGGGATCCGGCAGGACCTCGGTGAAGACCTCCGGCACGCCGACGGGCAGCGCGACCCCGAGGGCGTCGCGCAGGCGTCCGGCGTCCTCGACGGCCGCCCACTGCTCGGCGCGGTCGGCCGGCAGACCGCTGATCCGGACGCGGATCGCGCGGCGCGCGGCCGCGAGCTCGTCGAGCCAGGCGGGCACGTCGTCCCGGACCTCGGGACGTGTGCGCGCCGCGACCTCGTCGGCCGTCAGCGGCCCCTGGCGGCGCAGCACGTCGGCGACCTGCTCGATCGAGCCGGCCTGCCGGTCGGGCGCCGTGCCGGCCAGCTCGGCCTCCGTGCGCTCCACCGCCTCGGGGTCCAGCAGGTCGGCCAGCTGCGACTCCCCGCCGGTGCCCAGCAGCTCGGCGAGGAGGGTCGGGTCGAGCGTCAGGGCGGCGGCACGGCGCTCGGCCAGCGGCGCGTCACCCTCGTAGAGGAACTGCGCGGTGTAGCCGAACAGCAGGGACTGGGCGAAGGGTGACGGGTGCGGGGTGGTGACCTCGACGACGCGCACGCGGCCCGTGCCGACGTCGCGCATGAGCCCGACGAGCGCCTCGGTGTCGAAGTCGTCCTGCAGGCACTCGCGCACGGCCTCCAGCAGGATCGGGAAGTCCGGGTAGCGCGCCGCGACCTCGAGCAGCTGGGCCGCGCGCTGGCGCTGCTGCCACAGCGGCTGGCGGCGGTCCGGGCGGCGGCGCGGGAGCAGCAGCGCGCGCCCCGCCGCCTCGCGGAACCGTGCCGCGAACATCGCCGAGCTCCCGAGCTCGTCGCGGACCGACGCCAGCACCTCGTCCGGGTCGAGCAGGAGGTCCTCCAGCGTCAGCCGCGGCCCGCCGTCACCGTGACCGGCGTCGTCGCCCCACGCCTCGTCGGCGGCGCCGTCGAGGACGTCGGGGAGCCGCAGCACGATGCCGTCGTCGGCGTGCATCGCCGCGGCGTCGACCCCGTACCGCTCCCGCAGGCGCGCCGCCAGCACGAGCGCCCACGGCGCGTGGACGCGGGCGCCGTACGGCGAGTGCAGCACGATGCGCCAGTCACCCAGCTCGTCCCGGAACCGCTCGACCACCACCACCGTGTCGCTCGGCAGCTGACCGGTGGCCTCCAGCTGCTCGCGCAGGTACGCCAGGAGGTTGTCGGCCGCCCACGCGTCGAGCCCGGCCGCCTCGACGCGTGCGCGCGCCGCGGCGTCCGGCAGCGCGCCGACCTCCCGCACCCAGGCGCCCACGGCACGGCCCAGCTCGGCGGGCCGCCCCGGCGCGTCGCCCTTCCAGAACGGCAGTCGCCCGGGCACACCCGGCGCCGGGGTCACCAGCACGCGGTCCGGCGTGATGTCCTGGATGCGCCACGTGCTCGACCCCAGGGTGAACGTGTCACCGACACGCGACTCGTAGACCATCTCCTCGTCGAGCTCGCCGACCCGCTTGCCCCCGCGCACCCGGCCGCCGGTGCGCTCGGCGTCGGCGGCCACGTCGCTCGTCTCCCCGCCGCCCGCCAGGAACACGCCGAACAGCCCGCGGTCGGGGATGGTGCCGCCGCTCGTCACGGCCAGCCGCAGCGCGCCCGGTCGACCCGACAGGACGTCGGTGACGCGGTCCCACACCACCCGCGGACGCAGCTCGGCGAAGTCCTCCGACGGGTAGCGGCCGGCGAGCATGTCGAGGACGGCGCGCAGGGTCCCGTCGCCGAGCGTCGCGAACGGTGCCGACCGGCGCACGACGCGCGCGAGGTCGTCGACCTGCCAGTCGTCGACCGCCACCATGGCGACGACCTGCTGCGCGAGCACGTCCAGCGGGTTGGACGGGACCGCCAGGGCCTCGAGCTCGCCCGTGCGCATGCGCTGCGCCGTCACGGCGGCGGGCACGAGCTCGCCGCGGTACGTGGGGAACACCACCCCGCGCGAGACGGCACCGACCTGGTGCCCGGCCCGCCCGACGCGCTGCAGGCCGCTCGCGACCGACGGCGGGGCACCCACCTGGACGACGAGGTCGAGCGCGCCCATGTCGATGCCGAGCTCCAGCGAGCTCGTCGCGACCACCGCGGGCAGGCGGCCCGCCTTGAGCTCGGACTCGGTGCGCGTGCGCTCCGCGCGGCTCATGGACCCGTGGTGCGCGCGGGCCACGATGGTCCCGGCGTCACGCGTGTCGACGCCCGCCGACGTCCCGGACTGCCCGGGTGCCGCCGCAGCGCGCACCGCGCCCGGGTCGGGCACGTCCTCGCCCTGCCTCTCGGCCCACACCTCGTTGATGCGGGCCGTCAGGCGCTCGGCGCCGCGGCGGGAGTTGGTGAAGACCAGCGTCGAGCGGTGGGCGGCGACGAGGTCGACGACCCGCTCCTCGACGTGCGGCCAGATCGACGCGCGCGGCGGTGCGTCGCCCGGTGCGGCCGGTGCGGTCCCGGGCGCGGGTGCGCCGAACCCCGCGAGGTCCGGGTCGATCCCGGGCCCGCCGTACCGGCCGGCGGCCCCCGGCCCGGCGTCGGCACCCGCGCGTGCCGCCGACGCCAGGTCCCCGAGGTCCGGCACCGGCACGACGACCTCGACCTCGATGACCTTCTGCGACGGCGGCTGCACGACGACCACGGGCCGGCCGCCGTCCTCGCGTGCGCGAGCACCGCCCAGGAAGCCCGCGACCGCGTCGACGGGACGGACGGTCGCCGAGAGCCCGATGCGCTGCGCCGGTCCCGGACCGCCCTGCGCCTCCAGGAGCGCGTCGAGCCGCTCGAGGCTGACGGCGAGGTGCGCGCCGCGCTTCGTGCCCGCCACGGCGTGGATCTCGTCGACGATCACCGTGCGCACGCCCGCCAGGCCACGGCGCGCGCCGGACGTCAGGACGAGGTAGAGCGACTCGGGCGTCGTGATGAGGACGTCGGGCGGCGTCGTGGCGAAGGCGCGCCGCTCGGCGGGCGGCGTGTCGCCCGTCCGGATGCCGACGGTCACGTCCGGCAGGGTCCTGCGCAGGCGCGTCGCCGCCTGCCGGATCCCCACGAGCGGCGAGCGGAGGTTGCGCTCCACGTCGGTGGCGAGCGCCTTGAGCGGGGACACGTACAGGACGCGGCAGCGTTGCGCGCGGTCGGCCGGCTGCTCGCCCGTCAGCAGCCCGTCCAGCGCCCACAGGAAGGCCGCCAGGGTCTTGCCGGACCCCGTGGGTGCCACCACCAGGGCGTGGTCACCGCCCGCGACCGCCTCCCACGCGCCGGTCTGCGCCGCCGTGGGCGCGTCGAAGGCGCCCGTGAACCACGTACGGGTCGGCTCCGAGAACCGGTCGAGCACCACCGGGCCATTGTGTCGGCCAGGACCGACAGGCGCGCGGTCCGGCCGGCCGGTGGCAGGCTGGGGGTGTGAGACACCGTGAGTTGACCCAGGTGGTGGACGACGTGCTGGGGCCCGTCGAGGGCAGGCTGCTGCTGTCCGAGCTCGTGCTGGGCGCGCTGGGTGACCGCACCGGTGCGGCGGCGCTCGCGGACGGCGTCGAGCCGCGCGTCGTGTGGCACGCGCTGTGCGACGCGCTCGGTGTCCCCGAGTCCGCGCGCTGGGGCACCGACGCGCACCGCCAGGCGCCACCGCGGAACGCGGGGCGCTGACGGGGTGACCGGCGGGCGGGGGGGTCCGGGTGCTGCGTCGGTCCCGCCGGCGCGCGCCCGCTGGCTGCCACGCACGGCCGACCTGACCGACGCGTTCTTCTCGCTCGTCGTGACGGCCCTCGGGCTGGGGATCGCGATCGCGGTGGTCGACGGCGTGAGCGCGTCCTCGCCGTGGGGCGTGCTGCTGGCGGCGCTCGCGGTGGGCGTCGGCGACCTCGTGCTGCGCGCCCCGCTGCGGCTGCTCGCCACCGCCGCGGGGGCCGCCGGCGCGCTCGTCGCGGGGCTGGCTGCGCAGGTCCTCGTCGCCTGGGTGGCGCTGCTCGTCGCGCCCGGCGTGACCGTGGCGTCCGGCTGGTCGGTGCTGTGGGTGCTGCTGCTCACGTCGGCCGTCATGGCGGTGGGGCGCTGGCTGTGGGGGTCGAGCGACAACGCGTACGTCGTCGCCGACGTCGTGCGCCGCGCGCGGCGTCACGCGCGCGGCAGCGGTTCAGCTGCCGGCGGGCCCCGTCCGCCCGGGCTGCTGGTCGTGCAGCTCGACGGGGTCAGCGCGCCCGTGCTCCACCAGGCCGTCGACGCGGGCCTGGTCCCGACCATGCAGCGCTGGCTCGAGTCGGGCAGCCACCGTGTCGACACGTGGTGGGCGACGGTCCCGTCGACGACGCCCGCGGCGCAGGCGGGTCTGCTGCACGGCGCCGCCGACCAGATCCCCGCCTTCCGCTGGTGGGACCGCGGCCTGGGTCGTCTCGTGGTGACGAACCGCCCGGACGACGCGGCGCTGGTCGAGGAGCGCCTGAGCGACGGCGCCGGGCTGCTGTCCGGGGGCGGGACGGCGGTGGCGACGATCTTCTCCGGCGACGCGGCCGCGTCGTACCTCGTGATGAGCCGGGGGTCCCGGCACGGCCTGGGTCCCGGCCCTGCCTACGCGCGGTTCTTCGCCCGGCCGTTCGTGCTCGCGCGCGCCGTGACGGTCACGGCCGGGGAGATCCTCAAGGAGCTGTACCAGGCGCGCCGCCAGGTCGTGTACGACGTGCAGCCGCGCGTGTCCCGCGGCGGGTGGTACGTCGTGCTGCGAGCGGTGACCAACGTGCTGCTGCGGGACCTGGCGACGGCGCTCGTGGCCGACGCGCTCGTCCGGGGCGACCCCACGGTGTTCGTCGACCTCGTCGACTACGACGAGGTCGCGCACCACGCCGGGCCGACCCGGCCCGAGGCGCTGCGCTCGCTCGAGGGGCTGGACCAGGTGCTGCGCATCCTCGAGGAGGTCGCCCGGGGTGCGCCGCGCCGGTACGACCTCGTGGTGCTCTCCGACCACGGCCAGACGCTCGGTGCCACGTTCGAGCAGGTGGAGGGTCGGTCGCTGCTGGAGACCGTGCGGGCGCTCATGGCCGAGCCGGGCGTGGCAGGGCTCGAGAGCTCGGACGGGGAGGCGTGGGGACCGGTCAACGCGCTGCTCGCCGGTGTGCTGGGCCGCGGCGGCGACCCCGTCGTGCTCGGGCCCGACGCCGGTGCGGGGGACCGCCGCCACGGACGCGGACGGCGTGAGGACGGCCCGCGGCTCCGCGAGCACGGCCGGGCGGGACGTGCGCCGGACGGCGGGCAGGGCGCCCCGGACGTGGTCGTCGTCGGCTCCGGGAACCTGGGCCTGGTGTGGTTCCCGGACGCCGCCGAGCGCCTCGTGCTCGAGGACCTGCAGGTCAGGTGGCCCGGTCTGGTGTCCGGCCTGGCCGCCCGTCCGGCCGTCGGCGTCGTCGTGGTCGACACCCGCTCACGCGGCCTGGTGGCCGTCGGCGCGTCGGGGCTGCGGCTGCTGGAGGCCGACGACGACGCCGTCGAGGGCGACGACCCGCTTGCGGCGTACCCGGCGCGCGCCGCGGCGGACCTCGCGCGGGCGGCACGGCTGCCCCACACGGGCGACCTGCTGCTCGTGTCCGCGGTGGGCCCGCGCGACCAGGTGCACGCGTTCGAGGGGCAGGTCGGGTCGCACGGCGGCCTGGGCGGCGCGCAGAACCTGGCGTTCCTGCTGCACCCGGCGGACCTGGCGGTGGACGACGCGCGGTGCGAGGACGTCGACGGGCTGCGGCTGCTCGTCGGCCCGGACGCCGTGCACGCCCAGCTGGTGGCGTGGCAGGTCGAGCGGGGGGTGCGTGCGCCCGCGGCACGCACGTCGGTGCGGGAGGTCGGGTGAGCGTGCGCGTGCGGTGGCTGGGCCACGCGACGGTCGTGCTGGACGTGGCCGACGTGCGGCTCGTCACCGACCCGTTGCTCCGCCGCCACGCCGGTCTGCTGCGCCGGCGGGGCGGGCAGGCGCCGCGGCCCTCGGACTGGCGCGGCGCGGACGCCGCGCTCGTCTCGCACCTGCACCACGACCACGCCGAGCTGGGGTCGCTGCGGATGCTCGGGCCGGTGCCGGTGCTCGCCGCGCCGTCGAGCGCGCACTGGCTCACCGCGCACGGGCTGGACGGCGTGGCCCTGGCGGAGGGGCACTGGGGCGCCGTCGGGCGCGAGGTGCGCGTGCGCACCGTGCCGGCGGTGCACGGGCACCGGCCCATGCCGCACCGCCCGAACGCCGCGACGGGGTTCGTGGTGCGCGGCGGCGGGCTCACGGTGTGGTTCGCGGGGGACACCGGGCCGTTCCCCGGGCTGGCCCGTGTGCCCGAGCTCGCCGGGGCGCCCGTCGACCTGGCCCTGGTGCCGGTCGGGGGGTGGGGTCCGCGGCTGTCGGGCGGGCACCTGGACCCTGTCGAGGCGGCGCGCGCGTGCGCGCTGGTCGGGGCGCGTGTCGCCGTGCCGGTCCACTGGGGCACGCTGCACGCGCCCGCCTCGCGCGGGCTGCCGCCGGGGTGGATGGACCGGGCGGGGCGCGCGTTCGCGGCCGCGGTCCAGCGCGTGGCACCGGGCGTGCGGCCCTGCGTCCTGGCGCCGGGGGAGGCGACCGAGGTGAGTCCCGCCGTGCCCGGGCCACGTCCGACCGGGCGGTGACGACGCGCGGCGTGTCGGCGGCCCTCGTCGAACACGTGTTCGGGTAACGTGGTGCCCGGTGACACGGTCGAGCCGACCACAGCCCGCCCGGCGACGAGCCGGTCCACGGGTGAGCGGGCGGTCCGGCCGGATGTCGGTGGTCGGGCATAGCGTCGCCGCGACACGACCAGCCCCCGCAGGAGCAGCACCCACGCTGCACGAGACGACGAGGTGGACCATGCCCGCTCCGGACCGCGCCAAGGCCCTTGAGGCCGCACTCAGCCAGATCGACCGCCAGTTCGGCAAGGGGTCGGTCATGCGCCTCGGCGACGAGACCCGTGCGCCCGTCGAGGTGATCCCCACGGGCTCCATCGCGCTCGACATCGCGCTCGGCATCGGCGGCCTGCCCCGCGGCCGCGTCGTCGAGGTGTACGGGCCGGAGTCCTCCGGCAAGACGACGGTCGCGCTGCACGCGGTCGCCAACGCGCAGAAGGCCGGCGGCATCGCGGCCTTCATCGACGCCGAGCACGCGCTCGACCCCGAGTACGCCAAGAAGCTCGGCGTCGACACCGACGCGCTGCTCGTGTCGCAGCCCGACACCGGTGAGCAGGCCCTCGAGATCATGGACACGCTGATCCGCTCGGGCGCGATCGACATCATCGTCATCGACTCCGTGGCCGCTCTCGTGCCCAAGGCCGAGATCGAGGGCGAGATGGGCGACTCGCACGTCGGTCTGCAGGCGCGGCTCATGTCGCAGGCGCTGCGCAAGATCACCGGTGCGCTCAACTCGTCGGGGACGACGGCGATCTTCATCAACCAGCTGCGCGAGAAGATCGGTGTCTTCTTCGGCAGCCCCGAGACCACCACGGGTGGCAAGGCGCTGAAGTTCTACGCGTCGGTCCGCCTGGACATCCGGCGCATCGAGACCCTCAAGGAGGGCACCGAGGCGGTCGGCAACCGCACGCGCGTCAAGGTCGTGAAGAACAAGATGGCCCCGCCGTTCAAGCAGGCCGAGTTCGACATCCTCTACGGCGTCGGCATCTCCCGCGAGGGCTCGCTCATCGACATGGGCGTGGAGCACGGCTTCGTGCGCAAGTCCGGTGCGTGGTTCACGTACGAGGGCGACCAGCTCGGTCAGGGCAAGGAGAACGCGCGCAAGTTCCTGCGCGACAACCCGGACCTGGCCAACGAGCTCGACAAGAAGATCAAGGAGAAGCTCGGCATCGGGGCGAAGGTCGACGCGCCGGCGGACGCACCGGTCGCCGTCGACTTCTGATCGGCGTGGGGGAGCTCACCGGCCGGTCCGCGGGGCGCCGCGGCCGGCCGGCTCCTGAGCCGCCGGACGTCGGCGCCGCCGCGCAGGACGCCGAACCCGACCCCGAGTCGGTCGCGCGAGCGATCGTGCTCCGGCGTCTGACGGGCGCTCCGCAGTCGCGTGCGCAGCTCGCGGACGCGCTCGCGCGGCGAGACGTCCCCGACGACGTCTCCACCCGTGTGCTCGACCGCTTCACCGAGGTCGGGCTCGTCGACGACCAGGAGTACGCGCGGATCCTCGTGCGGTCGCGTCACGCCGAGCGCGGTCTGTCGCGCCGGGCGCTCGGCGTCGAGCTGCGCCGCAAGGGCATCGACGACGAGACGGCGGCGGTCGCGCTGGCGGACGTCGACGACGCGGACGAGGAGAAGGCCGCCCGCGAGCTGGTGCGCCGGCGCCTGCGTTCGACGGCCGCCCTCGCGACCGAGGTGCGCATCCGCAGGACGTACGGGGCGCTCGGACGCAAGGGGTACCCCGCCGGCCTCGTCGCGCGCCTCGTGCGTGAGGAGCTCGCGGCCGAGGGCGCCGACGCCGACCTGGGCGACGCGGGCGACCTCGACGCGTAGGCACGGCGACCCGGCCCCGGTCGACGCGCGTGCGATCATCCCGGCGTGGACGAACCCCTGGTGCCGCAGGTCGGTGCGCCGGCGCGCGCGCTGCTGGACCGCACCACGGCGCTGGCGCGCACGGCCAGGGACGTCCTGGACCACCTGGACGGCACCGTGCTGCGCATCGCCGACACGGTGGCGCGCGACCGCGAGCAGCGCGTGCGCGCCGAGCTCGCGCTCGTCCCCGTCGCCAGGATCGGGGACGCGACGGACCGCAACCTGCGCCTCGGCAGGCTCGAGGACGCCGGCTACCGCGTGGCCGCCGACCTCATCGGGGTGCCCGCCGACGCGCTGGAGCAGGTCCCCGGCGTCGGGCCGCACACGGCCCGGGCCGCGGCGGCCGCCGTCGAGCAGCTCGCGGACGTCGCGCGGGAGGTGACCGCGCCGCGCCTGCGCCTCGACCGGCCCGACGGCGCACCCGACGTCCTGGCGACCACGCAGCTGCTCGCGCTGCTGGCACGCTCGCTGCGGCTGCACCCGCTGGTCGAGCCCCACCGGCAGGCGCTCGTCGACCACGTGCGGACCGTCGAGGCGTTCGCACCGGTCGCCGCGCCCACCCGCCGCCGGTGGCGGCACGTGCTCGCCCGGCCCGCCACCCGGCGCGCCGCGCGGCACGCGCTGGGCGTGCTGGCCGAGGCCGATGCCTGGGCGGAGCGCACCGGCCTGGGCGCTGTCGTCGAGCACCTCGCCGCCGCGTGCGCGGAGCCCGACCCGACGCAGGGCGTCCTGTGGGACGACGTCGAGTCCCGCCCCGCCACGTACACGACCGAGCTCCTGCGCCTCGTGCCCGCCGCGATCGACCTGGTCGTCGAGCGGGGTCTCCTGGCGGCCGACCTGGCCGCCCAGGTGGCCGACCACCCGCTCGACACCGCTGCGCTGCGGGTGCGCCTGCGCGGCTACCAGGACTTCGGTGCCCGGTTCCTGCTGCACCAGGGCCGCGCGCTGCTCGGCGACGAGATGGGGCTCGGCAAGACCGTGCAGGCGATCGCCGCGATGGCGCACGTCACCGCGCAGGGCGCCACCCACCTGCTCGTGGTGTGCCCGGCGAGCGTCCTGGTGACGTGGCAGCGCGAGATCGAGCGCCACTCGACGCTGACGCCGGTCCGCGTGCACGGGCCCGACGCGGCCGCCGCGGGGGAGCGGTGGCTGCGGGACGGCGGCGTCGCCGTGGCCACGTACGGGTCGCTGCGCCACGTACCGGCGCTCGAGTGCCCGGCGTCCGCTCCGGTGTCGTCGGGGCCGGGCGGCGACGCTGTGCCCGGCATCACCGCCGGTGCGCTCGGCATGCTCGTCGTCGACGAGGCGCACCTGGTGAAGAACCCGCGCACCGCGCGGGCCCGTGAGGTCCGGGCCTGGGCGGCCCGCACCGCGCGCGTGGCGCTGCTGACGGGCACGCCGATGGAGAACCGCGTCGGCGACTTCGTCGAGCTGGTGCGCCTCGTGCAGCCGGACCTCGCAGCAGGTCTGCCGCGTCATCTCGGGCTGGCCGGCCGTGACGCGTTCCGCCGCGCCGTGGCGCCGGTGTACCTGCGGCGTGACCGCGACGACGTGCTGGTGGAGCTGCCCGCCCTGACCGTCGTGGACGAGTGGGAGGAGCTGACGGGGGAGGGTCAGCGGGCCTACCGCGCGGCGGTGTCCACCGGCGACCTCATGACGATGCGCAGGGTCGCGTCGGTGCGCGACGGGCACCCCACCTCGGGCAAGCTCGGCCGGCTGCTGGAGATCGTCGCCGACGCGCGGGCGCACGGGCGGCGGGTCGTCGTGTTCTCGTGGTTCCGGGACGTGCTGGACGTCGTCGCCGACGCGCTCGTGCGGCACGGGGGTGCCACGGTCGTCGGCCCTCTGACGGGTGACGTCCCGCCGCAGCGGCGCCAGGAGATGGTCGACGAGCTCGCGGCGCTCGACGCGTCGGTCGGTGCGGTGCTCGTCGCCCAGGTCCAGGCCGGGGGGGTGGGGCTGAACCTGCAGTGCGCCTCGGTGGCGGTCCTCTGCGAGCCGCAGCTGACCCCCGCGGCCGAGGCGCAGGCGTTCGCGCGTCTGCACCGCATGGGCCAGCTGCGGCCCGTGACCGCGCACCGCCTCCTCGCCGAGGGCACGGTCGACGAGCGGCTCGTGGCGCTGCTCGCGGACAAGGCGCTCGAGTTCGACACGTACGTGCGCGACTCGCTGCTCGCGGAGCAGACGGTCCGGGCCGTCGACGTGACGCAGGCGGACCTGGCACGGGACGTCGTCGCCTGGGAGCAGGCGCAGTGGGGCCGCGGGCCCCTGTGGGACGCCCCGTCGGAGGTCCTGGAGGCCTGACCTGGCGCGGCGGTGCGGCGCCGGCCCGTCGAGCAGTGACAATGGGCCGGACGCCCGCACGGGCGTCACGTCGAGGAGGTGCCGTGGAGCCGGCTGCGTTCGCTACGGTCGTCGGGCTGCTCGGTGCATGCCTGGTCGCCCTCATCCTGGTGCTGACCGCACGCCGTGAGGCCGACCAGCATCGCCGTCGGGCCAGCGAGGACGTCGCGCGGATCCGGGACGAGGCGCGCGCGATGCTGGCCGACGCCGAGCGCCGCGAGCGCCGCGTCGCCGACCGGGAGCGCGAGCTCGCCGCCGAGCGTGCCGCGACGGCCGACCTCGAACGGCGCGCCCGCGCCGAGGCCGAGGCGCTCGCGGAGGCCCGCCGGGTCGCGGCCCGCGAGCTCGACAAGGCCGAGCGCGTCGCGGCGCGCACGGTCGCGGACGCCGACCGCGCGGCCAACGAACGGCTCGCCGACGCCCGGGCCCAGGCGCGCGCCGAGCTGGAGTCCGTCAGCGGCATCACGCAGGACGAGGCGCTGGCGGAGCTGACGCGCCGCATCGGCGACGAGGCCGCCGCCGCCGCCGCGGCGCAGGTGCGTCGCGTCGAGGCCCAGGCCCGTCGGACGGCGGAGGCCCGTGCGCGGCGGATCGTGTCCACCGCGGTGCAGCGCGTCGCGGTGCCGACCAGCGCCCAGGCCGCCGTCACGATCCTGCCGCTGCCGTCGGACGAGATGAAGGGCCGCATCATCGGCAAGGAGGGGCGCAACATCCGGCACTTCGAGGCGCTCACCGGCGTCAACGTGCTCGTCGACGAGACGCCCGACACCGTCGTCCTGTCGTGCTTCGACGCCGAGCGGCGCGAGCTCGCCGAGGTGACGCTCGAGACCCTGATGTCGGACGGGCGCATCCACCCCCAGCGCATCGAGGCGGCGTACGCCGAAGCGGTTGCCGGCGCGGACGACCGCCACGACGCGGCCGGGCACGACGCGGCCGAGCGTGCGGGCGTCGACCGCCTGCACCCGGACCTCGTGCGCACGATGGGCCGGTTGCGGCTGCGGTCGTCGTACGGCCAGAACGTCCTGGAGCACCTCGTCGAGAGCGCGCAGATCGCCGCAGCGATCGCGAGCGAGGTGGGCGCCGACGTCGCCGTGGCCCGCCGCGGGGCGTTCCTGCACGACCTCGGCAAGGCCCTCACCGGGCAGGTCGCCGGCCCTCACGCGGCCGTGGGTGCGGATCTCGCGCGCCGGGCGGGGGAGTCGGACGCGGTCGTCAACGCCATCGCCGCCCACCACGACGAGGTGCCGGCCGAGACGGTGGAGGCGGTCCTGGTGCAGGCCGCGGACGCCGTGTCCGCGGCCCGGCCGGGTGCCCGCCGCCAGGAGATCGACCAGTACGTCGAGCGCATGGGTGAGCTCGAGGCCCTCGTCACGGGCTTCCGCGGTGTCCGTCGCGCCCTCGCGATGGCCGCCGGCAGGGAGGTCCGCGTCGTGGTCGAGCCGGACGAGGTCGACGACCACGCGCTGCCCCAGCTGGCGTCGGCGATCGCCAAGCACATCGAGGCGGACCTGACGTACCCCGGTGAGATCCGCGTGACCGTGGTGCGCGAGCTGCGGGCGAGCGCGACCGCGGGCTGACGGCCGCGCTCGCCGGGCCGCTACTGGTCGATCGTCGCCGCCAGCGCCGGTGCCTCGGCCTTCGCCGTCCCGGCGGTCAGCCGGCCGACGCGGGACGCGAGGCGCTCGGCCAGCGCCGTGAGCGCGTAGTTGATGACGATGAAGACCACGGCGGCCACGAGCAGCGCCTGCAGGATGTTGCCGTTCCCGGAGCCGAACCGGCGTGCCGCGTCGAGCAGCTCGGGGTAGGTGATGATCGCGCCGAGGGCGGTGTCCTTGAGGATCACGACGAGCTGGCTGGCGATCGCGGGGAGCATCGCGATCAGGGCCTGGGGGATCTCGACGATCCGCAGCGACTGCGCCGGCCGCAGACCGACCGCGAGGGCGGCCTCGCGCTGCCCGCGGGGGAGGTTGTGGACGCCCGACCGCACCAGCTCGGCGAACACCGACCCGTTGTAGAGCGTCAGGCCGAGCACGACGGCCAGCAGCGGCACGTCGCGCGGCTCGACGACGCGCAGCTGCGAGATGCCCGCGTAGAAGAAGATCATCATCAGCAGCACGGGCACCGCGCGGAAGAACTCGACGACGGTCCCCGCCAGCCACCTCACGACCCGGGAGCCGGACAGCCGGCCGAGGCCCAGCACGAGGCCGAGCACGGCCGATGCGACGATCGCCAGCCCGGCGGCCCGCAGGGTGTCCCGCAGCCCCGGCAGCAGGTAGTCCGTCCACGTGCCGGGCTGGAGGAACGGCCGCCACAGGGCCGCGTCGAGCTGGCCCTTGCGGTCGAGCAGCACGAGGACCCAGGCCCCGATGCCGGCGACGACGACGGCGGCCACGATGTTGACCACCATCATCCGTCGCCGCGTGCGAGGGCCGGGGACGTCGAACAGGACGGACTGGGTCATCGGGCCACCGCCAGCCGCCGCGAGAGCGAGGTCGTCGCGATCCCGACGGGGACGACGATGATCACGTAGCCGAGCGCGAACGTCAGGAAGATCGCGAAGATGACGTCGGGGCGGAACTCGATCATGGTCCTCATCAGTCCGGACGTCTCGGCCACCGAGCCGGCCGCGGCCACGGTGGAGTTCTTGATGAGGGCGATGAGCACGTTCCCCAGCGGCGCGACCGCGCCGCGGAACGCCTGCGGCAGGATGATCAGCCGTGCTGCCGGCCAGAAGCCCAGTCCGATCGCCCGGGCGGCCTCCGACTGCCCGACCGGCACGGTGTTGACGCCGGAGCGCAGCGCCTCGCAGACGAACGCCGCGTGGTACGCCGCGAGTCCCAGGACGGCGAGCCGGAAGAAGTTGGTCTGGAAGTCGCTCGAGAGCGTGATGCCCAGCTGGCCCCACAGGCCGAGCACGCAGAACACGATGATGATCGTCAGGGGCGTGTTGCGCAGCAGCGTCACGTACGTCGTGCCGGCCCAGCGCAGGCTCGGTACCGGCGAGATCCGCATGACGGCGAGCACGGTGCCGACGACGAGCGCGATGACGCCGGCGTACAGCGTCAGCTGGATGTTCACCCAGAACGCCGCGAGCACGTCGAACTCGTCGAACAGGGACACGAACTGGTCGAGGTAGCCCTCGTCCACCGGACCTCCCGGGAGGTGAGCGGGCCCGGGGCCGGACCGCTGCGGCGGGCCGGCCCCGGGATGGCGTCAGACGAAGGTCAGGCGCACGCCTCGACGGTCGGCGGGTTCAGCTCCTCGTTGGGCTGGTAGCCCGACGCGCCCACGTTGTCGTCCAGGGCGGACTGCCACGAGCCGTCCTCGATCATCTCGGTGATCGCGGCGTTCACGTCCTCGCAGAAGTCGCTGTCCTTGGCCAGGCCGACACCGTAGTTCTCCTCCGAGAACGGGTTGCCGACGACCTTCACCTTGCCCTCGTTGGCGGCGACGGACGCCAGGCCGGCGAGGATGATGTCGTCGGTCGTCACGGCGTCCACGGTGCCGGCGACGAGCGCGGTGACGCACTCGGCGTAGCCCGGCTGCTCCAGCAGCTCGGTGCCCGCGGCGTACTCGTCCTTGATCCGCTGCGCGGACGTCGAGCCGGTCACCGAGCACAGGTTCTTGCCCTCGAGGTCCTCGGGGCCGGAGATCGAGTCGTCGTCGGCCGCGACGAGCAGGTCCTGCCCGGCGACGAAGTACGGGCCGGCGAAGGCCACGACCTCCTTGCGCTTGTCGGTGATCGAGTAGGTCGCGAAGATCATGTCGACCTGGCCGTTCTGCAGCATCGTCTCGCGCTGCGCGGACGGGGCCTGCACCCACTCGATCTGCTCCTCGCCGTACCCGAGCTTGTCCGCGACGTAGGTCGCGACGGCGACGTCGAAGCCGGTGTAGTCGCTGCCGTCCTGGTACCCCAGGCCGGGCTGGTCGAACTTGATGCCGATCCGCAGGGTGCCCTCGGCCCCGGCCGTCTCGTCACCGGTGGCCGCGCCGCCGGCGCCGGCGGTCTCCTCGGGCTCGTCACCCCCGCCTGCGCAGGCGCCGAGCGTGAGCGCGGCCACCGCCGTGAGGGCGATCGCCAGTCGTGGTGCACGCATGTGTGCTTCCCTTCGTCGTGCTTCGTGGGATCAGTCCGGGGTGCTGCCGTCAGTGGGTGAGGATCTTCGAGAGGAAGTCCTGGGCGCGCTCGCTGCGCGGCGCGGTGAAGAACGTCTCGGGGTCGGCGTCCTCGACGACCTGTCCGGCGTCCATGAACACCACGCGGTGCGCCGCGCGGCGGGCGAAGCCCATCTCGTGCGTGACGACGATCATCGTCATGCCGTCGTGCGCGAGGCCGACCATCACGTCGAGCACCTCGTTGATCATCTCGGGGTCGAGCGCCGACGTCGGCTCGTCGAACAGCATCGCCTGGGGCTTCATCGCCAGGGCGCGTGCGATCGCCACGCGCTGCTGCTGACCGCCCGAGAGCTGGGCGGGGCGCTTCGCGGCCTGGTCGGCCACGCCGACGCGCTCCAGCAGCTCCATCGCGTCCGCCTTCGCCTGCGCGGGGCGGACGCCCTTGGCCTTGATCTGCCCGATCGTCACGTTCTCCAGGACGGTGCGGTGCGCGAACAGGTTGAAGGACTGGAACACCATGCCCACGTCGGCGCGCAGGCGGGCGAGCTCGCGACCCTCGGAGGGCAGCGGCTTGCCGTCGAACGTGATCGTGCCCGAGTCGATGGTCTCGAGCCGGTTGATGGTGCGGCAGAGCGTCGACTTGCCGGACCCGGACGGCCCGATCACCACCACGACCTCGCCCCGGTGCACGGTCAGGTCGACGTCCCGCAGCACGTGCAGCGCACCGAAGTGCTTGTCCACGTGCTCCAGGACGATGAGCGGTTCGCCGGTCGGGCGTGCCGCCGGGTCCACGGGCGGTCGCTCGTCGGTCATGCTGTCGGCCATTGCTCGAACCTACGGGTGGGATGTTGCGGACGCCATCGATGCACGTCACGGTCCAGTAACAGCCTGTTCACACGGATCGTCCCGGGCTCCGCGCGCGGACGGCCGGGCCGGGGCGCCGCGGACGGCGTCGTACGCTGGGGAACGATGTCCACGACCCTGCCCGCCCCGGCACGCACGCACGTCCCGGGCCCCGCGACCGACACCGACCTCCTCGAGGGCGGGCGCGCGCGCACGTACCTGGTCAAGACGCTCGGGTGCCAGATGAACGTGCACGACTCGGAGCACATGGCCGGCATGCTCGAGCAGGCCGGCTACGTGCCGGCCGCGCCGGCGCAGGCGGCGGCGGAGGACGTCGACGTCCTCGTCATCAACACGTGCGCGGTGCGGGAGAACGCCGCCGACAAGCTCTACGGCAACCTGGGCCGGCTCGCGAGCACCAAGCGGTCGCGGCCGGGGGGCATGCAGATCGCCGTCGGCGGCTGCCTGGCCCAGAAGGACCGTGCCGGGATCGTCGAGCGGGCACCGTGGGTCGACGTCGTCTTCGGCACCCACAACCTCGACGTGCTGCCGACGCTCCTGGAGCGTGCACGGCACAACGCCGCCGCCCAGGTCGAGATCGCGGAGTCGCTGCAGGTCTTCCCGAGCACGCTGCCGACCCGCCGCGAGTCGGTGTACGCCGGCTGGGTGTCGATCTCGGTGGGGTGCAACAACACCTGCACGTTCTGCATCGTGCCCCACCTGCGCGGCAAGGAGCGCGACCGGCGGCCGGGCGAGATCCTGGCCGAGGTCGAGGCGCTCGTCGCGACGGGTGCGATCGAGGTCACGCTGCTCGGGCAGAACGTCAACTCCTACGGCGTGGGCTTCGGCGACCGCCACGCGTTCGGCAAGCTGCTGCGTGCGGTCGGCGCGGTCCCCGGGCTCGAGCGCGTGCGCTTCACGTCGCCCCACCCGGCGGCGTTCACGGACGACGTCATCGCCGCCATGGCCGAGACGCCGACGGTGATGCCGCAGCTGCACATGCCGCTGCAGTCGGGGTCCGACCGGGTGCTGCGCGCCATGCGCCGGTCGTACCGCGCCGAGCGGTTCCTCGGGATCCTCGACCGCGTGCGCGCCGCGATCCCGCACGCCGCCATCACGACGGACGTCATCGTGGGGTTCCCGGGCGAGACGGAGGAGGACTTCGCGCAGACGCTCGACGTCGTCGAGCGCTCGCGGTTCTCGTCGGCGTTCACCTTCCAGTACTCGCCCCGTCCCGGGACGCCGGCCGCCGACCTGCCCGACCAGCTGCCCAAGGCCGTCGTGCAGGAGCGCTACGAGCGCCTGGTGGCGCTGCAGGAGCGCATCTCCGCGGAGGAGAACGCGGCACAGGTCGGCCGGACGGTCGACGTGCTCGTCGCGCAGGGCGAGGGCCGCAAGGACGGCGCGACGGCCCGCATCTCGGGTCGCGCGCAGGACAACCGCCTGGTGCACCTGTCGCTGCCGGCAGGCCTCGGCGCCGACGGCGCGCCCCGGCCCGGCGACCTCGTCACGGTGGAGGTCACGCACGGGGCGCCGCACCACCTCGTCGCCGACTCGGCGCTGGCGCCCGGCGGGACGTTCCGGGTGCGACGCACCCGCGCGGGCGACGCCTGGCAGGCGCGCGCGGAGGGCCGCGAGGAGCACACGCACGGCACCGGCGGCGGCTGCGGCACGGCCGCGCCCGCCCCCGCCGGCCCGGTGGTGCTCGGCCTGCCGACCCTCGGCCGCCCGTCGGTCTGACGGCTCCCGCCGGTGCCCGCCCGGGCCACGACGTAGCGTGGTGGTGGGCACCCGGGCCCTAGGGACCACGTCGCACGGCGGGCCCGGGTCTTCAATGAGCGCGGCACCGTCGCCGTCTCGCACCCTTCGTGGAGTCCGCCATGTCCGAGGTCTTCCTGTTCCTCGCCCAGCAGCCCGTGCTGCTGCTGTTCGTCGTCATCGGCGTCGGCTCCCTCGTCGGGCACGTCAAGGTCCGCGGCGTCGGGCTCGGGGCCGCGGCCGTGCTGTTCCTCGCGATCGCGCTGTCCGCGTGGGCCGCGTCCTACGGGATCGACCTCGAGATCACCGAGGCCCTGGGCACCCTCGGCCTGACGCTGTTCACGTTCTGCGTCGGCCTCGTGTCGGGGGCGACGTTCTTCTCCTCGCTGCGCCGCAGCCTGGCGCCGATCCTGGCCGTGGCGGGCGTCCTGCTGGTCAGCGCGCTCGTGGCCGTCGGCGCGGGGCGCCTGCTGGGCCTCGACGCGCCCGTCGTCGCGGGTGCGTGGGCCGGCGCGGTGACGAACACGCCGGCGCTGGCCGCCGCGCGCGACGCGGCGGGCGACGCGACCGCCCCGACCATCGGGTACGCGGTGACGTACCTGTTCGGGGTCGTCGGGATGCTCGTCGCCGTCTCGGCCGCGCTGCGCCACCGGGACAGCGACACCGACGCGCCGCCGACCCTCGTCACGCGGACGGTGCGTGTGGAGGCGGCCGACACGCCCAGCATCCGCCACCTCGAGGAGCGCCACGGCGACCGCATCAAGTTCTCCCGCGTCCGGCACGGCGAGGAGTCACCGATCCGCACGGCCGACGACACCGACCTGCTCGTGCTCGACGACCTCGTCACCGTCGTCGGGCCCTCGGAGGACGTCGAGGCCGTCACGCGCGAGCTCGGGCACACGTCGTCGCACCGGCTCGAGGCCGACCGGATGTACCTCGACATGCGCCGGGTGACGGTGTCGGCCGAGCGCGCGGCCGGGCACACGATCGCGGAGCTCGACCTGCTGCACCGGTTCGGCGCGACGATCTCGCGCGTGCGGCGCGGGGACGTGGACGTCGTCGCGACGGACGACTTCCAGCTGCAGCTCGGTGACCGCGTGCGCGTCATCGCACCGCGGGAGCGCATGGCGGAGGTGTCGACGTGGTTCGGCGACTCCTCGCGCGGGCTGTCGAACATCACGCCGATCCTGCTGGGTCTGGGCATGACCGCGGGGATCCTGCTCGGTGCGGTGGCGTTCCCCGTGCCCGGCCGCGTGTTCTCGATCGGGTCCGCGGCCGGGACGCTCGTGGTGGGCCTCGTGCTCGGGCGGCTGGGGCGCATCGGGCCGATCGTCACGGCGATGCCGTACACGGCGGCGCAGGCGATCGCGGAGCTCGGGCTGCTCATCTTCCTGGCCCAGGCGGGCACGCGCGCGGGCGCGCAGATCGGTGCGGCGTTCACGTCCGGCGCGTGGTTGCGCATCCTGGTGCTGGGTGTGCTGGTGACGACCGTGGTCGCCGTGGGCCTGTACGTCGTGATGCGGCGCGTCTTCCGCATCGGGGGGACGAGGCTGTCCGGCATCATCGGCGGCACGCAGACGCAGCCGGCCGTCCTGGCGTTCGCCAACGGCCGCACCGGCTACGACGCGCGCGTCGCCCTCGGCTACGCGCTGGTCTACCCGGCGGCCATGATCACCAAGATCGTCCTCGGGCAGGTGCTCGGCGGCTTGTGACCCTCAGTTGTCGGGGACGTCGGGGGGCGGCGTGCCCTCGGCGGGGACGACCGGGTCGAGGGCGGAGAACAGCTGCACGCCCGTCCCCAGGCCGCACGCGAGGAGCTGCGCGAGCTGCACGTCGGTGACCCCCGGCTCGAGGTCCGCCGAGACCTCCGAGTAGACGGCGAGCACGCCCTCCTCCTCGCGCACGTACGCCTTGGGCCAGATCCGCTCGCGGTTCCAGTCGTTGATCGCCAGGGCCAGCGAGCGACGCTGCTCCAGCGGCAGGGACCGGTGCCAGCGGCCGCGGACCTGCAGGATCTCCTGCTGGTCGCCCAGGAGCAGGAACCAGAAGCGGCTGCCGTCCCACGTGCCGGTGAGGTCGCCGTCGTCGTCCACGACGAACCGGTACCCCCGCCCGAGCAGGTAGTCCGCGACGCGGTCGCGCGTCAGGGGGCGCGGCGGCTCGTCGTCCAGCGGTCGGGTCTTGGTCGGCTTGGGGAGCCCGCCGAGCACACGCAGGAGCCACCCGGGCGCGCTCACGGTGCGGCTCCCGCCGGGTCGGGGTAGCGCTCGTCCAGCGCGTCGAACAGCATGCTGCCGGTCGACAGGCCGCAGAACAGGATCTGGCTGAGCTGGGCGTCGGTGGCCCCGTGCTCGAGGTCGGTCGCCACCTCGGCGACGACGTGCACGCGCCCGTTGTCACGCACGCGTGCGTACGCCTTGGGCCAGATGCGCTCGGCGTTCCACTCGTTGCACAGGTCGAGCACCTCCTCGAGCCGTTCGATGGCCAGCTCGCGGTGCCACTGGCCGCGCACCTGCAGGATCTCCGCCTGCTCGCCGAACAGGAAGAAGTAGAAGAGCCGGCCGCGCCACAGGCCGCCGAGGTCGCCGTCGTTGTCGATGAAGTACGAGAACTGGTTCTCGGACATCCACGACGCGATCCGGGCCGGTGACACCGCGGTCGGGAAGGTGTTGGCCTGCTCGGCCGTGCCGAGCTCACGGACCAGCAGCTCGGCGACCCGGTCGTGCAGCTCGACGTCGTCGACCGAGGTGACGGTGGCGTCGGGCTCCTGGCGTGCGCTGGACCACCACCGGCGTGCGCGTTGACGGAACCACCCCATGCGCCGACCCTACCTGGCGGTCCCGACGCCGTGCCCGCGCGGGCGGGCGTCGCGCCCGGGGGCGTTACCGTCGTGCCGTGCTCGTCGCCGCCGCCCTCGTCCCGGACACCGTGCTCCTGCTGCCCGGGGCCGGGGGCCGTGGACCGGACGACGCCGCGCTCGCGACGCTGCGGGCGTCCGCGGCGGCCGCCGTGGCCGGGGCCGTGACGCGTGTCGCCCGGGTGGTGGTGGTCGCGCCCGGCCCGGCCGACAGGTCGCCGGCCGGCGTCCTGCACCTGGGCGCCGCGGCCGCGGGCGTCCCGGACCGGCTGCTGGCCGACCCCGTGCCGGACGTGCGGGTGACTGCGGTGCCCGGCGGACCACCCGCGGCCGCCGGCGGTCCGGGCACCTCGGCCGTCGTGGGGGCGCGACTCGCGCTCGCGGCGGGCGTGGCGCCCGTCGGTCTGCACGTGGTCGAGGTCGCACCCGGGCCGGCCGCCGCCCTGCGCGCGACGGGTGCGGCGCTGGCCGGTGGGCCGCCGACGGCGTTCGTCGTGGTCGGCTCGGGATCGGCACGCCACGGCGAGGGCGCGCCGCTGGCCGCGGACGAGCGCGCGGAGGAGTTCGACGACGCGTGGGTCGCGGCGCTGCGCACCGGTGGTGCCGTCGCGCGGGACGCGCTGGCGGGGGTCGACCGCTCGCGGGCCGCCGAGCTCGGCGTGACGGGGTGGGCGCCCTGGCAGGTCCTCGTCGGGGCGCTCGACGCGGGCGGGTCGGTGGGCAGCAGTGCGACCCAGGTGTCCGCGACGGTGTGGCGGGGCGCGGCGCACGCCGCCGTGACCTGGGTGGTCGCGCCGTGAGCCTCGTCGTCGCCGTCGTCGGGCCCACCGCGACGGGCAAGTCGGACCTCGCGCTCGACCTGGCGCAGGCCCTCGGCGCGGAGATCGTCAACACCGACGCGATGCAGCTCTACCGCGGTATGGACGTGGGGACCGCGAAGCTCGCGCCTGCGGAGCGTCGCGGCGTGCCGCACCACCTGCTCGACGTGCTCGACCCGCGGGAGGACGCGTCGGTCGCGGACTACCAGGTGCTCGCGCGCGCCGTCCTGGCCGATCTGGCGCGCCGTGCGGTGCGCGCCGTCGCGGTCGGTGGCTCGGGACTGTACGTGCGTGCGCTGCTCGACCACATGGAGTTCCCCGGCACCGACCCCGACGTGCGCGCACGGCTGGAGGAGCGCGTCGAGTCCCAGGGTGCCCGTGCGCTGCACGCCGAGCTCGCCGCCGTCGACCCCGCCGCGGCGGAGAGCATCGGGCCGCGTAACGCCCGCCGCATCGTGCGTGCGCTGGAGGTGGTGGCCCTCACCGGGCGCCCGTACTCCGCGAGCCTGCCGCGGCACGAGTACGAGGTGCCCGCGGTGCAGATCGGGCTCGACTGCGACCGTGGCGTCCTGGACCGGAGGATCGAGGCCCGCGTGGCGCGGATGTGGGACGGCGGATTGCTCGAGGAGGTCCGCGGGCTCGCGGCGCACGGCCTGGGCCGCACCGCGTCGCGCGCCGTCGGCTACGCGCAGGCGCTGGCGCAGCTGCACGGTGAGCTCGACGAGGCGGCGGCCCGCGCGGCGACGGCCGCCGGGACGCGCCGCCTCGCGCGCAAGCAGATGGGCTGGTTCGGGCGTGACCCCCGCGTGCACTGGCTCGACGCGCAGGACCCGGACCTCGTCGCCCGTGCGCTCGACCTCGTGGCCGCGGCCGACGAGGGCCGGCTCCCGGCGCCCGACGTCGCCGGGCCGGTGCGCCGTACCCTGGGGTCGTGAGCGCACCGAGCATCCCGTCCACCCTCGCGCCCCCGGCGGACGCCGCGGCGGGTGCCGTCACGCTCGCGGTGACCAAGGGCCACGGCACGCAGAACGACTTCGTGCTCGTGGACGACCGTGCCGGGGCGCTCGACGTGACGCCCGCGCTGGTGGAGCGGCTGTGCGACCGGCGCGCGGGCGTGGGTGGCGACGGGCTGGTCCGGCTGGTCGCGACGCAGCACGTGGCGGACGCCCCCGACGCCACCCGCGGCACCACGTGGTTCATGGACTACCGCAACGCCGACGGCTCGGTGGCGCAGATGTGCGGCAACGGCGTGCGCGTGTTCGCGCGCTACGCCCAGAGGCTCGGGCTGTGGGACCCGGCCGACGGCCCGCTCGCCGTCGGCACCCGCGCGGGCGTGCGCACCGTCACGACCACGGCACCCGCCGTCGGCGACGGTTCCTGGTACTCGGTCGACATGGGACCGGTCGCCCTGCCCGGCGGCGACGCGGCGCTCGCGGCCGGCGGTGACGCCGAGGTCGACGTCCCGGGGCTCTCCGTCACCCGGCCCGGCCTGTCCGTCGACGTCGGCAACCCGCACACCGTCGTGGTGCTGGCGCAGGAGGCGGACCTGGAGCGTGTCGACCTGACGCACGCCCCCGGCGTGCGGCCCGTCCCGCAGGACGGCACCAACGTCGAGCTCGTGGTGCCGCTCGGCGAGGTGACCGGACCGGACGGCGCCCCGGTCGGCCGGATCCGCATGCGCGTGCACGAGCGGGGAGTCGGCGAGACGCGGTCGTGCGGCACCGGTGCCGTTGCCGCGGCCGCGGCCGTGCGCGCCTGGGGCGGTCCGGGGGCGCCCGACGTGTGGCTCGTCGACGTGCCGGGCGGCGCCCTGCGCGTGACGCTGCGCGCCGACGGGCACGCCGACCTGGCGGGACCGGCGCTGCTGGTCGCGGACGCGACCGTCGACCTCGGCGCGCTGCCCGCGTGAGCCCGGTGCTCTCGCCCGCGGACGTCGGCGAGCCCCTGGGGGAGCGCGCGACCCTCCTGCAGGTCTCGACCGCGTTCTGCGCGCCGTGCCGTGCCGCCCGCCGCGTCCTGGCCCGCGTCGCCGGCGCGGTGCCGGGGGTGCGCCACGTCGAGGTCGACGTCGCGGACGCGCCCGCGCTGGCCGCGGCGCTCGAGGTCACCGCGACGCCGACGGTCGTGGTGCTCGACGCGAGCGGCGCCGTCGTGCTGCGAGCCGAGGGGGTGCCGACGGTGCGTCAGGTGGTCGCCGCGCTGGCGTCGGCGCTGCCGGACGACCCGGGCGTCGACGGTGCCGGGCCGGAGGGCGTCGCGCCGGGTGCCTCGTCCTCGCGGGCCACCGCGCCGCGCCCGCGCTCCGTGGGGGGCACGCCCACGCGGGACGAGACGAGCGTGGCGGCCAGGGCGAGGACGGCCGTGAGCGCGAACGCCGCCGCGAACGGCCCGGGGTCCGTGTAGCCGCGGTCGCCGCCCGCTGCCACGAACACCACGCCCGTCATCGCGAGCGCGAGCGAGGCGCCGACCGAGTCGGCGATCGAGTTCGCCGCGCTGTTGCGGCCCTGGTCCTGGGGCGTCGACCACCCCAGCAGCAGCACGTTGAGCCGTGAGGACCCCAGCCCCATCCCGGCGCCCGCGGCCGTCCACACGGCCACCACGACCCAGGCCGGCAGGTCGAGGGCGGTGGCGACGGTCGCGCCGCCGACCCCGCCGAGGACGAGCGCCGTGCCGAGCCGCGCGGCGGTCCGGCTGGGCAGCCGCAGGCCGAGGCGCCCCTGGACGACCGAGGCGGCGGACCACGCGAGCGCCGCGGTGGACAGCCCGAGACCGCTCGCGGTCGTGCCCCACCCGTCCCGGTCGACCAGGAGGTAGGGCACGTAGACCTGCGCGCCGAAGAACGCCCCCGACAGCAGCAGGCGCGTGGTCACGACGCTCGGGAGGCCCGGGCGGGCGCGCAGCGAGCCGCGCGGCACCAGGGGTCGCGTCGCGGCGACGGCGCCGACGGCGGCGGTCGCGGCGACGACGTGCGACCACGGCTGCGGCAGCTGCGCCGAGACGTTGAGGGCCAGCACGGCGCCGGCGACGACGACCGACCAGCCGACCCGGCGTCCTGCGTCGTCGCGACGTGCCCCGGGCGCGAGCGCGGGGGTGCCGCCGGCCGGTCCGAGGCCCCGCACCGCGCCGAGCAGCGGCAGCGTCGCCGGCACCACGAGCACCGCGACGCCGAGGAACACCCATCGCCAGCCCGCGAGCTCGGCGACGAGACCGGCCACCGCGGGGCCGACGATCGAGGGCAGGACCCAGGCGGTCGAGAACCACGCGAACACCCGCGGGTGGAGCACGGCCGGGTACGCCCGCGCCACGGCCACGAGCAGCGTCACGTTGACGACCCCGCCGCCGAGGCCCTGCGCGAGGCGTCCGGTGACGAGCACGGGCATGGTCGTCGCGGCGCCGGCCACGACGAGTCCCACCACGAACAGCGCGGTGCCCGCCGCGAACGGTGCCGCGGGGCCCCGGCGGTCCGACCACGCACCGGCCACGACCATCCCGACGACGCCCGTCGCCAGCGGACCGGCGAACGCGAAGGCGTACAGGGCGCGCCCGTCCAGCACGTCGGCCACCTGGGGCATGACCGTCGTCACCGCGAAGGACTCGAACGCCACCAGCACGACGAGGGCGAACATCGCGGACGCCGTCGTGCGGCGCGCCCGCCACATCGCCTCCGGCGACGCGTCCCGCTCGGCGTCGGGCGTCACGGTGCCACGCGCAGCACGCGGAAGCCCTTCGCGCTCGCCTCGCGGGTCGTGGGCAGGCCGGCCTCGTCGGTCAGCCAGCGCTGCAGCGGGTCGGCACCCAGGTTGCGGCCCACGACGAGCCAGGCCTCGCCCCCGGGGGCCAGCCGGGGCAGCCACCGCGCGAGCAGGTCGTGCAGCGCCGGCTTGCCGATGCGCACGGGCGGGTTGGACCACACGGTCGCGAACCGCACGTCGTCGGGGACGTCGTCCGGCGCGACCGCGACCACGTTGGACAGCCCGAGCCGGGCGGCGTTGCGACGCACCAGGTCCAGCGCCCGCTCGTTGACGTCGACGGCCCACACGCGCGCCTCGGGGGCGAGCAGCGCCAGCGTGAGCGCCACCGGCCCCCACCCGCAGCCGAGGTCGAGCAGGTCACCGCGCGGGGGCGGTGCCGGGACGGTGCGCAGCAGCACCTGCGTGCCGAGGTCCACGTGGTCGGGGGAGAAGACGCCGCCGGCCGTCTCCACGTCGACGTCGCGCCCGGCGAGGTGGACGTGCCGCGTGCGGCGCTGCTCCGCCGACGCCGGCCGTGCCGTGAAGTAGTGCTCGCCGAGGTCGTCGTCGCTGCTGCTCACTGCCAGAGGCTAACGCCGCGAGGGCCGTGTGCCGGCAGCGAAATCCCGTCGCGTCCCTCGTACGTGCGTGCGATCCTGGGGGCACCCCAGCTCGTGACGAGAGGACCCGCGTGAACGACCGAGAGCACACCACCGACGAGGCGCAGCAGGCGCCGGTGCGCAGCGCGCAGGAGGTGGCCGACGACGTCGTCGCGCGGGTGCTGGCACGGGCCGGGACCGCGGTGCAGGACGGCGGCACCACGCACACCTCGTACGACGGTGCGCAGCTCGACCTCGAGGAGCGGACGTCGCTGCGCCGGGTCACCGGGCTGTCCACCGAGCTGCAGGACGTCTCGGAGGTCGAGTACCGGCAGCTGCGGCTCGAGAGGGTCGTGCTCGTGGGTGTGTGGGGCTCGGGTACCGCCGAGGAGGCGGAGATCTCGCTGCGCGAGCTGGCCGCGCTGGCGGAGACGGCCGGGTCCGAGGTCCTCGACGGCCTGCTGCAGCGTCGGCGCACCCCGGACCCCGGCACGTTCCTCGGCTCGGGCAAGGCGGCCGAGCTCGCGACCGTCGTCGCCGCGGTCGGCGCCGACACCGTCGTGGTCGACGGCGAGCTGGCACCGTCGCAGCGCCGCGCGCTGGAGGACATCGTCAAGGTCAAGGTCGTCGACCGGACCGCGCTGATCCTCGACATCTTCGCGCAGCACGCGAAGTCCCGGGAGGGCAAGGCGCAGGTCGAGCTCGCGCAGCTCGAGTACCTCCTGCCGCGTCTGCGCGGCTGGGGCGAGTCGATGAGCCGTCAGGCGGGTGGCCAGGTCGGCGGCGCAGGCGCGGGCATGGGCTCGCGCGGACCCGGTGAGACGAAGATCGAGCTGGACCGGCGACGCATCCGCAACCGCATGGCCAAGCTGCGTCGGGAGATCGCCGCGATGGCGCCGGCGCGCGAGACCAAGCGGGCCTCGCGCAAGCGCAACGCGATCCCGTCCGTCGCGATCGCCGGCTACACCAACGCCGGCAAGTCCTCGCTGCTCAACCGCCTGACGCACGCCGGTGTGCTGGTCGAGAACGCGCTGTTCGCGACCCTGGACCCCACGGTGCGTCGCGCCGAGGCGGCGGACGGGCGCGTGTACACGCTCGCGGACACCGTCGGGTTCGTGCGGGACCTGCCGCACCAGCTCGTGGAGGCCTTCCGGTCGACGCTCGAGGAGGTCGCGGACGCGGACCTCATCCTGCACGTCGTGGACGCCGCGCACCCGGACCCCGAGGGGCAGATCGCGGCGGTGCGGCACGTGTTCGCCGACATCCCCGGTGCGATGGACGTCCCCGAGATCATCGTGCTCAACAAGGCCGACCTCGCCAGCCCGGAGGCGGTCGCCCGGCTCCGCTCGCGCGAGGTGCACTCGATCGTCGTCTCCGCGCACACCGGGGAGGGCATCGCCGAGCTCAGCGAGCTCATCGCCGACCAGCTCCCGCGCCCCGGCGTCCACGTGGACGTCGTCGTGCCGTACTCGCGCGGGGACCTCGTCAGCCGCGTGCACGAGCACGGCGACATCGACCACGAGGAGCACACGGCGGCGGGCACGCTGCTGCGCGCGCGGGTCGACGCCGGGCTGGCGGCCGAGCTCGAGGCGGCGTCCGCCGGCTCCTGACGGCCGGGTGCCCAGGTTCGCCTAGGGTCGTGGGGTGCTTCCCACCGACCTGGACCTGCTGCGCACCCCGGGTGCGCCGACGCTGCTGCCCGACGCGACCGCGGCGGTCGTCGCCGTCACGCGCACCGACCTCGAGGCGGACGCCTACCGGGGCGAGCTGTGGCTCGTGCCGCTCGACGGCAGCGGTGAGGGCACCGGCCGCGCGCGCCGGCTGACCCACGGCCACCGGGACAGCGCGCCCGAGGTGTCGCCGGACGGCCGCCTCGTCGCGTTCTGCCGGGCGCCGCTGACGGGCGGCCCGCCGCAGGTGCACGTGATGCCGCTGACGGGTGGTGAGCCGGTACGGCTGACCGACGCGCCGCTCGGTGCGGGCGACCCCCGGTGGTCGCCCGACGGGACGCGTCTCGCGTTCGTCGCGCGCGTCCCGCAGCACGGGCGGTACGTCCGCGACGCGGACCCCTCGGCCGAGGCCCCCCGGCACATCACGACGTTCGCCTACCGGTCCGACGGCGTGGGCTTCGTGCACGACCGCCCGCAGCACGTCCACGTCGTCGAGGTCCCCGCCGATCCCGCCGAGCTCACGTCGCCGCCCGCCGCGGTGGCGCTGACCTCCGGGGACGCCGAGGTCACAGGGCCGCGCTGGACCGCCGACGGCCTCGCCCTCGTCGCGCGGAGCACGCGCCACGCGGCCCGCGAGCACGACGTCCGGCGCGACGCCGTCCTCGTCGCCGCACCGCGCGACGCGGCGGGGCCCGCACCCGTCGTGGCGCTGACGGACGCCGACGCGGGCAGCACCCTGGCGGTCGACGCCGTGCTGCCGACGACGGACGTCCTGTGGCTGCTCGCGTCCGACCTGGGCCCGGACGGCACCGACACCGTCGCGAGCCTCACCGGGCTGTACCGCGTGCCGCTGACCGGCGCGGGGCACGCGACCCGCACCGCCGGCGTGCCGCAGCGCCTCACCGACGCCGAGCGCGTCGGGCTGGGCGGCGTGCTCGTGGCGTCCGGCGACGACGTGCTCGTCACGGTGGAGGACCGCGGCGCCGTCACGCTGGCACGCGTCGCACCCGACGGGACGACGACCGTCCTGCTGGAGGCGCCGCACGTCGTGCTCGGTGCCGCCGCGGTCGACGGCGACGGCGGGCCGCACGTCGTCGCCACCGCCGCGACGCCGACCTCCGCGGGGTCGGTGCTGGCCCTGGACGGCGGCCCGCGGGTCGTCGCGGACTGGTCCGCGCCGCTGCGCGCGACCGGCCGCACCGTCCTGCCGTCCGAGCTGACGGCGACCGCACCCGACGGGTACCCGGTGCACGGATGGCTGGCGCTGCCGGACGCCGCGCGGCACCCCGGCCCGCACCCCACGCTCCTGATGATCCACGGCGGCCCGTTCGCGCAGTACACGCACGCCCTGTTCGACGAGGTGCAGGTGCTCACGGACGCCGGGTACGCGGTGGTGCTCGGCAACCCCCGCGGCTCGTCGGGGTACGGCCGCTCGCACGGCCGGGCCATCCGGCGGGCCATGGGCACCGTCGACACCGACGACGTCCTCGCGCTGCTGGACGCGGCGCTCGACGGCCACGGCGACGTCCTCGACGCCGGCCGCGTGGGCGTCCTCGGCGGGTCCTACGGCGGCTACCTCACCGCGTGGCTCACGACGCGCACGGACCGGTTCGCCGCCGCCGTCGTCGAGCGCGGCTTCCTC
Organism: Cellulomonas wangsupingiae; assembly: GCF_024508275.1. Lineage (NCBI taxonomy): Bacteria > Bacillati > Actinomycetota > Actinomycetes > Micrococcales > Cellulomonadaceae > Cellulomonas > Cellulomonas wangsupingiae. Next base: position 1,721,062 of record NZ_CP101989.1, read on the forward strand.
GACCCGGTGAGCTTCACGGGGTCGTCCGACATCGGCTGGTGGTTCGGGCTGCAGTACGTCGGCGACCACGGCGTCGACGCGGACCTCGTGGCCGCGCAGTCGCCGATGGCGCACGTGGGCGCGGTGACGACACCGACGCTCGTGGTGCACTCCGAGCAGGACTGGCGCTGCCCGGTCGAGCAGGGCCAGCGCTGGTACGTCGAGCTGCGGCGGCGCGGCGTCCCCGCCGAGCTGCTCCTCTTCCCCGGCGAGGGGCACGAGCTGTCCCGCTCGGGACGGCCCTCGCACCGCCGTGCGCGGTTCGAGCACCTGCTGGCCTGGTGGGCGCGGCACCTGCCGGTCACCGTCTGACCGACGCGTCCCGGCCGCCGGGCGGCGGCCGGGACTCTCAGCGGGCGCGGCTACGCTGTCGCGGTGCCCGAGCCAGATCCGACGTCCGCCACCGACGTCGACGACGACGGGGCACGCCTCGCGCACGCGGCCGCCGAGGTCGACGAGCTGCTCGACCTGGCCGTCGGTGCGCTCGGCGGTGGGCGGCGCGACGGTCAGCACGCGATGGCCCAGGCCGTCGCGGACGCGCTGCGCACCGGCGAGCACCTGCTGGTGCAGGCCGGCACCGGGACGGGCAAGTCGCTCGGGTACCTGGTCCCGGCCGTGCGGCACGCCGTGCAGAACGACGAGCGCGTCGTCGTGTCCACCGCCACGCTCGCGCTGCAGCGCCAGGTGCTCACGCGCGACCTGCCGCTGGTCACCACGGCGCTCGGGTCACGCCTGCCGCGGCAGGCACAGATCGCCCTGCTCAAGGGCTGGCACAACTACCTCTGCGTGCACAAGGTCGCGGGCGGCTACCCCGAGGAGCAGGCCACGCTGTTCGACGTCCCCGAGCGCGCCGGGGCGGCGGACCACCCGCCGGTCGTCGAGGACGGGGACACGGTCCGCGAGACGCTCGGCGAGCAGGTCGTCCGGGCGCGGGAGTGGGCCGAGGAGACGGCGACGGGTGACCGCGACGAGCTGGTGCCCGGGGTCTCCGACCGCGCCTGGCGCCAGGTGTCGGTCACCGCGATGGAGTGCCTCGGCGGCGTGTGCCCGATGCTCGCCGAGTGCTTCCCCGAGGCCGCGCGGGCCCGGGCCCGCGCGGCGGACGTCGTCGTCACCAACCACGCGATGCTCGGCATCGCCGCCTCCGGCTCGCCCAACGTGCTGCCGGAGCACCAGGTGCTCGTCGTGGACGAGGCGCACGAGCTCGCCGACCGCGTCACCGCCCAGGCGACGGCGGAGCTGTCCCTGCCGACCGTCGAGCAGGCCGCGCGCCTCGCGCGGCGGCACGGCGGCGTGCCGACGACCGACCTCGACACGGCCGGCCAGCACCTCGCCTCGGTGATCGTGCCGCTGCCGGAGGGGCGGTTCCCCCGTGGCATGCCGGAGGACGTCCGCCTCGCGGTCGCCGCGGTCCGGGACGCCGCGCGCACGCTGCTGACGGCCCTCAAGCCCGAGGCCGGGTCCCGCGACGCGGGCGACGGCGGCCGCAAGATGGCGGCGTCCGCGATGCTCGCGCTGTTCGAGGTCGCCGAGCGCATGGCCGCCGACCCGGAGCAGAACGCGTCGACCGTCCTGTGGTGCGCACGGAGCGAGGACCGCCGCGGCATGACGACGACCCGCCTGCACGCGGCACCGCTCGCGGTGGCGGGCCTGGTGCGGACGAACCTGCTGACCGGGCGCACCGGGGTGCTCACGTCGGCGACGCTCACGCTCGGGGGGTCGTTCGACGCGGCGGCACGCTCGGTGGGTCTCGCGCTCAGGCCGGACGCCGCTCCCGTCGGGCCGGTGGCGATCGCCACGTCCGACACCGCCGCCCCGGCCGCGACGCCGCGCGGCGACGACGTGCTGCGGTGGCGCGGCCTCGACGTCGGCAGCCCGTTCGACTACCCCCGGCAGGGGATCTGCTACGTCGCGCGCCGCCTGCCGCCGCCGGGACGCGAGCCGGCCACCGACGCGCAGCTCGACGAGATCGCCACGCTGGTCGAGGCCGCGGGCGGCCGGACGCTCGGCCTGTTCACGTCCCGCCGGGCGGCGACCGTGGCGGCCGAGGCGATGCGGGAGCGGCTCGACGTCCCCGTCCTCCTGCAGGGTGACGACCAGCTCCCGTCCCTCGTCGAGCGCTTCGCGGCCGACGAGCCCACGTGCCTGTTCGGGACGCTGTCGCTCTGGCAGGGCGTGGACGTGCCCGGGCCGGCCTGCCGGCTCGTGATCATCGACCGCATCCCGTTCCCGCGTCCCGACGACCCGGTGCGCTCGGCGCGGTCCGACGCCGTCGCCGCGGCCGGGGGCAACGGCTTCATGTCGGTGGCGGCCACCCACGCGGCGTTGCTCCTCGCGCAGGGGGCGGGACGTCTCGTGCGCTCGGGGAAGGACCGTGGCGTCGTCGCCGTGCTGGACCCGCGCCTCGCGACCGCCCGGTACGGCGAGTACCTGCAGCGGTCCATGCCGCCGTTCTGGCGGACCACGGACCGTGACGCCGTCCTCGCCGCGCTGCGCCGCCTGGCGGGTTCGGACTAGCCTCGTGATCGGGGCGTGCCGGACCGGGCGGGTCTGCCTCGGTTCCGCGTTCGACGCCCGTGACGAGGGGAAACGACCATGGCCGAAGCCATCGAGGGCGACGAGCTCGCCCTCAGCCCGTCGCCGTCCGTGCCACGGCGCACGTCCAAGCTCGGCATCGTCGGCGCCGGGGCGGTGGGTTCGACGATGGCCTACGCCGCGCTCATGCGCGGTGCGGCCCGCACGGTCGCCCTGCTCGACGTCAACCGCGCGAAGGTCGACGCCGAGGTGCTCGACCTCTCGCACGGGATCCAGTTCACGTCGATGGCGGAGGTCATCGGCTCGGACGACGCGGCGGTGATGGCCGACTGCGACGTCATCATGTTCACGGCCGGTGCCAAGCAGAAGCCCGGGCAGTCGCGCCTCGACCTCGCCGAGGCCACCATCTCGCTCGTCCGCAAGGTGCTGCCGGGCCTCGTGGAGGTCGCACCGAACGCGGTGTACGTCATGGTGACCAACCCGGTGGACGTCGTGACGTACGCCGCGCTGCAGATCTCCGGGCTGCCCCCCTCGCAGCTGTTCGGCTCGGGCACCGTGCTCGACTCCTCGCGCCTGCGCTACCTCATCGCACGCCACACGGGGGTCGCGGTGCAGAACGTGCACGCGTACGTGGCCGGCGAGCACGGCGACACCGAGCTGCCCCTGTGGAGCTCGGCGACGATCGGCGCGGTCCCGATCCTCGAGTGGGAGGGGACCGGCGGCAACGGGCCCCTGACCCGCGAGGTGCGCGACTCCATCGCCCGCGAGGTGGTCGAGTCGGCCTACCGCATCATCGAGGGCAAGGGGGCGACGAACTACGCGATCGCACTGGCGGGGTCCCGCATCATCGAGGCGGTGCTCAAGGACGAGCGCCGGATCCTCCCGGTCTCCTCGCTGCTGGACAACTACCTCGGCATCTCGGACGTGTGCCTGAGCGTGCCGTCGATCGTCGGGTCCTCGGGCGTGCTCGAGCGCCTGGAGGTGCCGATGTCGTCCGACGAGATCACGGGCATGCGTCGTTCGGCGCAGGCGGTGCGCTCGGTCGCCCGGCGCTTCGGCTTCTGACCGCGGCGGTGCACGGGGGCGGTGCGGTGCGACCGCCCGCCCCCGTTCCCGTGGTGGACCGTCCGTCAGCGGCGCCGCCGCGCCTCGACGAGTCCGCCGTGCAGGGTGGTCGCCCTGCAGGGTGCTCGCCGGGGGCGCCGTGCGCCGACCGGGTCACAGGCTGCGCAGCACGCTCACGACCCGGCCCAGGACCGTGGCGCCGTCGCCGTCGATGGGCGCGTACGCCGGGTTGTGGGGCAGCAGCCAGACGTGCCCGTCGGCGCGCTTGAAGGTCTTGACCGTCGCCTCGCCGTCGATCATGGCGGCGACGATCTCACCGTTCTCGGCCACGGGCTGGCGGCGCACCACGACCCAGTCGCCGTCGCAGATGGCGGCGTCGATCATCGAGTCCCCGGCCACCTTGAGCAGGAAGAGGTCGCCCTCGCCGACGAGCTGGCGCGGCAGGGGGAAGACGTCCTCCACGACCTGCTCGGCGAGGATCGGCCCGCCCGCGGCGATGCGACCGACCACGGGGACGTACGACGGGGCGGGGGAGTTGTCCCGCTCCGGGGCGTCCGGGTCGAGCAGCGGCGCGCCGGACCGCGACGCCCACGGCGCGACCGAGCGCGCGTCGTCGGGCTGCACGACCTCGATGGCGCGCGGCCGGTTCGGGTCCCGGCGCAGGTAGCCCTTGCGCTCGAGCGACGTCAGCTGGTGCTTGACGCTGGACGGGCTGGTGAGACCGACGGCGTCACCGATCTCCCGCATGCTCGGCGGGTAGCCGCGCTGCTCCACGGAGGCGCGCACGGTCTCCAGCACGAGCCGCTGGCGCGTCGTCAGGCCGTCGCCGGGGACCTCCTCGACCTCCGCGGGCGCGCCCGCGGGCGCCCCGTGCGGTCTGCGTGCCTGCATCGTCGAGCCGTCCTGCACGTCCACTGCGCCTCCTGCCGTCGGTCCGTCGCGAAGCCCGTCGGGGACCCGCGCGTCGTGGAGCACCCTGCGCCGCCCGTCCCGGCCGGCCGGTGACCGGTCGGGCGGCTCGCCGCCGGGTCGGCCGCGGACGGCCTCGTCGGAGCGATGTCGGTGGTCGGTGGTGCACTCGTCGCAGCACTCACCCTAGGGGTGCGGGGTGGGCGGATCAAACACCTGTTCGAGCGTGTCTCGACGGATGTCGGCCGGCTCTGGTAGACATCGTACAGATGTTCGACGAACATGTGTTCGACGGGCGAGGCTTCGGAAGGTGCTGGTGGTCGCCGCGGCGACAGCGGCGGCCGGACGGGCGAGGAGAGGAGCACGACATGAGCGCGACTTCGATCGCACCGCGGGTGCACGGAACGGGCCGTACTGCCGCTGCACCTTCTGGCGTGGCGCGCGGTGCTCGTGCGGTGCCGGCCGCGGGCCCGCTGCGGCTCACCGCCCGTGGTCGCGCCGTCGTGTGGCTGCTCGGGCTGGTGCTCGCCGGTGGCGTCGGGGGAGCGGCCGCGTCCGCGTACGCCGACGGGCCGACCGCGGCGACCGAGGTGCGACGCGTGGTCGTCGCGCCGGGTGACACGCTGTGGGCGATCGCCGCGGACGTGGCGGCCCCGGGCGAGGACGTGCGCGACGTCGTGCTGGAGCTCATGGCGCTCAACGAGCTGCCGTCGGGCGGCCTCCAGGCCGGCGCGACGATCGTGGTGCCCGTCGCCTGAGGCCCCGTCGTCCGGTGGGCGGCCCGGCCCGGAGGCGCGGACGTCCCAGACGCGACGTCGCCGGGGTGCGTGTTGCGGCGGCGCGCGCGACGGCCTAGCGTCGCCTGCGTCCGCGCGTCCACGACGTGCGGCCGCCGTCCGACGCCATGCCGAGAGGTCCGTTGTGCACTGTCCGTTCTGCCGGCACCCGGACTCCCGTGTCGTCGACTCCCGCACGTCCGACGATGGGTCGTCGATCCGCCGACGCCGGCAGTGCCCGAGCTGCCACCGTCGCTTCACCACCATCGAGACGGCGAGCCTGTCGGTCGTGAAGCGGTCCGGTGCGACCGAGCCGTTCAGCCGCGAGAAGATCGCCAACGGCGTCCGCAAGGCCTGCCAGGGTCGGCCCGTGAGCGAGGACGACCTCGCGCTGCTGGCCCAGAAGGTCGAGGAGACGCTGCGGACCGCGGGCTCCGCCGAGATCGACGCGTACGAGATCGGCTTGGCGATCCTGGGCCCGCTGCGCGACCTCGACGAGGTCGCCTACCTGCGGTTCGCGAGCGTCTACCAGGCCTTCGACTCGCTGGAGGACTTCGAGACCGCGATCTCCGGCCTCCGGGCCGAGCACGGCGACGAGCCGGCCACCGACGCCGAGGGTGCCGGCGCGGGTCCGACCGCCGCGTCCTGACGCCGCCGCGACGCGCAGGGCGCGAATGGGCTGGCGTCCGCGGCCCGCGTCGACCAGGCTGGGACGGCCGGTGACCACGCCGGCGAGCGGAGGACGGATCACATGACTCAGGACGACCAGCCCTCGGCGGTCAGCGACGACACCAAGGAGAGGTTCCGGGCGGCGCTCGAGCGCAAGAAGACCCAGGGCCACCCCACCGCGGACGGCAGCCGCAACACCGGAGCGGTGCACGGCGCGGAGACCGCGGGGCCGACCCAGCGCCGGTTCCAGCGCAAGTCCGGCTCGGCCTGACGCGCCCGGCTCACCCGGCCGCACGACGACGGGGCCGCGCAGCACACGTGCTGCGCGGCCCCGTCGTCGCAGGTGGGCCCGTCAGTCGAGCAGGCGCAGCCGCAGGGACTCCGGACGCCCGGCGAGCACGTCCACGACCTCGCGCGCGACCGGCGACGCGACGTCCGTGACCACGTAGCCGAGCTCGCCGCGGGTCGCGAGCAGCTGCCCCTCGATGTTGACTCCGTGCTCCGCGAGCGTGGCGTTGATGGTCGCGAGGACGCCCGGGACGTTGCGGTGCAGGTACGCGATGCGGTGCGCGTCGGGGCGCTGGTCCAGCGCCAGGTTCGGCAGGTTCACCGACAGGTTCGTCGACCCGGTCGCCAGGTAGTCGCGGACCTTGTTCGCCACGAACTGGCCGATGGCCGCCTGGGCCTCCTCGGTGGACCCGCCGGTGTGCGGCGTGAGGATGACGTTCGGGAGGCCGCGCAGCTCGGACTCGAACGGGTCGCCCTTGCGCTTCGGCTCCACCGGGAACACGTCGACGGCCGCGCCCGCGATGTGGCCCGACAGCACCGCGTCACGCAGCGCCGCGTAGTCGACGACGAACCCGCGCGACAGGTTGAGGAAGATCGAGCCGGGCCGCATCCGGGCGATCTGCTTGGCCCCGAACATGCCGGCGTTCCCCGCGCGGCCGTCGACGTGCAGCGTGACGACGTCGGACGCCTCCAGCAGCTCGTCCAGCGTGCTCATCCGGCGGGCGTTGCCCAGGGCGAGCTTCTCGGCCGTGTCGTAGAACACGACGGACATGCCCAGGTTCTCGGCGAGCACCGACAGCTGCGTGCCGATGTTGCCGTAGCCGATGATGCCCAGGGTGCGGCCCCGCACCTCGTGGGCACCCGTGGCGGACTTGTTCCAGACGCCCGCGTGCATCTCCTTGTCGAACACCGTCTGGCGGCGCGTCAGCGAGATGATGTCGGCGATCGCGACCTCGACGACGGACCGCGTGTTGGAGAACGGCGCGTTGAACACCGCGATGCCGTGGCCGGCGGCCGCCTGCAGGTCGACCTGGTTGGTGCCGATGCAGAAGGCCCCGACGACCTCGAGGTCGGGGGCGGCGGCCAGCACCTCGGCCGGCACGTCCGTCTTGGACCGGATGCCCAGCACCTGGACCCCGGACAGCGCGTCGACGAGCTCGTTCTCGTCCAGCGCGCCGGTACGCGTCACGACGTCGAAGCCCGCGGACTCCAGGATCGTGCGGGCGTGGGGGTGCAGGTTCTCGAGCAGCAGGGCGGTGGGCACGCCCCATGGTGGCCCCGGGCGCGGCCGCCGACCAAAGTCGTCCCGAAGGACGGACGAGGCCGTCCGGCCCGCACGGCGGCGGTCCGGACGGCCTCGTCGGAGCGGACCTGTCAGCCGGCCGCGCACGTCGGCGTCGGGGTGCCGAGGGTCCCCGACGCCGAGCCGATGAACCCGAACGTCGTGGTGGCGCCGGCCGCCAGCGCGCCGTTCCACGCGACGTTGCGGGCGGTGAGGCCCGGACCCGAGCCGGTCAGCGTGGCGTTCCACGCCTGGTTGACGCCGACGCCGGCGGGCAGCCCCAGCGTGACGGACCAGCCCGTGAGCGCACGCGCCCCCGCGGTGACGGTCACCTCGCCCTGGAACCCGCCCGGCCACGTCGAGACCGCCCGGAACGCCGCCGTGCACGCCTGGCCGCCGGGGGTCGGCGAGGGGCTCGGCGTCACGGACGGCGTCGGTGAGGCGGTGGGGGTGGGTGAGGTGGTGGGCGTGGGTGAGGCGGTGGGCGTGGGGCTCGGCGTGGGCGACGCGGTCGGCGTGGGCAGGGGCGTCACGGGTCCGCCCCACGCCGCCGTGGTGTCCAGCCAGGCGGCCCGGCGCAGCATCCAGTCCCGGAGCTGGTCGACCTGGCCGGTCCACGTCCCGGCGGTCGGGGTGATGAAGGGCCCGATCATCTGCGTCGACAGGTTCGGCCAGCGCTGGAAGTTCCGGGCCGCCGCGCCGCCGAGCGGTGCGGTCAGGGTGGACAGGTGCGAGCGCAGGGACGCGTCGGCCAGGGTCCCGCGGCGCAGCTCCTGCCAGCGGGTCCTGACGCGGTTGACGAACGCGGGGTCGTTCATGAGGACGGTGAACCAGTCGGTCGGGGGGTTCTGCCGGCTCTGCTGGTACTGCCAGCCGGACACCTGCTCGTTCTGGAAGTACCCGCCGACCCCGAACGTGAGGTCGAAGTCCCACAGCGGGCCGGCCGTGAGCAACCCGCCGCGGTCCTTGTAGAAGTACTGGCTGCGGTAGTACGCGTCCATGTCGCGGCTGAGCTCGTTGACGATCACCAGGTCCACGAACGAGCCGACGTCGATGAGGGACGGGTAGCCGGTCGCGGGGTCCGCGCGGTTCGCGGAGTGGATCGCGTCGTTGACGCGGCCCACGTAGCCGGCGATGTAGTCGAGCTGGGCGGGCACGAGGTCGTCCGGGTCGTGGACCTCGAGGTCGGACCAGCACGCCGACGCTCCCGTGCATGGCACCAGCGGCTGCTCGGCCGCCAGCCACTCGAACTTGACGATGTAGCCGCCCTCGACCTTCGGCGGGGTCACGTCCTGCGGGTCCAGCTTCTTCAGGTCGAGGCGGTTCTTCTGGTTCTTGATGGTCTCCTCGAGCATGTAGACGCCGCGGTAGTCGTTCGCCGCGACGGGCTGCGCGTCGTCGTTCACGTACACCTCGACGAGCCGGTAGCGGGGGGTGTGCAGACCCATCTCGCGGCCCAGGTCGTAGACCAGGGCCTCGCGCACCAGGGACTTGTCGGCGAACGGCCCGCGCAGGACCCAGTCGGACTCCGCGGGCATGCCGAAGAACGGCAGGTCCGCGTCGTCGCCGGCGTCGTCCCACAGCTCCAGGCGGTACGGCTTCTTGTCGAACATGCGGCTCGACTGCCCGCGGAGGCGGTACCCCGCTCGCGTCACCAGGGCGGGGGTCGCGGTCAGCGACGTGGTGCCGCCCGACGGCTGCAGCTCGACGACGGCCGACGCGTGGTAGTCGTCGCCGACGGCGCCCTTGCCGAACGAGTCCAGCACGAGCACCGGCAGGTCGTGCGTCGTCGTGACGGACGTCGCGACGTACTGCGCCGACGCGGGCTCGCCGCTGGCCGTGCCGTCGACGAAGGCCTGCGCGCGGACCTCCGTGCTGCGCGTCAGGCTCAGCGGCCCGGACGCGACGGGGGAGGAGGCCGTGGGCGCCGAGCCGTCGGTCGTGTAGCGCACCTGGGCGCCGCTCACCGACGTGCCGAGCGTGACCTGCAGCGTCCCGGTGAACGCGCGGCTGCTCACGGAGAACGTCACGTCCGCCGTGGGCTCGGCGTCGGTGGCCGCCGCCACGGCGGTGGTCGGTGTGGGTGCGCCGGCGGCGGCCGCCGGTGCGGCCAGGGGCACGGCCAGCGCGCAGGCCAGCACCGCCGCCCCGAGCATGCGGGTGTTCCGTCGTGACATCGTCGTCTCCTCGGGTGCTCGTGCTCGGTCAGCCGTGCGCGTACGCCTCGGCGGCGGTCGCGCCGTGCGGCAGGAGGTGGCGGCGCAGGGTGCGGCGCCACCGGGTCGCGGGCAGCTCCGGCTGCAGCGCCGCGAGACCCGTCGCGTACTTCGAGATCCGCAGCGGACGGTGCCCGTGCGCCCACAGCAGGCGGTCGGCGACCGAGGCCGTGGACCCCGTCTTCGTCTCGACGACCGCCAGGTGCCGCAGCTGCAGGGGACGACGGCCGTCGTGCCACGTCAGGTCGACGTCGACGGTCAGCCGGCTGTCGGTGTCCGGCAGCAGGACCGTGGCGCGGCGGTACCGCGTCACGAGGGTCGGGCCCCACCGCATCTCGTCGGCGGCCGTGATGCCGTGCGCGGTCAGGGTGGCCGTGACGAACGGGAGCGCGGGCGCGACGGTGGCGCGGTCGTCGAGCAGGTGCGGGACGCGGTCCTTGACCGTCGTGCCGCGCGCGCCGCGCGTCTTGACCTCGATCCAGCACTGCGCGGAGTCGAGGTAGGTGCGGGTCCGGACCTTGAACCGGCGCCGGCGCCGGTGGGCCGCGAGGTGGTAGGCGAGCAGGTCCGGGGTGTCGAAGTAGACGGACTCGTACTCGAACAGGCGCCGCGCGCCGATCTCGAGGACCTGCGCCCCGTGCGGCAGCGACGCGACGAGCGTGCCGACGTCCTCGACGGGCACCAGGTACTTGCGGTCCACGCGTGTCAGCAGACCGGCGCGCTCCACGAGCTCCTCGAGCCCGACGGGGACGAGCCGGGCGACGGGCTCCGCGAGCAGGTCGGCGCCCGGCGTCACGATCCCGTGCCCGTCGTCGTCGTGCGCGCGGCCTCGCGTCCCGCCTGCACGTGCCCCCGACGCCGGGCCGGGGGCACCGTCTCGTACCGCACGTCGACCCAGGTGGTGTCGTTGACCAGGTCGACGCGCTGGACGGCGACCTGGTGGACGCGGGCACCGAGCATGCCCTCGAGCCGGGCCACGAGCGCCACCCGGTCGAGCACGGCGCCGTCGAGCACGAGCTCCTGGCGCTGGTGGCGGCGCAGCACGCGCGGGTGGTCGCCGACGAGCACGGCCAGGAGCAGCAGCGCCATGAAGGCGATCGAGTGCCACAGGATCTCACCGGGAAGCGCTCCCAGGATGCCCAGCGCGAGCGCGGCGAAGTAGTACGCCACCTCGCGCTGGTCGACCTCCGTCGACCGCAGCCGGATGATCGAGAGCACGCCGAACAGGCCGAGCCCGAGGCCCGCGCCGATGGTCGCCGAGGCCAGCGTCGAGGCGACGGCGAGCACGCCGACGTTCATGCCGAGGAACGCGACCACGAGGTCGCGGCGGCGGTGCCGGCGGAAGTACGTCCACGTGAGCACTCCCACGGCGACGAGGTCGGTGCCGATGAGGACGAGCTGATCCATGCGCCGTGCTCCCCCTGGTGGTCCTCCTGCGGTGCGGACGACGTCCGGGTGAACGGGCGGTGAACACCGACGGACTGGCAGGACGATGCGGGCGGGGGCGCGGCCCGGTCAACGTGCTAAACGTTTGCCATCTCGATATCGATATCGAACACGCCGCGGGGCGCCGCCCGGGTCAGTCCGGCGCGGTGAACCCGTCCGGCAGGTCGCGCGCGTGGAGCACGTGCAGGGCGTGCGTCGGCCGCGTCATCGCCACGTACAGGTCACCGGGTGAGACCGCCAGGACCTCGGCGGGCTCCACCAGCACCACGACGTCGAACTCGAGCCCCTTCGCCTGCGTGGGCGTCAGCACCACGAGCGGCGCGTGCAGGTCGACGGCGTCGCCGGCCGGCACCGAGCGCCCCCGGGCGGCCAGCGCGGCGCGCACCTGCGCCGCGCGGTCCGCCGTCGCGAGGACCGCGACGCGCCCGGCGCCCGCGGCGTCCTGGATCCGACCGGCGAGGTCGTCGGCCCGGGCGGCCGCCGCGCCCGCCAGGGCGGCGTCGTCGGCCACGTGCGCGAGCACCAGGGCGTCGGGCACGTCTCGGGCCGAGGTCTGCGGGCTGACGGGCAGGCCGGCCGCGACCGCGACGCGCTGCGCGGCCCGGGCGACGACCGCGGGGGTGCGGTAGTTGACGGTCAGCTCCGTGAGTCGCCACGAGCCGCGCAGCAGGGGGTCGAGCATCGCCGCCCAGTCGTGGGTGCCGCCCGCCGCCGAGGTCTGGGCGACGTCGCCCACGATCGTCAGCGACCGCGTCGGGACGCGTCGCAGCAGCGCGCGCCAGGCCATGGCGGACAGCTCCTGCGCCTCGTCGACGACGACGTGGCCGTACGTCCACGTGCGGTCGGCCGCCGCGCGCTCCGCGGTCGTCAGCGACGGCCCGCTGCTCGCGAACCGCCCCGCCAGCGTCTCGGCGGACACGAGGTCGCCCGCGCCCGTGCTCTGCAGCACCTGGCGGGCGTACTCGACGTCGGCCGCGCGCCGCTCGGCGTCGGCACGCGCCTGTGCGCGCGCGGCCTGGTCGTCCTCGCCGAGCAGCTCGGCGGCCTCGTCGAGCAGGGGCACGTCCGCCGGCGTCCACGGCGCGTCGGCCGGGCGCGCGAGCAGGGCACGCTCGCGCGCCGTCAGCTCCGGTGCCGCGGCCTCGAGGCGGTGCGGCTTCGTCCAGAGGTCCCGCAGGAGCCCCTGGGGCGTCAGCGGCATCCAGGCGAGGTTCAGCGCGACGCGGATCTCGCGCGTGGTGCGCAGGTCCTCGACGATCTCGGCGCGGTCCTCGGGTGCGACGTCCCACCCCAGCTGCTGGACGTACTGCTCGGCGAGGCGGCCGAGCATGTCACGGACGAACGACACGCGCGCCTGGTTGTGCGGACGGTGCAGACGCCGGGCGCGGCCGATCGCCGAGGCCACGTCCTGCGGCCGCACGACGACCGTGCGCCCGTCGACACGCACGCGCGTGGCCTGGGCCGGCACCCGCTGACGCTGCCGGACCGCGCGCGCGACGACGTGCGCCATGACCGCGCGCCCCTTGACCTCCGCGACCTCGTCGGGCTCGGACCCGCGGGCCTCGACGCCCGGGTACAGGTCCGCGAGCGTGGCGGTCACGACGCCGGTCTCGCCCAGCGAGGGCAGCACCTGGTCGATGTAGCGCAGGAAGGTGCGCGAGGGGCCGACGAGGAGCACGCCGGAGCGCTCGAGCAGCCGCCGGTGGGCGTACAGCAGGTAGGCCGCACGGTGCAGCGCCACCGCGGTCTTGCCCGTGCCGGGCCCGCCCTGCACCACCAGCGCGCCGACGAGCTCCGAGCGGATGACGGCGTCCTGCTCCGCCTGGATCGTCGCGACGATGTCCCCCATGCGGCCGGTGCGGGCGGCCCCCAGCGCGGCGAGGAGAGCACCCTCCCCGGACACGCCGGCCAGCGTGGCGGGGTCCACCCCCGCCGAGGCCAGGCCGTCGAGGTCCAGGACGTCGTCCTCGAGGCCCGTCACGCGCCGCCCCGCGGTGACCAGGTGGCGGCGTCGGGCGACGCCGTCGGGGTGCGCCGCCGTCGCGCGGTAGAACGCCTGCGCCGCGGGCGCCCGCCAGTCCGTGAGCATCGGCGTCTGGTCGGGGTCGGTCAGGCCGATGCGTCCGATGTACCGCCGCTCGCCGTCCCGCAGGTCGAGACGGCCGAACGCCAGACGGTCCTCGACGGCCTCCAGCTGGGCGACGCGGTCCTCGTAGAGCGTCGCGAACGCGTCGCGCTCGGACCGGTTCTGCGGCGAACCCGACGGCCCCGCCCGTCGCACGGACGCCAGGCGCCGCCGCGACTGCGCCCGCAGCTCGTCGAGGCGCGCGTACAGCCCGTCGACGACCCGCTGCTCGTCGCTCAGCTCGTTGTCGATCGCCGCCACCCGCCCGCACGCTCCCGTCGCGCCGGGTCGGTCGCCCGGTCGCCGCGCACCCGCAGGGACGGGGCGCGCCGCCCTCGTGGGCGGCCGTCCATTATCCGCTCCCGACGCCCTCGGCGTGCACCCCGACGCGCTGCACGCCCGGTCGGTCCGCGACTCCGCACGCGCGGCCGTCCTGGCTTACAGTTCCTGCACATCGACGGAAGGATGCCAGTGCACGGCTCTGCGGCCAGCGAGGACGACGTGCACTCCGGCGCACCCGGGGACGAGGACTCACCCCTGCGGATCCTGGTCGTGGAGGACGACGAGGGGGACGCGCTCCTCGTCCGCGAGCACCTGCAGGACGGCGGGCTCGCGCACGAGACGGTCTGGGTGCGCACGGTGGACGACGCGCTCCTGCACCTCGACGCCGACTGCGTGCTGCTCGACCTCGGGCTGCCGGACGCGATGGGGCTCAGCGCGCTGCAGCGCGTCCTCGAGGCGGGCGCGCCCCCGGTCGTGGTGCTCACCGGTCTGACGGACACCGACGCGGGGGTCGAGGCCGTCGCCGCCGGCGCCCAGGACTTCCTCGCCAAGGGCGACGTCGACCCGGACCTGCTGGCACGGGCCGTGCGGTACGCCGTGCAGCGCCGCCGCCTGGAGGACACCGGGCGCGCCCTGTACCGCAGCCTGGTGCGCGCCGCGGAGACGACGCGCCTCGAGCGTGCGCTGCTGCCGACGCCGGCCGTCACGGACACCCGCATGGAGGTCCGGGTGGGGTACCGGGCGGGTCGCGACGGCCTGCTGGGCGGCGACTTCTACGACGTCGTCGAGCGGCCGGACGGCACCGTCCTCGCGATGGTGGGGGACGTGTGCGGCCACGGCCCCGACGAGGCGGCGCTGGGCGCGACGCTGCGCACGGCGTGGCGCACCCTGGTGCTCGCGGGCATCCCGGCCGACGAGATCCTCGGGCTGCTGGAGCGCGTGCTGGCCGCCGAGCGCGCGCGCCCCGAGATCTTCACCACGGTCTCGATGCTGGCCGTCCTGCCCGACCGCCGCACCGCCGACCTGTACCTCGCGGGGCACCCCGTCCCGCTGCTGCTGGGCTCGCCGTCGGTGCTGCTGCCCTCCGGCCGTCGTGGGCGGGCCCTGGGCGTGCCCGTGGGCGGTGGCTGGCCGGCGCAGCGCCTCGACCTCGGTCCGTCGTGGCGGGTCCTGCTCTACACCGACGGGCTGCTCGAGGCGACGGTCGGCGACGGCTCGCAGCGTCTGGGCAAGGCGGGCCTGCTCGACGTCGCCCACCGCACGATGCTCGGCACGGCCGAGACCGACGGTGCCGTGCGCCCCGACGAGGACCCCGTGCTCGGGCGGATGCTCTCGGCCGTGCGCGCGCGCCACGGCGGGGACCTCGTGGACGACGCGGCCGTCGTGCTCATCGGGTGCGACGCGTGAGCGCACCGACGACGGCCGCGCGCCCGCGCCGCGCGACGACCCTGCGGCAGCGCCTGACGGCGCTGCTCGTCGCGGCCGGTGCGCTGCTGGGCGTCGTGCTCGTGCTCGCCGGGTTCGTGCTGTCGCGCGCGCTGGCGTCCCAGCACGAGGTGACGGAGGTGTACTTCGACGCCGTCACGATGGCCGACGCCGCCTACGTGCGGCTCGTGGACGCCGAGACGTCGGTCCGCGGCTACGCGCTCACGGGCAACGAGATCACCCTGGAGCTGTACGACCGGTCGGTCGAGGACGAGGTGACGTTCACCTCGCTGGCCGAGGAGCTCGCGGCCATCGCGCCGCAGGCGGACCTCGTCGAGCAGGCGCGGACCGCGGCCGAGGCGGCCGAGCGGTGGCAGGACGAGTTCGCGGCCCCGACGGTGGCCGAGGTCCGGGCGGGCGGCCCGGGGGCCGTGTCGCCGGAGGAGGTCGAGGCCGGCCTGCTGCTGTTCGACGAGGCGCGCGTCGCGATCGAGGCGTACATGGCCGAGCTGCGCGAGGCGCGCGCGAACGCGGTCGACGAGCTCGAGACCTGGACCACGGCGACCGGCGCGCTGGTGCTGGTGCTGGTCGTCGCCGCGGTCGTGGCCGGCGTCTCGCTGTGGTTCGCGCTGCGCCGGTGGGTGCTGGGCCCGGTCACCGCGCTCGGTCAGGCGACCCGCGCGGTCACGCAGGGCGAGCTCGGTCACGTCGTGCGCGTCGAGGGCCCGGGCGAGATCGAGGCGCTCGCGGCCGACGTCGAGCGGATGCGGCTGGGCCTGGTGACGCAGCTCGCCGAGCTGCGGACCTCGCGCGAGGAGATCTCCGAGGCGCACCAGCGGCTGACCGAGCAGGCCGAGGAGCTGCGCAGGTCCAACCGGGACCTCGAGCAGTTCGCCTACGTCGCGTCGCACGACCTGCAGGAGCCCTTGCGCAAGGTCGCGAGCTTCACCCAGCTCCTGCAGAAGCGCTACGGCGGTCAGCTCGACGAGCGTGCGGACCAGTACATCGACTTCGCGGTCGACGGGGCCAAGCGCATGCAGCGGCTCATCCAGGACCTGCTCGGGTTCTCCCGGGTCGGACGCGTGGGCGGCGAGGTCACCGACGTCGACCTCGCGGCCGCGCTCGGACGCGCCCAGGACCAGCTCTCCGAGCGCATCGAGGAGGCGGGGGCCGTCGTCACGCACGACGACCTGCCCGTGGTGCGCGGCGAGGAGCCGCTGCTCGTGCAGCTGTTCCAGAACCTCATCGGCAACGCCGTGAAGTTCGGGCACCCCGACCGGCCCCCGCAGGTGCACGTGAGCGCACGCCGGGTGGAGGGCGCCTGGGAGCTCGAGGTCCGCGACAACGGGATCGGCATCGAGCCCCAGTACGTCGACCGCGTGTTCGTCATCTTCCAGCGGCTGCACGCCAAGGACCTCTACGAGGGCACCGGGATCGGGCTGGCACTGTGCAAGAAGATCGTCGAGTTCCACGGCGGTCGCATCTGGATCCCGGAGACCGACGGGGAGGGGACCACCATCCGCTGGACCCTGCCGGTCGCCGAGGACGAGACCCCCGGCGACGGGGACGAAGGACGGAGCTGACATGTCCGAGCAGAAGGTGATCGACGTCCTGCTGGTCGAGGACGACCCGGGCGACATCCTCATGACACGTGAGGCGTTCGAGCACAACAAGGTCCGCAACCGCCTGTCGGTCGTGGCCGACGGGGTGAGTGCGCTGGAGTTCCTGCGCAAGGAGGGCGAGCACGTCGACGCCCCGACGCCGGACCTCGTGCTCCTGGACCTCAACCTGCCCCGCATGGACGGGCGCGAGGTGCTCGAGGCGATGAAGTCGGACGAGAAGCTGCGCGCCATCCCGGTCGTGGTCCTCACGACGTCGGAGGCCGAGGAGGACGTCGTGCGCAGCTACTCGCTGCACGCCAACGCGTACGTGACCAAGCCCGTGGACTTCGACCGGTTCATCGACGTGGTCCGGCAGATCGACGAGTTCTTCGTCGAGGTGGTCCGGCTCCCCGGGCGCTGAGATGAGCAGCGCCGGCCGGATCGGGAAGAGAGCGCGCCCGGTCGGCGTTGTACCGCTCGACACGACGAGAGCGAGTGTGGAGAGCGATGCTGGACCCCCGGGACATCTACGACGTCGACACCGACGTGGCCGAGCGTGTGGCGCAGGCCGCACGGCACGGCGCCGGACCTGTGCTGCTGCACGCGGTGCGCGGGTTCGTCGACGCCGGCCAGGCCGGGCAGGTCGCGGTGGACCACCTCGTCGGTGACGGCGCGACGCAGCGGCTGGTGACGTTCGACGTCGACCAGCTCGTCGACTACCGCTCGCGCCGCCCCGTCATGACGTTCGACTCGGGCTGGACGCACTACGACGCGCCGGAGCTCGTGGTCGACCTCCTCGAGGACGCCCACGGCGTGCCCTACCTCCTGCTCCACGGCGTCGAGCCGGACGTGCAGTGGGAGCGGTGGGTGGCGGCGGTGCGGCAGGTCGTCGAGCGCTTCGACGTCCCCCTCGTCGTCGGGCTGCACGGCATCCCCATGGGGGTGCCGCACACCCGGCCGGTGTCCGTCACGGCGCACGCGACGCGTGCCGAGCTGGTGGCGGACCACACCTCGCTCTTCGGGACGGTGCAGGTGCCCGGGAGTGCGGCGGCGCTGCTCGAGCTGCGCCTCGGCGAGTCCGGGCACGACGCGATGGGCTTCGCCGTGCACGTCCCGCACTACCTCGCGCAGTCGCCCTACCCGGCGGCCGGGCTGGAGGGCCTGCGTCACGTCGAGCGCGCGACCGGCCTCGACCTGCGCCTCGCCGCGCTGGAGCCGGCGGCCACCGAGGTGATGCAGGAGGTCGAGCGCCAGGTGGAGGGGTCCACGGAGGTCGCCGCCGTCGTGCACGCCCTCGAGGAGCAGTACGACGCGTACACCCGCAGCGTCGGCCGCACCAGCCTGCTCGCGCAGGCCGCCGACCTGCCGACGGCGGAGGAGATCGGCGCCGAGCTCGAGCGCTTCCTCGCCGAGCAGACCGACCAGGACGGTGACGGCGGGCCCACCGGCTGACGGGTCGGGGCGCGGCCGCCGTGACCGGATCGTTGCCGCCGCGGAGCGGGGCGAACCACTCATCTCGTGGCGTACGCCACACCGGGCGTGCAAGGATGCAGCCGTTGCAGTGGCATACGGACGCTCGACCGGTCTGCTGCCCGCGGCCCCTCGGGGCGGCGGGCGTGAGGATCCGTCAGGTCCCCTGGAATGGCGGGGACGGGACCACCCGGTGCAGGACGTGAGACATTGCGGCACACCGCGGGCACCGGCCCGCGGTGGTCACCCGGTGGGACAGAAGGATGCTCGACATGGCACAGGGCGCGGTCAAGTGGTTCAACTCCGAGAAGGGCTTCGGGTTTATCGCCCAGGACGACGGTGGCCCCGACGTCTTCGTCCACTACTCGGCCATCGACACGCAGGGCTACCGCTCGCTCGACGAGGGTCAGCGCGTGGAGTTCGAGATCACGCAGGGTCAGAAGGGTCCGCAGGCGGAGCACGTCCGCCCGGTGTGACCTGACCGCCCGGCCTCGGCCGGGCGTCTGCGGACGACGGGGCCGCACCCGACGAGGGTGCGGCCCCGTCGCGCGTGCGGCCCCGCGCTCAGCCCGCGCCGTCCGCCTCGGGGTCGTGGCGCGGGACGGCGGCCCCCGCGAACGCGCGGGCCTCGCCGTCGTCGAGCAGGCGGGCGGGCACGGGGAGCGTCCGCAGCGTGCGCGCCAGCCCCGCGTCGTCCAGCAGCTCGCCGTCGTCGGTGCCGACGAGCAGCAGGTTGCCGTACCGGCGCCCACGCAGCTGGGCCGGCTCCGCGACCACGCCCACGTACCGGAACGCCGCGGCGATGGTCGCGACCTCCGCGCGTGCGAGCGCCAGCGGGGGCTTGTCCGCGCAGTTCGCCACGTAGGCCCCGCCGGGGCGCAGGACGCGCCGCACCTCGCGTGCGAACTCCAGCGTGGTCAGGTGGTCGGGGGTCCGGTCGCCGGCGAAGACGTCGCGCGCGACGACGTCGTAGGTGGCGTCCGGCAGACGCGTCAGCTCCGCACGGGCCTCCCCGGTGCGCAGCCGCAGGGCCGGGGCGCGGGGGAGGTCGAACCACTCGCGCGCGAGCCGCGCCAGCTCCCCGTCCAGCTCGACGGCGAGCTGCCGCGCGGCGGGGTGGCGGTGCGCGACCGCCCGCGCCAGCGCGCACCCGCCGGCGCCCAGGTGCACGACCGTCAGGTCCGCGCGGCGCCGGGCCACCACCTCGACCACCGCGGCGGCGTGCTGCATGTACTCGAAGTCGAGCAGCCCGGGGTCGTCCAGGTCCACGAAGGAGCTCGGGACGCCGTTCACCAGCAGGGTGGCGGCCCGTGGCCTGCCGGGCTCGGGCACGACCTGCGCGGTCCCGGTCGAGACCGGCACGGGGCCGTCGGGCCAGGCGGGGCCGCCGGGTGCCGACCGGGATGTCGGTGGTCGGCGGGACGATGGTTCACGACGTCGGGCAGCCACGCGCACACGGTACGTCGTGGACCGGGCGGACGGGGTCGGGGGATTGACGAGTTCGAACATGTGTTCGAAGATGAGCACGGCGGGCGAGCCGCCGCGACAGGAGGTGGGACCGATGGTCGGACGTACGGGTGTGCTGGACCCCGCGACCCTCCTCCCGCAGTCCGCACAGCTGCTGGGACGGGCGGACGCCGAGCTGTTGGCCGCCCAGTTCTCGGGTGAGCCGTGGGAGATGTTCTCCCACGCGCACCTCGCGGCGCTGCGCGCCGGAGCCGCGCTGGTCGCCGCCCGCGGGCGGCCGTCGGGGCGAGGGGCGCCGCGCACGGTGTGGGGGATGCTCGACGCGGTGGCACCGGAGCTCCACACGCTCTCGGCGCTGTTCGCCCAGTCGGCGTCGTTGCGCGCGGCCGTCGACGCGGGTCGTTTCGAGCTGGTCACACCGATCCGGGCGGAGCGTGCGCTGTGCGCCGCGGAGGACCTGGTGGACGCGGTCCGTGGCATGCTGGCCGACGACGCGGGGGCGACGCTCGACCTGCCCGCCGTCGCGGGCACGTGAATACCTGGCGCCGTGGTGCCGGGAGGTAGCGGTCCCGCCTGTCCGTGCCGCATGATGATGGCCCTGCCGACGGTCGCTCGACTACCACCTTGGTGCCAGCCGATCTATCCTGAGGCCACATAGTCCACCGGAGTGCGACGGGGGTCGGGATGCCACTCTCCGAGTACGAGCAGCGCGTGCTCGAGCAGATGGAGCGCCAGCTGACGTCTGACGACCCTCGGCTCGCCAACACGCTCACCCGCCGTGGCGGTCATCGCGCCGCCACGCGCTACGTCGTTGCCGGCGCCGGAGCCGTCGTCGGTCTCCTGCTGCTCGTCATCGGGGCGGCCACGTCACGCCCGTGGCTCGGTGCCATCGGCTTCGTCGTGATGTTCGCCGCGGTCGCGTTCGCGTTCGCCGCGCCGCGTCCCGAGCGCACCGGTCCGCAGGGCACGGTCGCCCCCGACGGGACGGTGCGTCCGGCTCCGGCAGCAGCGAAGAAGCAGGGGTTCATGTCGCGGCTCGAGCAGCGGTGGGACCACCGCCGCGAGGGCGACGGGCGCTGAGCCGACCACGTCCCGCGCCCCGGGCGCGGGCGCGACGGGTGCGCCGCACGGTCCGCTCGCGCGACCGACGTCGTCCGTCGGTGGCGGGCGCCGTCAGCCGATCCGGGCGGGTTCCGGCGCCGCGGCCTGCGTGAGCGCGTCGCGGACCCCGTCGCGCACCTGCCGCACCCAGGCGTCGAGCTCCTCCGGGGTGTGCACCTCGGCCGTCGGCGCGTAGCGCGCCCGTTCCACGGCCCGGGCGAGCCGTTCGAGGGCGTCGCGCGGTGGGCCGGCGAGCCCGCGTCCCGTCCGTGCGGCGACGACCTGGTCGACCTGCCGCACGACGCCGCGTGGGCTCGTCGCGTCCGACCACCGCACGTCGAGGCGGGCGAGCTCGCGGCGCAGCGCCCACCAGGCGTGCTCCGGCGTCGGCACCCACCGCCGACGGCGACGCACGAGGAGCGCAGCCACCGACGCCGCGCCGGCCACCAGCAGCACCAGAGCGACGCTCACCCCGACCGGCACCCACGACGTGGTCTCCTCGTCGACACCCGACGGCACGGTGGCCGGAGCGGTCGCCGCCGCGGTCGGCGCCGTTCCCTGCTGCTGCTGCGGTACCTCCTCGGTGAAGGAGCCCGCGCCCGAGGCGGCGCTGAACGGGTCCGCCCAGACGGGCGGCGGACCGCTCTGCGACGCGGGGGTCGGCTCGAACCGCACCCAGCCGAGCCCGTCGAAGTACAGCTCCGGCCAGGCGTGCGCCAGCCGGCCCGTCACGACGTACTCGCCGTCGTCGGTGCGCTGGCCGGGGAGGAAGCCGACCCCGACCCGCGACGGGATGTCGAGCGTGCGGGCCATCATCGCCATGGCGGTCGCGAACTGCACGCAGTACCCGCGGCGGTCCTCGAGGAAGTCCCACACCGCGTCCGAGGTCCGCGCGGGCGGCACGCGGGTGTCGTAGGTGAAGTTCGCGGCGGACCGCAGCCACGTCTGGAGGTCCAGGGCCTGGTCGTACGGGCCGACGGAGTCCTCGGTCACCTGTGCGGCGAGCGCCGCGATGTCCTCGCGGTGCTCGGTCCCCGGCAGGGCCGTGTACAGGTCGGCGTCCGTCGGGCGGCCGACGCGCGCGCCGCGCAGGTCCTGCGCGGTCAGCGTCGGCACCTGCACGAGCATGCTGTACGTCAGACCGTCGCTGGTGGCGCGTTCCCCGACGACCTCGTCCCGCAGCGGGTCGTACCCCCAGTCGCCTCCGACGGCCACGGTGCGCGGGAACGTGCTGACCGGCAGCCGTCGCTCCCGCAGTGCGCCGACCTCGACGTCGACCTGGGCCAACGAGCCCACGGCCGGGTCGGGCGCGGTGCCGAGCACCTGCGGGTCGGACGCCAGGAGGGCGGCGGGGTCCCACGGGTCGAGCTGGTCGTTGTCTGTCCGCTCCCAGAGACGCCCGTCGAACGTCGTGAGCGTGAACGCGCGCAGCGGCCCGACGAGCCGGGCGTCGATCGCGGGTGTCGTCGGCTCGGTGGGCTCGCCCGTGGGTGCGGGCGTCGCGGACGGGTCCACGGTCGCGACGGCGGCCTCCGCCACGACGGAGTCCGCGCCGGCGGTCCCGTCGGGCGCACTCGGGTCGCTGACGCGGTACGTCAGGACGACCTGGCCCGAGCGGGCGCCCAGGCTCTCGCGCAGGTCGAGGTCGTCGCTGAGCTCGAGGGGACCGACGGGTCCGTCGCCGAACGTCGGCAGGGCCACGCTCGCCCACCCCGGCAGGTCCATGAGGGGCGGGCCCGCGAGCAGGCTCCCGCACGCCAGGACCACGGTGGTGACCGTCGCGGTGCAGATGCGGCGCACCCGTCCGGCGTGCGCGTGCAACGGGGCGGCACCGTACGCGAGCAGGGCGAGGTACGCGCACGCGGTCCAGAACATCGGCGCGGCGCCCGCGGGGAAACCGAGCACGATCGCGGGGATCCACAGCGCGAGGAGCGCGACGCCGCTGACCGCCGGCACCCGCAGCGTCAGCACGGCGGCGTCGACCAGCAGGTAGACCGCCAGCGCACCGATGACGACGAGCATCTCGCCGGGCCGCACGTCCGGCATGGGGACGTACGAGTCGTTGACGACCTGCACACCCTGGCGTGCCGTCGTCCAGGCGCGTGCGACGGCGTCGAGATCCGGCAGGAACTGCGGGCGGCCCGGGGGCGCGCCGTACCGCAGCACCAGCCCCACCAGGGCGACGAACGCCCCGACGGCCGTCGGTACCCACCACGTGCGGGTGGCGGCGCGCGCCAGGCCGGTGGCGCCGGCGACGACCAGCACGGCGACGAGGGAGACGAGCAACCAGCGGCGTCCGGCGACGAGCCCGGTGAGCGCGAGCAGGCCGGACCACGTCGCGAGCACGGCCAGGGCGCTGCCCACGACGACGCGTCCGCCCCGCTCCGGGCCCGGCGTCACGAGGCGCTCCCCAGCAGGCGCAGCCAGCACTGGACGGGGTCCTCGCCCGCCGTGACCTGCGCGACCCGCCAGCCCGAGCGGCGCAGGGCCGTCGCCGTGTGGTGCGCTTCGCGTGCGTCCGTGGCGTGGCGGCCGTCCTCGCGCACCAGGGCCCAGCCCTGGGCGGTGTCGGCGACGTGGGCGAGCGCGGCCCGTCCGGGTGCGCTCAGCGGCCCGATGACGGCGAGGACGATCTCCCCGGACGCGTGCGACGTGTCCAGCAGCCGGACCGCGTCGAGCAGCGCGGCCTCGCCGTCGGTGCTCGTGCGCGCCGGGGTCAGGTCGAGGGTCAGGTCCAGGAGCGCGGCGCGCGCCTCCGGTCCGCTGCGGGCGTGGACGTACGGGGAGGCGGCCCGGGCCGCGCCGGTGGCGGTGCCCACCGCGATGCCGGACCCGGCGAGGCGCACGGGGTGCCCGCTGTCGAGCATCGCCAGCGCCATCGACGCCGCGACCGAGATGGTCCACTCGGTCGTGCTCGGGCGCACCGGCAGGTCCATGAGCACGGACACCGGGCGCATGCCGGCCCGCTCGTCCGACCGCACGAGCAAGGTCCCGCGCCGTGCGCTGGACGTCCAGTGGACACGGCGCAGGTCGTCGCCCTCGCGGTAGTCGCGCAGGTTGGCGTCGTCGGTCGAGGGCGTCCGGGCGCCGAGCGCGACGCGGTCGGGCTCGCCGACGAGCACGTCCGAGGGAGCGGGCAGCGCGACGACGGCCGGCCACACCGCCACCTGCGACTCGGAGCCGAGCGTCGTGCGGGAGCGCACGACGCCGAACGTGTCCGTGCGCGTCACGACGAGGGGGCCGAGCGGCCAGCGTCCCCGCTGGGTCGCCCGGACGGGGTACCGGACCGTCGCGTGGTCCGCGCGGCGCTGCACGCGGGCCCGCAGCGCGCGGCCTCCGGACAGCTCGACGGCCGCCTGCTCGGAGAAGCGCAGGCCCGCCAGGCGTGCGCGCCCGGCGCGGTCCGACGCACGGATGTCGACGCGCACCTCGGCCTCCTGGCCGACGTGCACCGGCTCCGGGTGGACGTCGCGGTGCACCTCGAGTCCGCGGCGTCCCCGCACGGTGTCGACCAGCACCACCGCGACGAGCGCGGTCACGGGCACGGCCAGCAGCAGCACACCCATCCGCACCAGGTCGAGCGAACCCAGCCCGATGCCCGTCTGCAGCGCGACGACCCCCGCGGCCGCCAGCGCCCAGCCGCGCGCCGTCGGGCGCCGACGCATCAGCCCAGCGCTCGCCGGGCCCGGGCGAGGGGCTCGGCGGCGGGCAGCGGTGTGCGCGCGACGATGTCGGAGACGACGTCCTGCGTCGTGCGGCCCGACAGGCGCGACTCGGTGCTCGGCAGGAGGCGGTGCGCCAGCACGGGGACCGCCAGCTCCTGCACGTCGTCGGGCAGGACGTGGTCGCGTCCCGCCATCGCGGCCAGCGCCTTGGCGGCGCGCAGCAGCTGGATGGCCGCGCGCGGCGACGCGCCCAGCCGGAGGCCGGCGTCCTCGCGGGACGCCGTGACCAGGTCCACGATGTAGCGCTTGACCGTGGGCGCGGCGTACAGCCGCCGAGCGACGTCGATGAGGTGCTGGACCTCGGCCGCGTCGGTCACCGGACGCATCCGGGCGAGCGGGTCGGACGCCTCCTGGAGGTCGAGCATCTCGAGCTCGGACTCCACGCTGGGGTAGCCGACCGTCAGGCGCGCCATGAAGCGGTCGCGCTGCGCCTCCGGGAGCGGGTACGTGCCCTCCATCTCCACGGGGTTCTGCGTGGCGACCACGAGGAACGGCCGGGGGAGCGGGTACGTGCGGCCGTCGACGGTGGCCTGCGCCTCCTGCATGCACTCGAGCAGCGCCGACTGCGTCTTGGGCGACGCGCGGTTGATCTCGTCGCCGATGACGACGTGCGCGAACACGGGACCGGGCCGGAACTCGAACTCGTGGGTCTGGGCCCGGAAGATGTTGACACCCGTCAGGTCGCTGGGCAGCAGGTCCGGGGTGAACTGGATCCGTCCGACCTGCGCGTCGATGCTGCGCCCGATCGCCTTGGCCAGCGTCGTCTTGCCGACCCCGGGCACGTCCTCCAGCAGCAGGTGCCCCTCGGCGAGCAGCGTGGCCAGCGACACCCGGACGAGCTCGGGCCGGCCGGTGACCACCGACTCGATCCCGGTACGCAGACGGTCGACGGTGTCGACGAGCCTGTCGAGCTCGTCGGGGGACGGCAGTGCCTGCATGTGCGACTCCCTCGGCGGAATGCGACGAGCGTACGCACGACGGGCACGTGCCGGGCAAGGTTCACCCGCTCCGGGCCCGCCGGGTCGTCCTCCACTTCCCTCCCCGGAGCGCCTGCGCCGCGCCGGCCGCACCCTCCGCGCCGGCCCGTGGCGGCCACCGTGCCCGGGTATTGCCGCCTTGCTGCCGGTTCGTCGGGCGGGGCGCGCGAGGTCGCGTCGCGGGCCGGCGAGGGACGCGCCGGGCCCCCCACTTCGCTCCACCGCGATGACCTGCGAAGACGCGCATCAGATGGGTGAACTTGGCCTCTTGACAAGATGCGGGTGGAGGGAAGTGGAGTACCGTGGGGCCACGTGGAGAGGGCGGGAGAGATCTCGTCCGACGGGCGGTCCGGCGGTCTCGGGCGCCTTTCCGCACCGGGGGGTTGACGACGTGGGGCCGACCAGGAGGGGAGTGAGGTGTCACATGACGCGAACAGCGGCTATGGCTCCTTCGCGCCCTTCCTCGGGACGTACACGCCGCGCCTGGACGACAAGGGGAGGCTCATCCTCCCGGCGAAGTTCCGGCCGCAGCTGGCCGGAGGGCTCGTCATGACGCGCGGACAGGAGCGCTGCCTGTTCGTGCTGCCGATGGACGAGTTCCGCCGGATGCACGACCAGCTGAGGACCGCTCCGGTCACGAGCAAGCAGGCGCGTGACTACCTGCGCGTGTTCCTGTCCGGGGCCAGCGACGAGCTGCCCGACAAGCAGGGTCGTATCTCCATCCCGCCGATGCTGCGCACCTATGCCGGCCTCGACCGGGACGTCGCCGTCATCGGCACCGGTACCCGGGTCGAGATCTGGGATCTCGCCGCCTGGGAGACCTACTTGTCCGAGCAGGAGGCGGGTTACGCCGACACGACCGAGGAGGTCTTCCCGAACGGCCCCTTCTGAGCCGTCGGCAGGCCCGCACCGGGCCACCGCGTCGCACCCGTCCCGACCGCACGGCCTCCACCGTCCGCACCACCACCGCGGACGGTGCGGCCCCGTACACCCCCAGCCGCTCGCCCTCGCTCCGCCCGTCGAGACCTCCCCCCGTCCGTTCTGACGCCACTTCCCCGGCGCCAGAGGGTCGGTGGGGGATCTGGCCGGACGGTGGAGGGACCGTTCGGCCATCCACATGTATCACCAGCACCACCAGCACCATCCGTCACATCTGCACCACGGCAGAACGACGGCGACGACCCGGGAGGAGGGGCGATGGACGAGCAGACCGACGGCGGGGCCGCGGGCCGCCACACGCCCGTGCTCCTGCAGCGCTGCCTGGACCTCCTGGCGCCCGCGCTCGCGGTCCCGGACGCCGTCATGGTGGACTCGACGCTCGGCATGGGCGGCCACACGGAGGGCGTGCTGCGCGCCTTCGAGCACGTCCGGGTGGTCGGCATCGACCGCGACCCGCAGGCGCTCGCGCTCGCCTCCGAGCGGCTCGCGCCGTTCGGGGACCGGTTCACCGGCGTGCACGCGGTGTACGACGAGATCACCGACGTGCTCGAGGACCTCGGCATCCCCGCGGTGCAGGGCGTGCTCATGGACCTCGGCGTCTCGTCGCTGCAGCTCGACGAGGCCGAGCGCGGCTTCGCGTACGCGCACGACGCCCCGCTCGACATGCGCATGGACCCCACGACCGGGCCGACGGCCGCCGACGTGCTCAACACGTACGAGGAGCGGGACATCGCCCGCGTGCTGCGTGTGTACGGCGAGGAGCGGTTCGCCTCCCGGATCGCGCGCGGCATCGTGCGACGGCGCGAGCGGGCACCGCTGACGCGGACGTCCGAGCTGGTGGAGATCGTGCGTGCCGGCGTGCCGGCCGCGACCCGCCGCACCGGTGGGCACCCGGCCAAGCGCACGTTCCAGGCGCTGCGCATCGAGGTCAACGGCGAGCTCGCCGCCCTCGAGCGGGCCGTGCCGGCCTCGATCGAGGCGCTGGCGGTGGGCGGACGCATCGTCGTCGAGTCGTACCAGTCCCTCGAGGACCGGATCGTCAAGCGCGCCCTCGCGGCGGGCGCCACGTCCAGCGCCCCACCCGACCTGCCCGTCGAGCCGGCCACGCACACGCCGTACCTGCGCCTGCTCACGCGTGGCGCGGAGGAGGCGGACGCCGAGGAGCTCGCCCGCAACCCGCGGTCCCAGTCCGTCCGTCTGCGTGCCGCCGAGCGCCTGCGCCCCACCCCCGACCACCTGCGCACCCCGAGGAGAGCCGCATGAGCGCCCTGCCCCAGGCCGCCGCCCGTACCGGTGCCGCCCGTGCGTACCCGCAGCCCGCCCGCCCCGCCGTCGCCCCGCCGCCCCGGCTGCGGGTCGTCCGCGCGCCCGCCCAGGCACGGTCCCGGGTGCCCTTCGTGCTCGCCTGCATGGCGGTGCTCGGCGGCGCGCTCCTCACGGCGCTGCTCCTGAACACGCAGATGGCGTCGCTCGCGTTCGAGCGCTACGAGCTGTCCAACGAGCTGGGCCGCCTCCGGCAGGACCGCATGGACCTCGTCGCGCAGCTCGACGCGCGCTCGTCGCCCACGCAGCTCGCGGAGGCGGCACGCGCCCGGGGCATGGTCGAGGCGAACGGCACCGGCTGGCTGCGGCTCGCGGACGGCAGCGTCCAGGGAGCCCCGGCACCCGCGGACGGCTGAGCATGGCCTCCACCGGTCGCAGCGCCCCGGCCGCCCGTCCCGCACGTCGGCAGCCGGGATCACCCGGACCGCGCGTCGCGCCGGCCCGCGCCGGTGGGCATGGCACGGTGGGCCGGGTGAGCGAGCGCGCCGGCACCGTGCCGCACCGTCGGCCGCCGCAGGACCCGCCGGGTCGGCGGGCCGGCGTGGCGCCGCGCGCCACCGCGTCCCCGGCCAGGACCGGCGGACGCCCGCCGGGCGCCGGCGCGACCGGTCCCACCGTCGTCGCGTCCCGTCCGCGCATGATCGCGCTCATCGTCGTCCTGGTGCTCGTGCTCGTGACGTTCACCGGGCGCCTCGTGTACGTGCAGGGGATCGCGGGCCCCGAGCTCGCGCAGGAGGCCCGCGAGAACCGGATGACGACCGCCCGCGTGCTGGGCGCGCGCGGCGAGATCACCGACGCGAACGGTGTCGTCCTGGCGACGTCCGTGGAGCGGTACCACGTGACGGTGAACCAGAAGCAGGTGGCGACGTACCGCGCGCGCGGCACGTCCGAGGGCCTGGACGGCGCCGCGGGCGTGGCGTCCCGGCTCGCGCCGCTGCTGGGCCTGAACGCGGCGGAGCTGGGCGGTCGCCTGGTCGGCGACCGGGGCTACGTCATCGTCGCCCGCGACGTGCTCCCGGACGTCGCGCGCGAGGTGCGCGCGCTGCGCCTCGACGGCGTGGGGGTCGAGAAGGTCGCCGACCGCGTCTACCCCAAGGGCACCGTCGCGGGGAACATCGTGGGCTTCGTGAACTCCAACGGCACCGGGCTGCAGGGGCTCGAGTACGCCCTGGACGCCGACCTGAAGGGCGCGGAGGGCGAGGACCGCTACGAGCGCGGCAAGGGCGGGCAGCCCATCCCCGGCGGGCAGCAGGAGGCGACGCCGGCGCAGAACGGCAGCTCGGCGCGCCTGACGATCGACTCCGACCTGCAGTGGAAGGCGGAGGAGGAGCTGCGGGCCAAGGTCGCCGAGACGGGCGCGGACGGGGGCACCGTCGTCGTCATGCGCCCGCGGACCGGGGAGGTCCTCGCGCTCGCGGAGTCGACCGCGTTCGACCCGAACGCACCGGGGGACCAGGCGACCACGGCGTTGTCGAAGAGCGTGTCGGAGGTGTTCGAGCCCGGCTCGACGAGCAAGGTCGTCACCATGGCCGCCGCGCTCGAGGCCGGCGTGGTCGGGCCGACCGACCGGTTCGAGGTGGCCGACCGCTGGACGACCCCGCACGGCGAGACGATCAAGGACTCGCACGACCACGGCGTGGAGAAGCTCACGGCGACCGGCATCTTCGCCGAGTCCTCCAACGTCGGCACGGTGCTCATCGGTCAGCGCCTGTCCAAGGAGCAGCGCCACCAGTACCTCTCGGCGTTCGGCTTCGGGACACGCACGGGCATCGAGATGCCCGGCGAGTCGCCGGGCATCCTGCACCCGGTCGAGAAGTGGCAGGGCCGCGACGAGTACGCGGTGCTGTTCGGGCAGGCGGTCTCGGTGAACGCGCTGCAGGCCGCGAGCGTGTTCGCCACGGTCGCGAACGACGGCGTGCGGGTCGCGCCCCACCTCATCGCGGGCTGGACGTCGCCGGACGGGCAGTACACGCCCGTCGCGCAGGCGCCGGGCACGCAGGTGGTCTCCCCGCAGACCGCGCGGACGGTGCTGTCGATGATGGAGAGCGCCGTCGACGAGGGCACGGGCGGCGACGCCGCGATCCCCGGCTACCGCGTCGCGGGCAAGACCGGCACGGCGCAGCGGTTCAACCCCAGCGGCTTCACGGCGTCCTTCATCGGGGTCGCCCCCGCGGACGACCCGCAGGTGGTGACGGCCGTCATCCTGCACAACCCGCGCTCGTCGATCTTCGGCGGCACCGTGGCGGCGCCCGTCTTCTCGACGGTCACCAGCTACGCGCTGCAGCAGCTGGGCGTCGCGCCCTCGGGGACCCCGGCGAACCTCTTCCCGGCGACGTGGGAGTGACCGGGCGGGGTAGATTTCTCCCCATGACGTCCCCCCTGGACCGGCTCCGCCCGGAGCACCCACCGGTCCGCAGGGTCGACGACCTCGTGGCCGCCTTCGGCCTCGCCGCGACGGGTGCACCCACCGCCGGACGCACGTTCACCGGGGTCACGGTGTCGAGCGGCGACGTGGAGCCGGGCGACCTGTTCGTCGCCGTGCCCGGCCTGCGGGTGCACGGCGCGCGGTTCGCCGACGACGCCCTGGCCCGCGGCGCGGTCGCCGTCCTGACGGACCCCGACGGCGTCGCCCTGCTGCCCCCGGCCGCCGACGTGCCCGTGCTGGTCGTCGACGACCCGCGCGCGCTGGCCGGACCGGTCGCCGCGTGGGCGCTGGGCGACCCCGGCACGCGGCTCGTGACCGTCGGTGTCACCGGCACCAACGGCAAGACCACGACCACCTACTTCGTCGACGCGGCCCTGCGCGCGGAGCACGCGCGCACCGCGGTGCTGGGCACCGTCGAGCTGCGGATCGGCGACGACGCGGTCGAGAGCCCGCGCACCACGGTCGAGGCCCCGGTGCTGCAGTCGCTGCTGGCGCTCGCGCACGAGCGCGGGGCGACGGCGCTGACCACCGAGGTGTCGTCGCACGCCCTGGCCCTCGGACGCGTGCACGGCGTGCGCTTCGACGTCGTCGGGTTCACCAACCTGCAGCGTGACCACCTCGACTTCCACGGCGACATGGAGGGGTACTTCCGCGACAAGTCGCGGCTGTTCAGCCCTGAGCAGGCGCGGCGCGGCGTCGTGGTCGTCGACGACGTGTGGGGGCAGCGGCTGGCCGAGGAGTCGCCGATCCCGGTGCAGACCCTGAGCACCCACGTGGGCGCACCGGTCGCGGCGGGCGCCGACTGGGCGGTCGTCGAGGCGGACATCGGACTGGACGGCGTGGGGTCGCGATTCGTCCTGCGGGGGCCCGACGGTGCCCGGCACGAGGCGCACAGCCCGCTGCCCGGCCTCGTCAACGTGTCCAACGCCGCCCTCGCGATCGTGCTCGCGCACGCTGCGGGCGTGCCGGTGGACGCCGCGGTCGCCGGCGTCGCGGGCGCGCACGCCATCCCGGGCCGCATGGAGCGCGTGATCGAGCGTGGCGACGGCTGGCCGCTGTGCCTCGTCGACTACGCGCACACCCCCGACGCGCTCGTCCTCGCGCTCGAGGCGGTGCGGCCCATCACACCGGGCCGTCTCGTGCTCGTGTTCGGCTCCGACGGCGACCGCGACCGCGGCAAGCGCCCGATCATGGGGCAGATCGGCGCCCGCCTGGCGGACGTGCTCGTCGTCACCGACGAGAACCCCCGCTCGGAGGACCCCGCGTCCGTCCGGGCGGCCATCCTCGCGGGCGTGCGTGACGTGCGCCCCGACCTGGCCGACGTGCACGAGGCGACCAGCCGCGCGCAGGCCATCCGCGACGCCCTCCGTCTGGCAGGTCCGGACGACACCGTGATCGTCACGGGCAAGGGCCACGAACCGACCCAGGAGATCGCCGGGGTGTTCCACCGCTACAACGACCGTGACGTGTTCCTCGCCGCCCACGCCGAGCGCCGGGAGCAGCACGCGTGATCGCCCTCACTGCGGCCGAGATCGCGGCCGCCACCGGCGGCACGCGCAGCTCCGTCGCCCCCGAGCACGTCGTCACCGGACCCGTCGTCACCGACTCGCGCGAGGTCCTGCCCGGCGGGCTGTTCGTCGCGCTGCCGGGCGAGCACGTCGACGGGCACGACTTCGCCGCGACCGCCGTCGAGGCCGGGGCCGCGCTCGTCCTGGCGGCCCGCGAGCTGCCCGGTCTGCCGTGCGTCGTCGTGCCCGACGTCGAACGGGCGCTCGGCGACCTCGCCCGCGACGTGCTCGTGCGGCTGCGGGACGCCGCCGCGGAGCCCGGGGGCAGCGGCCTGCGGGTCGTCGGGGTGACCGGTTCGGTCGGCAAGACGACCACCAAGGACGTGCTCGCCCAGCTGTGCGGCGCCGTCGGGCCGACGGTCGCGCCCGTGCGCTCGTTCAACAACGAGATCGGACTGCCCCTGACGGTGCTGCGGGCCGACGAGCAGACCCGTTTCCTGGTCCTCGAGATGGGGGCCAGCGGGCCCGGCCACCTGACGTACCTCACCGACATCGCACCGCCGGACGTCGCGGTCGTGCTCGTCGTGGGCCAGGCCCACCTCGGCGGGTTCGGTGGCGGCATCGACGCGGTCGCGCGCGCCAAGGCGGAGATCGTCCTGGGACTGGTGCCGGACGGGACGGCCGTCCTCAACGGTGACGACCCGCGGGTGCGCGCCATGGCGGACGTCGCCCCGGGGCCCGTCGTGCTGTTCGGCGCCGCACCCGACGCGCAGGTCCGCGTCGAGGACGTGCGCCTCGACGCGCTGGGCCGGGCGCGTTTCCGGCTCGTGCACACGCTGGACGGTGCGCGCGACGCGCGCGACGTCGAGCTGCGGCTGGTGGGGGAGCACCACGTGCACAACGCGCTCGCCGCGGCGGCCGCGGCCCTGACGGTGGGCATCGACCTCGACACCGTGGCGGCCGGGCTGTCGGCCGCCGACGCGCTGTCGCCGCACCGCATGCACGTCGTGGACCGACCCGACGGCGTGACCGTCGTCGACGACTCGTACAACGCCAACCCCGACTCGATGCGGGCGGCGCTCAAGGCGCTCGCGGTGATCGCCGGCCGCGAGCGTCGGTCGGTCGCCGTGCTGGGGGAGATGCTCGAGCTCGGCGAGGAGTCGCGTGCCGCGCACGACGCCATCGGGCGCCTCGTCGTGCGGCTCAACATCGGGCTGACGGTCGTGGTGGGCGAGGGCGCGCGTGCGATCCGCGACGGCGCCAACCACGAGGGCTCGTGGGGCGACGAGATCGTGCTGGTCGACGACGTGGCCACGGCGGCGCAGCTCCTCGCCGAGGAGCTGCGCGCGGGTGACGTCGTGCTCGTGAAGTCGTCGTACGGGTCGGGGCTGTGGCAGCTCGGCGACCTGCTCGTGGGAGCGGACGCATGAGGGCGGTCCTCATCTCCGGCGGCATCTCGATGCTCGTCGCGCTGCTCGGCACACCGTTGTTCATCCGCTGGCTCGTGCGGCGTCAGTACGGGCAGTTCATCCGGCAGGACGGCCCGACCGCGCACTTCACCAAGCGCGGCACGCCCACCATGGGTGGCGTCGTCATCATCGGCGCGACGCTCATCGGGTGGGCGCTGGGCCTGCTGCTGACCGGGACGGCACCGAGCGCGTCGGCGGTGCTGGCGCTGTTCCTCATGACCGGACTGGGCGTCGTCGGGTTCCTGGACGACTTCATCAAGATCTCGCGGCAACGGTCCCTCGGCCTGAGCCCGCTGTGGAAGATCGTCGGCCAGGGCGTCGTCGGGGTCGTGTTCTCGGTGCTCGCGCTGCAGTTCCCCAACGAGCAGTTCCGCACACCCGCCTCGACGCGCATCTCGTTCATCCGTGACACGAACCTCGACCTGGCGTTCGCGGGTGCGACCGTCGGGCTGATCCTGTTCGTCATCTGGGCCAACTTCCTCATCACGGCCTGGTCGAACGCCGTGAACCTGACCGACGGGCTCGACGGGCTGGCGACGGGCGTCTCGCTCATCGTGTTCGGCGCGTACGTGCTGGTCGGCGTGTGGCAGTTCAACCAGACGTGCCAGTCGATCCTGTCCGCCGGCCCGCGGTGCTACGAGACGCGCGACCCGCTGGACCTGGCGATCGTCGCGGCTGCGATCACGGGCGCGCTGTTCGGGTTCCTGTGGTGGAACGCCAGCCCCGCCAAGATCTTCATGGGTGACACCGGCTCGCTGGCCCTCGGGGGCGCGCTGGCCGCGCTGACGATCCTCACCCGCACCGAGATCCTCGGCGCCATCATCGGCGGGCTGTTCGTGCTCATCGTGCTCTCGGACGTCATCCAGATCGGCTTCTTCAAGATGACCGGCAAACGGGTGTTCAAGATGGCACCCCTGCACCACCACTTCGAGCTGTCGGGGTGGGGCGAGGTGACGATCGTCATCAGGTTCTGGATCATCGCGGGCCTCTTCGTCGCGCTCGGGGTCGGCATCTTCTACGCGGAGTGGGTGGCGCAGTAGGTGGACGCACGCTTCGACGGTCGTACCGTCCTCGTCGCCGGGCTGGGGGTCTCGGGCCGGGCCGCCGCGCAGGTGCTCGCCGACCGCGGCGCCCGCGTCGTGACCTTCGACGAGCACGCCCGCGAGGCGGACGTCAGGGACGTGGCGGCGCTCGTGGCGGACGGCCTGGCCGGTGCCGACCTCGTCGTCACGTCGCCGGGGCTGCCGCCGTCCCACGCGGTGCTCACCGCCGCCCGCGAGCGGGGCCTGCCGGTCTGGAGCGAGGTCGAGCTCGCGTGGCAGGTGCGCGTGCCGCGCGACGGCGGCGACGGCGAGGCCGCGCCGTGGCTCGCCGTGACGGGCACCAACGGCAAGACGACGACCGTCGGCATGCTGGAGTCGATCCTGCGGGCGGCCGGCCGCCGCACGCTCGCCGTCGGCAACGTCGGCACCCCGGTGGTGCTCGCGGCGGTGGACCCGGCGCTCGACGTGCTGGCCGTCGAGCTGTCGAGCTTCCAGCTGCACCACACGCACTCGATGTCGCCGCAGGCGGCGGCCGTGCTCAACGTCGCACCCGACCACCTCGACTGGCACGGCTCGCTCGAGGCGTACGCGGCCGACAAGGGACGCGTCTACGCGCGCGCACAGGTGGCGTGCGTGTACGACGCGACCGACCCCGTCACCGAGGCGCTGGTGCGGGACGCCGACGTCGTCGACGGCTGCGTGGCCGTCGGGTTCACGCTCGGGATGCCCGCCGTGGGCCAGGTCGGCCTCGTGGAGGACGTGCTGGTCGACCGCGGCTTCGCCCGGCTGCGGCACACGCACGCCGCCGAGCTCGGGACGCTGGCGGACCTGGCCCAGCTCGCCGGCCCGTCGGGCGTCGTCCCGCCGCACGTCGTGCGCAACGCGCTCGCGGCGGCGGCCCTGGCGCTCGCGCACGGGGTGGACCCCGCGCACGTGCGCGACGGTCTGCGCGCCTTCGCCCCCGGTGCGCACCGCATCGTGACCGTCGGCGTCGTCGACGAGGTCGCGTACGTCGACGACTCCAAGGCGACGAACGCGCACGCCGCGTCGGCGTCGCTCGCCGCGTTCGAGCCGGGATCGGTGGTCTGGGTCGCCGGTGGGCTGGCCAAGGGCGCGCAGTTCGACGACCTCGTGCGGGCCCGGCGCGACCGGCTGCGCGGCGTCGTCCTCATCGGCGTCGACCGGGCTCCGCTGCGCGAGGCCCTCGCCCGACACGCTCCCGATGTGCCGGTGATCGAGGTGGACGCCGGTGAGACTGAGCCGGTGATGACGCGCGCCGTGGACAGCGCGCGCCGGCTCGCCGCCGGCGCGCCGGAAGGTGTGCCCGTCACGGTGCTGCTCGCTCCCGCGTGCGCGTCGATGGACCAGTTCGCGTCCTACGCCGCTCGCGGCGACGCGTTCGCGGCGGCGGTGCGCGCCCTGGGTGCCGAGGCCGGTCGGGAGCGGCACGCGGACGGTCGGCCGTGAGCGCCGGGTCGCCCGTCCGGCCCCGCACGGCACCGACCCGCGCCGTGACCCCGCCCGGGGGCACGCCCGAGGTCCGCGAGCCCTCGCTGCTGGGCACCTGGAACTCGGCGGTCACCAGCTACTACGTGCTGCTCGGAGCGACGCTCCTGCTGGTCGCGATCGGGCTGGTCATGGTGCTGTCGAGCTCGAGCGTCGAGTCGCTGGCCGCGGGCAAGTCCCCGTACGCGGTGTTCTTCGACCAGACGCGGTACGCCCTCGTGGGCCTGCCGGCGCTCGTGGTGATGTCACGCCTGCCGGTGCGCGTGCTCAAGGCCCTCGCCTGGCCGGCGCTGGCGGGCGCCATCGCCTTCCAGATGCTCGTCTTCGTCCCGGGCCTGGGCTGCGGCGCCGGTGGCAACCGCAACTGGGTGTGCCTGCCCGGCTTCTCCGCCCAGCCCTCCGAGGCCGTCAAGCTGGCGCTCGCGATCTGGCTCGGCGCCGTCCTGGCGCGCAAGCTGCGGCTGCTGCACGAGTGGAAGCACGCCCTGGTCCCCGCGGTGCCCGTGGCCGGCGTCGCCATCGGCGTCGTCCTGCTGGGCAAGGACCTGGGCACGGCGATGGTCCTGGTCGTGCTCGTCGCCGGGGCCATGTTCGTGGCGGGGGTGCCGCTGCGGATCTTCGCGGTCGCGGGCGCCGTCGCCGCCGCGGGGGTCGCCCTGCTGGCGATCGACAGCGAGAACCGGATGACACGCATCACGGCGTGGCTGTCGGCGGAGTGCGACGTCACGAACGAGTGCTACCAGACGCTGCACGCCGGCTGGGGCCTGGCGACGGGCGGGTGGAGCGGCGTCGGGCTGGGGCAGAGCGCCGAGAAGTGGTCGTACCTGCCGGCGGCCCACAACGACTTCATCTACGCGATCCTGGGGGAGGAGCTCGGCTTCGTGGGCACGGTGCTCGTGCTCGCGCTGTTCGCGCTCCTCGCGTTCGCGATGATCCGCATCATGCGCCGCCACCCGGACCCGTTCGTCAAGATCGCCACGGCGGCGGTGTTCGCCTGGGTGATCGGCCAGGCGATGATCAACATCGCCGTCGTCATCGGGCTGCTGCCCGTCATCGGTGTCCCGCTGCCGCTCGTCTCCGCCGGAGGATCCGCACTCATCATGACCATGGCCGCGCTCGGCATGCTGCTCGCCTTCGCCCGGACCGAGCCGGGGGCCGCCGAGGCGCTGTCCGCGCGCGCCTCGGTCGTGCGCCGCTCGCTCGCCGTGATCGGGCGCACCCGTGGCTGACGCGACCTCGGTGCTCCTCGCGGGCGGCGGCACGGCCGGCCACGTGAACCCGCTGCTGGCCGTCGCCGACGAGCTGCGTCGTCGTCACCCGCGCGGCAGGTTCGCGGTGCTCGGCACCGCCGAGGGCCTCGAGGCCCGGCTCGTCCCCGAGCACGGCTACGACCTGGCCGTCGTCCCGCGCGTCCCGCTGCCACGGCGCCCCACGCCCGACTGGTTGCGCCTGCCGGGTCGCCTGCGCGCCGCCGTGCGTGCCGCGGAGGAGGCGATCGACGCCATCGACGCGCAGGTCGTCGTGGGCTTCGGCGGCTACGTCGCCACACCCGCGTACCTCGCCGCCCGCCGCCGTGGCGTGCCCGTCGTGGTGCACGAGCAGAACGCGCGCCCCGGCCTGGCCAACCGGCTGGGAGCCCGGCACGCCGCTGCCGTCGCCGTGACGTTCGAGGGGACGGCGCTGCCGAGGGCCCAGGTCACCGGGCTGCCCCTGCGCACCGCCGTGCTCGACCTGCTCGCCGCACGTGCGGCGGACCCCGCGGCCGCACGCCGCGCGGGCGCCGCGGCGCTGGACCTCGACCCGGACCTCCCGACGCTGCTGGTGACGGGCGGCTCGCTGGGAGCCGTCAGCGTCAACCGTGCCGTCGCTGGGGCTGCCGACGCGCTGCTGGCGACCGGCGCCCAGGTGCTGCACCTGACCGGCCGGGGCAAGGCGGACGACGTGCGCGCCGCCGTCGCCGGCGTGCCGGGTGCGGACCGCTACCACGTCGTGGAGTACCTGACGGCGATGGACCGTGCGCTCGCGGTCGCGGACGTCGTCGTGGGCCGCTCCGGGGCGGGCACGGTCTGCGAGCTGGCCGCGCTGGGCATCCCCGCCGTCTACGTGCCGCTGCCGATCGGCAACGGCGAGCAGCGGCTGAACGCCGCGGGCGTCGTGGCGGCGGGCGGTGGCGTCCTCGTCGAGGACCGCGACCTCACGCCCGAGTGGGTCCGCGCCCACGTGCCCGTGCTCCTCGGCACGGGCGACGCCGCCGAGGTCCGTGCGCGCATGGGCGAGGCGGCGGCGCGCGTCGGTGTGCGCGACGGCGCGGCCCGCGTCGCGCGGCTCGTCGAGGCGCAGCTGCCCGTGCACGTGCGGGCCTCCGCCGCTGCGCGCAGGCCCGCACCGGCGCACGCGGCTGCGGTGGCGGACCCGGGCGAGCGCGGTCCCGTCGCGCTGGCCGACCTGGGGCGCGTCCACCTGGTGGGCGTCGGCGGGGCCGGGATGTCGGCGATCGCGCCGCTGCTCGCCGCGCGCGGTCTGCGGGTCAGCGGCTCCGACGCGCACGACGGCGCGGCCCTCGGACCGCTGCGGGACGCGGGTGTCGAGGTCCACGTCGGGCACGACGCGGCCCACGTCGAGGACGTCGACACGCTCGTCGTGTCGTCGGCCGTGCGGGCGTCCAACCCCGAGGTCGTCCGTGCGCGCGAGCGCGACGTGCCGGTGCTGCACCGCTCGGAGGCGCTCGCGGCGCTCATGGCCGACCGCGACGCCGTCGCGGTCGCCGGCGCCCACGGCAAGACCACGACGTCCGGCATGATCGCGGCCGCGCTGGTCCACGCCGGCGCCGACCCGTCCTTCGCCATCGGCGGCGTCGTGCGCGCGACCGCGGGCACCCTCGGCGGGTCCCGGCACGGCGACGGGCCGTTCGTCGCCGAGGCCGACGAGTCCGACGGGTCGTTCCTGGCGTACGAGCCGCTCGTGGCCGTCGTCACGAACGTCGAGCCCGACCACCTGGACCACTACGGCACGCGCGAGCGGTTCGAGGCGGCATTCGAGCGCTTCGCCGACCGCGTGCGCGACGGCGGGCTGCTCGTCGCGTGCTCCGACGACCCCGGTGCGGCGCGGCTCGTCGCCGCGACGCGCGCCCGCCTCGCGGAGCGCGGGGTCGAGGTGCGCACCTACGGCACCGGCGAGGACGCGGACGTGCGCGTCGGTGACAGCGTCCGCACGCCCGACGGGCGCTGGCAGGTCGACCTGACGCCGCGCGACGAGCCGCCGGTCACGCTGCGGCTGCAGGTGGCGGGGGCGCACAACGCGCTCGACGCGGCGGCCGCCTGGTGCGCGCTGCGCCGGCTCGGTGTGGGCGCGTCGCAGGCGGCGGCCGGGCTCGACGACTTCGTGGGGACGGGACGCCGCTTCGAGGACCGTGGCACCGCGGGAGGCGTCCGGGTCGTCGACGACTACGCGCACCACCCGACGGAGGTCGCCGCGCTGCTGCGGGCCGCACGCCAGGTCGCGGGGGAGGGGCGTGTGCTCGTGCTGTTCCAGCCGCACCTCTTCTCGCGGACCCGCACGTTCGCGCGCGAGTTCGGCGAGGCCTTCGACCTCGCGGACGCGGTCGTCGTCACCGACGTGTACGCGGCGCGCGAGGACCCGGACCCGACGGTCACCGGGGCCTTGGTGGCCGACCTGGTCCCCACCCCGGGCAAGGCCGTCCACGTGCCAGGGCGCGAGGAGGCGGCGCGCGCCGTCGCCGCGCTCGCGCGGCCGGGCGACCTGCTGCTCACCGTCGGGGCCGGTGACGTGACCGAGCTCGCGCCCGTCGTGCTCGCGGAGCTCACGGCACGTGCGGACGCGTCGGCCCCCGCCGGCGCCCACGACGCGACGGGCGGCACGCCGCCCGTCACCGGGACCGCCGGCGGTGCGCTGCCGTGAGCCCGCAGCGTCCGCCGGCACCGCGCCCGGGACGCCCGTCGCCCACCGCGCGCCCTGCACCACCCCGTCGCGCGGCCCCGCGACGCCCCGCGCCGACGGACGACGCGACACCCGGCGCGGCGCCCGCCGACGAGGTCGGTCCCGACGCGCGGACGTCGGCCGGTCAGCGGGGGTCGGCCGGGCAGCGTCCTGCCCGGCCCGCACGCTCCGGTGCGGCGCCGACGGGTCCGGCGCCGGAGGCCGGGACCCCGCGGGCCGGTGGCCGCGGCCGTGCGGCCGGTGGCTCGCGGACCGCCCCGACGGGCACGAGGAAGGCCGCGACGGGCTCGACGCCCGCGACGGGATCGACGCCGGCGACCGGCCCGACGCCCGCGACGGGCCCGACCCCGGGCGCGACGCCCGCGACCGGCCCGACGCGGACGGTCACGACGTACACCGTGGGCCGGTTCTCCGGGCCCGTGCGCCCGGCGGTGGTGTCCACGACGTCCCGCGAGCGGTTCGCCGAGCGTGCGCGGGCGCGGCGCAACCTCGCGCGCCGTCAGGTCGTGGCGGTCGTCGCCGGGGTGCTCGTCACCGGTGCCCTGGGCTGGCTGCTGCTGCTCTCTCCCGTCCTCGCGCTGGACCCGGGCGAGGTCGAGGTGACCGGCGCGGGGACGGTCGTGGCCGTCGACCAGGTGCTGGCGGTCGCCGCGGAGCAGGCCGGCACGCCCCTCCCGCGCCTCGACACGGTCGAGCTGCGTGACCGGGTGCTCGAGGTGCCGGGCGTGCGTGAGGCGCGCGTCGTGCGCGAGTGGCCGCACGGTCTGGCCGTGCAGCTCGTGTCGCGCGAGCCGGTCGCCGCCGTGCCGGAGGAGGCGCCGGCCGCGGGGCTCGTGCTGCTCGACGAGCAGGGCGTCCAGGTGGGCCGCGCAGACGTGGCACCGCCCGGGCTGCCCGTGGTCGACGTCCCGGTCGGTGACGAGCGGACGCTGTCGGCGGTGCTGCGGGTCCTCGAGCAGCTGCCCGCGGACCTCCTGGCGCAGGTGGAGTCCGTGGCGGCGCAGACCCAGGACACGGTGACGATGCGGCTGCGGGACGGCGGCCCGCAGATCGAGTGGGGGAGCGCCGACGAGACACCGCTGAAGATCGCCGTCCTCACGGCG
Organism: Cellulomonas wangsupingiae; assembly: GCF_024508275.1. NCBI lineage: Bacteria > Bacillati > Actinomycetota > Actinomycetes > Micrococcales > Cellulomonadaceae > Cellulomonas > Cellulomonas wangsupingiae. The sequence continues at coordinate 1,761,733 of NZ_CP101989.1, forward strand.
CTGCGAGCGGCGCCCGCCGCGGCCGACGCGACCGTCCTGGACGTGTCCGCGCCGCGGATGCCGGTGACGCGCTGAGCCCTCGCGGCAGTGGTCCGACGCAACGGCGTCGTGGCAAGTGCCGACACGCGCGCCCCGGTCGTTGATCCGGCGCGGGTCGCGACCTAGCGTCACGACCTGACAGCACATCTGACATAACTCTAACCCTCAACCTGAGGGTGAAGGTTCACGAGCACGACCGCGTCCCCGCGTGTCGGGGCGAGCACCAGCGGCCCGGCGCGCCGCGACCCGCGAACGAGAGGCACCCACCGTGGCAGCTCCGCAGAACTACCTGGCGGTCATCAAGGTCGTCGGCATCGGCGGAGGCGGCGTCAACGCCGTCAACCGCATGATCGAGGTCGGCCTCAAGGGTGTCGAGTTCATCGCCGTCAACACCGACGCCCAGGCCCTGCTCATGTCGGACGCCGACGTCAAGCTCGACGTCGGCCGCGAGCTGACGCGCGGGCTCGGCGCCGGCGCCGACCCCGAGGTCGGCAAGAAGGCCGCGGAGGACCACGCCGACGAGATCGAGGACGTCCTGCGCGGCGCCGACATGGTCTTCGTCACCGCGGGCGAGGGCGGCGGCACGGGCACCGGCGGTGCGCCGGTCGTCGCGCGCATCGCGCGGTCGCTCGGAGCCCTGACGATCGGTGTGGTGACACGCCCGTTCACGTTCGAGGGCCGGCGCCGCTCGGTGCAGGCGGACGCGGGGATCGAGGCGCTGCGCGCCGAGGTCGACACGCTCATCGTGATCCCGAACGACCGGCTGCTGTCGATCTCCGACCGCTCCGTGTCCGTCCTCGACGCGTTCCACTCGGCGGACCAGGTCCTGCTGTCCGGTGTGCAGGGCATCACCGACCTCATCACGACGCCGGGCCTGATCAACCTCGACTTCGCCGACGTGAAGTCCGTCATGCAGGGCGCCGGGTCCGCCCTCATGGGCATCGGCTTCGCGCGCGGCGAGGACCGGGCCGTCCAGGCCGCGGAGATGGCCATCTCGTCCCCGCTCCTCGAGGCCAGCATCGACGGTGCGCACGGCGTGCTGCTGTCGATCCAGGGCGGCTCCGACCTCGGCCTGTTCGAGATCAACGAGGCCGCCCGCCTGGTGCAGGAGGCGGCGCACGCCGAGGCCAACATCATCTTCGGCGCGGTCATCGACGACGCGCTCGGTGACGAGGTGCGCGTCACGGTCATCGCGGCCGGCTTCGACGGCGGCGGACCCGTGGTCCGCCGCGACGCGCGGGCCCTCGGCCAGGTCGGCGGCGCCACGGCGCGCCAGGTCCCGGCCGTCGCGCCGGTGACGAGCCTGCCGGCCGCGGCGACCCCGCGACCGGTGCAGCTGCCCGACGAGGACCTCGTCCCCGTCGGGACCGGCCGTGCCGCGGCCCGGCCCGGGGACATCCGTCCCGAGGCACCCACGTTCCTGTCGTCGCAGGCGGAGCCGCCGCCCGCCACGGGATCGCTCGAGGTGCCGCGGGTGCTGGCCGAGGAGTCGGCGCGCCGGGAGCGCGAGGAGCTCGACGTCCCCGACTTCCTGAAGTAGCCCGCGTGACGGTCCGCCACGGGCCGCAGGGGGACGACGTCCTCGACGTCGTCCCCCTCGGCCCCGGCGTGCTGGCGGGCTTCACGTCCCGCCGGGGCGGCGGCAGCGCCGCACCGTGGGAAGGGCTCAACCTCGGCTCGGCCGTCGGCGACGACCCCGACGTCGTCGCCGCGAACCGCACGGTGCTGCAGCGGCGGGTCGGGGTGCCGGTGGTGCTCGCCACGCAGGTGCACGGCAACGACGTCGTCGTCGTCCACGAGGACTCCTCGGACCCGGGCCGACGCGCCGACGGCCTCGTGACCACGTCGGCACGGGTCGCCGTGGCCGTCTACGTCGCCGACTGCGCGCCCGTCCTGCTGGCGGACCCCGTCGCCCGGGTGGTCGCCGCGGCGCACGCGGGCCGGGCCGGCCTCGTGGCCGGCGTCCTGCAGGCCACGGTCGACGCGATGGTCCGCGAGGGGGCCGACCCGGGCCGGGTCGTGGCCGCCGTCGGGCCCTGCATCGCGGGCCGGTCCTACGAGGTGCCGGCGACGCTCCGCGACGACGTGGCCGCGGTGGTGCCCGAGGCCGCGACGCGTTCCGCCGCCGGCACCCCGGCGGTCGACCTGGCCGCGGGCGTGGCAGCCGTCCTGCGCCGGTGCGGGGTCCGTGAGGTGCACGTCGACGGCCGGGACACCTACGCCGACCCGGCGCTGTACTCCCACCGGCGCGCGGTGCACACCGGGGGAGGTGCCACCGGGAGGTTCGCGGGGGTCGTGCGCCTGCTCGACGGCGGCGACCGGCGCGGTGGGTGAGGTCCGCGACGCGCGCGACACGCCCGCGTGTCGGCGGGCCGGGAGCGCCGGCCGTTGCTAGCGTCACCTGCGCAGGGACGTTCGACACCGCCATCGACAGGGTCCGGCACCGGCCGACCACGGCGAGGTGCGGTCGTAGCGGGCGCAGGAGTCGGGGAGGCCCGGCGGATGGGAGACGACGCGATGGCCGGAGCGCTGCGCAAGACCATGCTGTACCTCGGCCTGGCGGACGACCGGTCCGACCACGAGGAGTACCTCGACGAGTACGAGGAGGCGGAGGTCGCCGTGCCGGAGGACACCTACGAGGCCCAGGTCACCCCGCTGCACCGCGCGCCGCGGATGCAGGCCGCGCCCGCCCCGCGCGAGGCGGGCGACCTGCGCCGCATCACGACGATCCACCCGCGCTCGTACAACGACGCGCGCAAGATCGGCGAGGCGTTCCGCGAGGGCACGCCGGTGATCATGAACCTCACCGACATGGACGACGCGGACGCGAAGCGGCTCGTGGACTTCTCAGCCGGGCTCATCTTCGGCCTGCACGGCGCGATCGAGCGCGTGACGAGCAAGGTCTTCCTGCTCTCGCCCGCGCACGTCGAGCTCGCCGGTGACGCCACCAGCACGCCCGAGCCGGCGGCACGCGCCGGCTTCTACAACCAGAGCTGACCTGTGGACCTGATCCGTAGCCTGCTCTACCTGGTCGTCCTGGCGTTCTTCCTGCTGCTGCTCGTGCGCCTCGTGCTGGACTGGGTCCAGTTCTTCGCACGGGACTGGCGCCCGACGGGGGTCGCCCTCGTGGTGGCGGAGGTCACGTACTCCGTGACCGACCCGCCGCTGCGCCTGCTGCGCAGGGTCCTGCCCCCGCTCACGCTCGGGTCGGTGCGCCTGGACCTCGCTTTCCTGGTCCTCGCGCTGATCTGCTCACTGCTCCTGTCCGTCCTCGGGCGGGGGTGAACGACTCCGCGACACGCCGCGGCGCGGGCGACGACACGCCGGGCGCAGCGCGCTGCACGGGAGTGACGGGAGGCGTGCGCCGCCCGGATTCTCCGCTACCGTGGCCCGAGGCGGTCGGTGGACTGACTGCCGCCGGCCAGAGCCAGTACGACCGACAGAGGTGACGACGATGGCACTGCTCACCGCAGACGACGTCCTGAACAAGAAGTTCCAGGCGACGAAGTTCCGGGAAGGCTACGACCAGGACGAGGTCGACGACTTCCTGGACGAGGTCGTCAACACGCTGCGGGACGTCCAGGGCGAGAACGACGACCTGAAGACGAAGCTGGCAGCTGCCGAGCGGCGGATCGCCGAGCTCAGCCGGGCCGGTGCCCAGCAGGCCGCACCCGCCCCGAAGCCCGAGCCGACGCCCGAGCCCACCCCGGCCCCTGCCCCGGTCCAGCCGGCGCCCGTCCCGGCGCTCGCGCAGCCGCCCGTGGTGTCCGCCCCCGCGCCGGCGCGGGGCAACGAGCCCGAGTCCGCGACCGGCATGCTCGCCCTGGCCCAGAAGCTGCACGACGACTACGTGCGCAGCGGCCAGGAGGAGTCCGACCGGCTCATCAACGAGGCCAAGAGCCGCGCGAACCGCATCGTGCGCGAGGCCGAGGAGACGTCGCAGCGCACGCTCGGTCAGCTCGAGCAGGAGCGTTCGCTCCTCGAGCGCAAGATCGACGAGCTGCGCGTCTTCGAGCGCGACTACCGCACGCGGCTCAAGAGCTACCTGGAGAACCTGCTGGGCGACCTGGAGAACCGCGGCAACGCGCTGCCTCCCCGGTCCGGGCAGGGGCAGCCGGTGGCGGAGAACCAGAGCATCTGAGCGACGTCCGCCGCCGGAGGTGAGTGCCTGCCTCCGGCGGCGTCGTGGTGCCCAGGCAGGACGGCGCGGGCTACGCCTGGCGCCTGACCTGGTCGCACGCCCGGGAGCGGTCGGGCAGCACCCCCGCCGTCCGCGGCCCCCGGCCCCCCGTCGACCCCCGAGGATCCCGACGCGGCGCGCCCGGCCTGTCCTGTTGTGCACCAGGGCAGACGCGCATAAAGTCGCGGCACTCGAGACGGGGGGAACGTCCGTGACCATGAACCATGCACTGAGCACACTGACGGTGGGGTCCGAGGAGTGGCGGGGGGCGCTGGTCGGGCTCCTGCCCGTGCGCGACGGCGAGGAGCCGTGGACGCGGGCGGAGGTCGACGAGGTGACGGTCGACCTGACGGCGGACCGCGAGAGGCTCACCGCTGAGCTGCTCGCGGCCGGTGCGGAGCTGTCCGACCTGCTGCGCAACTCCGGCGACGGTGCCGGGGACGACCAGGCCGACTCCGGCTCGTCCGCGCTCGAGCGTGAGCACGAGCTCACGCTCGTCAACAACACGCGCGACCTGCTCGAGCAGACGTCCCACGCGCTCGACCGCCTGGCGGCCGGCACGTTCGGCGTCTGCGAGTCGTGCGGGCAGGCCATCGGCAAGGCGCGCCTGCAGGCGTTCCCGCGCGCGATGCTGTGCGTGACCTGCAAGCAGCGGGAGGAGCGCCGCTGAGCCGCCCGTAGACTCCTGCGGTGCCCACGACGGACGACGACCACGCCCTGCCCGACGACGGCCCGCGCCCTGCCGCACCCGCGGAAGGGGACGGGGACGTCACCGGCGGCGTGGTCGTCGAGCCGGAGAGGCGCCGTCGGCTGCTGCGGGCGCTCGTCGCGATCACGCTGAGCGTGCTCGCCCTCGACCAGCTCACGAAGGTGTGGGCGGTCGCCACGCTGGAGCCGCGGGTGCGGACGGAGCTGCTGGGCGACCTGTTCGGTCTGCAGCTCGTCCGCAACCCCGGTGCGGCCCTGTCCATCGCGACCGGCCTGACGTGGGTGCTCACCCTCGTCGCCGTGGTCGTCGTGGTGGTCATCGTGCGGGTCTCGCGTCGCATCGGGTCGTGGGGATGGGCCGTCGCGCTGGGGCTGCTGCTCGGCGGCGCGGTGGGCAACCTCGTGGACAGGATGGTCCGGGAGCCCGGGCCGTTCCGGGGCCACGTGATCGACTTCCTGGCGTACGGCGACCTGTTCGTCGGCAACGTCGCGGACATCGCGATCGTCGTCGCCGCGGGTCTCGTCGTCTGGTTGACGGCACGGGGCATCCACGTCGACGGCACGCGTGACGGTGCACCGGAGGAGCACGCACCGGAGGAGCGCGCACCTGACGGGTACGCGCCGGACGGGCCCGCACCGGACGGGCGCTCACCCGGCCAGGGCACGCCGTCGGTGGCGGCCGACGCCCGGGACGGTGACGCGTGAGCGGCACCCGCGCGCTGCCGGTGCCGGACGGGCTGGCCGGCGAGCGGGTCGACGCCGCGCTGGCGCGGCTCCTGGGCCTGTCCCGCACGCGCGCGGCCGAGCTGGCCGGCGAGGGGGCCGTCCGCGTGGACGGACGCGTCGTCGGCAAGTCCGACCGCCTGGTCGCCGGCGCCTACCTGGAGGTCGACCTCGCGCCACCGGCGGCGCACGAGGTCCCGGTCGTCCCGGAGCCGGTGCCCGGCATGCGGATCGTGCACGACGACGACGACCTCGTGGTGGTCGACAAGCCGGTCGGCGTCGCCGCGCACCCCTCCCCGGGGTGGGCGGGGCCGACGGTCGTCGGGGCGCTCGCCGCCGCGGGGTACCGGATCTCGACGTCCGGCTCGGCGGAGCGGCAGGGCATCGTCCACCGCCTCGACGCCGGCACCTCCGGCCTCATGGTGGTCGCGAAGAGCGAGCACGCCTACACGGTGCTCAAGCGAGCGTTCAAGGAGCGCACGGTCGAGAAGGTCTACCACGCGCTCGTCCAGGGGCACCCGTCCCCGACGACCGGCACGATCGACGCCCCGATCGGCCGCCACCCGTCCTCGGACTGGAAGTTCGCGGTGGTGGCGGGGGGCAAGCCGTCGGTGACACACTACGAGGTGCTGGAGATGCTCCCGGGCGCCTCGCTCGTCGAGGTGCACCTGGAGACGGGCCGCACGCACCAGATCCGGGTGCACTTCGCCGCGCTGCACCACAGCCTCGTCGGGGACCTCACCTACGGTGCCGACCCGGCGCTCGCGGCGCGTGTCGGGCTCACCCGGCAGTGGCTGCACGCGATGCGCCTGGGCTTCGAGCACCCCGGCACGGGGCAGTGGTTCGAGGCGACGAGCGAGTATCCCGAGGACCTCGTCGCGGGTCTCGAGACGCTCCGGGGCGCGTACTCGTAGCGTCAGTGGCGGCACGTAGGATCGCCCGCATGGCTGTTGCTGGTGGAACCGAAGACGGATCGTTCGTTCACCTCCACGTGCACAGCGAGTACTCGATGCTCGACGGCGCGGCGCGCATCGGCGAGATGCTCGACGAGGCGGGCCGGCTCGGCCAGACGGCCATGGCCATCACCGACCACGGCTACCTGTTCGGGGCCTTCGAGTTCTGGCAGAAGGCCACGGACCGGGGCATCAAGCCCATCATCGGCGTCGAGGCGTACGTCACACCGGGCACCAGCCGGTTCGACCAGAACCGGGTGCGCTGGGGTGAGGCGCACCAGGCGGCCGACGACGTCTCGGCCCGCGGGGCGTACACGCACCTGACGCTGCTGAGCCGCACCACCGAGGGCATGCACAACCTGTTCCGGATGGGCTCGTTGGCGTCCCTCGAGGGCCAGATGGGCAAGTGGCCGCGCATGGACCGCGAGCTGATGTCGCGGTACTCCGACGGTCTGATCGCGACCAGCGGGTGCCCGTCGGGCGAGATCCAGACGCGCCTGCGGCTCGGGCACTACGACGAGGCGCTGCGCGCGGCGGGCGAGCTGCAGGACATCTTCGGCAAGGAGAGCTTCTACATCGAGGTCATGGACCACGGCCTCGACATCGAGCGCCGGGTGATCAAGGACCTGCTGCGCGTCGCCGAGGGCATCGGCGCCCCGCTCGTGGCGACGAACGACCTGCACTACACGCGTGAGGAGGACGCCCACGCGCACGAGGTGCTGCTGGCGGTGCAGTCCGGCTCGACGCTCGACGAGCCGACGAGCGACCAGGGCGGCAGCCGGTTCGCGTTCAGCGGGTCCGGCTACTACGTGAAGTCCGCGGCCGAGATGCGCCGCACCTGGGCCGAGCTGCCCGAGGCGTGCGACAACACGGTGCTGATCGCCGAGCAGTGCGAGGTCAAGTTCAACACCGGGGCGAACTACATGCCGCGCTTCCCCGTCCCGGCGGGGGAGAACGAGGAGTCGTGGTTCATCAAGGAGGTCGAGCGCGGCCTGCAGCGGCGCTACCACGGCTCGGTGCCCGACGCGGTGCGCAAGCAGGCCGAGTACGAGACGGGCGTCATCACCCAGCTCGGGTTCTCCGGCTACTTCCTCGTCGTCGCCGACTTCATCAACTGGGCCAAGGCGCAGGGGATCCGCGTCGGACCGGGACGTGGCTCGGCGGCCGGTTCCATGGCGTCGTACGCCATGGGCATCACCGAGCTCGACCCGCTCGAGCACGGGCTCATCTTCGAGCGGTTCCTCAACCCCGAGCGCGTGTCCTGGCCCGACGTCGACGTCGACTTCGACGAGCGCCGGCGCGGTGAGGTCATCCGCTACGTCACCGAGAAGTACGGCGACGACCGGGTCTGCCAGATCGTCACCTACGGCACGATCAAGGCCAAGCAGGCGCTCAAGGACGCGTCGCGCGTGCTCGGCTTCCCGTTCGCGATGGGCGACAAGCTCACCAAGGCGATGCCGCCGGCCGTCATGGGCAAGGACATCCCGCTGTCGGGCATGTACGACCCCGAGCACCCGCGCTACGCCGAGGCCGACGAGTTCCGGCAGGTCGTCGCCGCCGACCCCGAGGCGCAGCGCGTCCTGGAGACGGCCCGCGGCCTGGAGAACCTCAAGCGGCAGTGGGGCGTGCACGCCGCCGGTGTCATCATGTCCAGCGAGCCGCTGCTCGACATCATCCCGATCATGAAGCGCCCGCAGGACGGCGCGATCATCACGCAGTTCGACCAGCCGGCGTCCGAGGCCCTCGGCCTGATCAAGATGGACTTCCTGGGCCTGCGCAACCTCACGATCCTCGACGACGCGCTCGAGAACATCGTGATGAACGGCAAGCCCGCGATCGAGATCGAGACGGTCCCGCTCGACGACCCGCCGACGTACGAGCTCCTGGGCCGCGGCGACACGCTCGGCGTCTTCCAGCTCGACGGCGGGCCGATGCGCTCGCTGCTGCGCCAGATGCGTCCGGACAACTTCGAGGACATCTCGGCCGTCATCGCGCTGTACCGCCCCGGCCCGATGGGCATGAACTCGCACGTCAACTACGCGTTGCGCAAGAACGGCCTGCAGGAGATCGAGCCGATCCACCCCGAGCTGGTGGAGCCGCTCGAGGAGGTCGTCGGCGTCACGCACGGCCTGATCGTCTACCAGGAGCAGGTGCAGAAGGCGGCGCAGGTGCTCGCCGGGTACTCGCTCGGACAGGCCGACCTGCTGCGCCGCGCGATGGGCAAGAAGAAGAAGGAGGTCCTCGACAAGGAGTTCATCCCCTTCCAGGCAGGCATGCGCGAGCGGGGCTACTCCGACGCGGCGATCCAGGCCGTGTGGGACGTGCTCGTGCCGTTCGCCGGCTACGCCTTCAACAAGGCGCACTCCGCGGCGTACGGCGTCGTGTCGTACTGGACCGCGTACCTCAAGGCGAACTTCCCGACCGAGTACATGGCCGCGCTGCTCACGAGCGTGCGCGACGACAAGGACAAGTCGGCGCTGTACCTCGGCGAGTGCCGCCACATGGGCATCACGGTGCTCCCGCCGGACGTCAACTCGTCGTCGGCGAACTTCACGGCCGTGGGCGTCGACATCCGCTTCGGCCTGACGGCCGTGCGCAACGTCGGTGCGAACGTCGTCGACGCGATCGTGGCGGCGCGCGAGGAGAAGGGCGCCTTCACGTCGTTCACCGACTTCCTCGACAAGGTGCCGGCCGTGGTCTGCAACAAGCGGACGATCGAGTCGCTCATCAAGGCCGGCGCCTTCGACTCCCTCGGGCACGCCCGTCGGGCGCTGCTGCTGGTGCACGAGCAGGCGGTCGACGCGGTCATCGACGTCAAGCGCAAGGAGGCGACCGGTCAGTTCGACCTGTTCGCGGACCTGGGCGGCGACGACGAGACGGGTACGGGCATCGCGGTGACCATCCCCGACCTGCCCGACTGGGACAAGAAGCAGCGCCTCGCGTTCGAGCGCGAGATGCTCGGCCTGTACGTGTCCGACCACCCGCTGTCGGGCCTCGAGCACGTGCTCTCGGCGCAGGCGGACGTCTCGATCGCGACGCTGAACGCGGACGAGGCACGTCCGGACGGCTCGACCGTCGTCGTCGCCGGGCTCGTGACGAGCCTGCAGCGCAAGATGTCCAAGCAGGGCAACCCGTGGGCGGCCGTGACGCTGGAGGACATGGAGGGGTCCGTCGAGATCATGTTCTTCGGCGAGACCTACCTCGCCTACTCCACGGTGCTGGCCGAGGACGCGGTGCTCGTCGTGCGGGGACGCGTGCGGCGACGTGACGACACGATGCAGCTGCAGGCGATGGAGGTGTCGATCCCCGACACCTCGCAGGCCGCGGACTCCCCGGTCGTCGTCTCGCTCTCCGAAGGGCGCTGCACGCCGCCCGTCGTCGAGCGGCTGCGCGAGGTGCTCTCGACGCACCCGGGCGTGACGGAGGTCCACCTGCGTCTCACCAGCCCGGGACGGGCGCTGGTCATGCGGCTCGACGACGGGCTGCGCGTCGAGCGCTCGCCGTCGCTGTTCGGGGACCTCAAGGCGCTGCTCGGCCCGAGCTGCCTCGCGTCCTAGCCCGCCGCGCCGGGCGGGGTGCTGCCGGCTCAGCCCTCGACGGTCGCCCGCTGCACGCCGCCGGGCAGGTCGACCTCGACGACGTCGCCGGGTCGCAGCTGGCGGCCCCGGCGCGTCTCGGGCTCGCCGTTGACGGTGACGGCGCCGTCGTCGAGCAGCGCGCGGGCGTGACCGCCGGTCTCGGCGATGCCGCCGAGCTTGAGGAACTGGCCGAGGCGGATGGGCTCGTCGTCGTGGCTCACGGTCACAGTCTCGCAGGTGCTGCTTAATGGTTGAGTTATATAACCAGAGGTGCAAACATGGTGGTGTGCACCCGATGGACGCCCTGGGCGAACCCGTGCGGCGCCGTCTGGTCGAGCTCATCGGTGCGGGCGAGCGCCCGGCGGGAGAGCTGGCCGCGGCCGCCGGGGCGGAGTTCGGCATCAGCCAGCCCGCCGTGTCGCGGCACCTGCGGGTGCTGCGCGAGGCCGGGCTCGTCGTGTCACGGCCGAGCGGCAGCGTCCGCCTGTACGCCGTGCAGCCGGACGCCCTCGACGAGGTCGGGCGCTGGGCGACGTCCGTCGTGCGCACCTGGTCGCCGCGCCTCGACGCGCTCGGGACCGAGGTCGCCCGCGGCCGCCGGGCCGCCGGCGGACCACCACCACAGGACGCCGCGCCGTCCGCGGACCACCAGGAGGACGCATGAGCACGCCCGCACCGCACGACGGCACGGTGACGATCCGCGAGGACGCGGCCGAGGTCACGTTCCGCCGGGTCTACGCAACGACGCCGGACGACCTGTGGCGGGCGGTCACCGAGCCCGAGCGCGCGCGTCGCTGGTTGGGCTCCCTCCACGGTGACCTGCAGGCGGGCGGCACCTACGAGCTGCGGATGGGGGAGGACAGGCCCGACGCCGACGACGTCGCGCACGGCGAGGTGCTCGTCTGCGACCCGCCGCACGCCCTGGAGCTCACCTGGCGCTTCCCCGGCGAGGAGCAGTCGCACCTGCGCGTGACCGTCGCGGACGACCCCGGCGGCGCCGTGCTGACCCTCGTGCACACGGGGCTCGACACGTCCTCGGCACGCGGCTACGGGGGTGGGTGGCACGTGATGCTCGACCGCCTCGACGACGACGTCGCGCGCGTCCGGTGCGGTCCTGGGACGAGCTGTACGCGGACCGCGCGGCGCGCTACGCCGCCGCGGGCTGACCGCGTCCCGGACGGCCCGCCCGGCCCGCCGCGCGGGCGTCCTAGACTCGACGTCGTGATCTCCCGCACCGACCTGCGCGGTCGCCGCCTGTCCCGCCGTGACCTGCTCGCCGAGCTGCCCCGGGCTGAGCTCGACGTCGAGCACGCGGCGGCCACCGTCGCCCCGATCCTGGAGGCGGTGCGCACGCGGGGGGCGGACGCGCTGCGCGAGCTCGCGGAGCGGTTCGACGGCGTGCGTCCCGTGCACCTGCGGGTGCCGGCGGACGTGCTCGCGCGGGCCACGGACGCGCTCGACCCGCAGGTGCGGGCCGCGCTCGAGGAGACGATCCGCCGGGTCCGTCAGGTCCACGCGGCGCAGCGCCCGGCGGACCTCACCGTCGACCTCGGCCCGGGTGCCCAGGTCCGCCAGCGGTGGCTCCCCGTCCGGCGCGTGGGCCTGTACGTGCCCGGCGGCCTGGCGGTGTACCCGTCGTCGGTCGTCATGAACGTCGTCGCCGCGCAGGAGGCGGGTGTCGCGTCGCTCGCCGTCGTGTCCCCGCCGCAGAAGAACCACGATGGGCTGCCCGACCCGGTCGTGCTGGCCACGTGCGCCCTGCTGGGCGTCGACGAGGTGTACGCCGCCGGCGGCGCGCAGGGCATCGCCATGCTCGCGTACGGCGCGGACGGCAGCGACGACGTGGACGGCGAGACGCTGTGCGAGCCGGTCGACGTCATCACCGGGCCCGGCAACGTCTACGTGGCGGCCGCCAAGCGCCTGGTGCGCGGGATCGTCGGCATCGACGCCGAGGCGGGGCCGACCGAGATCGCGATCCTCGCGGACGCGACGGCGGACCCCGTGCACGTCGCGGCCGACCTCATCTCGCAGGCGGAGCACGACCCGCTCGCGGCGGCCGTGCTCGTCACGCCGTCGGTCGAGCTCGCCGGTGCCGTGGAGGCCAAGCTCGCCGACCGCGCGGAGAGCACCGCCAACCGCGACCGCGTGGCCGCCGCGCTGCGTGGCTCGCAGTCCGCGATCGTCCTGGTGGACGACCTCGAGGCGGGCCTGGACGTGGTCAACGCGTACGGCGCCGAGCACCTGGAGATCCAGACGGTGGACGCCGCCGCGTGGGCGGACCGCGTCACGAGCGCCGGTGCGATCTTCGTCGGGCCCTGGTCGCCGGTGTCGCTGGGCGACTACATGGCGGGGTCGAACCACGTCCTGCCCACCGGGGGGTGCGCGCACTTCGCGAGCGGCCTGGGCGTGCACTCGTTCCTGCGGGCCGTGCAGGTCGTCGAGTACGACGCCGACGCGCTCGCGGCCGTCGCGGACCGGGTGGTGGCGCTGGCCGACGCCGAGGGTCTGCCGGCGCACGGCGAGGCCGTCCGCGCCCGGTTCTGAGCGCGGCCGACCGGCTCAGCCGACGCCGAGGACGAAGGGCAGCACCTCGGTGGCGCCCGCGCGTCGCAGCAGGCGCCCGGCGACCGTGAGCGTCCAGCCGGTGTCCGTGCGGTCGTCGACGAGCAGGACCCGTCGCCCCGCGACGCCGGCCTCGACGTCGGGCGGCAGCTCGAGGTGGCGCAGCACGTCGGCGAGGCGCTGCGCCGAGTTCACGTCGTGCCGCGACGGCGTGCCCGTCGGCAGCAACGCGCCCAGCACCGGCACACCGAGCAGTCGTGCGGTGCCCGCGGCCAGGTGCTCGACGAGGGCGGCACGGCTCTCGGACGCGATCGCCACGACCAGGTCGACCTGCGGCTGCCACGCCTCGAGCACCGTCCGCACGGGCGGCCGCAGGTTCACGGGCAGCTCGCCGGGCACCTGCTCGCGCAGGGCCTCGCGCAGCGGTCCGCCCCAGCCCAGGGCGTCGAGCCGGCCGACGGCGCGTCCCTCGGCGACCTGCTCGTCGGCCGCGATGCGGCCCTTGAGGTCGAGCCCGAGGGACCCGAGCCCGCTCGGCCACTGCCGGCGCGCGGTCACCGGCTCGCCCGGGACGGCCAGCAGCTCGCGGGCGTGGTCGACCGCCGTGGCGTCCGGCACCGCGCCGACGCTCGTGCCCGTGCACCGGTCGCACCGGCCGCAGCGCCACCCGTCCGGCAGGTCCGGGTCGTCGAGCGCGGCGCGCAGGAACGCCATGCGGCAGCCGTCGGTGGCCTGGTAGTCCAGCATGGTCTGCTGCTCGGCCCGTCGTGCGGCCGTGACGCGGGCGTACCGCTCGCCGTCGTAGGTCCACGGCCGGCCCGTCGACTCCCACCCGCCGCGCACGCGCCGCACGGCGCCGTCCACGTCGAGCACCTTGAGCATCCCCTCGAGGCGGCTGCGGCGCAGGCTGACGAACGTCTCGAGCGCGGCGGTCGACAGGGTGCCCTGGGAGTCCAGGGCGGCCAGGGTCGCGCGCACCTGGTCCTCCGGGGGGAACGCGGTGGAGGCGAACCACTCCCAGATGGCCTGGTCGTCGTGCCCCGGGAGCAGGACGACGTCGGCGCGTGCCGTCGCACGCCCGGCGCGCCCCACCTGCTGGTAGTACGCGATCGGCGACGACGGCGCGCCCACGTGCACGACGAACCCGAGGTCCGGCTTGTCGTACCCCATGCCCAGCGCGGACGTGGCGACCAGCGCCTTGACGCGGTTGGCGAGCAGGTCCGCCTCGGCCTGCTCGCGCTCGGTCGGGTCGGTCTGGCCGGTGTACGCCCGCACGTCGAGCCCCGCGGCGCGCAGGTGCTCGGTCACCTGGTCCACGGCGGCGATCGTCAGGCAGTACACGATGCCCGAGCCCTGGAGCGTGGGGAGCGTCGCGGCGAGCCAGGCCAGCCGCGTCGCGACGTCCGGCAACGCCGTGACCTGCAGTCGCAGGCTGGGGCGGTCGAGCGTGCCGCGCAGCACGAGCGTGCCGTCGCCCGGCGCGGCGCCCGCGTCCGTCACGGCGAGCTGCTCCGCCACGTCCGCCGTCACGCGCGCGTTGGCGGTGGCGGTGGTCGCCAGCACCGGGACGCCCGCCGGCAGGTCGGCCAGGAGCGTGCCGATCCGCCGGTAGTCGGGCCGGAAGTCGTGGCCCCAGTCGGAGACGCAGTGCGCCTCGTCGATCACGACGAGCCCCGCGTCGGCGGCGAGCCGCGGCAGCACCTCGTCCCGGAACCCCGGGTTGTTGAGGCGCTCGGGCGACACCAGCAGGACGTCCACCTCACCCGCGGCGATGCGGGCGTGCACGTCCTGCCAGTCCTGCTGGTTGGCCGAGTTGAGGGTCTCCGCGGCGATGCCGGCGCGCCGCGCGGCGTCCACCTGGTTGCGCATGAGGGCGAGCAGCGGCGAGACGATGATCGTCGCGCCGCGCGGCGGCCCCGCGGCGCCCCGCCGCAGCAGCGCGGTCGCGACGAAGTACACGGCCGACTTGCCCCAGCCCGTGCGCTGGACGACGAGGACCCGCCGACGGTCCGCGACCAGGGCCTCGACGGCCTGCCACTGGTCGTCGTGCAGGCGGGCGTCGTCACGGCCGACGAGCGCGCGCAGCACCTCCTCCGCCTGCGCGCGCAACGCCGCCCGGTCGACGGCGGACGGGGCTGCTGCGGTGTGCGGAGGCATGTCCGGCAGCGTACGTCGGGCGGCCGACACGGGTGCGCCGGGCGCCCGGTGGCGGCCGGCCGGTGCGTCGCGGAACCTAGACTCGGGACGTGACCGCCGCCCCCGACCTGTCGCCCGGCACGCTGCCGCTGCGCCCCGAGCTCGTCGGCATCGAGCCCTACGGTGCCCCGCAGCTGGACGTCCCGGTGCTGCTCAACGTCAACGAGAACCCGTACCCGCCGTCCGAGCAGGTCGTCGCCGACGTGGCGGCGGCCGTCGCCGACGCCACGCGAGGGCTCAACCGGTACCCGGACCGCGACTTCGCCGCCCTGCGTGCCGACCTCGCCGCGTACCTCGAGGTCGAGTCCGGCGTGCACCGCGCGCCCGAGCAGATGTGGGCCGCGAACGGCTCGAACGAGATCATGCTGCACGTGATGCAGGCGTTCGGCGGCCCCGGCCGCACGGCGCTGTCGTTCGCGCCCACCTACTCGATGTACCCCGAGTACGCGCGCGGCACGTCGACCGCGTGGGTCACCGGCCGTCGTGCCGAGGACTTCACGCTGGACCCCGAGCACGCGCGCGCGACGATCGCGCAGCACGCGCCCAGCGTCGTCCTGCTGGCCAGCCCCAACAACCCGACCGGCACCGCCCTGCCCGCGGACACCGTGCGGGCGGTCCTCGACGCCGCCGCGCGCGTGCCCGGCGGGTGCGTCGTGGTGGTCGACGAGGCGTACGGCGAGTTCCGCCGCACGGGGACGCCGTCGGCGCTCGAGCTCCTCGACGCCGCTCCCCACCTGGCCGTGAGCCGCACCATGTCCAAGGCCTTCGGCCTGGCCGGCGCCCGCGTCGGGTACCTGTCGGCCTCGCGCGAGCTCGTGGACGCGCTGCGCGTGGTGCGGCTGCCGTACCACCTGTCGGCCGTGACCCAGGCCGTCGCCCGCGCCGCGCTGCGCCACGCCCCGGAGCTGATGGCGCAGGTCGGGTCGCTGCGCGCCGAGCGCGACGCGCTCGTCGTGTGGCTGCGCGAGCACGGCTTCGAGGCCGCCGACTCGGACGCGAACTTCGTGCTGTTCGGCAGGTTCGACGACCGCGAGACGGTCTGGCAGGGTCTGCTCGACCGCGGTGTGCTCGTGCGTGTCACGGGCCCCGAGGGATGGCTCCGGGTGTCGGTCGGCACCCCGGGGGAGACGGCGGCGTTCAAGGACGCCCTGGTGGAGGTGGCGGGACGATGACTGAGGCACGCCGACGCACGGCGCGCATCGAGCGCAGCACGAGCGAGTCCAGCGTGCTGGTCGAGCTCGACCTCGACGGCACCGGACGCACGCAGATCGACACGGGCGTGCCGTTCTACGACCACATGCTCACGGCCCTCGGCAAGCACTCGCTGATCGACCTCACGGTGCAGGCGAAGGGCGACACCCACATCGACGCGCACCACACGGTCGAGGACACCGCGATCGTGCTGGGCCAGGCGCTGCGCGAGGCGCTGGGCGACAAGCGCGGGATCTCCCGCTACGGCGACGCGACGGTGCCGCTCGACGAGGCGCTCGCCCAGGCGGTGGTCGACGTCTCGGGTCGCCCGTACCTCGTGCACACCGGCGAGCCGGCCGGGCAGGAGTACCACCTCATCGGCGGCCACTTCACGGGGTCGCTGACCTCGCACGTGCTGGAGTCGATCGCGCACCACGCCGCGTTCACCGTGCACGTCCGCGTGCTCGCGGGGCGCGACCCGCACCACATCGTGGAGGCGCAGTTCAAGGCGCTCGCCCGCGCGCTGCGCGCGGCGGTCGCTCTCGACCCGCGCGTCGACGGCATCCCCTCGACGAAGGGCGCGCTGTGAGCGGGGACGACCTCGGCGACGTCCAGGTCCCGGACGACCTCTCCGGCCTGACCGCGGCGCAGTCGCCGACGGTCGCCGTCGTCGTCACGCAGGTGGCCGTCGCCGACGCGCTCGCAGCGGCGTGCTCGCTCGCCGGTGTCGACGTGGACGCCGTCCCGTCGCCGGTCGGGGCGCTGGCGGTGCTCCGCGACCCGGCGGCCGGCCTGCCGGCCGCAGGCGCGGTCTCGCGCCTGCTGCGCCAGGCGCCGGTCGTGCTGCTCGAGCGCCGTGACGGCAAGATCACGGCGTCGCAGTGGGTGGGCGGCGAGCACCAGAAGGACCTGCCCGCCGGCCTGGTGCTCTCGGGGGCGCCTCCCGTGCTCGAGGACCTGCTGCTCGGGGAGCTGCCCGTCGGCGAGGTGGAGGGCGTGGTGTCGTCGGTCGGGCTGTCGCGCTGGAAGGCCATGCGCATGCTGGCGGCCCACCGCCGCTGAGCCGTCGGGGGCGGCGGTCCGTCCGCCGGACGCGGGGCGGACCGTCCAGGTCCCGCGGGTACCCTGTCCGGCGTGTCTCCTCGTGTTGTCGTCCTCGACTACGGCTTCGGCAACGTGCGCTCCGCGGTGCGTGCGCTCGCCCGGGTCGGTGCCGACGTCGAGCTGACCGCTGACAAGCAGGCGGCCCTCGACGCCGACGGACTGGTGGTCCCCGGTGTCGGCGCGTTCGCCGCCTGCATGGCCGGCCTGCGGGCCGTGGGCGGCGCCCAGATCGTCGACCGCCGCCTGGCGGGCGGGCGTCCCGTGCTGGGCATCTGCGTCGGTATGCAGGTGATGTTCGCCGAGGGGGTCGAGCACGGGGTGCGGACCGACGGTCTCGGGCAGTGGCCCGGCGTCGTCGACCGGCTCGAAGCCGACGTCGTGCCCCACATGGGCTGGGCGGAGGTCGAGCCGCCGCAGGGATCGGTCCTGCTCGACGGCCTGGCGGGTGAGCGCTTCTACTTCGTGCACTCCTACGCCGCGCGGACCTTCCCGCTGAGCGACGCGCCGGCGGCGGGGGAGCACCCGCTGCCCGCGCCGCTCGTGACCTGGGCGGACCACGGGGGCCGCTTCGTCGCCGCGGTCGAGAACGGCCCGCTGGCGGCCACCCAGTTCCACCCCGAGAAGTCCGGCGACGCCGGCGCGCAGCTGCTGTCCCAGTGGGTCGGCTCGCTGCGCTGAGCACCGCACGGCGCCGCCCCGTCCGGGGCCGGTGCTGCACACATCCGGAGAGGACCCATGACTCCCACGCGTGAGCCCAGGCTCGAGCTGCTGCCCGCCGTCGACGTCGCCCACGGTCAGGCCGTCCGGCTCGTCCAGGGCGAGGCGGGCTCCGAGACCGCGTACGGGGACCCGCTCGCCGCGGCGCTCGACTGGTACGCCGGCGGCGCCGAGTGGATCCACCTCGTGGACCTCGACGCCGCGTTCGGGCGCGGGACGAACGCCCTGCTGCTCGGCAAGGTCGCCGCCGACCTGGCCGGCAAGGGCGTCAAGGTCGAGCTCTCCGGGGGCATCCGGGACGACGAGTCGCTCGAGCGGGCCCTCGCGACGGGCGCCGCCCGCGTCAACCTCGGCACCGCCGCGCTGGAGGACCCGGAGTGGACGGCGCGCGTCATCGCGTCGCACGGGGAGCAGATCGCCGTCGGCCTCGACGTGCGCGGCACGACGCTCGCGGCCCGTGGGTGGACCCAGGAGGGCGGCGACCTCTGGGAGGTCCTCGCGCGTCTCGACGACGCCGGCTGCTCGCGCTACGTCGTCACCGACGTCACCAAGGACGGCACGCTGCGCGGGCCCAACCTCGAGCTGCTGCGCGAGGTCTGCGCCCGCACGTCCGCGCCGGTGGTCGCCTCCGGCGGCATCTCGAGCCTCGAGGACGTCCGTGCGCTGCGCACGCTCGTGCCCGTCGGCGTCGAGGGCGCGATCGTCGGCAAGGCGCTGTACGCGGGGGCGTTCACGCTGCCGCAGGCCCTGGACGTCGCCGGGCGCCCGTGAGCGGCCGCGAGCTGCCGCCGTCGTCGCCGTTCGCGGGCGACGACGGGTCGGCCGACCCGGTCCTGGCCGACACGCTCGCCCGCTACGCGGTCGGCGACGGCTCGCTCGCGGACGTCGTCGCCGCTCTCGCACCCACGCGCGTCCTGGTGCCGGTGCTCGCCGAGCTCGAGGTCGCGGACGTGGTGGAGCACGACGGGCACGCGCACACCGTGGACAAGGAGGCGTCCGCCGGAGTCGTCGCCCTGCGCGCGCCGGACGGCCGCACGGCCCTGCCCGTGTTCACGGGCGTCGAGGCGATGGCGCGGTGGCGCGACGACGCCCGGCCCGTGCCGACCGCGGTGCCGCGTGCGGCCCTGTCGGCGGTCGCCGAGGGCTGGGAGGTGCTCGTGCTGGACGCGGCCGGCCCGGTGACCGTGGCGTTGCCGCGCACCGCCGTCTACGCGCTCGCGCAAGGGCTGGCGTGGGAGCCTGCGGTGCACGACGGTCGCGTCGCCGACGACGTGCGCGCCGCCGTGCGCGCGGCGGTGGCCGACGTGCGCCTGGTCGTGCGCGCCGACGCGGTCCCCGGGACGCGTGCCGAGGTCGCCGTCGAGCTCGGGCTGCCCCCCGGTCTCGACCGTGCGGCCCTCGACCGCGTGCTCGGTCAGGTCAACGCGGCACTCGCCCAGGACCCTGTGGTGACCGCGCGCGTGGACTCCCTCGAGCTGCGGCTGCGCGCGGCCTGAGCTCAGCGCCGGCGGACGGCCCAGGCCAGGGCCCACGCGCTGGCGACGACGGCCACCGCGAGCTGGCCGCCGAGGATCACCCGGTTGACGTCGAGCGTGGGCTGCCAGTGCGCCCCGGAACCGTCGACCACGAACACGCCGATCGGCTTGACGTGCGCCGCGAACCCGCCGCCACCGCCGTCGCCCGTGCCGTGGGCCGCGTGCCACGCCGTGCGCGAGCCGGGCTCCGCACCGCCCTCGTGCTCGCCCGGGGAGACGTCGCCGCCCCCGCTGCCCGCACCCGAGCCGGTCATCCCGGTCACGCGCGCGACCGGCACCACGAGGCATCCGTCGCGCTCGTACGCCTCACCGAAGACCCGGCGGACGGTGAACGTGTCCTCGGCTGCCCGGGTCAGCCCTGCGGGGTCGAAGCTGCGCTCTGCCATGTCGTGTCCCCTCGTGGTGGTGACGCGCCCGGCCGTCAGCCGCAGGTCGGCGCCGGTGCGAACGCGGTGTCGTCCTCCAGCATGGCGCGCAACGTGCTCACGGGCACCAAGAAGCTCATGTTCTCCGCGTTCTTCGCGTACACGACCCCGATGACGCGCCCGTCGGCGTCCAGGGCGGCCGAGCCCGAGCTGCCCGGCTCCACCGGGGCGTCGGTCACGAGCACCTCGCCGAGGTTCGTGTGGAGGGGGTCGGTGACGGCGGCGACGACGCGCCCGTCGGTCACGGTCAGCCGCCGGCCCAGGGGGTAGCCGACCACCGTGACCGGGTCCCCGACCTGCGGGTCCGCCTCGGCCAGCACGGGCGCCGCGGGGAGCGCGTCGACGGTCCGTACCACGGCGAGGTCCGCCAGCCCGGCGGTGCTGGCCGCCTCGGCCGCCACGTCCCGACCGTCGTAGGTGCTCAGCTGCAGCTCGGCCGAGTCCGCCACGACGTGCCGGTTGGTGACCAGGGTGTGCGCGTCGAGCGCGAAGCCCGAGCCGGTCGACAGGGCGCCGCACCCGATGTTGCGGATGCGCACGGCCATGCGCTGCGCCGCGTCGAAGCCGTCCGGCGACAGCTGCGAGCCGTCCGCCTCCGCCCCCGGCGCGGGCACCGTCGTCGGCACGACGCTCGTGGGCACGGGGTCGGGCGGGGCGGGCAGGTAGGCACAGCCGGCCAGGAGCGCCGACGTCACGACACCGACCGCCGGGGCCGGCAGCGCGCGCCTCACGACAGCTCGTCCTGCAGCGCGGCGTTCGCGTCCGTGGCGGCGCCGCACACCCGCTCGACGTCGCTGCGGAACCGCTCGATGTCGGCGGCGTCGTACGCGGTCGCGTCCTGCAGGTACCCGATGAGACGTTCCTGCCCGTCGACGCAGCTCACGAGGGCGGTCGCGACCTGGCCCGCCGCCTCGGAGACGCGCTGCTGGTAGTCCGCGAGCTGCTGCTGCGCGGCCGTCGTGTCGCCGAGCTGGGCCTTCTCGTCGGCGAGCTCGGTGATCCGCGTCTGCGCGGTCGCCAGCTGCGCACGCGTGGCCTCGAGCTCACCGGTGGTCGCCTCGAGCTCGGCCTGCACCTGGGCCAGCTGCTCGCCGTGCGTCCGTGCGAGGCGCTCCCACGCGGCCGCCGACTCCTCCCACGCCTGCGTGGTCGTCCACAGCCGCCACCCGAGCAGTCCGGACGCGACGAGCACCGCGACCAGCAGGACCGTCAGGACGGCCGTCGTGCGGCGCGCGGTCCGCGGTGGGCCCGTGCCGGCGGTGGGCGCACTCTCGTCGGGTCCGGTCACGGGGGGACCGGCCCAGCCCGGCGGCAGCGGTGCCGTCGGGGACGACACGGCCGGGACGGGGTGGTGTCGCCCGGGCTCGGGGGCGTGGCCGCTCGGTCCGGTCATCGGCCCAGGATAGGGCGGTGCGGTCCTCGTCCCGCGGTCCGGGTGTCAGCTGACGGGGCCGGTGAACTTCTCGCCCGGCCCCTCGCCCGGGGCGTCGGGGAACGGCGACGCCTCACGGAACGCCAGCTGCAGCGACCGCAGGCCGTCGCGCAGCGAGCGTGCGTGCTGGTTGCCGATGTCCGGGGCGGCCGCGGTGACGAGGGCCGCCAGCGCGGTGATCAGCTTGCGTGCCTCGTCGAGGTCCCGGTGCCGGGCGCCGGGGCCGTCGGCGTCGTCCTCCGCGAGGCCGCACTTGACCGCCGCGGCGCTCATGAGGTGCACCGCCGCCGCGGTGATGACCTCCACGGCGGCCACGTCGGCCAGGTCGCGCACGGCCTGCGTCGCGGGGTCCGTGGTGGGTTCGTCGGCGGGGGCGTGGCTCATGGGCCGATCCTCTCACCGACGCGTGGCGTCGCCCGCACCCGGGTGCGCGGACGGCCCCGCACCGTGGGGTGCGGGGCCGTCGGTGGCCGGGTCGCCGGCCGTGCGGGGCTGGGTCAGGCGACCGGGATGCTCGCCGTGCCGGGCTCGCCGGTCTCGACGGGCGCGTCGATCGCGGTCAGGCGCCCGCGCAGCGCGGACCCCAGGCCGGCGTCGACGTTGGTCCAGTACTGGATCGCGCGCTCGCGGATGTCCGAGCGCTTCACACCGCCGACGTGGCCGGTGATCGTGTCGAGGAACCGGGCGCGTGCCGCGTCGTCGAAGACCTCGCGGTACAGGGTGCCGGCCTGGCCGAAGTCGTCGTCCTCGGGGTGCAGGGTGGCCGCCGTGCGCACCAGGGCGCCGTCGGACTCCCAGCCACCCTCACCCGCACGCGCCGGGTCGGCCGCCGGTCCACCGACCGAGTTGGGCGCGTAGACGGGCGTGCTCGCCGACGAGAAGTGGTACCGGGCGGCACCGTCCTGCGAGTACGAGTGCACCGGCGACTGCGGCGCGTTCACCGGCAGCTGCGCGTGGTTGGTGCCCACGCGGTACCGGTGCGCGTCGGCGTAGGAGAAGATCCGCGCGAGCAGCATCTTGTCCGGGCTCGCCGCGATGCCGGGCACGAAGTTGCTCGGCGCGAACGTCGCCTGCTCGATCTGCGCGAAGTAGTTCTCCGGGTTGCGGTTGAGCTCCATCACGCCGACCTCGATCAGCGGGTAGTCGCCGTGCGGCCACACCTTGGTCAGGTCGAACGGGTTGAAGCGGTACTCCGCCGCGTCGGCGTACGGCATGACCTGGACGCTCAGCGTCCAGCGCGGGAAGTCGCCGGCCTCGATGTGCTCGTGCAGGTCGCGGATGTGGTGGTCGGCGTCGGACCCGGCGAGCTGTGCGGCGACGTCGGCGGGCATGTTCTCGATGCCCTGCTGGGTCTTGAAGTGGTACTTGACCCAGAAGCGCTCACCCGCGGCGTTGATCCACTGGTAGGTGTGCGAGCCGAAGCCGTCCATGTTCCGCCACGTGGCGGGGATGCCGCGGTCACCCATGAGCCAGGTCACCTGGTGCGCCGACTCCGGCGAGAGCGTCCAGAAGTCCCACTGCATGTCGTTGTCGCGCAGGTGCGAGCCCGGCAGGCGCTTCTGGGAGTGGATGAAGTCGGGGAACTTGATGCCGTCGCGGATGAAGAAGACGGGCGTGTTGTTGCCCACGAGGTCGTAGTTGCCCTCGGACGTGTAGAACTTCAGCGCGAAGCCGCGCGGGTCGCGCCACGTGTCGGGGGAGCCCTGCTCGCCGGCGACGGTGGAGAAGCGGGCGAGCATCTCGGTCGTCGTGCCGGGCTGGAACAGTGCCGCACGGGTGTACGCCGAGACGTCGTTCGTCACGGTGAACGTGCCGAAGGCGCCACCGCCCTTGGCGTGCACGACGCGCTCGGGGACGCGCTCCCGGTTGAACTGCGCGAGCTTCTCGACCAGGTAGTGGTCGTGCAGCGCGATCGGGCCGTCGGCACCGACGGACAGCGCGTGCGCGTCGGACGCGACGGGTGCGCCGGAGTTGGTGGTGGTGGCGGGGACGTGGGACAAGGGTGGGTTCCTCTCGTCGACCGGGCGGACGGGCCCGGCGGGGATCAGGGTGCGCGCGACGGCGCAGGGGGGTGTCAGCCGGCGGACCGGCAGGTGGGGCACATGCCCCAGAAGGTGACCTCGGCCGTCTCGACCTCGAAGCCGGAGGTCGAGCTCGGGGTCAGGCACGGAGCGTGGCCGACGGCGCAGTCCACGTCGTCGACCGCGCCGCAGCCGTGGCACACGACGTGGTGGTGGTTGTCGCCCGTGCGCCGCTCGTAGCGCGCGGGGTGCCCGGCCGGCTCGATCCGGCGCAGCAGTCCCGCGTCGGCCAGTGCGTGCAGCACGTCGTAGACGGCCTGCACCGACACGGTCGGCAGGGTCGTGCGCACCTGCTGCAGCACCCCGTCGGCATCGAGGTGCGCGTGGCCCTCGAGCGCGTCGAGCACGGCCAGCCGGGGAGCGGTCACCCGCAGCCCGTGCTGCCGCAGCAGGTCGGTGTCGGTCATGGCGGCAGCCCACCACGTTTTCTGGAATGATTCAAATATCAGCGGGACGTCGTCGTGCGGGGCACTGCGGAGGGTGCCCCGGGGCCACCGGGGGCGTCTGCTAGTCTGTCCTCGACTGATTCGCGCTGTCGCGCGCCCTCGTCCTGTCGCACGGCCCACCGGGAGCATCCCGGGTGTCCGTGCCGGCGTCGGGGGCACGCGGCGGAGCGGATGCACAAGTGGAGCTTCTCCCACCTGGTCCCGACCGCTCGGCTCGTCCGACGACAGGGTCCGGGTCCCGGTCCGCAGGTCGACGGCTGCCGTCGACCTGGTCGACGGTCGTCATGCGGCCGTCGGCACCGGACGAGGCCCCCACCTGTGCCCAGGGCGGGGGCCTTCCTCGTTCCTGGGGTCCACCACGACGAACCCGAGGAGCACCACATCAGCGAGCCCCGCATCAACGATCGGATCCGCGTCGCCGAGGTCCGACTCGTCGGACCCAACGGTGAGCAGGTCGGCATCGTCCGCCTGGAGGACGCGCTGCGTCTGGCCCAGGACGCGGACCTCGACCTGGTCGAGGTGGCCCCGACCGCACGTCCTCCCGTGTGCAAGATCATGGACTTCGGCAAGTTCAAGTACGAGGCCGACATGAAGGCGCGTGAGGCCCGGCGCAACCAGGCCAACACGATCCTCAAGGAGATCCGCTTCCGCCTGAAGATCGACCCGCACGACTACGGCACCAAGAAGGGCCACGTCGAGCGGTTCCTCAAGGCGGGCGACAAGGTCAAGGTCATGATCATGTTCCGCGGTCGCGAGCAGTCGCGCCCGGAGATGGGCGTGCGGCTCCTGCAGCGGCTGGCGGCCGACGTCGCCGAGCTCGGGTTCATCGAGAGCATGCCGAAGCAGGACGGCCGCAACATGATCATGGTGCTCGGCCCGACCAAGAAGAAGGCCGAGCAGCGCAACGAGCAGCGTCGCGCCGCCGCGCAGGCCCACGACGACGACCCGTCGTTCGACGAGGGCACCGAGTCGCAGGCGCCGCACATCCCGTGGCCGCCCGTCGCCAGCCAGCGGCCCGTCGTGCTCGACGAGCCCCGGCCCGACGCGCAGCCCGCTGCCGCCGAGCCCGCCGCACCGGCGGAGCAGGCCGCACCGGCGCCCGCGGCGTCGAGCGCGCCTCGACGCCCGGCGGCACCTCGCCCGTCGACGTCGTCGGCCGCACCCCGGTCGTCGGCTCCCGCGCAGCGTCCGGCTCCGGCCTCGCGTCCGGCTCCGGCCTCGCGTCCGGCTCCGGCCTCGCGTCCGGCTCCGGCCCCGACGTCCCGTCCGGCTCCGGCCGCCGGCACGCCGCAGCCGCCGGCGCCTCGTCCGACGTCGACGCCGAACCCCGCTGCTCGTCCGGGGCCTCGGACGGGTGCGGCCCCCAAGCCCACCCCCCGGCCCGGCCCGGCCGCACCGGCGGACGGCGAGAAGTCCGACTGACATCCGCACGGGCGCGCGCACCTTCGCGTCCGGACGACCCACGAGTCGCACGACCGTGCGATGCGAACGACAAGGAGACACGGCAGCCATGCCGAAGAACAAGACGCACTCCGGTGCCAAGAAGCGGTTCCGGGTCACCGGCACCGGCAAGGTCATGCGCGAGCAGGCGAACGGACGTCACCTGCTCGAGCACAAGTCGAGCCGACGCACCCGCCGCATCGCCGGTGACGTCGTCGTCTCGCCCGCGGACACCCCCAAGATCAAGAAGCTGCTCGGTCGCTGACCCGCCGGCGCGTCAGCGCCCCTGGCGGAGGCATCGAGCCCCGGACAAGGCAAGGAGCATCACGTGGCACGCGTGAAGCGGGCGGTCAACGCCCAGAAGAAGCGCCGGTCGACCCTCGAGCGGGCGAGCGGCTACCGCGGGCAGCGCTCGCGGCTGTACCGCAAGGCCAAGGAGCAGGTCACCCACTCCCTGGTCTACTCGTACCGCGACCGCAAGGCGCGCAAGGGCGACTTCCGCAAGCTGTGGATCCAGCGGATCAACGCGGCCTCGCGCGAGAACGGCCTGACCTACAACCGACTCATCCAGGGCCTCAAGGCCGCGGGTGTCGAGGTGGACCGTCGCGTCCTGGCCGACATGGCCGTCAACGACGCCGCCGCTTTCACCGCGCTCGTGCAGGTCGCGAAGGCGGCTCTGCCCGAGGACGTCAACGCGCCTCGCGCCGCCGCCTGACCTCCGCACGCGCCCGCCGCGACCCCCTGAGGGCCCGGCACACGCCTGCGTCGCCCCCGCCGTCCACGTGACGGCGGGGGCGTCGTCGTCCCGTCACCGCGGACGGGCGGCGCCCGGTGGCGGGTGCGCGGCGCAGGGTGGCGGGCAGGGATGATGGGGGCGTGCCCGACGAGCTCATGACGAACCCCCGTGCCGATCGCGTCAAGGCGGTGCGCGCCCTGACCGGCCGCAGCGCGCGGCGGCGCTCCGGCACGTTCCTCGTCGAGGGGCCGCAGGCGGTGCGGGAGGCGGTGGCGCCCGGCGGGCCGCGCGTGCACGACCTGTACCTGACGGCGGACGCCGCCGCGCGCTACCCCGAGATCGTGGCGGCGGCCCGCGAGACGGGCGTGCGCCTGCGGACGGGCACCGTCGAGGTGCTCGACGCGATGAGCCCCGACGCGCAGGGGGTCGTCGCCGTCGTCGACCAGACGCACGGCGACCTGGCCGACGTCCTGGCGGCCGGGCCCCGGCTCGTCGCCGTCCTCGCGCACGTGCGTGACCCCGGGAACGCCGGCGCGGTGCTGCGCGCCGCGGACGCCGCAGGAGCCGACGCGGTCGTGGTGAGCGCGGCCAGTGTCGACGTGCACAACCCCAAGGTCGTGCGGTCGACCGCCGGCTCGCTCTTCCACCTGCCCGTGGTCACCGGGCCGGAGCTGGCCGACGTCGTCACCGCGCTGCGGGCGGCCGGGCTCGCCGTCCTGGCGGCCGACGGGTCGGGGACGCACGACCTCGACGACCTGCTCGACGTCGCGGGCGCCGCGCCCGCGGGGGTGCCGGACCTGGCCGCACCGACGGCGTGGGTCTTCGGCAACGAGGCGTGGGGGCTGCGCGACGAGGACGTCACGCTCGCCGACGCCGTGGTGCGCGTGCCGCTGCGCGGGCGCGCGGAGTCGCTGAACCTCGCCACGGCCGCCACCGTCTGCCTGTACGCGTCCGGTCGGGCCCAGCGCGGCCGGTGACCTGGCAGGGTGGTCCCATGCGACTGTTCGCGGCGGTCCAGCCGCCCGACGACGTCCTCGACCACCTCGACCTCGCGCTCGCGGTGCTGCGGCGGAGCGCGTCCGCGCACGACGACGGCGTGCGCTGGTCGGCGCGCGAGACGTGGCACCTCACGGCCGCCTTCTACGGCGAGCTCCCGGACGCCGCGACGGACGGGCTGGCAGCCGACCTGGCGGGCGCCGCGGCCGTGGCCGCGCCGTTCGACCTGCAGCTGCGGGGAGCCGGGGTGTTCGCGCACCGGACGCTCTGGGTCGGCACCGGGGGAGACGTGGCGGCGATGGTGGACCTGGCGGCGGCCGCGCGGACGGTGGGCGAGGAGCACGGCGCGCCGCCGGACCCGCGGGTGCGGCACCGGCCGCACCTGACCGTGGGCCGGGCGCGGCCCGGGCCGCGCCCGCCGCGCCGCGGGTCACGCGCCGCGACGTCCGGGGGCAGGGGCGGCGGCAGCGGGCCCGGTCGGACGGCCGGTGGTGACCGGCGCGACCTGGACCCCACCGAGGTGTTCGAGCAGGCGCTCGCCGTGTACGAGGGTCCGGTGTGGCGGGTCGACGAGCTCGCGCTCGTCTCGTCCCGACCGGGCGAGGGGCGCGGCGGCGGCCCGCTGTACTCGACCGTCGGCACGTATCGCCTCGGAGCGTGAGGGGGCGGTGTGGCAGCATGGCGGCGTGCGCGACGTCCTGCTCACCCGTGCGGCGGGTGGTCACCGATTTGCGCGGCCCGTCCCGGGCCGCGCATGCGCACGCGCACGCTGACCAGCGTGCCCACGTCGACGTCCTGCGGGACGGTCCGACGGCCCCGGGACGGGCGCGACTAGACTGCCCAGCCGGTCGACGTGCACCGCGGTGAGCTGTTCCCGCGGCACGGTCCGGCCGTCGCCGAACCGCCCTGGAAGGTCCTGATGACCAGCGACATCCCGCTGTCCCCGCTCGACGCCGACGGCGTCGCCGCGGCCGTCGACGCCGCGCTCGCGGCGGTCGCCGCCGCCGCCGACCTCGACGCCCTGAAGTCCGCGCGCCTCGCGCACACCGGTGACGCCAGCGCGCTCGCGCTCGCCAACCGCGCGATCGGCGCTCTGCCCGGCCCCGACAAGGCGGCCGCAGGCAAGCTGCTCGGCCAGGCCCGTGGGCGCGTCAACGCCGCGATCGCGGCGCGCACGACGCAGCTCGAGGCCGAGCGTGACGCGCGCGTGCTCGTCGAGGAGACCGTCGACGTCACGCTGCCGACCGACCGGCACCCGCTCGGTGCCCGGCACCCGCTGTCGACGCTCTCGGAGCGCATCGCCGACGTGTTCGTCGCGATGGGCTGGGAGATCGCCGAGGGGCCCGAGGTCGAGGCGGAGTGGTTCAACTTCGACGCCCTGAACTTCGGTGTCGACCACCCGGCCCGCCAGATGCAGGACACGTTCTTCGTGGCACCGCAGGCGGAGGACGTGCCCGACGACGCGTCCGGGCTGGTCCTGCGCACGCACACGTCGCCGGTGCAGGCGCGCACGCTGCTCGAGCGCGGGGTGCCCGTCTACATCGCGTGCCCGGGCAAGGTGTTCCGCACGGACGCGCTCGACGCGACCCACACGCCCGTCTTCCACCAGGTGGAGGGCCTCGCGGTCGACAAGGGCCTGACGATGGCCCACCTCAAGGGCACGCTCGACCACTTCGCGCGGTCGATGTTCGGCCCCGAGGCGCGCACGCGCCTGCGTCCGTCGTTCTTCCCGTTCACCGAGCCGTCGGCGGAGATGGACCTGTGGTTCCCGCAGAAGAAGGGCGGGCCCGGCTGGATCGAGTGGGGAGGCTGCGGCATGGTCAACCCGAACGTGCTGCGTGCGTGCGGCGTGGACCCCGACGTGTACTCCGGGTACGCGTTCGGCATGGGCATCGAGCGCACGCTCATGCTCCGGCACGGCATCGCCGACATGCGCGACATGGTCGAGGGCGACGTGCGCTTCTCCGAGCAGTTCCGGACGGTGATCTGAGATGCCCCGTATCCCGCTGACCTGGCTCGGCGAGCACGTCGAGCTGCCCGCCGGCCTCACGGCCGAGCAGCTGGCCGCCGATCTCGTGCGCGTCGGGCTCGAGGAGGAGGCGATCCACACCTCGGGCGTCACCGGCCCGCTCGTCGTGGGTCAGGTCGTCGACCTGACGCCCGAGCAGCAGAAGAACGGCAAGACGATCAACTGGTGCCACGTCGACGTGGGCGCCCACAACGTGCTCGACGACGCGGGGCAGCCCACGGTGCCGCGCGGCATCGTGTGCGGCGCGCACAACTTCGGTGTCGGCGACCGGGTCGTCGTCGCGCTGCCGGGCGCCGTGCTGCCCGGGCCGTTCCCCATCGCGTCCCGCAAGACGTACGGGCACGTGTCCGACGGCATGATCTGCTCGGCGCGCGAGCTGGGCCTCGGCGAGGACCACGCCGGCATCATGGTGCTGTCGCGCCTCGGCTACGGCGAGGACGTCACGGCCCCGGGCACCGACGCGCTGCGTCTGCTCGGCCTGGCCGACGAGGTCCTCGAGATCAACGTGACACCCGACCGCGGGTACTGCTTCGCGATGCGCGGGGTCGCCCGCGAGTACGCCCACGCCACCGGCGCGCGGTTCACCGACCCGGGCCTGGCGACTGGCGACGTCGAGCGCGAGCGTCCCGCCGGCTTCGCGGTCGAGATCGACGACGAGGGCGTGGACGGGGTCGCGGGCTGCGACCGCTTCGTCGCGCAGGTGGTGCGCGGCGTGCGCGCGTCCGGGCCGTCCCCGGCGTGGATGCAGCAGCGGCTCACGCAGGCGGGCATGCGCCCGATCAGCCTCGCGGTCGACGTGACGAACTACGTCATGCTCGACCTCGGGCAGCCGATGCACGCCTACGACCTGGGGACGCTCACGGCGCCCGTGGTCGTGCGGCGCGCGCGGGTGGGGGAGCGCGCGACGACGCTCGACGACGTCGAGCGCACGCTCGACCCGCAGGACCTGCTCATCACCGACTCGACGGGGGGCCGCGCGGCGCGCGTGCTCGGGGTCGCCGGCGTCATGGGTGGCGCGGACTCCGAGGTCGGTGAGGCGACGACCGACCTGCTGCTGGAGGCCGCGCACTTCGACCCCGTCACGGTCGCGCGCTCCTCGCGCCGGCACCGGCTGACCTCGGAGGCGTCCAAGCGGTTCGAGCGCGGCGTCGACCCGCGGCTGCCGCGCGTCGCGGTCGCGCGCGCGGCCGCGCTGCTCGTCGAGCACGGCGGCGGCACGGTCGACGAGGCCCTCACGGACGTCGACCGCACGTCGGCGCCCGCGCCGGTCGCGTTCGACCCCGCGCAGGCGGCACGCCTGGTCGGCGTGCCGTACACCGACGACGAGGTGCGGGACACGCTCACCGAGATCGGCTGCACGGTCGACGGCACCGGGAGCCCGTGGCAGGTGCACGTCCCGACGTGGCGTCCCGACCTGACGGCGGGTGTCGACCTGGTGGAGGAGGTGGCCCGGCTGCGCGGGTACGACGCGATCCCGTCGGTCGTGCCGCACGCGCCCACCGGGCGCGGACTGACGCCGGGCCAGCGTGCCCGCCGCGCGATCGCCGACTCGCTCGCGTCGGACGGTCTCGTCGAGGTGCTCAGCTACCCGTTCGTCGCAGCAGGGCAGCTCGACGCCCTCGGCCTTCCCGCCGCCGACGACCGCAGGCGTGCCCTGCGTCTGGTCAACCCGCTCGCCGACGGTCAGCCGCTCATGCGCACGGACCTGCTGGTGACGCTGCTGGACACCGCGCGGCGCAACGTCGCGCGCGGCAACGTCGACCTGGGCATCTACGAGATGGGGCTCGTCACCCTGCCGGACGAGGGTGCCGCACCGGCTCCGCGCCTGCCCGGGGGTGTACGCCCGGGCGACGACGAGCTCGCCGCGCTCGAGCGCGCCGTGCCGGCGCAGCCGCTGCACGTGGCCGGTGTGCTGACCGGCCTGGCCGAGCCGGCAGGACCGGGCAGGGCCGGACGCAGAGCTGATCTCGACGACGCGCTCGGATACGCGCTGCGTGTCGCGCGCCTCGTCGGCGTCGAGCCGCGCGTGAGCGCCGACCGGGGGCGTGCACCGTTCCACCCGGGCCGGTGCGCGCGGCTGACCGCGCCCTCGGGCGCGGTCGTCGGGCACGCGGGCGAGCTCCACCCCAAGGTCGTCGCGGCGCTCGACCTGCCGGCACGGACCGTGGCCTTCGAGCTCGACCTGACGGCGCTGCTCGCCGCAGCACCGGCCGAGCCCGTCACCGCGGTGCCGGTGTCGACGTTCCCCGTCGCCAAGGAGGACGTGGCGCTCGTGGTGGCCGACGACGTGCCGGCCTCCGACGTGCTCGCGGCGGTGCGGGCGGGAGCGGTGCAGAGCCCTGCCGGTGACGTCCTGGAGGACGTGCACCTGTTCGACGTGTACACCGGCGACCAGGTGGGGACCGGACGCAAGTCGCTCGCGTTCGCGCTACGGCTGCGCGCCGCCGACCGGACGCTGACGGCCGCCGAGACCGCCGCCGTGCGGGAGGCGGTCGTGGCCGAGGCGCACGCTCGGGTCGGGGCCACGCTGCGCGCCTGAGCGCAGCGCTCGACGGGGCAGGACACGGGCCGCGGGGGACCTTCCGCGGCCCGTGTCGTGCGTCCGGGCGCAGCGACTCCCCGGCAAACCGGGAGGAACGCGACATCCTGCGAGGAGTTCACCAGAAAGTTACTGACGGGTAGTTGCGGCGTATCGGGTGAACCACGCATGGTGAGGTCGGTCGTCCAGGTGGCGGCCGCACCTGCTCGCGCGCCGGGGCGTCGTTCGCCGTCATCCCTCACCGCGCCGGAACGAGGGGACTCCCGTGCACGCACGACGACGAACGGCCACCGGAGCGCTCACGGCGCTCGCCCTGCTGCTCACGGGGGGCGTGGCCACCGCGGGAGCAGCCCAGGGCGCGGTCTCCACGGATGCACCGCTGCTGGTCAACGAGGTCTACGGCGGTGGCGGCAACTCCGGCGCCCCGTACGACCGGGACTTCGTCGAGCTGGTCAACCCGGGCGACGCGCCCGTGGACCTCACCGGGTACTCGCTGCAGTACGCGTCGGCGACGGGTGCCTCGTGGCAGGTCACGCCGCTGAGCGGCAGCGTGCCGGGAGGGTCAACGTTCGTCGTCGGGCAGGCGTTCGGGAGCAACACCGCCGCGCCCGACGTGCCCGTCGACCTCGAGGGCACCGGTGTGCCGATGAGCGGCACGAACGGCAAGGTCGCGCTCGTGCAGGGTCAGACCGCGCTGACCTGCGCCACCGGGTGCGCCGACGTCGACGTCGTCGTCGACCTCGTGGGCTGGGGCCCGACGGCGTCGTCGTACGCCGGTGCCGGCCGCGCGCCGGCCACGACGAACGCCACGTCCGTCGCCCGTGACGCCGCGCACGGCCACACGGCCGACAACGCGGCCGACTTCACGGTCGGGGCACCGACGCCGACCCCCGCGGGCACCGCACCGCAGGAGCCGACGGACCCGCAGGCCGCGACCATCGCGCAGATCCAGGGCAACGCCGATGCCTCGCCCCTGGTCGGGGTGCTCGTCACGACGTCCGGCGTCGTGACCGCCGCGTACCCGACCGGCGGGCTCGCCGGGTACGTCCTGCAGACCCCGGGGACGGGCGGCGGCGACGTGGCGTCGCGCACCGGGTCCGACGCAGTCTTCGTGTACTCGCCCGCGACGGTGGGGCAGGTCTCGACGGGCCAGCACCTGCGCGTCACCGGGACGGTCTCGGAGTTCGACGGGCTGACCGAGGTCACGGTGGCAGCGGCCACCGACGTCGAGGTCCTGCCGGCGGCCGACGCACCGGTGCCCGTGAGCGCGCCGTGGCCGGCGACGGCGGCGGCCCGCGAGACGCTCGAGTCGATGCTCTTCGCGCCGACCGGTGACCTGACCGTCTCCGACACGTACAGCACGAACCAGTACGGCGAGGTCGGCCTGGCGACGGGCACGACGCCGCTGGTCCAGCCGACCGAGGTGGGTCGCCCGGGGTCGGCGCAGGCCGCCGCGGCGCTCGCCGACAACGCCGCGCGTGGGGTCGTGCTGGACGACGGTGCGTCGACCAACTACCTGGGGGCCGGCAACGGTGGCCTCACACCGCCGTACGTCTCGCTCGAGAACCCCGTGCGCGTCGGCGCTGCCGTGCAGGTCATGCAGCCGCTGGTCGTCGACTACCGCAACAAGGCGTGGAAGCTGAACCCGACGTCGCAGGTCGTCGCGGGCGGGCCCGCTCCGGTGACGTTCGAGGACGACCGCACCGCCGCGCCCGAGCCGGTCGGCGGCGACCTGTCGGTCGCGTCGTTCAACGTCCTCAACTACTTCACGACTCTGGGTGACCAGGACGCGTCGTGCGTCGCGTACACGGACCCCAGCGGGGAGCCCGTGACCGTCCGCACGGGCTGCGACCAGCGCGGGGCCTGGGACGCCGAGGACCTCGCGCGCCAGCAGGCCAAGATCGTCGCGGCGATCTCCGCGCTCGACGCCGACGTCGTGGGCCTGCTCGAGATCGAGAACTCGGCGCGGGTCGACGGCGTGCCGGACGAGGCGCTCGCGACGCTGGTGGATGCGCTGAACGCGGCCGCCGGGGCCACCACCTGGGCGTACGTGCCCTCGTCCGACGAGCTGCCGCCTGCGGCCGAGCAGGACGTCATCACCAACGCGATCATCTACCGGCCCGCCGCCGCGAGCCCGACGGGCCCGTCGCGTGCGCTGGGCGACCAGAGCGGGGACGACCAGGCGTTCGGCAACGCACGCGAGCCGATCGGCCAGGTCTTCACGCCGACCGAGGGCGGCGAGCCGTTCCTCGTCGTCGTCAACCACCTCAAGTCCAAGGGCTCGGCCGGCCCGTGGCCCGGTGACGCCGACGCCGGCGACGGGCAGGGCGCGTCGAACGAGTCGCGCGTGCGGCAGACGACGGCGCTGCGCGACTGGGTGCCGACCGTGCAGGGCGACGCCGAGGCGGTCGCGCTGGTGGGCGACTTCAACGCCTACACGCTCGAGGACCCGCTGCAGGTCCTGTACGACGCGGGGTACGTCGACGCCGTCGCGACCCTCGCCCCGGGGCAGTACAGCTACTCGTTCGACGGCCTGGCCGGCTCGCTGGACCACGTGCTGCTCAACGAGGCGGCCGCGGCGCGCGCGACCGGCGCCGACGTGTGGGAGATCAACGCCGAGGAGTCGATCGCGCTCGAGTACAGCCGGTACGCCTACCACGGCACGACGTACTGGGCGCCCGACGCGTACCGCTCCTCGGACCACGACCCGGTGGTGGTGGGCCTGGCCGCCGGCGCGAACGACGCCCCGGTCGACCTGACGTTCCTCAACATCAACGACTTCCACGGGCGCATCGACGCGAACACGGTGAAGTTCGCGGGGACGGTCGAGCAGCAGCGCGCGGCGGCCGACGGCCCGGTCGCGTTCCTGTCGGCGGGCGACAACATCGGCGCGTCGCTGTTCGCGTCGGCGGTGCAGGACGACCAGCCGACGATCGACGTGCTGAACGCCCTGGACCTGGGGGCGTCGGCGATCGGCAACCACGAGCTCGACAAGGGGTACGACGACCTGGTCGACCGCGTGATCGCGGGTGGCGAGAACGCGGAGTTCCCGTACCTCGGTGCCAACGTCTACCGGGCGGGCACCACGACGCCCGCGCTGGACGAGTACGCGCTGCTCGAGATGGGGGGCGTGACCGTCGGCGTCGTCGGCGCCGTCACCGAGGAGACGCCGAGCCTCGTGACCCCGGGCGGGATCGCGGGGCTCGACTTCGGCGACCCGGTCGAGGCCGTCAACCGCGTGGCCGCGGCGCTCACCGACGGCGACGAGGTGAACGGCGAGGCCGACGTCATCGTCGCGCAGTACCACGAGGGCGCCGGCGCGGGCACGCCCGACGGCGCGACCCTCGAGGAGGAGCTGGCGGCGGGCGGTGCGTTCGCCGACATCGTCACCGGGACCGACGCCGCGGTGGACGTGATCTTCACCGGTCACACGCACAAGCAGTACGCGTGGTTCGGGCCGGTGGGCGACGGCGACGCGACCCGACCGGTCGTGCAGACCGGCTCCTACGGCGAGTTCCTCGGCAAGGCCGTGCTGACGTACGACCCGACGACGGACCGTGTCACGGCCGCCACGGCCGAGAACGTGGCGCGCACGACGACGCCCGACGCCGAGCTCGTCGCCGCCTACCCGCGGGTCGCCGAGGTCGCGCAGATCGTCGCCGACGCCCTCGCGCACGCGTCCGAGGTCGGCTCGCAGCCCGTGGGATCCGTGACGGCGGACGTCACGACGGCGTTCAGCGGCGGGCAGTACGTCGACGGTGTGTACGTCGGCTCCGCGCCCGGCACCACGACGGGCCGGGACGACCGCAGCCGCGAGTCGGCCCTCGGCTCGCTCGTCGCGGAGGCCCTCCTCGACACGCTCGCCTCGCCCGAGCGTGGCGGCGCCCAGATCGGCGTCGTCAACCCGGGCGGCATGCGCGCCGAGCTGCTCCACGCCCCCGACGGCACGGTGACCTACGCCGAGGCCAACGCGGTGCTCCCGTTCGTCAACAACCTCTGGACCACCACCCTCACGGGGGCCCAGGTCGTGACGATGCTGGAGCAGCAGTGGCAGACCAACGCGGACGGCACGATCCCGAGCCGCCCGTACCTGCAGCTGGGGCTGTCCGACAACGTCACCTACACGTACGACGCCTCGCGCGAGCTCGGCGACCGGATCACGTCGGTCACGGTCGACGGCGCGCCGATCGACCTCGGGGCCGAGTACCGCATCGGGACGTTCTCGTTCCTCGCCCAGGGCGGGGACAACTTCCGGGTGCTCGCCGAGGGGACCGGCACGGCCGACTCCGGCCTGATCGACCGGGACGCCTGGATCGCGTACCTGCAGGCGCACCCCGGCATCGGTCCGGACTTCGCGGAGCGTGCGGTCGAGGTGCCGGCGCTCACCGAGCCGGTCGCGCCCGGGGACGAGCTCACCTTCACGGTCGGCGGGATCAACCTCACCAGCCTCGGGGCGCCGGAGAACACGTCGGTCGAGGTGCTCCTCGGCGAGGTGTCGCTCGGTAGCTTCCCGCTGGTCCGGGGCGACGGCGCGGACGCGTCGGCGCAGGTGACCGTCACCGTCCCGGCGGACCTCGCGCCCGGCGGGCACGAGCTCACCGTCGTCGCGTCACCGAGCGGCACGACCGCCTCGGTGCCGTTCACGGTCGAGGACGCCGGCGAGGTGTCGACCACGACGCTCACCGCGTCGCCGGGCACGCAGGTGTTCGGTACCCGCGGCACGCGCGTCCGGCTCACGGCTGTCGTCACGTCGCCGGGCCCGGTCACCGGGTCGGTGCAGTTCGTCACCGGGGACGACGTGCTCGGCACGGCGTCGCTGCGAGGCGGACGGGCGGTGCTCACGCTGCCGGCGGACACACCCGTCGGCACGTACGAGGTCGTCGCACGCTACGCCGGCACGGACGCCGTGGCGGGCTCGCAGTCTGAGCCCGTGACGGTGACGGTCGCGCAGGCCACGAGCCGCACGTCGCTCGACGTGGTCCAGTCGCCCTTCCCGCGGCTGATCCCGTCCGTGTGGGTCGCGACCGTGGGTCTGGACACCGCCCGGCTGCCGGAGGGCACGGTCGAGCTGCGCGAGGGCGAGCGTGTCGTGGCGCGTGCGGACGTCGTCCTCGGTCTGGCGGTCGGGACCGTCCCGCGCGGCCTCGGCAGCGGGTCGCACCGCCTGACGGCCGTGTTCGTGCCCGACGACGCGGCGAACGTCGCGGGCAGCACGAGCCGGACGGTCACGGTCCGCGGCTGAGTCCGGTCCGAGAGGCGCGGCCGGGTGCGACCCGGCCGCGCCCCTCGGCGCGTGAGTCCGCCCCGCGTTCTTGCCACGCGCGTGCGCGTGCGCTGCCACGATGTGCACCATGACCGCGGAGCCCACCACCGCCTCGCTCACCGTGACCGCCGACCTCCTGCGCGCCATGACGCGCGACGGCACAGGACTGCTGCTGCGGCTGCGGGCGACGGTCGTCGCCTGGACGATCCTGGCGGTGCCCCTCGTGCTCGGGCTCCTGCTCGCGCTCACGGGCCTCGTCGACCTCGAGGTCGTCGCCCCTGGCCTCGTGGTGCTGTCCGCCGTCGCGATCGCCATGAGCCTCAGCGCGAGGCAGTCCGTGAGTCGCGGGCTGCGCGTCGCGCTGGCACCCGGCACGACCGTCAGCGCCGCGGTGGCCGACGACGCGCTGTTCTCGACCAGCGCCCTCGGGTCGTCCCGGACGACCTGGGCCGCCTTCCGGGAGCTGCACGTGCGCGGGTCGGCGGTGGTCCTGCGGCTGCGGGGCTCGTCGGCGTTCGTGCTCCTGCCGCGCGCGCTGTTCACGGACGACGACCTGGCGACGGTCGCCGAGCGCGTCGGGCGGCCCGCGGGCGGGTGAGCGCGCCCGACGCGCTCCTGGTGGCGTCGGTCAGACGTACTCGTGGTACGCGGGCAGGTCCAGCACCCCGTTGCCCGACAGCCCGATGACGATCGTCTCGTCCGTCGTCGCCGCGCGGGCGTGGGTGAGCGCCGCGGCCACGGCGTGCGTCGACTCCGGCGCCGGGATGATGCCCTCGGCACGCGCGAACTCGATGCCCGCGGCGAACGCGTCC
Organism: Cellulomonas wangsupingiae; assembly: GCF_024508275.1. Lineage (NCBI taxonomy): Bacteria > Bacillati > Actinomycetota > Actinomycetes > Micrococcales > Cellulomonadaceae > Cellulomonas > Cellulomonas wangsupingiae. Next base: position 1,799,418 of record NZ_CP101989.1, read on the forward strand.
TCCTGCTGCACCGCGACCGCGTCCATGAGCCCCAGCGCGTAGGCGTGCGACACCATCGGTGCCATGCCGTGGTAGCGCAGCCCGCCCGCGTGGATCGGCGGCGGCACGAAGTCCTTGCCGAGCGTGTGCATCTTCAGCAGCGGCGTCAGCCCTGCGACGTCCCCGAAGTCGTAGCGGTACTCGCCCTGCGTCATCGACGGGCAGGCGGCCGGCTCGCACGCCACGACGCGCGTCGTCGTCCCGTCGCGCAGGTTGCGCCCCAGGAAGGGGAAGGCCAGGCCGCCCAGGTTCGAGCCGCCGCCCGCGCACCCGAACACGACGTCGGCGCTCTCGCCGATCTCGTCCAGCTGCGCCAGGGCCTCGACACCGATGACGCTCTGGTGCAGCAGCACGTGGTTGAGCACCGAGCCCAGCGCGTAGTGGGCCTTCGGGTCCTGCGCCGCGACCTCCACGGCCTCGCTGATCGCCATGCCGAGCGACCCCGTCGTCGTCGGGTCGGCCGCGAGCATCGCGCGTCCCGCCTCCGTGAGGTCCGAGGGCGACGGGTGGCAGATCGCGCCGTACGTCTCCATCTGCATGCGGCGGTACGGCTTGGAGTCGTACGACGCGCGCACCTGCCACACCTCGCAGTCCAGGCCCAGCAGCGAGCACGCCATCGACAGCGATGCGCCCCACTGCCCGGCGCCCGTCTCGGTCGTCAGGCGCGTGATGCCCTCGACCGCGTTGTAGTACGCCTGCGCCACGGCCGTGTTCGGCTTGTGCGAGCCGGCGGGGGAGCCGCCCTCGTACTTGTAGAAGATCTTCGCCGGGGTGCCCAGCGCCCGCTCGAGGCGCAGCGCCCGCACCAGCGGCGACGGCCGCCACGACGCGTAGATCTCCCGGACGGTCTGCGGGATCTCGACCCACCGCTCGGTCGACACCTCCTGGGCGATCAGCGCCATGGGGAACAGCGGCGCGAGGTCGTCCGGGGTCAAGGGCTCCCGCGTGCCGGGGTGCAGGGCGGGCGGGCACGGCTCGGGCAGGTCCGCCGCCAGGTTGTACCAGTGCGTCGGTACGGCGGACGGCACCACGGTGCCGACCGGGTCGGTCAGCGGAGCGGGTCGGGTGGTGTCGGGGGTCATGTCGCCTCGCAGGTTCTGGCGCGCACGCGCGCTGGTCGGCGCGGACCGCGCACGGCACCCGGGGGGACACCGGCGACCCGCACCGGTGAGCGTAGCGGCGGTCGCGCGTCGCCCGGGGTCCCCGGGCGGGTGAGGCGCCGAGGCGTCCGCAGGGCGAGACCTGCTCTCGGCAGCGTCACCGCCGGCGGCTAGGGTCGGCGGCGAGACACGGGGTGCCCTGTACCGAGCAGGGCTGAGATCACACCCGTCGAACCTGATCTCGTTCGTACGAGCGAAGGGATGTCCGCCATGACGTCTGCCCTGCCCACCCCTGACGACCTCGCCGCCGCGTGCGGCGCGGCGCTCGACGAGGTGCGACGGTGCACCCCGCTCGTGCAGTGCCTGACCAACGAGGTCACGACGAACCTCGTCGCCAACGCGCTGCTCGCGATCGGTGCGTCCCCCGCGATGGCGAGCGTGCCGGGCGAGGCCGAGGAGCTCGCGGGCGCCGCGGGTGCGGTCCTGGTCAACCTCGGGACGCCGGGGCCGGACCAGCGGGCGTGCCTCGCCCCGACGGTCGCGGCTGCCGCAGGGGCCGGGGTGCCGTGGGTGCTCGACCCGGTCGCGGTCGGCGTCCTGTCGGTCCGGACGCGGCTGGCCGGCCACCTGCTCGGCGAGCGTCCTGCCGTGGTGCGCGGCAACGCCAGCGAGGTCCGCGCGCTCGCGGGCTTCGTCTCCGCCGGTCGCGGTGTCGACGCGCGCGACGACGTCGACACCAGTGCCGACGCCGCCGACGTCCTCGCGCGGCGCACCGGCGGGGTCGTCGCGGTGTCCGGGCCGGTGGACCTCGTCACCGACGGCACCACGCACGTGCGGCTCGCGGTCGGCGACCGGCTCCTGACGACGATCACCGGGGCCGGGTGCGCGCTGGGCGGCCTCGTCGCGGCCTTCACGTCGGTCGCGCCGCCGCTGACCGCGGCTGTCGCGGCGTCGACGGCCCTGGGGCTCGCCGCCGAGCGCGCGGTGATCGACGCGCGCGGCCCCGCGTCGTTCCAGGTCGGGCTCCTCGACGAGCTGTACCTGCTGACCCCGGACGACCTCGCGTGCCGCGTCGCGGCCGCGCAGCGGATCGGTGTGCCGGCATGAGCGCGCTGCCCGCGGGCATCTACCTCGTCCTGGACGCCGACGTGTGCGGACGTGCCGGCCACCGTCCCGCGGACGTCGCAGGCGCTGCGGTCCGTGCCGGTGTCGGCACCGTCCAGGTGCGCGCCAAGCGGGCGACCGCCCGTGAGCTCGTCGCGCTGACCCTCTCGGTGGCCGACGCGCTGCGTCTCGCGGGTCCTGCGGCGCTCGTCGTGGACGACCGCGTCGACGTCGCTCTCGCGGCACGGGCCCGCGGCGCCCACGTGGACGGTGTCCACGTGGGGAGGCGTGACCTGGAGGTCGACGACGCCCGTGCGCTGCTCGGCCCGGACGCGCTGGTGGGAGCCTCGGCGGCGCTGCCCGAGCACGTCCGTGCGGCCACGGGCGCCGACTACCTGGGGGCCGGCCCTCTGCGGCTCACGCCCACCAAGCCCGAGGCAGGGCCGGCGATCGGGGTCGCCGGGGCGCGTGCGGCGGTCGTCGCGTCCGGCGGTCGTCCCGTCGTGGCCATCGGCGGTCTCGGCGCGGCCGACGCACCGGCGCTGCGGGCCGCCGGGGTGCACGCCATGGCCGTCGTCAGCGCCGTGTGCGGGGCCACGGACCCCGCCGACGCCGCGGCCCGCCTGGTCGAGGCATGGGACCGCGCCGCGGCGCCGGCGGTGACCCGGTGAGCGCCGCACCTGCCGGGCCCGCGACCGGTACGCGCCCCACGGGCAGCCGCGTGCGGGTGCTGTCGGTCGCGGGCACCGACCCGACGGGCGGGGCCGGCATCCACGCCGACCTCAAGTCGTTCGCGGCGCACGGCGCGTACGGCATGGCCGTGGTGACCGCGCTCGTCGCGCAGAACACGCACGGCGTGCGAGCGGTGCACGTCCCGGACGTCGGGTTCCTGCGCGCGCAGCTCGACGCCGTCAGCGACGACGTCACGGTCGACGCGGTCAAGATCGGCATGGTCGGGACCCGGGCCGTGGCCGACGAGGTCGCGGCCTGGCTGAGCCGGGCCACCCCGCCCGTCGTCGTGCTCGACCCCGTCATGGTCGCGAGCAGCGGGGACCGGCTGCTCGACGCGGACGCCGAGGACGCCGTGCGGCGGCTGGTCGCGCTCGCGGACCTCGTGACGCCGAACCTGCCCGAGCTCGGCGTGCTGCTCGGTGAGCCCGTCGCCACGGCGTGGCCCGACGCGGTCGACCAGGCCCGGCGGCTCGCGCACCGGTCGGGCGTCACGGTGCTGCTCAAGGGCGGCCACCTCGCCGGGGACGCGAGCCCGGACGCCGTGGTCGACGCGGGCACGCTCACCGAGCTGGACGCGCCGCGTGTGCGCACGACCAGCACGCACGGCACGGGCTGCTCGCTGTCGGCCGCCGTCGCGGCACTGCGCCCACGACGGCCCGACTGGGTGACGGCGGTCCGCGAGGCGAAGGAGTGGCTCACCGGCGCCATCTCCGCCGGCGAGGCGCTCGCGGTCGGGTCGGGGCGGGGACCCGTCGACCACCTGCACCACGCGCCGACGCTCGGGGCGCGCGCGTTCAGCAGCGAGGCGTGGGAGCGGGCGGCGGGTCTGCGCGCCGCGTGCGACGACCTGCCGTTCGTGCGCGGGCTGGCCGACGGGACGCTGCCCGTGGACGACTTCGAGGCCTACCTGCACCAGGACGCGCTGTACCTCGCGCAGTACTCCCGCGTGCTCGCCCGGGCGAGCCAGGTCGCGCCCGGCCCCGCGGCCCAGGTGTTCTTCGCGCAGGGCGCGGCACGGTGCCTCGACATCGAGGCCCGGCTGCACGAGGAGCGGCTCGCCGGCGGCGGGAGGTCCGGCCCGGTGGGCCCGGCGACGACCGCGTACGTCGACCACCTGCTGGCCGTCGCCGCGACGGGCTCGTACGCCGAGGTCGTCGCGGCGGTGCTGCCGTGCTACGTCCTGTACGCGGACCTCGGCGCGCGCATCCTGGCGCGCGCGGGCCACCTGGGTGCGCACCCCTACGGCGACTGGGTCGCCACCTACGGGGACCCGGCCTTCGCGGCGGCGGCCGACCAGGCCTCCGCCCTGGCCGACGCCGCCGCGCATGAGGCGGGTGCGGCGACCCGCGCACGCATGCTCGCCGCGTACGCGGCGTCGTGCGCGCACGAGGTCGCGTTCTTCGACCAGGTGCGGGCGCGCCCGCTCGCACCCGTCGGGTGACGCGGGAACGCGGGGGCGCCGCGGGGGTGACGCGGGTGCGACGGGCCTGGCAGGGTGGCCGCCGTGGATGACCTGAGGCCGCGTCCGCGGTGGGCCGACGTGCGCGCCGTCGTCTTCGACGTCGGTGAGACGCTCGTGGACGAGACGCGCGCGTGGGTGCAGGTCGCCGGGGAGGTGGGTGTGCCGCCGCTGGCCCTCATGGCGGTGCTCGGGGCGCTGGCTGAGCGCGACGAGCCGCACAGCCACGTGTGGCGCGACGTCGGTGTCGACCCGCCGTCGACCCCACCGGAGATCCGGCCGGACGACCTCTACCCCGACGCGCTGCCGACCTTGCGGGCGCTGCGGGCCGCGGGGTACCTCGTCGCGGTCGCGGGCAACCAGCCGGCGCGCGCCGAGCACCAGCTGCGGGCCGCCGGAGTCGAGGTGGACCTGCTGGCGACGTCGGCCCGCTGGGGCGTGGCCAAGCCGTCGCCGCAGTTCTTCGCCCGCGTCGTGACGGACCTCGGTGTGCCCGCGCACGACGTGCTCTACGTGGGCGACCGGCTCGACAACGACGTCCTGCCGGCGCGTGCCGCGGGCATGCGCACGGCGCTCGTGCGCCGCGGCCCGTGGGGCTACGTGCACGCCCGACGCCCCGACGCCGCGCTCGCGGACGTGCGCGTGGACTCGTTGCGCGAGCTCGTCTCCCTCATGCTCGGCGTCCGGTGAGCCCGCGCGGCGCCCGGGCCGCTCAGCAGGACCCGTCGGTGCACACCTCGCCGGCCGGGGCCGGCACCAGGGGGTTGGCCTCGCGCCACCCGGCCTCGAGCAGCTGGGCGAACACCTCGGGCGGCTGGGCGCCCGACACGGCGTACCGCCGGTCGACGACGAAGAACGGCACGCCCGTGACTCCCAGGGACGCTGCCGTCGCCAGGTCGTCGCGGACGGTGTCCCCGCCGTCGCCCGTGGCCAGCGCGTCGGCGACGCGCGCGTCGTCCCAGCCGTGCGCGGCGAACCCGGCGCGGGCGGCGATCGCGACCAGCGCGCCGTCGGCGCCCAGGTCCACGCCCTGCTCGAAGTGCGCCGAGAACAGCGCCTCCATGGTCGTGTCCACCAGCGCGGGGCCGCCGGCCGCCCGCGCGAGGTGCAGCAGGCGGTGGGCGTCGAACGTGTTGAACGCGAGCGTGCGGGCGAAGTCGAACCGCAGGCCCTCGGCGGCACCGAGCGCCGCCACCTGCGCGAACATCTGCTCCACGTGGTCGCGCGGCAGGCCCTTGAGCTCGGCGAGCGCGTCGATCTCGGGCCGCCCCGGGCCCGCCGGTGTCTCCGGGGAGAGCTGGTACGAGCGCCACACGACGTCGACGTGGTCGCGGTGCGCGAAACGGCGCAGGGCCGCGGCGAACCGCCGCTTGCCGACGTAGCACCACGGGCACGCGACGTCGGACCAGACCTCCACGGTCACGGTCCGCGGCGGGGCGGCGAAGGTGGGGGTGTCGAGGGTCACGGGAGCAGCAGCACCTTTCCGGTGGTGGCGCGCCCTTCGAGGGCGCGGTGGGCGTCGGCGGCCTCGGCGAGGGGGAACGTCGCTCCGACGCGGACGTCGAGAGCGCCGGCGGTCACGGCGTCGAAGAGCTCGTCGGCCCGCCACAGGAGCTCGTCGCGCGACGCCGTGTAGTCGCCGATCGTCGGCCGGGTGACGTACAGGGAGCCGGCGGCGTTGAGGCGCTGCAGGTCGACCGGCGGCACCTGGCCGGAGGACGCGCCGAACAGCACGAGGGTGCCGCGCGGGGCGAGCGAGGCGAGGGACGCGTCGAACGTGTCCTTGCCGACGCCGTCGTACACGACGTCGACCCCGCGGCCGCCGGTGAGCTCGCGCACGAGGGCGGGCAGCTCGGTGGGCAGGTCGGACAGCTCGCGGTAGCGGATGACCTCCGCGGCACCCGCCGCCCGGGCGAGGTGCTCCTTGTCGGGTGAGCCGACGGTCGCGACGACGCGCGCGCCGCGGGCGGCGGCGAGCTGCGTCAGCAGCAGCCCGACGCCCCCGGCGCCCCCGTGCAGCAGCACGTCGTGCCCCCGCGCGACCGGGAACGTCGAGGTGACCAGGTAGTGCGCCGTCAGGCCCTGCATCGGCAGGGCGGCCGCGGTCCGGTCGTCGACGGTGGCGGGGACGGGCAGGACGTGGCGCTCGGCGACGGTGACGAGCTCGGCGTACGAACCGGGGGCGGACGCCCACGCGACGCGGTCCCCGGGCGCGAGGGTGGTGACGTCGGCGCCCACCGCGACGACCTCGCCCGCGCCCTCGGACCCCACGACGTGCGGGAACGGCATACGGTAGACACCGGCACGTCGGTACGTGTCGATGAAGTTGACGCCTGCCGCGGCGAGACGCACCAGCACCTCGTCGGGGCCGGGAGCAGGGTCCGGGACGTCGGTGGGCTCGAGGACCTCAGGGCCGCCGGCCCGGGTCGCGATGACGGCGCGCATGCCCACAGCATGCCGCCTCGGGAGGGCGATCGTTTCCCGTGTTCGTTGGTATTTGTGTGCACCCGACTGTATGTTCATGCACATGACGTTCACGGTGGCGGTGGCCGGGGCCAGCGGCTACGCAGGCGGCGAGGTCCTGCGGCTGCTCCTCGACCACCCGGACGCGACGATCGGCACCCTCACCGCCCACTCCAGCGCGGGCACACCCCTGGGGCTGCACCACCCGCACCTGGTCGACCTCGCCGACCGCGTCCTGCAGCCCACGACCCCCCAGGCGCTCGCGGGCCACGACGTCGTCGTGCTGGCACTCCCGCACGGAGCCAGCGGGCAGGTCGCAGCCGAGCTCGAGGCGCTGGGAGAGGACCCGGTGGTCCTCGACCTCGGCGCCGACCACCGCCTCGTCGACGCCGCCGACTGGTCGGCGTACTACGGCAGCGAGCACGCCGGCACGTGGACCTACGGGCTGCCCGAGCTGATCGACGCGGCGACCGCGTCACGTGGCCGCGACCGGCTGGCGGGCGCGCGCCGCATCGCCGTCCCGGGGTGCAACGTCACCGCCGTGACGCTCGGCCTGCAGCCGGGTGTCGCCGCAGGGCTCCTCGACACGTCGGACCTCGTCGCCGTCCTCGCGGTCGGGTACTCGGGTGCCGGCAAGGCGCTCAAGGCGCACCTGCTCGCCTCGGAGGCCGTCGGGGCCGCCGTGCCGTACGCGGTCGGGGGCAGCCACCGGCACATCCCGGAGCTCGCGCAGAACCTGCGCGCCGCGGGCGCGGACGACGTCCGCACCTCGTTCACGCCGGTCCTCGTGCCGATGTCGCGGGGGATCCTCGCGACCGCCACCGCGCGCCTGGCGCCGGGCGTGACGACGGACGACGACGCGCTGCGAGAGGTCTGGCGCGCGGCGTACGCGGACGAGCCGTTCGTGCACGTGCTGCCCGCCGGGCAGTGGCCGACGACCGCGTCGACCGCGGGCGCGAACACCGCGCACGTCCAGGTGGCGTACGACGCGCGGGCCGGTCGCGTCGTGACGGTCACGGCGATCGACAACCTCGTCAAGGGCACCGCCGGCGGTGCCGTCCAGTCCCTCAACCTCGCACTGGGCCTGCCGGAGACGCTCGGCCTGCCGCGGAACGGAGTCGCCCCGTGACCGACCACCTCGGCCCGGCCCTCGTCGGCACGTCCCCCGGCACCTCTCCCGGGGTGACCGCCGCGGCGGGGTTCCGCGCGTCCGGCGTGACCGCAGGGCTCAAGGCGTCCGGCAACCCCGACCTCGCGCTCGTCGTCAACGACGGGCCGCTGCAGGTGGGTGCCGCGGTGTTCACGACGAACCGCGTCGTCGGCGCGCCGGTGACCTGGTCGCGGCAGGTCGTCGCGGACGGCGTGGTGGCGGCCGTCGTGCTCAACTCCGGCGGCGCGAACGTCGGCACCGGCCCGCGCGGCTTCCAGGACGCGCACACCACCGCCGAGAAGGTCGCGGCGGAGCTGGGCGTCTCCGCCGGTGACGTCGTCGTGTGCTCGACCGGTCTCATCGGCGTGCCGCTCGCGAGCGAGAAGCTGTTCGCCGGTATCGGCCCCCTCGTGGCCGCGCTCGGCGCCGGTGCGGGACCGGACGCCGCCTCCGCGATCATGACGACGGACAGCGTCCCCAAGACCGCGCACGTGCGGGTCGAGACGCCGGACGGCGCGTTCGTCGTCGGCGGCATGGCCAAGGGGGCGGGCATGCTCGCGCCCGCCATGGCCACGATGCTGTCGGTGCTCACCACCGACGCGGTCGTCGACGCCGCCACCGCGGACGCCGCGCTGCGGGCCGCGACCGGTGCGACGTTCGACCGCGTCGACTCCGACGGGTGCATGTCCACCTCCGACACGGTGACGCTGCTGGCGTCCGGGGCGAGCGGGGTCACGCCCGGTGCCGACGCGTTCGCCGACGCCGTCCTGCGGGTCTGCGCGTCGCTCGCCCGCCAGCTCGTCGCGGACGCCGAGGGCGCCTCGCACGACATCGCCGTCCACGTGCGCGGGGCGACGACCGAGGCCGCGGCGGTGGCCGTGGCGCGCGCCGTCACGCGCTCCAACCTCTTCAAGGCCGCGATGTTCGGCAACGACCCCAACTGGGGCCGCATCATCGCCCAGGTCGGCACGGTGCCGCAGGACGTCGCCCCGTTCGACCCGGCGGCGCTGGACGTGACGATCAACGGCGTGCAGATCTGCCGCGCGGGCGGCGCCCACGAGGACCCGGCGCAGCTGGACCTGGCGGCCGACCGCGAGGTGCACGTCGTCGTCGACCTGCACGCGGGCGACGCGGCCGCGACCGTCTGGACCAACGACCTCACGCACGACTACGTCCACGAGAACAGCGCGTACTCCACATGAGCGGCAGCGACATGAACCCTGGCGTCCCCGACGACTTCGTCTTCGACACCCGCACCGACCTGCGGCCCGACCAGAAGGCGGAGGTCCTCGTCGAGGCGCTGCCCTGGCTGCAGCAGTTCGCCGGCGCGCTCGTCGTCGTCAAGTACGGCGGCAACGCGATGATCGACGACACGCTCAAGCGGGCGTTCGCCGAGGACATGGTCTTCCTGCGCCAGGTGGGCCTGCGACCGGTCGTCGTGCACGGAGGCGGGCCGCAGATCAACGCGATGCTCGACCGGCTCGACATCGCCAGCGAGTTCCGCGGTGGGCTGCGCGTGACGACGCCCGAGGCCATGGACGTGGTGCGCATGGTGCTCACGGGGCAGGTCTCGCGCGAGCTGGTCGGGCTGCTCAACGCCCACGCGCCGCACGCGGTGGGCCTCTCGGGTGAGGACGCCGGCCTGTTCCAGGCCCGCCGCCGCACCGCTGTGGTCGACGGCCACGAGGTCGACGTGGGCCTCGTGGGCGACGTCGTCCACGTGAACCCGGGGGCGGTGCTCGACCTGCTGGACGCCGGGCGCATCCCCGTCGTGTCGACGGTCGCCCCGGACATCGACGACCCGACGCAGGTGCTCAACGTGAACGCGGACACCGCCGCGGCGGCGCTGGCCGTCGCCCTCGGGGCCCGCAAGCTCATCGTGCTGACGGACGTCGAGGGCCTGTACACCGACTGGCCGGACCGCTCGACGCTCGTGCGCCGGATCCGCGCGTCCGCGCTGGCCGAGCTGCTGCCGCGGCTCGACGCGGGCATGCGTCCCAAGATGGAGGCGTGCTGGCGCGCCGTCGAGGGCGGCGTGCCGCGGGCGCACGTGATCGACGGCCGGGCGACGCACTCGATCCTCGTCGAGGTCTTCACGTCCGAGGGCGTGGGCACGATGGTGCTGCCCGACGCCGACCCCGACGGCCACCCGTCGACCGTGCCGGTGCGCGCCGTGCGCCTGGCGAGCCAGGACCAGGAGGCGACAGCGTGACCACGACGTCGGACGCGGCCGGGTCGGCCACGAGCACCACCGCCCCGCGCCACCGCGCCCCGGGCGAGCAGGACGTGCTGCCGGTCCCGACCGCGGCGGGGTCGGTCGCGCAGTGGACGGACCGGTACACCCACGCGGTCATGGACACGTTCGGCCCGCCGCAGCGCGTGCTCGTGCGCGGCGAGGGTCCGTACGTCTGGGACGCCGACGGGACGCGGTACGTGGACCTGCTCGGGGGGATCGCCGTCAACTCGCTCGGCCACGCGCACCCGACGTTGACCGCGGCGATCAGCGCGCAGCTCGGCACGCTGGGCCACGTCTCGAACTTCTTCACGAGCCCGGCGCAGGTCGCCCTCGCCGAGCGACTCCTGCAGCTCGCGGAGGCGCCCGAGGGCTCGCGCGTCTTCCTCACCAGCTCGGGCACCGAGGCGAACGAGGCGGCCCTGAAGCTCACGCGCCGCCACTCGGCCGGCGCCCGCCCCCGCGTCCTGGCGCTCGAGGGCGCGTTCCACGGTCGTTCCATGGGCGCGCTGTCCCTCACGCACAAGGCCGCGTACCGCGAGCCGTTCGAGCCGCTGCCCCCGGGCGTGGAGTTCCTGCCGTTCGGCGACACGGACGCGCTGCGGGCGGCGTTCGCCGAGGGCGGCGACCAGGTGGCGGCGATGTTCGTGGAGCCGATCCAGGGCGAGGCCGGCGTGCGGCCGCTGCCCCCCGGCTACCTGGCGCTCGCCCGTGAGCTGACGAGCGCGCACGGCGCGCTGCTCGTGCTCGACGAGGTCCAGTCGGGCATGGGCCGCACGGGACGGTGGTTCGCCCACCAGCACCCGCACGTCGGCGGCGGCGTCCGTCCCGACGTCGTGACGGTGGCCAAGGGCCTGGGCGCCGGGTTCCCCGTCGGCGGCGTGATCGCCTACGGGCCCGACGTCGCCACGTTGCTCGGCCGGGGGCAGCACGGCACGACGTTCGGCGGCAACCCCGTCGCGTCGGCCGCCGCGCTCGCGACCATCGGGGTGATCGAGCGAGACGGGCTGCTGGCCCACGTCACGGACCTGGGGGAGCGGCTGCGCGCGCGGCTGCGCTCGACGGGCAACCCGGTGGTCCGCGAGGTGCGCGGCGAGGGCCTGCTCATCGCGGTCGAGCTGGTGCGGCCCGTGGCGGCGCAGGTCGCGGCCGACGCGCTGGAGGCGGGCATCATCGTCAACGCCTGCACGCCCACGACCTTGCGCCTGGCACCGCCGTTCGTCCTGACGGACGAGCAGGTGCAGCCGTTCGTCGACCTGGTGGCCGCCCTGCCGGCCACCCTCGCCACCGAGGAGCCCGCGTGACACGCCACTTCCTGCGCGACGACGACCTGACGCCGCGCGAGCAGGCCGACGTCATCGAGCTCGCCCTCGCGTTCCGCGACGACCGGTTCATCCGCACGCCGCTGGCGGGCCCGCGCGCCATCGCGGTCATCTTCGACAAGCCGACGCTGCGCACGCAGGTCAGCTTCGTCACGGGCATCGCCGAGCTGGGTGGCTTCCCGCTGCAGGTCGACGGGTCCCTGGCGCGGATCGGCGTGCGCGAGTCGATCGCCGACACGGCCCGCGTGCTCGGCCGGCAGGTGGCGGCGATCGTCTGGCGGACGCACGCGCAGCGCCGGCTCGAGGAGATGGCCGCGCTGGCGGGCGTGCCCGTGGTCAACGCCCTGACCGACGAGTTCCACCCGTGCCAGGTGCTCGCCGACCTGACGACCCTGGCGCAGCACCGCGGCGGCGTGGCGTCGCTGCCCGGCACGACGCTCGCCTACGTCGGCGACGGCGCGAACAACATGGCGCACTCGTACCTGCTGGGCGGGGCGACCGCCGGCCTGCACGTGCGCATCGGGACGCCGGTCGACGCCCCGCCCGACCCGCAGGTCCTGGCCCGCGCGGCGCAGATCGCGTCGGGCACGGGCGGCTCGGTGGCCGTCGTGCACGACGTCGCCGACGCCGTGGCGCGGGCTGACGTCGTCGCGACCGACACGTGGACCTCCATGGGGCAGGAGGACGGGGCGGCGGACCGGGAGCGGCTCTTCGAGGCGTTCCGGCTGGACGCCCCGACGCTGTCGCTTGCCGCACCGGGTGCGCTCGTCCTGCACTGCCTGCCCGCGTACCGGGGCAAGGAGATCACCGCCGAGGTGATCGACGGCCCGCAGTCGGTCGTGTGGGACGAGGCGGAGAACCGGCTCCACGCCCAGAAGGCGCTGCTGTCGTTCCTGCTGGACCGGCCGTGAGCACGCCCGTCGTCGCGTCGACCAAGGCGGCGCGGCACGCCCTGATCATCTCGCTGCTGCAGCGCGGGACCGTGCACTCCCAGGGGGAGCTCGCGGCGCTGCTCGCCGACGAGGGCGTGACCGTCACCCAGGCGACGCTGAGCCGCGACCTGGTCGAGCTGCGCGCGGTCCGGATCCGCACGCCCACGGGTGCGCTCGTGTACGCGGTGCCCGGGGAGGGCGGTGACCGGACACCGACGCGCACGGACACCGAGCAGCTGGCTGCGCGCCTGGCGCGGCTGTGCGCGGAGCTGCTGGTCGCCGCGGAGGCGTCGGGCAACCTCGTGGTCCTGCGCACGCCTCCGGGGGCGGCGCAGTTCCTGGCCTCGGCGATCGACCACTCGGTGCTGCCGACGGTCCTCGGGACGATCGCCGGCGACGACACCGTGCTCGTCATCTCGCGTGACCCGCAGGGCGGCGACGCGGTCGCTGCCCGGTTCCTCGCGCTCGCGAGCGAGGGCTGAGACGGGTTATGCATAGGTCCGCGTGACCATGTATGTTCATGCACGCGAACCTCGAGAAGGAGAGAACCTGACATGACCGAACGCGTCGTCCTCGCGTACTCCGGTGGCCTGGACACCTCGGTGGGCATCGGCTGGATCGCGGAGGCCACCGGTGCCGAGGTGATCGCCGTGGCCGTCGACGTCGGCCAGGGTGGGGAGGACCTCGAGGTCATCCGCCGGCGCGCGCTCGACTGCGGTGCGGTCGAGGCGTACGTCGCCGACGCCCGCGACGAGTTCGCCACCGAGTACTGCATGCCGGCGCTCAAGGCGAACGGCCTGTACCTCGACCGGTACCCGCTCGTCTCGGCGCTCTCGCGCCCGGTCATCGTCAAGCACCTCGTGCGGGCGGCCCGGCAGTTCGGTGCCACGACCGTCGCGCACGGCTGCACCGGCAAGGGCAACGACCAGGTCCGCTTCGAGGTCGGCATCACGTCGCTGGCCCCGGACCTCAAGTGCCTCGCGCCGGTCCGCGACCTCGCCCTCACGCGCGACAAGGCGATCGAGTACGCCGAGAAGCACAAGCTGCCGATCGCGACCACCAAGCACAACCCGTTCTCGATCGACCAGAACGTGTGGGGCCGTGCTGTGGAGACGGGCTTCCTCGAGGACATCTGGAACGGCCCGACGAAGGACGTCTACACCTACACCGACGACCCGACGTTCCCGCCGGTCGCCGACGAGGTCGTCATCCGCTTCGAGCAGGGCGTCCCCGTCGCGATCGACGAGGTGCCGGTGACGCCGCTGCAGGCGATCCAGGAGATGAACCGCCGCGCCGGCGCGCAGGGCGTCGGTCGGATCGACATCGTCGAGGACCGCCTGGTCGGCATCAAGTCCCGCGAGGTCTACGAGGCTCCCGGTGCGATCGCGCTCATCGCCGCGCACCAGGAGCTGGAGAACGTCACGGTCGAGCGCGAGCAGGCCCGCTTCAAGCGCGGCGTCGAGCAGCGCTGGACCGAGCTGGTGTACGACGGCCAGTGGTTCTCGCCGCTGAAGAAGTCGCTCGACGTGTTCGTCGAGGACACCCAGCGGTACGTGACCGGCGACGTGCGCATGGTGCTGCACGGTGGCCGCGCCACGGTCACGGGCCGCCGCTCCGACTCCAGCCTGTACGACTTCAACCTCGCCACCTACGACTCGGGAGACACCTTCGACCAGTCGGCGGCCCGCGGGTTCATCGAGATCTACGGCCTGAGCTCCAAGCTCGCGGCCGCGCGCGACGTCAAGTTCGGCAACGCCCCCGACCTGGGGACGCAGGGGGGCATCGACGCGTGAGCGACCAGCCCGGCCCGCTCGCGCTGTGGGGCGGACGCTTCGCGTCCGGCCCCGCGGCGGCCCTCGCCGACCTCTCGCGGTCGACGCAGTTCGACTGGCGCCTCGCCGACGACGACATCACCGGCTCGGTGGCGCACGCCCACGTGCTGCACGCCGCGGGGCTGCTGTCGGACGACGAGGTCGCCGGCATGGTCGACGCGCTCGAACGGCTGCGCGCGGACGTGGCGTCGGGGGCGTTCGCGCCGACGCCCGACGACGAGGACGTGCACACCGCGCTCGAGCGCGGGCTGCTCGAGCGGGCCGGGACGGACCTGGGCGGCAAGCTGCGGGCCGGGCGCTCGCGCAACGACCAGATCGCGACACTGGTGCGGATGTACCTGCGGCGGCAGTCGCGCGTGCTGTCGGGCCTCGTGCTCGACGTCGTCGACGCGCTCGTCGCGCAGGCGGAGGTGGCCGGTGACGCGCCCATGCCGGGCCGCACGCACCTGCAGCACGCCCAGCCGGTGCTGCTCGCGCACCACCTGCTCGCGCACGCGTGGCCCCTGCTGCGCGACGTCGAGCGCTGGGCGGACTGGGACGCACGTGCCGCGCGCTCGCCGTACGGGTCGGGCGCACTGGCCGGCTCGTCCCTCGGCCTGGACCCGGCAGCCGTGGCGGCGGAGCTCGGCTTCGCCGGGCCGGTCGAGAACTCGATCGACGGCACCGCCTCGCGGGACGTCGTCGCGGAGTTCGCGTTCGTCGCCGCGATGACCGGCGTGGACCTGTCGCGGCTCGCGGAGGACGTGATCCTCTGGGCGACCAAGGAGTTCGGGTTCGTGCGCCTGCACGACGCGTACTCCACGGGGTCGAGCATCATGCCGCAGAAGAAGAACCCGGACGTCGCCGAGCTCGCGCGCGGCAAGGCCGGGCGCCTGGTCGGCGACCTCACGGGCCTGCTGACGACGCTCAAGGGCCTCCCGCTGGCGTACAACCGCGACCTGCAGGAGGACAAGGAGCCGGTCTTCGACCAGGTCGACCAGCTCACGGTCCTGCTGCCGGCGTTCGCCGGGATGGTCGCGACGCTGACCTTCGACACCGACCGCATGGCCGCGCTCGCTCCGCAGGGCTTCTCGCTCGCGACCGACATCGCGGAGTGGCTCGTCCGCCAGGGCGTGCCGTTCCGCGTCGCGCACGAGGTCGCCGGCACGTGCGTGCGCACGTGCGAGGACCGCGGCATCGAGCTGTGGGACCTGTCCGACGACGACCTCGCGGCGATCAGCGCCCACCTCACCCCGGACGTGCGGGCGGTGCTGTCGGTCGAGGGCTCGCTCGCGTCGCGCGACGCCGTCGGCGGCACGGCCCCCGTGCGGGTGCGCGAGCAGCTGGCCGCCGCGCGCGAGCGCAGCGCACGGCTGCGGGCGCAGCGCACCTGAGGGAACGCCGCGTGAGCGGCAGCGACCGATTCGCCGGGCCGCCGGACGTGCCGTCCGGTGTGCTCGCCGTCGTCGAGCGCACCCTGCGCGCGGCCCCCCGCCTGGGGCCCGTGCGGCTGGTGTGCGTCGACGGTCCGGCGGGCTCGGGCAAGACCACGACGGCCGCTCTCGTCGCGGACGTCCTCGCGCGCGGCGGGACGGGCGTCGAGGTCGTGCACCTCGACGACCTCTACGACGGGTGGCGGGGCCTCGAGGGCACCCTGTGGCCGCGGGTGACGGCGCAGCTGCTCGAGCCCTTGCGGCGCGGCCGGCCCGGACGCTTCCAGCGCTACGACTGGGCGGCCGGGACGTTCACGCGGTGGATCGACGTGCCGGTCGCACCCGTGCTCGTGCTCGAGGGGTGCGGCGCGGCGCGGCGCGAGGTCGACCCCGTCGCGTCCCTGCGGGTGTGGGTCGCCGCTCCCGACGACGTCCGCCTCGCGCGCGGGCTCGCCCGCGACGGGGAGGCCGAGCGTGACCACTGGGCGGCGTGGATGGCCGACGAACGGGAGCACTTCCGCCGCGAGCGGACCCGTGAACGCGCCGACCTGTGGCTCGACGGGTCCGGCCGGCTGGCTCGCCCGGACCCGGGCGCGGACGGACCGGCGCGTCGGCCGACCGGTTTGGCATGATGGCCGGGTGCATCCCGTGGCGCCCTCGACGGGCCGGCCGGACGACGGTGTCGTCCCCGGTCTCGGCGCGGTGCCCGCGCGGTCCTGGTACGCGCGCCCGCCGCTGGCCGTCGCGCGCGACCTGCTCGGGTCGTTCGTGACGGCGCGCAGCGCCGACGGCGACGTGACCGTGCGCCTCACCGAGGTCGAGGCGTACGGGGGCGAGGACGACCCCGGTTCGCACGCCTACCGCGGGCGGACCGGACGCAACGCCGCGATGTTCGCCGAGCCGGGTCGCCTCTACGTGTACCGCCACCTGGGGCTGCACCACTGCGTCAACGTGGTCACCGAGCCCGCGGGGCGCCCGTCGGCCGTGCTGCTGCGTGCCGGCGAGGTCGTCGAGGGCGCGGACCTGGCGTGGGAGCGGCGCGCGCGTGCCGGCGTCGTCGACAGCGCGCGCCAGCTGGCCCGCGGTCCCGCCCGGCTCGCGGTGTGCCTCGGTCTGGACCTCGCCGCGAACGGCGCGGACCTCACCGAGCCGAGCGGCGGCGTGCTGCTGCGCCGGCGCGACGTGCGGACGGTCCAGCCCGCCGTGGCGTCGGGTCCGCGCGTCGGCGTCTCGGGCGCGGGCGGTGACGGCGCGCTGCACCCCTGGCGCCTGTGGCTGACGCACGAGCGCACCGTCTCGGCCTACCGGCCCGCCTATCGGTCGCCGACGTCGCCGGACGCCCCGCGCGGGGCCACGACGTCGGCCTGACCCCCACCCTCACCACCCCCGTCGTGCGCGCCACCGCGCTCACCACGACATCCACCGACCGGGCCGTCCTCGTGACGTGCCGGCACCCGACACCGGGAGACGTCCGTGACCGACATCCTCGAAGAGCTCGCCTGGCGCGGCCTCCTCGCCCAGCACACCGACCTCGACGCGCTGCGCGCGGAGCTGTCCGCCGGCCCCGTCGCGCTGTACTGCGGGTTCGACCCGACGGCGCCGAGCCTGCACATCGGCAACCTCGTCCAGATCCTCACGATCCGCCGGCTGCAGGACGCGGGGCACCGGCCGTTCGCCCTCGTCGGCGGGGCCACCGGACTCATCGGGGACCCGAAGATGACGGGGGAGCGCACCCTCAACGCCCCCGACGTCGTCGGGGGATGGGTCGAGCGCATCCGAGAGCAGATCGCACCGCTGCTGCGGTTCGACGGACCGAACGCCGCCACGATGGTCAACAACCTGGACTGGACCGCGGGGATGTCGGCGATCGACTTCCTGCGCGACGTCGGCAAGCACTACCGGCTCGGCACGATGCTCGCCAAGGACACCGTGGCGCGGCGGCTGCACAGCGACCAGGGGATCAGCTTCACCGAGTTCAGCTACCAGATCCTTCAGGGGATGGACTACCTGGAGCTGTTCCGCCGGCACGGCGTGCGGCTGCAGACCGGCGGCAACGACCAGTGGGGCAACCTGCTGTCGGGCGTCGAGCTGGTGCGCAGGGTCGAGGGCGTGGGCGTCCACGCGCTGACGACGCCGCTGATCACCAAGGCGGACGGCACGAAGTTCGGCAAGACGGAGTCGGGCACGGTGTGGCTGGACCCGGTGATGACGACGCCCTACGCCTTCTACCAGTTCTGGCTCAACGCCGACGACGCGGACGTGGTGCGGTACCTCAAGGTGTTTACGTTCCGCACCCGCGACGAGATCGCCGCCCTCGAGCAGGCCGTGGCCGAGCGGCCGGCGGCACGCGAGGCACAGCGGGCGCTCGCGCACGACGTCACGTCGCTCGTCCACGGCGCACAGGCCGCCGACGCCGTGGTCGCCGCCAGCCAGGCGCTGTTCGGACGGGGCGCCCTCGACGCGCTCGACGCGAGCACCCTGGGTGCGGCCGTCGCCGAGCTGCCGACCGCGCACGGGAAGCCGGGCGACCCGCTGGTCGACCTGTTCGCCGCGACGGGTGTGGTCGCGAGCAAGGCCGCAGCACGCCGCGCGATCGCGGAGGGCGGGGCGTCGGTCAACAACGTCCGGGTCCCCGGTGAGGACGCGACACTCGCCCCGCAGGACCTGCTGCACGGGCGCTGGGCGGTGCTGCGACGCGGCAAGCGGACGCTCGCGGTGGTCGACACGCTCGCGGACGGCTCCACCGTGTGAGCTGCTGCCGACGCCGGCGCACCTGACGAGGGCCCTCCTGGCATGGCGCCAGGGGGGCCCTCGGCACGTCGGACGGGCGGCGACCGGGGTCGTGGCCGGGGCGAGCACGCGCCACCCACGCGGCGCCGTCCGGGGTGACCGGCATCACCCGCCCGGGGTTTGCCCCTCCGCCCGCTCTCGCGTAATGTTCTTGGAGCCCGCCCAGCAGGGAGGAACGGACACCGAGCTCGACTCGGTGGTCGGTCCCCGCGGAGCAGGGCACAACCCGCACGGTGAACATAGACGCCCAGAGCGTCGGGTAGAGTCGTGCGGCGGCGATCGGGAGATCGACGCCGGGTGGTGAAACCAGACGCTCACAGCGTCGGGTAGAGTCATGCGGCGGCGATCGGAGATCAACGCCGGGTGGTGGAACCAGACGCTCACAGCGTCGGGTAGAGTCACCCAGCGGTGATCGGGAGATCAACGGCCACCACGGTGGTCGGAGATACCGAGAAAGCCTGCTAGATTGAACAACGAACAAGCCTCCTGCGGAAGCGGAAACGCCGAAGAGGATGCGCGTCTGTTCCTTGAGAACTCAACAGTGTGCCAAGTAGTCGATGCCATATTTTTGGCGTCGAACCCTGGATCAGGTCCACCCCGTGGGTCTGGTTCGGGATGATGCCAGTTGATGCCCCTCTTTGGGGGGTTCTTTGTGTGTCTGTTGCTCGCCGGCTTCGGTCGGTGGGTGGCTGTTTGACATTCACGGAGAGTTTGATTCTGGCTCAGGACGAACGCTGGCGGCGTGCTTAACACATGCAAGTCGAACGGTGACGACCAGCTTGCTGGTCTGATCAGTGGCGAACGGGTGAGTAACACGTGAGCAACCTACCCTTCACTCTGGGATAAGCCTTGGAAACGAGGTCTAATACCGGATACGAGACGCACGGGCATCTGTAGCGTCTGGAAAGATTTATCGGTGGAGGATGGGCTCGCGGCCTATCAGCTTGTTGGTGGGGTGATGGCCTACCAAGGCGACGACGGGTAGCCGGCCTGAGAGGGCGACCGGCCACACTGGGACTGAGACACGGCCCAGACTCCTACGGGAGGCAGCAGTGGGGAATATTGCACAATGGGCGAAAGCCTGATGCAGCGACGCCGCGTGCGGGATGACGGCCTTCGGGTTGTAAACCGCTTTCAGCAGGGAAGAAGCGAAAGTGACGGTACCTGCAGAAGAAGCGCCGGCTAACTACGTGCCAGCAGCCGCGGTAATACGTAGGGCGCAAGCGTTGTCCGGAATTATTGGGCGTAAAGAGCTCGTAGGCGGTTTGTCGCGTCTGCTGTGAAAACCTCAGGCTCAACCTGGGGCTTGCAGTGGGTACGGGCAGACTAGAGTGCGGTAGGGGTGACTGGAATTCCTGGTGTAGCGGTGGAATGCGCAGATATCAGGAGGAACACCGATGGCGAAGGCAGGTCACTGGGCCGCAACTGACGCTGAGGAGCGAAAGCATGGGGAGCGAACAGGATTAGATACCCTGGTAGTCCATGCCGTAAACGTTGGGCACTAGGTGTGGGGTCCATTCCACGGATTCCGTGCCGCAGCAAACGCATTAAGTGCCCCGCCTGGGGAGTACGGCCGCAAGGCTAAAACTCAAAGAAATTGACGGGGGCCCGCACAAGCGGCGGAGCATGCGGATTAATTCGATGCAACGCGAAGAACCTTACCAAGGCTTGACATACACCGGAAACGTGCAGAGATGTGCGCCCCGCAAGGTCGGTGTACAGGTGGTGCATGGTTGTCGTCAGCTCGTGTCGTGAGATGTTGGGTTAAGTCCCGCAACGAGCGCAACCCTCGTCCCATGTTGCCAGCGGGTTATGCCGGGGACTCATGGGAGACTGCCGGGGTCAACTCGGAGGAAGGTGGGGATGACGTCAAATCATCATGCCCCTTATGTCTTGGGCTTCACGCATGCTACAATGGCCGGTACAAAGGGCTGCGATACCGCAAGGTGGAGCGAATCCCAAAAAGCCGGTCTCAGTTCGGATTGGGGTCTGCAACTCGACCCCATGAAGTCGGAGTCGCTAGTAATCGCAGATCAGCAACGCTGCGGTGAATACGTTCCCGGGCCTTGTACACACCGCCCGTCAAGTCATGAAAGTCGGTAACACCCGAAGCCGATGGCCCAACCTTTTGGGGGGAGTCGTCGAAGGTGGGACTGGCGATTAGGTCGTAACAAGGTAGCCGTACCGGAAGGTGCGGCTGGATCACCTCCTTTCTAAGGAGCATCTGGCACCAGGTCGCCCTGTCATGGGGTGGTGGTGGTGTCCAGGCCCACGCCCTCGCCGTACGTGTGAGGGGTGGTGCTCACGGGTGGAACATCGACTACTGGCCGGCTCGTTGGGTCGGTGGCTTTCTAGTACGCCTGCAGCTTGCTGCGGGGAGGGAACGAAGAGCTCACCGGTTCGTCGCGGGTCGGCTTGGCACGCTGTTGGGTCCTGAGGGAACAGCCCTGTGGGGGTGTTGCCTTGGTCGGGATCGTCTGGTCCGGTCGAACCGCTGGTGGTGGTGCTTCTCCTTGGAGGGGTGCTGGTCGCTGGTAGGCGCCGGGGTCCGGGTGGTGACCGTTGGTTGCTTGAGAACTGCACAGTGGACGCGAGCATCTTTGAATGATCTTTTGTGGTCAAGTTTATAAGTGCACAGGGTGGATGCCTTGGCACCAGGAGCCGAAGAAGGACGTAGTAGCCTGCGATAAGCCTCGGGGAGTTGGCAAACGAACCGTGATCCGAGGATTTCCGAATGGGGAAACCCCGCACGAGTCATGTCGTGTGACCCGCACCTGAATATATAGGGTGCGTGGAGGGAACGCCGGGAAGTGAAACATCTCAGTACCGGCAGGAAGAGATATTCCGTGAGTAGTGGCGAGCGAAAGCGGATCAGGCCAAACCGAGCGCGTGTGATAGCCGGCAGGCGTTGCGCGTTCGGGGTTGTGGGACCTTTCAGTCTGGGCTGCCGCCTGGGCAGGGAGTCAGAAAGCCGCGTTATAGTCGAAGGGTCTTGAAAGGCCCGGCACAGAGGGTGTTACCCCCGTAGACGAAATGGCGTGGCCTCCCGAAGGGGATCCCAAGTAGCTCCGGGCCCGAGAAACCCGGAGTGAATCTGCACAGACCACTGTGTAAGCCTAAATACTACCTGGTGACCGATAGCGGACAAGTACCGTGAGGGAAAGGTGAAAAGTACCCCGGGAGGGGAGTGAAATAGTACCTGAAACCGTGTGCATACAATCCGTCGGAGCCTCCCTAGCAGGGGTGACGGCGTGCCTTTTGAAGAATGAGCCTGCGAGTTAGTGGTACGTGGCGAGGTTAACCCGTGTGGGGAAGCCGTAGCGAAAGCGAGTCCGAATAGGGCGACCGTAGTCGCGTGCTCTAGACCCGAAGCGAAGTGATCTAGCCATGGGCAGGGTGAAGCGCGGGTAAGACCGCGTGGAGGCCCGAACCCACCAGGGTTGAAAACCTGGGGGATGACCTGTGGTTAGGGGTGAAAGGCCAATCAAACTTCGTGATAGCTGGTTCTCCCCGAAATGCATTTAGGTGCAGCGTCACGCGTTTCTTGCCGGAGGTAGAGCTACTGGATAGCCGATGGGCCCCACCAGGTTACTGACGTTAGCCAAACTCCGAATGCCGGTAAGCCAGAGCGTGGCAGTGAGACTGCGGGGGATAAGCTCCGTAGTCGAGAGGGAAACAGCCCAGACCACCAGCTAAGGCCCCAAAGCGTGTGCTAAGTGGGAAAGGATGTGGAGTTGCACAGACAACCAGGAGGTTGGCTTAGAAGCAGCCACCCTTGAAAGAGTGCGTAATAGCTCACTGGTCAAGTGATTCCGCGCCGACAATGTAGCGGGGCTCAAGCACACCGCCGAAGCTGTGGCATTCACACTAGAGACAAGCCTTCGTGGTTCAGTCGTGTGGATGGGTAGGGGAGCGTCGTGCCGGCAGTGAAGCCGCGGGGTAACCCAGCGGTGGAGCCGGCACGAGTGAGAATGCAGGCATGAGTAGCGAAAGACGGGTGAGAAACCCGTCCGCCGAATGACCAAGGGTTCCAGGGCCAGGCTAATCCGCCCTGGGTAAGTCGGGACCTAAGGCGAGGCCGACAGGCGTAGTCGATGGACAACGGGTTGATATTCCCGTACCGGCGAAGAACCGCCCATACCGAGCCCGGTGATGCTAACCGTCCGAGCCTGTCTCATCGTCCTTCGGGACACCGAGGCAGGGGAGCACGGGACCCGAACCGGTAGTAGGTAAGCGTATTAACAGGGGTGACGCAGGAAGGTAGCCCAGCGTGGCGATGGTAGTCCACGTCCAAGGTCGTAGGGTGAGGTGTAGGCAAATCCGCACCTCGTGAAGCCTGAGAGCCGACGGGTACCGCGTATGCGGGAAATGGGTGATCCTATGCTGCCAAGAAAAGCCTCGACGCGAGGTTCTAGCCGCCCGTACCCCAAACCGACTCAGGTGGTCAGGTAGAGAATACCAAGGCGATCGAGAGAATCGTGGTTAAGGAACTCGGCAAAATGCCCCCGTAACTTCGGGAGAAGGGGGGCCTCAAGCGTGAACCGGCATGCCCGGGGAAGCGTGGAGGGCCGCAGAGACCAGGGAGAAGCGACTGTTTACTAAAAACACAGGTCCGTGCGTGCGAAGTCGCAAGACGATGTATACGGACTGACGCCTGCCCGGTGCTGGAAGGTTAAGAGGACGGGTCAGCTCTTCGGAGCGAAGCTCAGAATTTAAGCCCCAGTAAACGGCGGTGGTAACTATAACCATCCTAAGGTAGCGAAATTCCTTGTCGGGTAAGTTCCGACCTGCACGAATGGCGTAACGACTTCTCCGCTGTCTCAACCGCGAACTCGGCGAAATTGCACTACGAGTAAAGATGCTCGTTACGCGCAGCAGGACGGAAAGACCCCGGGACCTTTACTATAGCTTGGTATTGGTGTTCGGTGCGGCTTGTGTAGGATAGGTGGGAGACTGTGAAGCCGGCACGCCAGTGTCGGTGGAGTCAACGTTGAAATACCACTCTGGTCGCTCTGGATATCTAACCTCGGTCCGTGATCCGGATCAGGGACAGTGCCTGGTGGGTAGT
Source organism: Cellulomonas wangsupingiae (assembly GCF_024508275.1). Taxonomy (NCBI): domain Bacteria; kingdom Bacillati; phylum Actinomycetota; class Actinomycetes; order Micrococcales; family Cellulomonadaceae; genus Cellulomonas; species Cellulomonas wangsupingiae. The sequence goes on from NZ_CP101989.1 coordinate 1,823,054, forward strand.
TTAACTGGGGCGGTTGCCTCCTAAAATGTAACGGAGGCGCTCAAAGGTTCCCTCAGCCTGGTTGGCAATCAGGTGGCGAGTGCAAGTGCACAAGGGAGCTTGACTGTGAGACTGACAGGTCGAGCAGGGACGAAAGTCGGAACTAGTGATCCGGCGGTGGCTTGTGGAAGCGCCGTCGCTCAACGGATAAAAGGTACCCCGGGGATAACAGGCTGATCTTGCCCAAGAGTCCATATCGACGGCATGGTTTGGCACCTCGATGTCGGCTCGTCGCATCCTGGGGCTGGAGTAGGTCCCAAGGGTTGGGCTGTTCGCCCATTAAAGCGGTACGCGAGCTGGGTTTAGAACGTCGTGAGACAGTTCGGTCCCTATCCGCTGCGCGCGCAGGAAACTTGAGAAGGGCTGTCCCTAGTACGAGAGGACCGGGACGGACGAACCTCTGGTGTGCCAGTTGTTCCGCCAGGAGCACGGCTGGTTGGCTACGTTCGGAAGGGATAACCGCTGAAAGCATCTAAGCGGGAAGCCTGCTTCAAGATGAGGTTTCCATGCCCTTAGGGGTGAGAGGCTCCCAGCTAGACCACTGGGTAGATAGGCCGGATGTGGAAGGCAGGACTAACGACTGCCGCAGCTGACCGGTACTAATAAGCCGACAACTTGACTAACCTTCATTCATTGCTACGCGTCCACTGTGCGGTTCCCGAGAAATCAGCGGGAATCCGTTTGAGAACTCGACAGCGTTACGGCGGTCATAGCGAAGGGGAAACGCCCGGTCCCATTCCGAACCCGGAAGCTAAGCCCTTCAGCGCCGATGGTACTGCACCCGCCAGGGTGTGGGAGAGTAGGACGCCGCCGGACAATCATTCAACGAAAGGCCCACCCCTCACGGGGTGGGCCTTTCGTCGTTCCCGGGGGAGCGCGCCGTTTCGCACGGGTCGGCCGCCGCGCTGACGGCACCTGTGCACCCGCGCCCGCCCGTCGTGACCTACTCCACGCGGGCTGTCCCGTGCGGACCGTCGTTGCTGGCCAGTGGGGTGCCCCGGAGCTCGGCGCGGGTCCCGCCCCGAGCGGGCGGTGCCGGTGGCGGCCGGGGCGTCCGACGCGCACGTCGCGGGGTGGGATCATGGTGAGCAGACGATCGATCGAGGAGTACACATGAACAGCGACGGACCCGCAGGCTCCGGCAACCAGGACCGACCGCGCAGGAGCGGTCCGCCTCGCCCTTACCGAGCAGGCGGCGGTGCTGACGGCCGGCGTGACGACCGCGGGTCGCGCCCGTCGTTCGGCGGGTCCGGAGCGGGCGGGTCCCGCGGCGCGGCCGGTGGCCGCTCGCCGCGTGGTGCCGCCGGTTCGTCGGGCGGCGGCTGGGGCCGGGACGCCGGGGCGTCCCGCGACGACCGGCGGTCGTACGACGGTGGGCACCGCGACGGGACGTCGACGCGCCCGACCTCGGGGGACCGCACGCGCGGCGGTGGGCCGGGCGGGTTCCGGCCGGCCAGCGGGTCGGGCGGGCTGCGCGGCCCGCGGCAGGACCGCGCCGGCGGTCCGCCGTCTGGTGGTCGTGGCGCCGCGTGGGGTGCGTCAGGCGGACGCTCCTCCGACGGCGACGCGCGCCGTGCACCGGGCGGTTCTGCGCAGGGCGGCGAGCGGGGCGGCCCTGCACGCGGTGGCGCGCCCTCCGGGCGCGCGCAGCGTCCCACGGGCTACGGCGCCCCGCGCCGGGACGACCGGTTCGACAGCCGCGGCGCAGACCGTGACGCACGTTCCTCCGGCGGTGCAGCGCCGGGGTACCGCTCCGACGACCGCGGCTCGCGGTCGCCCGAGCGCCGTCCCACGGGCGCCGGCGGGTGGAACGGTGCCGGCGGCTCGCGCGGTGGATCCCGCGGTGCCTCGTCGGGTGCAGGGTTCGGCGGCTCGAGGCCCGCGGGCGGCCGTGTCGCCGGGGCCTCGGGGTACGCGGGCAGCGGCCGTTCCTTCGGTGACGGTGGTCGTCCCGCACGCGACGCAGACGCAGCACGTGGTGAGCGCTCGTACGGCGGCGGTGCACGTGGCGCGGACCGTGCGCCCGGGGGCGCCGCCCGTGGCGGTGGGCGCCCGTACGAGAGCGGCCGACCCGACGGCGGGGGAGCCCGTCCGTTCCGCGCAGGCGGTCGGCCCGCGGGCGGTGGCGACCGCCCGTTCGGTGGCGCGGGCCGTCCTGCTGGTGACCGCGGACGCCCCGAGCACGGCGGGGCTCGTCCGTACGGCGACGGCGCACGGCCCGACCGCGGCCAGGGACGTCCCTACGAGAGCCGCGGCAGGGACGCCGGCCGTCCGTCCGGGGACGCCGGGCGCCCTGATCGTGGCGGACGTGGCTTCGGCGACGCCGGCCGCACGGCTGGGCGCCCGGGCGGTGGCGCGCCGTACGGTGCCGGTGCACGCCCGGACCGGGGCGGTGCAGGTTCCTACGGTGATCGCGCACGCCCGGACCGGGGCGCAGCGCGTCCCGCGTCCGGTGGCGACCGCGGCGACCGCGCAGGTGGCCCGCCCTTCCGTGACGGCGGTCGACCTGCCGGCCGCGACGGTGGTCGGTCCTTCGACGGCGGCCGGCCCTCCGAGGGCGGTCGACCCACCGGCGGTGGGCGCGCCTACGGCGACGGCGGCCGCCCCACCCGCGGTGACGGACCCGATCGCGGCCCGGCGCGGCAGTACGGCGGTGCGGCCCGGCCGGACCGTGACGGAGCACGCGCCTACGGCGACCGCGGTCGGCCCGGGCGCGACGGCGGGCGGCCCTTCCGGGAGGGCGGCCGCCCTCCCGGTGGTGACGGCGCACGCCCCGACAGGGGCGGGTCCGGCCGCGCGTACGGAGACCGGACGACGGACCGTGGTGCACCGGCGCGGTACGGCACCGGTCAGGCCGGCGGGGCCGACAGCGGCGCGTCCTTGCGGGACGACCGCGAGGTCCGCGTCCCCGACCCGGCGCTGCCCGACGACGTGACGTTCTCGCTGCTGGACCGCGACGTGCGCGGCCGGCTCCGGACGCTGAGCAAGGACAACGCCGATCGCGTGGGCCGGCACCTCGTCATGGTGGGGCGCCTGCTCGACGAGGACCCCGAGGCCGCGTACGAGCACGCGCAGGCCGCCGTCCGTCGCGCAGGCCGGGTGGACGTCGTCCGGGAGGCCGCGGGCCTCGCTGCGTACGTCACGGGGCGTTACGCCGAGGCGCTGCGGGAGCTGCGCACGGTGCGGCGACTGAACGGGTCGTCGGAGCACCTTGCCGTGATGGCCGACGCCGAGCGCGGACTCGGACGTCCGGAGCGCGCCATCACCCTGTCCCAGGAGCCCGAGGCGGCGACGCTGGGTCCGGACGCCCAGGTGGAGCTCGCGATCGTCGTGAGCGGCGCCCGACTGGACCTGGGGCAGCCCGAGGCCGCGGTCGCCGCGCTCTCGGGTGACGCGGTGCGCTCCGCGAAGGGCCTCGTCGCCGCTCGTGTGGCACAGGCCCGTGCAGCGGCCCTCGCGGCGGCGGGTCGTCCCGACGACGCGGCCGCGGAGCTCGCCGCGTACCCGCAGGAGGTCCTCGACGAGGCCGCCGGCAACCTGCCGGTGGTCGACGACGTGGTCGTGTACGACCTCACCGAGGACGACGAGGCGGACGGCACGACCGCCGACGCACCGGACGAGGCGGCGGACGCACGCACGGTCGTGTCGGCCGATGAGGTGTCTGTCGGCGAGGTGTCGGACGGTGACGTGTCGGACGGTGACGTGTCGGACGACGAGGCGTCGGACGGTGACGTGTCGGACGACGAGGCGTCGGACGACGAGCAGTCGGATGACGACGTGACGCCCGGCGGCGGCACCGAGCCCGGCGCGCAGGACGAGGGAGCGCGGTGAGCGCACGTGGCCTGCTCGGCAGCGACGAGGCGCTGGCCGTGCGGTACGACCTCGCGCTGGTCGACCTCGACGGCGTGGCGTACCGCGGGCACGACCCGATCGACGGCGCGGCCGAGGGCCTGGCCGGCGCTCGGGCGGCGGGCATGCGGCTGGTGTTCGTCACGAACAACGCGTCCCGCGAGCCCGAGGCCGTCGCCGAGCAGCTGACGGGGCTCGACATCCCCACGCGTGCTGCCGAGGTGATGACGGCCGCGCAGGCCGCGGCCGAGCTGCTCGCGACCCGGGTCCCGGCCGGCGAGCCGGTGCTCGTGGTCGGCGGAGCGGGTCTGCACACGGCCGTCGCCGCGAAGGGGTACCGGATCGTGGGGTCGGCGGACGACGCGCCCGTCGCCGTCGTGCAGGGGTACGCCGCCGACGTCGGCTGGCAGCAGCTCGCCGAGGCGGCGTACGCCGTGCAGCGGGGGGCGTGGCACGTCGCCTCGAACCTCGACCTGAGCCTGCCGACGGCGCGGGGGTTCGCGCCCGGCAACGGCGCGCTCGTCGGAGCGGTGCGCGCGGCGACCGGCGTCGAGCCGGCCAGCGCCGGCAAGCCGTCGCCGACCATGTACCGGCTGGCGGTCGACCGTGCGGGTGCCGCCCGGCCGCTCGTCGTCGGCGACCGGCTCGACACGGACCTGGCCGGCGCGCGCGCGGGGGACATCCCCGGGCTGCACGTCCTCACGGGCGTCAGCACGGCGCGTGACGCGGTGCTGGCCGACGCCGGTGAGCGGCCGCACTACCTCGCGGCCGACCTGCGTGGCCTGCTCGTGCCGCACCCCGAGCCTCTGCCCGAGGACGGCTGGTGGGTGTGCCGCGGCGCGGCCGCGCGCGTCGTCGACGGCGCCCTCGAGCTCGGGGGCCGTCCGGAGGACGCGGTGGACCTGGTGCGGGCGGCCTGCGCCGCGACGTGGGACGCCGTGGACAGGGGTGCCGGTCCGGACCCCGCGACGGTGCCCGACCTGCCGCGGTGACGACGCGGCGCGTGCCTGTGGGTCCCGCACGTGCCACGGCCGCCCCGCCGGGTAGCGTGGTCGCGCGCCGTCCGGACAGGACGGTGTGCCGTGGTGGCGACGGGACGGTGCCCAGGGCACCGGTGACGCGACGCGCCCCGGACTCCCAGGCACCAGGAAGGACGTGACGTGACGGAGCCGGAGCAGGGACCAGCAGCGGCGGACGCGCCGACGCCGGCCGACCTCGCCGTGCCCCGACCGCCGTCGGCGGTCGGGGACGACGTGCCGGTCACCGGCGACGACGCGGTCGACGAGGCGCTGCGCCGCCTGGCCGACGTCGAGGAGCACGACCTGCGCACGCAGGTGACGGCCTTCGAGGACGTGCACGGCGCGCTGCAGGACCGCCTGGCGGACGCCGAGGGATGACGGCCACGATGACGACGACGCGGCTGGACGCGGAGCTGGTGCGCCGCGGCCTGGCACGCTCACGCGGTCACGCCGCGGACCTGCTCGCCGCGGGACGGGTGAGCGTCGACGGCGCGCCCGCGCGGCGTGCCGCGACCCAGGTCGACGAGACGCGGGACATCGACGTCGACGCCGACCCCGCCGACGCGGGGTACGCGTCGCGCGGCGCCCACAAGCTCGCCGACGCGCTCGACGCCTACGGGCCGGACGGCCCCCGGGTCGCGGGGCGGACGTGTCTCGACGCCGGCGCGAGCACCGGGGGGTTCACCGACGTGCTGCTGCGCCGCGGCGCCGCCCGGGTGGTGGCCGTCGACGTGGGGCACGGGCAGCTCGTCCCGCGCCTGCGGGACGACCCGCGCGTGGACGTGCGCGAGCACGTGAACGTCCGGGACCTGCGTGCGGGGGACGTGACGCCGGCGCCCGGACTCGTCGTCGCCGACCTGTCGTTCATCTCGCTCACCCTCGTGATCGACGCCCTGGTCGCGGTCGCCGAGCCCGGCGCGGACCTCGTGCTGCTCGTCAAGCCGCAGTTCGAGGTCGGGCGTGAGCGGCTCGGCGCCGACGGCGTCGTGCGTGACCCGGGACTGTGGCGTGACGCGCTGACGGCCGTCTGCCGGCGCGCGACCGCGGCGGGCGCGGTGGTGCGCGACCTGCGGCCCAGCACCCTGCCCGGGACCCACGGCAACGTCGAGTTCGTGCTCCGGGCCGTCGCGCCGGGCGCGGGCTCGGTGGCCGGCGTCGACCTGGCGACGGCCGTGGACGCGGCCGTCGACGCGGCGTCCACCGGGGGTGCCCGATGACCCGGCGCGCCCTCGTCGTGCGGCACAGCGGCAGGCCCGAGGCGGTGGAGGCCACGCAGGCCGTCCTGCGCGCCCTGCGCGACGCGGACGTCGAACCCGTGACGGCGTCGCAGGACACGAGGGCCGAGGACCTGCCGCCCTTCGAGCTCGCGGTCGTGCTGGGTGGCGACGGCACGATCCTGCGTGCCGCGGAGCTCACGCGCGGCACCGACGTGCCCCTGCTGGGCGTGAACCTCGGGCACGTGGGGTTCCTCGCCGAGATCGAGCCCGCCGACGTCGCGACCGCGGTGCACCGCCTCGCGGAGGGCGACTACACCGTGGAGGAGCGCGCGACCCTCGACGTGCGGCTCGTCGCGGCCGACGGGAGCACACGTCACGCCTGGGCGCTCAACGAGGCGGCGCTGGAGAAGACCGACCCGGCGCGCATGATCGAGGTGGTCGTCGAGGTCGACGGCCGCCCGCTGTCGTCCTTCGGCTGCGACGGCGTCGTCGCGGCGTCGGCGACCGGCTCCACGGCCCACGCGTTCTCCGCCGGCGGTCCGGTGGTGTGGCCGGACGTGCGCGGCACGGTCATGGTGCCGCTGGCCGCGCACACGCTGTTCGCGCGGCCGCTGGTCATGGGGCCGAGCAGCGTGCTCGCCGTCGAGATCATCGAGCGCTCGCCGTCGACCGCGGTCGTCACGTGCGACGGGCGGCGCCAGCTCCCGGTGGCCCGGGGGACCCGCCTCGAGGTGCGCGTCAGCGACGTGCCCGTGCGCTTCGCCCGGCTCAACCCCGCGCCCTTCACCACGCGGCTGGTGCAGAAGTTCGACCTGCCGGTGGTGGGCTGGCGCGGGGCGCACCACGAGCACGACGAGGACGGTGGCCGGTGATCGACGAGATCAGGATCGACGACCTCGGTGTCATCGGGCGTGCCCACGTGCGCCTGGGGCCGGGGCTCACCGTGCTGACCGGTGAGACGGGCGCGGGCAAGACGATGGTGCTCACGGCGCTGGGGCTGCTCCTCGGAGGGCGGGCGGACCCGGCGACGGTCCGCACGGGCGCTCGGTCGGCGGCCGTCGAGGGACGGGTGCTGCTGCCCGCCGACTCGCCCGCCCTGGCGCGGGCACGCGAGGCCGGGGCCGACGTCGACGACGACGGCACGCTGGTCGTGCTGCGCACCGTCGGCGCCGGCACCGCTGACTCCCCGGGGCGCTCACGGGCGTTCCTGGGAGGACGTTCGGTGCCGCAGGCCGTGCTGGCGGACATCGCCGAGGAGCTCGTCACGGTCCACGGGCAGGCCGACCAGATGCGGCTGCGGTCCGCGGCACGCCAGCGGGCCGCGCTCGACGAGTTCGCGGGTCCGGAGCACGCCGCGGTGATCGCCGAGCACGCGGCCACCTGGGCGGAGCGGGGCCGGGTCCAGGCCGAGCTCGACGATCTGGTGACACGGGCGCAGGAGAGGGCCCGTGAGGCCGAGCTGCTGCGCCTGGGCCTCGCCGAGGTCGAGCGCGTCGCCCCGCAGCCCGCGGAGGACCTGGAGCTGACCGCGGAGGCCGAGCGCCTGGGCCACGCCGAGGACCTACGGGCCGCGGCCGCGGGGGCGCACACCGCCCTCGTCGGGGACGAGGACGCGGCCGACGTCGGTGCCGCGGCCGTCGTGCTCGTCGAGGAGGCCCGCCGCTCCCTGGAGCAGGCGGGGCACCACGACCGCGCCCTGGCGGACCTCGCGGCCCGTGCGGCGGAGGCGGGCTACCTCCTGGCCGACCTCGCCACCGAGCTGTCGGCGTACGTGCAGGACCTGCAGGCCGACCCGGCCCGCCTCGACGCCGTGCAGCGCCGCCGCGCCGAGCTCACCGGCCTGACGCGCAGCTACGGCGAGGACGTCGCCGCCGTCCTCGAGTGGGCGCAGGACGCGTCGCGTCGCCTGCTCGACCTCGACGGCGGCCAGGAACGCGTGGCCGCTCTCACCGCGGAGCGTGACGCGCTGGACACGCGCCTGCGGGACCTCGCCGCGACGATCACCGCCACGCGCACGCAGGCCGCGGGACGGCTCGCACAGGCCGTCACGGACGAGCTGGTGAGCCTCGCGATGGCGGGCGCCCACCTGGAGGTCGCGGTGCGCCCCGCCGACGAGCCCGGGCCGCAGGGCGCCGACCAGGTCGAGATGCTGCTGGTCCCGCACGCGGGAGCGCCCGCACGACCGCTCGGCAAGGGGGCGTCCGGGGGTGAGCTCTCCCGCGTGATGCTCGCGCTCGAGGTCGCGCTCGCCACGGCGGACGGCTCCGGCGCGGCCACTCCCGGGACGTTCGTCTTCGACGAGGTCGACGCGGGCGTCGGGGGACGGGCCGCGACGCAGGTGGGAGAGCGGCTGGCGCGGCTCGCCCGCGGGACGCAGGTGCTGGTCGTCACGCACCTGGCCCAGGTCGCCGCGTTCGCCGACCGCCACCTGGTGGTGACCAAGTCGGTCGCCGACGGCGTCGACGTCGTCACGGAGTCCGACGTGCGGGAGGTGGAGGGCGACGCGCGGGTGCGCGAGCTCGCCCGCATGCTGTCCGGGCAGGACGACTCGGCGACGGCTCGCGCGCACGCAGCGGAGCTGTTGGCCCAGTCCGTGGGACGATGAGCCCCGATGAGAGTCTCACTGCGCCGCCGCACGCCCGCGACAGATGACGCCGAGGTCGTCGGGCCCGCTCGTGTCGACCCCCGGACCAAGTCGCTGACGAAGCGGCTCAAGCCCGGCGACATCGCGGTCATCGACCACCTCGACCTGGACCGCGTCTCCGCCGAGGCGCTCGTGGCCTGCCAGCCGGCGGCCGTGCTCAACGCGGCCCGCTCGACGTCGGGCCGGTACCCGAACCTCGGCCCCGAGATCCTCGTGGAGGCCGGGATCCCGTTGGTGGACGACCTCGGGCCGGACGTCATGGCCCTGACCGAGGGTCACGTCCTGCGGGTCGTCGACGGCACGGTGTACGACGGCGACAGGCTCGTCGCCGAGGGCGTGGCCCAGACCGCCGAGAGCGTCGCGGCCACGATGGCCGAGGCGCGCGAGGGCCTGTCGGTCCAGCTCGAGTCGTTCGCCGCGAACACGATGGACTACCTGCGGCGCGAGCGGGAGCTGCTGCTCGACGGCGTCGGCGTCCCGGACATCGACACGCGCATCGAGGGTCGCCAGGTGCTGATCGTCGTGCGCGGGTACCACTACAAGGAGGACCTGGTCACGCTGCGTCCGTACATCCGCGAGTACCGCCCGGTGCTCATCGGCGTGGACGGCGGGGCCGACGCGATCCTGGACGCCGGCTGGCGTCCCGACATGATCGTCGGGGACATGGACTCCGTGTCCGACCGCGCGCTGCGGTGCGGGGCCGAGGTCGTGGTCCACGCGTACCGCGACGGCCGCGCCCCGGGCATCGCGCGCGTCGAGCAGCTCGGTGTGCCCCACGTCGTGTTCCCGGCGACCGGCACCAGCGAGGACGTCGCGATGCTCCTGGCGGACGACAAGGGCGCCGAGCTCATCGTCGCCGTCGGCACGCACGCCACGCTGATCGAGTTCCTCGACAAGGGGCGCTCGGGCATGGCGAGCACGTTCCTCACGCGGCTGCGCGTCGGCGGCAAGCTCGTCGACGCCAAGGGCGTCTCGCAGCTCTACCAGCACCGCATCTCGAACCTGCAGCTCACGCTCCTCGTGCTGGCCGGTCTGCTCGCCCTCGGCGTCGCGCTCGCCTCGACCGCCTCGGGGCAGACGCTGTTCGGCCTGGTGGGAGCCCGCGTCGACGACCTCGTGTCCTGGGTCGGCTCGCTGTTCGGCGGACCACCCACATGACCGGCCCGGCGCACCGCCCCGCCGCCCGCACCCCTGCGGGCGCCCCGTTCGCACGCCCCGCCGCGACCCGTCGCGCACCCGACCGAGAGCACCCCCTGTGATCGACTTCCGGTACCACATCGTCTCCCTGATCTCCGTCTTCCTCGCGCTCGCCGTCGGCATCGCGCTGGGGGCCGGTCCGTTGAAGGAGACCATCGGCGAGACCCTGACGGGGCAGGTCGAGGCGCTGCGCGCCGAGAAGGAGGACCTGCGCACCCAGCTGGACGAGACCGAGGGCGACCTCGCGGCGGCCGACGCGTTCGTGTCGGCGTCCGGCGAGCAGCTCCTCGTGGGCTCCCTCACCGACCGCCGCGTCGCGCTCCTCCTCCTCGGTGACGTGCCGGAGGAGGAGGTCACGGCGCTCACCGAGCGTTTCGCACAGGCGGGCGCCGGCATCTCCGCGACGGTCACCGTCAACGAGACCTGGACCGACCCGTCGCTCGCGACGTACCGGCGCACGCTCGCCGGCACCCTGATGTCGTACCTCGACCAGCCCCCCGCGGCCGACGCGGGGGCCGAGGTCGAGCTGGCCGAGGCGCTCGTCTCCGGGCTCGTCGGCGCGGACTCCGCGTCGCCCGACACGCTGTCGGAGAACGCGGCCTCCCTGCTCGACGTCCTCGCGGAGGGCGACCGTGCGCTGGTCACCTTCGCCGAGGACGTCACGCAGCCGGCGGACGCCGTGGTGCTCGTCGTCGGCACACCGGCGCAGGACGGGGACGCGACGCCGACCGCCGCACCGCAGGCCACGACCGACGACGCGCAGCTCGCGCTCGCCGGCGCCGCCGAGCGGCTGTCGGAGGGGGCGGTCGTCGCGGGCGACACGCGGTCGGGCGGCGGCGTGGTCGCGGCCGTCCGCGGCGACGACGAGCTCGCGGGGACGGTCACGACGGTCGCCGACGCGACGACCGTGACCGGGCAGGTCGTGGTGCCGCTGGCGCTCGCCGCCGACATCGGTGGCCGGCCCGGTCACTACGGGTACGGCGAGGGCCTCACCGCGCTCCCGCCCGCGGTGCAGCTGCCGCCCGTGGACCGTTCACCGGTCGTCCCCGAGGTCGACGCCGCGGACGCAGGGGCCACCCCGGGCGAGACCGACGGCGGCGCGCAGCCGGGCGGTGAGGGATGAGCCCCCGGCGTCGCGTCGTGGCGGCGCTCGCGGCGAGCGTCGCGACGGCCGTCGCCCGCGGCGGCCTCGACTGGCAGCCCCCCGGAGGGGCCGCGACGTGGACCCGGACGAACCACCGCGGCGAGCCGGTGAGCCTGCTCGAGGGCCCGGCGGTCGCGGCCGGTCTGCTCGCCGGTGCGCTGGTCGGCGCCGGCGGCGCCCGCGCGACCACCGCGACTGCCGTCGCCGTCGCGGGGGCGGGCGCCTTCGGGCTGGTCGACGACCTGCGGGAGGACACGACGACGCGCACGAAGGGCCTGCGCGGCCACCTGGGAGCGCTCGCACACGGTCGTCTGACGACCGGCGCCCTGAAGGTCCTGGGCATCGGTGCGAGCGCGCTGGTGGCCGCGGCCGTCGCGCCGCCCGCCGGGGGCCGCGCCGGCCACCCGGTGGCCCGCGCCGCGGACACGCTGGCGTCGGCCGCCCTCGTCGCCGGCAGCGCCAACCTCTTCAACCTCCTCGACCTGCGCCCCGGACGCGCGCTGAAGGCCGCGTCGCTGGCCGCCGCACCGCTGGTGGGCACAGCCGGTGGGGGAGCCGCGTGCGCCGTGCTGGGTGCAGCGTCGACCGCGATCGAGGCGGATCTCGCCGAGACCGACATGCTCGGGGACTCCGGCGCGAACGCGCTCGGCGCCGCGCTCGGCACGGCGGTCGTGCTGGGCGCGCCCCGCCCCGCGCGCCTCGCGGTGCTCGGCGTCGTCGTCGGCCTGACGCTGGTGAGCGAGCGGGTCAGCTTCACGCGCGTCATCGAGCGCACCCCGGTGCTGCGCGAGGTCGACGCGTGGGGGCGGCGCCCTGCGGCGCCCCGGACGGGCGCGGACGCGGCGACGTGACGCGCGCCGACGTGCGACGCGGAGCGCAGGGGCTGCTCGGTGCCGCGGCGATGATCGCGGTCATCACCGTCCTGTCGCGGGTGCTCGGCCTCGTCCGCGTGCTCGTGCAGGCGGACAACGTCGGCGCCGCCGAGATCGGCAACGCGTACAACGCGGCGAACACGCTGCCGAACATCCTGTTCGAGACGGCCGCCGGGGGTGCCCTGGCGGGAGCGGTCATCCCGCTGCTCGCGGCCCCGGTCGCCGCCATGGACCGCGAACGGGTCGGCCGGATCGCGTCGGCGGCACTGGGCTGGACCCTCGCGGTCCTCGTCCCGCTCGGTCTGCTGCTGGCGGCGGCGGCGGGACCGATCGGCGCGTTCCTCGGGAAGGGCGACCCGGCGGTCGCCGCCATGGCGCGGTACTTCGTCCTCGTGTTCTCGCTGCAGGTGCCGATGTACGGCATCGCGGTGCTGCTGTACGCCGTGCTGCAGGCCCACCGACGGTTCTTCTGGCCGGCCTTCGCCCCGGTGCTGAACTCCGTCGTCGTCATCGCGGCCTACGCCGTCTACGGCTCCATGGCCGACGGTGAGGTGTCGTCCCCCGCGGAGCTGACGGCAGGCGCGCTCGAGGTGCTGGCGTGGGGGACGACGGCCGGCGTCGCGGCCATGCTGCTGCCCGTGATCCGACCGGTGCGGCGGCTCGGTGTCCGGGTGCGGCCCACGCTGCGGTTCCCTGCCGACAGCGGCGGCCGGTTCCGTGCGCTCGCCCTCGCCGGGATCGGGTCGGTCGCGGCACAGCAGCTGTCGGCGGCGGTCGTGCTGCTGCTGGCGAACGAACGGCTGCCGGGCGGGGTCGAGGGGTACACCACGTTCCTGTACGCCCAGCAGGTCTACCTGCTGCCCTACGCCGTGCTGGTGGTGCCCCTGGCGACGTCCACGTTCCCCCGGGTGGCGACGTACGCGGCCGCGGCGGACTCCGTGCGCCTCGCCCGCGTCTCGGCCGTCACGACGCGCGCGGTGCTGGCCGCCGGCGCGCTGGGGACGGCCGCCGTGCTCGCGGGCGGCCCTGCGCTCGCGCGCGTGTTCGCGTGGCTCGCCGCACGCGACGACCTCGCCGCCCAGACAGCGGTGGCCGAGGGCATGGCGACGACGCTGACGGCGATGGCAGCCGGCGTCGTCGGGCTGGGCGTGGTCTTCCACGTGTCGCGGACGCTCTACGCCGTCGAGCGACCGCGGGTCGCCATCGCGGTCAACGCGGTGGCGTGGGCGGGCGTGACGGTGGCGATCCTCGTGGCGGTCCTCACGGTGGCACCCGGTGTCGTCGTCTTCGCCCGGCTCGGCCTCGGTACCACGATCGGCATGACCGTCGGCGGCGCTGTCGCGCTCGCGGTGCTCGCCCGCACGCTCGGCGCCGCGGCGCTGGACGGTCTGGCCCGCACGGTCGCGGTCGTGCTCGTCGGCACCGTGTCGGGCGCGGTCCTGGGGCGCCTCGTGGCCGACGCCGTGCTCGACGTCGTGGGCGACGACCCCCTCACCGCGGTCGGGGCCGCGGTCGGCGGAGCGGTCGTCGCGGCCGGGATCGTCGGGAGCGTCGTCGCGCTCCTCGACCGCTCGACGGTGGTCGGGGTGCTCCGCGCCGAGCACGCGCCCGTCGTCCCGCGCTGACGGGCCGCGTCCGCCGGGCGGGGGATCCGACGACGACACGCGCCTGACCGACCGCGGCGCTCGCCGCTTCCGGTAAGGTGGAAGCCCGTGATGGAACGCGCGCATCGACTCTCCGGGCGGTCGGATTCTCTGACCCGGCACATCTTCGTCACCGGGGGCGTCGCCTCCTCTCTGGGCAAGGGCTTGACGGCCAGCAGCCTCGGTCGACTCCTGCGTTCGCGGGGCCTGCGGGTCACGATGCAAAAGCTCGACCCGTACCTCAACGTCGACCCGGGCACCATGAACCCGTTCCAGCACGGTGAGGTGTTCGTCACCGAGGACGGCGCCGAGACGGACCTGGACGTCGGCCACTACGAGCGGTTCCTGGACGTCGACCTCGTCGGCTCCGCCAACGTGACCACCGGCCAGGTGTACTCCAACGTGATCGCCAAGGAGCGGCGCGGGGAGTACCTGGGCGACACGGTGCAGGTCATCCCGCACATCACCGACGAGATCAAGACGCGCATGCGGTCGCAGGCGAGCGACGGCGTCGACGTGATCATCACGGAGATCGGTGGCACCGTCGGTGACATCGAGTCCCAGCCGTTCCTGGAGGCCGCGCGCCAGGTGCGCCACGACCTCGGCCGCGACAACGTGTTCTTCCTGCACGTGTCGCTGCTGCCGTACATCGGCCCGTCGGGCGAGCTGAAGACCAAGCCGACGCAGCACTCGGTCGCCGCGCTGCGCAGCATCGGCATCCAGCCCGACGCGATCGTGCTGCGGGCCGACCGCGAGGTCCCCGAGTCCATCAAGCGCAAGATCGCGCTGTTCTGCGACGTCGACGTCGAGGGCGTCGTCACCGCGAAGGACGCGCCGAGCATCTACGACATCCCGCGCGTGCTGCACTCCGAGGGCCTCGACGCGTACGTCGTGCAGCGTCTCGGGCTGCCGTTCCGCGACGTCGAGTGGAGCGGGTGGGACGCGCTGCTCACGCGGGTCCACGCCCCGGCGCACCAGCTCGAGATCGCCCTCGTCGGCAAGTACATCGACCTGCCCGACGCCTACCTGTCGGTCACCGAGGCGCTGCGCGCCGGCGGCTTCCACCACGACGCCCGCGTGACGATCCGGTGGGTGCCGTCCGACGACTGCCGGACCCCCGAGGGCGCGCAGGAGGCGCTCGGCGGTGTCGACGCCGTGCTCGTGCCCGGCGGGTTCGGCGTCCGCGGCATCGAGGGCAAGCTCGGTGCCCTGCGGTGGGCGCGCGAGCGGAAGGTGCCCACGCTCGGCCTGTGCCTCGGTCTGCAGTGCATGGTGATCGAGTACGCGCGCAACGTCGCGGGGTTCGAGGGCGCGTCGTCGTCCGAGTTCGACCCCGACTCGCCGCACCCGGTCATCGCGACGATGGACGAGCAGCTGGCCATCGTCGACGGCGCGGGTGACCTGGGCGGCACGATGCGTCTGGGCGCGTACGACGCCAAGCTCCTGCCCGGCTCGGTCGTCGCCGAGGTGTACGGCACCGAGCGCGTCTCCGAGCGGCACCGGCACCGGTACGAGGTGAACAACGCCTACCGCGACAAGCTGGAGGCGGCGGGTCTCGTCATCTCCGGGGTGTCGCCCGACCGATCGCTCGTGGAGTTCGTCGAGCTGCCGCGCGAGGAGCACCCGTACTACGTCGCCACCCAGGCGCACCCGGAGTTCAAGTCGCGGCCCACGCGCGCGCACCCGCTGTTCGCCGGCCTGGTCGGCGCGGCGCTCGCCGCGCGGGCCGGCGCGTGACCGCGGAGCCGCTGGTCGACGTCCCGCGCGAACGGGAGGTCGTCGAGCACCGGGTGCTGCACGGCGGGCGCGTGTCGGACCTGGTGTCGGACACCGTGCGCCTCGACGACGGCGACGTGGTGCGCGAGTACGTCGACCACCCCGGTGCGGTGGCCGTCATCGCGCTCGACGACGACGACCGGGTGCTGCTGCTCTCGCAGTACCGGCACCCGGTCCGGCACGTGCTCTGGGAGCCGCCCGCGGGCCTGCTCGACGTCGAGGGCGAGGACCTCGTCACGGCGGCCGCGCGCGAGCTCGCCGAGGAGGCGGACCTCCAGGCGGCGCGCTGGTGGCGCCTCGCGGAGTTCTTCAGCTCTCCCGGCGGCTCCGACGAGCGGATCACGGTCTTCCTGGCGCGGGGCCTGACGCCCGTGCCGGAGGCCGACCGCTACGTGCGCGGCGAGGAGGAGGCCGACATCGTGCCCGTCTGGGTGCCGCTGGACGACGTCGTCGCCGGGGTCATGGCCGGGCGCCTGCACTGCCCGACCACGGTGACGGGTGCGCTGGCGGCAGCCGCCGCGCGCGCGGCCGGCTGGTCCGGTCTCGTGGAGGTCACGCCCGCCTGAGCGGGCTGCGCGGGGCCCGGTCACGGGCCCCGCGCGTGCTCATGCGCTCCGGCGCCGCAGCGTGCCGAGGAAGAGGGCCAGCGCGGCCGTGAGGACCGCCGCGCCGAGCATGTGCAGGTTGACCAGCGCGATCGGCAGCCCGGTGAAGAGCTGGACGTAGCCGACGAGGCCCTGGGCGAGCGAGACGCCGAGCAGCGCGAGCGCCGAGCGCAGCGGCCGGGCCACGCTCGTGACGGGGCCGGTCGCGAGCGGCGCGACACCGCGCGCCGGCTGGAGGCTCCCGTCGACGCGGTCGTACGACGGGGCCTCGGTGCCCCGCGCGCGCGCGAGCAGCGCCACGACGACCACGAGCGTGCCGACGAACGCCCACACCGACAGCGCGTGGACGCGTGCCATGGCGTAGGGGTCGACGGCGAAGCGGTACCCGACCTCGTCGTCGCCGGAGTGCGGCCCCGCCCCGGTGACCACCACGCCCAGCACGAGCATGACGGCACCGACGAGCACGAGACCGCGCGCGAGCGTCCGGACGCGGGGGTCCACCACGGGGGTGGGCGGCCCGTCGCCCTCCCGCGTGCGGACCAGCACCCAGGCCGAGACGGCGACGAGGACCATCGACAGCAGGAAGTGCGAACCGACGACCGCCGGGTGCAGGTCCACCAGCACGGTGATGCCGCCGATCACGGCCTGCACCAGGACGCCGACGATCGGCGCCCACGCCCACGCGCGGTACTCCCGCGAGCGGGAGGCGTCACGTCCGGCGAGCAGCGCGACCGCCACGGCGAGCACGACGAGCACACCGGTCAGCGTCCGGTTGCCGAACTCGATGAGCGGGTGGATCCCCATCGCGGCGTGGAACTCGGGCGCGAAGCGCCCCGGTTCGCAGGCCGGCCACGTCGAGCAGCCGAGGCCCGATCCCGTCAGGCGCACCGCGCCGCCGGTGACGACGATCCCGATCTGCGCGACCAGGTTCGCGATCACCGCGCGGGTGGTCCACCGCGGCCGCAGGCGCTCGAGGGTCGCGTCGAGCCTCACGACGGCCGCCCGGGCGCGGCCTGTGGGCGCCGCCGGTGCGGGGGACGACTCCGGCGAGGGCGGCGGGGCGGTGCTGGTCACGGGGTCCAGGGTATGACGCCCGGCCCAGCGGCTCGGCGTGTCCGCACGACGGCGTCGTGCGGCGTACGTCTCAGCGCGGTGGCTCCGGCCGGGGCTCGCCGGACGCCGGTCAGTGCCAGCGGAACAGCCGTGCGGCGAGCACGCCGAGGACGGTCGTCCAGCCGACGAGCACGAGCGCCGGCAGCAACGGCAGCGCGCCGTCGACCAGCGCGCCGCGCATCACGTCCCCGAGCGCGCCGGACGGGAGCCAGGCGGCCAGGCTCGCGAACGGTCCGGGAAGCCGCTCGGCGGGCAGGATCACACCACCGCCGAGCGCGAGCACGAGCAGCAGGAGGTTCGCCAGGGCGAGCACGGCCTCGGCGCGCAGCGTGCCCGCCACGAGCAGGGCCAGGGCCGTGAAGGCCGCGGTCCCGAGCACCAGACCCACCAGCGCCGGCAGCGCGCCGCCCGGGTCGGGGCGCCACCCGAGCGCCAGCGCCGCGCCCGCGATGAGCACCACCTGGACGGCCTCGACGGCGAGCACCCCCAGCACCTTGCCGGCCAGCAGCCCTCCACGGCCCAGCGGTGTCGTCGCCAGCAGGCGCAGCACGCCGTTGCGGCGGTCGAAGGCCGTGGCGATGGCCTGGGACGTGAACGACGCGGTCATCACGGCGAGGGCCAGGACGCCGGGTGCCAGCAGGTCGACGCGCGCCGCACCGCCGGTCTCGATGTCGATGAAGGAGGCCCGCACGAGCCCGACGAGCGCGAGCACGGGGATGACCACGGCCACGAGCACCTGCTCGCCGTTGCGCAGGATCATGCGCGCCTCGAACCCGGCCTGCGCCGCCACGCGGCGCGCGACGGGTGCCGCGGCGGGCGTGGCGGCCGCGGCGGCGCCGTCGGTGGTGGTCGTCATCGCAGGCTCCGGCCGGTCAGGTCGAGGAAGACGTCCTCGAGCGTGCGACGTCCCAGGTCGAGGCGGGTCACGAGGACGTCGCGCTCGGCGAGCCACGCGGCGGTGGTCGCCACCGTGGCGGGCACGACCGCGCCGGTCACCGTCAGGGACGTCCCGGACCGGCGCTCCACCACGAACCGCTCGCCGAGCCGCTCGCGCAGCCCCGTCGGGTCGACGTCGCTCGCGGTGTGCACGACGAGCGTCGCGGTGCTGCCGGGCTCGACGCCGGCGGCGAGCAGCTCCGGGACGCTGCCCCGCGCGAGGACGGTGCCGTGGTCGACGACGACCACGTGGTCGGCGACGTCCTCCGCCTCCTCCATGAGGTGCGTCGTGAGGATCACCGCCGCACCGCCGTCGCGCAGCTCGCGGACCAGCTCCCACACGGCGAGCCGGGACTGGGGGTCCATCCCGGCGCTCGGCTCGTCGAGGAACACGACGCGGGGGCGTCCCACCACGGCGACCGCGAGGGCCAGCCGCTGGCGCTGGCCGCCGGACAGCCGCCGCACGGTCGTGCGCGCGAACGCGTCGAGGCCCAGGCGCTCGGCCAGGGTGTCCGTGTCGAGCGGCCGGGAGTACATGCGTGCCACGTGGTCGAGCATCTCGCGCGCCCGCACGCCTGTCGGCAGGCCGCCGTCCTGCAGCATCACCCCGACGGCGGGCCGCAGGGCGGCCGCGTCGGCGACGGGGTCGAGCCCGAGGACGCGCACGGTGCCCCCGTCGGGCGCACGCAGGCCCTCGCAGCACTCGACCGTCGTCGTCTTGCCGGCGCCGTTGGGGCCGAGGACGGCGGTGACCTGGCCGGCGGACGCGGTCAGGTCGAGGCCGTCGACCACGGCGCGACCGTCGTACCTCTTGACGAGGCCGCGGACCTCGACGGCAGGGGAGTGCGGCACGGGGCGCGAGTCTAGGCGGTCGCGCGTTCCTCAGGCGCCCGGCGCAGCCGCGTCCTGGCACCTGGACAGGCTCGCGGCGGGCTGCAGGGGCGCCCTACCGTACGGCGGCAGGGGACGCGGTGTCCGGATCGTCCCTGTACGCCCCGGGTGGTCGCAGGAGGGTCGGTGGTCGGGTACCGCATCGACACGACGACGTTGCGGGAGGTCCCGCAGGACGTCGGCGCGACGTGGGAGCGCGTCGAGGAGCTCGAGCGTCAGGGCGCCGACGGGGACGGCGAGCGCGTCGTGTGGCTGCGGATCCTGGGTGCGCTCGCGTCCGCCGAGCGCCTCGCGTGGGCGGACAGCGCGCGCCACGCCGGGCCCGGGTCGCTCGCCGAGCTCCCCCTCGCCGCGGCCGGCGGCGTGCCGCCCACCGCGTGGCGGCCGCTGCTGCGGCTCGCCCAGGTCATGCACCGGCGCGGCCGGCTCGACGCCGCCGACGAGGCGGTCGAGGCGGTCAGGCGCGCCGCCCGGGTCGCCGACGACGCGTCGCGGGGCGACGACGTGGCGCGGCGGGACTGCTCGGCTGTGCTGGCGTTCGCCGACCAGGTGCACGGCGCGATGCATTTCGACGCCGGCCGTGACGCCGAGGCGGTGCACCTGTTCTCCTCAGCGCTCGAACGTCGCACGCGGGACGGGGCGCCGGCGGACCAGGTGGAGTCGAGCCGGATCGCGCTCGAGGCGGCTGCGGTTCGCGCCGCCCGGGTGCGGTCCCGGCCCGGTCGGGTCTGACAGGGCGCCCACCTGGGCGGACGGCCCACGAAGGTATGCCTTCCTTGCGGGGATGGATTTCGGCAACAAGGATGTTGCCGATATCGGGTGCCACGGAGCGCCCACCGCACCGGCCCGTGCCGCCGTGCTGCGAGATCCACGTCGGCTCCCGGGAGGTGCGCATGAGCGGTCTGATGCCCGTCACCGACCGCGCCTCCGACGCGGCGAGCGACCACGACGCCTCCACGCGCCGCCGGATCCTCCAGATCGTCGCGGCCGACGGACCTGTCAGCGCGGCCGACCTCGCCGGTGCCCTCGACCTCGCGGCGGCCGGCGTGCGCCGCCACCTCCAGGCGCTCGAGCAGGCCGACCAGGTCGCGGTGCACCGCGGTCCCGCCGGAACCCGCGGCCGCGGGCGGCCGGCGCGGCGCTACGTCGTGACCGGCCAGGGCCAGGCCGCGCTGTCGCAGCGCTACGCCGAGATCGCGAACGACGCGCTGAGCTTCCTCGCCGACGCGGTCGGGCCGCAGGCGGTGCAGCAGTTCGCCGAGCACCGCGTGCGCGAGCTCGAGGAGCGTCACGCCGCGGCCGTCGACGCCGCGGGGGACGACGTCACGGCCCGCGCCGAGGCGCTCGCGCAGGCGCTCGCGGACGACGGGTACGCCGCCTCGGCCCGGCCCGTGCCCGGCAGCACGGTCGTCCAGCTGTGCCAGGGGCACTGCCCGGTCCAGGACGTCGCCGCCCAGTTCCCGCAGCTGTGCGAGGCCGAGACCCGCGCGTTCGGGCGGCTGCTCGGCGTGCACGTGCAGCGGCTGTCGACCCTGACCTCGGGCGGCCACGTGTGCACCACGAGCATCCCGACGGTCCCGACCCGGGCGCCGGCCGGCGACGGTACGGACCCACCCGGCCACCACGACCCACCGGGCACCGCGAGGCCGGGCAGCGAGCCCGGCGTCCCGCCCTCCATCCCCGCCCCACCCGCCCCCGTGCACTCGACGGAAGGACCGACACGATGAGCGCACCCACGGACGACACGGCCACCCGGCCGGCGACCGGTGAGCCGCTGAGCCAGGACGAGGCCATCGCCTCCATCGGCAACTACACCTTCGGCTGGCACGACCCGGACGTCGCGGGCTCCGTCGCACGCCGCGGCCTGTCCGAGGACGTCGTGCGCGACATCTCGCGGCTCAAGAACGAGCCCGAGTGGATGCTCAAGACGCGCCTGAAGGCCCTGCGGCTGTTCGACAAGAAGCCCATGCCCTGGTGGGGTGCGGACCTGTCGGGCATCGACTTCGACAACATCAAGTACTTCGTGCGGTCGACGGAGAAGCAGGCCACCAGCTGGGAGGACCTGCCCGAGGACATCAGGAACACGTACGACCGGCTCGGCATCCCGGAGGCCGAGAAGCAGCGGCTCGTCTCGGGCGTCGCGGCGCAGTACGAGTCCGAGGTCGTCTACCACCAGATCCAGGAGTCGCTCGAGGAGCAGGGCGTCATCTTCCTCGACACCGACACCGCGCTGCGCGAGCACCCGGAGATCTTCGAGCAGTACTTCGGCTCGGTCATCCCGCCCGGCGACAACAAGTTCGCGTCGCTCAACACCGCGGTGTGGTCCGGCGGCTCGTTCGTCTACGTCCCGCCGGGTGTCCACGTCGAGATCCCGCTGCAGGCCTACTTCCGGATCAACACCGAGAACATGGGCCAGTTCGAGCGGACGCTGA
Organism: Cellulomonas wangsupingiae; assembly: GCF_024508275.1. Taxonomy (NCBI): domain Bacteria; kingdom Bacillati; phylum Actinomycetota; class Actinomycetes; order Micrococcales; family Cellulomonadaceae; genus Cellulomonas; species Cellulomonas wangsupingiae. Next base: position 1,844,431 of record NZ_CP101989.1, read on the forward strand.
TCATCGCCGACGAGGGCTCGTACGTGCACTACGTCGAGGGCTGCACCGCCCCGATCTACCAGTCGGACTCGCTGCACTCCGCGGTCGTCGAGATCATCGTCAAGAAGAACGCCCGCGTGCGGTACACGACGATCCAGAACTGGTCGAACAACGTCTACAACCTCGTCACCAAGCGGGCGACCGCGGCCGAGGGCGCGACGATGGAGTGGGTCGACGGCAACATCGGCTCCAAGGTGACCATGAAGTACCCCGCGATCTACCTCATGGGCGAGCACGCGCGCGGCGAGACGCTGTCGATCGCGTTCGCCGGCGAGGGCCAGCACCAGGACGCGGGCTCGAAGATGGTGCACGCGGCGCCGCACACGTCGAGCTCGATCGTGTCGAAGTCGGTGGCCCGCGGCGGCGGCCGCACGTCGTACCGCGGCCTCGTGCAGATCCTCGAGGGTGCCGAGCACTCCGCGTCCAACGTGCTGTGCGACGCGCTGCTCGTCGACCAGATCTCCCGCTCGGACACCTACCCGTACGTCGACGTCCGCGAGGACGACGTGTCGATGGGCCACGAGGCCACGGTGTCCCGCGTGAGCGAGGACCAGCTGTTCTACCTCATGTCCCGAGGCATGGCCGAGACCGAGGCCATGGCCATGATCGTGCGCGGGTTCGTCGAGCCCATCGCGCGCGAGCTGCCCATGGAGTACGCGCTCGAGCTCAACCGCCTCATCGAGCTGCAGATGGAAGGGGCCGTCGGCTGATGACGACCACCACGAACGAGCCGGTCCCGACCGCGGGCCTCTCGACCGACCACTCGCGTGCGGTCGCCGACGGCGCCCACACGCACGGCGGCGTCGTGCCCGAGGCGTCGCGCGCGTCGCGTCCCACGAGCTTCGACGTCGCGGACTTCCCCGTGCCCAACGGGCGCGAGGAGGAGTGGCGCTTCGCACCCGTCGACCGGTTCGCCGGTCTGTTCGCCGCGGCGAGCGACGGCGTGCTGAGCGGTCGCGGTGTGCTCACGACCGTCGTCGAGTCGCCGGAGGTCCGCGTCGAGATCGTCGACCGCGACGACGTGCGTCTCGGCACCGCCGGCAAGCCGGGCGACCGGGCCGCCGCGACCGCGTGGGCGTCGTTCGACCGCGCGACGGTCGTGACGCTGCCCCGCGAGTCTGTCTCCTCCAAGGTCACCTCGGTCGTCGTCGAGGGCATCGAGGGCGCCGGTCTGGCCGACGCGCCCCTCGAGCCGACCGCGGCGCACCTGCTGCTGCACGCCGAGCCGATGTCGCAGGGCGTCGTCGTCCTCGACCACGTCGGGCACGCCAACCTCACCGAGACCGTCGAGATCGTCGCGGAGGACGGTGCGCACCTGACCGTCGTGTCGGTCCACGACTGGGCCCCGGGCTCCGTCCACGCGGCGAGCCACCGGCTGCGGATCGGGCGCGACGCGACCGTCAAGCACATCGTCGTCACGCTGGGCGGCGACGTCGTGCGCGTCACGCCGGACACCGAGTTCGTCGGCGAGGGCGCGTCCGTCACGGCCCTCGGCATGTACTTCGCGGACGCGGACCAGCACCAGGAGCACCGTCTGTTCGTCGACCACGCGGTGCCGAACTGCATCTCGCGCGTGACGTACAAGGGCGCCCTGCAGGGTGCGGGCGCGCACACCGTGTGGGTCGGCGACGTGCTGATCCGCGCGGCCGCCGAGGGCACGGACACGTACGAGCTGAACCGCAACCTCGTCCTCACCGACGGGGCGCGGGCCGACTCGGTGCCGAACCTCGAGATCGAGACCGGTGTCATCGAGGGCGCGGGCCACGCCAGCGCCACGGGCCGGTTCGACGACGAGCAGCTGTTCTACCTGCGGTCCCGCGGCATCCCCGAGACCGACGCGCGTCGGCTCGTCGTGCGCGGGTTCTTCGCCGAGCTCATCTCGCAGATCGGTGTGCCGGAGGTCGAGGAGCGCCTGATCGCGTCGATCGACGCCGAGCTCGAGAAGTCGATGAGCGAGATCCTCGGCATCGTCCCGCAGGTCGAGGGCTCGGACGCGGCCGCCACCACGGAGCGTGCATGAGCGCCCAGCTGGCCTGCTACACCGCGGACGTGCCGGTCGCCGGTGCGCTGCGCGTCGAGCTCGAGGGCGAGGCGGGACCCGTCGAGGTCGCCGTCGTCCGCGACGAGTCCGGCGACTGGCACGCGATCAGCGACATCTGCTCGCACGGTGCCGTCTCCCTGTCCGACGGCGAGGTCGAGGACTGCACGGTGGAGTGCTGGCTGCACGGGTCGAGGTTCGACCTGCGCTCCGGCAAGCCGCTGTCGCCGCCCGCGATCAAGCCCGTCCCCGTCTACCCCGTGACCGTCGACGGCGAGCGTGTGCTCGTCGACGTCGACGCCCCGCTCTGACCCCGAGGAGTACCCGAGATGTCCACCCTGGAGATCCGCGACCTGCACGTCAGCGTCGAGACGAAGGAAGGCGCCAAGCCGATCCTGCGCGGCGTCGACCTCACCGTGACCAGCGGCGAGACCCACGCGATCATGGGCCCCAACGGGTCCGGCAAGTCCACGCTGGCGTACTCGCTGGCCGGTCACCCGAAGTACCAGATCACGTCGGGCACCGTGCTGCTCGACGGCGAGGACGTCCTCGCGATGAGCGTCGACGAGCGCGCCCGCGCCGGGATGTTCCTCGCCATGCAGTACCCCGTCGAGGTGCCGGGCGTCTCGGTCTCGAACTTCCTGCGCACCGCCAAGACCGCGATCGACGGCGAGGCGCCGCCGCTGCGGACGTGGGTCAAGGACGTGCGTGCGGCGATGGACGACCTGCGCATGGACTCCTCGTTCGCGGAGCGCTCGGTCAACGAGGGCTTCTCCGGCGGTGAGAAGAAGCGCCACGAGATCCTGCAGATGGAGCTGCTCAAGCCCCGGTTCGCCATCCTCGACGAGACCGACTCCGGTCTCGACGTCGACGCGCTGCGCGTCGTGTCCGAGGGCGTCAACCGGGTCAAGGCCGGCGGCGACGTGGGCGTGCTGCTCATCACGCACTACACGCGCATCCTGCGGTACATCCAGCCCGACTTCGTGCACGTCTTCGTCGACGGGCGCATCGCCGAGGAGGGTGGCCCGGAGCTGGCCGAGCGCCTCGAGAACGAGGGCTACGACCGCTTCCTGCCGGCCGGCACCTCGGCCTGAGCCGTCGCGGCGGCCGCCGGTCACCCGGCGGCCGCCGCACACCCGTCCCTGGGCGACCGTCCCACCGCGCCGTGGCGCACCGTCGGCCGCCTCCCGTCCGCCCGGAGGACCCATGACCAGCACGCTGGAGTCCCTCGGCACGCCGACGCTGTCGGCGGCCGAGCTGACGGCTGTGCGCGCCGACTTCCCCCTGCTGGAGCGCACGCTGCGCGACGGCCGCCCGCTCGTCTACCTCGACAGCGGCGCGACGTCGCAGAAGCCCGAGGTCGTCCTCGACGCCGAGCAGGACTTCTACGTGCGCCGCAACGCGGCCGTCCACCGCGGCGCGCACCAGCTCGCCGAGGAGGCCACCGAGGCGTTCGAGGACGCGCGTGCGCGCGTCGCGGACTTCGTCGGGGCGTCGCCGGGCGAGCTCGTGTGGACGTCCAACGCGACCGCCGCGATCAACCTCGTGGCCTACGCGATGTCCAACGCCTCGCTCGGCCGCGGGGGAGAGGCGGCACGTCGGTTCGCCCTGACGCCGGGCGACGAGATCGTCGTCACCGAGGCCGAGCACCACGCGAACCTCGTCCCGTGGCAGGAGCTCGCGGCGCGGACCGGGGCGACGCTGCGCTGGCTCGGCGTCGACGACGACGGCCGGATCCGCCTCGAGGACCTCGCGACCGTCGTCACGGACCGCACCCGGGTGCTCGCCTTCACCCACGCCTCCAACGTGACCGGTGCGATCACGCCCGTCGAGGCGCTCGTCGCCCGTGCGCGCGAGGTCGGTGCGCTCACGGTGCTCGACGCGTGCCAGTCGGTGCCGCACCTGCCCGTCGACCTGGGCGCTCTCGGTGTGGACTTCGCGGCGTTCTCCGGGCACAAGATGTACGGCCCCACGGGCGTGGGCGCGCTGTACGGGCGGCGCGAGCTGCTCGAGGCGATGCCCCCGGTGACGACCGGCGGGTCGATGGTCGAGGTCGTCACCATGGAGTCGACGACGTACGCGCCGCCGCCCCAGCGGTTCGAGGCCGGGACGCAGATGGTGTCGCAGGCCGTCGCGCTGGGCGCCGCCGCGCAGTACCTCGCGGAGCTGGGGATGCCCGCGGTGGCGGCGCACGAGCACCACCTGGCGGGGCTGCTGCTGGAGGCGGTCGCGTCGGTGCCCGGGGTGCGCGTCCTGGGCCCCACCGAGAACGTCGACCGGCTCGCCGCGGTGTCGTTCGTCGTCGACGGCGTGCACGCGCACGACGTGGGCCAGGTGCTGGACGACGCGGGGGTCGCGGTGCGGGTGGGTCACCACTGCGCCCAGCCGCTGCACCGGCGCTTCGGCGTCGCCGCGACGGCCCGCGCCAGCGCGGGGGTCTACACGACGGCCGAGGACGTCGCGGCGTTCCGGGAAGCGCTGGCGGGGGTCCGGGCGTTCTTCGGACTGCAGGACACGACGACGGACAGGAGGCCTGCGTGAGCTCGGCCATGGAGCAGCTGTACCAGCAGGTCATCCTCGACCACGCGAAGCACCCGCACGGCCGCGGGCTGCCCGCCGGCGCGACGGCCGTCGGGGTCGCCGCGGCCGGGCACGGCACCTGCGCCGCGACGTCGCACCAGGTCAACCCGACGTGCGGCGACGAGGTGACGCTGCACGTCGACGTCGACACGGACGGCGACGTCCCCGTCGTGCGCGAGGTCGCGTGGGAGGGCCAGGGCTGCTCGATCTCCCAGGCCTCGACCTCCGTGCTGCACGACCTGGTCGTCGGGCAGGACCTGCCCACCGTCGACCGGCTGGCCGCGACGTTCCGCGAGATGATGCAGTCGCAGGGCGCCGCCCTGTCCGCCGACGCCGAGGACGCACTCGGCGACGCCGCGGCCTTCGTCGGCGTCTCGCGCTACGCCGCCCGCGTCAAGTGCGCCCAGCTCGGCTGGGTCGCGCTGGCCGACGCCCTCATCCTGTCCGGTGCCCGTACGACGGAGGACGCATGACGACCGAACCGATCACCCCCGCCCCCACCACCGGCGCCGCGACCGCGGCCGACGTCGAGGAGGCGATGCGCGACGTCATCGACCCCGAGCTCGGCATCAACGTCGTCGACCTCGGCCTGGTCTACGGCGTCGTCGTCGACCAGACCAACACGGCGGTCATCGACATGACCCTCACGTCGGCCGCGTGCCCGCTGACCGACGTCATCGAGGACCAGTCGGCGCAGGCGCTCGACGGCGTCGTCGACGGGTTCCGCATCAACTGGGTGTGGATGCCGCCGTGGGGCCCGGAGAAGATCACGCCCGACGGGCGCGAGCAGATGCGGGCGCTGGGCTTCAACATCTGACGCGGACAGGACTGGATCGACCTCTCACCACCTGTGGTGAGGGGTCGATCGCTCTCCGGCGCCGGCCGCCACCTGGTGAGAGGTGCGCGCCGTCAGAGGGTGTCGGTCGCGAAGGTGTCGCACGCGGCGAGCGAGCCCTGCTCGTAGCCGGTCGTGAACCACTTCTGGCGCTGCTCGCTGGACCCGTGGGTCCAGGTGTCGGGGTCCACCCCGCCACCCGACTGCTGCTGGATGTGGTCGTCACCCACTGCGGCCGCCGCGTCGAGCGCCTGGGCGAGCTGCTCGGCGGTGATCGGCTCGAGGAACGTCACGCCCCGGTCCTGGTCGATCCGGGTTGCGGCGTCGCCCGCCCACATGCCGGCGTAGCAGTCGGCCTGCAGCTCCACGCGCACCGAGTCCGACTCGGCCCCGCCGCCGCTGCGGTCGGCCTCGGCGAACACGCCCGTGAGGTTCTGGATGTGGTGCCCGTACTCGTGGGCGTAGATGTACATCTCCGCGAGCGGGCCGCCCTGGGCGCCGAACTGCTGCTGCAGCAGCTGGAAGAACGAGGTGTCGAGGTAGATGCCCTGGTCGGCCGGGCAGTAGAACGGACCCGTCGCCGACGAGGCCTGGCCGCAGCCGGTGGCGATGCCGCCCTCGAACGCATTCGCCCCGGGGGCCGCGAACGCCGTGCCCGCCGGGACGGTGGGGCCCCAGAACGCGTCCAGCGACTGCACGGTCGCCGAGAACCGGCACAGGGGATCGGAGTTCGCCTGCTCGACCGTGCAGTCGCCGACGTCCTCGACCTGTCCGCCGCCGCCCTGCTGGCCGCCGCCGATCACGCCGGACACGTCCTGGCCGGTGAACAGGAAGATCGCCAGGGCGATGATCCCGACGAGGCCGCCGCCTCCCGCGATCGCACCGCCGCGGCCGTGCCGCCGGACCCGGCCACCCTCGAAGCTGCCACCCTCGCTGAAAGTCACGCGCACACGCTAACGGCGGCCACGGGATGGCGCGCGGCCAGAGAGGCGTCGAGGGCCGTGCTCCTGGTCGAGCGTTCAGTCCGCCAGGCCCCGGGCCGCCAGCGCGTCGCCCGTGGTCCGCGCGTGCCCGACCATGCGGACGGCGGCCGGCACGACGACCGCGCGCGGGTCGCGCTCGAGCCCGCGCGCCCGCGCCGCGTCGCGGGCCTCACCGGTGACGTGGACGAGCACGGGGACGGTCCGCAGGAAGAGTCCCACCGCCAGGGACACGGTCTCGGGGTGCAGCCCCACGTGCCGCAGCGGACGGGCCGCGCGGGCGACGGCCGCCAGCAGGTCGTCCGCCCGGGTGGTCGCCGTCACGAGCGTGCCGGCCAGGACGAGCGTCACGAGGTCGAGCGCGAGCTCGGCACCGACGGCAGGACCGCGCACCCACGTCTGGTACGCGCCGAGCACTGCGGCCGTGACGACCACGGGCAGCAGGCCGCGCGTCGTCCGGTGCCAGGGCACGCGGGCGACGGCCGTGGCACCGACGACCAGGACGAGCCCGGCCACTGCCGTGACGGGTCCCGCCGGCACGGCGACACCCACGCCGACACCGGCCAGCAGCCCGAGCTTGAGGCCGGCGGGCAGGCGGTGCACGACGCTGCTGCCGGGGTGGTGCAGGCCCAGCGGGCCCGCCCACGGCGGACGCAGCGGCCGGCCTGCGGTCACGGCGCGGCCGCCACGGCGGCGCCCATGAGCGCGCGGTAGGCGGCGATCGCCGGCCCGGGCTCGTCGTCCGCGACCACCTGACCGTCGTCGACCACCAGCACCCGCTCCGCGCGGGCCGCGGCCTCGAGGTCGTGCGTCACCTGCACGACCTGCTGCTCCAACGACGCGAGCAGCCGGTCCACGTGCGTGCGCCAGCGCAGGTCGAGCAAGGTGGTCGGCTCGTCGCAGACCAGCACGGCCGGGTCGGTCGCCAGCACGGCAGCCAGGGCCAGCAGCTGGCGCTGGCCGCCGGACAGCGCGTGCACCGAGACGTGCGCGCGGTCCGCGAGCCCGAACCTGTCGAGAACGGCCAGCGCGTGCGCCTCGCGCTCCCGGGCGTCCGGCACCGTGCGCCGCAGCGACAGCGCCACGTCCTCCAGCGGGGTCGGCATGACGATCTGGGCGTCCGGGTCGGTGAACACGAACCCGACGCGGCGGCGCACGGCCACCCCGTCGCTCGCGGTGTCGAGGCCATCGACGCGCACGTGCCCCGCCGAGGGGAGGACGAGCCCGTTGAGGAGGCGTGCCAGCGTGGACTTGCCCGACCCGTTGGCCCCGACCACCGCCACGCGTCGCTCGGCCAGGCGCAGCGAGACCGGCCCGAGCAGCCGGACGACGCGGTCCGGGCCGCCGGCGGGGTCGGGGGACCACGCGGTCACCTCGGCGGCGTCGAGCTCGATCACGGGCGCGAGCGCCGTCCGGGTCGCACGTCCGGGAACGCCCGCAGCACCGCGAGCGTCACGCCGGCGGCGAGCAGGTTCTTCACGACGTCGCCGGGCCAGTAGACCGCGTCGATCGCGACCGCCTCCCGGACGCCCACGCCGAGCCGCGCCATGAGGCCGAGGACCCCCGCGGGGTGCGTCACGAGGAACGACGAGGCGAGCCCGGCGGCGACCAGGAGGGGGAAGCGCCACACGGGCCGCGTGCGCAGCGCGAGCCCGCCGAGCCACCCCGCGACGGCGGCGGCGAACGGGAACGCGAGCAGGTAGCCCACCGACGGCTTGCCCAGCACACCCAGCCCGCCGGTCATCTCGGCGAACACCGGGACGCCCGCCAGGCCGACGACGAGGTAGAGAGCGACGGCCAGGAAGCCGCGGCGTGCGCCCAGCACCAGGCCCGCCACGACGACCGCGAACGTCTGGAGGGTGATCGGCACGCCCGAGCCCGTGGGGATCGCCGGCACGAGCGCGCACGCGGCGACGAACGCCGCGAACGTCGCCACGAGCGCGACGTCGGTGCTGGTCCGGTGGCCGGGCCGCGGTGCGGGCGGGTCGGGCAGGAGCACCGGGGTGGCGGACGGCGCGGGGCGCGCAGTGGTGGTGACGGTGTCGTCGTCGTCCGGGAAAGTGCTGGACATGCGTGGCTCCCGCCGGTGAGGTGGACCGTCGTCGTGCCCCGACCGTCCGCACGCGGCGGGGCGGGGAGCGACGCGGCCTCGGACCCGTCGTGGCCGGGCTGCCGACCGCTCGCCACGCTAGCGGCTCGGTAAGATGGTCGGCGTTTGTGCCGGTGGCCAGAACGCAGCCGGTCTTCTCGTAGGAAACCGAGGAACACCCCTGTGATCACCGCTTCGGGCGTCGAGCTGCGCGTCGGCCCCCGCCTCCTGCTGGAACCGACGACGTTCCGGATCGCCTCGGGCGACCGGATCGGCCTCGTCGGACGCAACGGCGCGGGCAAGACGACGCTGACGAAGGCGCTCGCGGGGGAGACCCAGCCGACGGCCGGGAACATCTCCCGCGGCGACGTCGGCTACCTCCCGCAGGACCCCGCGTCGGGTGACCTCACGCAGCTGGCGATGGACCGCGTGCTGTCGGCACGCGGGCTGGACGCGGTGCTGACCGCGATGCGCGACACCGAGGGCGCGATGGCCTCGGCGGACGACGCCACGCGCGACAAGGCGATGGACCGGTACACGCGGCTCGAGGCGCGCTTCACGGCGGCCGGTGGCTACGCGGCCGAGAGCGAGGCCCACCGCATCACCGCCGCGCTGGGCCTGGACGACCGGGTGCTGGGCCAGGAGCTCGGCACGCTGTCGGGTGGCCAGCGCCGCCGCGTCGAGCTCGCCCGCATCCTGTTCTCGGGTGCCGACACGCTGCTGCTCGACGAGCCGACCAACCACCTCGACGCCGACTCGATCGTCTGGCTGCGCGAGTACCTCAAGGCGTACCCCGGCGGGTTCGTGGTCATCAGCCACGACGTCGAGCTGCTGCGCGCCACGGTCAACAAGGTGTTCCACCTCGACGCGAACCGCTCCCAGCTCGACCAGTACAACCTGGGCTGGGACGCCTACCTCCAGCAGCGCGAGACCGACGAGAAGCGGCGGCGCCGGGAGCGGGCCAACGCCGAGAAGAAGGCCGCGACGCTCTTCGCGCAGGCCGACAAGATGCGCGCCAAGGCCACCAAGGCGGTCGCCGCGCAGAACATGGCGCGCCGTGCGGAGCGCATGCTGTCGGGCCTCGAGGCCGCCCGCGTCTCGGACAAGGTCGCCAAGCTGCGGTTCCCGGACCCCGCACCGTGCGGTCGCACGCCGCTGACCGCCGAAGGGCTGTCGAAGTCGTACGGGTCGCAGGAGGTCTTCACGGACGTCTCGCTCGCGATCGACCGGGGGAGCAAGGTCGTCGTCCTGGGGCTCAACGGCGCCGGGAAGACGACGCTGCTGCGGATGCTCGGTGGCCTGCAGGAGCCGGACACCGGTGAGGTGAAGCCCGGCCACGGCCTGAAGCTCGGCTACTACGCGCAGGAGCACGAGACGCTCGACCTGACGCGCACGGTGGTGGAGAACCTGCGGACCGCCGCCCCCGACCTCACCGACACCCAGGTGCGGTCCGTGCTCGGCTCGTTCCTGTTCTCCGGCGACGACGCCGACAAGCCCGCGCGCGTCCTGTCGGGTGGCGAGAAGACGCGGCTCGCGCTCGCGGCCCTCGTGGTGTCCAGCGCCAACGTGCTGCTGCTGGACGAGCCGACGAACAACCTCGACCCGGCGTCGCGCGAGGAGATCCTCGCGGCGCTGCGCGGCTACCAGGGCGCGGTCGTCCTCGTCAGCCACGACGAGGGCGCGGTCGCCGCGCTCGAGCCGGAGCGCGTCCTGCTGCTGCCGGACGGCGACGAGGACCTGTGGAGCCCGGCCTACCTGGACCTCATCGCACTGGCCTGAGCGACGTCCCGGCGGGCTTCCTGGGCCGCGATCTCGGCGTCCTCGTCGATCTCGTCGCGCCCCGGGGCCCGGCGCGGACGTGCGGGGCGCGGTGCGGGCGCGCCGGCGGTGAGCGCGTCGGCCGCCACCCACTCCCGCCGCGCCGCCACGCTGAACGCCACCAGGCCCCCCAGCGCGAACACCCACCACTGGAACGCGTACGACAGGTGCGACCCGGGGTCGGTGCTCGGGGCCGGCAGGGCACCGAGCGTCTCGCCGGCCGCCGGCTGCTCCGCGACGAGGCCGCCGTACGCCGCGTACGGCTCACCCGTCGTGCCGCCCGCTGCCAGGACCTGCGCGGGCGCGATCGCCTGGACCTGCGCCGGGGGTGCGTCGCGGTCCGTCGCGGCCTCGCCCTGACGCAGCCGCACGGTGACGGTCACGTCGCCCGCGGGCGGCGGCGGCACGTCGACCGCCGCGGAACCGTCCTCGCCCATCGGCACCCAGCCGCGGTCGACCACGAGGACCCGGCCGGCCGCGACGGGCGCGCCGAAGTCACCGGGGGCCGCGTCCTGGACGACCAGGGGCACCAGGACGTGGTACGCCGGCGCGCCGCCGACGGGCCGGTTGCGCAGCAGCACCGTGGCGTCGGGCAGGTAGCGTCCGCGCACCTGCACCGAGCGCCACGCGTCCGCGTCGGGCAGCGGGGCGTCCGGGTCCGCGACGACGTCCGCGAGGTCGACGGGCGCGGCCGCGTAGTTCGCCTGGACCACGGCGATGGCCGCGTCACGCGCGACGTACCGGTTCCACTGCCAGCGCCCGAGGAACGTGCAGGTCACGGCGACGACGACCGCGACGACGACGAGGCCGACGGCCCGTCGGCGGGCCGCCGCGCGCAGGTCGTCGACGGTCGGGGGTGCGGCGGCGGTCGTCACCTGGGGGGTCGGGGCACCGCTCACGGCTCGGCCCGGACCAGGTGGGCGACGGGCACGACGTCCCGCAGGAAGTCGCGGACCCGCAGGTACTCGGAGAGGTGCTCGCGGTGCTCGTCGCACGCGAGCCAGACCTTGCGTCGCTGCGGGGTGTGCAGCCGCGGGTTGTTCCACAGCACGCCCCACGCGGGCTCGGCGCGGCAGCGCCGCGCGCTGCACACGAGCTCACCGACCGTGTCGGGGGCGCCGTCCTGCCCCGCGTCCTGCGCGCTCACCGTCCACCCCCCAGCTCGTCGTGCCGTGGCGCCGCGCCGAGCTCGCGGGCCTCGAAGAACACCCCGGGCTCGTCCCGGCGCTCGCGGCCGGCGTTCGCCAGCAGGACCGCGACGTACGGCAGCACCGTCGCGGCCACGAGCAGGACGATCGGCACGGCCACGGGCACGTGGCCCCACAGCAGACCGGCGGCGACGAAGCACACGACGCGCACGCCCATCTGCCACAGGTAACGGCGCTGGCGGCGCGCGAGGTCGTCGGCCAGCGGTTCGGGGGCCGACGTGATCCGGTGCACCTCCGGCTGCGCCGGTGCCCCGCGACGACGTGTGCTCACACCTGATCGTAGGCGCCGCACGCGGATGACACCGCGCCCTGTGGCCCGCCCCACGTTTGTGGGGCTCCCACAACATGGGCGCGGCAACTCGTGGCGACGCGCACCCCGGTGCGCCCGCACCGGTCGGCTAGCGTCGTGTCCCGTGCCTGCGACGACACCCCCCACCGGTCCCACCGACGCCGTGACCGAGCGTGCGCCCCGCAGCGTCCTGGTGACGGGCGCGAACCGCGGCATCGGCCGTGCCATCGCGCAGCGTTTCCTGGCGTCGGGCGACCGGGTGGCCACCATCGTGCGCTCGGGCGGCGCACCCGACGGCGTCCTGGAGGTCCGCGGCGACGTCCGCGACACGGCCTCCGTCGACGCGGCGTTCACCGAGGTGGAGGCCGCGCACGGTCCCGTGGAGGTCGTGGTGGCCAACGCCGGCGTCACCCGGGACGGCCTGCTGATGCGCATGACCGACGAGGACTTCGCCGAGGTGCTCGACGTCAACCTCGCCGGGGCCTTCCGCGTCGTGCGCCGCGCCAGCAAGGGCATGATCCGGTCGCGGCGCGGGCGCATCGTGCTCATCTCGTCGGTCGTGGGCATGTACGGGTCGCCCGGGCAGGTCAACTACGCGTCGTCGAAGGCCGGGCTCGTGGGCATGGCGCGCTCCATCACGCGCGAGCTCGGCGGGCGCGGCATCACCGCGAACGTCGTCGCGCCCGGGTTCATCGACACCGACATGACCCAGGCGCTGCCGGACGACCGGCAGCAGGCGTACCTCGGCTCCATCCCGGTCGGCCGCTTCGGCCACGCGGACGAGGTCGCTGCCGCCGTGCACTTCCTCGCGTCGGACGACGCGGCGTACGTCTCCGGTGCCGTGCTGCCCGTGGACGGCGGCCTCGGCATGGGGCACTGACCCCGCGCGACCTGCACCACCGGCGCCGCGCGCGCCGGTCCTGACGACCGAAAGGCCTGGACCATGCCACTGCTCGAGGGCAAGACCCTGCTCGTCACGGGCGTCCTGACGGACAGCTCGATCGCGTTCCACGTCGCGCGCCTGGCGCAGCAGGAGGGCGCCACGGTCGTCCTCACGTCGTTCGGGCGCCAGCTGCGGCTCACGCAGGCGATCGCGCGCCGGCTGCCCCAGGCGGCGCCCGTCGTCGAGCTCGACGTCACGTCGGCCGACGACCTGGCGGCGCTCGCGGACCGGGTGCGCGAGCACGCGGACCACCTCGACGGCGTCGTGCACTCCATCGGGTTCGCCCCGCAGTCCGTCATGGGCGGCAACTTCCTCGCCGGGCAGTGGGAGGACGTCGCGACCGCCGTGCACGTCAGCGCGTACTCGCTGAAGGCGCTCGCGGTGGCGTCCCAGCCGCTGCTGACGCGTGGTTCCAGCCTCGTCGGCCTCACCTTCGACGCCCGGTACGCGTGGCCGGTCTACGACTGGATGGGCGTCGCGAAGGCGGCCTTCGAGTCCACCGCGCGGTACCTCGCGCGCGACCTCGGCCCGCAGGGGATCCGCGTCAACCTCGTGTCGGCGGGCCCGATCCGTACCACCGCCGCCAAGTCCATCCCCGGCTTCGAGGCGATGGAGGGCGGCTGGCCCGAGCGTGCGCCCCTCGGCTGGGACGTCACGGACCCCGAGCCGACGGCCCGCGCCGTCGCCGCGCTGCTGTCCGACTGGTTCCCCGCGACGACCGGCGAGATCGTGCACGTCGACGGTGGCGTGCACGCGATGGGTCTGTGACCGTCGGCGTCACGTACGTCACGCCCCGCCGCGGCCCCGCGGGTACCCGGGTGGCCGTGCGCGGTGGGACGCTGGTGCGGTGACCCAGCACCGACTCGTCCTCCTGCGGCACGCCAAGGCCGAGCACGGCGGTGCCGTCGACCACGACCGGCCCCTGGCCCTCGTCGGCCGGCGGCAGGCCAGTGCCGTCGGTACCGCGCTGGCCGAGGCCGGCCTCGCGCCCGGGAGCGTGCTGTGCTCCTCGGCGTTGCGCACGCGGCAGACCTGGGAGCTGGTGCGTACCGCGCTGACGGCCTCCGGTGCCGCCGCGCCGGTCGTGGCGGTGACCGACGAGCTCTACGACGCGGGCGCCTCCGACGTCGTCAGCCTCGTGCGTGGCGTGCCGGACGACGTGGGCACCGTGCTCGTCGTCGGGCACGAGCCGACCGTGTCGCACGTGGCGGCCACGCTCGCGGGGCCGGCGAGCGACGACGCGGCGGTGGCGCGCGTGCGCACGGGCGTGCCCACCGGCGCGTGGAGCGTCCTGGAGGTCGACGGGTCGTGGTCGGACCTCGCTGCCGGGTCCGCGCGGCTCACGGGCGTCGCGACCCCCTGAGCGCGGTGACGCGCCGCGCGGGAGCCGATCGGCTCAGAGCGCGAACGCGTCCAGCGAGAGGACCGCGTCCAGCCGGTCGCGGACCACGGCGTCGGCCGCGGCCACCAGCACGGGCTTGGCGTTGAACGCGATGCCCGTCGCCGCCGCCGCCAGCATGTCCAGGTCGTTGGCGCCGTCGCCGATCGCGATCGTGCGGTCCATCGGCACGCCGGATCGGCGCGCGTAGTCGGCCAGGGTGACGGCCTTGGCGGCGCGGTCGACGACCGGCCCGTCGACGTGTCCGGTGAGCCGCCCGTCGCGCACCTCGAGGCGGTTGGCGTGCACGAGGTCGATGCCGAGGTCCGCCGCGAGGGGCCCCACGATCTCCACGAAGCCCCCGGACACCAGGCCGACGGGCCAGCCGCGCGCGTGGAGCTCGGCGACGAGCTCGCGCGCCCCGGGCGTGAGCTCGACCTCGGCGAGCACGTCGGCGAAGACGGACACCGGCAGCCCGGCGAGCGTCGCGACACGCTCGTGCAGGGACTGCGCGAAGTCGATCTCGCCGCGCATCGCCCGCTCCGTGATCCGCGTGACGAGCTCCCCGGTGCCGGCGTGCGCCGCGAGCATCTCGACGACCTCGCCCGTGATCAGCGTGGAGTCGACGTCCATGACGACGAGCCGGGTCGCAGCCGTACGGGTGTCCACGTCCGCAGGCTAGCGGGCGGCGCGGCGGGTCTCGGCGGATGTCCGCATGGCGTCCGCCGGACGGCGCGCGCCGGGCGACCGCGTCGGACGGGTACGTCGGACGAGCACGGACTGCTGGTCCCGGCCGCGACGCAAGCAGCCCCGGGCTGAACCGTCGGCGGCGCCGCTCACCGCACCAGCGGCTCGGCCTCGACGGTCGCCGAACGCAGGGCGTCGTCCCCGGTACCCGCCGCGCGAGCCGCGTCCCCACGGGCGTCGGCGACCAGGGGGGAGAGGTGCTCGACGAGCGCGCGGACGGACCGGCGGCCCGGCTCGTCGAGCAGGTCGGGCTCGCACTCGACGCCGAGCTCATCCTCGATGCCCGTCAGGAGGGCGACGACCCGCAGCGAGTCGAGCCCGACGTCCTCGACGAGGTCCGCGTCGGCAGGCAGCGCCGGGACGTCCACCCCGGGTGGGACGACGCGGGCGAGCGTGGTGCGGACCTTGACCTCGACCTCGTCCATGGCGACCTCCTGGCCTGCGTGAGCCCTCTCGACGTGCGGGCGGGCGCCGCGAGCCCGGCGCCGCGGCGCCCACCACCGTCACGGTCGGGGATACATCCCGGGTACATCCGTGCTTGTGCGGGTCGTCACCTCGGTGCGAAGGTCCGGTGCCATGGCACTCACTGTCGCGTTCGTCGGTGCGCAGAGCATCGAGTTCGCCCGCGACGACGTGGCGGACCTGTGCGCGCGCCCGGAGATCGGCGCGGTCCGCATCACGCTGCACGACCCGGACACCGACCGGCTCGCGCAGGTCCGGCGCGTGGCCGAGCACGTCGTGGCGGGCACGGGCGCCCGGCACGTCGAGGTCGACGCGCGCACGGACCTCGCCGGCGCGCTCGCCGGTGCCCGCTACGTCGTGACCGAGCTCGAGGTCGGCGGGGTCGAGGCGACGTGCACGGACCTCGACGTCGCCGCACGGTTCGGGGTGCGACAGACCGCGGCGGACACGATCGGCATCGGCGGCATCTTCCGTGGCCTGCGCACCGTCCCCGTGGGGGTGGCCGTCGCACAGGAGATGACGCGGCGCTGCCCGGAGGCGCGGCTGCTCTCGTACACGAACCCGATGTCGACGCAGGTCCGGGCCGTCGCGGACGTGGTGCCCGGCATCGAGGTGCTGGGTCTGTGCCACGCGGTCCGGGACACGCACGCGTACCTCGCAGGGCTCGTCGGTCTCGACGACGACACGGTGGACGCCGTGAGCGTGGGCGCGAACCACCAGACGTTCGTGCTGCGGTTCGAGCACGCGGGGGCCTCGGTGTACGCGAAGGTGCGGGAGGCGGTCGCGGCCGGCCCGCGGACGTTGTCCGCGGAGCTCATGGACCGCTTCGGGTACTTCCCGGTCGAGCTCGGCGACCAGCCCGCGGAGTACCTGCCCTGGGTCATGCGGCACGACGCCGAGCTCGCCCGGCTCGGCGTGCGCGTGGGCACCGCGGACGACGTGCGCCGCGCGCACCGCAGCGAGGACGAGGAACTCGCGCGCGCGGCCCGCGACGGCCACGTCCCCGTGCCCCGACGGCACCCGGAACCCGCGACCGAGATCCTGCACGCGCTGGAGACCGGCGCGCGTACCCGGGTCTCGGTGACGGTGCCGAACCGAGGACTGCTGCCCGACCTGCCGCCCGGCAGCGGTGTCGAGGTGCCGTGCGACATCGCGGGCGGCCAGGCGCACCCCGTCGCCGTCGGGGCGCTGCCGCCGCAGGTGGCCGGCCTCGTGCGCGGCTTCCTCACGGTCGCCGACCTCGTCGCCCGTGCGGCGATCGAGTCCGACCTCGCCCCGGCGCGCCAGGCGGCGCTGCTCGACCCGGCGACCTCGGCGACCCTGACCCCCGGCGAGGTCGACGACCTGTTCGACGCGCTGCTCGATGCGCACGCACCGTCGGGCCTGTACGCGCAGTACGGCACGGACCGGCGGCCCGCTCGCCGCACAGCCCGGGCGACCTGACCCGCGAAAGCTCATCCGGAGGCGCTCCCGCAGGGCCTCGCCCACGAGACACGAGGGAAGCACATGACGACGACGCGCACGATCGCCCCCGACGGCACCGAGCACGCGCCCTCGCGCACCAGCCCGGGCACGTTCCCGACCGGCGTCTCCGCGGCCGTCATGGACAACGACCGCCTCGACACCCGCCTGCCGCACATCCTCGAGCGCCTCGCCCCCCTGGACCCCGTCGTGGTGGCCGACCGCGGGGACCCGTGGCGCACGTCGCGGGAGGCCTGGTCGTCGATCGCGCCGGACGCCACGCACCACCTCGTCGTGCAGAACGACGTGCGCCTCGCTCCGGACCTGCTCGACGCGATCGCCGTGCTGATGGCGGCCCACCCCGACGCGGGTTTCGCGTTCTACGCGCAGTGGGACACCAACTGCGCCTTCCGGGTCCGCATGGGCGCGCTCGGGGGGGACGCGGTCGTCGAGGCGAGCGCGCGCGACTGGGTCCCGGCGCAGGGCCTGCTGCTGCCGCGGTCCGCGTGCGAGACGCTCGCGGGTCTCCCGCCCGACGCCGACCGTGACGACGACGAGGTGCTCGCCCGGGTGCTGTTCTACGCCGTGGAACCGGTCCGGCTCGGCCTGAGCGTGCCCAACCTCGTCGAGCACGACGACGACCCCCGGCTCGGCTTCAACGCGCGCGACGGCCTACGCCGCACCGCGAGCTACGCCGAGCACGCCGGTCCCTGGTCGGACCTGCCAGCGACGACGTGGGACGGGCACGGCTGGGAGGAGATCGGTCTCGGGATGTCCGCCGAGGGTGCCCACCTGGACTTCGGGCTGCACGCCCCGGCAGAGCCGCAGGCTCTGCGCCAGATCCGTGTCCCGTGGCGCCGGGTCGTGGCCGAGGTGGGCCTCGCGCCCGGGGACCTCGACGACCTCGCGCGCACGCTCGTCGCCGAGGTCGGGCCCGCACCCGCGGCCGGGCCCGACCCGGAGGCGCTGCACGAGTACGCGGTCGCGTGCGCGCTGCACGGTGTCGCGTGGCGATCGTGGTGGCGCGGTGGGCGGCCCGCCGGGACCTGGTCGCGCTCAGCGCTCGTCGACGCGGCGCTCGTGTCGTTGTGGCGCAGCGGCGCGCGCACCGACGGCCTCGACCCGCAGGACGTCCTGCCGCTCGCGCACCGGGCGCTCGCGGCGGGTGCGCGCCTGGACGGTGCCGTCGCGGCGCCCGAGGCGTACGCGAGGCTGACCCGGTGGTTCCGGACGACGCGAGCATTCGACAGGATCTGGTGACGCCGGTCGACGGAGCTCCCGCGCTCACCTGGCCTCATGTCATGACGTGGCGTGCGCAGCGGCAGCACCTGACCAGCCGCCTCCCCGCCGCGCGGCTCACCGACGTCGTGTCCCGGCTGGCCGGCGTCCAGGCCCAGCTGCTCTCGTCCGTCCAGCTCGCGCTGTGGGCGCGCACCGACGGGCTCGACCGCGAGGCGCTCACCGACGCGCTGTGGCGCCGGCGCTCGCTCGTCAAGCTGTGGGGGATGCGTGGCACGCTGCACGTGCTGCCGACCGACGAGCTCGCGACCTGGCTCGCGGCGTTCGGCACCTACCGGGGGTACGGCATGGACGACTCGCGGGTGCGCACGCTCGTCGAGCACGTCGGCGCCGCACTCGACGAAGCGCCCCTCACCCGCGCCGGACTCGCCGACGCGGTGCTCGCGCGCAGCGGCTCTGCGGAGCTCGCGGGCATGGTCGCCGGGAGCTGGGGGCTCTATCTCAAGCCCGTCGCGTTCCGCGGGCAGCTGTGCTTCGCCGATGGCGACGGCACGCTCGTGCGGTTCTCGACACCCGCGCGGTGGACCGGCGCACCGGTCGACCCGGTGGCCCCCGCCACAGCGCTGCGCCGGGTCGCGCGGCGGTTCCTCGCGGCGCACGGCCCGGCGACCGAGGTGGATCTCGCCCGGTGGTGGGGCGTCGGGCACGGGCAGTCGCGACGCATGCTGCAGCTCCTCGGCGACGAGGTGCGCCAGGTCCGTGTGGCCGCGACGCCGGCCTGGGCGCTCGCCGAGCACCTCGACTCGCTGGTCTCGACCGAGCCCACCGCGCGCGTGCACCTGCTGCCCGCGTTCGACCAGCTCACGCTCACCGCACCACGGGACGAGCGCGCGGTGCTGCCCGCGCCGCGCGCGCGGGTCTTCCGCGACCAGGGCTGGGTCTCGCCGGTCCTGCTGCGCGGCGGTCGCGTCGCCGGCGTGTGGCGGCACCGCGCCACGACGCGCAGGCTCACGGTCGAGCTCGAGCCGTTCGCGCGGTGGGGCGCGCGTGCGCGGGCCACGACCGAGCGCGAGGTCGAGCGCCTGGCGTCGTTCCTCGGCGGCAGCCTCACGGTCACCTGGCTGAGGTAGTGGGCACCGCCGATGTATGCGTGCTGTATCGCACGTCGCGAGCATCGCGAACGTGCCCACGTCGACGTCCGGTCGGACCGTCCCGCTCTCCCCGAGCCAGGAGCTGCTCTGGGAGTTCATGTCCGCGCTGTGCCCGCACGACCCGGCCGGCTCGCGCGAGCTCACCGTCGAGCACCGACGGCTGACGGGTGCGCTCGACCCTGACGTCCTCCTCGACGCGCTCGGTGACGTGGTGCGCCGCCACGACCCGCTCCGGCTCGTGGTCGACGCCGTCGGCCCGCAGCCCACGCTGCGCGTGCTCGACGACGTCGAGCCGCTCGTGGAGGTCGTCGACCTGAGCGGTACGCCGGCGTCCGAGCGGGACGCGCGCGTCGCCGACCTCGCCGACGCCGACCGGCGCCGCACGTTCGACCTGGCCCGCGGCCCGCTGTGGTCCGTGACGCTCGTACGGCTCGCCGCCGACGAGCACCTGCTCCTGCTGAGCTTCTGCCACCTCGTCGGAGACGGCTGGTCGGCGAAGGTGCTCGTCGAGGACCTCGTCGCCGCGTACGCGGCCCGTCAGAGCCTCGGCCCGCACCCCGCACCGCTGGACCTGGACTGGGACGACCTCGTGCGGCTGCAGCGCGCGACCCTCCCGCAGGAACCCGCCCGCGCGGAGTACTGGCGCTCGCGCCTGGCTCCCGCGCCGCCGTACCACGCGTTCCCGTTCGACCCGCCCGGCCCGGACTCCGACCTCACGGGCGAGGTGGCCTACCCGTTCCGGTTCACCCCGGACGTCAGCGGGCGCCTGCGGGCCGTCGCATGGCGCGCGCGGACCAGCCCGTACGTCGCGTTGATGGCGGCGTACCACGTGCTCGTCGCCTCCCGCACGGGCCGCACGCGCGTCGTGATCGGCACGACGACGCTCGGCCGGGACACACCGGAGTCGCGTCGGATGGTCGGGCAGTTCACCAACGACGTGTGCGTGCCCCTGGTCGTGCGACCGGAGGCGTCCCTGCTGGACGTGGTCGCGGAGGCGCACGCCGCGATGGCCGAGGCTGCCGCGAACGTCATGCCGTTCCAGGCCCTCGCCCGCGCCGTGAACCCGTCGTTCGACGAGCAGCGCCCCTGGCCGGACAACCATCTGTTCGACTCCTACCTGCAGTCCGCCGTGCCTGCCTCGGCGCCCCTCGTGCTGCCCGGGTTGCGGATCGAACAGACGTGGCTCGACGACGACGGCCGGGAGCGCCCCCCGGTCGTGACCGGGCGCGAGGTGCCACCGGGCACGATGCCCGTGTGGGTCAAGCGCGGTGCGCCGATCGTCGTGGTCGACGACGACCGCGCCGGGGGCGTGATGATCGCGAACGTCGCGTTCTACCCTGCCGCGCTCGTCGACGGGCTCGTGGCGGACTACGTGCGCATCGTCGAGGCGCTCGTCGAGGACCCGGACCGCCCGGTGGGCGGGCTCGTGCTCGCGTCCGCCGACGCATGACGGTGCACCAGGGCCCCACGGCCCGGCTCCTGCGTGCGCGGCGGCCCGGGTCCGTGCGCCCGGCACCTCGCGTACGTCAGGGCCTCTCGCTACCCTCACCGGTATCCGGCCGCAGGGGGCGACCGTGTTCTGCCGCACGGTCTGCGTGCGCGCTTCCCGGAGAGCGAGGACAGCGATGACCCGGCAGGACCAGACGCCCAGCAGCACGACGACGTGGTCGCGGTGGAAGGCCGAGGCCGTCCGGCCTCGCCTCCTCATCCTGCGGCACCTGCCCGTCGCCGGCGTCGGGCTCGTCACGACCCTCGTCGTGGTCAACCTCCTCCTCGGGCTGCTGCCCATCGGGTTCGTCGTGGCGACGAGCGCGCTGGTCGGCGAGGTGCCCGGTGCGGTCGCGGGCGGGGAGGGCTCCGACGCGTGGCGCGAGCTCGTGCGCCTGTTCGTCCTCGCCGCCGCGGCGTTCGTCGTGCAGCAGGTGCTCGCGCCCGTCCAGCTCACGCTCGGAGAGATCGCCCGGCGGCGCGTCGACGGCCACGTCCACCAGCGCCTCATCGGGATCTCGATGCGCAGCACGGGGATCGGGCCCATGGAACAGCAGGACTCCCTCGACGCGCTCAAGGAGGCCAGCCGCCGCCTCGACGGCAGCTGGGAGACCCCCGGTATGGCCTGTGCAGGGCTGATCGCGCTCGTCGCGCGGTACACGAGCCTCGTCGGGTACTGCGTGCTGGTCGGGGCGGTCGTGTCGTGGTTCGCCGGCGCCGCGCTGCTGGTCACCGTGCTCGTTTTCCGGTACGGCAACCGCGGCGGCCTGCGCAAGTACTCGCAGGCGTGGTCCTCCGTCATCGCCGTCTTCCGGCGCGCGACCTACCTGCGCACGCTCGCCCTGAGCGGCTCCGCCGCGAAGGAGCTGCGCGTGTTCGGGCTCACGGGCTGGCTGGGCGACCGGTACGCCGACGCGCACCGGCAGTGGCTCGCGCCCGTGTGGCGTGCCCGACGACGGATCTACCTGCTCCCGTACCTCGCGTACACCGCGATCGGGCTGGCCGTCTCCGTGCTCGTCTTCGTGGCGCTCGCGCGCACGGGCGCCGCCGGCAGCGTGACGCTCGCCGAGCTCGCGATCGGCCTGCAGGCCACCATGGGCGCGCTCATGCTCGGTGGGTACTACCCCGAGTCGGACGACGCGACACAGCTCGGCATGCTTGCGGCCGAGGGCATGGAGAAGCTGGACGAGCGGGTCGCGCGACACGACACCGTGCCGTCGCAGAGGGGCACCGTCGACCCCGCGTCGCTCGACGTGCCCTCGGTGCGGTTCGAGGGTGTGCGCTTCCACTACCCGGGCAGCAGGCGACCGGTGCACGACGGGCTCGACCTCGAGCTCGAGCCCGGCCGGTGCACGGCGCTCGTCGGGATCAACGGCGCAGGCAAGACGACGCTCGTCAAGCTCCTGACCCGCCTGTACGAACCCACGAGCGGCACGATCCGGTTCGGCGGGGTCGACCTGCGGGAGATGGAGGTGGACCGCTGGCGGCGCCAGGTCAGCGTCGTGTTCCAGGAGTTCCTGCGCTTCGAGCTCTCCGCCGCGGACAACATCGCGCTCGGTGCCGTGCACGTCCCCCGGGACGAGACCGCGGTGCGGCGGGCCGCGGAGCGCGCGGGGATCCGGGACGTGCTCGAGTCGCTGCCGCACGGCTTCGAGACCCCGCTGTCGCGCGCGTACACCGGTGGCGTGGACCTGTCGGGTGGGCAGTGGCAGCGCGTCGCGATCGCGCGCGCCTTCTACGCCCTCGAGGCCGGCGCCCGGCTGCTCGTGCTCGACGAACCGACCTCGGCGCTCGACGTACGCGCCGAGGCGCGGTTCTTCGAGCAGTTCGTCGAACGGACCCGTGGCGCCACGTCCCTGCTCATCTCGCACCGGTTCTCGAGCGTCCGGCACGCCGACCGGATCATCGTCCTCGAGCACGGTCGCGTGCTCGAGCAGGGCACGCACGACGAGCTCGAGGCGGCAGGTGGCCGGTACGCCGAGCTCTTCCACCTCCAGGCCGAGCGCTTCACGCAGGACGACGTGCCTGACGAGCGAGCCGTCACGACCGCCCGGGGAGCCGAGCGATGAAGGACACGATGCGTGCGTGCGGCGAGCTCCTGGCGCTGTCCTGGCGTCAGGACCCCCGCAAGCTGACGATCTCGATCGTCCTCAAGCTCGGCGAGGCCTCGGCGCTGCCGCTCGCCGCGAGCGCACTCGGCCGGCTCACCGACGCGGCGGTCGACGGCGACGTGGGCAGGGCGTCCCTGGCGGGCGCCGTCGTCGCGGTGCTCGTGATCGCTGCGCTCACCATGGGTCACTTCGCGCACGTCCTGTACTACGAGCTGGGCGAGCTGAACTTCCTCACCAAGGACCGCGAGCTCATCGACATCGCGAACGCCTCGCGCGGCATCGAGCACCACGAGCGGCCCGAATACGCCGACAGGGTCCAGGTCCTCCGGCAGGAGCTCGAGCGCGTGGGCTGGAGCAGCATGGAGGCGCTGCTGTCTGGTCTGAGCCTCGCGGTCGCGATGCTCGTGACGGGCGTGCTGCTCGCGCGGCTCGACCCGTGGCTGCTGCTCCTCCCGCTCGCCGCGGCGGCTCCCGTGGTGCTGGGCCGCAAGGCCGAGACCGGGCTGGCTGCCGGGCGAGAGGCCGCCGCCGAGAGCTCGCGCCGGGCGTGGCACCTGTTCAGCGTCGTGTGCGACGCGGAGCCGGCCAAGGAGCTGCGCGTGAGCGGCCTCGGTGCCGAGCTCGGTGCGCGTCACGCCGTCCTGTGGCAGGACGCGTCCCGCATCCTGCGGCGCGCCGAGGTGCGAGCCGCGCTGCTGCGGGTCTGCGGGCAGCTCGTCTTCGCCGCCGCCTACGTCGCATCGACCCTCGTCGTGGTGCGCGCCGCCGTGTCCGGGCAGCGCAGCGTGGGCGACGTGGTGCTCGTGATCTCGCTCGCGGCGCTGGTCAACCAGCAGGTCACGTCCGCC
Organism: Cellulomonas wangsupingiae; assembly: GCF_024508275.1. NCBI lineage: Bacteria > Bacillati > Actinomycetota > Actinomycetes > Micrococcales > Cellulomonadaceae > Cellulomonas > Cellulomonas wangsupingiae. The sequence continues at coordinate 1,868,135 of NZ_CP101989.1, forward strand.
GTCGGCGTCCTTCAGGACCTGCAGCGGGTCGCCCGCACGCTCAGCGACTTCCGGTGGATGCGAGGGCTCGTGGCGTCCCCGCCGGACGTCCCTGCTGACGCGCCCGTGCCGACGCGGCTCACGGACGGGATCCGGCTGCGCGACCTGGCCTTCCGCTACCCGGGCACCGACCGGGTTGTGCTGGAGGACGTGAACCTCGATCTGCCCGCCGGGTCGACGGTCGCGATCGTCGGGGAGAACGGCGCGGGCAAGACGACGCTCGTCAAGCTCCTGTGCCGGTTCTACGAGCCGACGAGCGGCACTGTCGAGGTCGACGGCGTCGACCTGCGGCGCATCCCCGTCGACGCGTGGCGCGCACGGCTCTCGGCCGGGTTCCAGGACTTCGCGCGCTTCGAGCTCGTGGCACGTGAGTCCGTCGGGGTGGGTGACCTCCCGCGGGCCGACAGTGACGAGGCCGTCATGGCGGCCCTCGAGCGCGCGCACAGCGCCGACATCGTGGACCGGCTCGAGGACGGGCTCGACACCCAGCTCGGGATCACCTATACGGACGGGACCCGGCTCTCGGGTGGCCAGTGGCAGAAGATCGCGCTGGGCCGCGCCATGATGCGCGAGGAGCCGCTGCTCCTCGTCCTGGACGAGCCGACCGCCGCGCTCGACGCCGAGGCCGAGCACCTGCTGTTCGAGCAGTACGCCGCGAACGCCCGTCGCGTCGCCAGGGCCACGGGCGCGATCACGGTGCTCGTCTCGCACCGCTTCTCGACGGTGCGCATGGCCGACCTCATCCTGGTCGTCTCCGATGGGCGGGTGCAGGAGGCGGGTGACCACGACGCGCTGATGGCGAACGGTCAGCTGTACGCCGAGCTGTACGGGATGCAGGCCGCGGCCTACCGGTGAGCGCCCGCGTGCGGCGCGCTGACGCGGGTCGCTGCAGCGACGGCGGACGTCAGCGCGACGGCCGCGGTGCGGCAGCGGTCCTGCCCGCCGAGGGCACGAACCGGTCGAGGGGAGCAACGCGGTAGCCGTCGCCCAGCAGCGACTCGAGGATGCGCGGCACGGCCTCGACGGTCTGCGCGCGGTCCCCGCCGCCGTCGTGGAGCAGCACGACGGATCCGTCGGCGCAGCCCGTGACGACGTCGCGGACGATCACGTCCGCGCCCGGTCGCGCCCAGTCCGGCGACTCGACGTCCCACATCACCGTCGTCATGCCCGAGGCCGCCAGCTCCCGCAGCACGCGCGGGTCGCGCCCGCCGTACGGCGGGCGCACGAGCGTCGGCGCAGTGCCGGTGACGTTCTCGATCGTCGCGCTCGTCCGCTCGAGCTGGTAGCTCAGGGAGAGGCTGTCGAGGTCCGGCAGGTACGCGTGCGACCACGTGTGGTGACCGATCGTGTGCCCGGCCGCGGCGATCTGCTCGACGACGTGGGGATGGGCCTGCGCCTGCATCCCCACGCAGAAGAACGTCGCGTGCACGTCGAAGCGCCGCAGGACGCGCAGCAGCGCGGGGGTGTGCTCGGGATGTGGACCGTCGTCGAACGTCAGCGCGACCTCGCGTGACCCGGCGGGCCCGCGCACGACGAGCGAGCCGGCGGCCCGCAGGTCGTCCTCCAGCGGGACGCACGCCGCCTCGGCCTGCTCGACCTCGGCGTCGCGCCCTGCGAGGCCGCCCTCGAGCGCCGTCAGCCGCTGGAGCGCGGCGGGGCTCGTCACGGCGAGGGCCGCCAGCTGCTCGACCGGTGCGCCGCCCGCGGGGCAGCCGTGGTGCGGGGCGCGGGCGCGCGCGTGCGGCGGGTCGACGCGGTGGACCGCGAGGTCCGCCTCGACCAGGACCCGCTCGAGCACGCCGGCCGTGGAGTCGATCACGCACGCGAGCCCGCCCGGCGCCGCGCCGCGCCAACGTGCGAGGTCCGCGACGAGGTCGTCGAGCAGCGCGACGGGGTAGGCGCGTCGTGCGGACACGGGCGCCCCGGACGCGTCGACGACAGCGACGACCAGATCCGTGCCCACCCAACCCACGCCGGCGAACCACATGACGCACCTCCTCGCGCGGGACGGCGGGGCACGTCGGACGGCGCCGCGCGCCCACTGTGGCAAGGGCCCGACGTGCGACGCAACCACCCTCGCGGGCGCGTGTATCGGCGATGTACCGACGTGGGCGACCGTCGTGCCGTGGACATCCAGGACCAGGTGACGACGCTCGCCATGGACGCGCCACGCGCCACCCTGGGACTGAGCTGCTACACGGCCAACCTCGAGCGGTACCTGTCGCACGAGTGGGACGGGCCGGCGCTGATCGCCCGCTCGGTGCGGCTCGCGGTCGGCCTGGGCCGGCAGGACGGGCTGCTCGCGTTCTCCCACCACGACCCCGCGCTCGACGCGCTGCCGGACGGCACGCACCTGCGCCACGCGGGCGCGGCGAGCGTCGGTGACGCGCTCGCCGGGATCGCCGACGAGGTGCGCTCGTGGGGCAGGGCCCTCGTGGTCGCGGACGCGTCGCGCCTGCCGTGGGCGCCACCGGGCGTCGACCCCGGGCCGCACTGGCTGCTCGTGGACGGGCGCCGAACGGACGCGTGGCACGTGGTCGACGCGTTCGCCGCGTTGCTGCCCCAGGGAGCCCAGGCGTCGTTCGACGGCTGGCTCGGCACGGACGTGCTCGCGCGGGTGCTCGATCTGCCCGAGCGACCCGGACCATGGCCCGAGGTGCACCGCCTGCGCGACGAGCTCGCGTTCGGTGCCGTCGTCGAGCCCGGCCCGCACGGTCGTGCGCGGTGGCTGACCCGCACCGCCCTCACCGGGCCCGTACCAGGGCCGGACGGCGGGCTGCCGGGCCGGTGGCTCACGACCGACGAGGAGACCCTGCCGTTCCTCGCGGAGCACCTCGTCGCGGAGGGTGCGCGCGCGGCGCGTCAGCTCGAGGACGTCTGGGCGGTCGCCGGCCACCGCGCGTTCGCGCATGGCTGGGCCCTCGCGCACGGCACCGCGGCCGACCCCGCCCGCGCGGCGCACGCGCGCACGCTGTGGGAGCGCCTGCCGCGGGACTTGCGGTACGCAGTGACCGCGGCGCAGCGCGGGCGTGCACGCCCGGACCTCGTGCGTGACCGGTTGGCCCGTGTGATGGAGGCCGAGGTCGCCGCCGCCGGCGACGACGTGACAACGCGTGTCGTACGAGAAGGGGAGGGACCATGAGCGGACGGCTGAGGCTCGCACTCGTGGGGGCCGGACGCATGGGGCGCACGCACCTGCACGCGCTGCGGGACCACCCTGGCGTGGTGCTCACGGATGTCGTCGAACCCGTGACCGCGACGCACGCCGACCTGGCGCACCACGGGCTGCGCGTGCACGCGACGCTCGAGGACCTGTTCGCGTCCAGGCGTGTCGACGCTGTCCTCGTCGCGACGCCCACCGGTACGCACGGTGACCTGGTGCGCGCCGCGGTCGACGCCGGGCTGCCGGTGCTGTGCGAGAAGCCCGCCGGGCTCACGTCGAGCGACGTGACGCATCTCGGGCGGTACGCGCACGAGCGTGGCGTACCGGTCCAGGTGGCGTACTGGCGCCGCTTCGTGCCGGGCCTGGTCGAGCTCCGTGACCGGGTCGAGGCCGGAGACCTCGGCGAGGTGCACCTCGTGAGCTGCGCGCAGTGGGACGGGGCGCCACCCTCGGCGGCCTTCCGCGCGACGAGCGGCGGCATCTTCGTCGACATGGGCGTGCACGAGCTCGACCAGGCGCGCTGGCTCACCGGCGCGGAGATCGCCGTCGTCAGCGCGTCCGCGGCAGCGGGCGTGAGCGACCCTGACGTGCACGGGGACGTGGACTCCGCGCACGCGACGCTGCGGCTGTCGACCGGAGCCCTCGCGGCGGTGTCGCTCGGCAGGTACAACCCCGGTGGTGACGTCGTCGAGGCGTCCGTGCGCGGGACGCGCGGCGTCGTGCACGTGCCCGTCGTGACGCCCGGCGACGGGGACGTCCCGTTCCACCGGGCTCTGCGCGCACAGGCGCAGGCGTTCGCCGACCTGGTGGGCACCGGGACCGGTGCGGGCGCGCGCGTGAGCGACGCCGCCGCGGCGCTCGCCGCGGCCGAGGCGGCGTCGGCGCATGCCGGGCTTCCCTCGGGGGAGCCCGCCCGTGTCTGACCTCACCGTCGACGGGGACGTCGCCCTCAGTACCGTGGTCATGCACCACCCGGCGCGCGCCGACCGGGTCTGCGCGCTGCTGAGCGCCGTCGCGCCGCTCGCGACCCGGGTCGTGGTCGACCCGGACCCGACGGGCCCGCCCAGCCCGCTGCGGACCGCGAAGCTCGCCTGGGCCGCGGTCGCCGACGGCGCGACGCACCACCTGGTGCTCCAGGACGACATCGTCCCGTTGCGCGGGTTCGCCGCGCACGTCCTGAACGCGGTCGCGGGTCGCCCCGACGCGGGCGTGACGTTGTACGCGCACTGGAAGAGCCCGCACAACGCGTACCTCGTGCGCCGTGCGGCGGTGCTCGGGGCGCCGTGGGCGCGACTGTGCCGGGTCGAGTGGACCCCCACGCTGGGGCTCGTGCTGCCCGCGGACGAGGCGCGCGCCCTGGCCGAGTACCTCTCGCACCTGCCCGACGAGCTGCTGGACGACGACGACTACGTCACCCCGTTCTGCGTCGAGCGCGGGCTGCCGGTGCTCGCGACCGTGCCCCACCTGCTCGACCACGGCGATGCCCCGAGCCTGTCGGGGTACGAGGACGAGGGGGAGCGCCGCGCGACGGTGTTCGACCAGGCCTGGACCGTCCCGCGAGAGCACTGGTCGGGTCAGCCCACGCCCGCCGTGGTCGAGGCGCGCACGTGTGCGGTCGAGCTCCGCGAGTCCCGGTGCGTGCTGAGGTTCCTGCGCGCCGGCACCGACGAGCCGCTCGAGCACGCGTTCGGCTGGGACTGGTACGAGTGGGCTCCGCTGGTCGACGTCGACGTCGACGTCGTGCTCGACCGCTGGGAGCGGGCCGCGGGCGAGGTCGTGCTGCGCGGGGTGCCGCTCACAGGCTCCCCGGACGAGCGGGTGCTGCGGGTGTCGGTCGAGGTATGGGCGGCGTGCTACCTGCTCGGCCGCGACGTCGCGACCGAGGCGCGGACGCGCACCCTCGACCCGCTCGGGGACGCGGTCCGCCTCGGCGCGGTGCGGGCGTGGATCGAGGCCGGGCTCGCCCTCGCGGACCTGACGGAACTGGGCCGCGACGAGCGGGTGGCCCTCGACGAGCTCGGCGCGCGGGGCCTCGCCGCCGGGCTGGGGGAGCGGGAGCGGGTCCGTGCCTGAGACGACCGCGACCGATCGCGACCTGCTGGCCGTCGTGCGCCGCCTCGCGGCCCGCGAGGCGCAGGCCCACCTGGTCCACCCGGTCATGAGCGCGTGGACCGACGAACCGGCCGTCACCGTCTCGATCCGCGTCCGGCCGTGCCCGGTGTGCGGCACGCGGCCGGGTGGCCCCGGTGTGGTGGCACCGGCGACGGCGCTGCGCCCGGTGCGAGAGGTGCGGGTGCTTGCCGACGGTGAGCGACAGGTCGAGGGTTCGGCGCTGCTCGTCTCGCTGTGGTGCGAGGCGCTGACCGGCCGCGCGCTCGTCCCGCTCGTAGCGCAGGGCGCAGCCCGTGCGGCGACCGTCGCGCGGACCCGTGCCGCGACGGTCGCGGAGCTGCACGGTGCCGGGGTGACCGGGCTGTTCGACGTGCTCACCGCGCTCGACGCCGCCGAGGAGCCGTGGTCGGCGCCCGGTGCCGAGCGATGGACGCTGCCCGCCGCGACGCGGTACCGCCTGGCCGGGGCGGAGGGCCGAGCAGGCGGCCGTCCCGCGCCGGGGAGCGTCCTCCGTGCCCGGCTGCGCACGTCGTTCGCCTCGCCGCACCTGGCCGACCCGAACCTCGCGGAGCTTGCCGACGCGTACCGCGCGTACCGCCTCGAGGTCGCCGCGTCTGCGCTCCTGGGCTGATCTCGGGGGCCGGTCGTCGTCGCCGGGTCGCGACCACGGCGGACGGTGGACGGCGCGTACGAGGCTGCGGCGCGCGGAAGGGCGCCGACGAGCCTGCTCCGCGCGCCCTCGGGCCCACCCGCCTCACGCCCGTGGAGTGTCCGGTGCTGAGATCTCTGCCCGCGAAATCGCATATATCGCCCGTGTACGGGAGGTGTATCCGGTGTCGCGAAGATCACATTCATGACGACCTCAACCACGCGTCCGACCCTTCGTCTCGTGGTAGACGGAGGTACGCCTGTCCGTTCCCCGCAGCGGCGCTGGCCCGAGTGGCCGGTCCCAGCGCCGGGCGCCGAGCAGCTCCTCACCGAGGCGCTGCACAGCCGTCGCTGGGCGATCAGCAGCCCGTCGAACGGCGCCGACCTGTTCGAGCGCCGGTTCGCCCGGCGCTTCGCCCAGTACGTGGGTGCGGCCCACTGCGTGCCTGTCGACCACGGGTCGAGCGCGCTCGTCGTGGCGCTCGAGGCCCTCGGCATCCCCCACGGCGAGACCGTCCTCGTACCCGCCCTCACCTGGACCGCCTCGGCGACAGCCGTGCTGCGGGCGGGTCTCGTACCGATGCTCGTGGACGTCGACCCCGCGACGGGCTGCGTGCGTCCCCAGGACCTCGACCTGGACGTCGGCGCCGCCGCGCTCGTGGCGGTGCACTGGGCCAGCGTCATGGCCGACGTGCCCGCGCTGGAGGCGGTCGCGGGACCCGCAGGACTCGCGATCGTCGAGGACGTCGCTCAGGCGCACGGCGCCACCTGGCAGGGCCGGCAGGCCGGCACGCTCGGACGGCTCGGGTGCTTCAGCTTCCAGAACGGCAAGGTGCTCACGGGCGGCGAGGGTGGCGCGGTCGTCACCGACGACGCCGGACTCGCGTGCACCCTCGAGGAGCTGCGCGCCGACTCACGCCGCTACCGGGACGACGCCACGCCGCGGGGTGAGCTCGACCTGGAGGAGAGCGCGGGCGTCCAGGGGGCCAACTTCTGCCTCTCGGAGTTCAGCGCCGCCGTGCTGTGCGCCCAGCTCGACGAGCTCGACGCGCAGCACGAGACCCGCAACCGCAACTACGCGTTGCTCACCGAGCTCCTCGCTGAGGTCGAGGGCGTGCGGCTCCTGCAGCCGCCCCCCGCGCAGACCCGCATGTCGATCTACGAGGCGACCGTTGTGTTCGACGCCCTGCCCGCGGACGTCTCGACCGCGCGCCTGGGCGAGGCGCTGACCGCCGAGCTCGGCCGCCGCTTCTACCCGACCGACGCGCCGCTGCACCGCAGCCCGCTGCTGCAGCCCGGCTCGAAGGCCGCACTCGGCCCGCTCGCCGAGCGCTTCGTCGAGCTGCATCGCGGACGCACCTACCCGGGCTGCGACCAGATCGCCGGCCGGTGCGTGCAGACGCACCACAGCACCTTCCTCGGTGACGGCGACGACATGCAGGACATCGCGGCGGCCGTCACCAAGGTGCGCGACGCACTGGTGCGACCCCGTTGACCGCCCACCGACCCCACCCGCCGGAGCCACGCACGCCGGCCCCGGGCCTCCTGCGCCACCTCGCGCCAACGGGCGCCCTGCGTCCTCCCGCACGACCCGACCGGAGCCGGACCGCCCGGCGCCGCGACCGCACCGCGAACGGAGCACTCCCGTGACCACGACGATCTCGAGCACCGCGACCCCTGACACCATCACGAGCGGCCCGCGCCAGGAGCGCGTCGGGCTGTGGCTCAACGGCGCGCGCGGCTCGGTCGCGACGACCGCCGTCACCGGACTGCTCGCCATCCGCGACGGGATCGAGGAGCCCACCGGCTGCGTGACCGACAGCCCGCTGCTGCACGACGCGGACCTGACGCCCTGGACCTCCTTCGCGGTCGGCGGGCACGACGTGGTTACGACCTCGCTCGTGCACCGCGCCGACGCTCTCGTCGAGTCCGGCGTTGTGCCGGCGCGGGTCCTGGCGCAGGTGCGTGCCGAGCTCGCGGACGTCGAGGAGAACCTCCGCCGGGGCTACGACCCGCTCGCGGACGACGAGACGCAGGCGGAGGCCGCGACCCGCCTCTCGGCGGACATCCTGGCGTTCCAGGAGCGGCACGCACTGACCCGCGTCGTGGTCGTCAACGTCGCCTCGACGGAGCCCCCCGTGAGCGTGCTGGCCGAGCACCGCGACCTCGACCAGCTCGTCGATGCGCTCGCCGACCCCGCCCGGAAGGTGCTGCCACCCAGTGCGCTCGTCGCGTACGCGGCGTTCCGCGCAGGGGCGGGCTTCGTCGACTTCACACCGTCGACCGGTGCACGGCTGCCGGCCCTCGAGCAGCTCGCGCTGCGTCAGGGCGTGCCGTTCACGGGGTCGGACGGCAAGACAGGCGAGACGCTGCTGCGGACCGTGCTCGCGCCCATGTTCACCTCGCGCGCACTGCGTGTGCTCTCGTGGGCCGGCATCAACCTGCTCGGCGGTGGGGACGGCGCGACGCTCGAGGACCCGGCGAACGCGAGCAGCAAGCTCGTGTCGAAGTCCGGCGTCCTGCCGGCCCTGCTCGGCAGCCCCGTCACCGCACCGCTGCACATCGACAACGTGCCCGACCTGGGCGACCACAAGACCGCCTGGGACCACGTGTCGTTCGAGGGCTTCCTCGGCGTGCGGATGAACATGCAGATCACCTGGAGCGGCGTCGACTCGACGCTCGCGGCGCCGCTCGTGCTCGACCTCGCGCGGTTGGTCGCGGCCGCGCACGCCGCAGGGCGCAGCGGAGCGCTGCACGAGCTCGGGTTCTTCTTCAAGGACCCCGTCGGCACCGATCAGCACGCGCTGGCCGAGCAGGCGACCGTGCTCCGCGCGTGGGCGAGCGGGCTCAAGGGCGCGCCGGTGGCCTGAGGGCCGGATGACGGACAGGAGGGCGTGATGAGCGATCCCAGTGAGGCCTGGCGACTGCGCCAGGTGACCCATCCCGTGTGGAGCCGGGTGCTGACCGGTGTCCACGCCGACGCGCTGGACTGCCTGCAGGCGACGTTCGCCGTGCTCGCCGACCACGCGCACGGTCGTGGTGGCCACCTGGCGCTCGGGGCCCACTGGCGCTTCGCGCCACGTGTGCTCGACGACGGCACGGCCACCGTCGCCGTGTCGCTCGACGAGCGGGCGCACGAGGCCCGCGAGGATCTGGGCCTGCGGGTCGACGCGAGCTGGTCGCGGCTCGCCGGCTCGCAGGTCCGGCGCCTCGCCCACGACGGGCAGCCGCTGTACGTGTCCGCCGACGCGTTCGACCTGCCGTGGTGCCCGTACGCGGGCCGCGCGCACCTGGAGCACAGCTTCCTGGTCGTGCCGGTCGACGGCCACGACGAGCAGGTCGACGTGGTCGACGCGTACCACAACGACACGCCGTGGGGTGCCGCGCGGCCCGGTGTGTGGCGCCCGGCGCCGGCCGACTTCGACAGCGCGCTCACCTCGGGGGCCAGGGTCCTGGCGGTCGAGCCTGGTCCGCGCAGGTGCGTGGACCCCGCGGACGTCATGACGGAGAACGCCCGCCACCTCGTCGACGCGCTGCCCCGCATGGAGCGGTACGTGGCCCGCGTGCGCGCCGCACTCGGCACGGTCGTGGGGGTCGAGCGGCTCGTGCTCGACGTGTGGCTGCTGAGCCGCCAGCGCATGCTGCACGCGTCGTGGGTCGACAGCCTCGGCCGCGCCGTGACGGGGGCGCGCGGGCTGCGCGAGCATGTGGACCGTTGGCGCGACCTGGCGGCGCTGACGTACGTGGCCCTGCGCCGGGCCGAGCGGGGCCGCCCGGCACAGACGTCGCTCGCCGACGAGCTCGGCCACCTCCTCGCGGAGGACGTCGCGCTCGCGGCGCAGCTCGCCACCGAGGTCACGGGAGCTCCGCGCCCGACGCTGCGCGAGGTCCGTGGCACGGTGCTCTCTGCCCTGGCCGACGTCGCGGGCACCCGTGAGCACACGGTGGTGGAGGCGCAGTCGCTGCGGGACCTGCCCGGGCTCACGTCGTTCCGGCTCGCGGACGTGCTGGACCGCGTCGAGGCCGACCTGGGCGTCGAGCTGACCGGGGACACGCTGGCCGCGACCAACTTGTGGGACCTCGACGCGCTGTGCGGCATGTTCGCGCGCTCGGTCCCGGGCGGGGTGCCGCGATGAGCGCCGTGACGCTGCTCCCTGACCTGCTGGGCCACGCCGCGCGCACGTGGCCGGGTCGGACCGCTGTCCTCGACGCGGTCACGGCGGTGACCTACGAGGACCTGCAGGCGCACAGCGCGCGCGTCGCGTCGTGGCTCGCTGACGCCGGCGTGGGCCGCGGCGACCGGGTCGTCGTCGCGCTGCCCGCCGACGCGACGCTCGTGACGGTGATCTGGGGAGTCGTCCGGGCGGGGGCGGTGCTCGTCGTCGTGCGCGACGACGCACCGGCCCCCGCGGTCGTGCACGTGCTCGACGACGCGCAGCCGGTGCTCGTGCTGAGCGACGCCGACGTGGTGCACGACGCGGCGCACGCGGCGGGCGTCCGGGTCCGCCGCCGCAGCGACCTGCCGGGCCCCGCGCGGCCCGGCGGACCCGCACCCGCGGCCTTGGCCCCCGGGACGCTCGCCGTCGACCCCGCGCTGTTCGTCTACACGTCCGGCAGCACGGGCATGCCCAAGGCGGTCGTCTCGACGCACGCGCAGGTCACGTTCGCGGTCACGGCCATCGCGTCGCGGCTGCGCTACCGCTGGACCGACGTCGTGCACTGCGTCCTGCCGCTGTCGTTCGACTACGGGCTCTACCAGGTGCTGCTGTGTGCGCAGGCGGGCGCGGCCCTGCATGTCGGGGGCGGCGACGAGGCCGGCGGCCGGCTGCTCGCCGGTCTGCGCCGCTCGAGAGCGAGCGTGCTGCCCGCAGTGCCGTCGCTCGCCGCCAACCTCGCGCGCCTGCTCGAGCGTCCTGGTGCGGCGCCGCCGGATCTCCGCCTGCTGACCAGCACGGGCGCGACGATGCCTCCCGAGGTGCTCGCGGTGCTGCGGGCGCGGATCCCGACGCTGCGTGTCCAGCTCATGTTCGGGCTGACCGAGTGCAAACGCGCCGCGATCCTCGACGAGGACGAGGACCTGCTGCACCCCGGGGCGTGCGGCCGGGCGCTGCCCGGCACCGAGATCCTCGCCGTGGGCCCGGACGGCCGGCCGGTGCCACGCGGTCAGCTCGGTGAGCTCGTCGTGCGCGGCCCGCACGTCATGGCCGGCTACTGGCGACGGCCCGAGCTCACGGCGCAGCGGTTCGTCCGACGTGACGGGCTGTTCCCCGAGCTGCGCACGGGCGATCACGGGTGGGTCGACCCCGGCGGCTACGTGTACTTCGCCGGCCGGCGGGACGACGTGTACAAGGAGCGCGGCACGCGCGTCAGCGCGACCGAGGTCGAGGCCGCCGCGCACCGCTGCGCGGGTGTCGAGGAGGCGTGCGTCGTGCTCCCGGGCCCGGCGCAGGACGGCGCGGCGCTCGTCGTCGTCGGCGACGTCGAGCCGGACGGGGTTCTCCGCGCGCTGCGCGGGCAGCTCGAGGACGGCAAGATCCCCGCCCGCTGCGTCGTGGTCGGCGCGATGCCGCTCACTGCGAACGGCAAGCTCGACCGCGCGCGCCTGCGTGACGTCGTGGAGGTGGGTGCCCGTGCCTGACGTCGCCGCCCTGACCCCCGCGTACGTCTACGACCTCGACGAGGTGGGCCGCTGCCACGACCGCCTGCGGGCCGCGTTGCCCGCACCGAGCGACCTGTACTACTCGCTGAAGGCCAACCCGCACCCGGTGGTCGTGGCGCGGCTCGCGGCGCTCGGCTGCCGCGTCGAGGTGTGCTCGACGGGCGAGCTCGACGCGGCGCTGGCCGCGGGGGTGCTGCCCGCGCACGTGCTGTGCACCGGCCCGGGCAAGCCGGACGCCGAGGTGGCGCACGCGCTGCTCTCCGGTGTGAGCCTGTTCTCGGTCGACTCCCCGCACGGCCTCGACCAGGTCGACCGCCTCGCGGCGCGGCACGGCCTGTCCGTCGACTGCCTGCTGCGCGTCAACGACGCGGTGCCCACGCCGGGCCAGGGCCTGGCGATGACGGGCGTGCCCTCGGCGTTCGGCGCGGACGCGGACTGGGTCGAGGCCGAACCAGAGCGGTTCACGAGCCGTGCCTGCGCGCGGCTCACGGGCTTCCACCTGTACATGGGCAGCAACCTGACCGACCAGGACGCGCTCGTCGCGCAGTTCGCCACGTCGGCGCGCACCGCGCGCAGGCTCTCGGACGTGCTCGGGATCGCCCCCGGGGTGCTCGACCTCGGGGGTGGCTTCGGTGCGCCGTTCGCCCGGTGCGGTGCGAGCCCGGACCTGACGGGCCTGGCCGAGCGGGTCGCCGACGTGCTCGACGTGACGTTCCCGGGCTGGCGCCACGGAGGGCCGCGCGTCGCGTTCGAGTCGGGGCGCTACCTCACCGCGACGTGCGGGAGGCTGCGCACCCGGGTGCTCGACGTCAAGGTGTCCCACGGGCGGCGGGTCGTCGTGCTGGAGTCCGGCATCCACCACCTGGGCGGCATGTCCGGGCTGCGCCGGCTCCCGACGCTCGCCCCCGAGCTGGTCCGCGTCCACGACACGGACGAGCGCGCCGTGTGGAGCGACGTGATGGTCGCCGGTCCGCTGTGCACACCGCTCGACACGTGGGCACGGTCCGCGACCGTCGAGGCCCTGCGCCCCGGCGACGTCGTCGAGGTCCCGAACGTCGGTGCGTACGGGCTCACCGCGAGCCTGCTCGCGTTCCTCGGCCATCCCGCACCCCACGAGCTCGTGCTCGACGAGGGCGTCGTGGTCCACGCCTCCCGCCTCACCCTGTCCCGGTCGCCGGTGGCCGGGCCGCCCACCGAAGGAGAACCGACATGCCTCCCGAGTTCGTCGAAATGCTCCGTCCGTTCCTGAAGTTCGCGGGCGACTCACCGATCACCCCGACCTCGCGCCTGCGGGACCTGGGCCTGGACTCCATGCAGGAGATCGAGCTCCTCTTCGCCGTGGAGGACGCGTTCGGCGTCGCGCTCCCGGACGAGGATCTCGTCGACGCGACGTTCGAGACGGCGGGCTCGCTCTGGGACGTCGTGGAGCGGCTGCGCGCCCCGGAGCCCCGGGCTGTCGCACGGTGACCGCCGTGACCGGGACCCAGCCGGGCGTGTGGACCGCGGCGGCCCACGCGGTCGCCGAGATCGCGGCGGAGCACGCCGCCCGCGCGGACCGTGAGGCACGGTTCCCGCTCGAGGCGCTCGCGGCCGCTCGGGAGTCCGGGCTGCTCGGGCTGCTGGTCCCGGCGGACCTCGGTGGCCTGGGCGGAGGGCTGCGTGACCTCGTGGACGTGACGACGACGCTCGCCCGGACGGACCTGTCCGTCGCGCTCGTGCTGGCCATGCACTGCCAGCAGGTCGCCGTCGTCGACCGCGCGGGGACCGACGAGCTGCGCCGCACGCTGCTCCCGGCGGTCGCGCGGGGCGAGGTCTACCTGGGCTCGGTGACGACCGAGGCGGGGACCGGGGGCCATCTCATGACGTCCGGCTCCGTCACGGCCGCGGGCGCCGACGGTGCCATCCTGATCGACCGCGACGCACCCGTCGTGACCGGAGGGCCGCACGCCGACGGGTACCTCGTGACCGTCCTCGCGCCGGGCGCCACGTCGCCGACGCAGGTCACCCTCGTGTACGCGCCGCGCGACGCGCTCGAGGTCGAGGTGCGCGGCGGGTGGGACCCGCTCGGCATGCGCGCCACCCACAGCGTGCCGCTCCGGCTGCGCGGCACGGTCGAGCCCTCGGCCGTCGTCGGGGGCCACGAGGGGTTCCGCACGCTCGTGACGACCGTGTTCGCCCCGCTCGCCCACGTCGGGTGGTCCGCGGCGTGGCTCGGCACCGCCTCGGGCGCACTCGCGCGCGTCGTCGCGCACCTGCGCACCCCTGCCGGCCGCCGCGAGCTCGACGTGTCGTCCGAGCTCGTCCGGGCGCGGCTCGCCGACGTGCGTGGACGCCTGGAGGTCGTGGACGCGCTGCTGGGGCGTGTGCTCGACATGCTCGGGTCCGGTGCCGACGTGTCCACGCCACGCCGGCAGATGCGGCTCAACACCCTCAAGGTCAGGGCCGCGGACGAGTGCTTCGCGGCGGTCGACGAGCTCATCGAGCTCGTGGGGCTCCGGCACGGCTACCTCGTCGGCTCGCCCCTGCGGCTCGAGCAAGCCTTCCGCGACCTGCGCTCGGCGTCGATCAACTACCGCAGCGACCGCCTGCGGCTCGCGAACGGCTCGCTCGCACTGCTCGACCCGGAGGTCGACCTTGCCTAGCCCCACCGACCTCGCACCCGACCTCGCGTCCGGTGAGCTGCGCGCAGCCGTCGTCGAGGCCCTCTCCGCGTGCGCACCGGGCGGCACCGCGCAGTCCCGGGCGGTGTGGTCGCAGCTGGGCCGCGCGGGGGTCCTCGCTGCCGTCGCGGGCCGGGAGGGCCCGCGCCCGGGCGTGGACCTGGTGCTGCTGCGCGCACTCCTGACGACCCTCGACGCGCACGCCCCGCTCGGGGTCGTGCTGTCCACGTGCGTGCAGGTCGCGACGGTCCTGCCGCTGTTGGCCGACCTCGCGGACGACGACCCCGACGGGCTCGCCGCCGAGGTCCGGGACCGTGCGCTGCGCGGTGACGTCACGGTCGCGCTCGCCGTGACCGACGCCGCCGCCGCGGGCTCCGACCTGCTCGACTCCGGCACGAGCGTGACGCCCCGAGCGGATGACGTGCTCCTCGCAGGTGGCAAACGTTGGATCACCAACGCGGTGAGCTGCGACTACGCCCTGACGCTCGTCCGGCACCGGCCGGCCCGCCACTTCACGAGCTTCCGGTGGGCGCTCGTGCCCGCCGGTGCACCCGGCGTCGTGATCGCGCCCGCGGCACCCGACCTGTTCGCCGCCGCCGACGTCGGGCACGTGGACCTCCACGACGTCCGGCTCGACCGGGAGCACCTCACTGGCCGCGCCGGCCGGGCCCTGCCCGACTTCGCGCGGCACGTCGGCGTCGAGCGCCTCGCCAGCGGGATGTGGGCCGCCGCGCTGTGCCGCCGCGTGCTCACCGACCTGTACGCGTGGCTCACCGCACCCCCGCCGCGTGGAGCGGCCCGGTGGGGCCGGAACGCGGTGCGCGAGCGCTTCGCGCGCTGCCTGGTCGAGGTCGAGCGCCTCGACGCGCTCCTCACGGTCGTCATGGGGCGGGGGGTGCCGGTGCGTGCCGTGGACGCGATGGTCGTCAAGGTGGCGGCGGGCCAGGCGGTCGAGATGGTGCTCGACGAGGCCGTCCACCTGCGCGGCGCTGACGCGTTCCGCGACGGCGGGGAGGCGCGGCTGCGCGCGCAGGCAGCGATGTTCTCCGTCGCCGGAGGCGCGAGCGGCGCCATGCTCGCGGGCGTCGCCGACCACGCCCGGGACCTGCTGGAGGCCAGGCCGTGACCCGGGTGGCGCTGCACGCGCCGCTCGACGACGTCGTCGTGGCCCTCGCGCCGGCCGACGGGCTGGGCGGTGCGCTCCCGATCGACGTCGCCGACACCGCGGGCCTGCCCCGGTGGCGCGCGGACGAGCGGCTCGCCGCGCGTGCGCTGCTGCGCCTGCTGCTCCACGAGGCCGTCGGGCCCGCCGCCGCCTCGGCGCGCGTGTGCTCACGCGTCCACGGCCAGCCCTATCTCGACGGGTGGCCCGACCTCGCGGTGAGCATGTCGCACTCGGGCGGCTGGGTCGCCGCCGGTGTGCACGTCCGCGGCGGAACGGTCGGTGTCGACGTACAGGAGCCGTACGCCGCCGGCGAGCGGCTTGTGCGCCGCTGCTGCGGCCCGCACGCGGACCGGCTGCTCACGCTGGAGGAGTCCGCGCGTGCCGTCGAGACGAGCTGGGTGTGGTCCGTGCAGGAGGCGTGTGTCAAGGCGCGCGGCACCGGGCTCGCCGGCCGGCCGTGGACCGTGCCCGTGACGCCCTTCGCGCGGCACGGGCGCTGGGCCGGCCTGCGCTGGTGCGCCCTGCGCGGTCGTGTGCCGCTGCCGGTCAGCTGTGCCGCGGCCCCACCCGCAGGAGGCGCGGACCCGCACGGTCCCACCCCCGAGGCCCGCAACGGGAGGCGAGCGTCATGACGTCGTACACCTCGTTCCTCGCCACCGTCGAGCGCTGGCCGGACGCCGTCGCGCTCGAGGTCGCAGGTCGGCGGATCACCTACGCAGACCTGCACGCCCAGGCCGAGACGCTCGCCGCCCGCCTGCTGGACCGCGACGGGTCGCCGCCGTCGGCCGTCGGCGTCCTCGCCTCCCGGAGCGTCGCGGCATACGTCGGCTACCTCGCGGCACTGCGGGTCAGGGCCGTCGTCGTCCCGCTCAACCCGACGTTCCCCGTCGAGCGGACCGACCGGGTGGTCCGTGCGGCGAGCGTCGACGTGCTGGTCGTCGACCCGGCCGGCGCGGACGTCGCGCGCGACCTCGCGGAACGCGACGACGCGCCCCGTGCCGTGCTCGGCGAGGGCCCGGCCGACCCCGGCCCGGCGCTGCTGCCCGGGCTCGCGGTGCGGGACGACGACGTGGCGTACGTGCTGTTCACGTCGGGTTCGACCGGCCGTCCGAAGGGCGTGCCGATCCGCCACCGGCACGTCGAGCCCTACCTGCGGCGGTGCGTGGCGCGGTACGGGTCCGAGCCGGGTGCCCGCTTCTCGCAGATGTTCGACCTGACGTTCGACCCGTCGGTCTTCGACCTGTTCGTCGCGTGGCGCGGCGGTGGCGCGGTCGTCGTCCCGGCGCCCGCCGAGCTGCTCGCGCCGGTGCGCTTCGTCGCGGAGCACGAGATCACGCACTGGTTCTCGGTGCCGTCCGCCGTCTCGCTCGCGCGGCGGATGCGGATGCTGGCACCCGGCAGCATGCCGACGCTGCGGTGGAGCCTGTTCGCCGGGGAGGCCCTGACGCTCGAGCAGGCGCGCGCGTGGGCGGCGGCGGCGCCGGCGAGCGTCCTGGAGAACCTGTACGGGCCCACCGAGCTCACGATCACCTGCACGGCCTACCGGCTGCCGGCGGACCCCGGCACGTGGCCGAGCACGGTCAACGGGACGGTCCCGATCGGTCGCGTGCACCCTGGGCACGAGGTGACCGTCCGGGACGAGGACGGATCGCCGAGCGATGTCGGGGAGCTCTGGGTGCGCGGGCCGCAGCGCTTCGACGGCTACGTCGACGCGGCCGACGACGTGGACCGGCTCGTCGTCGCGGGGAATGGCCCTCGCTGGTATCGCACCGGGGACCGGGTCTGCGCGCTCGACGGCGAGCTCGTGCACCTGGGTCGCACCGACGCGCAGGTCAAGGTACGCGGCTTCCGCGTCGAGCTCGCCGAGGTCGAGCACGCGCTGCGCGGTCACGACGCGGTCGAGGACGTCGTGGTCGTCGCGGGCGGCGACGCGTCGGAGCTGCACGCGTACTACACAGGACCCGACGGGCTCGGTGAGGAGCTCGTCGCCCGGGCCCGCGCCGTGCTGCCCGCCTACATGGTGCCCGCGACGGTCACCCGCCTCGAGGTGCTCCCCGTCACGGCCAACGGCAAGCTCGACCGCCGGGCACTGGCGGCGGCCGCGACGGACCGGCGCGCCGGTCCCGGACCAGCCCGCGCCGGCGGCGACCCGGGCGAGTCGGTGCGGGCCGTCGCCGCCTCGACGAGCCGGGGGCGGGCGTGACGGCGGCGCGCAGCCCGGTCGCGTCCGCGCCGGTGACACCCGACGACGTCGACGTGCGGCGCTTCCGCACGATCGCCGGGCGCTTCGGCACCGGTGTGGGCGTCGCGACCACGTGCGTCGACGGAGTCCCCGTGGGCATGACGGTCAACTCGTTCACGACCGTCTCGCTCGAGCCGCGGCTGGTCCTGGTCTGCCTTGCCGAGGGCTCGCGCCTCCTGCGGGCCGTGCGACGCTCCGGGTACTTCGCCGTGACCGTCCTCGCCGACGACCAACGCGCCCTCGCGGTGCGGTTCGCCGCGCGCGAGCGGCCGTCCGGTTGCGAGGCGTTCCGGGGTGTCGATAGCGTCACGGAGCCCATCACCGGATGTCCTGTTTTGTCCGGTGGCGTCGCGTTCTTCGCCTGCGCCGTCCATCGCCTGTGGCCCGCGGGGGACCACAGCGTTCTGGTCGGCGAGGTCACATCTGCGGGGGAGCTCCTGGCGGCAGCGCCGCTGCTCTTCGTCGATGGGCACTACCGCGTGCTTGCGGATCCGGACGGGGGAGCCGAATGACCACCCAGGCGGCCACGCTGCGTGCCGTGGCGCTGAGCGCCGCGCAGGCCGGCGCCGACGCGATCCGGGTGGCAGCGGGGGCAGGACTGGTGGTGACCGCGAAAGGGCCGCTCGGGACCGACGTCGTCACCAGCGCGGACCTCGCCGCGGAGGATGCGATCCGGACCGTCCTGCGCACGGCCCGCCCGGACGACGCGGTGCAGGCCGAGGAGTCCGGCGAGGAGGCCGGTGAGTCGGGGCTGCGCTGGGTCGTCGACCCGCTCGACGGCACCGTGAACTTCAGTCGGGGCTCCGACCGCTACGCGGTGAGCGTCGCGGTGCGGGCCGACGACGACGCGCTGTTCGCTCCCGCCCGGGCCGCCGCTGTCGTCCGCCCTGCCACGGGCGAGCACTGGTCGGTCGGTCACGACGACCCCTCGGCTCCGACCCGCACGCGGGCGTGGGCGAGCGACCCGCGCGAGGCGGTCCTCGCGTTCGCTGTCCCGCACGACCCGCAGACCCGCAGCGCGGCGTACGTGCGGCTCGCCCAGGTCGCTCCACGCGTGCTCGACCTGCGCAACACGGGCTCGTCCGTGTGCGACCTGGTCGCGGTCGCGCTCGGAGAGGTCGACGCGTTCGTCTCGTTCGACCCGGCGCCCTGGGACGTCGCGGCAGGGGTCGCGCTCGTCGAGGCAGCCGGGGGCGTGTGCCGGGTGCGGAGCACCGCGGCCGGGGGGTCCGTCCTCGTCGTCGGAGCCAGGGGGGTGGTCGACGCGGTGCAGTCGGGGCTGTGGTGACGAAGGAGCGGCACCCGTGCTCGACCGAGCCGGTACCGGCCGTGACGGAGCTTTGTCCTACTCGCAGGGGGAGTCTCGATGGAGTTCAACGTTCTGGGTTCACTCGAGGTCGTGGGCGACGGGAGCCCGGTGGAGATCAGCGGGGCGAAACGACGCGCTCTGCTCGCCGTGCTGCTGCTCCACACCGGGCGGACGGTCCCGGTGCCGCGTCTCGTCGAGATGCTCTGGCCCGACACGCCCCCGCCCTCCGCCGTGTACAACCTGCGGACCTACGTGCACGGCATCCGGCGCGCGCTGCTCGCCGCCGAGCGAACGCCTGACCGCCTGACGCGCGATCTCGCCGGGTACCGGCTCGCCGTCGAGCCCGGCGAGTTCGACGTCCTGCGGTTCCAGCGGCTCACCGAGGAGGGCCACCGTGCGCTGGAGGTCGGCGACGCCGCCGCGGCAGTCCACCGCTTCAGCACGGCGCTCGGGCTGTGGCGGGGCGCTCCGCTCGAGGACCTGCCCGACCTCGGTCCGGAGATCCGGGCGGAGGTGCTCGCGCTCGAGGAGCAGCGCCACGAGGCGCGGACGGCGCTCGTCGACGCGCGGATGAGCCTCGGGCAGGCCTACGAGCTCATCCCGCAGCTGCGCCGCATGGTCGCCGAGCAGCCGCTGCACGAGCGCACGCACGCCCAGCTCGTCTCGGCGTTGTCCAAGGCCGGGCGCACCGCGGAGGCGCTCGGCGCGTACGGCAGCGCGCGGGCGACGCTCGTGCGTGAGCTCGGCCTCGAGCCGGGGGAGGTGCTGCGCGCGGCGCACGAGCGCGTGCTCCAGGAGTGCACGGCGGGGGACGAGCCCTCGCGTGCGCGCGAGCGCCTCACGGCCGGAGCGGGCCCGAGCGCACTGCCGATGCGTCCGCCGACCTTCGTCGGGCGCGCCGCCGTCCGGCGCCAGCTCCGGCAGATCGGCGCCTCGGGCGCCGCTGCGGGCTCGGCGCACGAGTGGACCGCGGTGCTCGTCTCCGGCACACCGGGCGCGGGCAAGTCCACGACTGCCGTCTCTGCGGCGTACGACCTGCGCGCCGCGTACCCCGACGGTCACCTGTTCGTCAGGCTCGCTGCGGCGGGCGGGCGCCCGCGAGCGACCGTCGACCTGCTCGGCGAGATGCTCGTGAGCCTCGGGGTCCCCCCGTCCGCCATGCCCGCCGCCCTGCCGGAACGTGCGGCGATGTACCGCCGGCTCGTCGCGCAGCGTCGGCTCCTCGTCGTGCTGGACGACGCCGCGTCGGCCGCGCAGGTGCGCGACCTGCTGCCCGGCTCGGGGCGCTCGCTGGTGATCATCACGAGCCGTCGGCGGCTGCTCGACCTGGAGGTCGACTGGCGGCTGAACCTGGGCCCGCTCGACGAGCGCGACGCCCTCGCGCTGCTCGCGAGCGACATCGGTGACGCGCGCGTGCGTGCAGCCCTCGACGAGTCCCGGCGGATCGTCGCGGCGTGCGACGGGCTGCCGCTCGCGCTGCGCATCGTCGGCGGCCGGCTCGCGCGCCGGTCCGCGACGACGCTGGCCACCTTCGCGGAACGGCTCGAGAGCACCGTGGACGTGTTCGAGGAGCTCGCGCTGGGTGACATGTGCGTGCGCACCAACCTGTCGCAGGCGATCGAGGCGCTCGGGCCGGACGAGCGTTCGGCGCTCGAGGCGCTCGGTGGGTGCGAGTGCCGTCGGTTCACCGACGCCGACGCCGCCGAGCACCTCGACCTCCCGCAGTCGAAGGCGGAGCGGCTCGTCGAGCACCTCGTGGAGCACAACCTCGTGGTCCCCGTCGACGGGTGCGGCGACCAGCAGTACGAGATGCCCTCGCTCCTGCGCACCTACGTGCGCACGCACGGGCGGGACGAGCGAGCGAGGTCGCCCGCCGGGTCGTGCCGGGCCTCCCAGCGACCACGCGCCGGGCGCGAGCCCGAGGCGCGTCTCGGCCGGGCATGACCGGACGCGCGGGCGGTGCCCGCGTCGATCCCGGAGGCAGGCCGCACGACGGTGCGCTCGATGTCGTCCGGACCCGCGCCACGGCCGTGACCGGCACGGCGGGCCGGCCGCCGTCCGCCCCGAGCACCGCAGGGCCCGCACCGCCGGGCGCCGCGCGGTGATGACGAGCGTCGCCTCGTCGGGGTGGCAGTGGGCGGCCGGGCCGACGGGTGCTCAGTCGGTGATGACCGTGCCCTTCGGGACGACGGTGATGCCGCTGTCCGTGACCGTGAACCCGCGTGCCCGGTCGTGCTCGTGGTCCAGCCCGACGCGTGCCCGCTCGGGGACGATGACGTTCTTGTCGAGGATCGCGTGGTGGATCTGCGCGTACCGCGCGACCTGCACGCCGTCCATGAGGACCGAGTCCGTCACCTGCGCCCAGGAGTGCAGCCGGATGCCGGGGGACAGGATCGAGCCCGAGACGGTCGCGCCGGACACGACGACCCCGGGGGAGACGATCGAGTCCGCGGCGTGGCCCAGGCGGCCGGCGCCCGCGTGCACGAACTTGGCCGGCGGCAGGCCGGTGTAGCCGGTGAACAGCGGCCAGTCGTCGTTGTAGAGGTTGAACACCGGCTCGATCGAGATGAGGTCGTGGTTCGCGTCGTAGTACGAGTCGAGCGTCCCGACGTCGCGCCAGTAGTCCCGGTCCCGGTCGGTCGAGCCGGGGACGTCGTTGCGGATGAAGTCGTAGACCCCCGCGGTGCCGCGCTCGACGAACCAGGGGACGATGTCGCCGCCCATGTCGTGCCGGGAGTTCACGTCCTCGGCGTCGACCGTCACGGCGTTGACCAGGGCGTCCGCGTTCGCGACGTAGTTGCCCATCGACGCCAGGATCTCCAGCGGGGACCCGGGGACCGGTGTCGGGTCGGACGGCTTCTCGCGGAACGCCGCGATGCGCGTCGGATCGCCCGGCACGGTCTCGATCACGCCGAACTGGTCGGCCATGTCGATCGGCTGCCGGATGCCGGCCACGGTCAGCTCGGCGCCCGACTCGATGTGCGCGTCGACCATCTGCGAGAAGTCCATGCGGTACACGTGGTCGGCACCCACCACGACGACGATGTCGGGGCGCTCGTCGTCGATGATGTTCAGGCACTGGTAGATCGCGTCCGCGCTGCCCAGGTACCAGTGCTTGCCCACCCGCTGCTGCGCGGGGACGGCGGCCACGTAGTTGCCCAGCAGCGCCGACATGCGCCACGTCTTGGACACGTGCCGGTCCAGCGAGTGGGACTTGTACTGCGTCAGCACGATCACGTGCAGGTAGTGCGAGTTGATGACGTTCGACAGGGCGAAGTCGACGAGGCGGTAGCTGCCGCCGAAGGGGACCGCGGGCTTCGCGCGGTGCGCGGTCAGCGGCATCAGCCGCTTGCCCTCCCCCCCGGCGAGGACGATGGCAAGGACACGCGGCGCTGGCATGGACTCAACCTAGGCCCGCACAGGGCCCGCGGCGAGGCACACACGCGTACGGGCGCTAGCGTGTCGCCCGACGACCGGCGGTGGGCCGGTCACGACTGGAGGCACCGGTGCGCGTCGACCTGCTGACCCGGGAGTACCCGCCCCACGTCTACGGGGGCGCGGGCGTCCACGTGGCGGGGCTCACGGCCGTGCTGCGCGAGCTGATCGACGTGCGCGTGCACAGCTTCGACGAGCCCGTCACCGAGGCGGGCACGCACGGCTACACGGTCCCCGGCGGGCTGGCCGGCACCAACGCGGCGCTGGCGACGATCGGGGTGGACCTGGCGATCGTCGACGGCATCGGGAGGGACACCACCGGCGGCGGCACCGACCTGGTGCACTCGCACACGTGGTACGCGAACCTGGCGGGGCACCTCGCGTCGCTGCTCTACGACGTGCCGCACGTGCTGACGGCGCACAGCCTCGAGCCGCTGCGCCCCTGGAAGGCCGAGCAGCTCGGTGGCGGCTACGCGCTGTCCTCGTGGGTCGAGCGCACGGCGTACGAGGCCGCGGCCGCGGTGATCGCCGTCAGTGGCGGCATGCGCGACGACATCCTGCGGTCGTACCCGGCCGTCGACCCGGCCAAGGTGCACGTGGTGCACAACGGCATCGACCTCGACGGGTGGCGGCGGCCCACGTCGGACGAAGGCCTCGCCCGTGCGCGCCGCGTCGTGCAGGACCTGGGCATCGACCCCGACCGGCCGGCCGTCGTGTTCGTCGGGCGCATCACCCGCCAGAAGGGGCTGCCGTACCTGCTGCGGGCGGTCGAGACGCTCCCGACCGACGTGCAGGTCGTGCTGTGCGCCGGCGCCCCGGACACGCCCGAGATCCTCGCCGAGGTCACCGCGCTCGTCACCGAGCTGCGCACCCGGCGCTCGGGCATCGTGTGGATCGACCGCATGCTGCCGCGCGACGAGCTCGTCGCGGTCCTGGCGCACGGCACGGTGTTCGCGTGCCCGTCGGTGTACGAGCCGCTCGGCATCGTCAACCTCGAGGCGATGGCAGTCGGCCTGCCCGTCGTGGGCACCGCCACCGGCGGGATCCCCGAGGTCGTCGACGACGGCGTCACGGGACTGCTCGTGCCGATCGACCAGGTGCAGGACGGCACCGGGACACCGGTCGACCCCGACGCCTTCGTCGCGGACCTGGGTGCCGCGCTCGCGGACGCCGTCGCCGACACCGAGCGGGCCGCCCGGTGGGGCGTCGCGGCACGTCGCCGCGTCGAGGACCACTTCTCGTGGCACGCGATCGGGGAGCGGACGCTCGAGGTGTACCGGGGCGTCCTGGCCGGTTGACGGCTGCGGCGTCGCGTCGTCAGGGCGTCAGGTACGTCGCGGCCGCGGCCATGGCCCGGCGCGCGACCCGGTCGACCTCGCGCAGCGCGGTGGACCGCTGGTCCGCCTGCCACGTGTTGACGGCGCCGCCGTCGTCCTGCGTGGCCAGGGCGACGATGCCCCGCAGCCGCGCCGCGCTCGACAGCACGCGCACGCGCTGACCGGCGACGCCGCGGGGGAGCCGGCGGTCGGGCAGTGCGCCGTCACGCACGTCGGCGATCGCGTCGGCGGCGTCCGGGCGCCAGCGCTCCACGCCGAGCGAGACGAGCGCCTCGGTCGCCGTCAGCAGGCCCCGGCGCAGGTCGCGTTCGGCGTCCTCCAGCGTCCCGACCTGCGCCCACACCACCGTCCGCCAGTCCGGCACGGGCACCGCGCGCCAGGTCACGAGGTGGCCGGGCTCGTACGCGGAGCCGAAGCGCTCGACGTGCGGCACCGCGGCGATCGTGCGCGTGCCGGCGCGCAGCAGCACGCACTCGCCGGCGTCCACGGCGTCGCGCGACACCGCCGGCGGGGCCGCGACGGGCTCGCCCGGCACCGGCAGGACGACGGCCACCTCGTCGACGGGAGCTCCCAGCCAGGCGACCCAGGCGGCCAGTGGCAGCGCCTCGCCGTCGGCGTCGACCGTGTGCGGCTCGTCGTCCGCCTGGACGGCGGCGACCACGCGGTCGGGCTCACCGGACGCGGTGAGCCACAGCGCGAGGAGGACGGACCGGGGCAGGTCGAGCGCGGGAGCCACGCCACCACGGTAAGGGGCGCGGTGGCCGTCCCCGCGTCGGCGCAGGTCAGCCGATCGCGTGCACAGGTGCCGCCAGCGGCACGCCCGAGCCGTCGCGCCGCTCGTCCACCGGCGGCAGCTCGACCGGCTGGCCGCCCGACCCCGTGGCCCGCGCCGGCGCCGGGCCGACGTACGCGAGGATCAGCGCGTCCTCGCCCTTGAGGAACCGGTGCGAGCGCACGCCGCCCGTCGCCCGGCCCTTGCCGGGGTACGTCGTGAACGGCGTGACCTTGGCGGCACCCGCCTGCGTGCCGTGCAGCGCGGACGACGACCCGGAGACCGTCACGACGACCGCGTCGTCGTCCGGCCGCACGACGCCGAAGGCCACGACCCGCGCGCCGCTCGCGAGCTTGATGCCCGCCATGCCGCCGGCCGCACGGCCCTGCGGCCGCACCTGGGCGCCGGGGAAGTGCAGCAGCGAGGAGTCCGACGACACCAGGACCAGCTCGTCGTCGTCGCGGGCGGGTGCGGCGCCGACGACCTCGTCACCGTCGCGCAGGGCGATCGCCTCCCACGCGTCGCGGTTGTTCGGGACGTCGCCGGCCGTGACCCGCTTGACGACGCCCTGGGCGGTCGCCAGGGCCAGGGGCGGGGCGTCGTCGCCCAGGGGCACGAGCGCCACGACGCGCTCGCCGTTCTCCAGGGTCACGGCCTCCCCGACGGGCAGGCCTCCGGACAGCGACGGCGGGCCGTCCGTGGGCGGCAGGGCCGGCAGCTCCAGCACGGACAGCCGCACGACGCGGCCGCGCGACGTCAGCGCGCCGATGTCCGCACGCGCGGTGGTCGCGACCGCGGAGGCGACCACGTCGTGCCGGCTGCGCGTCCCGCCGTCGCCGCGCGGCGGCTCGACGTCCTCGCCCGTGCGCGCCACCAGGCCCGTGGCGGACAGCAGCGCCCAGCACGGCGAGTCGGGGATCTCCAGCGGCGCGGAGCCCTTCGCGGACGTCGGCCCGCCGGCGGCACCGGCCAGGCTCGTGCCGCCGGCGTGCTCGAGCAGCACCGTGCGGCGCGGCGTCCCGTAGGTCGCGGCGACCTCGGCCATCTCGTCGGACGTCACCGTGCGCAGGAGGGCGTCGTCGCCGAGGATCGCCTGCAGGCGCGCGATCTCCTCGACGAGCTCGTCCCGCTCGCGCTCGAGGTCGATGCGCGAGAACCGGGTGAGGCGCCGCAGCCGCAGCTCGAGGATGTACTCGGCCTGCGGCTCCGAGAGGTCGAACACCGTCCGCAGGCGCGCACGGGCGGCGTCCGCGTCGTCGGACGTGCGGATGACCTGGATGACCTCGTCGATGTCGAGGATCGCGATGAGCAGGCCCTCGACGAGGTGCAGGCGCTCCTGCCGCTTGGACAGGCGGAACGCGGTCCGGCGCCGGACCACCTGCAGCCGGTGGTCGACCCACACGCGCAGCAGCTCGACCAGCCCGAGCGTGCGCGGCTGGCCGTCGACCAGCGCGACGTTGTTGATGGAGAACGAGTCCTCCAGCGGGGTGTACCGGTAGAGCTGCTCGAGGACGGCCTCCGGGTGGAAGCCCGTCTTGACCTCGATGACCAGCCGCAGCCCGTGCGCGCGGTCGGTCAGGTCGACGGCGTCGGCGATGCCGGAGAGCTTCTTGGTCTGCACGCCCTCCTTGATCTTCTCGATGACCTTCTCGGGACCGACCGTGTAGGGCAGCTCGGTGATGACGATGCCCTTGCGGCGCGGCGTCACGTTCTCCACGCGCGCGGTCGCCCGCGTGCGGAACGCGCCGCGGCCCGTCCGGTACGCCTCGCGCACGCCGTCGAGGCCGACGATCTTGCCGCCCGTCGGCAGGTCGGGCCCCGGGACGAACCGCATGAGGTCGTCGAGCGTCGCGTCGGGGTGCTTCACGAGGTGCCGGGCCGCCGCGACGACCTCGACGAGGTTGTGCGGCGCCATGTTCGTCGCCATGCCGACGGCGATGCCGGTCGCGCCGTTGACCAGGAGGTTCGGGATCGCCGCCGGGAGCACGGACGGCTGCTTGAGCTTGTTGTCGTAGTTCGGGACGAAGTCGACGACGTCCTCGTCGAGCCCCTGCGTCATGGCGGAGGCCGCGGGCGCCATGCGGGCCTCGGTGTACCGCGAGGCCGCGGGGCCGTCGTCGAGCGACCCGAAGTTGCCGTGGCCGTCCACCAGCGGCAGCCGCAGGGAGAACGGCTGGGCCAGGCGCACCATCGCGTCGTAGATCGCCGTGTCGCCGTGCGGGTGCAGCTTGCCCATCACCTCGCCGACGACGCGCGCCGACTTCACGTACGGCCGCTCGGGCCGCAGGCCCATGTCGGCCATCTGGTAGACGATGCGGCGCTGCACCGGCTTGAGGCCGTCGCGCGCGTCGGGCAGGGCACGCGAGTAGATGACGGAGTACGCGTACTCGAGGAACGACCCCTCCATCTCCGTCGTGACGTCGACGTCGACGATCCGCTCCACGAGGTCCTCGGGGGGCAGGTCGGGGCTCGCGGGGCGACGCGCCATGGGCTGGTGTGCTCCTCGGTGCAGCGGGTGTCGGTGCGGTGTGCGGGGTCACGTGCGGCGGTGGTGGGCACCGCGCTGCCACCATTGTCGCCGGGCCGGCGGCGTCGTCCGTGCAGCCGCGCCGCTAGCCTGGCCTGCATGGCCGACGTCGTCCCCCGTGACCCGAACTCCGGTCCGGCGGCCACGCCGGGCCCCGGCGCCGCACCCTACCCGGCGGGCTGGGAGGCGGACGTCGTCCTGACCGACGGCACCACGACGCGCCTGCGCCCCATCCGCCCCGACGACGCCGACGCGCTGCAGGCCTTCCACGTCGCCCAGTCGGAGCGCTCGACGTACCTGCGGTTCTTCGCGTCGCTCGAGCGACTGCCGGACCGGGACCTGGCCCGGCTCGTGACCGTCGACCACGTGACGCGGGTCGCGCTCGTGGTGGTCACGGGCTCACCCGACGTGGGCGAGCCGGAGCGGATCATCGGCGTCGCGCGGTACGACCTCGTCGAGCCCGAGACGGCCGAGGTCGCGTTCAACATCGCCGACGCCCACCAGGGCAAGGGCCTGGCGTCGGTGCTCCTCGAGCACCTCGCGGCCGCCGCTCGTGAGCGCGGCGTGCGCCGGTTCGTCGCCGAGGTCCTGCCGCAGAACGGGCGGATGATCGCGGTCTTCAAGGAGGCCGGGTACGAGGTGCGCCAGCGCACCGAGGACGGCGTCGTGCAGGTGACGTTCGACATCGACCCGACCGAGCGGTCGCTGGCCGTCGCGGCGGACCGTGAGCACCGGGCCGAGGCGCGCTCGATGCGCGCGCTGCTCACCGCGCGCACCGTCGTGGTCGTCGGCCCCGGTGACGAGCCGGGTCTCGAGCTCACCGCGCGGCAGGCGCAGCGCGTCGTCGCCGGACTCGCCGCCGAGGCGCGTGCCGGCCGGCTGACGGTCCACGCGGTCGGGGTGGGCGACGGCCCGGACCTGCGCGACGGGGTCCGGCACCACGCGCGGATCGGCGACGTGCCCCCGTCGGTCGAGCTCGCCGTGGTGGCGCTGCCGGCGGCGCGCGTGCTCGACGCCGCCCGGCAGCTCGGCGCGCTCGGGGTGCGCGGGCTCGTGCTGGTGTCCGGCGGGTTCGCCGAGGCCGGGCCCGAAGGGCTGGCGAGGCAGCGGCTGCTGCTGGGTGTCGCGCACGGCGCCGGCATGCGCGTCGTGGGCCCCTCGTCGTTCGGGCTGCTCGCGACCCACGACGGCACGACCCTGGACGCGTCGCTCACGCTGCGCCCGCCGCCGCCGGGCCGCATCGGGATGTTCTGCCAGTCGGCCCCGATCGCCGTCACGCTGCTCGCCGCCGTCGGGCGCCGCGGGCTCGGCCTGGCCCAGCTCGTGTCCGCCGGTCACCGCGCGGACGTGTCCGGCAACGACCTCATGCAGTTCTGGGGGGAGGACGACGACACCGACGTCGTCGCGCTCTACCTGGAGTCCATCGGCAACCCGCGCAAGTTCTCGCGCATCGCGCGGCGCCTGTCGGCGCACAAGCCCGTCGTCGTGGTCACCGCCGGCCGCTCCGGCCACGTCGTGCCCCCGGGGCACGCCGTGCGCCCCACACGTGCGCCGCGGCGCACCCTGGAGGAGGTGCTGCGCCAGTCCGGCGTGGTCCGGGTCGAGAACCTGCACCAGATGCTCGACGTCGTGCAGCTCCTCGCGCACCAGTCGCTGCCCCGCGGCCGACGCACCGCCGTGCTGTCGAGCTCGACCGGCGTGGCCGCGCTGGTGGTGGAGGCGGCCGCCGCCGCCGGGCTCGTGGTGACGGGGCGCGTCGAGATGCTCGGGGAGGACGCCGCCCCGGACGAGGTGGCGGACGCGGTCGGGCGCGTGTACGGCGACCCGGACGTCGACGTCGTGATCGTGGTACGGATCCCCACCCTGGGCGGCGCCGACCAGGTCGTCGCGCGCGAGGTCGCGCAGGCCGCCGCCCGCACGGGACGCACCACGGTCGCCTGCATGCCCGACCTGCACGGCGTGACGCCCGAGCTGACGGCGGAGGGCCCCGACGGCCGCGCGCGGACCGTGCCCGCGTACGCCGCCCCCGAGGACGCCGCGGTCGCGCTCGGGCACGCCGCCCGGTACGCGGCCTGGCGCGCGGTCGACCGCGGCCGGCCCGTGCAGCCCGCGGGCGTCGACACGCGAGCAGCCGGCCGGCTGGTGGCGCGTCTCCTCGCGACGTCGGGGGCGACCGACGGGTCGCCCCTCGCCCTGGACCCCGGGCAGGCCGCCGACCTGCTGGCCGCCGCCGGCGTGCACGTGTGGCCGTCCGTGCGGGTCCGCGACGCCGACGAGGCGGTGGCCGCAGCCGAGCGGCTCGGCTGGCCCGTCGCCGTCAAGACCACCGTGCCGGCCCTGCGGCACCGGGCCGACCTCGGCGGGGTCAGGCTCGACGTGGCCGACGAGGCCGAGCTCCGCGCGGACGTCGCGGGCATCCTCGCGCTCGCGGGCGACCAGGACCCGAGACCCGACGGGCCTCCCCTGGAGGTGCAGGCGATGGCCCCGCACGGTGTCGCGTGCGTCGTGCGGTCCACCGAGGACCCGCTGTTCGGACCCGTCATCAGCCTCGGCGTCGCCGGCGACGCCGCCGACCTCCTGGGGGACGTCGCGTACGGCGTGCCGCCGCTCACGGACGTCGACGTCGCCGACCTGGTCCGCACGCCGCGCGCGGCGCCCCGGCTCTTCGGCTACCGAGGGCTGCCCGCGCTGGACGTCGCGGCGCTCGAGGACCTCGTGGCGCGGGTGTCCGTGCTCGCCGACGCCCTGCCGGACGTGCGGTCCCTGGAGCTGAACCCGGTGGTCGTCTCCCCGCACGGCCTGGCCGTCCTGGGTGCGTACGCCTCGGTCGCGCCCGCCGACCGCGCCGACGCCGCGCGCCGGCTGGCGCGCCCGTGACCGACGCCCGCCGCGCACGGCGCGTCCCGTGGCGTCGTGGTGCCGACGGCTGCGTGCCGGGATGGGAGGATGGTCGGGTGCCTGCACTCTCCACCATGCTGCGTGACGACCTGCACCGGGCCGGGTACTACCCGGAGCTCGTGGGCGAGGTCCTCGAGCTGGCCCTGGCCGGCGAGGACGCCGTGGCCCACCTCGTGCACCCCGAGACGACGTTCGACGGCGCCGAGGTGCGCCGCCACGTGACGGTCCTGGCGCTGACCGCGACGCGGCTCGTCGTCGCGCACGTCGACGACCACCCGGCCGACTCCGAGCACCCGTCGGCCAGCGCGCAGGCGACGACGGAGGCCGTCCCGCTGCGCGAGCTGCGCTCGGTCGCGTTCACGCACGTGATGACCGACCCCCAGGAGCACCGCGCCGGCGACGGGGCGTCGGAGCTGACGCTGTCCATCGGGTGGGGCGCGGTCTCGCGCGTCGACCTCGAGCCCGCGACGTGCGGCGACCCGCAGTGCGACGCCGACCACGGGATGACGGGGTCGGTGACGCCCGACGACGTGGTCGTGCGGGTCAGCGCGGCCGCCGAGGGGCGCGAGGCCGTCCTGGCGGCCATGGCCTTCGGTCGCACGCTCTCGGCGGCGACGACCCGGCCGTGAGCACTCCCGCACCCGCGCGGGCGGTGCCCGACCCGCGCCCCGACGAGCTGGTCACCCCCGGCGGCGGAGCGCGGTCCCTCGGTCACGTCCTGCCGGCCGTCGCGAGCGCGCTCGGCGTCGACGTGCCCGGCGGCGCCGACGCGCGGAGCCTGCTCGACCTGCCCGAGGCGCGCCGGGTGTGCGTCGTCCTCGTCGACGGGCTGGGTCACCTCAACCTCGCGGAGCGCGGGGGCCACGCGCCGTTCCTGCGCTCGCTGCTCGCCTCGTCGCGACCGCTGGTCTCGACGTTCCCGTCGACCACGGCGACCGCGGTCGCCGCGTTCGGCACCGGGCTGGGCCCGGGAGCGACGGGGATGCTCGGCTACACGGTGCGGGTGCCGTCCAGCGGCCGGCTCGGCAACCTCGTGTCGTGGACCGACATGCCGCCGGCGGAGCAGTGGCAGCCGCACCCCACGGTCTTCGAGCGGCTGGCGGCCCACGGTGTCGCGGTCACGAGCGTGGGGCCGGCGCGGTTCCACGGCTCGGGTCTCACGGGCGCCGCGCTGCGCGGTGCGGCCTACGCACCCGCCGAGGCCCTCGAGGACCGGGTCGACGTGGTCGTGCGCACGCTCCGTGAGCCCGGTCTGACGTACCTGTACTGGCACGACGTGGACAAGACGGGCCACCACCACGGCTGGGGCTCGTGGCAGTGGGGCGAGGCGCTCGCAGCGCTCGACTTCGAGCTGGGGCGCCTGGCGCGCTCCCTGCCGCGGGACACCCTGCTGGTGGTCACGGCGGACCACGGCATGGTCGACGTCGACCCGTCGCGCCGGCGGGACGTCGGCACGGACCCGGTGCTCGGTGCCCAGGTCGCGACCACGGGCGGCGAGCCGCGTGCGCTGCACCTGCATGTCGAGGCCGGGGCGGACCCCGAGGTCGTCGCGGGCCGCTGGCGCGACGAGCTCGGCGACGACGCGGTCGTGCGCACCCGCGCGCAGGCCGTCGAGGCCGGGTGGTTCGGTCCGGTCGAGGAGCGCGTGCTGCCGGTGGTGGGGGACGTCGTCGTGGCGATGACGGGCGCGGCGACGGTCGTGGACTCCCGGACGCAGACGCCCGCCTCCATGGCCCTGCTCGGCGTGCACGGGTCGTTGACGGCTCGCGAGATGCTCGTGCCGCTGCTGGCGCACCGATGAGCGCGCGCGCCGGCCGGGGGAAGTGCTGACGACGTGGCCGAGCTGGTGTTCTTCTCCGGGACCATGGACTGCGGCAAGTCGACGCTCGCGCTGCAGATGCACCACAACCACGCCGCGCGCGGTCGCGACGGCGTGCTGTTCACGCGGCAGGACCGCGCGGGCAGCGCCACGATCTCCTCGCGCCTGGGGCTGCAGCGCCGCGCGGACGAGGTCGACGACGACACCGACTTCTGGGTCGAGGTGGTGACCCGCCGTACCCGCGGACGCCCCGTCGACTACCTCGTCGCCGACGAGGCCCAGTTCTACACCGCGGCGCAGGTCGAGCAGCTGGCCCGTGTCGTCGACGAGCTGTCCGTCGACGTGTTCGCGTTCGGCATCACGACGGACTTCCGGGCCCGGCTGTTCCCGGGATCGGCCCGGCTCGTCGAGCTCGCCGACCGCGTCGAGGTGCTGCAGGTGCGCGCCCTGTGCTGGTGCGGTGCGCGCGCGACGCACAACGCGCGCACCCTGGACGGCGTCATGGTCGTCGAGGGCGACCAGGTCGTCGTCGGCGACGTCGCGGCGGGCGCCGGCGAGGTCGCGTACGAGGTGCTGTGCCGGCGGCACCACGTCCGCCGCATGACGGCGCGCGTCGCCCGTGCCACGGGCCCTTCGGCGCAGACGCTGCTGTTCGACGACGACGCCGCGCGCCCCGACGGCCAGGTGTCCGGGGGCACCCCGCGCTGAGGCCCACGCGGCGAGGTCCACGGCGCCGTCGGACGGCGCGCGTCACCCGCCTCGGGTCACTCCGGCTTGGCGCCGAAGACGATCTCGTCCCAGCTCGGGACCTTCGCCCGGGCACGCCGCGTGCGGCGCTCGCCGGCGGCGGGCCGCTCGTCACCCCGTCCGCGGGTGTCGGGGTCCTCGGTCGGCACCGGGCCGGAGCCCGTCGGCTCCGCGGCGGGTGCGGGCGTCGCGCGCTCGCCGCGCGGCGGTGTCAGCACGACGGCCTCGCGTGCGGGGTCCGCGTCCACCGGGTGCGCACCGGGCGCCGGGGTCTCCTGCTCGTCGCGCGCACCGGCGCTCGGAGCGAAGTCGAACGCGTGCTGCGGGCCGAAACCCTCGAACTCCTCGTCCTCGGCGTCCAGGTCCAGCGGCTGGCGGACGCCGCGACGCGTGCGCAGCTCGTCGAGCAGCGCGTGGGTGGGCTCCACCTCCGGGGCGGACGTCTCCGTCACGGCGTCGAGGTCGAACACGACGTCGCGCACCGCGGCCAGGTGCCGGCGCGACAGGGGCTCGTCGATCTCGGTCTCGGACAGCCAGCGCGCCTCGTCCTCGTCGGCGACGACCGTGCGCCGCACCGGGTCGTAGGTCCACCGGGCCTCACGCGGCTCCTCGTCGACCACGAACCGGGCCAGGACCGCCCACGGCCCCGCGCCCTCGCGCGCGGCGTCCCAGGCGAGCGAGCCGACGTCGACGCCACGGGCCGCGAGGCGGTCGGTGACGAGGTCCCCGAGCAGCGGCGCCCCGGAGTCGCGCCCGACGCGCGTGCCGCGCGCCTGCTCCGCGACGTACTCGCGCTCGGCGAGGACCGGGCCCTCGTACCGGCGCACGGACTCGACCGGCACGCCCGCGGCGTCGGCCACCTCCTGCGCGGTCGCGCCGGCGCGGATCCGCGACTGGATCTCGCGCGGGCTCAGCGACCCCGCCTGCTCGCTGCGCAGCTGCTCCAGCTGCGGGCGGTCACGACGGACCGCCGCGCGCAGCGGGTCGTCGATGCGCAGGCGGAAGCGCTGCCCGTCGGGCGCGGCGACGACGAGGTGCTCCCCGTCCTCGTGCAGACCGACCAGCTCCAGCTCACCCATACGACCTCCCCGGCCTCCAGGAGGGAGCCTGCCACCTCTCGGGCCGGAACGCGCGCACCCGGCCCGGTGCGCCGCGGGGTCCGCACCGCTGCGTGCGTCAGGATGGTGCCGTGTTCCCCGATCTGCCGGTCGAGCCGGTCCTGGAGGTCGCGGGGGTCTTCGTCGGTGCGATGTCCGGCGCCCTGGCCGCCGTGCGCAAGCAGTTCGACGTGTTCGGCATCATGGTCCTCGCGTGGGCCGCGGGCCTCGGCGGCGGTGTGCTGCGCGACGTGCTCATCGGCGCCGTGCCACCCGTCGGGATCAGCGACCTGCGCCTCATGGCGGCCGCGCTCGCGGGCGGCCTCGTCATGTACTTCGGGCACCCCCGGCTCGAGCGGGCCCGCCGGTTCATCGTCGTGATGGACGCGGGGGCGCTCGCGCTGTTCAGCGTCGTCGGCACCGTCAAGGGCCTGGAGTACGGCACCACCGCCGTCGCCGCGGTCGTCGTGGGCGTGCTCACCGGCGTGGGCGGCGGCATGCTGCGCGACCTGCTCACGGGCGAGGTGCCCGTCGTGCTGCACCACCGCCAGCTGTACGCCGTGCCGGCCCTGCTCGGCGCGCTCGCGACCGTCGGGCTGTGGCGCCTCGACCTGGCCGGTGCCGTCGGCCTGACGGCCGTCGCCGTGGGCGTCTTCGCGCTGCGCGTGGCCGCCCTGCGGTTCCACCTCAACGCGCCCGGGCCGTGGCGCGGCGGCGGCCGCTGACGGTCGCCGAGCGTCCTGCAGGGCTGGGGGAGGATGGCGGGGTGACCTCATCCCCGGAACCGCCGTCCGACGCGCCTGCGTCCCCCCACGCCCTCGTGGCCGAGCTCCTGGCCGTCGCCGAGCAGGTGGCGCGCGCCGCCGGGCGGCTGGTCCAGGAGGGGCGGCCCGACGTCGTCGGGGTCGCCGCCACCAAGTCGAGCGCCGTCGACGTCGTGACCGCCATGGACCTGGCGAGCGAGGACCTCGTGCGCCGCACGCTGGCACGCCTGCGCCCCGACGACGCCATCCTCGGCGAGGAGGGCGGTCACGTGACCGGCACGTCCGGCGTGACGTGGGTCGTCGACCCCATCGACGGGACGGTGAACTACCTCTACGGGCTGCCGGCGTACGCCGTCAGCGTCGCGGCGGTCGTCGGCGAGCCCACGCCCGCGACGTGGACCGTCCTCGCCGGGTGCGTGCACGCACCGGCGACGGGCGAGACGTGGACGGCGGGGCGCGGGACCGGGGCGTACCTGGACGGGCGACGGCTCGCGGTCACCCCCGCGCCGCCCCTGGACCGGTGCCTGCTCGGCACAGGTTTCGGGTACGTCGCGGAGCGTCGGCGGGCGCAGGCCCGTGTCCTGGCGGCCCTGCTGCCGCAGGTGCGGGACGTCCGGCGCATCGGTGCCGCCGCCATCGACCTGTGCCAGGTCGCGACCGGTCGGTTGGACCTGTACTACGAGCGCGGGCTGCAGCCCTGGGACCTCGCCGCGGCGGCCCTCGTCGTCGCCGAGGCGGGCGGTGCGGTGAGCGGTCTGAGGGGCCGCGCGGCGGGCCCGGACATGACCGTGGCGGGCGCACCGGAGCGTGTCGCGCAGCTCGTCGCGATGCTCGAGGAGCTCGACGCCGACGCGCCTGACGCTCCGGTGGCAGACAACCGCTGACCGCGGGGAAGCGGGCGGTCGACGCGCCGCTGACCTGCGCGGACGTAGGTCGGGCGAGTGTCGCTGGTCACGTCCGGCCACATGGGCACGTGTCCGTGTTCGCATCCGTGCCCGCGGTGATGCACAATCCGACGGCGCGGGGGAACAAAACGCTGACGTGGCGCCTTGATCTCGCGTACCACGACCACTGCTGCAGAAGACGGAGTGTGACGCTCACACATGGCAACCGACTACGACGCCCCGCGCAAGACCGAGGAGGACCTGAGCGAGGACTCGCTCCAGGAGCTCCAGGCCCGGCGCTCCGACAAGAACTCGGGCGTGGTGGACGAGGACGAGACGGAGGCTGCCGAGGGCTTCGAGCTCCCCGGCGCCGACCTGTCCGGCGAGGAGCTCTCCGTCCGCGTCCTTCCCCGCCAGGCCGACGAGTTCACGTGCTCCAAGTGCTTCCTGGTGCACCACCGCAGTCAGCTCGCGTACGAGCGCGACGGCATGCCGGTGTGCTCGGAGTGCGCGGCCTGACCGCACCGACCACGCACGCGGCCGGTCACCCCTCGGGGTGGCCGGCCGTTCGCGTCCGCGGCGAGGTCGAGCCCGTGCCGCCCAGTGCCGCGACGAGCGCGTCCGGCCGCCGCGTGGAGACGATCCAGTAGGGCGTCGGGTCCTGCGGGTCGCGGACCTCCACCCGCACGGCCGTGCCGATCCACGACCTCAGGCACGCGTACGCCCGGGCGTCGAGCGCGGGCCCCATCTCGGTGCGCAGCGCCGCCCGGTCGAGCACGCGCGGCTCGGCCAGCAGGCGGACCGGGATCTGCGCCGCTCCCGCACGCAGCGTGCCGCGCTCCACCGAGACGAGCGGCGTGATCAGCACGGCGGCGGCGAGCCCACCGAACAGGGCCAGGACACCGACGACGAGCGCGAGCAGCGTGTCGACGGGCACGAACGCGATGCCCAGGACGCCGGCGAAGGCGACGACGCCGCCCCAGCCCAGCGGGCCCGGCCACAGACGCTCGCGGAACGCCGCACGCCCCGGCGCGGTCGTCGGCGACGGGGCCGACGGCGTCGGCCCGGGGGACGTGGCGGGGTCGGGTGTCGTGGTCATGCGCACAGGATCTCATCGTCGCGGGTGCCCTGAGCGGGGAGGGGACCGGGACGCGGGCCGCGCCGTGACGGCCGGGTGCCACGGTGCCCCTCCGGGGCGGTAGGGTCGGCCCCCGTGACAGCGACCAGCCTTCCCGGCCCCGACGGCGCCGGCGCGGACGTGCGGGTGCTGCTGCAGCGGCTCGACGCCGCGCTGCCCGCGCCCGCCTACGCCCACCCGGGTGACGCGGGCGCCGACCTCCTGGCACGTGAGGACGTCACGCTGGCGCCCGGCGCCCGCGCCACGGTGCCCACGGGCGTCGCGATCGCGCTCCCGCCGGGGTACGCCGCGTTCGTGCACCCGCGGTCCGGCCTCGCGGCCCGGCACGGGCTGACCGTCGTCAACGCGCCGGGGACGGTCGACTCCGGCTACCGCGGCGAGATCGCCGTGACCCTGCTCAACACCGACCTCGAGCACGCGGTCGAGCTGCGACGCGGCGACCGCATCGCCCAGCTCGTCGTGCAGCGCGTCGAGCGCGCGGAGTTCGTCGAGGTCGAGACGTTGCCCGGCTCGGTGCGCGGAGCGGGCGGGTTCGGCTCGAGCGGCGGCTGGGCGGCCGCCGGGGCGCCGTCGGGGACGTGACCGCCACCCGGCCGCCGGCCGGAAGCGGAACTACTGTCGGCGTGACCGTCGTTGTAGGTCATGAGGACGCTGGTGCAGGACGAGGGCGCGCGGGCGCCGGTCGGAGGAAGTGAACGTGGGTCTGTTCCGTCGTGGCCCCAAGGAGGGCGGCGCGGCCGACGCTCCGGCCGACGTCCCCCAGGACGCGCCGCAGGACGCGCCGCAGGACGAGCCGCAGGACGTCGTCCCCGCGCGGGAGGTCGCGAGCGACGCCCGTGGCCCCTGGGACGCCGACGGGCCGTACCCCGAGGCTGCCCGCGTCGACCTCGGCGCCATCCACCTGCCGTCGGTCGAGGGCATGGAGGTGCGCCTCGAGGTCGACAAGGCGACCAACGTCGTGTCCGCGGTCGCGGTGCTCCTCGAGGGCTCCTCGCTCCAGCTGCAGGCCTTCGCCGCGCCGCGCACCGAGGGGATCTGGGACGACATCCGCGAGGAGATCGCCGCCTCCATCACGCAGCAGGGCGGGACCGTCGACGACCTGCCGGGCCCGTTCGGGCGCGAGCTGCTCGCGCGGCTGCCCGTGCGCACGCCGGAGGGACGCACCGGCCACCGCCCGGCGCGGTTCATCGGCAGCGACGGCCCCCGGTGGTTCCTGAGGGGCGTGCTGACCGGCCGTGCGGCCGTCGAGCCCGAGGCCGCGGCCACGCTCGAGGACCTCTTCGGCCAGGTCGTCGTCGTCCGGGGGACCGACGCCCGGCCGCCGCGCGACCTGCTCCCGCTGCAGCTGCCGGGCGGCGCCACGCCGCCCCCGCCGCCGACGGCACCGCCGCTGGCGCCGCCCGAGCGCGGGCCGGAGATCACGGAGATCGGATGACCTTCACCGACCGGGTGCGCAAGGTGCTGGCCTCGCAGGCCGAGATCGAGGCGGACGAGGAGCGCGCGGACGCCCTGCGCGTGCCCGGCTGCTGCCCCGTGGACGCGCTGCCCCACCGGCAGCGGGCCAGCGTGTCCGGCGTGCTCCGGTCGGTGACCCTGCGTCCGCGCGAGGGCGTCCCGGCGCTGGAGGCAGAGCTCTACGACGGCTCCGGCGCGCTGGACCTCGTGTGGCTCGGCCGCCGGCAGATCGCCGGCATCGAGCCGGGCCGACGCCTCAAGGTCGACGGCATGGTCTGCATGGTCGCCGGGCGCCGGACCGTCTTCAACCCGCGCTACGAGCTGCGCGCCCGACCGGGGGAGTGAACCGATGAGCGAGCCCACCGGCGAGCGGTCCCGTCCGGGCGAGGACGACCCGGTCGTCCTCGACGCGGTCGACGACGTCGTCCCGCCCGAGGAGGGCGGGGCGCGGGGGATGCGCGCGATCGCCTCCGAGGAGTTCTCCGCCGCCGAGGCCGTCGGCGGGGTCCGCGGCATCGTCGAGGCCGTCGCCCCCGGGCTGCTGTTCGTGGTCGTGTACATCGCCGCCGGGCAGCGGCTGCAGCCGGCGCTCGTCGCCGCCTCGGTCGCGGCCGTGGTCGCCGTCGTGGCGCGGCTCGTGCAGCGCACGCCCGTCACCCAGGCGTTCTCGGGCGTGCTCGGCGTCGGGGTCGGCGTGATCTGGGCGTGGCGCACCGGCGACGCGAGCGACTACTTCGCCTACGGGCTGCTGGTCAACGTGACCTACTTCGTGGGCGCGCTCGCGTCGATCCTCGCCGGCTGGCCGCTCGTCGGTCTGGTCCTGGGCCTGTTCAGCAGCCGCGGGCCGCTGGGTGGCGGCCCGTGGTCGGCGGCGGTGGAGTGGCGCGCCGACCGGGTGCTGCGTCGTCGGTACGCGTGGGCGACCTGGCCCTGGGTGGGCCTGTTCGGGCTCCGCCTTCTGGTCCAGCTGCCGCTGTTCCTGTCGGACGACGTGGTGTGGCTGGGCACCGCGAAGCTGGTGATGGGCGTGCCGCTCACCGCCGTCGCGCTGTGGCTCAGCTGGATGCTGGTCCGCGGGTCAGCAGCCTCTCGAGAGCCTTCTCGTCCACCTCGCGCCCCGTGACGAAGAGGAGCTCGTCGCGTCCCTCCAGGGTGTCGTCGGGGCTCGGG
The DNA here is from genome assembly GCF_024508275.1 of Cellulomonas wangsupingiae. Taxonomy (NCBI): domain Bacteria; kingdom Bacillati; phylum Actinomycetota; class Actinomycetes; order Micrococcales; family Cellulomonadaceae; genus Cellulomonas; species Cellulomonas wangsupingiae. The sequence continues at coordinate 1,907,175 of NZ_CP101989.1, forward strand.
GCGAGCGGACGTGCGTCGCGCACGATGCAGGCGAGCACCGTGTCGGCCGGCCACGCGACCTGACCGACCCGGACCCCCGCGAGGGGCGAGCTCTCGGGCAGCGTCAGCTCGAGGATGTCGGCCTTCGACTGGTGGAAGGTGAAGATCCGCACGAGGTCACCGACGGCGACGGCCTCCTCGACCATCGCCGTCATGATCCGCGGCGTCGAGACCGCCACGTCCACGCCCCACGCGCCGTCGAACATCCACTCGTTCTTCGGGTTGTTCACGCGGGCCACCGTGCGCGGCACACCGAACTCGGTCTTCGCGAGCAGCGAGATGACGAGGTTCGCCTTGTCGTCGCCCGTGGCCGCGACCATCACGTCGCACTCGTCGGCGCGCACCTCGCGCAGCGTGGGCAGCTCGCAGGCGTCGGCGAGCAGCCAGTCCGCGTCGGCGACCTGCGCGACGCGCATGGCGGAGGGCTGCCGGTCGACCAGCGTGACCTCGTGGTCGTGGGCGAGCAGCTCGCGGGCGATGGACCGGCCCACCGAGCCGGCACCGGCGATGACGACCCTCATGCGCCCACCGCCGGAGGGCTCGTCAGGACGCGTTCGACGGCGGGTGCGTCGGCGACGCGCAGCAGCAGGTGCACGGTGTCGTTCTCCTGCAGGACGGTGTCCGCGGCGGGCAGCAGCCCGTCGCCGTAGCGGGTGACGTAGGCGACGCGGGCCCCGCTCGCGTCCTCCAGGGCGTGCAGGGGGCGTCCGACCCAGCCGGGGTGGACGTCCACCTGCACGAGCTGGATCTTGCCGGACGCGTCGCGGTACTCGTCGGTGGTGCCCATCGGCAGCATGCGGCGCAGCACCTGGTCCGCGGTCCACCGCACCGTGGCCACGGTGGGGATCCCGAGGCGCTGGTAGATCTCGGCGCGGTGCGGGTCGTAGATGCGCGCCACCACGTTCTCGACGCCGAACGTCTCCCGCACCACGCGGGCCGCCAGGATGTTCGAGTTGTCGCCGTCCGAGACCGCGGCGAACGCGTAGGTGTCGTCGATCCCCGCCGTGTGCAGGGTGTCGCGGTCGAACCCGAGGCCCGTCACCTTGTTGCCCGAGAACCCGGCGTCGAGCCGCCGGAACGCGTCGGGGTTCTGGTCGATGACGGCGACGGAGTGGCCGCGGGACTCCAGGGACTGCGCGAGGGTGGCCCCCACCCGTCCGCATCCCATGATGACGAAGTGCACAGCCGGTCACGCTATACCCAGGTCGCCCCGGGGGCGCAGCGTCCGGGCCCCGGGCCGAGCCGCGTCCGCGGACGGGTGTGGGCAGGGCCCCGACAGGCATACGATCGCTCATCGTGTCGGACCTCGCAGATGCCGCCAAACGGTTCGTGCTCGGCCGGCCGGTCCGCAGCGACCGGCTCGGCCACACCCTCCTCCCCAAGCGCGTCGCGCTGCCCGTGTTCGCGTCCGACGCGCTCTCGTCGGTCGCGTACGCCCCCGACGAGATCCTGCTGACGCTGTCGCTGGCCGGGCTGTCGGCGCTGACGATCTCGCCCTGGGTCGGGCTGGGGGTCGCGCTGGTGCTCCTGACGGTGGTCGCGTCGTACCGGCAGAACGTGCACGCGTACCCCTCGGGCGGCGGTGACTACGAGGTCGCGTCGGTCAACCTCGGGCCCCGCGCGGGGGTCACGGTCGCCAGCGCGCTGCTCGTGGACTACGTGCTCACGGTGGCGGTGTCGATCTCGTCCGGCGCGCAGTACGCCGCGACGGCGATCCCCGCGCTGCGTGGGCACGAGACGGCGTTCGCGATCGGGCTGGTGGTGCTGCTCACGCTGGCCAACCTGCGGGGCGTCAAGGAGTCGGGGAGCGCCTTCGCGATCCCCGTGTACCTGTTCATGGCCGCGATGGGGTCGCTCGCGGTGGTCGGCGCGGTGCGCTACTTCACCGGGACGCTGCCGGCGGCGGAGAGCGCGGGCCTGGGCGTCGCCGCGGACCCGGGCTTCGACCAGGGCCTCATGGGCCTGGCCGGCGGGTTCCTCGTGCTGCGCGCGTTCGCGTCGGGGTGCGCCGCCCTGACGGGCGTCGAGGCGATCAGCAACGGCGTCCCGGCGTTCCGCAAGCCGAAGTCGCGCAACGCCGCGACCACGCTGGCGCTCCTGGGCTCGATCTCGGTCGCGATGATCCTGTCGATCCTGCTGCTGGCCCAGGCCACCGGGGTCAGGTTCGTCGACGACCCCGCCACCCAGCTGCTGCGCGACGGGGTGCCCGTCGGCGAGGGGTACGAGCAGCACCCGGTCATCAGCCAGCTCGCCGGCGCGGTGTTCTCGGGCGCCGACGTCCTGTTCGTCGTCGTGTCGATCGTGACCGGCCTGATCCTGGTGCTCGCCGCCAACACGGCCTTCAACGGGTTCCCCGTGCTCGGCTCGATCCTCGCGCGCGACGGCTACCTGCCGCGCCAGCTGCACACGCGCGGCGACCGGCTGGCGTTCTCCAACGGCATCGTGACCCTCGCGGCCGCGGCCATCGCGCTGATCTGGGTGTTCGACGCCCAGGTCACGCGCCTGATCCAGCTCTACATCGTCGGCGTGTTCGTCTCGTTCACGCTGTCGCAGCTCGGCATGGTGCGGCACTGGGGCACCGCGCTGCGCACGGAGCCGGACCCGCAGGTCCGGGCGCGGATGCGCCGGTCGCGGGCGATCAACGCGGTCGGGCTGGGCATGACCGCGACGGTCCTGGTGATCGTGCTCGTGACGAAGTTCGCGCTCGGGGCCTGGATCGCGATCCTCGCGATGGTGGCGGTGTACGCCGTGATGCAGGGCGTGCACGGGCACTACCAGCGCGTGCGCGCCGAGCTGGCCCTGGGTGACGACACGCAGTCCGCGCGCGCGCTGCCCAGCCGGGTGCACGCGGTCGTCCTGGTCTCGCACCTGCACCGGCCGACGATGCGGGCGCTGGCGTACGCGCGCGCATCGCGCCCGAGCGTGATCGAGGCGGTCACCGTAGGGGTCGACGGCGACGAGGTCGCGGCGCTGCGGGCGCAGTGGGAGGCGGCGGACCTGCCGGTCCCGCTCAAGGTGCTCGACTCGCCCTTCCGGGAGATCACCCGCCCGGTGCTGACGTACGTGCGGTCGATCCGACGGGACAGCCCGCGCGACCTCGTGGTCGTCTACATCCCCGAGTACGTCGTGGGGCACTGGTGGGAGCACCTGCTGCACAACCAGAGCGCCCTGCGCCTCAAGAGCCGGCTGCTGTTCACACCGGGTGTCGTCGTGGCGTCGGTGCCGTGGCAGCTGGAGTCGAGCGAGGGGCAGACAGGGCTCGAGGACCCCGTCCGGGGTACCGTGCCGCGTGGCTACTGACTCACTGCGTACCGGAACGACCGTCGACCTCGAGATCGGGCCGGTCGCGCACGGCGGGCACTGCGTCGCCCGGTACGAGGGACGTGTCGTCTTCGTCCGGCACACGCTGCCCGGTGAGCGGGTGCGGGCCAGGCTCACGGACGCCGGCCCCGACGCGAAGTTCTGGCGCGCCGACGCCGTCGAGGTGCTCGACGCGTCCCCGGACCGGGTGCCGTCGGCCTGGCCGGCGGCGGGCCCCGGCGGGGTCGGCGGGGGTGAGCTCGCTCACGTCGCGCTGCCCGCGCAGCGGCGGTGGAAGGAGGCCGTGCTGGCCGAGCAGCTGCAGCGGCTCGCGCGGCTGGACCTCGCGCCCGCGGTCACCGCCGCACCCGGCGACGACGAGCGCGGTGGGCTCGCGTGGCGCACGCGGATCGACCTGCACGTGGACGCCGAGGGCCGCGCCGGCATGCGCGGCTACCGGTCGCACGACGTGCTGCCGCTGGCGGACATGCCGCTCGCGACGGAGCACGTCGCCGCGCTGGGCCTGTTCGACCGCCGGTGGCCGGCCGGGTCGCGGATCGAGGCCGTCGCTCCGGCGGACGGGTCCTCCCCGATCGTGCTGCTCGACGGAGCGCCGTTCGACCTGCACAGCAACCGTCCCGACCCCCGGCCGAACGCGCGCGCGGCGGTGCGCGAGCACGTGGAGGTGCGGGGCACCGGGTACGTCTACCGCGTCGCCGCTGCCGGGTTCTGGCAGGTGCACCGCGAGGCGCCCGCGCTGCTCGCCTCCCGCGTGCTCGACGCGGTCGGGGACGTCACCGGCGCGACGGTGCTCGACCTCTACGCCGGTGCGGGCCTGTTCTCGTCGCCGCTGGCGGACGCCGTGGGTCCCGACGGGCGGCTGGTCGCGGTCGAGGGTGACGAGCGGGCGGTGCGCGACGCGCGCCGCAACGCGCACGACCGACCGCAGGTCGAGCTGCACGCCGGTGACGTCGTCGACGTCCTGACGGGGCGGCGCGGTGGCGCCCCGGCCGTCGCGGAGGCGGACGTGGTCGTCCTGGACCCGCCGCGGACCGGTGCCGGCAAGCGGGTCGTCGACGCCGTCGCGGCCCTGCGTCCGCGCCGCGTCGTGTACGTCGCGTGCGACCCGGCGGCCCTGGCGCGCGACATCGCCCTGCTGGGGGAGCGCGGCTGGTCGGACGTCACCGTCACCGGCCACGACCTGTTCCCCATGACGCACCACCTCGAGGCCGTCGCGGTGCTCGACCGCTGACGTCGGCGGGTCGGTCCGCATGCCGCGCGGGCGGTCACGGCCGGGCCTAGCGTGGGACCGGGCCCCGCGGGACGACGGGCCCCGACGGGACGACGTGCCCCGTCGCGGAGCGACGACGAGGAGCGCACGATGACCGAGTCGCAGGACCCGGCGAGCCGGCTCGCGGAAGCCAGCCGCATCGCCACCCAGGAGCTGCACAAGCAGGGCACGCCCGAGTACGACCCCCGTGCGCACGAGCGCGCCGTGGAGGCCGAGCGCAAGGCGGCCGAGGCGCTGCGCGCCAGCCGGGAGGCCGGGCAGTCCTGAGTCGGCGGCGAGGGGCGGTCCGGCGGGCCGCCCCTCGTGCGACCGGGTGCGGCGTCGCGCACGCAGCGGCGGCGACGGGGTAGCATGTATCTCGACATCAAGATACTCGTCCAGATCCTCGTCCGGGCGGTCGTCGCCGTCGCACCGCCTGCAGCGGGTGCCCCCGGGGTGCCCGCGGTCGCGCGGACCGCGGGACGTCCGTCCACCTGCCGCGTGCGCCCGTCCTAGGCTGGGCGCAGGCTGCCGCCCCCACCGGGAACGCGAGCGCCCGGACACCCGCCAGCGAAGGAGCACCTGTGAGCAGCGTCGACAGCTTCGGATCGAAGGGAACCCTCGAGGTCGGTGACGCCACCTACGAGATCTACCGGCTCGGCGCCGTCCCCGGCCTCGAGCGGCTGCCGTACAGCCTGAAGATCCTCGCCGAGAACCTGCTGCGCACCGAGGACGGTGCGAACATCACCGCCGACCACGTGCGCGCGATCGCCGCGTGGGACCCCGCGGCCCAGCCCGACACCGAGATCCAGTTCACGCCGGCGCGCGTGATCATGCAGGACTTCACCGGCGTGCCCTGCGTCGTCGACCTCGCGACGATGCGTGAGGCCGTCGCGGACCTCGGCGGCGACCCGGCGCGGATCAACCCGCTCGCGCCCGCCGAGCTCGTCATCGACCACTCCGTGCAGATCGACGTGGCCGGCCGCCGTGACGCGTTCGCGCGCAACGTCGAGCTCGAGTACGAGCGCAACTTCGAGCGCTACCAGTTCCTGCGGTGGGGCCAGACGGCGTTCGACGACTTCAAGGTCGTCCCCCCGGGCACCGGCATCGTGCACCAGGTCAACATCGAGTACCTCGCGCGCGTCGTCATGGTCCGCGACGGCAAGGCGTACCCCGACACCTGCGTCGGCACCGACTCGCACACCACGATGGTCAACGGCCTGGGCGTGCTCGGGTGGGGCGTCGGCGGCATCGAGGCCGAGGCGGCCATGCTCGGCCAGCCCGTGTCGATGCTCATCCCGCGCGTGGTGGGCTTCAAGCTCTCCGGCACCATCCCGTCGGGCGTCACCGCGACCGACGTCGTCCTGACGATCACGCAGCAGCTGCGCCAGCACGGCGTCGTCGGCAAGTTCGTCGAGTTCTACGGCGACGGCGTCGCGTCGGTGCCGCTGGCCAACCGCGCGACGATCGGCAACATGAGCCCGGAGTTCGGCTCGACCGCCGCGATCTTCCCGATCGACGGCGTGACCATGGACTACCTGCGGCTCACCGGCCGGTCCGAGGAGCAGCTCGCGCTCGTCGAGGCGTACGCCAAGGAGCAGGGTCTGTGGCACGACCCGTCGGCCCCCGGCTACGTCGAGCCCGTGTTCTCCGAGTACCTCGAACTGGACCTGTCCAGCGTCGTGCCGTCGATCGCCGGGCCCAAGCGCCCGCAGGACCGCATCGAGCTGTCGGCCGCCAAGGAGTCGTTCGCCACGACGATCCTCGACTACGTCGACTCGCACGACGCGGCGCCCTTCACGGGCCTCGACGAGTCGGTCGCCGAGACGTTCCCCGCGTCCGACCCCATCGCCGCCGGCGAGCACGCGGACGGCTCGGACAAGCCCTCGCACGTCGAGGGCGGGGACACCGCGCGTCGTCCGCACAAGCGCGTGCCGGTGACGCTGGCCGACGGCACGACGACCGAGCTCGACCACGGGCACGTCGTCATCGCGTCGATCACGAGCTGCACCAACACGTCGAACCCGTCGGTCATGCTCGCCGCGGCCCTGCTCGCCAGGAACGCCGTCGAGAAGGGCCTGACGTCCAAGCCCTGGGTCAAGACGTCCATGGCGCCGGGCTCGCAGGTCGTCACCAACTACTACGAGAAGGCCGGCCTGTGGCCGTCGCTCGAGAAGCTGGGCTTCCACCTGGTCGGCTACGGCTGCGCCACGTGCATCGGCAACTCCGGCCCGCTGGCCGACGAGATCTCGGCCGCCGTCAACGAGCACGACCTGTCGGTCGTCTCGGTCCTGTCGGGCAACCGCAACTTCGAGGGTCGCATCAACCCCGACGTGAAGATGAACTACCTCGCCTCCCCGCCGCTGGTCATCGCGTACGCCCTGGCCGGGACGATGGACTTCGACTTCGAGAACGAGCCGCTGGGCACCACCGAGGCCGGCGAGCAGGTCTTCCTGCGCGACATCTGGCCCACGCCCGAGCAGGTGCAGGCGACGATCGACGCGTCGATCGACCGCCAGATGTTCACCGACGACTACGCGGACGTCTTCGCGGGCGACGACCGGTGGCGCTCGCTTCCGACGCCCGAGGGCAACGTCTTCGACTGGGACGCCGACTCCACGTACGTGCGCAAGCCCCCGTACTTCGAGGGCATGGGGGCCGCGCCGGAGCCCGTCGCGGACATCACGGGCGCGCGCGTCCTGGCCAAGCTCGGCGACTCGGTCACGACCGACCACATCAGCCCCGCCGGGTCCATCAAGCCCGACAGCCCGGCCGGCGCGTACCTCGCCGAGCACGGCGTGGAGCGTCGCGACTTCAACTCCTACGGCTCGCGCCGCGGCAACCACGAGGTCATGATCCGCGGCACGTTCGCCAACATCCGGCTGCGCAACCAGCTGGTGCCGGGCGTCGAGGGTGGCTTCACGGTCAACTGGCTCGAGGGCGGCACCGAGCAGACGACGATCTACGACGCGTCGCAGGCCTACCAGGCCGCCGGGGTGCCGCTGGTGATCCTCGGCGGCAAGGAGTACGGCTCGGGCTCGTCGCGCGACTGGGCCGCCAAGGGCACCAGCCTGCTGGGCGTGCGTGCGGTCATCACCGAGAGCTTCGAGCGCATCCACCGCTCCAACCTCATCGGGATGGGCGTGCTGCCGCTGCAGTTCCCCGAGGGCGAGACGGCGGACTCCCTCGGGCTGGACGGCTCGGAGACGTTCGACATCGCCGGTGTCACGGCGCTCAACGAGGGCACGACGCCGCGCACCGTGAAGGTCACGGCGACGAAGCTTGACGGCGGCGTGGTCGAGTTCGACGCGGTCGTGCGCATCGACACCCCCGGCGAGGCGGACTACTACCGCAACGGCGGGATCCTGCAGTACGTGCTGCGCCAGGTGGCCGGGGTCGCCTGACCCGGCGTTCGTCGCAGCTCCTCGAGGGGGCGTCCCGCACGACGGGGCGCCCCCTCGGGCGCGTCGGGGGCCGTACCCGATGGTGACGCGCCTGCTACCGTGCACGCCCCGCACCGACGACTCGTCGGCGACAACCGCGAAGGGGCGGGCACGACCGCAGGAGCGCGGGAGGCGGGGCGCCTCGCGCTGGTCGGGTGGCTGCTGGTCGCGTGGGGCGTGCTGCTGGTGGGCGTCGTCTTCCTGCAGCCGTGGGCCCCGTGCGAGGAGGAGGACTCGTCCGCGGGCTGCCCGGTGCCTCCCGAGGCCGTGCCGTACATGTCCACCGTGCTCGTGGCCGCGGGGACGTCGTCGCGGGGCGACGGTAGGTCACGGCCGAGCGCTGCGGTCCGCGGGTGGGGCGGTCGACTCCCGCCAGACGATGGTGGTGAGCGGGGGCAGCCCGTGGTGCGCGGGTTCGCCGTTCAGGGCGGCGACGAGCTGCCGCATCGCGCGCCGTCCGGCCTCGGCGCGGTCGGTGTCGACGGTGGTGAGCGACGGCGTCAGGTAGGGCCCGACGGCGGCGTCGTCCCACCCGGTGACGCTGACGTCCCCGGGGACGGACCACCCGCGCTCCGCGGCGCCACGCATCACGCCGACGGCGACGAGGTCGTTGCTCGCGATGACGGCGAGGGGCGGTGCGTGGTCGGGCAGCGACCTGATCGCGTCGAGGCCCGCCCGGCCCGACCAGTCGCCCTCGACCACGCCGAGCGACGTCAGACCGAGGCGCTCGACGGTCGCCACGTAGGCGTCGCGCCGCGCCACGGCGGAGGCGTACTGCGACGGGCCTGCGACGTGGAGGAAGCGCGTGTGGCCGAGTGCGGCCAGGTGCTCGACGAACGTCACGACCGGTGAGGCGTCGACGAGCTCCCCGGCGGCGTGCATGTCGTCGTCGAAGGTCTCGGACACCGCGACGGGGACGCCCGTGGGCGCGTGCTCCGCGACGGCGGGCAGGAGCGGGGTGAAGGAGAGGACCCCGTCGAACTGACCGGACCGCGCGAGCTCGAGAACGCGCTCGCTGCGGGTCTCGACGCTGCCGTCGACGTGCAGGACGTCCATGACGTAGCCCGCGGCCTGCGCCGCGGCCGAGGCGCCCGCGAGCATGGCGGCGGGGTCGTAGGCCGGCAGGCCCATGACCGCCGCCACACGTCCCGTGCGGCGGGTGCGCATCGCGCGGGCGGCGAGGTTCGGCCGGTACTGCAGCTGCTCGGCGGCCCGCCGGACGCGCTCGCGCGTCTCGGGGGAGATGGACCCCTTGCCGGCGAGCACGTAGGAGACGGTCGACTGCGCCACGCCGGCCAGGCGTGCGACGTCGCGGCTGGTGGCGCGCGGTGCGTCCATGTCGATCCTCCGCTGCGGGTGGACTGCGGCCGGCCGGGACAGCCCCGGCGCGACGCGACGGCGTCACGGCTTGACGAGTGCACCTGTGACCCGCATCCTACCGTGATACGTATCACCGCTGATACGTATCACGTGCGCGAGGACCCACCCGGCCGCCGCGTCACGCGACCTCGTGTGCGTCGACAGCACGCACGACGGCACCAAGGAGCTCGGACCAATGCTCAACATCGGCGTCGTCGGCACCGGCGGCATCGCGGCGGCGCACCTCGCGGGGTACGCGGCGTTCCCCGAGGAGTGCCGCGTCGTCGCGCTGCACGACGTCGTGGCCTCCCGGGCGCACGCCACGAAGGCCGCCCTCGGGCTCGTCGACGCCGACGTGGTCGCCTACGAGGAGCTCCTGGCACGCCAGGACGTCGACCTGGTGAGCGTCTGCACGCCGCCGTCGACGCACCGGTCCCTCACCGTGGACCTGCTGCGCTCGGGCAAGAACGTGCTGGTCGAGAAGCCGATGGCGCCCTCGGTCGCCGCGTGCGACGAGATGCTCGCCGCCGCCCGGGAGGCCGGCAGGACGCTCAGCGTGGTCGCGCAGAACCGGTTCCGCAACGACCTGGCCGCCGTGAAGGAGACGGTCGACTCGGGACTGCTCGGACCGGTGTCGCACGCCCGAGTCGACTCCGCCTGGTGGCGGGGCACGCCGTACTACGACCTGGACTGGCGGGGCACCTGGCAGTCCGAGGGCGGCGGCCCCACGCTCAACCACGCGATCCACCACATCGACCTCCTGCTGTGGATGCTCGGCCGGCCGGAGCGCGTCACGGCGGTCATGACCAACGCCTGGCACGACAACTCCGAGGTCGAGGACCTCTCGGTCGCGGTGCTCGAGTGGGAGCGGACCATCGCGACGCTGACGGCGTCCGTCGTCCACCACGGCGAGCAGCAGGCCTTCGCGGTCCAGGGCCGTGACGCCGCCGTCGCCCAGCCGTGGTCGGTGCGGGCCGAGTCCGCCCAGCCGAACGGCTTCCCGGCGCGCGGCGGCAACCCCGAGCTCGTCGCCCGCATCGAGAAGCTCGCCGCCGACCGCGTTCCGCTCGTCCACGAGGGGCACGCGGGCCAGCTCGGTGACGTGGTGAGGGCGCTCGCCGCCGGCCGTGCGCCGGCCGTGACGGGCGAGGACGGGCGCCGGACGGTCGAGGTGGTCACCGCCATCTACCAGGCCGCGATCGAGCGCCGGCCCGTGGACCTGCCGCTCGACCCCGCGTCCCCGTGGTACACCGGCGAGGCCCTGCTGGCACGGGCACCGCGCTACCACGAGAAGACCGGCGCCGTGGCGTCGCAGGAGGGCGCGATCTCCCTCGGCGGCTCGCCCGGCCCGCACGCCTGAGCCGACATCGTCACCGTCGTGCGGCCGGTGCCGCGGCGACCTCAGCCCCCGCCTGCGTCCCGCAGGTCCCGACGTCCGAGGAGCACGCCCGATGAGCAGGACCGACGGCTCGACCTACGCCCCCGCCCCCGTCCCCGCACCCGTCGTGGGACCGGGGGAGTTCACCATCGCCGCGATCGGCCTGGACCACGGGCACATCTACGGCCAGGTCGAGGGCCTGGTCGGTGCCGGCGCCGAGCTGGCCTGGGTCTACGACCCGGACCCGCGCAAGGTCGCGGACTTCGCCGCCCGCCACCCCGGCGTCCGGATCGCGCGCAGCGAGGCCGAGGTGCTCGACGACCCCGCCGTGCACCTCGTCGCCGGCGCCGCCGTCACCTCCGAGCGCTGCGCCCTGGGCATCCGCGTCATGGAGGCGGGCAAGGACTACTTCACCGACAAGGCGCCGCTGACCACGCTCGAGCAGCTCGCCGCCGCGAAGGACGCCGTCGCCCGGACGGGGCGCACGTACGCGGTGTACTACTCGGAGCGGCTGCACGTGGAGACGGCCGTGTTCGCGTCGCAGCTGATCGCCCAGGGCGCGATCGGGCGCGTCCTGCAGGTCATCGGCACGGGGCCGCACCGGCTCGGCAGGGGACGCCCGGACTGGTTCTTCGACAAGGAGCGGTACGGCGGCATCCTGTGCGACATCGGCTCGCACCAGATCGAGCAGATCCTGCACTACACGGGTGCGTCGGACGGTGAGGTCGTCCGGTCGCAGATCGCGAACTACCACCACCCCGAGCACCCGGGTCTCGACGACTTCGGCGACGCGATGCTGGTCATGGACAACGGCGCCACCGGCTACTTCCGCTGCGACTGGTTCACGCCGGACGGCCTGCAGACGTGGGGTGACGGTCGCACGATCATCCTGGGCACCGAGGGGTTCATCGAGCAGCGCAAGTACATGCAGCTCGGCGACCCGCAGGCCACCGGCGGTCACCTGTACCTCGCGAACGGCCACGAGGAGACGGCGTTCCACCTCACGGGCCAGGTGGGCTACCCGTACTTCGGCGAGCTGGTCCTCGACTGCCTGAACCGCACCGAGAACGCCATGACCCAGGAGCACGCGTTCAAGGCCGCCGAGCTGTCGGTCCTGGCACAGCTCCACGCCGTCGACCTCACCGGCCGGGGCTGAGGCCCGCCCCCGACCCGCGGCGTGCACGGCGGCGGGCGACGCGCTCGTACCGCTGACCTCCGTCGCCGGCTACCCCTGCAGGCCGACGTCCGCCGCGACCTGCGTGGCCGCGTGCCGGCCCACGGCGGCCATGAGCGGGTACTCGTCGGGGTGTGCGAGCAGGACGGACACGTACGACGCGGCCCACGCGCGGGCCCGCACCCAGGTGGCGTCGTCCCAGGCGTGCGCCGCCTGCGTGCGGGCCACGAACACCTCGCGCCCGGCCGCGTCGAACGTCAGCCACGCGGTGGCGAGGTCGCTCGCCGGATCGCCCGCGCACAGGTCGCCGAAGTCGATCAGCCCCGTCAGGTGCCCGTCGTGGCTCACGAGGTTGCCGGGGTGCGGGTCGCCGTGCACCCACACCGGGTGGCCGTCCCACGGCGGTGCGGCCAGGCCGGCCCGGAGCGCGGCGCGCAGCGCGTCCGCGTGCGGCACGTCGGACGCCAGACGCCCGGCCATGACGTCGTAGCGGTCGGCGAGCGGGACGCCGCGGTACGGGTTGACGGGCGCGTCGCGCGGTGCGGGGGAGTGCAGGGCCGCGAGCGCGGCAGCGAGCTCGCCGGCCCACGCCGTCCGGGAGGCGACCGCCGTCGCCGCGACCTGCTCGCCCGCCAGCCACGGCACGACGCTCCACGCCCACGGGTAGCCGAGGGCCGGGCGGCCGTCGCGGACGGGCACCGGCACCGGTACCGGTAGTCGTGGCGCGAGGACGGGCAGCCAGCGCTGCTCGGACTCGACGAGCGTGGACGACATCTCCCGCACCGGGAAGCGCAGCGCGAGGTCGTCCCCGAGGCGCCACGTGAGGTTGTCCCAGCCGAACGTGCGGCCGTGCAGCGGCAGGGACGCCAGGTCCGGGTGCTGGTCGGCGAGCAGCGCGCGGGCCAGGTCGGCCGTGACGTCGATCTCGATCTTGGGGTGCGTGGGCGTCGGGACGGTCACGGCGTGACGATACGGGAGCCGTCCCACGGGACGCTCCAGCCCGCGGCGTCGAGCAGGCCCGCCAGCACGAGGGCCGTGAAGCCCCAGACCACGACCCCGCCGTCGAGCTCGAAGGCGGGCGTGCGCGCCCGCCCGCGTCCCGTGGGATGGACGACGACACCGCGGCGTGCCGGGTCCACGAGGTCGGCGACGGGCGCGCGGAACACGTCCACGGTCTCCCGGTGGTCGACCGCCGCGACGCGGGACGGCCGCGTCCACCACGCGAGCACCGGCGTGACGAGGTTGTCGCTCACGGGCAGGGGCACGTCCGCGAGCGTGCCGAGCACGTCGACGCCGGCGGGGTCCAGGCCCGTCTCCTCGACGGCTTCCCGCAGCGCCGCGCCCACGGGGCCGTCGTCGTCGGGGTCGATGCCGCCGCCGGGGAAGGCGACCTGGCCGGGGTGGTGGGCGAGCGTCGCCGAGCGTCGCTGCAGCAGCACGTCGAGATCGCCCGGGACGCGGCCGGAGCCGTCGTGCGCGGGCGCGTCGTCGAGGACGCCGAACAGCACGAGGACCGCCGACCGGCGCGCGCTCGCAGGGTCCGGCAGCAGGAGCGCCGGGTCGCCGGGCCAGGCGATGCCGTCACGCGCGACCCGCACGAGGTCCGCGCGCGCGTCGGCCGCGTCCGCTCCCCTCACCCGCGCGCCCGGACCTGCTCGGCGAACGCCGCGAACACCCGCTGCGCGGCCGGCAGCAGGGTGGGCAGGTGCCGAGCGCCGTCGGCGCGCAGGGCGTCGACCTGGTCGTCGTCCAGCCCGTCGACCATGTCGGGAGTCGTGAGCCACAGGTCGAGCATCGCGAGGTCGAGCTCGGGGTGGAACTGGACGCCCAGGGCGCTGCCCGCGCGGAACGCCTGGACCGCGGTCACGTCGCTCGAGGCGAGCAGCGTGGCACCGTCGGGCAGGTCGACCTCGTCGCTGTGCCAGTGCAGCACGGTCGGCGCGGCACCGACGGTGCCCAGGCCGCCCAGCACCGGGTCGTCGGCCACGAGCCGCACGGGCGCGAAGCCCACCTCCGACGCCGTGCGGCGGTGCAACCTTGCGCCCAGTGCCAGCGCGAGCAGCTGGTGGCCCAGGCACACCCCGAGCACGGGCACGTCGGCGTCGACCGCCGCCGCGAGCAGCCCGCGCTCCGCCGCCAGTCCCGGGTGCCCGGCGACGTCGTCGGCGTCCATCGCCCCGCCCATCACGACGACGCCCGAGACGTCGGACAGCGCCGGCAGGCGTGGTTCGGCCACGTCCAGGACCGTGCGCACGCCGTACGGCACGTCCAGGGCGCGCGTGATCGCACCGGGCCCCTCGTGCGGGGCGTGCGTGAGGACGAGGACCGGCCGCACGCGGCTCACCAGCCGTCGGGCAGGGGACGACCCTCGTCGTACCCGGCCGCGGACTGGATGCCCACGACGGCCCGTTCGTGCAGCTCCTCGAGGTTCGTCGCGCCCACGTAGGTCGCCGCGGAGCGCACCCCGGCGGTGATCTGGTCGATCAGGTCCTCGACGCCCGGACGGCGCGGGTCCAGGTACATCCGCGAGTGGGAGATGCCCTCCTCGTACAGGCCCTTGCGGGCCCGCTCGAACGCCGACCCGCCCTGGGTGCGGGCCGCCACGGCGCGCGCCGACGCCATGCCGAAGCTCTCCTTGTACAGCCGGCCCTGGCTGTCCGTCCGCATGTCGCCGGGCGACTCGTGCGTGCCGGCGAACCACGAGCCGACCATCACCTGCGACGCGCCCGCCGCCAGCGCCAGAGCGACGTCCCGCGGGTGCCGCACGCCGCCGTCGGCCCACACGTGCCGGCCGAGCCGCCGGGCCTCGGCCGCGCACTCGAGCACCGCGGAGAACTGCGGTCGGCCCACGGCGGTCATCATGCGGGTCGTGCACATGGCGCCCGGCCCGACGCCGACCTTGACGATGTCGGCGCCCGCCTCGACGAGGTCCCGCACGCCCTGCGCGGTCACGACGTTGCCCGCGACGACCGGCACCTGGGGGTCGAGCGCCCGCACCGCGGCCAGCGCGTCCAGCATCTTGCGCTGGTGGCCGTGCGCGGTGTCGACGACGAGCACGTCGACACCCGCGTCCAGCAGGTCGGACGCCTTGCCCTTCACGTCGCCGTTGATGCCGACGGCGGCCGCGATGCGCAGCCGTCCCTGCGCGTCGAGCGCCGGGGTGTAGATCGAGGAGCGCAGCGCGCCCACGCGGGTGAGCACGCCGACCAGCCGGCCGTCGGAGACGACGGGGGAGAAGCGGCGCCGCGAGCGGTGCAGCTGCTCGAACGCGTCCTCCAGACCGTGCGTGCCGCCCTGCTCGATCACCGCGAGGTCGACGGTCGTGGGGTCGGGCGTCATCACCTGGTCGACCTGCGTGAACATGTCGACGTCCCGGCAGTCCGCCTCGGTCACCACACCGACCGGGCGGCCGTCGTCGACGACCACCGCCGCACCGTGCGAGCGCTTCGCGATCAGCGTGAGCGCGGTGTGCACGGTGTCCTGACGGGCCACGACCGTCGCGGTCTCGACGACCGGGTGCCGTTCCTTCACCGACGAGACGACCTTGCGGACGACGTCGGTCGGCGTGTCCTGCGGGAGCACCGCGATGCCGCCGCGCCGCGCCACCGTCTCGGCCATGCGACGGCCGGCGACCGCGGTCATGTTGGCGACGACGACGGGGATCGTCGTGCCCGTGCCGTCGGACGACGCGAGGTCGACGTCGAAGCGTGAGGTGACCTCGGAGCGTGACGGGACGAGGAACACGTCGCCGTACGTCAGGTCGGACGCGGCCGTGTGGCCTGCGAGGAAGCGCATGGTGTGTCCCCTTTCCGCGTCATCCTAACGATCGGGTACCGCCGGCGTGCCCGCCCGCCCCCGTCGCAGGCGACGCGGGTAGTCTCGCGCACATGCTGGTCGCGCTCACGGGGATCGGCCTGTCGGCCGCGGCGGGCCTCAACGCGTACATCCCGTTCCTGCTCGTCGCGCTGCTCGCCCGGTTCACCGACCTGGTCGTGCTGCCGGCGGGTCTGGCGTGGATGGAGAGCTGGTGGGCGATCGGCGTCGGCAGCGTGCTGCTGCTGGCCGACGTCGTGCTGGACAAGGTGCCGGCCGTCGACACGCTCAACGACGCCGTGCAGACGTTCATCCGGCCGGCGACGGGCGGCATCGTGTTCGCCGCGACGTCGGCGGCCGAGGACCTCGAGGCCTCGTCGTGGGTGCAGGAGAACCCCTGGGTGCCCGTCGTGGCGGGCATCGTCGTCGCCGGGCTCGTGCACACCGGCAAGGCCGCGGCACGGCCGGTCGTGAACGCCGGGACCGGTGGCGTCGGCGCGCCCGTCGTGTCGACCCTCGAGGACGGGGCCTCGATCGGGCTGAGCCTGGTCGCCGTGTTCCTGCCGGTGCTCGTGCTCGTCGTCCTCGGGCTCGTCGTCTGGGGGCTGGTCGTGCTGCGACGGCGCCGGCGGGCGGGGCGGTGGAGCTCCACGGCGCAGGACGGACCGCGGCGCGGGACCTAGAGTGGGACGTCCGGCAACCGCCGGCACACCGCCGGACGGACCCGGCACGAAGGAGGCCCAGGTGGGGCTGCTCGAACGCATCTCGTCGCCGCAGGACGTGCGTCGGCTCACGACGCAGCAGGTCGACGCGCTCGCGGAGGAGGTCCGCGCGTTCCTCGTCGACCAGGTCTCGCGCACGGGTGGTCACCTCGGCCCCAACCTCGGGGTCGTCGAGCTGTCCATCGCGCTGCACCGCGTCTTCGACTCCCCGCGCGACACGATCGTGTTCGACACCGGCCACCAGGCCTACGTGCACAAGCTGCTCACCGGGCGGCACGACTTCTCCTCCCTGCGGCGCCGCGGGGGGATGTCCGGGTACCCCAGCCGGGCCGAGTCCGAGCACGACGTCGTCGAGAACTCGCACGCGTCGACGGCGCTGTCGTGGGCCGACGGCATCGCCAAGGCGCGCGAGCTGCGCGGCGAGGCCGACCGGCACACGGTCGCCGTCATCGGTGACGGCGCCCTGACCGGCGGGATGGCCTGGGAGGCGCTCAACAACATCGCCGCGGGCGTCGACCGGCGCCTCGTCGTGGTGGTCAACGACAACGGGCGGTCCTACGCGCCCACGATCGGCGGGCTCGCCCAGCACCTGGACTCGCTGCGGACCACGCAGGGGTACGAGTCGGTGCTGACGTGGGGCAAGACCACGCTGCGCCGCTCCGGCCCTCCCGGGCGCCTGGCGTACGAGGCGCTGCACGGCCTGAAGAAGGGCATCAAGGACGTCGTCGCGCCGCAGGGCATGTTCGAGGACCTCGGCCTGAAGTACGTCGGCCCCGTCGACGGGCACGACGAGCAGGCGGTCGAGCGCGCGCTGCGCCGCGCGCGCGCCTTCGGCGGCCCCGTCATCGTGCACGTCATCACGGAGAAGGGCCGGGGCTACACGCCGGCCGAGCAGGACGTCGCCGACCGGTTCCACGCGGTCGGGCAGATCCATCCCGAGACCGGGCTGCCGCTGGCGCCGTCGCGCTTCGGCTGGACCAGCGTCTTCGCGGACGAGATCGTGCGCATCGGCCGGCGCCGCCCGGACGTCGTGGCGATCACGGCCGCCATGCTGCAGCCGGTGGGCCTCGCACCGTTCGCCGCCGAGTTCCCCGAGCGGGTCTTCGACGTGGGGATCGCCGAGCAGCACGCGGCGACGTCGGCCGCCGGCATGGCGTACGCGGGCCTGCACCCGGTCGTGGCGCTGTACGCCACGTTCCTCAACCGCGCGTTCGACCAGGTGCTCATGGACGTCGCGCTGCACCGCGCCGGCGTCACGTTCGTCCTCGACCGCGCCGGCATCACCGGCGACGACGGCGCGAGCCACAACGGCATGTGGGACCTGGCGATGCTGTCCATCGTGCCCGGGCTACGCCTCGCGGCGCCCCGTGACGAGCCGACGCTGCGCGCCGCGCTGCGTCAGGCGGTCGACATCGACGACGCCCCGAGCGTCGTGCGGTACCCGAAGGGCTCGATGGGCGACCCGATCCCGGCGCTCGAGGACGTCGACGGGGTCGACGTGCTCGCGCGGCACGAGGGCGAGGGTGCGCGCGTGCTCGTCGTCGGGATCGGCGCGATGGCCGGCACCGCGCTCGCGGTGGGGGAGCTGCTCGCCGCGCACGGCGCGGCGGTGACGGTCGTCGACCCGCGCTGGGCGCTGCCCGTGCCCGCCGCGCTCGTCAAGCTCGCAGGGGAGCACGACCACGTCGTGACGCTCGAGGACGGGCTCGTCGACGGCGGTGCGGGTGCTCTCCTGGGCCAGCGCGCCCGGGAGGCGAACGTCCCGACGCCCGTGCAGTCGTTCGGGGTGCCGGCCGTGTTCCTGCAGCACGCGTCGCGTGACGAGGTGATCGACGAGCTGCGGCTGAAGCCCCACGACGTCGCGGGAGACGTGCTCGCCGCGCTGGGTGCGCGGCGCTGAGCGCGCGGGTGTGGCGCGGGTCACCGGTGCCGTCCGGGCGCGGGGACCGAGGTCCCAAGACATCCCATCATTTCTTCCGTAGCGTCGTGTTCATCGACCCCGACCCAGGGAGAGCCTGATGACCATCACCGCCGCACCCAGCGACCGCAGCGACACCGCCGTACCCGCGGCCTGGGAGGGCTTCGTCACCGGACCGTGGACCGACCAGGTCGACGTCCGCGACTTCATCCAGCGCAACTACACGCCGTACACCGGTGACTCGAGCTTCCTCACCGGCCCCACGGCCCGCACCACGGGCATCTGGGACCGGCTCTGCGAGATGTTCCCCGCCGAGCGCGAGAAGGGCGTGTACGACGTCGACGCCTCCACGCCGTCGACCATCACCGCGCACGCCCCCGGCTACATCGACGAGGCCAACGAGGTCATCGTCGGCCTGCAGACCGACGCCCCCCTGAAGCGCGCGATCATGCCCAACGGCGGGTGGCGCATGGTGCAGACGTCGCTCGAGACGTACGGGTACGAGGCGCCGCAGGAGATCGTCGACATCTACACGAAGTACCGCAAGACCCACAACGACGGGGTCTTCGACGTGTACCCCCCGAACGTGCGCGCCGCGCGCTCGTCCCACATCATCACGGGCCTGCCCGACGCGTACGGCCGCGGCCGCATCATCGGCGACTACCGCCGCGTCGCGCTGTACGGCGTCGACCAGCTCATCGCCGCCAAGAAGCTCGAGAAGGCGTCGCTCGACATGGAGCGCTCGGTCGAGGACGTCATCCGCGACCGCGAGGAGCTCAGCGAGCAGATCCGCGCGCTGAACGAGCTCAAGACGATGGCCGCGTCCTACGGCTACGACATCTCCCAGCCGGCCACCAACGCCCGCGAGGCCGTGCAGTGGCTGTACTTCGGCTACCTGGCCGCGGTGAAGGAGCAGAACGGCGCCGCGATGTCGCTGGGCCGCACCTCGACGTTCCTCGACGTGTACCTGCAGCGGGACCTCGAGTCCGGCCTCCTGACCGAGGAGCAGGCGCAGGAGATCATCGACGACTTCGTCATCAAGCTGCGCATCGTCCGGTTCCTGCGCACCCCCGAGTACGACGAGCTCTTCTCCGGCGACCCGACGTGGGTCACGGAGTCGATCGGCGGCATCGGCGAGGACGGGCGGCCGCTGGTCACCAAGACGTCGTTCCGCTTCCTGCAGACCCTGTACAACCTGGGCCCGGCCCCCGAGCCGAACATGACCGTGTTCTGGAGCGAGCGCCTGCCCGAGGGCTTCAAGCGGTACTGCGCCCAGGTGTCGATCGACACGTCGGCCGTGCAGTACGAGTCCGACGAGCTCATCCGTGCCTCGTGGGGCGACGACGCGGCCATCGCGTGCTGCGTGTCCCCGATGCGCGTGGGCAAGCAGATGCAGTTCTTCGGTGCCCGCGTCAACATCGGCAAGGCCCTGCTGTACGCCATCAACGGCGGCCGCGACGAGATCACCGGCAAGCAGGTCGCGCCGGTCAGCGCACCGGTCCAGGGCGACGTGCTCGACTACGACGACGTGCTGGCGAAGTTCGACAAGACGCTCGACTGGCTCGCCGAGACCTACGTCGACGCGCTCAACTGCGTGCACTACATGCACGACAAGTACGCCTACGAGCGCATCGAGATGGCGCTGCACGACCGGACGGTCCTGCGGACGCTCGCGTGCGGCATCGCCGGCCTGTCGGTCGTCACCGACTCGCTGTCCGCGATCAAGTACGCCAAGGTCACGCCGCTGCGGACCGCGGACGGCCTGGTCACCGAGTACGCCGTCGAGGGCGACTACCCGACGTACGGCAACGACGACGACCGTGCGGACGACATCGCGGTGTGGATCGTGCGGCGCTTCATGGAGAAGATCCGCGCGCTGCCGACGTACCGCAACGCGCTGCACACGCAGTCGGTGCTGACGATCACGTCGAACGTCGTCTACGGGAAGAACACCGGGTCGACGCCCGACGGGCGCAAGCTCGGCGAGCCGTTCGCCCCGGGCGCCAACCCGATGAACGGTCGCGACACGCACGGCATGCTCGCCTCGGCGCTGTCCGTGGCCAAGCTCCCGTACTCCGAGGCGCAGGACGGCATCTCGCTGACCTCGTCGATCGTGCCCGCCGGGCTCGGCCGCACGAAGGACGAGCAGGTGACGAACCTCGTCGGTCTGCTGGACGCCTACGTGCTGTCCTCCGGCTACCACATGAACGTCAACGTGCTGAACCGCGAGACGCTCGTGGACGCCATGGAGAACCCGGAGAAGTACCCCCAGCTGACGATCCGCGTCTCGGGCTACGCCGTGAACTTCGTGCGGCTCACCCGCGAGCAGCAGCTCGACGTGCTGTCCCGCACCTTCCACGGCGCGGTCTGACCCCGTGACCCCGGCCCGGCGCTGCGAGCGCCGGGCCGGGGTCGCACACCCTGCACCACCGACCCGTGCGAGGCACCGATGAGCAGCACCGCCACCGAGCAGACCGGCGCGCCGGTCGTCCCGCTCGGCATGCCGCTGATCGGGGGATCGCACACCCGCACGCAGGGTCACGGGACCGCCGGCCTCGAGGCCACCGAGGCCGAGCGCGGTGAGCGCCTCGCGGCCGTGCGCGAGGGCCGGCTGGGTTCCGTGCACTCGTGGGAGCTGGTCACAGCCGTGGACGGTCCCGGCACGCGCCTGACGATCTTCCTGTCCGGGTGCCCGCTGCGGTGCCTGTACTGCCACAACCCCGACACGATGGAGATGCGGCGCGGCACCGACGTCACCGCCGACGAGCTCCTCACCCGCATCGCGCGCTACCGCGGGGTCTTCAAGGCGACCGGCGGGGGGATCACCATCTCCGGTGGTGAGCCGCTCATGCAGCCGGCGTTCGTGCGGCGGCTGGTCCGCGGTGCCGCCGCCATGGACGTGCCGGTCGCGATCGACACGTCGGGGTTCCTCGGGGCCCAGGCCACCGACGAGATGCTCGACGACGTCTCCCTGGTGCTGCTCGACGTGAAGTCGGGGCTGCCCGAGACGTACAAGCGCGCCACGGGCCGCGAGCTGCAGCCGACGCTCGACTTCGGCCGTCGGCTCGCCGCACGCGGCAACCGGATGTGGATCCGGTTCGTGCTCGTGCCGGGCCTGACCGACGCCCCCGAGAACGTCGAGGCCGTCGCGGACTACGTCGCCTCGCTGGGTGAGGCCGTCGAGCGCGTCGAGGTCCTGCCGTTCCACCAGATGGGCCGCGACAAGTGGGCGGACCTTGGCATGCGCTACGAGCTGGAGGACACCGAGCCCCCGTCGCCCGAGGCCACCGAGGCGGTCCGCGACGTCTTCCGCGCCCGAGGCCTCACCACCTTCTGACCCCCCACCCGGGGCGCGAGAGCACGATCCAGTCGCCCCACCCCCGGGCGTGAGAGCACGATCCAGTCGCCCCACCCCCGGGCGTGAGAGTGCGATCCGGTCGCCCCCACACCCCGGGCGTGAGAGTGCAATCCGGCTCACCACTGCTGACGAGCCAGCACGGTGCCCTCGAAGCCGATGAGGCCGGCCACGGTCCGCTCGAGGTCGTTGCGACGTCCCAGGACATCTCCCCGGTGCACCCCGATGACGGTCCATCCGAACCGTCGCGTCAGGTCCTGTCGTCGCCGCTCGTCGGCGACGACCTGGGCGTGGGTCGCGTGGTGGAACTCCTCACCGTCGTACTCGATCCCGACGCGCTTCTCCGGGTACCCCAGGTCGAGCCGGTAGACCTCCCGTCCGGTCGCGTCGCGGATGCTGATCTGTGACGTCGGCCGGGGCAGCTCGGCCTCGACGAGGCGTAGCCGGAGCCACGACTCGCCGGCGGACTCGGTGGCGGGCACGCAGTGCTCGAGCACGAACCGAGCGCGCGCGATGTTCCGCGCACCGGCGAGTGCCCGGGTGCGCGTCCGGAGGGCGGCCGGGTCGACGTGACCCTGGTGCGCGTAGGCGTCGACGGCGGCCAGCGCGAGGTGGCGCGGCGAGTAGCGAGCCAGGTCGAGGGCGGTCCGGGCGGGGGTCGTGGCAGGGACCCCGTGCACGACCGCGACGTCGTCACGCGGGACGTCGCTGACCCAGGAGCGTTGCCCCGCACGCCGTACGCGGGACGTGCCAGTCGGCACGACGCACTGGAGCGACGGCGGACGCAGGTGCAGGCCGGGTGCCCGCGCGTCGATCCCGTGCAGCCAGGCCGCGGTCTCGCGGCAGACCGCGCCGCCCGGGGGCAGCACCATGCCGATCGCGCGTGCCCGGACCACGGGGTCGTCCAGCACCGAGCGGCGCACCAGCACGCTGCGGAACAGCTGCACGAACTCCCCGGACCGCTCCATGCGGTGGATGGCGGCCCAGGACGTCCCGCCGGCGCGGAGCGCCCTCATGTCCACCGCCGCCGCTGTCGCCATGGGGCGACGATCTCGTCCGGACATCGCGTGCTGGCGCCGGACGTCACGATCTGTGGACGGCGCGGCCGGGGAGGTGCCTGTGGTCGGCCCACGCCGCACCCGAATGCCCTCGCCGGCGAGGCTGCAACGCTCTCCCACGCGTGGGGTGTGCCCGCCGCCCGGGCGTGAGAGAGCAATCCAGTGCGCGGTGGGGTGACTGGATTGCACTCTCGCGTGTGGGCTGTGCCCGCTGCCAGGGGTGAGAGAGCAATCCAGTCCGTGGTGGGCTGACTGGATTGCACTCTCGCGTGGGGGGTGTGGTCGCTGCCCGGGCGTGAGAGAGCAATCCAGTACCGGTGGGGTGACTGGATTGCTCTCTCGGCGGGAGGGGGTGGGGGTCAGGGGGTGGGGGCGTTGGCCAGGCCGTCGGGGAGGAGGCGGCGTCCGAGGACCCGGTCGCTGTAGCCCGTGCGGTCCAGGTAGGGCGTGATGCCGCCGAGGTGGAAGCCCCACCCGGCGCCCAGGATCATGCACAGGTCGATCTGCTGGGGCGTGGTCACGACGCCCTCGTCGAGCATGTGGCCGATCTCCACGGTCAGCGCCGTCAGGACGGCGTCCAGCACGCCGGCCTCGTCGAGCGGGGTGCCGTCGACGGGGGCCTCGCGGGCTGCGTCGAACACGGCCTGCACGGCCGGGTCGACGCGCTTGGGCAGTCCCTTGGCGGGCGCGGGCGTGACGACGCGCGTCCCTTCGGCGACCAGCTTCTCGAGGCCGGGGGAGCGCGGGAAGCGGTCGCCCAGGTCCTCGCGCAGCGACGTCAGGACGTGCAGCCCGACGGCGGGTCCGACGAGGTCGAACAGCTCGAACGGGGGCATCGGCAGCCCGAGGGGGTCCAGCGCGCGGTCGGCCACCTCGACCGGCGTCCCGTGCTCGACCGCGTCGACGATGATCCCGAGCAGCAGCACCAGCAGCCGGTTGACCACGAAGCCGGGCCGGTCCTTCACCAGGACCGCGGTCTTGCGCAGCCGGCCGGCGACCGCGAACCCGGTCGCCAGGGCCTCGTCCGACGTGCGCTCGGCCTGCACGACCTCGACGAGCGGCATCGCGGCCACCGGGTTGAAGAAGTGCAGCCCGACCACGCGCTCGGGGTGCTGCAGGTCCGCGGCCATGCGCGTGACGGACAGCGCGGAGGTGTTCGTCGCGAGGACCGTGTCGGGCGCGACGACGCCCTCGAGCTCGGCGAACACGCGCTTCTTGAGCTCGAGCACCTCGGTGACCGCCTCGATGACGAGGTCGCAGCCCGCGAAGACGCCGATGTCGGTGGACCCGGAGACCTGGGCGGCGATGCGTGCGCCGGCGTCGGACGACATGCGGCCGGACCGCACCAGCCGCTCGACGGTCGACCGGACGGCGTCCAGCCCTTGCTGGACCCGGGCCTCGTCGAGGTCCCGCATGACGACGGGCACCCCGAGCCGCTGGGCGAACAGCAGCGCGATCTGCGCGGCCATGAGGCCCGCCCCCACGACTCCGACGCGCGTGACGGGGCGCGCGAGCGACGCGTCCGGGGCGCCCGTCGGGCGCTTGCCGCCCTGCACGAGCCCGAACGCGTACACGCTGGCCCGCATCTCGTCGCTCATGATGAGGTCGGCCAGCGCCTCGTCCTCGGCGGCGAACGCCGTGTCCCTGTCGGCGTCGCGGGCGGCGGCCATGAGGTCGAGCGCACGGGACGGCGCGGGTCGCGAGCCGTGCACCACGGCGTCGAGCCGTGCACGCGCGGCGCCGACGGCGGCCTCCCACGTGGCGGCGTCGTCCAGGGGCCGACGCGGCACGTCGACCTCGCCGCGCAGGACGCCCGCCGCCCACCTGATCGACTCCTCGAGGAAGTCCGCGGGTGCGAGCACCGCGTCGACCAGGCCGATCGCGGCGGCCTGCTGCGCCGTGAACGGCTTGTTCGCCGCCGGCCGGGTGAGCACGACGTCGATCGCTGCCTCGATGCCCACGAGGCGCGGGACGAGGTAGGCCCCGCCCCAACCGGGGACCAGGCCCAGCCCGGTCTCGGGCAGCGCGAGCGCGCGGACGTCGGCCGCCGCCGTGCGGTAGTCGCAGTTGAGCGCGACCTCGAACCCGCCGCCGAGGGCGACGCCGTTGACGAAAGCGAACGTCGGCACGCCGAGCTCGCCCAGGAGCCGGTACGCCTCGTGCCCGCCGCGGCCCAGGCCCAGCGCCTCGTCGCGGGTCCGGACCGTCGCGACCTGCGTGAGGTCGGCGCCCGCCGCGAGGAAGTACGGCTTGCCCGTCACGGCCAGCGCAGCGATCTCGCCCGCACGTGCCCGGTCACGCTGTGCGCGCAGCACCGCGGTGAGCTCGGCGATGCCCTGGGGGCCGAGCGTCGTCGGCTTGGTGTGGTCCAGCCCGTTGTCGAGGGTGACGAGGGCGAGGGTGCCCAGGCCGCCGGGCAGCGGGACGTCCCGGACCAGGGAGCGCGTGACGCGCTCGGGGCGCGGTGCGGGCGTGCTCATCGTGCGGCCTCCTCGGCGTCGTAGCGGGGGTTCTCCCAGATGACGGTGCCGCCCTGGCCCAGTCCGACGCACATCGTCGTCAGGCCGTAGCGCACCTCGGGGTGCTCGTCGAACTGCCGCGCGAGCTGGGTCATGAGCCGCACGCCGGACGACGCGAGCGGGTGCCCGACCGCGATCGCGCCGCCGTAGGGGTTGACGCGCGGGTCGTCGTCGGCGATCCCGAACGCGTCCAGGAAGGACAGCACCTGGACCGCGAACGCCTCGTTGATCTCGAACAGCCCGATGTCGTCGATCGTCAGGCCGGCGCGGTCGAGCGCCTTGTGCGTGGCGGGCACGGGCCCCAGGCCCATCACCTCGGGCTCGACACCGGCGTACGCGAACGACACCAGACGCATGCGCACGGGCAGGCCGAGCTCGTCGGCGACCTCCTCGGCGGCCAGCAGGCAGGACGCCGCGCCGTCCGTCAGCGGCGCGGACGTGCCCGCGGTGACGCGGCCCCCGGGCCGGAAGGGTGTGGGCAGGCCGGCGATCGCCTCGACGGTCGTCCCGGGTCGCGGCGGCTCGTCGGCGGTGGCCAGGCCCCAGCCGTGCTCGGGGTCGCGCAGCGCCACGGGCACCAGGTCCGGCTCGATGCGTCCCGACGCGAGCGCCGCGGCGTACTTCTCCTGGCTGGCCACGCCGTAGGCGTCGGCGCGCTCGCGGGTCAGGTGCGGGAAGCGGTCGTGCAGGTTCTCGGCGGTGACGCCCATGTTGAGCGCGTCGGCGGCGACGAGCCGCTCCGCGAGGAACCGCGGGTTGGGGTCGGCGTCGAACCCCATGGGGTGGTGGCCCATGTGCTCCACGCCTCCCGCGAACGTGACGTCCTGGGCGCCGACGCCGATCGCGGCGGCGGTGGTCGTCACGGCCGTCATCGCGCCGGCGCACATGCGGTCGATCGCGAAGCCGGGGACCGTGGGCGGCAGGCCGGCGAGCATCGCCACCGTCCGCCCGAGCGTGAGCCCCTGGTCGCCCTGCTGCGTCGTCGCGGCGAGCGCGACGTCGTCGACACGTTCCGGCGGCAGCCCGGGGTGACGGCGGAGAAGCTCGCGGACGGTCTTCACGGCGAGGTCGTCGGCGCGCGTGTGGGCGTACAGGCCGTCCTTGCGGGCGCGGCCGAACGGGGTGCGGACCCCGTCGACGAACACGACGCGGCGTGCGGCGGGTACGCGCGCGTCGACGGGACGGGACGGGCTCGGCATCTGTCCTCCAGGGGGACGGCGGTGTCCGGGGGAGCGCGCCGGTGGCGCGGTCGCGTGTCGGGACCATGGTCCCTGGACGCGCCAAGTTACTCAAGAGTAACAGCGGACGAGACGCAGATCACAGCGCCGCCCGCGCAGGGTCAGGACGCCGCCAGGGCCGCCGTCAGGCGGTCGGCGAGCAGCTCCACCTGCCACGCCCGCGCACCGCCCTCGCCGAGGGTCCGGGCCACGGACGCGGCGTCCAGCGGACGCGGCGGGGACCAGCACAGACGACGCAGGAGGTCGGGCTGCAGCAGGTTCTCCACCGGTACGGAGTGCTCGGTCGACAGCTCGGCCACGAGCTCGCGCGCCGCGGCGAGCCGCCGGGCCGCGGCAGGGTCGCGGTCCGGCCACACGCGGGCCGGGGGCGGCCCGTCCGACGCGGGGCCGCGCGTGGCCGGCAGCTCGGCGTCGGGCAGGGCCATCGCGCGGTCGATGGCCGCCTGCCACAGCGCCGCACGCCGCCGGGTGCCCTTGCCGGCGAAGGACGGCAGCGCGACGAGCTGCCCGACGGTCCGCGGCAGCGCCTGTGCCGCCGCCACGATCGCCGCGTCGGGGAGCACGCGGCCGGGGGAGATGTCCCGCTCGCGGGCGTTGCGGTCGCGCGTCGCGTACAGCTCGCGGACCACGGCCAGCTTGCGCGCGTCGCGCACGTTGTGGAGCCCGGAGACGCGCCGCCACGGCTCGACGCGCGGTGCGGGCGGCGGCGCGTTGCGCACGGCCTCGAACTCCTGCCGCGCCCACTCGGCCTTGCCCGACACGGCCAGCCGCTCGGCCAGGACCTGCCGCACCTCGACGAGCACCTCGACGTCGAGCGCCGCGTACCGCAGCCACTCCGCCGGGAGCGGCCGGGTGGACCAGTCGACGGCCGAGTGCTCCTTGGCCAGCCCCAGGCCGAGCGTGTCGGCGACGACCGCCGCCAGGCCGACGCGCTCCATGCCCAGCAGGCGTGCGGCGAGCTCGGTGTCGAAGATCCGCGAGGGCCGCATGCCCTGCTCGGCGAGGCCCGGCAGGTCCTGCGACGCCGCGTGCAGGACCCACTCGACCCCCACGAGCGCCTCGGACAGCGCCGACAGGTCGGGCACCGCGATCGGGTCGATCAGCGCCGTCCCGGCGTTCTCGCGCCGCAGCTGCACGAGGTAGGTGCGCTGCCCGTACCGGTAGCCCGAGGCGCGCTCGGCGTCGACGGCGACAGGACCCGTGCCCGCGGCGAACGCCGCCACGGTCGCGGCCAGGTCCGCCTCGGTCGCGACGACCGGCGGCACGCCGTCGGCCGGCTCGACCAGCGGGACGATCGCGGGCGCGCTCGCCTCCGGGTGCTCGTCCGCACCCGGGGTGCCCTGCGACGCCTCGGCCTCCATGACAACCACCGTAGGCGACGCGAGCGGCACGTCCGTGCAGCCCGGCTGCGCGTCGTGCGTCGTGCATCGGTCGGCGTTCGCCACCCCGGGTCGACGGGTGCGGGCGGCGCGGTCAGTCGATGAGGCCGTGACGGATCGAGATCGCGACGAGCTCCGCGCGGTCGCCCGTGCCCAGCTTGCGCGAGATCCGTGCGAGGTGGCTCTTGACCGTCAGCGCCGACAGCCCGAGCTCCTCACCGATCAGGCGGTTGGTGCGACCCTCGGCGACGCGCGACAGGACGCTGAGCTCCCGCGCGCTGAGCTCGGAGGTGGGCAGGGCCGGCACCGGCACGGGGCGGACCTGCGCGGCTGCGCCGCTCGCGTCGGTCGTGCTGGCGACGCCGCCGCGCAGCCCGCCGGCGAGCAGCGCGCGCAGCTCGCCACGCCCCGCGCGGCGTGCGAGGACGACGACGCGGTGGGCACCCCGGCGGCGCAGGGCACGCACGAGCGTGTCCCCCTCGCCGTCGGCGATCTGCGTGACGACGACGCACATCGGCTGCCGCGAGGGGGTCGGCGGCACGCGCCGCGACGTGGGGACGGCCGCGACGCCGGGCGCACGGCGGCCCGGGAGGTCGCGGACGTCGCGTCGGAGAGGCTCGATGGTCACGTCCGGTGCATCGGCAGCCGCTCGGGCCGACTTGAGCCGGGGTGCCACGGGCGGTCAGCGGCGGGGGAGCGGGACGACGCCCTCGGGCAGCGGGGGGAGCCCCGCAGCGGTGCACAGCAGCGTCGACCAGGCGGCGAGGTGCGGGCCGAGCTGCTCGTCCCACGCCGTCCACGACGCGCGGATCTCGAGCTCGGTCTGCTCCTCGCGACGGTCGAGCGCCCCGAAGCTCTGGGACAGCACGCGCGTCACCGTCCCACCGGCGGCGTGGGGGTCGACGCCCGCGGACTCGAGCGCGTCGTGGAACCACGACCAGGCCACCTCGGCGAGCAGCGGGTCGGCCCCGACCTCGGCCTCGAGCGTCGCGCGCACGAGCGTGACGAGCCGGAACGAGCCCTCCCACGCCTCCTGGCCCTCGGGGTCGTACAGCACGACGAACCGGCCCGACGCGAGGTCGTCGGCCGCCACGGAACGCCGCGCCGTGCGGATCTCGGCCGTGAGCGCGGCCGAGAACGGCGCGATGCGCGCCGGGCCCGGTACCTCGTCGAGCACGACCTCGGGGCGCACGGCCACGGTGCGCAGCGAGCGCAGGGCACGGACGAACTCGGCAGGCACGTCCTCGGGTCCGGCAGGGGTCACGCGGTGAGCGTACGGGCGGGCCGCCCGTCTCGGTCTCCGGCACGCCGACGGCTCCGGCCACCACGCGCACTAGGCTCGACGACGCATCCGCACGCGCCGCGCGCAGGTGCCGGCCGCAGCACCGGGCACGGCACCGTTCCGCGGTCCGTGCCCATCCGCACGAATGGAGCGCACCTGTGATGTCAGTCCCGTCGTCGGACGTCGGTACCGCGCAGATCGGTGTCACCGGGTTGGCGGTGATGGGCCGCAACCTGGCGCGCAACTTCGCCCGGCACGGTTACACGGTCGCGATCCACAACCGCACCTACGCACGCACGCAGTCGCTGGTCGCCGAGCACGGCGGCGACGGCACGTTCCTGCCGTCGGAGTCGATGGCGGACTTCGTCGCGTCGCTCGCGCGCCCGCGCAAGGTCGTCGTCATGGTGCAGGCCGGTGGCCCCACCGACGCCGTCATCAACGAGCTGGTGCCGTTGCTGGAGCCCGGTGACATCGTCGTCGACGCCGGCAACGCGCACTTCCCGGACACCGTCCGGCGCGAGGCCGCGCTGCGCGAGGTCGGGCTGCACTTCGTCGGCACGGGCGTGTCCGGGGGCGAGGAGGGTGCGCTGAACGGGCCCTCGATCATGCCGGGCGGCACGAAGGAGTCGTACGAGTCCCTCGGCCCCATCCTCGAGGCGATCTCCGCCAAGGTCGACGGCGTGCCGTGCTGCACGCACGTGGGCCCCGACGGCGCCGGCCACTTCGTCAAGATGGTCCACAACGGCATCGAGTACGCCGACATGCAGCTCATCGCGGAGGCGTACGACCTGCTGCGGCACGGGCTGGGCGCCACCGCGCCGGAGATCGGCGAGGTCTTCGCCGCGTGGAACACCGGTGACCTCGAGTCGTACCTCATCGAGGTGACCGCCGAGGTGCTCGGGCACACGGACGCGGCGACGGGGCGGCCCTTCGTCGACGTCGTCGCCGACGCGGCGGAGCAGAAGGGCACCGGCCGCTGGACGGTGCAGAACGCGCTCGACCTGGGCGTGCCGATCACCGGGATCGCCGAGGCGACGTTCGCCCGTGCGCTGTCCGGCTCGGCGCCGCAGCGCGCCGCGGCCCGCGGCGTCCTGCCGGCTGACACGCTCGGGTGGAACGTGCCCGAGCCCGGCGCGTTCATCGAGGACGTCCGGCTCGCGCTGTACGCGTCGAAGGTCGTGGCGTACTCCCAGGGCTTCGACCAGATCGCGGCGGCCAGCGCCCAGTTCGGCTGGGACATCGACCGCGGGGCGATGGCACGCATCTGGCGCGGCGGCTGCATCATCCGCGCGAAGTTCCTCGACCGCATCACGCAGGCGTACGAGCGCGACGCCCACCTGCCCCTGCTGCTCGCCGACCCGTACTTCACGGCTGCCGTCGCCAACGGCGTGGCCGCCTGGCGTCGGGTGGTGGCGGCCGCGGCCGTGCACGGTGTGCCGACGCCCGCGTTCTCGTCGTCGCTGGCGTACTACGACGGCGTGCGCGCCGAGCGCCTGCCCGCCAACCTCATCCAGGCGCAGCGCGACTTCTTCGGTGCGCACACCTACCGGCGCACGGACCGCGACGGCGTCTTCCACACGGACTGGTCCGGCGACCGCGCCGAGCAGACCTGGTGACGCGCGCCACGGGGGCCCAGGTGCCCGTCGCAGGGCTGCAGCCGGTCATCCTCGGCGGCGACGTCGGCGCGTACTCGCTGGCGCGGACGTTCCACGAGGCGTACGGCGTGCGTCCCGTCGTGGTGTCGTCGGTCTCGACGGGGCTCGTGCGGCACTCGCGCATCCTCGAGAACGTGGTGGAGCCGGGGATCGACGACGGCCCCACGGTCGTGCGTCGGCTGCGCGCGATCGCGGAGCAGCACCCGGGCACGACCCGGGTGCTGCTCGGCAGCGCGGACTGGCTCGTGCGCACGATCGTGGAGAACCGGGCGCAGCTCGAGGACCTCTATACGATCCCGTACGTCGACGTGGCGACCCTCGACAAGGTGACCGACAAGGTGCTGTTCGGCGAGCTGTGCGCCGAGCTCGGCATCGACCACCCCGCGACGGTCGTGCACGACGTGCAGGCCGGTGGCACGCCCGACACGTCGGCGCTGCGGTTCCCGGTCATCGCGAAGGCGGCCGACACGGCCGCCTACCACCTCGTGGAGTTCCCCGGGAAGAAGAAGGTCTTCACGGTCGACACGCCCGCCGAGCTCGCCGACCTGCTCAGGCGCGTGCGCGCCTCGGGGTACCAGGGGCGGTTCGTCGTCCAGGACCTGATCCCCGGTGACGACTCCGGCATGCGGATCCTCACCTGCTACAGCGACGCCGCGGGCAAGGTGCGGTTCTCCGCGTTCGGCCACGTGCTGCTCGAGGAGCACACGCCGGGCGCCCTGGGCAACCCCGCCGGCATCATCACGGGTCACGACGAGCAGATCGTGGCGCAGGCGGTCCGCCTCCTGGAGCACCTCGGCTGGACGGGGTACGCCAACTTCGACCTGAAGTACGACCCGCGCGACGGGCGGACGGTGTTCTTCGAGCTCAACCCGCGGCTGGGACGCTCGAACTTCTACATCACCGCGGGCGGCCGCAACACGGCCGAGCTCTACGTGCGCGAGCACGTGCAGGGTCTGGACCCCCTGCCGGACGGCGCGGCGGACCACCTCACCCAGCCGCACCTGTACACGGTCCTGCCGCGGTGGCTGCTGCGGCGCTACGTCGCCGATCCCGCGCTGCGCGCCCGCACCCGGGCGCTGGGGCGGGCCGGCCGTGCGACGAACCCCTTGTGGTACCGCGCCGAGACGGATCCGCGGCGCCTGGCGTACCTCGCGGTCGCCCAGGCCAACCAGGTGCGCAAGTACCGGCGGTACTACCCCCGGGGCGACGCGTGAGCGACGCGCCGGCGACGGGCCGGGTCGAGGTCGGTGTCATCGGCGGTGTGGGGCCCGCCGCCACCGTGTGCTTCCTCGACCTGGTCGTGCGGCACACGGCGGCGGAGCGCGACCAGGACCACGTCGACATGGTCGTGCTGCAGCACGCGGCGATCCCCGACCGGACGGACTACATCCTGGGCCGCTCGCAGGAGGACCCGGGTCCCGTCATGGCGGCCGACGCCCGGCGCCTGGCAGGGCTCGGTGTCGGGTTCGTCGTGGTGCCGTGCAACACGGCGCACCACTTCACGGACGAGGTCGCGGCGGCCGTCGACGTGCCGGTGCTCAGCATCGTCGACGAGACCGCCGACGAGGTGGCCGCGCGCCCGGGCGTCGCACGCGTGGGCGTCCTCGCGACGAGCGGCACGCTGGCCGCGCACGTGTACCAGCGTGCGTTCGAGGACCGCGGCCTCGGGACGCTGGTGCCCGACGACGCCGACCAGGACACCGTCATGGGCATCATCTACGACCAGGTGAAGGCCGGCCGGCCCGCCGACGTGGCGAGCCTGCACGCCGTGGCCGAGCGCCTGCGCGCGCGGGGGGCCGACGTCGTCGTGCTGGGCTGCACCGAGCTGTCGGTCGTCGCTGCCGCCCACGGCCTGCTCGCCGACGACCGGTACGTCGACTCCCTCGACGTGCTCGCGCGTCGCACCGTCGAGCGCGCCGGCCACCGCCTGCGCTGATGTCGCGCGTCCGCGCGGGCGGTGCCCGGCCGGGACGTCAGCCGAGCCGGCTGGTCCCGGAGTAGAGGTGGAGCACCGGCACGTGCAGCTCGTCGCGGGCCCGCGACGCCCAGTCGGTGTGGAACGTGTCCTCCACCGCGTGCGGGTACGTCACCACGACGATCTCCCGCACACCGCCGCCGGCCACGGCGCTGCGCAGCGCCGGCAGCGGGTCGTCCTCGGTGATCTCGCCCGTGGCCTGCCGGCCCGCGGCGGCGAACGCCGCGACGCTCCCGGCGATCTGCTCGGCCGCGGTCTGGCGCGCCTGCGTGCGGTCCGGCTCGTGGCCCGTGGCGCGATTCCACGCCTCGCGCAGCTCGCCGAGGCTCAGCGCGTCGACGATCCACGGGATGAGCGGGCGGTCGGTGTCCGCCGGCACGAGCACGCGGTACGCGATCTCGTCGCCGGGGTGCAGGTCCACGATCTGCCGGACGTCGGAGTCGGCCAGGGTGTCCTCGGTGAGGACCAGGATGGTGTCGTTCACGCCCCTGAGCCTACGGGTGGGCGCAGGTCCCAGCAGGTCAGGAGGGTGTCGTCGGGCGCGCGCAGCAGGTGGCGCAGGCGTGCGGGCCGGGGTGGGTCGAGCGGGCCGGCACCCGCGGCGGCGCGCGGCGCCGCGCCGGCCAGCAGCAGCGGGGAGGTCGTCAGGCACAGCTCGTCGACGAGGTCGGCCGCCAGCAGGTCCGCCAGCAGGCGCGGGCCGCCCTCGGCCTGCACGTGGCCGAGGCCGCGGGCGGCCAGGACGTCCAGCGCGGCCGCCAGGTCGGGGGAGCCCGGGTCGTCGTCGCGCGGCACGGCGACCACCCGGTCGGCGGGCAGCTGGGCGCGGGCGCGCTCGGCGCCCGCGGCCCCCGTGACGACGACGACGTCCAGCGCCCCGTGGAGCACCTCCCGGGGGACGTGTCCGCGCCGCGTGACGATCGCCAGGACGAGCGCGGGCGCCCGGCCGGCGGCCGCACGCGCACCGCGCAGGTGGTCGACCACGGGCAGCTCGCGGTAGCCCTCGGCCCGCACGGTCCCGGCGCCGACGAGCACGACGTCGGCGAGCGCGCGCAGCACCGCGAAGACGCGGCGGTCGGCCGGCGTGCCGAGCGAGCCCGACCGGCCGTCGGGCCCACAGGCCGCGCCGTCGACGCTCGCGACCATGGTGGCCGTCACGTGCCGTGCCGGACGACCGCGCCCGAGGAGCGCGACGAGGTCGGGCTCGCCGGGGAGATGCCGGAAGGTCCGCGGCACGCCGGGGAGCAGCAGGTCGAGGGGCGGCGCGTCGGTCGGCACGTCCCCAGGCTAGGGCGGGGCGGGGTGCGAGCCCGCACGCGCCCGGTCACGTGCGGCCGATGCCCCAGCGCTGCTCCAGGAGGCGGCTGCCGTGAGCGGTGACGTCGAGGCCGCGCCCCGAGCGGTGCCGCACGACCCACCCGGCGGCGAGGAACCGCGCGCCGACCGCGGCGCCGAGCGCCCCCGCGAGGTGCGGCCTGCGTTCCGTCCAGTCGAGGCACGCCCGGGTCGTGGGGCGGCGTGCCCGCGCGGCGCCGTCGACGTCGACCCCGAGGCCTCGCAGGCCGTCGGCACCCGAGGGGGCCAGGGCGAGCTGGTCGGGCCCGACGAGCCACCCGGCCTGCACCCACGCGTCGGTGAGCGCCACGCCCAGCCGGCCCGCGAGGTGGTCGTAGCAGAGTCGCGCCGCGGCGAGGTGCTCCGCCTGGCGGGAGCGTCGCAGGCCGGCGACGGGCAGGGGCGACGCGATCGCACCGAGCGCCTCGAGCGCGCTCGCGACCTCGGGTCCGGCGAGCGCGTAGTACCGGTGCCGCCCGTGCGCCTCGGCGGTGACCAGACCCGTCTCGACGAGCACGGCGAGGTGCTCGGAGGCCGTCGAGGGGCGCACCCCGGCGGCGGCAGCGAGCTCGCCGGCGGGACGGCGCGCGCCGTCCAGCAGCAGGTTGACCATGACGGATCGCGCCGGCGCGCCCAGCGCCCGCCCGAGCGACGTCAGGTCACGGTCCCGGCCCACGAGGGGAACCTACGTCACGGACGTCTCGGGCAGCACCGAGACGTCACGGTCCTAGCGTCGCGGCATGAGCGATCACACCTACAGCACCCACCTGCGGTGGGAGGGGTCGACCGGCGCGGGCGTCGCCGGCTACGCCCGGGAGCACGTCGCGGCGGCGCCGCCGGCCGGGGAGGTGCCGCTGAGCGCCGACCCGGCCTTCCGGGGGACCGCCGGGCGGCTCAACCCCGAGCAGCTCGTCGTCATGGCTGCCTCGTCGTGCCAGCTGCTCTCGTTCCTGGCCGTCGCGGCGCGTGCCGGCGTCGACGTGCTGGCGTACGTCGACGACGCGACGAGCCACCTCGACCTGGCCGCCGCCCCGCCCCGCCTCGCCACGGTCCGCCTCGCGACGACCGTGACGGTCGCCGCGGGGACCGACGCGGCCCGGGTCCGTCACCTCGCCGAGCGGGCGCATCGCGAGTGCTTCGTGGCCGCCAGCCTCGCCGTCCCCGTCGAGGTCACGACACGGGTGCGGTACGCATGAGCGGCCGCTCGCAGGACCTCGAGGTGGTGCTGCCGGCGCGGCGCGACGCGTGGGCAGAGCTCGGTGAGGTGCTCGGCCTCGCCGGCGTCTGCCTCGAGGGCGGGGGTGTCGTCACGCACGCCGGTGCGGCGGTCGCCCACTACCTCGTGGACGACGGGCCGCTGGCGCTGCGTGCGCTCGCCCGTGCGGGGTTCGACGCCGTCACGGTCCGCGACGTCGTGACGACGCGGGTGTCCCAGGGGGTGCCGGGAAGCCTGGGTGCCCTGGCGCGGCGCCTCGCCGAGGCCGGCGTGGACGTCGCGGTCCAGTACAGCGACCACGCCGGCAACCTCGTGCTGGTCGTGGCGGACGAGGACCTCGAGCGGTGCCGCCGGGTCCTGACCGCGGACGGCACGACCGTCGTCTGACGCCCGGACCGCGCCGGTGCGCCCTGCACCGCCTACCGTGGGCTGGACGTGGCCGCCGCGCGGGGCACGCGCCGAGCAGGGCGCGGGGGACGGTCCGACGAGGGGGTCCGGGCATGGCGACGTCCCCACGGGGGATGACGACGACCGCGCTGCTGCTCCTGACCGCCGCCGCCGGGGTCGGGGACGCCGTCGGCTACCTCGCGCTCGGCTCCGTCTTCACCGGCAACATGACCGGCAACGTGCTGTTCCTGGGCTTCGCGCTCGTGGGGGAGCCGCACGTCCCGCTGCTCGGCACGGTGGTCGCGCTCGGCGCGTTCGTCGTCGGTGCGGTGGTCGCCGGTCGCGCCGTCCCGCGCTCCACGGCGTCCGTCGTGCCGCGGGCCACGCTCGGTGCCCTCGTCGTCGTCACGGCTGCCGGTGCCGTGCTCTGCGCGGTGTGGCTCGCGCGGCCGGACCCCGGCCGTCCCGCGCTGCTGGTGGTCACCGGTGTGCTCGCCGCGCTGTCGGGCGCGCAGGCGGCAGCCGTCAGACCGGTCGGCAACGCGGACATCACCACCGTCGTGGTGACCAGCACCCTGGTCAACCTCGCTCGGGACGGACGCCCGGCCGGAAGGGCGGCGCGACTGGCACGGGCCGACCGTGTGCTCGCCGTGCTCGCCGTCGCGGCGGGTGCGGCGCTCGGAGCAGTTCTCGTCCGCGGGGTGTCGACGTCCGCGGCGCTCGCGGCCGTCGTCGTGCTGCGGGCGGCGGCTGTCGCGTCGTTGCTGGCGGCGCGACGGCGCCAGCAGCGGCAGGCTGCGACCGAGGGGCGTGCGTCGACGACGTGAGGGGACGGCCCGGCGGTCAGGCCGTGGTCGCGACGTCCGTCCCCACGGCGAGCGTGGCGGGCAGGCTCGCGACGCCGCCCACCACCACGACCGCGGGGTTGCGCACCCCGACCTCCAGCGCACGGAGCGCGATGTCGCCCACCGTCGCCA
This sequence comes from Cellulomonas wangsupingiae, assembly GCF_024508275.1. Lineage (NCBI taxonomy): Bacteria > Bacillati > Actinomycetota > Actinomycetes > Micrococcales > Cellulomonadaceae > Cellulomonas > Cellulomonas wangsupingiae. The sequence goes on from NZ_CP101989.1 coordinate 1,943,967, forward strand.
GCGTGGTGCGCTGCGTCGGCAGGGTGCCGTCCTCGACGACCGCGGCGGGGGTCGCCGGGTCGAGCCCGTGCGCCACGAGACGGGCCATGTGCTCGCCGAGGCGGCCCACGCCCATGAGCAGGACGAGCGTGCCGCGCAGGCGTGCCAGCGTCTGCCAGTCGGTCTCGGCGTCGTGCGCGGAGACGATCGTGACCTGGCGGGCGACGTCGCGGTGCGTGACGGGGATGCCGGCCGCGCCGGGCACCGCGATCGCGCTGGTCACGCCGGGCACGACGTCGACCGCCACGCCCGCGGCACGGCAGGCGGCGACCTCCTCGCCGCCGCGGCCGAGGACGAAGGGGTCCCCGCCCTTGAGTCGCACGACGCGCTGCCCGGCACGGGCGCGCTCGACGAGGAGCCGGTTGATCTCGTCCTGCGTCAGGGTGTGCGCGTGCGGTGCCTTGCCGGCCTCGACCACCTCGACGCCCGGCTCGAGCTCGTCGAGCAGCGCCCGAGGTGCGAGCCGGTCGACGACCACGACGTCCGCCTCGGCGAGCGCGCGGCGGCCGCGCGTCGTGATCAGCCCGGGGTCGCCGGGCCCGCCACCCACGAGCGTGACCCGGCCGGCGCCCGCACGACGACGGCGCAGCGGCAGCACGCCGGTGTCGAGCTGGACCTGCAGCGCCGACCGCAGCGCGAGGGCGCGGCGGGGGTCGCCGCCCGCGGTGACGGTCACGAGGACGTCCCCGGCGCGGGCGACGGCCGGGGTCCACGCGGACGACCGGGCGGCGTCGTCGGCGCGTACGCACCACGTGCGGGTCGCCTCGGCGTCGGCTGCGACGGTGTCGTCGGTGCGGCGCTCGCCGGTCGCGGTGTGGACGAGCCAGGCGCCGTCGAGGTCACCGGCGGCGTACTCGCGGGCGCGCCACGTGACGGCCGACGCCGCCGCCAGCTCGGCCAGCTCCTCGCACAGGGCCGGGGCGACGACGTGCACGTCCGCGCCGTCCGCGAGCAGGTGGCGGGCGCGGCGTGCCGCGACGGGCCCGCCGCCGACCACGACGACCCGGCGGCCGGTCACGTCGAGGAGCAGGGGGTGGCGCGCGCTCATATCCCGGCCCCTGCGAGCCAGTCGTCGTCGGCGCGCACCGGCGCGAGCCGGTCCAGGAGGGTCGGGCCGATGAGGCCCGCCGCCAGGGTGCTGCCGTCGGCCGGGTCGACCACGAGGAAGCCGCCCGTGCGGCGGTGGGTCGCGTAGTCGTCGAGGACGACGGGCTCGGCGAGCCGCAGCCGCACGCGGCCGATCGCGTTGAGGCCGAGCGAGCGGGGCGCCGCCTCGGCGGACGTGTCGGTCGCGTCGATCGTGTGCCGCGTGTCGACCGCGTCCCACTGCTCGACCGTGAGGGTGTCGACGTCCAGGCGCGCGTCCACCTCCCGCAGCAGCCCGCGGACCGTGCGGGTGCCGACGCGCACGAGCACGCGGGCGCCCGGTACGGAGCGCCGCTCGGTGAGCCAGCAGACCGTCCCGACGAGGTCCTGCCCGGTGGCGACCTGCTCGTCCGCCGGCACCAGCACGTCGCCGCGGGCGACGTCGAGGTCGTCGGCCAGCCGCACGGTGACCGAGCGCGGTGCGTCGGCCGCGGCGAGCGGTCCGTCGAACGTGTCGAGGCCGACGACGCGGCTGGTGCGGCCCGACGGCAGCACGCGCACGTCGTCCCCGACCCGCACGACGCCCGAGGCCACCTTGCCGGCGTAGCCCCGGTAGTCGGGGTGCTCGGGGGTGCGGGGCCGGATGACGTACTGCACCGGCAGGCGCAGCGGCTCGACGGCCGCGTCGCGGGCCACGGGCACGGACTCCAGCAGCTCGAGCAGCGTCGGGCCGTCGTACCAGGGGGTGCGTCCGGACCGCTCGACGACGTTGTCCCCGTCGAGCGCCGACAGCGGGACGGCGTGCACCGTCGGCAGCCCGAGCACGCGCGCGTAGTCGGCGAACTGCGTGGCGATCGACCGGAACGTGCTCTCGTCGAAGTCGACGAGGTCCATCTTGTTGACCGCCAGCACGACGTGCGGGACGCGCAGCAGCGCCGTCAGCGCGGCGTGCCGCCGGGTCTGCTCGAGCACCCCCTTGCGCGCGTCCACCAGGACGATCGCGAGCTCCGCGGTGGACGCCCCGGTCACCATGTTGCGGGTGTACTGGACGTGCCCGGGGGTGTCGGCCAGCACGAACGCGCGCCGCGCGGTCGAGAAGTACCGGTACGCGACGTCGATCGTGATGCCCTGCTCGCGCTCGGCCCGCAGTCCGTCGGTGAGCAGCGCCAGGTCGACGCCGGACCCCTCGCCGCCCCGCGCGGCGGTCGCCCGCTCGACGGCCGACAGCTGGTCGGCGAGGACCGACTTCGTGTCGTAGAGCAGGCGACCGATGAGGGTGCTCTTGCCGTCGTCGACGGAGCCGGCGGTCGCCAGGCGCAGCAGGTCGCGCCGCGTGTGGTCGCCGGGCGTGCCCGCGGGTGCGGCCGGTGCCTGCCGGGTGAGTCCGGCGGGTGTGTGCGTGCCCATCAGAAGTACCCCTCGCGCTTGCGGTCCTCCATGGCGGCCTCGGAGGCCCGGTCGTCCGCTCGCGTCGCGCCGCGCTCGGTCAGCCGGCTCGCGGCGACCTCGGCGATGACGTCCGCGACGTCACCGGCCGTCGAGTCGACGGCGCCGGTGCAGCTCATGTCGCCGACGGTGCGGTAGCGCACCCGGCGGCGACGGACCTGCTCGTCCGGACGCGGGCCGCCCCAGCTGCCCGCCGTCAGCCACATCCCGTCGCGGGCGAAGACGTCGCGCTCGTGGGTGAAGTAGATCGCGGGCAGCTCGATGCGCTCGCGCTCGATGTACCGCCACACGTCGAGCTCGGTCCAGTTCGACAGCGGGAACACGCGCACGTGCTCGCCGGGCCGGTGGCGGCCGTTGTACAGGTCCCACAGCTCGGGGCGCTGCCTGCGCGGGTCCCACTGCCCGAACTCGTCGCGCAGCGAGAACATCCGCTCCTTGGCGCGGGCCTTCTCCTCGTCGCGCCGGCCGCCGCCGAACACGGCGTCGAAACGGTGGGCGGTGATCGCGTCGAGCAGCGGGACGGTCTGCAGCGGGTTGCGCGACCCGCCCGGCAGCTCGACGACCCGGCCGTCGTCGATGGCCTCCTGGACGCTCGCGACGACGAGGCGCAGGCCCAGGTCGGCGACCACGCGGTCGCGGTACTCGATCACCTCGGGGAAGTTGTGGCCGGTGTCCACGTGCATGACGGGGAACGGCACCGGGGCGGGCCAGAACGCCTTGCGGGCGAGGTGCAGCATGACGATCGAGTCCTTGCCGCCGGAGAACAGCAGCACCGGCCGCTCGAACTCGCCGGCGACCTCGCGCATCACGTGGATGCCCTCGGACTCCAGCGCGTCGAGCTGCGTCAGGCGCGCCGGTCCCGCGGCGGTCGCCGGGGTGTCGGTGGGGAGCGTCGTGGTCATGTGTGCAGCCCGCATTCCGTCTTGTTCGTCCCTGCCCAGCGCCCGGCGCGCGGGTCCTCACCCGGTGCGACCGCCCGCGTGCACGGTGCGCAGCCGATCGACGCGTACCCGAGCTCGCGCAGCGGGTTGAGCACCACGTGGTGCTCCGCGACGTACGCGTCCACGTCGTCGCGCGTCCACGCGGCCAGCGGGTTGAGCTTGACCTTCGACCGCTTGGCGTCCCACCCGACCACCGCGATGTCGGTGCGCGTCGGGGCGTCCTCCCGGCGCATGCCCGTGACCCACGCCGTGTACGGCGCGAGCGCCCGCTCGAGCGGCTCGACCTTGCGCAGGGCGCAGCACAGGTTCGGATCCCGCTCGTGCAGCCGCGGTCCGTGCTCGGCGTCCTGCTCGGCGACGGTGCGCAGCGGAAGCACCGTGCGCAGCCGGACGTCGGTGAAGTCCGCGTAGTAGTCCCGCGTGCCGATCGTCTCGGCGAAGTGGTAGCCGGTGTCGAGGAACACGACGTCGATGCCCGGTGCCGCCTTCGCGGCGAGGTCGACCAGCACCTCGTCGCCCATGGACGACGCGAGCACCAGGTCCGTGCCGAAGACGTCGCGCGCCCAGCGCAGCACGTCGGCCGGGTGGGAGCCCTCGAGGTCGCGTCCCGCCTGCTCGGCGAGCGCGCGCAGCCGGTCGGGGGACAGGTCGGCCACGGCCGGGGTGAGCGTGCTCACGGCGCACCGACCAGGCCGATGAAGCGCAGCGCGAACGCACGCGCGCAGGTCCGGCACTCCCACTGCCCGTGCGTCTGGCCAGCCGGCCACAGGTCCTCGCCGGCGCAGAACGGGCAGTAGTACGGCACGGCCCGCTGCGCGGAGCCCTCGCTCATCGCAGGTCCTCCTCGTCCGCCCGGTGGACCCACTGCGCGAAGACCTCGCCCGGGCCCCGCTGCTCGTCGAAGCGGCGCGTGACGCGCTCGACGTAGTCGGGCAGCTCCGAGGCGGGCACCCGCAGGCCGCGCAGCGTCTTGCCCAGCCCGCTGGTGAGGCCCAGCCCGCCGCCGAGGTGCACCTGGTAGCCCTCCTCGCCCCCGGCCAGCGCGCCCTTGAGGCCGATGTCGGCGGTCTGGATGCGGGCGCACGAGTTCGGGCAGCCGTTGACGTTGATCGTCAGCGGCTGGTCGAACGTCGGCAGGCGCCGCTCGAGCTCGTCGACGAGGGCCGTGGCCCGGCCCTTGGTCTCGACGATGGCGAGCTTGCAGAACTCGATGCCGGTGCACGCGAGCGTCCCGCGGCGGAACGTCGAGGCCGTCCGCACCCGCAGACCCAGGGACTCCAGGCCGTCGACGAGCGCGTCGACGCGGTGCGGCTCGACGTCCAGGACGACGAGCTTCTGTTCGGTCGTCAGCTGCAGCCGGTCGGACCCGGCCTCCTCCACGAGGTCGGCGAGCGCCGTGAGCACCGGGCCCGAGACGCGCCCGACGGCGGGCGCCGCGCCCACGTAGAGCCGCCCGTCCTTCTGCGGGTGGACGCCGACGTGGTCCCGGTTGCCCGTGGGCGGCGGTGGCGGGGCGGGCCCGTCGGGCAGCGCGTGGCCCAGGTACTCGGTCTCGAGGACCTGGCGGAACACCTCGGGTCCCCAGTCGGCGAGCAGGAACTTCAGGCGGGCGCGGGCGCGCAGGCGGCGGTAGCCGTAGTCCCGGAAGATCCCCACGACCCCGCACCACACGTCCGGCACCTGCTCGAGGGTCACGAACGCGCCGAGCCGCTTGCCGAGCATCGGGTTCGTCGACAGGGCGCCGCCCACCCACAGGTCGAAGCCGGGCCCGAGCTCGGGGTGCACGACGCCGACGAACGCGACGTCGTTGATCTCGTGGGCGACGTCCTGGTGCGGGGACCCGCTGATGGCCGTCTTGAACTTGCGCGGCAGGTTGGAGAAGGCGGGGTCGCCGATGTAGCGGTCCCGGATGACCTCGATCGCGGGCGTGCCGTCGATGATCTCGTCAGCGGCGACCCCGGCGACGGGGGACCCGATGATGACGCGGGGCACGTCGCCGCACGCCTCCTGCGTGGTCAGGCCCACGGACTCCAGGCGCCGCCAGATCTCCGGCACGTCCTCGATGCGGATCCAGTGCAGCTGGATGTTCTGCCGGTCGGTGATGTCCGCGGTGTCCCGGCCGAACTCCTGGGAGATGCCGGCGACCGTGCGCAGCTGGCGCAGGTTCAGGGTGCCGCCGTCGCAGCGCACCCGGAGCATGAAGTACTCGTCCTCGAGCTCGTGCGGCTCGAGGGTGGCGGTGCGCCCGCCGTCGATCCCCGGGCGCCGCTGGGTGTACAGGCCCCACCAGCGCATGCGTCCGCGCAGGTCGTCACCGGGGATGGACGCGAAGCCCTCGCGGGCGTACACGGTCTCGATGCGGTGGCGGACGTTGAGGCCGTCGTCCTCCTGCTTGAGCTGCTCGTTGGCGTTGAGCGGCTCGCGCTGGTCGAAGGCCCACTGGCCCTCGGGGCGCCGGGCCGGCTCGACGACGGGGGTGCGTGACGTGGTCTGCGCCATGGGGCGCCACCTCCGGGGTGCTGGGGGGCGTGCTCACGCGTCCGCGCACGACGGCGACGTCGTGCGTACCGGGCGCGGACCACGCGCCCGTGGGGGAACGGGGCGGGTCAGCGGTTCCGCGGACAGCAGGCACACGGGACCGCGGCGGCGCGACAGCACCGACACAGGCAGCGGTTCCCGGGGAGGTTCACGTGACGAGGGTGACACGCGTTCGGGTGAACCGGGAGGGTCGGTCCGGATCGCGAGACAGGTGTTCACGACGTGGACAGCCGTCCAGGGAGAGGTCGTGCGCGCGCCGCCGCAGGGCCCGGAGGCGGCGGGACGTGGTCCGGCGGGGCACGTAGTCTCGACCCCCGTGACCACCGCCGAACCCGTCGGGACGGACCGGACCGGCGCCCCGGCCTCGCTCACCGCCCGGCACCCCCGGGTCCCTGCCGCCCGCCTGCTCGCCGAGCTCGTCCCGCCGCGCCACTTCGCGCACGAGTCGTTCGAGACGTACCGGCCGGATCCGGCCCACCCGTCCCAGGCGCGCGCGCTCGACCGGCTCCGCGAGGTGGCCGGTACCCTCGCCGCACCCGTGCGCGGCGGCTGGTGGCGACGGCGCTCCGCGGCCGACGCGCCCGCCGTGTACCTCGACGGCGGGTTCGGCGTCGGCAAGACGCACCTGCTCGCGTCCCTGGCGCACGCCGTCGGCCACGAGCGCACGACGTACGGGACGTTCGTCGAGCTCACGCACCTCGTCGGTGCGCTCGGGTTCGCCGCGACCGTCGACGCGCTCGGCGAGCGGCGGCTGCTGTGCATCGACGAGTTCGAGCTCGACGATCCCGGCGACACGGTCATGATGTCCCGCCTGCTGCGCGAGCTCACGGACCGCGGCGTGGCGATCGCCGCGACGTCCAACACGCTGCCCGACGCGCTCGGCGAGGGCAGGTTCGCCGCCGAGGACTTCCTGCGGGAGATCCAGGCGCTCGCGGCGCGGTTCGAGGTCCTGCGGATCGACGGCGAGGACCACCGGCACCGCGACGTCACGACGCACGCCGCGACCCTCGACGCCGACGCGGTGCGCGCCCTCGTCGCCGGGCGGGACGACGCCGCGCTCGACGACTTCGACACCCTGCTGGGGCACCTCGCGGGCGTGCACCCCAGCCGCTACGGCGCCCTGCTCGACGGTGTCGACCTCGTCGGGCTGACGGGCGTGCACCAGGTCACCGAGCAGGACGTCGCGCTGCGGCTCGTGGTGCTCGTCGACCGCCTGTACGACCGCGACGTCCCGGTCGCGCTCGCCGGCGGGGTCGGCGTGGGCGGGGGGACGGGCACGGACCTCTTCACGGACGAGATGCTCGCGGGCGGGTACCGCAAGAAGTACTACCGCGCGCTGTCCCGCCTCGGTGCGCTCGCGGCCGAGGGCGCCGCGCTGGCCGCCGCGCGCTGAACGCCGGCCGCCGTCCGCTGAGGGGCGGCCGGCGCCCGGTCAGGCGAGGACGACGACGCTGCGCGCGGGCACGTCGACCACCACCGGCGCGTCGGGGCCGGCCGGGGGGTGCAGGACGCCGCCGTCCCACGCGGCGACGACCCGGACCGGACCTGCCACCGGCACCGGCACCGCCGCGGGGGAGTGCCCCAGGTTGACCACCACCCGCGCGTCGCCCCGGTGCAGGACGAGCACGCCCTGCCAGCCGGGCGCCTCCGTGGGCGCGGGCGCGTCGTGGATATCGAGCGCGGTCAGGTGACGGTCGCCCGACGCGAGGTCCGGCACGGCGCGACGCAGCGCGATGAGCACGCGGTACCACTCGAGGAGGCGTGCGTGACCCGGCTGCGCGGGTTCCGACCAGTCGAGGACGCTGGCCTCGAACGTCGCGGGGTCCTGCGGGTCCGGCACGTCGACCGGGCCGCCGTACAGCTCGACCCAGCCGTGACCGCCGAACTCGCGGGTCCGGCCCGCACGCACGGCCTGCGCCAGCTCCGGCTCGGGGTGGTCCGTGAAGAACTGCCACGGGGTCGTCGCCCCCCACTCCTCGCCCATGAACAGCAGCGGGCTGAACGGCGACAGCAGCACGAGCGCGGCCTGCGCGGCCTGCCCGCCCGGGTCGAGCCGGGCGCCGGGGCGGTCGCCCAGGGCGCGGTTGCCGACCTGGTCGTGGTTCGCCCCGAACACCACGAACCCGTGGCCGTCCACGTCGTCCGGGACCGGCGCCCCCCACGGCTCCCCGCGGAACGTGGAGATCCCGCCGTCGTGCACGAACACCCTCGTCAGCGCCTTGCGCAGCACCTCGGGCGTACCGAAGTCGACGTAGTACCCGTGCCGCTCGCCGGTGACCAGCGCGTGGACCGCGTGGTGCACGTCGTCGGCCCACTGGGCCGTCATGCCCCAACCGCCGTCCTGGGTGGTGGCGAGCGAGACCACGTCGTTGAGGTCCGTCTCCGCGACGAGCCCGATCGGCCGGCCGAGCGCGAGCGCGAGCTCGCCGACCTCGTCCGACAGCTGGGCCAGCACGTGGCGCGGGGAGTCGTCCCGCAGCTCGTGCACCGCGTCGAGCCGGAACGCGTCCACGTGGAAGTCCCGCGCCCAGCGCAGTACCGAGTCGCAGATCCAGCGGCGCACGTGCTCCGAGCCCGGACCATCGAGGTTGACGGCGCTGCCCCAGGGCGTGTGGTGCGCGTCGGTGAAGTACGGCCCCAGCTCGTGCAGGTAGTTGCCCGACGGCCCCAGGTGGTTGTGCACGACGTCCAGGCACACCGCCAGGCCCAGCCCGTGGGCCGCGTCGACGAACTCCTGGAGCGCCTGCGGCCCGCCGTACGGCTCGTGCACCGCGTAGGGCGCGACACCGTCGTAGCCCCAGCCGTGCCGGCCGTTGAACGCCGCCACGGGCATCAGCTCGACGACGTCGACGCCGAGCTGCACCAGGTGCTCGAGCCGCTCGATCGCCGACCGCAGGGTGCCCTGCGGCGTGAACGTGCCGACGTGGAGCTCGTAGGTGACGGCTCCCCGCACGTCGACGCCGCTCCACCCGCCGTCCGTCCAGGCGAACCTGTCGGCGTCGAACACGCGCGCCGGCCCGTGCACGCCCTCGGGCAGCCAGGCGGCGCGCGGGTCGGGGCGCGCCGGGCCGCCGTCCAGCGAGAAGGCGTAGTCGGTGCCGTGCGGCAGGGCGGCGTCCGCCACCCACCACCCGTCCTCCTGACGGTGCATCGGCGTGCGTGTGCCGTCGCCCGGCAGGACCAGGTCCACACGGTCGGGCAGGGGCGCCCACAGGCGCGGCGTCAGCGTCATGTCACACCCCTTCCCGCACGAGAAGCGCGACGGGCAGCCGCTCGAGCACGTCCGCCACCCGCTGCACCCCGCCGGGCACGACGCGGTCCGTGAGCACGTCGTGCCACACGCCGTCGGGCAGCGCCAGCGTGTGGTCCGCCCAGCCGCCCAGCCGCTCGACGGCCGCGGCCAGCCGGGTCGCGACCACCACGACCCGCGGCGCACCGCCCACCGTGCGGGCGTAGGTCATCGAGTGACCCGACGAGTGCGGCAGCGGCTCGAAGCCCGCCGCCGGTCCCACGAACGCGTCGGCCACGTCGCGCCGCACCCGCAGCGCACGGGACGTCACGAGCACCTTCTCGTCGGCCAGGCCGCGCGGGCCCGCACCCTCGTCGAGGCGCGCGAGGCGCGCCGCCAGCTCCTCGACGTCGACCGGCCGGCGGTTGTCGGGGTCGACGAGCGTCGGCGACGGCACCTCGGTGCCCTGGTACACGTCGGCGACGCCCGGCAGGGTCAGCTGGACGAGCTTGGTGCCGAGCGTCGCGGCGCGCACCGCCGAGCGGGTGCGCAGGTCCCAGTCGCCCAGCAGGCCCAGCACGACGGGGTCGGTGAGCGCCTGACGTGCCGTCGACAGCACCGCCTGCTCGTACGCCTCGTCGGGAGCCGTCCACGACGTGTGCGACTTGGCCTCGCGCATCGCCTTCGTCAGGTACTCGACCAGGCGGTCCTCGGCGATGGCCCCGTCGTCGGTCCACGTCCCGGCGAGCGTCTGCCACAGGAGGTACTCGGTGCGCCCGTCGAGCAGGGCCCCGCGGTACCCCGCCGACGCGCGGCGCAGGTCGTCGACCAGCGCGGACCACTCGCGGGGCAGCTCGGACAGCACACCGAGGCGCGCGCGGGTGTCCTCGCCCCGCTTCGTGTCGTGCGTCGACAGCGTCGTCATGCCCAGGGGTGCCGCGGCCTGCGCCCGCGACGCCCAGGCGGCCAGGTCGGTCGGCGTCGTCGCGAAGCGCGCGGGCTCCCCGCCGACCTCGCACAGCGCCACGAGGTGCGTCCAGCGGTAGAACGCCGTGTCCTCGACGCCCTTGGCCATGACGGCGCCGCAGGTCTGCTGGAAGCGCACGACGAGCTCGTCACGCCGCGGGTCGCGCGTGCGGCCGGCGGAGCCCGCCTCCCGCCCGAGCAGCAGGTCGAGCAGGACCGACATGGTCGCCTCCCGCTCGTCGCCCAGGTGGCGTCGCGCGCGCTGCGCCGCCGCCGCCAGGACGGCGGCGGACGTCGGCGGGGCGGGTTCGCCCGGCACGACGTAGGCCCGGTACCGGTCGAACGCGACGAGCAGCTCGACCAGGCACTCCTCGAGGGCGCGCCACGTGTGGTCCCGCAGCCGCAGGTCGTCGTGGCAGATCTCCGCGGCGAGGTTCGTCAGACGGTGCACCTCGGCGTACAGGGGACCGTCGACGACCTCGCGCTTGGCGGTCTCCTCGACGTCGTCGAACGCGTCCGAGACGTCGCCCGTCAGGCGGTGCATGACGGAGCCGAGGAGCGCCGCGCCGCCGGGGTCGACGAACGCCTGCTGCACCCGCCAGAGCGCCTCGTACCCGGTCGTGCCTGCGGTCGCCCAGTCGTCGGGCAGCTCCTCGCTGCCGGCGAGGATCTTCTCCACCACGACCCAGGCGCCGTCGGTCGCCTCGCGCAGCCGCGCGAGGTACCCGGCCGGGTCGGCCAGGCCGTCCGGGTGGTCGATCCGTAGGCCGTCGATCACGTCCTCGCGCAGCAGCCGCACCACCAGGGCGTGCGTCGCGTCGAAGACGTCCGGGTCCTCCACCCGGACCGCGACGAGCGTGCCGACGTCGAAGAACCGGCGGTAGTTCAGCTCCTCGTCCGCCACGCGCCAGTACGCGAGCCGGTAGTGCTGGCGCTCGACGAGCTCGGCCAGCGGCAGCTGCTCGGTGCCCGCGCGGACCGGGAACACGTGGTCGTGGTAGCGCAGGACCGTCGACGGACCCACGCCGGGCACGTCCAGCTCCTCCAGGCGCAGCTCGTCGCGTGCCAGCACGGCGCCGATGCGGTCGCCGAGCACGGGCATGAGCACCGCACCGTCGCCCGCCGACCAGTCGACGTCGAACCACGCGGCGAAGGGCGACGCCGGCCCGTCGGTGAGCACGGACCACAACGCACGGTTGTGCCAGACAGGGGTGGGCACGGCCATGTGGTTCGGCACGATGTCGAGCACCAGCCCCAGGCCCGCGGCGTGCGCGGCGTCCGCCAGGCGACGCAGGCCCGCCTCACCCCCCAGGACGGGCGACACGGTGTCGTGGTCGACGACGTCGTACCCGTGCGTCGAGCCGGGCGCCGCCGCCAGCACGGGCGACAGGTAGACGTGGGTCACGCCGAGCGAGGCGTAGTACGGGACCCGCGCCGCGACGTCGTCGAACGTCAGGTCCGCGCCGAGCTGCACGCGGTACGTCGAGACGGGCACCGGGTGACCGGTCCGCACGGAGCGCCGCTCCGGCACGGCGCGCAGGGCCGGAGCCTCGGTCACAGGTGCGTCCGTCCGGCCTTGCTGGCTTCGCGCGCGGCCGCGGCGGCCGACCCGCTGCCCGACGCCGAGGGCGTCTCGTGCTCGGGAGGCCGGGTGAGCAGCACCATGGACCGCGGGGCGACCGTCAACCGGCCGCGCGCACGCACCTCCCGGCCGGGCCGCACCTGGGAGTCGGTGTCCAGCACGGCCGTCCACACGGCGCCGTACTCCGCGCCGGGGAGCTGGAACTGCTTCTTCTCCCAGTGGCTGTTGAACAGCAGCAGGAACGAGTCGTCGACGACCTCCTCGCCGCGCAGGTCGGGCTCGTCGATCGCGTCGCCGTTGAGGAACACCATCACCGCGAACGCGTGGTCGGAGCTCCACGCCTCGTCGGACATGTGCCCGCCCGTGGGCGTCATCCAGGCGATGTCGCGCAGGTCGGACTCCCCGCCGTGCTCGGCCGCACCGGCGAAGAACCGGCGCTGGCGGAACACGGGGTGCTCGCGGCGCAGGTGGATGATGCGGCGCGTGAACTCCAGCAGCGACTGCCGGTCGTCGTCGAGGTCCCAGTCGACCCAGGTGATGTCGTTGTCCTGGCAGTAGCCGTTGTTGTTGCCCAGCTGCGTGCGCCCGAGCTCGTCCCCGTGCGCGATCATCGGCACGCCCTGCGAGAGCAGCAGCGTCGCGAGGAAGTTGCGCTGCTGGCGTGCTCGCAGGCGCAGCACCTCGGGGTCGTCGGTGGGACCCTCGACGCCGCAGTTCCAGGAGCGGTTGTGGCTCTCGCCGTCGCGGTTGTCCTCGCCGTTGGCCTCGTTGTGCTTGTCGTTGTAGGAGACCAGGTCGCGCAGCGTGAACCCGTCGTGCGCCGTGACGAAGTTGACGCTCGCGATCGGACGACGGCCCGTGTGCTCGTACAGGTCGGAGGACCCCGACAGGCGGCTCGCGAACTCTCCGAGCGTCGAGGGCTCCCCGCGCCAGAAGTCGCGCACCGTGTCCCGGTACTTGCCGTTCCACTCCGTCCACAGCGGGGGGAACCCACCGACCTGGTACCCGCCCTCACCCAGGTCCCAGGGCTCGGCGATGAGCTTGACCTGCGAGATCACGGGATCCTGGTGCACGAGGTCGAAGAACGCGGAGAGGCGGTCGACCTCGTGGAACTGACGCGCGAGGGTGGCGGCGAGGTCGAAGCGGAACCCGTCCACGTGCATCTCGGTCACCCAGTAGCGCAGGGAGTCCATGATGAGCTGCAGCACCGCCGGCGAGCGCATGAGCAGCGAGTTGCCGGTGCCGGTGGTGTCGAAGTAGTGCGAGGGGTCGTCGTCGACGAGCCGGTAGTAGCTCGCGTTGTCGATGCCGCGGAAGCTCAGCGTCGGGCCCATGTGGTTGCCCTCGGCGGTGTGGTTGTACACGACGTCCAGGATCACCTCGATGTTCGCGGCGTGCAGCGCCTTGACCATCGACTTGAACTCCTGCACCTGCTGGCCGCTGCCGGACAGGGAGGAGTACCCGTTGTGGGGCGCGAAGAACCCGATCGTGTTGTAGCCCCAGTAGTTCGACAGGCCCTTCTCCTGCAGGGAGGGGTCGTTGACGAACTGGTGGACCGGCATGAGCTCGATCGCCGTGACCCCGAGGCTCGCCAGGTGCTCGACGACCGCCGGGTGCCCCAGGGCCGCGTACGTCCCGCGCAGCTCCTCCGGGACCGCGGGGTGCAGGCGCGTCAGGCCCCGTACGTGCGCCTCGTAGATCACGGACTCGTGGTACTGGTGCTCCGGCGGACGGTCGTGTCCCCAGTCGAAGAACGGGTTGACGACGACCGACGTCATCGTGTGGCCCGCGGAGTCCTGCTCGTTGCGGGACTCGGGGTCGCCGAAGGTGTACGAGTACAGCGACGGGTCCCCGTCGATCTGCCCGTCGATCGCCTTGGCGTACGGGTCGAGCAGCAGCTTGGACGGGTCGCAGCGGTGCCCGGCCGCCGGGTCGTAGGGGCCGTGGACGCGGTAGCCGTACCGCTGGCCGGGTGCGATGGCCGGGAGGTAGCCGTGCCACACGAAGGCGTCGACCTCCGGCAGGTCGACGCGCGTCTCGGTCCCGTCGTCGTCGATGAGGCACAGCTCGACACGCTCGGCGACGCCGGAGAAGATCGCGAAGTTCGTCCCCGTGCCGTCGTAGGTGGCGCCGAGGGGGTAGGGGCGTCCGGGCCAGATGTGCATGCGTCCAAGACTGCCAGGAGGGGGTGGCGGCGTCGCTTCGAGCCGGTGTGCGCCAGATCACGTCACGTCGCGTCACGGCACGTCACGCAGCGGCGTCCACCCGTCAGCCGATCGAGACGAGCTCGCGCACGTCGTCGTCCGGCAGGGTGTCGGCGACCGCGCTCACCGTCAGCTCCCGGAGCGTCGCGGTACCCCGGTGCACGGAGAGGAACGCGGTGTCCGACGCGTCGCGCCCGGTCGCGATCCGGACCAGCGACGACCGCGGGGCCAGCGTCGTCGCGTCGACGACGCGCCACCGGCCCTCGACGTACGCCTCGGCGACGGCGTGGAAGTCCATGGGGTCGAGGCCGGGCGCGTACACCGCGACCAGCCGTGCCGGCACGTCGAGCGCGCGCAGCAGCGCCACGACGAGATGGGCGAAGTCGCGGCACACACCGCGCCGGGCGAGCAGCGTGCGGACAGCGCCGTCGGTCGGCAGGCTCGATCCGGGGGCGTAGGCCAGCCGGGTGCCCACCCAGGAGCTGACGGCTGCGAGCAGGTCCACGCCGGCCAGCCCGCGGAACTCGGAGCGCGCCGTGGGTGCCAGGACGTCGGACTCGCAGTAGCGGCTCGGACGCAGGTACACGAGCTGGTCCGCGGGGACGTCGGGCTCCTGGTGGGCGCGGCCGGTGACCTCGGCGCGGTAGTCCACGGTCAGGAGCCCGGGCCCGACGTCGACGACGTGCAGCCGGGTGCCGTGCGGGTCGACGACCTCGCGCGCCACCACGTCGCGGCCCGCGCTGACGATCGCCAGCGACTCCCTGGGGTCGTGGACGCCCGCGACGGCCACCTCCAGGACGAGCCGGGCGGGTGACGTGACGTCCAGGACCAGGTGGGCGGTCATCTCGCGCTGCACGGGCGTCATCGTGGCAGAGGTGGGCCGCCGGCGCCCGGGGAGCGGCGCTCCCCGTGGCATGAAGCGTTTAGGGCCCCGAGTCGTGGCGGGGACCTCGGCTACCGTGGCCGGACCGGCGTCTCCGACGCCCCGGACACGTCGGAGACGAGGAGCGAGGCACCCATGACCGCAGCGCCCGAGCACACGGACCCCCGGCTGACCGTGATCGTGCCCACGTTCAACGAGGCACCCAACGTCGCGGAACTGGTCCGGCGCGTCGGGGTGGCCGTGCGGGGGCTGGGTGCCGAGCTGCTGTTCGTGGACGACTCGACCGACGACACCGCCGACGTCGTGCGGGCCGTCGCGCGCACCGCCGAGCTGCCCGTGCGGGTCATCCACCGCGACGAGCCCGTCGGGGGCCTGGGCGGTGCCGTCCTCGAGGGCGTGCGGGCGTCGACCGCGCCCTACTTCCTGGTGATGGACGGCGACCTCCAGCACCCGCCCGAGCTGATCCCCACCCTCGTCGCCCGGGTGCAGGAGCCAGACGTCGACGTCGCGGTCGCCTCCCGCTACGTGGGTGACGGGTCGAGCGCGGGGCTCTCGGGGGTCGTGCGCCGCGCGGTCTCCTCGACGTCGACGTCGGTGACCCGGGCGATGTTCCCCGTCCGGCTGCGTGACTGCTCCGACCCGATGACCGGCTTCTTCGCCGTGCGGCGCGGCGCGGTGGACCTCGACGCGCTGCGGCCGCGCGGGTTCAAGATCCTGCTGGAGATCCTCGCCCGCCACCCCATGCGCGTGGTCGAGGTGCCGTTCGTCTTCGGTGCCCGCTACGCGGGGGAGTCCAAGGCCAATCTGGCGCAGGGTCTGCACTTCATGTGGCAGCTCGCGGGACTGCGCTTCGGTCGCATGTCCCGGTTCGCGATCATCGGCGGCATGGGGGCCGTCGCGAACATCGCGATCGTCTGGCTGCTGACCACGCTGGGCGCGCCGTGGCTGCTCGCGGCCGTCGTCGCGGCCGAGGTGACGATCGTCGGCAACTTCCTGCTGCAGGAGCGCTTCGTGTTCCGCGACCTGCGGCACGAGGGCAAGGGCATGTGGGCGCGCTTCGCGCAGTCCTTCACGTTCAACAACGTCGAGACGGTCGTGCGGCTGCCGCTCGTGGCGCTGCTGGTGGAGACGATGCACGTCGCCGCGGTGCTGGCCACCGCCATCACGCTCGTCGTGGCCTTCGTCGTCCGGTTCACCTTCCACTCGCGGATCGTGTACCGCCCGCGGGCGTCGAGCCGCCGCGCGGACCTGGTCGAGCGCGAGGCCGAGCAGGCGGGCCCGGCGCCGGCGCCGTCGACGGAGGCCGTCTGACCGACCGCGTGCGGTGCGCCGCGGCGCACCGCAGGATGGTGCACGCCGCTACCGGGAGGACGCCATGCCGCAGCCCGACGACACCCGACTCGACCTCGCGCTCGTGCGCACCTACCTCAACGACCACATCACCGGCGCGGCGGCCGTGTCGTCACGCGTCGAGCGGATGAGCCGGAACCCCGACGCCGGCGAGGACGCGCCCGCGCTCGCGCGCCTGGCACGCGAGCTGCGGCAGGAGCGCGAGGTCCACGAGGCGACCGCGCGGGACCTCGGGTTCACGCTGTCGCGGTGGAAGCACCTCGGGGCCGCCGTGGGCGAACGCGTCGCGCGGCTCAAGCCCAACGGCCGGGTGCTGCGGCGCTCACCCCTGTCCCTGGTCATCGAGCTGGAGGTGCTGCGCTCGGGGCTCGAGGGCAAGCGGCTGGGCTGGGCGACGCTGCGCGAGCACGCGGCCGCCCTGGGGCTCGACACGGTCCGCCTCGACGGGCTCGTCGAGCGCTCGCGGGAGCAGGCCGAGCTCGTCGAGACGCTGCACGCCCGGCACCGCGCGTCCGCGTTCGGCGCGCCCGAGGCCGCCGCGCCCTAGGCTGCGCGACGGAGGTGGCGATGGACGCGCTGCAGGACTGGACCGGCAGGGTCGCGCCGCTGCTCGGGGTGGACCCCGAGGTGGTCGCCGCGACGGGGGACGACGTGCTCGACATGGTGCGCGACGTCGCGCACGGGGTCGTGCGCCCGGCGGCGCCGCTGACCGCCTACCTGGTGGGCCTGGCGGCCGGTCGCGCCGCCGCGCAGGGCGCCGACACGGTCGCCGCGGTGCGCGAGGCGCTGACGCGCGTCGACGCGCTGCTCAGCGAGCGGGGTCCGCAGGAGGGCTGACCAGGCCCGCGAGCTGCCTGGCCTCGGCCAGGTCGTCGAGGTCGTCCACGTCGAGCGCCACCGCAGCGGACACCACGACGTGGCGCGTGCGCAGGCCGACGAGCAGGTCGCGAGCCGGGCGGTCGTGCGGGCTCCCGGCGAGCCGCTCCCGCAGGGCGGCGACGCGGTACGCCGCGAGCAAGGGCTGGGGACGGCCGTCGGGCCCGGTCGCGAGGGCGGCCCCCGCGTCGGGCGCCCCGCGCAGCGCATCGCACAGCGGTGTCACGGCGGTCCCGGCGAACGGCTGGTCCCCGGCGAGCACGACGACGACCTGCGTGCCCGGGTGCGCGGCCAGTCCCGTGGTGACACCGGCGGCGACGCCGGCGAACGGGCCACCGCCGGGTGGGTCCTCGCGGGTCCACAGCACGTCACGGCCCACGTCGCGCGGCTCGCCTACGACGACCACGGGCAGCGGTCCCACGTCGTCGAGCAGCCGTCGCAGCACGGGGACCCCGCCCACGTCGAGCGCGGTCTTGTCGACGCCGCCCAGCCGACGCGCCGTGCCGCCGGCGAGGACCACCACGAGCGGTGCGCAGGTCACGGCGCCACGCTACGCGCCCCCGCGCGTCACGGGACGGACGCCGCGACCCGCTCGACGTAGGCCGAGCGCGGGGCGGCGGCCACGTCCGCGGGCGCGCCGCGCTGCACCTCGCGCCCGTCCTCGAGGACCAGCAGCTCGTCGGCGAGGTCCAGCGCGTCGCGCAGGTCGTGGGTCACGAGCACCGCGGGGAGCCCGGACCGTACGGCGCGCCGCACGACGTCGCGCACGCGCACCCGCGTCGCGGCGTCGAGCGCACCGAACGGCTCGTCCAGCAGCAGGGCGCGGGGTCGTGCCGCCAGGGCGCGCGCGACGGCGACCCGCTGGGCCTGGCCGCCGGAGAGCCGGTCGGCACGCGTCCGGGCGTGCGGTGCCAGCCCGAGCTCGGTCAGCAGGGCGTCGGCGGCGGCACGCGCCGCGGCGGCACGGACGCCGCGCGCCCGTGGCCCGAACGCGACGTTCTCCCGCGCCGAGAGGTGCCCGAACAGCAGGCCGTCCTGCAGCACGACGCCGAGCTGCCGGTCCCGCGGTGGCACGTGGCGGCCCTCCGCCGCGTCCGCCAGCACGTCGTCACCCAGGCGGACGTGGCCCCCGGTGAGCGCGAGCAGGCCGGCGAGCGTCTCCACGAGGGTCGACTTGCCGCTGCCGTTCGGCCCCATGACGGCCAGCACCCGTCCCGCGCGCACGTGCAGCGCCGCGTCGAGGACGACCGGGCCGCGGTCCACCCGGACGTGCGCGTCGAGCGTCATCGGGCGTCCTGCCCGCTCCGCGGGGGACGGGCGCCTGGCAGCCCGCCGACCCAGCGCCCGCGCATCACCACGAGCACGGCGACCGACAGCCCGAGCAGCAGCACCGACATGGCGACGGCCTGCTCCGGTGCGCTGTCCATGGCGAGGTAGACCGCGAGCGGCATCGTGCGGGTGGTCCCGGGGAAGCTGCCCGCGAACGTCACCGTGGCGCCGAACTCCCCGAGCGCCCGCGTGAAGCACAGGGCGGCCCCGGCGGCGACGCCCGGTGCGACGGCCGGGAGCGTCACGCGCCGCAGGACGTAGGCCGGGGAGGCGCCGAGCGTCTGGGCGACCAGCGCACGGCGCCGGTCCGCCCCGCGCAGCGCCCCCTCGACGGACAGCACGAGGAACGGCAGCGCCACGAAGACCTGGGCCAGGACGACGGCGACCGACGTGAAGGGCACGGTCAGGCCGAACCAGGCGTCCAGCGAGGAGCCCAGCAGACCGCGCCGGCCCAGGAGCAGCAGCAGCGCGACGCCGCCGACGACGGGCGGGAGCACGAGCGGGACGGTGACCAGCGCCCGGAGCAGCCACGCACCGCGCAGGTCGTCGCGGGCGAGCAGCCACGCGAGCGGCACGCCGAGCACCAGGGCCACGAGCGTCGCGCTGCCCGCCGTGAGCAGCGAGAGCCGCAGCGCCTGCAGCACCGCGGGGTCGGCGACGAGCGCGGGCAGGTCCCGCCAGGGGGTCGCCGCCAGGAGCGCCACCAGGGGCAGCACGAGCACGGCCACGCCCCCGGCCGCGAGGACGACGAGCACCCGGGTGCCCCAGCCGGTCGCGAGCGGGGTCCGCGTCGGCGGGGCCGTGCGAGCCGTCGGCGACCTCACGGGACCCCGAACCCGGCGTCGGTCAACGCCTGCCGTCCGGCGTCGCCCTGCAGCAGGGCGACGAACGCGGCTGCCGCCCGCGGGTGCGGCGCCTCGGGGAGGACGAGCGCGGGGTAGTCGGTCGTGCCCTGGGCGTGCGCGGGCAGGTCGACGCCCTCGACGGCGCCGGCGGCCGCCCGGACGTCGGTGCGGTACACGAGCCCGGCGTCGGCCTCGTCGAGCACGAGGCGCGTCAGCACGGCACGGACGTCCTGCTCCAGGGTGTCGGGCGCCGCGACGACGCCGGCGAGCTGCAGCACGTCGGCGGTCACGTCGCCGCAGGGCACCTCCGGCGCGCACAGGGCCACCGTGAGGTCCGGGTCGGCCAGGTCCGCGACGGACGTCACGCCGCCGGGGTTGCCCGCCGGTACCGCGAGCTGCAGCCGGTTCGTCGCGACGACGACGGGCTCACCGCCCACGACGTCGGTCGCGCGGGTCATGGTGGCCCGGCTCGCCGTGACGAGGACGTCGACGGGTGCGCCCGCGACGACCTGTCCGGCCAGCGCGGAGCTGCCGGCGAAGCTCGTCCGCACGGTCAGTCCCGGGTGCGCGGCCTCGAGCTGGTCCGCGGCCTGCGTGACGACCTCGGTGAGGGAGGCGGCCGCGAGCACGACGAGTGCGTCGTCGAGCGCGGGCGGACCGTCGGACGCCGCCCCGGCCGTGGGGGGCGGCGTCGCCGTCGCGCACCCGCACAGGAGGAGCGCGGCCGCCAGGGCCGGCACGCCGGCACGGCGCCGGCGGTCCCTCACGGTCGTTCCACGTGCTCGACGGCCACGTCGGTCGCCTTCACCGACGCGACGGCGACGACCCCCGGCTCGAGGCCGAGCTCGTCGGCGGCCTCGCGGCTGATGAGCGACACGACGCGGTACGGACCGGCCTGGATCTCGACCTGCGCCATGACGGTGTCCCGCACGACGCGCGTCACGATGCCGCGCAGCCGGTTGCGGGTCGACCGGTGGCTGCTGCCCGGCGCGGGCCCCGAGCCGAGCTCCTGCGCGAGCGCGGCGAGGGTCACGCCGTCGATCTCGTGGTGGCCGGCGGCGCCCCGCACCGAGGTGAGACGGCCGGAGTCGATCCAGCGGCGCACGGTGTCGTCGCTGACGCCCAGGAGCGTCGCGGCCTCGGTCACCCGGTAGGTCGGCACCGCGCCAGCCTAGGCCAGGGCCTCGCATGTGCGGCGCATTCGGCGCATTCCCGCCGCATCTGCGGTGTCGAGCCCTCGTCGCGCCGATCGCCCTAGGCTGCGCAGATGACCACCGACGACTCGCGCCTGCGTGCCCCGGCCCGGCGTGTCGTGGCCGCGCGCGTCACGTCCGATCCCGTCGACGTCGACGCGCTCGCCCGGGCGGTGGGGGACGCCGCCGCCGGCGCGGTCGTGACGTTCGCGGGCGTCGTGCGCGACCACGACCACGGGCGCGGCGTCACGGGTCTGGAGTACGTCGCCCACCCCGACGCGGGCGACGTCGTCGCGCGCGTCGTCGCGGACGTCGTGGCCCGCAGCCCCGTCGACGCCGTCGCCTGCGTGCACCGCGTCGGCGCGCTCGCGGTGGGCGAGTGCGCCCTGGGCGTCGCGGTGTCCGCGGCGCACCGTCAGGAGGCGTTCGCCGCCGCCGCGCTGCTCGTGGACGAGATCAAGGCGCACCTGCCGGTGTGGAAGCGTCAGGACCTCGCCGCGGGCGGGCACGAGTGGGTGGGCAGCGCCTGAGACCTCAGCCGCCCGCGAACGGCGGCAGCACGTCCACGCGGTCGGGTGCGCCGACCTGCTCGTCGCGGTCGCGGTGCAGGACGCCGTCCACGAGCAGCGCGCACCGCGCGGCCACGTCGCGCAGCGCCGGGCCGTGGCGGGCGACCAGGGCGTCCAGCAGGCCGCCGACAGTCGTGCCGGCGGGCACGTCCACCTGCTCGGCGTCGCAGCCGGCCGCCTCGGCGGCCGCCGCGAAGTAGCGCACCTCGACGACGCGCGCAGGCGTCGTGGCAGGCGTCGTGCGGTCCGGGTCGGTCGTCGTCATGTCCTCACCCTCCGATCGCGCTCATGGTCCTCGGCGGCTGCAGGAACGTGGGGTCGTCGATGCCGTGCCCGGCGGCCTTGCCCCACATGGCCGTCCGCCACGCCGCGGCGAGCGCGGCGTCGTCGGCCCCGCCGCGCAGCAGGCCGCGCAGGTCGTCCTCCTCGCGCGAGAACAGGCAGCTGCGGACCTGCCCGTCGGCGGTCAGGCGCGTCCGGTCGCAGGCGCCGCAGAACGGCCGCGTCACCGACCCGATGACGCCCACCGTCGCACCGGGGTACCCACGCACCCGCCAGGTCTCGGCGGGTGCGGCGCCCCGCGTGCCGTCCGGCTCGGCGTCCAGCTCGAAGGCCGCGCACAGCGCGTCGAGGATCTCGCGCGCCGTCACCATGTCCTCGCGCACCCACGACCCGTGCGGGCCGAGCGGCATCTGCTCGATGAAGCGCAGGTGGTACCCGTGCGCGAGCGCCCACGTGAGCAGCGGGACGGCCTCGTCGTCGTTGACGCCGCGGACCAGGACGGCGTTGACCTTCACGGGTGCGAGCCCTGCGGACACCGCGGCGGCGAGCCCTGCGAGCACGTCGGCGTGCCGGTCCCGGCGGGCGATCACGGCGAACCGCTGCGGGTCGAGCGAGTCGAGCGACACGTTGACCCTGCCCAGCCCGGCGCCCGCGAGCGACGCCGCCCGCTTGTCGAGCCCCAGGCCGTTGGTGGTCAGCGCGGTGCGGACCGCGACGCCGTCGTGGGTGCGCAGCGCCGACGTCGCCGCGACGATGCCCTCCAGGCCGCGCCTCAGCAGCGGCTCGCCGCCCGTGAAGCGGACCTCCCGGACGCCCAGGTGCTCCACGCCGACGCGCACCAGCCGGACGACCTCCGCGTCGGTGAGCACCGTGTCGTCCGGCGCCCACGGGAGACCCTCGGCCGGCATGCAGTAGGTGCAGCGCAGGTTGCAGCGGTCGGTCAACGACACGCGCAGGTCGGTCGCCACCCGCCCGTAGCGGTCGACCAGGCCCCCTCCGCGCGGCGCCGCGGCACCGGCGGCGCTCACGGCTCGCATCCGGCGATGATACGGAGCACCCCGGTGGCACGTGCGGCCGGTCCACCGCGGGGGAGGGCGGGCGCCCGGCAGTAGGTTGGGCCCATGGCCGACGTCCTCGCCGGTGCCGGGCTGCCGGTCCGTACCGTCCGCACGCTCGACGAGCACGCCGCCGCGGTCCTCGCGCTCGCCGGCCCGCTGGCGCCGGTGCGCGTGCGCCTGGCCGACGCCCGGGGGCGCGCGCTCGCGGTCGACGTGCGCAGCGCGGTCGACCTGCCGCCGTGGGAGAGCTCGGCGATGGACGGGTACGCGGTGCGTGCCGCGGACCTGCACGTCGGCGCGGTGCTCGACGTCGCCGACGACGTGCCCGCGGGCGACACGCGGGTCGTGCGCGTCCCGGCGGGCGCCGTCGTGCGGATCATGACCGGTGCACCCGTGCCCGACGGCGCCGACACGGTGCTGCCCGTCGAGCTGACGGACGGCGGCACCCGACGCGTGCGGATCGACGGCGTCGTGGCCGCGGGCGCGCACGTGCGCCGCCGCGGCGAGGACGTCGGCACCGGGGACGTCGTGCTGCGCGCCGGCGACGTCCTGGGGCCCGGTGCGATCGGCCTGCTGGCCGCCACGGGGCACGCGCACGTGGAGGTGCACGCCGCGCCGCGCGTGGCGGTGCTCTCGACGGGCTCCGAGCTCGTCGCGCCCGGCGTCCCGCTGCGGCACGGCCAGATCCACGAGTCGAACGGCCCCCAGCTGGCGGCCGCGGCCGCGGCGGCGGGCGCCGAGGTCGTCGACGTGCGCTGCGTGACGGACGACGTCGACGCCGTGCGCGCGGCGCTGAACGACCTCGGGGCGCGGGCGGACGTCGTCGTGACCACGGGCGGGGTGTCCGTGGGTGCGTACGACGTGGTCCGCGACGCGCTGCTGGCGGACGGCACGGGTGAGCTCGTGCACGTGCGGATGCAGCCGGGCAAGCCGCAGGCCGTCGGCGCGCTCGCCGACGGCACGCCCGTGCTCGCACTGCCCGGCAACCCCGTCAGCTCGTTCGTGTCGTTCGAGGTGTTCGTCCGTCCGCTGCTGCGGCGGATGCTCGGGGCGCGCGACGTGCACCGCCGCACGCTGTCCGCCGCCGCCGCGGAGGACCTGCGCTCGCCCGCGGGGCGCCGCCAGCTGCTGCGGGCGCGGCTGGACTGGACCGGGGGTGCACCCGTCGCGGTGCCGGTCGGCGGCCCCGGCTCGCACCTGCTCGGCGCGCTCGCCCGCGCGGACGCGCTGATCGACGTCCCGCAGGACGTCACGCACGTGGCCGCGGGCGACCCCGTGGCCGTCATCGACCTGAGGGAGCACGACGCGTGAACGAGCCGGACCGCCTGACCCACGTCGACGCGCAGGGGGCGGCGCACATGGTCGACGTGGCCGACAAGGCCGTGACCGTCCGCAGCGCCCGCGCCACCGGTCGCCTCGTGACGACCCCGCAGGTCGTGGCGCTGCTGCGCGGCGAGGGCGTGCCGAAGGGCGACGCGCTCGCGGTGGCGCGCATCGCGGGGATCCAGGCGGCCAAGCGCACGCCCGACCTCGTGCCCCTGTGCCACCCGATCGCGATCCACGGCGTGAGCGTCGACCTCGAGGTCGTCGACGACGGCGTGACGATCGACGCGCGCGTGCGCACGGCCGACCGCACCGGCGTCGAGATGGAGGCGCTGACCTGCGTGGCGGCCGCCGGGCTCACCCTCGTGGACATGGTCAAGGCCGTCGACCGCGGTGCCCACCTCACCGACCTGCGCGTCGAGGAGAAGTCGGGCGGCCGCAGCGGGACGTGGACGCGTGGCTGACGCGCCCGGCCCGGGCGACGCGCCGGGCGTGCCGGCCCCGGGGCGCCGTGCGGTCGTCGTGACGGCGTCGGACCGTGCAGCGGCCGGTACGTACGCCGACCGCTCGGGCCCGGTGCTCGTCGCCGGCCTGCGCGCGCTCGGGCTGCGGGTGGACGACCCCGTGGTCGTGCCGGACGGCGCACCCGTCGAGCAGGCGCTGCGCGACGCGGTCGCGGCGGGCGTGGCGCTCGTCGTCACCACCGGCGGGACGGGCCTCGGCCCCCGGGACGCCACGCCCGAGGCGACGCTCGCGGTGCTGGACCGCCGGGTGCCGGGCATCGCCGAGGCGCTGCGCGCGGACGCCGTGCGCCGCGGTGTCGCGGCCGGAGTGCTGTCACGCGGCGTCGCCGGCGTGGCGGGACGCACCCTGGTCGTCAACGTCGCCGGGTCGGTCGGTGCCGCGCGGGACGCGCTCGAGGTGCTCGCGCCCGTGCTGCCCCACGCGCTGGCGCAGGTCGCGGGCGGGGACCACCCGGGCTGACGCCGCACGTCAGCTGCCGTGCGCCGCGGTCAGGCGCGCCCAGGCGGCGGCACCTCCGGGGACGTGGCGGACGTCGCGCACCCCGGCGGCGCGGGCGAGCGCCGCCGCGTGCGCCGAGCGCGCACCCGCCCGGCACAGCAGCACCAGCGGCCGCTCGGGGTCGAGCTCCGCCAGCGTGGCCTCGTCGACGAAGCGGGCGAACGGCACGTGCCGCGCGCCCGGCAGCGGCGCCCCGGCGGCCTCGACGGCGTCGCGCAGGTCGACGACGTCGACGTCACCACCCCGCGTCTCCAGGAGCCGCACCAGCTCGCCCGCGTCGTCCGCCGCGTCGCCCGGGGCGGCGGACGGCGTCGCGCGGGCCGGGCGGTCCGCCGCCGCGGCCGCGGACGGGCCGGGGGTGCGGCGGCGCACCGGGACGTCCTGCCACGTGCCCGCGAACGCGTCGTGGACGGCGACCCGCCCCAGCAGCGTGCGCCCGGTGCCGCACACGAGCTTGACGACCTCGAGGGCCATCGCCGCGCCCGCGGCGGCGCACACGGCCCCGAGCACGCCGTCGACGGCGCACGACGGCACCGAGCCGTCGGGCGGCGGGGCGCCGAACACGTCGCGCAGGTCGACACCGTCACCCGTCGGCGGGGCGGACCAGAACGTGCTGACCTGGGCGTGGCCCCGCTGCAGCGACCCCCACACCCAGGGCAGGCCCAGCTCCGCGCACACGTCGTTGACGAGGTAGCGGGTCGCGAAGTTGTCCGTGCCGTCGACGACGACGTCGTAGCCGGACAGCAGGTCCCGGGCGTTGTGAGGGGCCAGCCGCACGTCGTGCGTCCGGACGTCGGTCGCCGGGTCCAGCGCCCGCACGGCCGCGGCCGCGGAGTCGACCTTGCGCCGGCCCACGTCCGCGGTGCCGTGCACGACCTGGCGCTGCAGGTTGGACGCCTCGACCACGTCGTCGTCGAGGACGCCCAGCGTGCCCACGCCGGCTGCCGCGAGGTACAGCAGGACGGGCGAGCCCAGGCCGCCGGCGCCGAGGACGAGCACACGCGCCGCGAGCAGGCGACGCTGCCCCGCCTCACCGACCTCCGCGAGCGCCAGGTGCCGCGCGTAGCGCGCCACCTGGCCCGCCGTGAGCGGCGGGCCCGGGGCCACCAGCGGCGGCAGCGGGGCGCTCACCCGTGCGGCCTCGTCGCGACGCCCGTCACGGTGGTCAGCAGCACCACGCTGTCCTCGAGCGCCACCACCGCGTGCCGCTCGTGCGTGAGCTCCCACAGCTCGCCGGCGGCGACCTCCTGCTGCACCTCGTCCCCGACCTCGACGCGCACCCGCCCGCTCAGCGCCTGCAGGCTGGCCGCGGGCGGGGACGAGTGCTCCCCGAGCCGGGCTCCGGCGACGAGCGCGAGGACGGTCTGGCGCAGCTCGCCGTCGTGCACGACCAGCTGGGCGCTGCGGCCGTGCGGGTCCGTGCGGGCGGCGGCGAGCAGCTCGGCGGCGGTGGTCTGCAGATCGGTCATGGGCCGATCCTCGCAGGGCTCGCGCCGCGACGCGTCGCAGGGCACGCGGTCCGCGGGTTCTCACACGCCGTGCCGCGGGCGTGTGCGCGGAACGTTCGCGGCGGGTTACGCGGGGGCGCGTCCGGGTGAAACACGGGCTTCCTAGCCTCGACCTCGACGCCGGCACCGCGCGGCGACGCCACCGCCGGGTCCCGACCCGGCCCGACGCCCGACCCCGCGCGCCCCTCGCACGCGGCCCGACGCCCGGAGGCTCCCGTGACCCAGACCCCGACGACGCCCGCCCCGCCGGCGGGGACGCCCGCGCCACCGGCCACGACCGACCACGGTCCCGGTGCCGTCGTCCTCAGCGCGCCCGGCGTCGCCCCCGAGCTCGTCCGGCACCGCGGCCGCTGGCTGCACGGCTGGAACCCCGAGGCCTCCGACCAGTGGCAGGACGTCGGGCGCACGGTCGCCCGCCGCAACCTGGGGCTCTCGGTGTTCGCCGAGTTCCTCGGGTTCGCCGTCTGGGCGCTGTGGAGCATCGTCGTGCCGCAGCTGCCGGCCGCCGGGTTCGTGCTGACGGCCGACCAGATGTTCTGGCTCATCGCGGTGCCGTCCCTCGTCGGCGCGGCGCTGCGCATCCCGTACACCTTCGCCGTGCCGCTGTTCGGCGGGCGCAACTGGACCGTCGTGTCGGCCCTCCTGCTCCTCGTGCCGACGGGGGCGCTCGTGTGGGCCGTGCAGCGCCCCGACCTGTCGTTCGGCGTCCTCCTGCTGGTCGCCGCGCTCGCGGGCGTCGGCGGCGGCAACTTCGCGTCGTCCATGGCGAACATCTCGTTCTTCTACCCGGAGCGGGAGAAGGGACGGGCCCTGGGCCTGAACGCCGCCGGCGGCAACCTGGGCACCGCGGCGGTGCAGTTCGCCGTGCCGATCGTCATCGTCGGCGCCGCCGGCGTGCAGCTGGAGCGCGCAGGCCTGATGTTCGTGCCGCTCGCGATCCTCGCGGCGCTGCTCGCGTGGCGCTTCATGGACAACGTCAAGGACGCGGCCACCGATCCGCGGACCTACGGCTCGGCCGCCCGCCGGCGGCACACCTGGATCATCTCCTTCATCTACATCGGCACGTTCGGCTCGTTCATCGGGTTCTCGGGCGCGTTCCCGACGCTGCTGAGGAACGAGTTCCCGGACATGACGCTGTCGATCGCGTTCCTCGGCGCGCTGGTCGGTTCCGTGGCACGCCCCGCCGGCGGGAGCCTGGCCGACCGGCTCGGTGGGGCGCGCGTCACCGTCGCGGCGTTCGCGGTCATGGCGGCCGGCACGGTCTCGGCCATCTTCGCCCTGCGGTCGGGCTCGTTCGGGCTGTTCTTCGGCTCGTTCCTCGTGCTGTTCCTCGCCACGGGCGCCGGCAACGGCTCGGTGTACCGCATGATCCCGGCCGTGTTCCGCCACGGCGCGGGTGACGAGGCCGACCGCGCGCGCCGCGCCAAGGTCGCGGCCGGGTGCATCGGCATCGCCGGTGCCGTCGGTGCCGTCGGCGGCTTCCTCATCCCGCGCGGGTTCGCGATCTCGACCACGCAGACCGGGGGGATCGAGGCCGCGCTGTGGGTCATCGTCGGGATGTACGGCGTGATGGCCGTCACCACCTGGGTCGTGTACGGCCGCCGTGGTGCGGCGTTCGGCGACGCCGTCATCTGATGACGTCCACCACGACCGCGCAGGACGAGCGGACGGCCACGACCCAGGTCGCGACCGTCTGCTCGTACTGCGGCGTGGGCTGCGGCATCGTCCTCGACGTCGGCCCGGACGGCGCGGTGCGGCGGGCGAGCGGCGACCGGTCGCACCCGTCCAACGCGGGGCGGCTGTGCACCAAGGGCGCGACGAGCGCCACGATGCTCGCGGCGGGCGGGCGCCTGACCAGGGCGCTCGTGCGTCCCGAGCGCGGAGCGGAGCCCGTCCCGGCCGACGTCGACGCCGCGATCGACACGGTCGCGCACCGGCTGCGGGAGATCCTCGACCGCGACGGCCCGGACGCGATCGCGCTCTACGTGTCGGGTCAGATGAGCATCGAGGCCCAGTACCTGGCCAACAAGCTGGCCAAGGGCTTCCTGCGGACGAACCAGATCGAGTCGAACTCCCGGCTCTGCATGGCCAGCGCGGGCACGGGGTACAAGCTCTCGCTCGGCTCCGACGGCCCGCCGGGGTCGTACGACGACCTCGACCACGCCGACGTGTTCCTCGTGATCGGCGCCAACATGGCCGACTGCCACCCCGTGCTGTTCCTCCGCCTGCTCGACCGGGTCAAGGCCGGCGCGCGGCTCGTCGTCGTCGACCCCCGCCGGACCGCCACCGCCGACAAGGCGGACCTGTTCCTGCAGGTGCGGCCGGGGACGGACATCGCGCTGCTCAACGGGCTCCTGCACCTGCTGGTCGAGGCGGACGCGGTCGACGAGGAGTTCGTCGCCACGCACACGCAGGGCTGGGAGGCGATGCCGGAGCTGCTGGCCGACTACCCGCCGGAGGTCGTCGAGTCGATCACCGGGGTCCCGCAGGCCGACCTGCGCGCCGCGGCCGCGATGATCGCCGGTGCGCGGGACTGGGTCTCGTGCTGGACCATGGGGCTCAACCAGTCGACGCACGGCACCTGGAACACGAACGCGCTGGTCAACCTGCACCTCGCCACCGGGGCCATCGGCCGGCGGGGGAGCGGCCCGTTCTCCCTGACCGGGCAGCCCAACGCCATGGGTGGGCGCGAGATGGGGTACATGGGACCCGGG
This sequence comes from Cellulomonas wangsupingiae, assembly GCF_024508275.1. Taxonomy (NCBI): domain Bacteria; kingdom Bacillati; phylum Actinomycetota; class Actinomycetes; order Micrococcales; family Cellulomonadaceae; genus Cellulomonas; species Cellulomonas wangsupingiae. The sequence goes on from NZ_CP101989.1 coordinate 1,972,951, forward strand.
CTGCCCGGGCAGCGCAGCGTGCTCGACCCCGACGACCGCGCGTTCTGCGAGGACCTGTGGCAGGTGCCCCGCGGGACGATCCGTGCGGACGGCGTCGGCGCCGGCACGGTCGACATGTTCCGCCGCATGGCCGACGGCGAGATCCGCGCGTGCTGGGTGATCTGCACCAACCCGGTGGCGTCCGTCGGCAACCGGCGCACGGTCATCGAAGGGCTCGAGCGCGCCGAGCTGGTCGTCGCGCAGGACGTCTTCGTCGACACCGAGACCAACGCGTACGCCGACGTCGTCCTGCCCGCGGCCATGTGGTCGGAGGCCGACGGCGTCATGGTGAGCTCCGAGCGGACCATGACCCTCGCGCGCCGCGCCCTGGCCGCGCCGGGTCAGGCCCTGCCCGACTGGCAGCTCGTCGCCCGCGTCGCGACCGCGATGGGCTTCGAGGGGTTCGCCCACACCTCCTCGCAGGAGGTCTTCGACGAGCTCCGCCGCGCGAGCAACCCCCGCACCGGGTACGACCTGCGGGGGATCTCGTACGACCGCCTGCGCCGCGAGCCCGTGCAGTGGCCGTGCGCGTCCCCCGACGCCCCCGCCCGCAACCCGGTGCGCTACCTCAACGACGGTGAGCACCGACCCGTCCTGACGTACCCCGACGGCACGCGGCCCCGCCTGGCCTTCGCCACCCCGAGCGGGCGCGCGGTCTTCCACGCCCGCCCGCACGCCGACCCCGCGGAGCTGCCCGACGACGACCACCCGTTCTGGTTCACCACCGGCCGCGTGCAGCACCAGTGGCACACGATGACCAAGACGGGCAAGGTCCCCGCGCTCAACAAGCTCGAGCCCGGGCCGTTCGTCGAGGTGAACCCGGTCGACGCCGCACGGCTGGGGCTCGTCGGGGGCGCGACGGTCGAGGTGGCGTCCCGCCGGGGGCGCGCCGTGCTGCCGGTGGACGTCACCGACCGGGTCCCGCCGGGGACCTGCTTCGCCCCGTTCCACTGGAACGACGTCTTCGGGGAGTACCTCGCCGTGAACGCCGTGACCAACGACGCGGTCGACCCGCTGTCCTTCCAGCCCGAGCTCAAGGCGTGTGCCGTCGCGCTCACCCCGGTGACGGTGGTCGAGCCTGCCACGGCGGCCCCGGCGTCCGGCGCGACGCCCTCCACGCCACCGCCCGACGCGCCCGCGCCGCCGCGCGGTCCGGGGATCGACGGCCCGGTGACGATGCAGGCGCTCGCGGCGGCGCTCGGCGTCGACGACGTCGCCACGCCCGTCCTGGGCGACGACGAGCGGCGCTACCTGTCGGGGTTCCTCGCCGGGCTGGGACGGGGGGCCGCCGGGACGCCCGTGCTGCCGCCGTCGGCGCCGCTGAGCGGGGACCACGCGCTGTGGGTCGACGGCGTCCTGGCCGGCATGTTCTCGCGGGCGCCGGTGCCCGCGGGCCCGGCGGCGGCGACCCGGACCGTGACGGTGCTGTGGGCGTCGCAGACGGGCACGGCCGAGGAGGTCGCCGGCCTGGTGGCGCGACGGCTCGCGGGCGCCGGGCGCACACCGCGGGTCGTCGCGATGGACGACGCGCTGGACGACCTGCCGCGCTCCGGCGACCTCGTCCTGGTGACCAGCACCTTCGGTGACGGTGACGCACCGGACAACGGCGCGGCGCTGTGGGAGCTGCTGGCCGACCCGGAGGCGCCGTCGTTCGAGGGCGCCCGGTTCGCGGTCCTCGCCCTCGGCGACCCGTCGTACGACCGGTTCTGCGGCCACGGCCGGCGCCTCGACGGCCGGCTCGCCGAGCTCGGCGGGCAGCGCCTGCTGCCCCGGCTGGACCGCGCGCCCGGTGACGACGAGGCGGTCGGGGCCTGGCTCGACGTACTGGTCGTCGCGCTGACGCCGGACGCCGCGGGGCCGGCAACCGCGTCCGCCGTGGCGACGGACCGCGCGCCGGTGCGGACCTCGCCCGTCCTGCCCCCGCAGCCGGCGGCGGCCGGCGCGGCGGCGGACGCCGGCCCGCCCCGTGCGACGCGGGCGCGTCCGGGCGCCGCGCGGATCGTCGTCAACCGGCGCCTGGGCGCCCCGGGGTCGGGCAAGGAGGTGCGGCAGGTCGTCCTCGACACCACGGGCAGCCCGCTGCCGCTGACGTACCGGGCCGGGGACGCGGTGGCGGTCCACCCGGTCAACACCGGGCCCCTGGTCGAGCTGTGGCTCGCGCGCACCGGCCTGTCCGGTGACGAGGCGGTCACCCTGGACGGCGCGCGACGGCCCCTGGCGGACGCCCTGCGCACCGACCTGGACCTGACGCGGCCCGCGACGCCGCTGCTGCGGTTCGTCGCCGACCGGTCGGCCGACCCGGACCTGCGCCGGCTGCTGGGCCCCGGGCACCGCGACACCCTGCGGACGTGGCTGTGGGGCCGTCAGGTCGTCGACGTCGTCGCCGGGGTCCGTGCCGACGCCCAGGCGTGGGTGGACGTCCTGCCGCGCCTGCAGCCGCGGCAGTACTCGATCTCCTCCAGCCCGCACGCCGACCCGGACCGCATCGCGATGACGGTGGGCGTCGTGCGGTACAGCGGCCCGGCCGGGGACCCGCGGGCGGGGGTCTGCTCGGCGTACCTGGCCGACGCCGCGGACGGTGCGCAGCTCGCCGTGCACGTGCAGCCGTCCGCGCACTTCCACCTGCCCGAGGACGGGTCGGTCCCGGTGGTCATGGTGGGGCCGGGCACCGGCGTCGCACCCTTCCTCGGGTTCCTCGCCGAGCGTCGGGCGCGTGCCGCGACGGGGCCGGGCTGGCTGTTCTTCGGCGAGCGCCACGCCGCCACGGACTTCTGGTACCGCGAGGAGCTGGCGGAGCTGCAGGCGCAGGGCGTGCTGACCCGGCTCGACACGGCCTTCTCCCGGGACCAGCGCACGACCGTGTACGTGCAGGACCGGATGCGCGAGCAGGGGGCGCGGCTGTGGTCGTGGCTCGAGCAGGGCGCCCACGTGTACGTGTGCGGGGACGCCGCCCGGATGGCGGCGGACGTCGACCGGGCGCTGCGCGACGTCGTGGCGTCGCACGGCGCGACGACCCCGCAGGACGCGGCCGCGTACGTCAGCCGGATGGCCAAGGAACGCCGTTACGTGCGCGACGTGTACTGACGGGAGATGCGGCGGTGGCGGCCCGGTACGACGTTTCGCGCGGTCCGGCGAGAGTACGGCGGCGGGACATTCGGACGCATGTGCAGGTCGCGCGTCCAGGAAATGCACCGCCCGAGCGCAGCCGTTTCCTACATCGAGTCGCCCCAGCGGTATCCCAGCGCCGCGAGCGCGACGGCCACCGCGAGCACGCCGACGCCGTAGGCGAGCGCGACTCCCCATTTCTTCTGACGCACGAGCTGGACCAGCTCGTAGCTCGCCGTGCTGAACGTCGTGTAACCGCCGAGGAATCCGGTGCCCAGGGCGGCGCTCACGTCCGTCGAGGCCAGGTCGCCGGCCACCAGGCCCGTCAGCAGGCCGAGCAGGAACGACCCGGTGAGGTTGATGACCGTGGTCGGCCACGGGAACGCCGACGTGGTGCGGGAGCGCACCAGTGCGTCCACCACGTAGCGGGTGCAGGCGCCGGCGCCGCCGGCCACCACCACCAGCAGGAACAGGCCCGGTGTCATGACGCCCTCCTCGTCGCCCCGTGCGGGTCGGCGTGCCCCTCGATGCGGCGCAGCTCCTGCTCGTCGGGTCCGCGCGGGTGCAGGCGCGAGCCGAGCGCGATGCCGGCGAGCGTCGCGAGAGCGCCGAGCACCACGGTGCCCAGCGCGTACGTCACGGCGATGCCGCCCCGGGAGTGGTCGAGCAGGACGGCCGTGTCGGTGGCCAGCGAGCTGTAGGTGCTCAGGCCGCCGCAGAACCCGGTGCCGAGGAGGAGCTTGAGCCTGCCGGCCAGGGGCGTCCCGGGCAGGGCGCGTGCCACGCCCTCGTACAGGTAGCCCAGGGCGAAGGCCGCGAGCAGGTTGACCACCGGGATGACGACCGGGATGTCGTCGACGTCCGGCACCGCGAGCGACAGGCCCTCACGTGCCGCGACCCCGGCCGCTCCGCCGACGAGCACGAGGCCGATCGCGGACCAGCGCAGCGTCACGCGGTGCGGTGCCGCGTGAGGTGCGCCCTGTGGCGCAGGTGCCGCGCCCCCGGGAGTCGTCGTCATGGTCGTCACGCTAGGGCGAAATATTCCCGGTCGCCTGCGCAGATGACCACGACGATCGGTGAAGCGATTCATTCGACCACGCGTCCAGAAATGGCAAGGGCGTGAAAATCGATTCACTTGCGCAGGCGTCCAGTAAATGCCTCCCATGTCTTTCGGGTGAACACCGGGTGAAATGTTGCCCGAAGCACCCCGGGTACTGGTCGCCCGCTGCTCCCAGAACTTGCCAGGAATGTGCTCCGGGGTATGGTCGCTGTAAAGGCGCAGGTTGGCTGCGCGTTCTCGTCCGAAAGGTCACCGCATCATGGATCTGACGCCTCGTGAGAGGGAGAAGCTCTACGTGTACCAGGTGGCCCAGCTCGCCCGGCAGCGGCGCGAGCGGGGGACCAGGCTGAACGTGAGCGAGGTGCAGGCGCTCGTCTCCGAGGCGATCCTCGAGGGGGCGCGCGACGGCAAGTCGGTGGCGGAGTGCATGGAGCTCGGCAAGCACGTCGTCGCCGAGGCCGACTGCATGCCCGGCGTCCGGGAGCGGGTCTCGCTGCTGCAGGTCGAGGCGACGTTCCCGGACGGCAGCAAGCTGGTCTCCTGTCACGACCCCGTGTCGGCCTGAGCATGGCCGGCTCCCACGTCCGACCGGTGCTGGTCGGCGGGCACGAGAGCGCGCGGGGGGCCGACCTCGAGCGCCTGCTCGACGCCCTGCCGGGTGCTGCGGTGTGCACGCCCGGGCGGTCGCTCCAGGACGTGGTGCGGGCGCGGCTCGCCGGCGGCCCGGAGCCGGTCGCCGTGCTGCCGATGACGTGGGGCCGGGACCCGGTGATGGTCGCGGACACGGCGCGCACGCTGCGCTGGCTCGCCACGGGGTCCGGCAGGGGGCGGATCGCGCTGTGCACCCCGTTCGGCACCGTCGACCACCTGGTCGCGCTGCTCCGGGCGGCGGCGACCCGGACGGCCACGCACGTGCCGGGCGCCGGCCTGGTGGTCGCCGCACCGAAGGCCGACCCGTTCGACGACGCCGAGCTGCACCGGATCGCCCACCTCGTGCGGACGTTCGGCAGCGGGCTGGAGATCGGGGTCGCGTGCGTGGGCACCGACGCCGACCTGGAGCGTGCGGTGCACCGCGTCCGCGTGCTCGGCGCGCAGGACGTGGTCGTCGTCCCGGCCGGCTTCGCGGCCACGGCACCCGACGCGGACGCCCTCGACGGGGCGTCCTTCTTCGGCCCGCTGCTGTCGGACCCCGCGCTGCTGCGGATCGTCCGGGAGCGTCTGGCGGACGCGGCCCACGAGCTGGCGCACGGTCACGACGGCATCGAGGACGGCCTGGCGGCCGACCACGGGCACGGTTACGCCCACTCCCACGCGTTGGGCGAGCACGAGCACCCGCACACCCACGGCCACACCCACCCGCACCCGCACGACCTTCCCCACGCCCACCAGCCGGGCGCCGGGGACGACGTGACCGCGGCGCCACCACTCGGCGCGCCCGCTCCCGCCCGCGGCTGACGCGGACGTCTCGACCCGACCACCGAAGGCGGAGGAACCACGATGCTCGGCAGCCCGAAGTACCACCACACCGAGGACGACATCGAGATCAACGCGGGGCGCCAGAAGGTCACGCTCCTCGTGGCCAACACCGGCGACCGCGCCGTGCAGATCGGGTCGCACTTCCACTTCTTCGAGGTGAACCGCGCCCTGAAGTTCGACCGTGAGAAGGCGTACGGGATGCACCTGGACATCCCGGCCGGCAACGGCGTCCGGATCGAACCGGGCGACACCCGCGAGGTGACGCTCGTCGCGTACGGCGGCGGCCGCCGGGTCGTCGGGTTCAACAACCTCGTCGACGGGGGCCTGGACTCCCGCCAGACGCGTCTGGACGCGCTGCGTCGGCTCGCCGAGCGCGAGTTCGCCGACGGCACACCGGAGCAGCCGGCTGCCGGCACGAAGAACGAGGGGGAGCACTGATGGCGATCATCTCGCGCAAGCAGTACACGGACCTGTACGGCCCCACCGTCGGGGACAAGGTCCATCTGGCCGACTCGAACCTCGTGATCCAGATCGAGCACGACTTCACCGAGGGGCTCTACGGCGACGAGGTGGTCTACGGCGGCGGGAAGACCGCACGTGACGGCATGGCGGCCGACCCGCGCACGACCTCGGCGCAGGGCGTGCTGGACCTGGTCATCACCAATGCGATCATCCTCGACCCCGTGCTCGGCGTCCTCAAGGGCGACATCGGCGTCAAGGACGGCAAGATCGCCGGCATCGGCAAGGCCGGGAACCCCAACCTCCAGAACGGGGTCGACCCGCGCCTGGTGGTCGGCCCGGGGACCGAGCTCCTCGCCGGCGAGCACCTGATCGCGACCGCGGGCGGCATCGACGCGCACGTGCACTACATCTCGCCCCAGCAGGGGGACACGGCGATCTGCGGCGGCATCACCACGCTGTTCGGCGGGGGCACCGGCCCGACCGACGGCTCGAACGGTGTCACCACCACACCCGGCGTCTGGAACCTGCACCGCATGCTCGAGGCGGCGGAGGACATGCCCGTCAGCATGGGCATCTACGGCAAGGGCAACGGCTCGTTGCGGCCGGCGCTCGAGGAGCAGGTCGAGGCCGGGGCGGCCGCCCTGAAGGTCCACGAGGACTACGGGACGACCCCGGCGGCCCTGAGCAACGCCCTGTCCGTGGCGGACGACTACGACGTCCAGATCACCGTGCACACGGACAGCCTCAACGAGGCGGGCTACGTCGAGGACACGATCTCCGCGATCGACGGCCGCACCATCCACACGTTCCACACGGAGGGCGCCGGTGGCGGCCACGCGCCGGACATCATGAAGCTCGCCGGGCACCCGAACGTGCTGCCGTCGTCGACGAACCCGACCCTGCCCTACACCGTGAACTCCGTCGACGAGCTCCTCGACATGGTGATGGTCTGCCACCACCTGTCGCACGACGTCCCCGAGGACGTCGCGTTCGCGGACTCCCGCGTGCGTGCCGAGACGATCTCGGCCGAGACCGTGCTGCACGACGAGGGCGTCATCTCGATGTTCTCGTCGGACTCCCAGGCGATGGGCCGGATCGGCGAGTCCTTCACGCGGGCGTTCCAGACCGCCCACCACAACAAGGACAAGCGCGGCAAGCTGCCGCAGGACGCCGAGGGCAACGACAACTTCCGCGTGCTGCGGTACCTCGCCAAGGTCACGATCAACCCGGCGATCACGTGCGGCATCTCCGACTACGTCGGCTCGCTCGAGGTCGGCAAGATCGCCGACATCGTGCTGTGGCCGGTCGGGTCGTTCGCGGCCAAGCCGAAGATGGTCCTCCAGGGCGGCCTCGTCAAGTGGGCCGTCATGGGGGAGCCGAACGCCTCGCTGCCGACGCCGCAGCCGGTCTTCTACCGGCCGATGTTCGGGTCGTTCGGCAGGGCGCAGCAGAGCACCCGGGTGACGTACATGTCGCAGGCGGCCGTCGAGGCCGGTGTCCCGGACAAGCTGGGGCTGGAGAGCACGGTGCTGCCGGTGCGCCGCACCCGCCAGCTCGGCAAGGGCCACATGGTGCGCAACGGCTCCCTGCCCGTCGTCGACGTGGACCCCGAGACGTACAAGGTGACCCTCGACGGGGAGCCGGCCCACATCGAACCGGCGCAGACGCTGCCCATGACCCAGCTCTTCTTCCTGGCCTGAGGAGCACGGTGGCGACCGACGTCCGGGCGCTGCTCATGAGCCTGCAGCTGTCCGACTCCGCGTTCCCGAGCGGCTTCTACACGATGTCGCACGGGCTCGAGGGGTTCAGCCAGGCGCGGCTGGTCGACCACGGGGGGGTGGTCGGCCTGCTGCGCGGGCTGCTGCGGCACGGGGTGGGCCCGGGCGACGCGACAGCGCTCGCCCGGGCCCACGAGGCGGTCGTCGCCGGCGACTGGGAGCGGGTGCACCAGGTCGACCACCTGCTGTTCGCGACCAAGCTCAACGCCGAGATGCGGCGGGCGTCGGTGCGCAGCGGGCACCAGCTCACGGACGTCGTGGGCGTGGCGGTGGGCGGTCCCGAGATCGCCCGGTGGGCGCAGGGCCTGGCGGCGAAGCGGTCGCCCGGGTGCCAGCCGGTCGCCACCGCCGTGGTGTACGCCGCGACGGGGGTGAGCACGACCGCGGCCGTCGCGTCGGACCTCGCGGCGTTCTCGATGAGCGTGCTCGGGGCGGCGCTGCGTCTGCGGCTCGCGGACCACCGGGAGGTGCAGGTGGCCCTGCACGCGCTCGCACCGGTGATCGAGGAGGTGGCCGACGAGGCCGTCGGCCGCGACCTGGGCGACATGGGCGGCTGCGCCCCCATGGCGGACGTGATGTCGGCGCAGCACGAGCGTGCCGAGGCGCGCCTGTTCGCCAGCTGAGGACGTGCCGGCGGACGCCGGCAGGACGGAGACGAGGATGAACGAGAACGTGCTGAGGATCGGCATCGGTGGCCCGGTGGGCTCCGGCAAGACCGCCCTGACGGAGGCGCTGGTACCGCGGCTGATCGCCGTCGGGCGGCGTCCTGCCGTGATCACCAACGACATCTACACCCAGGAGGACGCCCACCACGTGCGCCGGGAGCTCGCCGGCGTGCTCGACCCCGAGCGGGTGGTCGGCGTCGAGACGGGTGCGTGCCCGCACACGGCTGTCCGCGACGACCCGACGATGAACCTGGCCGCGGGGGCGGAGATGCTCGAGCGGTTCCCCGACGTGGACACGCTGCTGTACGAGTCGGGGGGCGACAACCTCACGCTCACGTTCTCCCCGGCGCTCGCCGACGTCTTCGTCTTCGTGCTGGACACGTCGGAGGGCGAGAAGATGCCGCGCAAGCGGGGTCCGGGCATCACGGACTCCGACATCCTCGTCATCAACAAGATCGACATCGCGCAGTACGTGCGCACGGACCTGGGTGTGATGGAGTCCGACGCGTACCGGGTCCGCGACGGCAAGCCGGTGGTGCTGACCAACTCGCTCACGGGCGAGGGCGTCGACGTGCTGCAGGACCAGATCCTGGCGATGTGGGACGAGCGCAGCCGCGCGCTGGTGCCGTGAGCGCAGACCTCGCCGCCCAGCCGGCCGCTCGCGCCGTCCCGCCCCGTCGACGGGCGGGACGACGCGCGCCCGGGCCGAGCGCCGACCCGGGGCCCGTCCCCGCGTACGGCGGGCACCACCTGCAGCCGGCGTACTACGAGCCCGAGCGCGTGCCCCGGGAGGTGGCCCGCTTCAGCGGGGTGCCCGAGATGCTGCCCACGGGCAGCCCCGGCAAGGTGGGCGTCCTCGACCTGGAGTTCGCCCGCACCGCGTCGGGCACGGAGCTGGTGGGTCACTACCAGAAGTCCCCGCTGCAGATCATGCGCCCGCTGTACTACGACCCGCTGCGCCCGGACATGCCGTACGTCTACCTCATGTCCACGGGGGCGGGCGTGCTGCAGGGAGATCGGCTGCGCACCGACCTGCGGTTCGGGCCAGGGACGAGCGCGTACGTCACGACCACCGCGTACACGCGGGTGCTGCGCATGGAGCACGACTACGCGGTGGCGCAGGTGTTCGTCGACGTCGGCGACGAGGCGTACGTGGAGCACCTGCCGGAGCCGGTGATGATGTTCCGCGACGCGCGGCTGTACCAGAGCACCCGGCTGACGGTCGCGGAGTCGGGCACGCTCCTGGCCGGTGAGACGCTGCTCGCCGGGCGGCTGGCCCGCGGGGAGCGGCACCGGTACGCGGCTCTGGCCTCGGACGTCGAGATCCGGCGCCCGGACGGGACCGTGCTGGCGGTCGACCGGGTGCGCCTGACGCCGCAGGACGGCGGGACCGGGGGCCTGGCGGTCCTCGCGGACCACGACGTGCTGGGGATGCTCTACGTGGTCACGCCGCTGGCGACGGCCCGTGAGCTGACCGACCTGCTGCACGCCGAGCTCGCCGACGCGCCGGACGTCCTGCTGGGCGTCAGCGCCCTGCCGGGCGACGTCGGCGCCTGGGTCCGCATCGTCGGCGACGCGACGGCGCCCGTCACGCACGCGACGGCGCGCGCGTGGCGGGCGCTTCGGCTGCACCTGACGGGCTCCCCGGCACCGCTGGTGCGCAAGACCTGACCGGGCGCGCGTCCTGCCGACCCGGCCCGTCCACTCCACCGCACGTCAGGAGAGTCCCATGGCAGCGTCCACGTCACCGACCCCGTCCTCGCGCCTGGGTTCCGCGGTGGACCCCCGCTCGTGGGCGGACGGGCTGTCGCAGATCTTCTTCCAGCGCAACGTGTGGACCGGCCTGCTCATCCTCGCCGCGTTCGTCGTGGCCGACTGGCGCATGGCGGTGCTCGTGCTCATCGGCGCGATCGCCGGCACGGTGACGGGCGCGCTGATCGGCGCCGACGACGTGCCGCTGGGCATGCAGGGCTTCTGCGGGGCGCTGCTCGGTGCCGCCGTGTACACGGCGCTCGGCGCCCAGGGCTGGTCGTACCCCATCGCGCTCGTCGGCGGGATCGCGTGCGCCTTCGTGACGTGGTTCTTCGTGCACCTGTTCGCCAGCCGACCCCTCGCGAGGTTCGCGCTGCCCGCCACGACGGCGCCCTTCTGCATCGTCGCCGGCGTCATGCACGCCACCACGGCGCGCCTGCAGGAGCGCTCGCCCGCCATCCACGTCACCGACGACACCGCGGTCACCTACCTGCGCTCGCTGCTGACGAACGTCTCCGAGGTCGTCCTGGTCAGCAGCGTGTGGGCCGGCGCCCTCATCCTGCTGGGCCTGTTCATCGCGTCGTGGAAGGTGGGCCTCGCCGCCGTCATGGGCAGCGCCGTCGGGAGCCTGTGCGCGTTCGCCCTCGGCTGGTCCGAGTCCGACATCGGCGAGGGCCTGGCCGGGTACTCCGGCGTCCTGACGGCGATCGCCCTGTCGGTCGTCTTCCTGCGCAGCAGCGCCGCCTCCTGGGTCTACGCCGCCGTCGGCACGGTCGTGACCGCCGTGGTCACCCTCGGCCTCAACGACGCGTTCGACGCCCCGCACTACACGTGGCCCTACATCCTCACGACGTGGGTCTTCCTGGTCATCGCGGTGGCCGTCCCCGCCCTGCGGCGACCATGACGCTCGACACGGGCCGGCCGGCCGCGCGCCGTGCCACGGGACGTCCACGTCGTGGAGGGACGTCGCGCCACGTCGGGCCCGACGCCGCCGGACCCGTGCGCGTGCGGATCCACGACGTGCACGTGACCGGACGGCACGGCCCGATGCTCGACCTGCCCGCTCTGACCTTCGGCACGGGGGAGTGCGTGCTGGTGGCGGGCGACCCGGGGCACGGCCACACGGCGCTGGCGCTGGCCGCGAGCGGACGCCTCGCGCCCGACGCCGGCACGGTCACCCTGACGACGTCCGCGGGCTCCACCACGCGCCCGGACGCGCTGCGCGCCGTGACCGCCGTGGTCGACCTGCCGGAGGTCTCCGCACCGGACGAGGTCCTGACGGTGGGCACCGTGGTGTCCGAGGAGCTGGCGCTGGCGCGGCGGCCCAGCGGGCCGCGCGCCACCCGGGCGTGGTTGGAGCGTCACGACCTGCTGGACCGCCGGGACACCCGCGTCGAGGAGCTCGACGGCCCGCTGCGCACGGCCCTGCTGACGTCGCTGGCGGCCGAGCGCGCCGACGTGCGGCTGCTGGTCCTGGTGCTGCCCGACCGGCACGGCGGTGACCCGGCCGGGTGGTGGTCCGTCGCCCAGGCGTTCGCGGCCCGCGGCTACGGCGTGCTCGTGCAGTGCACGCGCTCCTCCGCGCGCCACCTCGGCATCCGCGTGCCCGCGACCCGGGGGGACGTCGCCGGGCGCGCGGCACCGGTCGAGGCCACGCGGTCGGCACCGGGCGTCGCGCCCGCACCCGAGCCGCCCACCACCCGCGAGCTGCCCGCGGTGCCCCAGGACGCGGGTGCCGACCCGGCCGACGACGAACCGTCGGTCGTCGACGACGAGGTCGACGACCCCACGGCCGTGCTGCCGGACGACGCGCCGAGCGGGGGTGGGCCTGTCGACCAGGGCTCCGACGCGGGGGAGAGCCCGTGATCAGCCTCCGTCTGGCCGCCACGGAGCTGCGCCGGCTCGCGGCCGGGACGCTGCCGAAGCTGGCGCTCGCGGCGTTCGTGATCATCCCCTCCCTGTACTCCGGGCTGTACCTGTTCGCGAACGAGGACCCCTACGGCCGGCTCGACGAGGTCCCGGCGGCGCTCGTCGTCACGGACGAGGGCGCGACCACGACCGACGAGGGGGACGGCAGCACCCGACGGGTCGACTACGGCCAGGACGTGGCGGACCGTCTGCTCGACGGCGACGCCGGGTTCCACTGGATCCGGACCACCCAGGCCGACGCCGAGGCGGGGGTGCGCACGGGCCGCTTCGACGCGGCCCTGATCGTCGGTCCGTCGTTCTCCGCCGACCTGGTGTCGCCCGCCGAGTACCGGCCGCGGCAGGCGAGCCTCACGCTCGTCACCAACGACGCCAACAACTACCTGTCCGCCACGATCGCGGACACCATCGCCGGCGACGTGCGCGACGCCATCGCCACCGAGGTCGGCACCGAGGCCGCGGACAGGTTCCTGCAGGGGTTCGGGTCCATCCACACGAACCTCGCCGACGCCGTCCAGGGGGCCGACCGGCTCGTGGCCGGGACGGCCCAGCTGTCGACCGGCGCCTCGGAGCTCGTCGGTGGCACGGACCGACTCGCGCAGGGGGCCGCCGAGACGTCCTCCGGCGCATCCGCGCTGGCCTCCGGTGCGCAGGCGCTGCCCCCGGCGGTCCAGGAGCTCACGGCCGGTGCCCGGCAGCTCGCGAGCGGGCTGCACACCCTGCGCGACCGCACGAGCTCGCTGCCGGCCGACACCCGTCGCCTGGCCGACGGTGCGCAGCAGGTGGCCGCCGGGGACGCCGAGGTGGCGCGGCTGGGACGCGAGGCGGCCACCCTGGCGCGGGACGTCGCGGACCAGGCGGTGCGTGACCGCGGCCCGCTCGACGGCCGGCTCGCCGAGCTGGTCGCCGCCGGGCGGCTGACCGAGGAGGAGGCGGCGGAGCTCGCCGGCCTCGCCACGGACGTCACCGACGAGGTCACCGCGGCCGCGGACAGGCTCGACCAGGCGTCGCAGGAGCTCGACCGCCTGGCGGCGGGATCCGCCGAGGTGGCCGCGGGGGCGCAGGAGCTCGCCGACGCGGCGCCCGCGCTCACCCAGGGCATCGCGGCCGCGGCGACGGGTGCCGACGAGCTCGCCGCAGGCGCCGGGCGGCTGAAGCACGCGGCCCGGACGCTCGTGACCGACCTCGGCACCCTGGCCGACGGCACCGCACAGGTGTCGCAGGGCGCCGACGAGGTGGCCGCCGGCAGCGTCACGCTCGCCGACGGCACCACGCAGGTCGCCTCGGGCGTCACCGAGCTGCGCGACGGGCTGCAGCGCGGCCTGGGCGCGATCCCCGACCTCGACCAGGAGACGGAGCGGGCCACGGCCCGGACCATCGGCGACCCCGTGCGGGTGGCGAAGGACCAGCTGGCCCCGGCCGGCAGCTACGGGGCCGGCCTGGCACCGTTCTTCATGGCCCTGGCGACCTGGATCGGTGGCTACGTCCTGTTCCTGCTCGTGCGGCCGATGTCCCAGCGGGCCCTGGCCGCGGGCGCCCCGGCCTGGCAGACGGCGGTCGGCGGCTGGCTGCCGGCCGCCGTTCTGGGGGCCGCGCAGGTCGCGGTGATGACCACGCTCGTGGCGTTCGCGCTGGACATCCGTCCCGTGCACGGCGGCTGGACCGTCGTGCTGCTGCTGCTCGCGTCGGGCGCGTTCGTCGCGATCCTCCAGGCGCTGAACGTGTGGTGGGGCGTGGTCGGGGAGTTCCTGGGCCTGGTCCTCATGCTGGTGCAGCTCGTCACGGCGGGCGGGACCTTCCCCTGGCAGACCATCCCCGAGCCGCTGCTGTCGGTGCACCGGCTGCTGCCGATGTCCTACACGGTCGAAGGGCTGCGCCAGACGCTCTACGGCGGCGACCTCGCGATCGCCGCGCGGGACGCGGGCGTCCTGGCCGCGGTCCTCGTGGCGGCGCTCCTCGCGACGACCTGGGCGGCCCACCGCCGCCGCACGTGGACGCCGCAACGGCTGCAGCCCGAGCTCGTGCTGTGACGGGACGACCCGGAGGCGAAGGGGACGCGCGTGGACACGGTGTGGCTGCTGCTCGGGATCGTGGTGCTGGGGGCGACCCTGCTCGACGTCTTCCTCACGGCGCTCAACTACGACGAGTCGGGATTCCTCGCCGGGCCGGTGATGCGGTGGCAGTGGCGCTCGCTGCGGCGCGTGACGCGCCGGCTGCCGCGGCGCTGGCGGCCCGTGGCGCTGCGCCAGGTCACCGGGATGCAGGTGGTCGTCGGCATCGTGCTGTGGGTGTGCGGGACGATCCTCGGCTACGGGCTCGTCTACTACGGCCTCATGACGAGCAGGTCGTTCTCCGTCTCCGGCACGGGCGCCGAGCTCGACCTGTTCAGCAGCCTGTACTTCAGTGCCGCGCAGCTCTCCACGGTGGGCGGGTCGACCCTGACGGCCGAGACCGACGTCCTGCGCTTCCTGTCCATCGCGGAGACGCTCACGGGGGTCCTGCTCCTGTCGCTGGTGCTGACCTTCCTCCTGGGCGTGTACGGCGTCATCGGTGACCTCAACTCGCTGTGCACCCAGTTCGTGACGGCCGAGCGCGGAGCGGGGACGCCGGTGGCCAGCCTCGCACCGTACTTCCGTGACGGTGAGCCGAACGGGCTGGACGGCCACCTCGACGCCGTGGGGGACGCCTTCGCCTCGTACACCTCGGGGATGCGTCTGCACCAGGCCGCCTACTACTTCCAGAGCGGTCGCGACCGGTTCGCCCTGCCGTACGCGCTGCGCATGGTCTCCGGCACGGTCGCCGCCCTGCGGTGGGGTCTGCCGACGGGACACCCCGGGGCGGCCGTGCCCCGCCTGGTGCCGCTGACCTTCGAGTACCTCGAGCTCGGCGACTACCTGCAGCGTCGCGTGCGCTGGACCAGCTCGGACGTCCCCGCCGCGGTGCCGGCCGGGACCTTCGCCCGGCTCGCCCGGGGGGACGCCGGTCACGACACCGCCGACCCCTGGGCCGCGCGCTTCCTCCAGCTCGACAGGGACATGGCGGCGCTCGCGGGCGTCGAGCCGCTGGCCGACCCGGACGACACCTACCGGCGCTACTGCGCGTGGCTGCCGTTCGCGTACCGCGCGCAGCAGATCGCCCTCGCCGTGGGACGCGACCTCGACTACCAGCCGATCATCGTCAGCGACCGGCCCGTCTCGCTCCTGCGGCCCGAGAGCGACGTGGCACTGCGCCAGGTCGACGAGTACCTGACGGGCCCGGCGCTCCCGCTCCCGCACCCCGCGGCCGGTGGCCGCTTCTCGCGCTGGCGGGCGTTCGTCGACGACCACCTGGCGCAGGTCGACCCCGGGTTCGCCCGGCTGAGGTCGGCGGGACGCGCACTGCTGGGGGCCGTCGCCGCGGGTGCCACCGGGTACCTCCTGGTCCGCGCGCTCGGGCAGGACGACGTGCGACCGGCCATCTTCGGTGCCTTCGTCGCGATGCTCAGCACCGGGATCGCCGCCGACCGGACCGTGCGCGCGCGCAAGGTGACGAGCGTGCTGCTCCTCGTGCCGGTCGCGGTGGTGGTGCTCCTCGGCGCGCTGGCGTCCGGGTCCCCGGTGCGGACCGGGGTGCTGGTGGTCCTCGTCGCGGTCGTGGGGACCTGGCTGGGACGGTTCGGACCGCGGTGGGCAGCACTGGGCCACGTCACGTTCCTGGTCTACTACTTCGCCCTCATCATGCAGCTGCGGCTGTCCGAGGTGGCCCTGTACGTCGCGACCGCGGTCCTGGGCGTCGCGTGGGGCTTCCTCCTGCGCTACGTGGTGCTGAAGGAGCACCCCGCGCGTGTCCTGCGCGCGGGCGTCGCCGGGTTCGGGCGGCAGCTCGTCACGTCGATGGACACCCTCGTCGACGCCGTCTCGTGGGCGCGCTGGGACCCGGACGTCAGCAGGCGCGTCGAGGTCGACCAGCGCCGGCTGCAGCGCGGCGGCGCCTACCTGGGCGGTCAGCTGACCGGCGAGCCCGACGCGACAGGCGTCGACCCCGTCCGCGGTGCGGAGCTGCGCCTGCGGCTGTTCGACACCACGCTCGCCGCCGCCCACCTGGCGGGAGCCGCGCGCGACGTGACCGGGACCACGCTGTCCCTCGAGCTGCGCGGCCGGCTGGCGGGTCGGCTCCAGCTCCTGCAGGCGCACCTCGCGCGGCTCGCAGCCGGCCCGGCGGCCGCCACGGGCCGGCCCGCCCGCGAGGCGTCGCTCGCCGTCGAGCCGTGGGACACGACCCCGCCGCCCGCGCACTGGCCGCGCGCGGCACGTGCGCTGCAGCGCGCGACGGACGAGCTGTACCGCGCCGCCCGCGCGCTGGCCGACGCGGAGCTCGCCGCGCTCGACCCCGCGGCGCCGTCGAGACCGCCCGTCCCGGGTGATGACGAGGACCGCGCGCTGGACGAGATCGCGTGGACCGCCACGACGGCGCAGCCGGCGACGGCCCACCGGCTGTCGCCGACGAGCCGGCGGGCGGTCCAGGCCGGCGTCGCCGTGGCCGCGGCACTCGGGATCGGGGAGGTGGTGTCGTCGAGCCACCAGTACTGGGCCACGCTGGCGGCGTACCAGGTGCTCGGCGGGACCGACGGCGAGACGTTCGTCAAGGGGGCCCAACGGGTCGGCGGGACGGTCGCGGGCGCCGCGATCGGGTTCGCGGTCGCGATCGGCACCGGCCACGAGCCCTGGGTCCTCGTGCCCCTGCTCGCGGTCGCGGTCTTCGCCTCGACGTACTTCCGTCAGGTCTCACCGGCCGTGTCGACCCTGTGGACCACGATGATCTTCGCGGTCGTCTACGAGTTCCTCGGGCGCCTGACCCCGGTCGCGCTGGAGCTGCGTGTCGCCGAGACGCTGCTGGGGGCGGCCGCCGCCCTGCTGGTCGCGTGGCTGGTCCTGCCCACCCGCACACGCGTGGTGCTCGACGACGACGCGTCCGTGCTGGTCCGGGACATCGCCACGGTCGTCACCACGGCGGTGGGCCGCCTGGACGGCAGCTCGCACGTCTCGTCGCGCGCGCTGCAGGACCGGCTGCTCGCCATCGAGCGGGAGGCCCGCACGGTCAGCGCGACCGCGGCCCCCCTGCGCCGGGCGGCGGGCGCGTCGGGAGCGGACGGCGTCGAGGGTCGGCTGACCGCGCTGTGGTCCCTGACGTACGACACGCGCCACCTCGTGCGGGCGGTCGAGGCGGCGCTCGAGGCCGGGCCCACCGGCACGGAGGACTGGTCGGCGGTGCGCGCCACGCTCGGCGAGAACCTCACGGCGCTCCTCGACGCGCTGGCCGGCCGGCTGCCCGGCGCGGTCGAGTCCGACCTCCCGCTCCTCGTCGTCGCGCACGACGTACCGGTGGGCCCGGTGGACGACGTCGTGCGTCATCTGGTCCGGATCAACGACACGGTCGTGGTGCTGGTCGGCGACGCGTCGCCCGGTGCCGTGGGGGAGAGGGAGCCCGCCGCACCGATCGGCGCCTGACGGCGACCTCCGCAGACGTGCCGACGGCCGCGCCCTGCGACTGACGCGGGGCGCGGCCGTCGGGACGGCACGCGTCAGACGTCCTCCTCGAACGCCTCCCGCAGCTTGGCCTCGTCCGCCTCCGACAGGTTCGTCTGGATGAGCTCGGCGCGGATGCCCTTCTCCTTGAGGCCGGCGACGACGCGGTCCGGCACGTCGCTGGACGCGAGGAGGAAGAGCGCGGACGTGCCCGGCGTGACCTTCTCGCGCACCGAGCGGATGAAGTCGTCGTCGATGCCCACGTCGGTCAGGGCCCCGCCGATGGCACCGGCGGCCGCGCCGACGATCACGCCGACCAGCGGGATGAAGAACAGCAGCCCGAACAGCAGCCCCCAGAAGGTCCCGCCGAGCGCGCCGACCGCGGCGAGGTTGTGGGCCTGGCGGGTCTTCGGCTTCTTCTTGTCGGCCTGCCAGGACACCGTCGCCGCGTCCTGCACTTCGATGAGGTGCTGCTTCTGCAGGTCCAGGACGGCTTGCTCCGCCTGCTGCGCGCCCTCCGGGGTCTCGAACTTCCACACGCTGAGAGTGGCCACGATCGTCTCCTCGTCCCGGGCCGGTCCGTCACCCTGTCCAGGCGCGGCGCCTGCGCGGACCGCAGCCCGCCCCCAGGTTCGCCAGCGTGCCCGCGGGCCGCCTCACCCTGCGCGGGTGATCGTCGCGGCCCGGCGCCCCGGCCGGCCGCCGCCCTCACACCGCCGGCCGTCGCGATGTGCGCGGACGGTTCCTGCGGGGTAACGCGGGAGGGACCTCGACGGAAACACGCCGCCCGTAGCGTCGAGCACGCCGGCAGCCCTTGCACCCGACAGGGGCGGCGCAGCGACCCCGAGCCTCAGGAGGGCCCCATGGACGCACAGCGACACCTCGTCGTCATCGGCGGTGGGATGGTCGCCCAGCGCCTCGTCGAGGCCCTGCGCGACCGCGACACCGCCGGCACCTGGCGCGTGACGGTCCTCGCGGAGGAGCCCCGGCGCCCGTACGACCGCGTCGCGCTCACCAGCTACTTCTCCGGACGCAGCCCTGAGGACCTTTCGCTGGGGGACGCCTCCCTGTGGGACGACCCGCTCGTGACGCTCGTGCGCGGGGACGCCGTGACCGGCGTCGACCGCGACGCCCGCTCCGTCACCGCCGCCTCGGGACGGACCTACACCTACGACCACCTGGTCCTGGCGACCGGGTCGTACGCGTGGGTGCCGCCGATGGACGGCGCGGACCTCGACGGCGTCTTCGTCTACCGCACGCTCGACGACGTCGCCGCGCTGCGCGGCTACGTCAACCGCCTCGCGGAGGGGCGCACGGTGCGCGGCGTGGTGCTCGGCGGTGGCCTGCTGGGCCTGGAGGCAGCCGGCGCCCTCGACGCGCTCGGTGCCCGTGCAACCGTGCTGCAGGTCGACACCCACCTGATGTCCGCCCAGGTCGACCTCGGCGGCGGCGAGGCGCTGCGCCGCCTGGTCAACCGCCTCGGCATCGGCGTGCGCACGCAGTCGACGACCACCCGCGTGCTGCCGCACCGCACCGGCGGCGTGGGCCGCGTCGAGCTCGCGGACGGCACACGGCTGGACGCCGACGTCGTCGTCGTCGCCGCCGGCGTGCGGCCGCGCGACGAGCTGGCACGCGACGCGGGCCTGCCCATCGGGCCCCGCGGCGGTGTCGTCGTCGACGACTCCTGCCTCACCGACGACCCGAACGTCTCCGCGGTCGGTGAGGTCGCCTGCATCCGCGGCGCCTGCATCGGCCTCGTCGCGCCCGGCTACACGATGGCCGAGGTCGCGGTCGACCGGCTCCTCGGCGGCGGCGCGGTGTACCCCGCCGCCGACACCGCGACCAGGCTCAAGCTCGCGGGCGTCGACGTCGCCAGCTTCGGCGACGCGTTCGCCCGCACGCCCGGGGCGCTCGAGGTCGTGTGGGCCGACCCGGTGGGCGGGGTCTACAAGAAGCTCGTGATGTCCGACGACGCCCGCACGCTCCTGGGCGGCGTGCTGGTCGGCGACGCCAGCGCGTACGCGAGCCTGCGGCCGATGGTCGGCCGGGAGCTGCCCGGGGACCCGGCGGCGTTCCTGCTCCCGGAGGGGGGAGCAGGGGCCCCGGACCTCGAGCTGCCCGACGACGCGGGCGTCTGCTCCTGCAACAACGTGTCCGCCGGTGCGATCCGCCACGCGGTCGCCGAGGACGGCTGCCACGACCTCGGCGCCGTCAAGGCGTGCACACGTGCGGGCACGAGCTGCGGCTCCTGCCTGCCGCTGGTCAAGAAGATCATGGGCACCGAGCTCGGCAAGCTCGGCGTCACCGTCAGCAGCGCGCTGTGCGAGCACTTCGCGCTGTCCCGCGCCCAGCTCTACGACGCGGTCCGCGTGGCCGGGCTGCGCACGTTCACCGAGGTGGTCGAGCGGTTCGGGTCCCACGGCCGCGGCTGCGACATCTGCCGTCCCGTGGTCGCCTCGATCCTCGCGACCACCGCACCCGCGCACGTCCTCGACGGCGAGCGGGCCACCCTGCAGGACACCAACGACCACGTCATGGCGAACCTGCAGAAGGACGGCTCGTACTCCGTCGTGCCGCGCATGGCGGGCGGCGAGGTCACCCCCGAGGGCCTCATCACCGTCGGCGAGGTCGCCCGCGACTTCGGGCTGTACACGAAGATCACGGGCGGGCAGCGCATCGACATGTTCGGCGCCCGCATCGACCAGCTCCCGCTCATCTGGCGGCGGCTCGTCGACGCGGGGTTCGAGTCGGGGCACGCGTACGGCAAGTCCCTGCGGACCGTGAAGTCGTGCGTCGGGTCGACCTGGTGCCGGTTCGGCGTGCAGGACTCCGTGGCGCTCGCGGTGATGCTCGAGCTGCGGTACCGAGGGCTGCGCTCGCCGCACAAGATCAAGCTCGGGGTGTCGGGGTGCGCGCGCGAGTGCGCCGAGGCCCGTGGCAAGGACGTCGGCGTGATCGCGACCGACAAGGGCTGGAACGTGTACGTCGGCGGCAACGGCGGGTTCACGCCGCGTCACGCGCGGCTGCTCGCCGAGGACCTGGACACCGACACCCTCGTGCGGACCGTCGACCGCTTCCTGCTCTACTACGTGCGCACGGCGGACCGGCTGCAGCGCACCGCGCCGTGGATCGAGGAGGTCGAGGGCGGGCTGGACGGCGTGCGTGCGGTGGTCCTGGAGGACTCCCTGGGCATCTGCGGCGACCTCGACGAGCAGATGGCGCGGCACGTCGAGCAGTACGAGGACGAGTGGCGCGCGACCCTCGACGACCCGGACAAGCTCAAGCGGTTCGCCTCGTTCGTCAACGCCCCCGACGTGCCCGACCCCTCCCTGGCCTACGTGCCCGAGCGCGGCCAGGTCCGCCCCGCCTCCGCCGACGAGCGCGCCGTGCTCGTCGCCGGCGCCACCCTGGAGGTCCGCTCGTGACGACCATCGACGACGTGGCCACGACGTGGCTGACCGTGTGCCGGCTCGACGACCTCGCGCGCGAGCGCGGCGCGGCGGCCCTGGTCCCTGACGAGGTCGGGGGCGCGCCCGTCCTCACGCAGGTGGCGCTGTTCCGCCTGCTCGACGACCGTGTGCTGGCCGTGCAGCAGCACGACCCGTTCTCCGACGCGCACGTCCTGGCGCGCGGGATCGTCGGGACGCGCCGCGTCGACGGGCAGGACGTCCCGACCGTCGCGTCCCCCATGCACAAGCAGGTGTTCGACCTGCGCACGGGCGTGTGCCTGGACCCGGCCGGCAAGGTGCCGCGGCCCGGCCTGCTGCCGGACCTGCGGACGTGGGACGTCGAGGTGGTCGACGGCGACGTCCGCGTCGCGGTGACCGCGGGTGCGCGGTGACCACGCTCCTCGGTGCCGAGCTGACCGACCGGCCCGTCCTGGTGGTGGGGGGCGGCCCGGTGGCCGCCCGCCGTGCCGAGGCGCTGGTGGACGACGGGGCGCGCGTGCACGTGGTCGCACCGCACGTCTGCGAGCACCT
This sequence comes from Cellulomonas wangsupingiae, assembly GCF_024508275.1. Classification (NCBI taxonomy): domain Bacteria; kingdom Bacillati; phylum Actinomycetota; class Actinomycetes; order Micrococcales; family Cellulomonadaceae; genus Cellulomonas; species Cellulomonas wangsupingiae. Next base: position 1,994,698 of record NZ_CP101989.1, read on the forward strand.
CGCGGACCTCGTGGTCGCCGGACGCGCCCGCTGGTCGGACCGTGAGGTCGTCGAGTCCGACCTGGACGACGTGTGGCTCGTGCACACGGCGACGGGGGAGCGGGCGACCGACGCGGCCGTCGTCGCGTGGGCGACGGCCCGCCGGGTGTTCTGCGTCGACGCCGGCGGGCAGCGGCGTGCCGCCGCCGGGACCGCGCGCACGCCCGCGACGACGCGGGCCGGTGACGTGCTCGTGGGCGTCGTGTCGACCGCCGGCGCGGACCCGCGGCGCAGCGTGCGGGTGCGCGACCGGCTCGCGGCCCACCTGCGCGCCGGGGACGTCGACCTGCGCCGGCGCCGGCCCGCGGCCGACCGGGGACGCGTCGTGCTCGTCGGCGGCGGGCCCGGGGACGTGGGTCTGCTGACCGTCGCGGGCCGCCGGGCGCTCGCCGAGGCGGACGTCGTGGTGGCGGACCGGCTGGGCCCGTCCGACGTGCTCGACGAGCTGCCCGCGGACGTCGAGGTCGTCGACGTCGGCAAGTCGCCCGGGCACCACCCGGTGCCGCAGGACGAGATCAACCGCATCCTCGTCGAGCACGCGCAGCGCGGGCGCGTGGTCGTGCGGCTCAAGGGCGGCGACCCGTTCGTGTACGGGCGCGGCGGCGAGGAGGTGCTGGCCTGCCGGTCCGCGGGGGTGCCGGTCACGGTGGTCCCGGGAGTGAGCAGCGCCTTCGCCGCGGCCGCCGCCGCGGGCATCCCGCTCACGCACCGCGGGCTGGTCGGGGCGGTGCACGTGATGAACGGCACCGACGGCTGGTCGTCGGCCGCGCTGACGGGGCTGCGGGAGAGGTCGTGCACGGTCGTGGTGCTCATGGGCGTCGGGGCGCTGCCGGCGCTCGTGCGCGGCGCCCTGAGCGGCGGTGTGGATCCCGACGTCCCGGTCGCCGTGGTGGAGCGCGCGACCCTCCCGGACCAGCGCGTGACGCACGCGGCGCTGCACGAGGTGGCCGCGGTGGCGTCGGCGCGGGGCGTGCGCGCGCCCGCGGTCCTCGTCCTCGGGGACGTGGCCCGTCCGGGGCTGCTCGACGTGCCGCAGGACGAACGTGTGCACGCGCCGGGCCCGGGCGCCGCCACAATGGGCGCGTGACGGCGGACATGATCGACCAGACCTTGGCAGGCTGCGTCGTGCTCGTCACGGCCGACAGGCGGGCCGCGGAGCTGCGGGCAGCCCTCGAGCGTCGGGGTGCGACGGTGCGTCACGCACCCGCGCTCGGCATGGTGCCGCACACCGACGACGCGCTGCTGCTCGAGCGCACGCGGGACCTGCTGGCCGACCCGCCGGACACGGTCGTCGTCACCACCGGCATCGGCTTCCGCGGCTGGATCGAGGCGGCGGACGCGGCCGGCGTGGCCGACCGTCTGCTGGAGGCGCTGGCGACGACGCGCATCGTCGCGCGCGGTCCCAAGGCGCGCGGCGCGATCCAGGCGGCCGGCCTCAGCGCGGACTGGGTGGCGGAGTCCGAGACGAGCGCCGAGATCGCCGAGACGCTGCTCGACGAGGGCGTCGCGGGCCGCGACATCGTGATCCAGCACCACGGTGCGGGTGCCGACGGGCTCGACGAGGCGTTCGCGCTGGCAGGCGCGCGCGTGCGCAGCCTCGTGGTGTACCGCTGGGGGCCGCCGCCGGACCCCGAGCTCGTCCGGGAGTCGGCGCGCGCCGTCGCGGACGGCGAGATCGACGCCGTGGTGTTCACGTCGGCCCCCGGGGCGGCTGCCTGGCTGGCCGCGGTGGACGAGGCGGGCGTGCGGGACGGCGTGCTGCGCCGGCACCGCGCCGGCGGCGTGGTCTTCGCGGCGGTCGGGCCCGTCACGGCCAAGCCCTTGCTGGACGCCGGCATCGAGCCGCTCGTCCCGGACCGGGGACGTCTGGGCTCGCTCGTGCGCGCCGTCGTGACGCACTACGGCGGCATCGACGCCCTCGACACGGTCGCCGGTCCGCTGCGCGTGCGCCGGGCCGCCGCCGTCCTCGACGGCCGGGTCCTGCCGCTGTCGCGCACGGGCCTGGAGGTGCTGCGCCTGCTGGCCCACGCGCGCGGCTCCGTGGTCCCGCGCGACCGGGTGCTCGCGGCCCTGCCGGGCGTGTCGTCGGACCCGCACGCGGCCGAGGTCGCGATCGCGCGGCTGCGGGACGCCACGGGCAGCCGGGCCCTCATCCGCACGGTCGTCAAGCGCGGTTACCGCCTCGAGCTCCAGGAGCAGTCATGACCGCACCCGTGCTCGTCGGCTGCTCGCACGGGACGGACAGCCCGGCCGGTCGTGCCGCGATCTCCTCGATCCTCGTCGACGTCGCGGCCGCCCGGCCCGGGCTCGACGTGCGCGAGGCCTTCGTCGACGTGCAGCAGCCCGAGGTCGACGACGTCGTGACCCAGGCCGTCGGTGCCGCGCCGGCGGTCGTCGTGCCGCTGCTGCTGTCCGTCGGCTTCCACGTCAAGGTGGACGTCGCCCGGGCCGTGGACCGGCCCGGCGCGGCGGCGGCCCGGCCCCTGGGCCCCGACCCCCGGCTCGTCGACATCCTCGTCGACCGGCTCGCGGAGGCGGGACCGGCGGGGGACGACGCGGTGGTGCTCGCCGCCGCGGGCTCGACCGACCCGGCCGCGGCCGACGCGGTGCGGCAGGTCGTCGCGGCGCTGGAGCAGCGTCTCGGGCGACCGGTCGGTGTGGGCTACGGGGCCGGCGCCCACCCGCGCGTGCCCGTGGCCGTCGCCGCGGCCCGTGCCGGCCTGGCACCGGGGGCACGTGTCGTGGTCGCGTCCTACCTGCTGGCTCCCGGGTACTTCCTCGACCGCGTGCTCGAGGCGGGCGCCGACGTCGTGACCCGTGCGCTGGCACCCGACCCGCGCCTCGCCGCGATCAGCCTCGACCGGTACGACGAGGTCGCCGCGCAGGCGGCGGCGACGTGGCGGGCGCCGGGGGCGGTCCGCCCCGTCTGAGCGGCGTCCCGGCACGACCGCGGGCACCCGGTGAGGCGCGTCCGGTGGCGGCGGCGGGCCGCGGAGGTGAGGATCGGACGATCCCGCTCCGCTCCAGCGGACCCGGCAGGAGGACCGTGACGCTCGACGTGGCACGCCCGGACGCACCCGACAGCACACCGTCACGTCGTCCCGTCGTCTCGGTGGTCCTCCCCGTGCGTGACGACGCCCGGCACCTCGACGCCTGCCTGACGCTGCTCGCCCGGCAGACACGCCTGCCCGACGAGGTCGTGGTGGTCGACAACGGGTCCCGCGACGCGTCGGCGGACGTGGCGCGCCGGCACGGCGCCCGGGTCGTGCACGAGCCCCACGTCGGGATCCCGGCGGCCGCGGCGGCGGGCTACGACGCCGCGCGCGGTGACGTGCTGCTGCGGCTGGACGCCGACACGCGGCCCGGCCCGGACTGGGTGGCGCACGCCCTGCGGGTGCTGCGCGACCCGCGCGTGGAGGCCGTCAGCGGCTGGGGGCGGTTCGACCTGCCCGCACCGCAGGGCGCGATGGTCGCCAGCTCGTACCTGGGGGCGTACTACGGCCTGGGCAGGCTCGCCGCGGCCACCCCGGTGCTGTGGGGGTCGTCGACGGCGCTGCGGGCGGACTCGTGGCGGCGTGTCCGTGACCGCGTGACGCGCACGGCGGACGTGCACGACGACCTGGACCTGGCGATGGCGCTGGGCCCCGACGCGCGCGTCGTGGTCGACCGCTCGTGGCAGGTCGGGGTCTCGGCGCGGTCGGTGCGGCCGGGGCGGCAGTGGGTCCGACGGTTCGGCAGGGCGTTCCGGACGCTACGACGCCAGTGGCGGGTGATGCCGCCGTGGGAGCGGTGGGCGGTGCGGCTGCGCGGCTGACGGGCGCCTGGTGGACCCTGGGTGACGAGCCACCGGCCCGTCACGTCGCCGTCAGCTCGGCGTCTGTGCGGCCGCCTCGTCGGCCGCCGCCTTGATCTCCTCGGCCGCCGCCTTGTCGAGGGCCTTCTCGGCGATGGCGTCCGCCTTGTCCAGGGCCCTGCGCAGCTTCTCGGCGTGCGGGTCCGACACGAGGACGACGAGGCCGGAGTGGCCGGCCGGGACGGCGTCCTGGAGGTCCTCCACGAGCTCCTTGCGGTGGTGGAGCTGCACGCCCTTGCCGGCTGCCGCGCCGATCGCGCCGAGCGCGGCGACGCTGCCGAGGACGGTCGGGGGGAAGATGAGGCCGACGACGACGCCGCCGACGACGCCCCAGCCCAGACCGCGGCGCGTGCTGTGGTCGGTCGCCTCGAGGATCTGCAGGGTGCCGTCGTCGTCGCGACGGACCACGAGGACGCCCTCGACCGACAGCGTGCGCCCGTCCTCGGCGGCCTTGATCGTCTCGTAGGCCTGCCACGCGCTGTCCGTGTCGCCGAAGTCGGCGACGAGCAGCGTCCACGCGCCGTCGGTGACGGCGGCGGCGTCGACGGTGGTCTCGTCGGACATGTCTGCTCCTCGGTGTCGCGGGGTCGGTCGGCGTGGTCCGAGGCCCAGTACACGCCGCCGTGCCGGGGTGCGCCTCATCCGCTCCGCATGAGCCCGCAGCCGCCCGCGCCGGGGGTCGGCTCAGATCCGGCCCCGCACGGGGGTCCGCCCCGCCCGGTCCGTGTCGTCGGGCATCACCATCTCGGCCCGCACGCCCAGCAGACGCACCTCCCGGTCCTCGACCCGTGCGGCCAGCGCGGTCAGCGCCTCCAGGAGTGCCGCGGGGTCGCGGGTCGGCTCGGGCAGCGTGCGGCTCGTGCCGGTGGTGACGAAGGGCGCGTAGCGGATCTTCAGCGCCACCCGCACCACCGGCCGCCCGTCGTCGGTGACGTCCCGCACGACCCGGTCGGCGAGCTCGCGCACCGCGGCGCGCACCTCCTCGGGCGTCGTGAGGTTCTCCTGGAAGGTCGTCTCGCGGCTGTGGCCCCGCGGCACCCACGGCCGGTCGTCGACGGTCTGCGGGCCGAGCCCCTGGCCGAGCTCGTGGTACCAGACCCCCATGCGCGGGCCGAACTCCTCGACGAGAGCCTCGACGGGCGCGGAACCGAGCTCGTCGACCGTGGTGACCCCCAGCGCGGCGAGCCGCCGCGACACCCTCGTGCCGACGCCCCACAGCTCGATCGTCGGACGCCCGCCCATCACCTGGGACCAGTTCTCGGCCGTGAGTCGGAACACGCCCGCCGGCTTGCCGTGCCCGGTGGCGATCTTCGCGCGCACCTTGTTGTCGCCGATGCCGACCGAGCAGGCGAGGCCCGTCGCGGCCCGCACCACGTCCTGTGCGCGCCGCGCCAGCGCCTCCGGGTCGTGGGTCCGCGCCCCGAGGAACGCCTCGTCCCAGCCCAGCACCTCGACGACCGCGTCCAGCGACCGCAGCGCCGTCATGACGCGGTCGGACACCGCCTCGTACTCGGCGGCGTCGACGGGCAGGAACACCGCGTCGGGCAGCCTGCGGGCGGCCACCCGCAGCGGCATCCCCGAGCGCACGCCGAAGGCCCGCGCCTCGTAGGACGCGGTGGACACCACGCCACGCTCGGTCGGGCAGCCGCGCCCGCCCACGACGACGGGCCGGCCCGCCAGCTCGGGCCGGCGGAGCACCTCGACGGCGGCGACGAACTGGTCCAGGTCGACGTGCAGCACCCACGCCGTGCGACCACCCACGCTGCCGAGTGTGCCGGGCGACGGCCGCGGGCGCGAGGGCGCACCCTCACCCCTCGAGCGCCGCGCGGACGCGTGCGGTGTCCGCCGTCGTCCAGCCGTCGGGCGGCGCGACCGCGACCCAGCCGTCGAGGGCCAGCGCGTCGTAGTTGTGCCCGTGGCCGTCCGGCACCGACTTGGCGTTCAGCAGGTCGAACGTCAGCTGCCAGAACGTGACCACCGGGAACCACCGCACCGCCGGGCGGTCGCGGTCGGCCGGTGGCTCCCGGAGCCAGTCGGGCTCGGACAGGAGCAGGTCGGGGCTCCACCACACGACCGGGTCGTCGGCGTGCTGCAGGTACAGGGCGCGGGGAGGTTCCCAGGGCGTCGGGGGTGCCGCGATCTTGGCCGCGTCCCCCGCGAAGCGCACGAGCAGGCCGTCCGCGTAGACCGGGGACCTCTGGGGGGTGCCGGGGTCGCGGCGCTCCACCAGGGCGTGCCACACGCGGTTCGCGTCCGGCGGACCGGCCCACAGGACGCCGCCGGTCCGGGTGCGGACGTCGGCCAGCGACCCGAACGCCGCCTCGCTGCCGTAGGAGCCGAGGCTCTCGCCGTACGCGAGCAGCCGGGGCCGCTCGTCGGCCGGCAGCGTCGCGAGGTGCGCCTCGACGGCGGCCGTCAGCGCGCGCGCCTCCTGCGCGGCGCGCTCGCGGTCGACGAGGAAGGACAGCCAGCTGGGCAGGTACGAGTACTGGGTGGCGACCGTGGCGGTGTCGCCGCCGTGCACGAGCTCGAGGGCGTCGACGGCCGAGCCGTTGACCCAGCCGCTGCCGGTCGCCGTGGCCACCAGCAGCACGGACCGCTCGAACGCGCCCGTGCGCACCAGCTCGTCGACCGCGATCGCGGCCCGCTCGCGCGCCGTGCCGGCGGTCTCGATCCCGGCGTACACGCGCACCGGCGTCGCCGCCGTGCCGTCGGCGGTCACCGCGCGCAGCTCGTCGGCGGTCGGTCCGCCGGCCACGAAGCGCCGCCCCTCGCGTCCCAGCGACTCCCACGGCACGTCCGAGGCGGGCGAGCCGGAGCGCTCCGCGGCCTGCGGTCGGACGACCCCCGGGTGGTCGTCGTCGTTGCGCGCGGCGAACGCTCCGTCCGCCGCCGCCAGCGCGCGGCGCAGCAGGGCGTCGTCGACCAGGACCACGCCGCCGAGCACGACCGCCACGGCGACGACGGTGGCCACCGCGTGCGGCCACCGCCACCACCGTTCCAAGAGCCGGTCCACGTGCCGGGCCGCCCAGCCCACGCACCGCGCCGCCAGGACGAACGCGGCCGCGACCAGCACGAGGAGGGGACCGGCACGCAGCCAGTCGGCCGTCGAGGGCGGCGGCATCCCCAGGGCGGTCGTCATCCCGCGCTGCCAGCGGGCACCGACGACGAGCATGACGACGAGCGCCAGGCCGACGCCCCCGACGAGTCCCGGCCACAGCCACGGCACGACGCGGGGCGGGACCCCCCGGCGCGCGGTCACCAGCAGACGCCGCCACGCGGGCACGTGCCGCAGCACCCACGCGAGCGCCACGCCCACGCCGTAGCCCAGCGCGCCGGAGATCCCGGAGACGAGGGCCTGGTACAGCCAGTCGCGCGGCAGGAGCGAGGGCGTCATCGCCACGGTCGCGAACACCGCCCCGAGGACGAGGCCGCCGGGGTGGGCCGGGCGCAGCCACCGGTGGCGCGTCGGCCCGGCGGCTCGGCCGGCGAGGGCCAGGGGTCGGGCCGCGGGTCGCGGCGGCGCCGGACGCTGCGGCATGCGCCTCCCCCCGGACGGTGACGGTCCACCTGCGAGGGGTGACCCGCTGCTGTCCGAGCATCGCACCCGGCCCGGCGGCCCGCCATCAGCGGCGTCCGGCGCAGCGGTGGACGGGTGCGTCCGCGGCTGCCACCCTCGACGGGCAGGCGTCGCGCGCCGTCGCGACGCGTCCACCGTCCGGGGGGAGCGGGGCCATGGCCGCGTCGGGGCGTCACGGGTCGGTCTGGCGGCGTATGCCCGTCGAGCGGATGGGCAGCGAGACCGGAGCCGCCACCGGTCGGCTGACGAAGAGCCTCGGGCTGTGGCAGCTCACCGCGATCGGCGTCGGCGGCATCATCGGCGTCGGCATCTTCTCGCTCGCCGGGCTGGTCGCGCACGGCGACGCGAACAACCCCGCGGCCGGCCCCGCGGTGCTGGTCTCGTTCCTCGTCGCGGGTCTGGCGTCGGCCGCGGCGGCGCTCTCGTACGCGGAGTTCGCGGGGATGATCCCGCGGGCCGGGTCGGCGTACACGTACGGCTACGTGGCGCTCGGCGAGGTCGTCGGCTGGTTCATCGGCTGGGACCTGCTGCTGGAGTACATCGCGATCGTCGCGGTCGTGGCCATCGGGATCTCCGGGTACCTCGAGGCGTTCCTCGCGGGCTTCGGGGTGGAGCTGCCGGCTGCCTTCACCGCCAGCGCCGAGGAGGGTGGCGTCGTCAACCTGCCTGCCCTCGTGGTCTGCCTGTTCGTGACCTTCGTGCTCAGCCGCGGCACCCGGACGTTCGGGCGGTTCGAGCTCGTCGCGGTCGGCGTGAAGATCCTGCTGATCCTGTTCATCGTCGGGCTCGGGATCTTCTACATCGACACCGGCAACTACACCCCCTTCATGCCGAACGGGTTCGGGCCGGTGCTCACCGGTGCGGCGACGGTGTTCTTCGCGGTGTTCGGGTACGACGCGATGTCGACGGCCGCGGAGGAGGCGCACGACGGACGTCGGCACATGCCGAAGGCGATCATCCTGTCCCTGGTCATCGCGATGCTGCTGTACGTCGCCGCGACGCTCGTGCTCACAGGGCTGCAGGACTACCGGGACATCGACCCCACGGCCGGCTTCGCGTCGGCGTTCTCGAGCGTGGGGCTGCCGGTCGTCGCGAGCATCATCTCCGTGTTCGCGGTGCTGTCGATCCTGACGGTGATGCTCACGTTCCTGCTGGGCGTGACGCGCGTGTGGTTCTCGATGAGCCGCGACGGACTGCTCCCGCCCTGGTTCGCGGGCGTCGACCGGCACGGCACGCCGCAGCGCGTCACGTGGATCGCCGGGGTCGCAGCGGCGGTGCTGGCGGGCGTCTTCCCGATCCGGGCGGTCGCGGACCTGACGAACATCGGGATCCTGTCGGCGTTCGTCGTGGTCTGCGTCTCCGTCGCGCTGTTCCGCCGCACGCGCCCGGACGCCGAGCGCTCGTTCCGGCTGCCGTGGATGCCGGTGGTGCCCGCGTTCGGCGTGCTCGCGTCGGTGTTCCTCATCCTGCAGCTGCACTGGCAGACGTGGCTGCGGTTCGCCGTGTGGCTCCTCATCGGGCTCGTCGTGTACTTCGCGTACGGGCGCCGGTACGCGCTGCTCAACCCGCGCAGCCCGCACCACGCGCGCAGGGAGACGGTCCCACCGGCCGAGTGACCCGGTCAGGGCACCTGGGGCGGGGCCGACCGCCGTGCGGGGCGCGGCAGCAGCACCTGGACGTCGCCCAGCGGCACGACCCTGCTCCGCGTGAGCAGGCCCCGGAGCGTGGCGTCGCTGAAGCCGTTGCCGGTGCTCCGCGCGACGACGGCCGCGGACCCGGACGTCAGGTAGGCGACGGCGTCGTGCTGCCAGCGGTGGTTGCGGACCCGGGGGACGTGCCGGCCCTCCTGGTCACGCGTGCCGACGTCGTACGCCTGCCCGGAGACGTCGATGCGCGTGTCGCAGCCCCGGGCCTCGTTGCGCGACAGGACGTCGACCACGGCCAGCGCACCGGGGGAGTCGGCGCGGATGCAGCCCGTCGCCGGGAGCCGCTCGCGCACCTGGGCGACCGGGAAGGACACCGGTGCCGGCGTGCGTGCCACCGCGGCACCCGTCACGAGCCCGAGCGCGCAGCAGACCAGCGCCGCGCTCCACGCCCGGTGCCGGACGTCGACCAGCGACACGCCCGCGGCCAGCACGAGCGCCACGGCCGCCGCGCTGTAGGCCGCGTAGTGGGCGTAGTACGACGGTGCCACGAGGATCACGCCGACCTGGGCGGTCAGCAGCGTGACCCACAGCCGTCCCCGGTCGTGCCGCCAGGCCGCGGTCGCCGCGAGCGCGACGACCACGCAGACGGCGACGGTCACGACACCGCGCGTCACGTCGGAGGCGTGCCACAGGGCGGTGCCCACACCGGTGACACCCTCGAGCCTGGTGACGAGCGTCCCGGGGGTGCGGGGTCGTCCCAGCTGGTCGAGGACCACCAGGCGCAGCATCGCGTCGGGCGCGCGCACGGCGAAGGGCAGCACCACGACGGCGGCGGACGCGAGCGCCGCGCCCGTGACCCGCAGCGCGGACCGTCGGCTCCACGAGCACGCCTGCCACGCCACCACCACGACGACCGGGACGACGTTCCAGATCTTGACGACCGGCCCCAGCCCGAGGACGGCCCCGCCCGCCCAGAGCCACGAGCGTGACGAGCCCGGCGCGCGCGCCCGGAGCAGCAGGGACACACCCGCGAGGAGGGTCAGCGTGCCGAGCGGCTCCAGGAGCGTGAGCCGCTCGGCACGGGCGGCCGCCGCCGACAGGGCGTACAGCGTGGCGCCCACGACCATCGCGGCCGTGCCCCAGCGTCGTGCCAGACGTGCCACGAGCACGGTGCTGACCGCACCGACGAGGATGAACGCGAGCCGGGCGGCAGCCAGCCCGGTGGAGTCGCTCGTCCACCGCGCGAGGGCCGCGAACGGGGCGAGGGCCAGCGTGATGCCCGGCGGGTGCAGCAGCAGGAAGTCCCGGTAGGGGAGGCGGCCGTGCACGAGCGCGACGGCCGACGCGAAGTACACGCCGTCGTCGTACCCGTGGTAGCCGCGCAGCGCCGACGCGCCCCCGACCAGGTGCCAGCGGACGGCGAGCGCCAGCAGCGCCGCAGCACAGGTGGTCGCCCAGGCCACCGCAGGACGTGGCGCTGCGACGCCGGTCCGGCCGGCTGCCCCCATGCTCCCCAGCGTCGCAGCGCCTGCCGGGCGCCGCCACAGCACCCGGGTCCGGTCGGCCGACGCAGCGGCCGGGTGCGCCGGCCCTCCTCCGGCTCGTCAGCCCGGCGCCGGAGTGTGCCACTCCTCGCCGTCGTACACGCTCACCGTGCCGTCCTCCTGCACCGTGACCGTCATGCCCGGGCACAGCGCACCCTCGTACTCGCCGAGCACGTCGTCGCCCCGCTGCAGCCGCAGCGCGGTGCCCTCGCACTCCTCGACGTCGACGTACCCCTGGTCGTCGGCCGGCATCGCCTCGACCCTGTCCGTACCGACGACGTGCAGCTCGACGTCATCGGTCCAGAGGTTCACCAGGAGCGGCCCGGAGGGCATGACGTCGATGACGCAGCCGGTGAGCACCACGGCGAGGACGGCGCCCACGACCCCGCCGGTCCGGCGCCTCACGAGCCCTCCTGCTGCAGGGGCACCTCACCGGCGACGGTCGGCGCCCATGCCCGCTGCGGCCCTGCGGTGAGCGCCCGGCGCGACACGCGGACGGTGACGACGGACGAGCGCGTGCGACGGTGCATCGTGACCCCCTGCGGCGTGGTGCGGCGATCGTGCCGAACCCGCCGGTCCCGTGCGGGCGTTTCGTGGGCGGGTGTCAGCGCGGACGGCCGGGGGAGTCACGATTTCACCTGGCTGCCGCGCCAGGGCTCGCCGTTGAGGTCAGCGGCCGTCGCCCGGTCGCGGCAGGAACATCGCCGCCTGCTCGGCAACGACGAAGGCCCCAGGTCGGTGACCTGGGGCCTTGCTGGTGGGCGATACTGGGATCGAACCAGTGACCTCTTCCGTGTCAGGGAAGCGCGCTACCGCTGCGCCAATCGCCCATGGGGGAGTGCATTACGAGGTGGAGACGGGATTCGAACCCGTGTATACGGCTTTGCAGGCCGCTGCCTCGCCTCTCGGCCACTCCACCGCTGAGACCGCAGTCCACAACGGCTGGGGGCCGAAGGGGATAGCCTCCGAGCGGACGACGGGATTCGAACCCGCGACCCTCACCTTGGCAAGGTGATGCTCTACCACTGAGCCACGTCCGCACTGTCAGAACCGCCGTTGACCGGCGTTCCTGGTGCGTCGAAGACTCTAGACGACAACATCGACGAGAGTCCAACCGGCCTCGGCGAACGTGTCCTGCGGGGTGCGCTCCGCAGGTCGGTAGGTTGGGCGCGTGCCGACCCCGCCCGCCCTCCGGACCGCCGTCGCGCCCGGTGCGGCGTGGTTCGCCGGGCGGTACGCGACGGGTGTCGTGGAGCACGCCGACCTGCGGGTACGTCCCGACGCGCTGGCCACCCCGGGGTGGTGGGCGCTGGTGGGGGAGTTCGAGGGGCGCGTCGATGCCTGGCGGTTCGCGGACGTGGGGCCGGCGGGCGCAGCGGGTCCCGTCACGTGGCGAGGTCCCGCGCGCGACGCCTGGGTGTCGTCCCTCGACCGGGCGGCGTACCTCGCGGCGGTGGACGCGGTGCGCGCCCACGTCCGCGAGGGCGACGTCTACCAGGCCAACCTCTGCCGCGTGCTGTCCGCGCCGCTGCCCACCGAGGCGGGGCAGGAGCCGGACGCACGTGCGCTGGCCGCCCGCCTGGCGGCAGGCAACCCGGCGCCCTTCGCCGGCGGCGTCCACGTGCCCGCCGGCGGCGCCGTGCCCGCCGCCTGGGTCGTGACGGCGTCGCCGGAGCTCTTCCTGCGGGTGCGCGACGGGGTCGTGACCTCCGGCCCGATCAAGGGCACCGCCGCGACGACCGAGGGCCTGACCGCCAAGGACCGCGCCGAGAACGTCATGATCACCGACCTCGTGCGCAACGACCTGCAGCGCGTGTGCGTCCCGGGCACCGTGCGCGTGACCGACCTCCTGGGGACCGAGCACCACCCGGGCCTCGTCCACCTCGTCTCGACGGTCGCGGGCGACCTGGCCCCCGGCGTGCGGGACGCACCCGACGCGCTCGCCCGCGTCCTGGCCGCGACCTACCCGCCCGGCTCGGTGTCCGGCGCACCCAAGAGCTCGGCGCTGCGCGTCATCAGCGACCTCGAGCCGGTGCCGCGCGGGCCGTACTGCGGCCTGGTCGGATGGGCGCACGTCGCCGCCGACGGACGCCTCACGGCCGAGCTCGCCGTGGGGATCCGGACGTTCTGGTGGACCGACGACGTCCTGCGGTTCGGCACCGGCGCGGGCATCACGTGGGCCAGCGACGCGGCGCAGGAGTGGGGCGAGACCGAGCTCAAGGCCGCGCGGCTCGTCGCTCTCGCGTCGCGCTGATCCCGAGGGCCCGGGAGCGGTGCGGTGGCAGGATGGCGCCGTGGACCTCGCGATCTGGGCCGGCGGACGGCTGCGCGCACCCGACGAGCCCGTGCTCACGGCCGTGGACCACGGCCTGACCGTGGGCGACGGCGTCTTCGAGACGTGCGCGGTGCACCACGGTGCCGCGTTCGCCCTCACACGGCACCTCGCGCGGCTCGAGGCGTCGGCCCGCGGGCTGGGCCTGCCACCTCTGCCCATGGACGAGGTGCGCGAGGGGGTGCGGGCCGTCCTGGCCGCAGCGGGCCCGAGCGCCGGGCGGCTGCGGATCACGGTGACCGGCGGCCCGGGGCCGATGGGGTCCCACCGGCTCCCGCCCGAGGAGCAGCGGCCCACCGTCGTCGTCGTCGCCGGCCCCGCGGCGCGCACCGCCACGGCGCGCGCGGTCCGCGTGCCGTGGGTGCGCAACGAGCGCTCCCCGCTCGCCGGGCTCAAGACCACGTCCTACGGGGAGAACGTGGTGGCGCTCGCGCGTGCGCGCTCCCTCGGGGCCGACGAGGCGCTGCTGGCCGACACCCGGGGGCGCCTGTGCGAGGGCACCGGCGCCAACGTGTTCGTCGAGACGGGCGGCGAGCTGCTCACGCCGTCGCTCGAGACGGGCGCGCTCGCGGGCATCACCCGCGAGCTGCTCCTGCTGTGGGGACCCGAGGCCGGGCTGCCCGTGCGCGAGGCGCGTCCCGACGAGCTCGCGTGGGCGGTCCTCGACGACGTCCTCGACGGACGGGCGCACCTGGCGCTGACCGGCTCGGTCCGCAACGTCACCCCCGTGGTGAACCTCGACGGCACCGACGTGGCCGCCGGACCGCTCTGCCACGAGGCGCAGCGGGTCTTCCTCGCGCGCCTCGAGGACGACGTCGACCCCTGAGCCGCGCGGCCGGGACCGGGACGCGCGACGGCCGGCCCCGCAGGTGCGGGACCGGCCGTCGTCGTGACTGCGTGGCCCGCGAGCGGGCCGTGACGGTCAGGCGGTCAGGAGCGCTGCGATGAGCGCCGTGATCTCGCCCTCCATCTTGTCCGACTCGGCCCCGACGGGCACGAGGGACTCGGTCGCGGCGAGGAACCGCATCAGCGGCTCGGTCGGAGCCGCGAGCAGCGCGCTGCCCTCCACCCCCGACAGCGAGACGAGCGTGTAGTCGGGGTCGTCGTCGCGCCACACCTGCACGTCCCCGGTGCCCGCCGGTGCGTCGGCGACCGCGTGCACGCCGTGGGCGAGCAGCTCGCGGCCGAGCAGCCACGTGGACATCGTGTGGGCACCGGTGAACACGGCGCGCACGGTGTACGGGTCGGTGGTGCGGAAGCACAGCTCCGCAGACACGGGAATCACGGTGGCGTCGGACCCGATGAGCTGCATGGCGACGACCTCGATGACGTCGTACGACGAATCCGTCATCGGGTCCTCCGATCGCGTGAAGGGGCCCGCACGGGCCGTGGACTCACATCATGGCAGGACCGATGTCCCATTGGACCGTTGCCCGTGCACAGTTCACCCGCCCGGACCCTTTCAGCCGCGATGGAAAACGTTGCCCATCGTCGCGGCGGGACTCCGGGACGCCCGCGGCACCGCCCCGCGTGCCGGTGAGAGCGTGGTCAGCGCCGCACGACGCGACACCCACCACCGCCGGTTCGGAGATCGGCCCGGCGTCCGCTAGCATCGTCTCCCGTGCCGCCCACGGGTGGTCTCGCGGTCCTCTGCCCGTCGGCAGCAGGCCGCGACCGAGCGCGAGCGGCACGTGCAGGACCCAGCGGGCGATTGGCTCAGTGGTAGAGCGCCTCGTTCACACCGAGGAGGTCACTGGTTCGAACCCAGTATCGCCCACCCGCGCACGACGCCCCCGGCCACGGCCGGGGGCGTTCGTCGTCGCAGCTGGCAGTGCGCGTCGCGTGCCAGACTCGCGACGTGGACTTCCTCTCCGCCTACTCCCACGGGTTCGCCCGCGTCGCCGCGTGCACGGTGCCGGTCACGGTCGCGGACCCCGCCCGCAACGCCGCCGGCGTGATCGACGCGGCACGCGCGTGCCACGACGACGCCGTCGCCGTGGCCGTGTTCCCCGAGCTGTGCCTGTCGGGCTACGCGATCGACGACCTGTTCCTGCAGGACGCCCTCCTCGACGCCGTCCGCACGGCCCTCGAGGACGTCGTGGAGGCGTCGAGGGACCTTCGTCCCGTGCTCGTCGTCGGCGCGCCCCTCGCGCACGGCAACCGCGTGCTGAACACGGCCGTGGTCGTGCACCGCGGACGCGTCCTCGGCGTCGCGCCCAAGTCGTACCTGCCGACGTACCGCGAGTTCTACGAGCGCCGCTGGTTCGCGCCCGGGGACGACGTGCGCGGCACGGTGACGATCGCCGGGCAGGAGGCGCCGATCGGCCCCGACCTGCTGTTCGCCGCGACCGACGTGCCCGGCCTCGTGGTGCACGTCGAGGTCTGCGAGGACATGTGGGTGCCCGTGCCGCCGAGCGCCACCGCGGCGCTGGCGGGCGCGACCGTCCTGGTCAACCTGTCGTCCAGCCCTATCACGGTCGCCCGGGCCGAGGACCGGCGCCTGCTCGTGCGCTCCGCGTCCGCCCGGTGCCAGGCGGCGTACGTCTTCGCGGCCGCCGGGCTGGGCGAGTCGAGCACGGACCTGTCCTGGGACGGCCAGACCCTGCTGTACGAGCTGGGGGAGCTGCTGGCCGAGGGTGAGCGCTTCGCCGACGGGCCGGTGGTCACCGTCGCGGACGTCGACCTGGACCGGCTGCGCCAGGAGCGGCTGCGGATGGGGACGTTCGACGACAACCGGCGCGGTCTGGGTCTCGCCCCCGCGGGCGCCTCGCACCGCACGGTCCCGTTCGCGCTCGACCCGCCCACCGGTGACGTCGGGCTGCGCCGCCCGGTCGACCGGTTCCCGTTCGTCCCGGACGACCCGCAGCGGCTCGCGCTCGACTGCTACGAGGCCTACAACATCCAGGTCAGCGGGCTCGAGCAGCGCCTGCGGGCGGTCGGCGGCGCGAAGGTCGTGATCGGCGTGTCCGGCGGGCTGGACTCGACGCACGCGCTGATCGTCGCCGCGAACGCCATGGACCGCCTGGGACGCCCGCGCAGCGACATCCTCGCGTTCACCCTGCCGGGCTTCGCGACGAGCGACGCCACGCGGTCCAGCGCGGTGGCGCTCATGGAGGCGGTGGGCGCGACGGCGCAGACCATCGACATCCGGCCCGCCGCGCTGCAGATGCTCAGCGACCTGGGGCACCCCGCCGGCGCCGGCGAGGAGGTCTACGACGTCACGTTCGAGAACGTGCAGGCCGGGCTGCGCACCGACTACCTGTTCCGCGCGGCGAACCAGCGCGGCGGGATCGTGCTCGGCACCGGGGACCTCTCGGAGCTCGCGCTCGGCTGGTGCACCTACGGCGTCGGGGACCAGATGTCGCACTACGCCGTCAACGCGGGCGTGCCCAAGACGCTGATCCAGCACCTGATCCGGTGGGTCGTGTCCGAGCGGCACTTCGACGACGCGACGAACGAGGTCCTGCTGCGCGTCCTGGAGCAGGAGATCTCCCCGGAGCTGGTGCCGGCCCGTGAGGGGGAGCCGATCCAGTCGACGGAGGACACGATCGGCCCCTACGCGCTGCACGACTTCGCCCTCTACCAGGTGCTGCGGCACGGCACGCGCCCCAGCAAGGTGGCCTTCCTCGCGTGGCACGCGTGGCACGACGCGCAGGCGGGGGCGTGGCCGCCCGGCTGGCCGGACGACCGTCGCCCCGCGTACGACCTGCCGACGGTCCGCCGGTGGCTCGAGGTGTTCCTCCGCAGGTTCTTCGCGAGCCAGTTCAAGCGCTCCGCGCTCCCGAACGGCCCGAAGGTGAGCGCCGGGGGCACGATGTCGCCGCGCGGTGACTGGCGCATGCCGTCCGACGCGTCGGTCGCGGCGTGGCTCGCCGAGCTGGAGGCGCACGTCCCGCACGACCTGCCGGATCGTCGCCCCGCCCGCTGACGGGTCGCGCCCACGCCCGGCGGGTATCCGTGCGGTCCCACGTCCACCGGTCGGTAGCATCGACCACGCCCGTGTCGGCGACCGCCGACCCACCGCGACCCACGGAACGGGCAGACCCGAGGAGCTGGCGCAGCGTGCCCGAGCAGATCACCCTGACCGTCGACGGCGTCGAGACCCCGGTCGAGCAGGGCACGACGGGGACCGAGCTGTTCGCCGACCGCCGTGACGTCGTCGTCGTGCGCGTCGACGGCGAGCTGAAGGACCTCGCGCTGCCGCTGCCCGACGGCGCGGTCGTCGAGGCCGTGACCATCGGCTCCCCGGACGGGCTCGCCGTGCTGCGGCACTCGGCCGCCCACGTCCTCGCGCAGGCCGTGCAGGAGGTCAACCCGAAGGCCCGCCTCGGCATCGGCCCGCCCATCACGGACGGCTTCTACTACGACTTCGACGTCGAGACCCCGTTCACCCCGGAGGACCTCAAGGCGATCGAGAAGGTCATGGGCCGCATCGTCAAGGAGGGGCAGACCTTCCGGCGGTGGGACGTCACCGAGGCGCAGGCGCGTGAGGAGCTCGCGGGCGAGCCGTACAAGCTCGAGCTGATCGGGCTCAAGGGCGACGCCGGCGGCACCGACGGGGCATCCGTCGAGGTCGGTCTCGGCGGGCTGTCGATCTACCAGAACGTGCGCGGCGCCGGGCGCGAGACCGAGGCCGTCGTGTGGCAGGACCTGTGCCGCGGCCCGCACCTGCCCAGCACCCGGCTCATCGGCAACGGCTTCCAGCTGACCCGCTCCGCGGCCGCCTACTGGCGCGGCTCGGAGAAGAACCCGCAGCTGCAGCGCGTGTACGGCACCGCGTGGCCCACCAAGGACGAGCTCAAGGCGTACCTCGAGCGGATCGCCGAGGCCGAGCGCCGCGACCACCGCAAGCTCGGCAACGAGCTCGACCTGTTCTCGTTCCCCGAGGAGATCGGTTCCGGACTGGCGGTGTTCCACCCCAAGGGCGGGATCATCCGCATGGAGATGGAGGAGTACTCCCGCCGCCGGCACGTGCAGGCCGGCTACTCCTTCGTGAACTCGCCGCACATCACCAAGGAGCAGCTCTTCCAGATCTCCGGGCACCTGGACTGGTACGCCGACGGCATGTACCCGCCCATGCAGCTCGACGCGGAGTACCACGAGGACGGCACGGTCCGGCGCGAGGGGCAGAACTACTACCTCAAGCCGATGAACTGCCCGATGCACAACCTGATCTTCGCCTCGCGCGGACGGTCGTACCGCGAGCTGCCGCTGCGGCTCTTCGAGTTCGGCACCGTCTACCGGTACGAGAAGTCGGGCGTCGTGCACGGCATGACCCGCGCGCGCGGCTTCACCCAGGACGACGCGCACATCTACTGCACGCGCGAGCAGATGAAGGACGAGCTCACCAGCCTGCTCACCTTCGTCCTGGACCTGCTCAAGGACTACGGGCTCGACGACTTCTACCTCGAGCTGTCGACCCGTAACCCGGAGAAGTCGGTCGGCTCCGAGGAGGTCTGGGAGGAGGCGACCGAGACGCTGCGGCAGGTCGCCGAGGCGTCGGGGCTCGACCTCGTGCCCGACCCGGGCGGCGCCGCGTTCTACGGCCCGAAGATCTCCGTGCAGGCCAAGGACGCGATCGGCCGCACCTGGCAGATGTCGACCATCCAGCTCGACTTCAACCTGCCCGAGCGCTTCGAGCTCGAGTACACCGCGCCGGACGGGACCCGGCAGCGTCCCGTCATGATCCACCGCGCGCTGTTCGGGTCGATCGAGCGCTTCTTCGCGGTCCTGACCGAGCACTACGCCGGCGCGTTCCCCGCGTGGCTCGCGCCCGTGCAGGTGCTGGCCGTGCCCGTCGCCGAGCCCTTCGAGCCGTACCTGGACGAGGTCGTGTCCCGGCTGCGTGCCCAGGGGATCCGTGCCGAGGTCGACCGGTCCGACGACCGCTTCGGCAAGAAGATCCGCAACGCCTCGACGCAGAAGATCCCGTTCGTGCTCATCGCGGGCGGCGAGGACGCCGAGGCCGGTGCGGTGTCGTTCCGCTACCGCGACGGACGCCAGGACAACGGCGTGCCCGTGGACGAGGCGGTCGAGCGGATCGTCTCCGCCGTGCGCGACCGCGTCCAGGTCTGAGCCGTGGCCTCGTCCGACGACGTCGAGGTCGAGCCCGCCGCCGCCTTCGCGGGCGAGCCGGACGGGCTCGACCGGCTGTGGACGCCGCACCGCATGGTGTACATCGGCGGGCAGGACAAGCCCGCCGACGACGCTCCCGGTGACGGCTGCCCGTTCTGCCGCATCCCCACGCTGCCGGACGAGCAGGGTCTGGTCGTGCACCGCGGCGAGGTCGCGTACGTCGTGATGAACCTGTACCCGTACAACTCCGGGCACCTGCTGGTGTGCCCCTACCGCCACGTGGCCGACTACACCGAGCTCACGCCGCCGGAGGTCGCCGAGGTCGCGGCGCTCACGCGCACCGCGATGGGCGTCGTGCGCCAGGTCATGGCCCCCGACGGCTTCAACCTCGGCATGAACCAGGGGCAGGTGGCGGGCGCCGGCATCCAGGCGCACCTGCACCAGCACGTCGTGCCCCGGTGGGGCGGGGACGCGAACTTCCTGCCGATCGTGGCGCGCACGCGGGCCCTGCCCGCGCTGCTCGGGGACACACGGGCCGCCCTCGCGGGGGCGTGGCCCGGCGACGAAGGGACGGCGGACGCGTGCTGAGCCGACTGCGCAGCGCGATGACACGCCTGTGGACACCGCTCGCCGACGCGCTCCTGCGCGCGGGCGTCTCGCCGGACGCGGTGACGATCACGGGCACGCTCGTGGTCGTCGTCACCGCGCTGTGGGCGTTCCCGACGGGTCACCTGCTGCTCGGTGCCCTGGTCATCGCCGTCTTCACGCTGACCGACTCCATCGACGGCGTGATGGCCCGCCGCTCCGGGCGCAGCGGGCCCTGGGGAGCGTTCCTGGACTCGACGCTCGACCGGTTCGGCGACGGTGCGATCTTCGCGGGCCTGGTGCTCTGGTACTCCGGCGGCGGCGACTCGCGCGTCACCGCGGTGCTCGCGCTCGCGTGCCTGGTCCTCGGGTCGATCGTGCCCTACGCCCGCGCCCGTGCCGAAGGGCTGGGCATGACCGCGGCCGTCGGGATCGCGGAGCGTGCCGACCGGCTGTTCCTCGTGCTGGCCGCCGCGGTCCTGGTCGGCGCCGGCCTGCCCGACGTCGTCATGACGGTCGTCCTCGCGGTGCTGGCCGTCGCCTCCGCGGTGACCGTCGGGCAGCGGATGGCGACCGTGCGGCGCCAGGTGCAGGACGCGGCCTCGTGATGGACGTGGCGCGTGGCTACCACCTGGCCTGGCGCATCGGGCACCGGGTCCCGGGCAGCCTGGTCCGTGGGCTGACGGTCGTCGGCGCGGACGTCGCCTGGTGGCGCCGCGGCTCGGGCGTCCGTCGGCTGGAGGCCAACCTCGCGCGCGTCCGCCCCGAGCTCGACGAGCGCGGCCTGCGGAGGCTGTCGCGCGCCGGGATGCGCTCGTACATGCGGTACTTCGGCGAGGCGTTCACCCTGCGCGGCCTGAGCGCGGAGCAGCTCGCGGCCCGCGTGCGCGTCGAGGGCATGGAGAACGTCGCACCCCACGTCGAGGCCGGCCGCCAGGTCGTCATCGCGCTCGGGCACACGGGCAACTGGGACCTCGCCGGCGCCTGGGCCGCCGCGCACGTCGCCCCGGTCACCACCGTCGCCGAGCGGCTGAAGCCCGAGGAGCTGTTCGAGGAGTTCGTCGCGTTCCGCGAGAGCATCGGCCTGCGCATCATCCCGCTGACCGGGGCGGGCGACGTGTTCCGCCAGCTCGTCCGCGTGGCGCGGACGGGCCCCGGGCTGCTGCCGCTGCTCGCGGACCGGGACCTGACGTCCAAGGGCCTCGAGGTCGACATGTTCGGGCACCGTGCGCGCGTCGCCGCCGGTCCGGCCGCGCTGGCCGAGGCCACCGGTGCGCCGCTCGTGCCCGCGTCGGTGACCTACGAGCGGCTGCGGCGCGAGCGGCGCCGTGCGGCGGGTGGCCCGTGGGGCATCGTCATCCGGTTCGGTGCGCGCGTCGAGGCGCCCGCGGACCTGCCCCGCCCGGCCCGGATCGCCGCGATGACCCAGGGATGGGTCGACGCGGTGGCGGAGGAGATCCACGCCCGCCCGCAGGACTGGCACATGCTGCAGCGCGTCTTCGTCGACGACCTCGACCCCGCCCGCGACGCGGCGCGACGTGCCTCCGGCGGCGGTGCGACGGACGACCCCGCCGGTGACGACGCGCTCGACCTCGGACGCACGACGTGACCGCGGCCCGCCCGCTGCGCGTGGGCATCGTGTGCCCGTACTCCTTCGACGTGCCCGGCGGCGTGCAGTTCCACGTCCGGGACCTGGCCGAGTCGCTCATCGGGCGCGGGCACGACGTGTCCGTGCTGGCGCCCGCCGCGGACGACACACCGGTCCCGCCGTACCTGGTCGCCGCCGGTCGCGCGGTGCCGGTGCACTACAACGGCTCCGTCGCACGCCTGACGTTCGGTCCCGTGACGGCGCGGCGCGTGCGCCGCTGGCTCGCCGCCGGGCGCTTCGACGTCCTGCACCTGCACGAGCCGGTCACGCCGAGCCTCGGCATGCTGGCGCTGTGGATCGCGGACGGCCCCGTCGTCGCGACCTTCCACACCTCGATCACCCGGTCGCGCTCCCTGCAGGTCGCGTACCCGCTCGTGCGGCAGTCGCTCGAGAAGATCTCGCTGCGGATCGCCGTCTCGGAGGACGCGCGCCGCACGCTCGTCGAGCACCTGGGCGGCGACGCCGTCGTCATCCCCAACGGCGTGTGGGTCGACACGTTCGCCGACGCCGGCACCGACCCGCGCTGGACGGGGACGCCGCAGGCGCCCACGGTCGCGTTCCTCGGCCGCCTCGACGAGCCCCGCAAGGGCCTGGCGGTGCTGCTGCGCGCCGTGCCCGCCGTGCTGGACGCGTACCCGGGTGCCCGGTTCCTCGTCGCGGGCAGCGGCGAGACGGGCGAGGAGCAGGCACGTGAACTCCTGGGCGCGCGCGCCGGTGCCGTCGAGTTCCTCGGGAGCGTCAGCGAGCAGGACAAGGCGCGGCTGCTCGCGTCGGCGGACGTGTACTGCGCACCGCAGACCGGGGGCGAGAGCTTCGGCATCGTCCTCGTCGAGGCGATGAGCGCCGGCACCGCCGTGGTGGCCAGCGACCTGGGCGCGTTCGCGCGGGTGCTCGACGACGGCGACGCGGGCGTCCTGTTCCGCACCGGGGACTCCGCGGACCTCGGGGCCACCCTCGTGCGCGTGCTCGCGGACGACGCGCTGCGGGCGCGGGTGAGCGCGCGGGCGTCGCACGTCGTGGGCCGGTACGACTGGTCGGCGGTGACCGACCAGGTGCTCGCGGTGTACGAGATGGCCGTGGCGGGCCGCGACGCACCGGTCGGCGAGGACCCGTCGTCGCTGCGCGGTACGCGACTGCTCGAGCTGCGCCGGGGCCGGTCGTGACCGGCTGGCAGGACGGCACGGTCGTCCTGGTCGTCGTCGCGGTGCTCGCGCTGCTCACGTGGCTGGTGTGGGTGCAGGCCAACCGCCTGGACCGGCTGCACCGCAAGGTGGCGGCGTCGCGCGCCGTCGTCGACGCCCAGCTGGTGCGGCGCGCGACCGTCGCGGCGGAGCTCGCGACGAGCGGGCTGCTCGACCCCGCCAGCTCGGTCGTCGTGGGGGAGGCGGCGTGGGAGTCGCTGGCCGCCAACGGCGCGGGCGACGTGCCGAAGGGCCTGCTGCCCGACGACCTGCGCGAGCTGCTGGGCCCGGCCGCGACGGCCCCGGCCCCGCTCGAGCGCGGCCAGGTCGAGAGCGACCTCACGTGGACCCTGCGGGAGATCCTCGACGACGCCGAGGAGGTCGAGACGCTCGCGTCCGATCCCGTCGGCGGGCAGCTGCTCGACGCGCTGGCGGCGGCCTGGTACCGCGTGCAGCTCGCCCGGCGCTTCCACAACGAGGCGGTCGCGCAGACGCAGCGCGTGCGGCGGGCAGGCCTGGTGCGGGTGCTCCGGCTCGCCGGGCACGCGCCCGAGCCGCAGACCCTCGAGCTCGACGACGCCTGGCCCCAGGGCCTGGCGCGCCCGGGCGAGGGAACCGTCGCGCGCCCCGCGCGCCCCGACGTGCCCGGTGGCACCGTCTGAGGCACGTGTCCGCGTGCCGGGCGCCAGGGAACGGGCGGACGGCGACGACCTAGGATGGCCGTTGCCCCGACCACGGGGGCCGGCGCCACGTGTCCTGCCCCTCGCGGGCGGGACGCGGACGGACGCCGGGCGTCCCGCACCACGGATCGAAGAGGTCTGACGTGATCGAGAACCCCCAGCCCGCCGCCGGTGAGGTCGGAACCGCGCGCGTCAAGCGTGGCATGGCCGAGATGCTCAAGGGCGGCGTCATCATGGACGTCGTCACCCCCGAGCAGGCGAAGATCGCCGAGGACGCCGGAGCGGTGGCCGTCATGGCGCTCGAGCGCGTCCCCGCGGACATCCGCGCGCAGGGCGGCGTCGCGCGCATGAGCGACCCCGACCTGATCGACGGCATCATCTCGACGGTGTCCATCCCCGTGATGGCCAAGGCCCGCATCGGCCACTTCGTCGAGGCGCAGGTGCTGCAGGCCCTGGGCGTCGACTACGTCGACGAGTCCGAGGTGCTCACACCCGCCGACTACGCCCACCACATCGACAAGTGGGCGTTCACGGTGCCGTTCGTCTGCGGGGCCACCAACCTGGGCGAGGCGCTGCGTCGCATCACCGAGGGTGCCGCGATGATCCGCTCGAAGGGCGAGGCGGGGACGGGCGACGTGTCCAACGCGACGACCCACATGCGCACCCTGCGCGACGAGATCCGCCGCCTGACGACGCTCCCCGAGGACGAGCTGTACCTCGCGGCGAAGGAGCTGCAGGCGCCGTACGAGCTCGTCAAGGAGGTCGCGACGGCCGGACGGCTCCCCGTGGTGCTCTTCACGGCGGGCGGCATCGCGACGCCGGCCGACGCCGCGATGATGATGCAGCTCGGTGCCGAGGGCGTGTTCGTCGGCTCCGGCATCTTCAAGGCGGGCAACCCCGCCGAGCGTGCCGCCGCGATCGTCAAGGCCACGACGTTCTACGACGACCCGGACGTCATCGCCAAGGTCTCGCGCGGGCTGGGCGAGGCGATGGTCGGCATCAACGTCGACGACGTGCCGGTGCCGCACCGCCTCGCCGAGCGGGGCTGGTGAGCACGCCCGACCCCCAGGTCACCGGGGCCGTCTTCGGCCCGGAGTGGGTCCCCGGGCCCGACGGGATGCTGCGACGTCGCGCCGCGCGCGTGATCCTGCTCGACGAGCACGACCGCGTGCTGCTCGTGCGCGGTCACGACGTCGACGCGCCGGACCGTTCGTGGTGGTTCACGGTCGGCGGCGGGATCGACGCGGGCGAGGACGCGCGCACCGCCGCGGTGCGCGAGGTGCGCGAGGAGACCGGCATCGTGCTGGCCCCGGACGACCTGGTCGGCCCGGTGTACACGCGGTGCGCGCTCTTCGACTTCGCGGCACGTACGTGCCGGCAGGACGAGGAGCTCTTCGTCGCCCGCGTGCGCAGCACGGACCTGGCGCTGAGCGCGGACGGCTGGACCGACGTCGAGCGGGACGTCCTGGACGAGCTGGTCTGGTGGGACCTCGACGACCTGTCCCGCGTGACGATTGAGGTCTTCCCGGCGGGCCTCGCCGGCCTCGTGCGGGACGTGCTGGTGTGGGACGGGACGACGCGGCACCTGGGGCTGGCGCGGGAGTGACCCGCCGGGTCGGGCGCGTCGGCGACCGCCGCCGCGCGCGTACCGGTCGGTGACCTCGCGGTCACGTGAGCCGTCTGGCGTCCGTCCCGTGCCGCGTGCCGCCGTGTCCTCGCCCGTCGCCCGGATCCCGCGCTCCGGCGTCCGCACCCTCATGGACCTCGCGCTGCGCGACCCCCGGGCGATCCACCTCGAGATCGGGGAGCCCGACGCCGTGCCGGCGGACCACGTCGTCGAGGCCGTCGCCGCCGCGGCGCGCGACGGCAGGACGGGCTACACGTCGAGCACCGGCCTGATGGCCCTGCGCGCCGCCGCGGCGGAGCGCGTCTCGCGCACGCACGGGCGGGTCACGCGGGCCGACGAGGTCGTGGTGACCCACGGCGCCATGCACGGACTGGCCAGGGCGATGGCGACCCTGCTCGCCGCCGGCGACGACCGAGGCGTTCGCCCGGCGGCTGCTCACGACGCGCCACGTGGCCGTCGCACCCGGCTCCATGTTCGGCGAGGCCGCCGCCGGCATGGTGCGCGTCTCGCTCGCGGCACCGCGCGACCTGCTGCTCGACGGGCTCGCGCGGCGCGCCGACGAGGTCGCGGACACGCCCGACGACGCCTGGACGCGCACCGCGGCGGTCCCCGTCGGCACCTAAGATCGGCGCCCGTGAGACCCACGATCGGTGTCCTGGCCCTGCAGGGCGACGTGCGCGAGCACGTGGCCGTGCTGCACGCGCTCGGCGTCGGCGCGGTGGGCGTGCGGCGCCGCTCCGAGCTCGACGCCGTCGACGCGCTCGTCCTGCCCGGCGGGGAGTCGACGACGATCGACAAGCTGCTGCGCGCGTTCGAGCTCGACGAGCCCGTGCGCGAGCGGCTGCGCGCCGGCATGCCCGCCTACGGCTCGTGCGCGGGCATGATCCTGCTCGCCGACCGCATCATCGGCGGCATCGACGGGCAGCGCACGCTCGGTGGCGTCGACATCACGGTGCGTCGCAACGCGTTCGGCCGGCAGGTCGACTCGTTCGAGACCGACCTGGTCATCGACGGCGTCGAGGACAGCGCGGCGGACCCGGTGCACGCGGTGTTCATCCGGGCGCCGTGGGTGGAGCAGGTCGGGCCTGCGGCGAGCGTCGTGGGGCGCGTCGCGGACGGGCCGGCCGCCGGTAGGATCGTGGCGGTGCGCCAGGGCCCGCTGCTCGTCACCTCGTTCCATCCCGAGGTGACCGGGGATCCGCGGGTGCACCGACTGTTCGTGCAGATCGTCCGCGACAGCCTGTGACGTCGCGGGGTTCCCGGCCGGTCCGGCGTCGGACCGTGCCGCGGGGGAGCGACGCGGGCGGACCAGCGGAGACGAAGGGGTAGCGAGTCATGTCGGGTCACTCCAAGTGGGCCACCACGAAGCACAAGAAGGCCGTCATCGACGCGAAGCGCGGCAAGCTGTTCGCCAAGCTCGTCAAGAACGTCGAGGTGGCCGCCCGCACGGGCGGCGGTGACCCCGCCGGCAACCCGACGCTGTTCGACGCCATCCAGAAGGCGAAGAAGTCGTCGGTCCCGAACGACAACATCGACCGCGCCGTCAAGCGCGGCTCCGGCCAGGAGGCCGGCGGTGCCGACTACCAGTCGATCACCTACGAGGGCTACGGCCCCGGCGGTGTCGCGGTGCTCGTCGAGTGCCTGACGGACAACCGCAACCGGGCCGCGTCCGACGTGCGGGTCGCGTTCACGCGCAACGGCGGCCAGATGGCCGACCCCGGCTCCGTCGCGTACATCTTCAGCCGCAAGGGCGTCGTCATGGTCCCCAAGGAGGGCACCGACGAGGACGCCGTCATGGAGGCGGTCCTCGAGGCGGGCGGCGAGGAGGTCAACGACCTCGGCGAGTCGTTCGAGGTCCTCAGCGAGGCGACGGACCTCGTCCAGGTGCGCACGTCGCTGCAGGACGCCGGGATCGACTACGACTCGGCCGACGTCGTGTGGTGGCCGTCCACGCAGATCGAGGTCGACGCCGACGGCGCCCGCAAGATCCTGCGGCTCATCGACGCGCTCGAGGACTCCGACGACGTCCAGAACGTGTACGCGAACTTCGACGCGTCCGACGAGGTCATGGCCGAGCTCGACGCGGAGTGACGCACGGCACGGGCCGTCCGGGCCGTCCGGGCCCCGCCACCGGTGTGGCGGGGCCCGCGCCGCGTCCGGGGCCTGCGACCATGGCGCCGTGCGCGTGCTCGGAGTGGACCCCGGCCTGACCCGGTGCGGCCTCGGTGTCGTGGACTCCCTGCCGGGCCGGCGGGCCGCCCTCGTGCACGTGTCCGTCGCCCGGTCGGAGGCCGGTCTGGGCGTCGACCAGCGGCTGCTCGTCATCGAGCGGGCACTCGAGGAGTGCATCGAGGAGCACGCGCCGGACGCGGTGGCCGTCGAGCGGGTCTTCGCGCAGCAGAACGTCAGCACCGTGATGGGCACCGCGCAGGTCGCGGGTCTCGCGATGGTGGCCGCCGCCCGGCGCCGCATCCCCGTCGCGCTGCACACGCCGAGCGAGGTCAAGGCTGCGGTGACCGGCTCCGGCCGCGCCGACAAGGCGCAGGTCCAGACGATGGTCGCCCGGCTCCTCGGTCTGGCGGAGCTGCCGCGGCCCGCCGACGCCGCGGACGCGCTCGCGCTCGCCATCTGCCACCTCTGGCGGCCCGCGGGCACGCTCGGCGCACCGCAGCGGGAGCCCGGCGCCCTGACCACGGCGCAGCAGCAGTGGGCCGCCGCCGAGCAGGCGGCGCGGCGGCGCGCGTGACCACCGAGCGTGTCGTTCGTACACGTGTTCGTGTCGTGTGGCAGAGTGTGGCGGTCGGCGACGGGAGGAGCACGCGGTGATCGCGTCGGTGCACGGCACGGTGCTGGCGGTACGGCTGGACGCCGCCGTCCTGGAGGTCGGAGGGGTCGGTCTGCTCGTACAGGCGACGCCGGCCACGCTGGCGGGCCTGCGCGTGGGCCAGCCGGGACGGCTGTTCACGTCGCTGGTCGTGCGCGAGGACTCGCTGACCCTGTTCGGGTTCGCGGAGGACGACGAGCGCGACGTCTTCGAGACCCTGCAGACCGTCTCGGGCGTCGGGCCCCGTCTGGCGCTCGCGATGCTCGCGGTGCACACGCCCGACGGGCTGCGCCGCGCCGTCGCCACCGAGGACCTGGCGGCCCTCGTGCGCGTGCCCGGCATCGGGCGCAAGGGCGCGCAGCGCATCGTCCTGGAGCTGGGGGAGCGGCTCGGTGCGCCGTCGCCCGCGCCCGGAGCGGCCGGCGTGCCGCTCCCTGCCGACCACCGCGTGCAGGTCGTCGAGGCGCTCGTGGGTCTGGGGTGGCCGCTGCGGGCCGCCGAGGACGCCGTCACCTCGGTGCTGGACGGTACGCCGGACCCCGTCGGCGCCGACGAGGTGCCCGGCGTGCTGCGTGCCGCGCTGCGCTCGCTGGGCAGCGCCCGTGCGTGAGGTCGACCCGCCGCGCGTCGAGGTCGGGCTCGACCCCGACGACGCGGGCGACGACGCGCGCTTCGCTGCGGACTCGCTGGTCCGGCCCGCGGCGGACGAGCCGGAGCGCGTCGCCGAGGCGGCGCTGCGCCCGCGGCGGCTCGACGAGTTCGTCGGGCAGCGGGTCGTGCGCGACCAGCTCTCGCTCGTGCTGCAGGCGGCACTCGGCCGCGGCCGGGCGCCGGACCACGTGCTGCTGTCGGGCCCGCCCGGCCTGGGCAAGACGACGCTGGCGATGATCATCGCGGCCGAGCTCGGCGCGTCGCTGCGCATCACGAGCGGCCCGGCGATCCAGCACGCGGGCGACCTCGCCGCGGTGCTGTCCTCGCTCGAGGAGGGCGAGGTGCTGTTCCTCGACGAGATCCACCGGCTGGCACGGCCCGCCGAGGAGCTGCTCTACGTCGCGATGGAGGACTTCCGCGTCGACGTGGTCGTCGGCAAGGGCGCCGGTGCGAGCGCGATCCCCCTGACGCTGCCGCCGTTCACGGTGGTGGGCGCCACGACGCGTGCCGGGCTGCTCCCGGCCCCGCTGCGTGACCGGTTCGGCTTCACCGCGCACCTCGACTTCTACTCCGACGACGAGCTCGAACGCGTCCTCGTCCGGTCCGCGGGGCTGCTCGGCGTGGAGCTCGACGCGCGCGCCGCGGGCGAGATCGCGTCCCGCTCGCGCGGCACCCCCCGCATCGCCAACCGGCTGCTGCGCCGCGTGCGGGACTGGGCGCAGGTGCGCGGCGACGGGCGGCTCTCGCTCGACGCGGCACGCGCCGCCCTCGAGGTGTACGAGGTCGACGACCGTGGCCTGGACCGGCTGGACCGCTCCGTGCTGGACGCGCTGTGCCGGCGGTTCGGTGGCGGGCCGGTCGGCCTGACCACGCTCGCCGTCGCGGTGGGGGAGGAGCCCGAGACGGTCGAGACCGTCGCGGAGCCGTTCCTGGTCCGCGAGGGTCTCGTGGGGCGCACGCCGCGCGGCCGGGTGGCTCTGCCCCCCGCGTGGGAGCACCTCGGGCTGACGGCGCCGGCGCCCACGGGCACGCTCTTCGGCTGACGGCTCGGCGCCCTCCGAGGGCCCCGGGGAACCTTGGGAGCCGGGCGCACGTTGGAGCGACGGGCCGCGGCGCCTAGACTGCGGCAGACGTCTGACACGATGCGGAGAACCACCACCCCATGGACTACTCGTTCCTGATCATCATGCTGCTCGCCTTCGGGGCGCTGTGGTTCATGTCGAGCCGCTCGCGCAAGATGCAGCGGGAGGCCGCCGACTTCCGGACGAACCTGGCGCTGGGCGACGAGGTCATGACGGGATCCGGCCTCTTCGGCACCGTGACCGCCATCGAGGGCGACGTGATCACGCTCGAGTCGACGCCGGGGACCGAGACGCGCTGGCTGCGCGCCGCGATCGCCAAGAAGGTCGACCCGGTCGTCGTCGAGGACGAGCCGGCCGACGACACGCTCGACGGCGACGACTCCTCGGTCGTGGACGTGCCGGACGACCTGTCGTCGATGCCGCCGGAGCCGCCGGCGGTGCGTGACGAGGACCGCGACACCAAGTGACTCCCCGGCCCGGGCGACGACGCCCGGGCCTCGACCCCACCGGCCGCCCGCGGCCGGTGCGCGCACGAGAGAAGAACTCCGTTGGCCCCTCCTCCTCGCCGTCGTGAACGGCCGGTCCGCACCCTGGTGATCCTGGGGGTGATGGTCGTCGCGCTGTTCGCCTCGATCCTCGCCGGTACCCGCTGGGGAGACGCGTCGCTCACGCCGAACCTCGCGCTCGACCTCGAGGGCGGCACGCAGGTCATCCTCGAGCCGGTCCCCGAGGCCAAGGGCGACGTGACGGCGGAGACGATCAACCAGGCCATCGCGGTCATCCGCCAGCGCGTCGACGCCTCGGGCGTCGCGGAGGCGGAGATCACGAGCCAGGGCGGCGACAAGATCGTCGTCGCGCTGCCGGGCAACCCCAGCGAGGAGACCCTCGACCTGGTGCGCACGTCGGCGCAGATGGAGTTCCGGCCCGTCCTCGTCATGGGGGCGGCGGCGGCCACGCCCACCGACCCCGCCGCGGCGGCCGCGGCGGCGGCGCAGCCGACCAAGGAGGCGCCGGACGGGCCGAGCGACGTCGCGTACTACGTGACGCCCGAGGTGCAGGCCGAGTTCGACGCGCTCGACTGCACGCTGCCGGAGAACCGCACCGGTGGCGTCCCCGGCGACCCCGACGAGGCGTTCGTCGCCTGCGACCAGGAGGGTCTCGCCAAGTTCATCCTCGGACCCGTGGAGATCCCGGGCGCCGACATCAAGAGCGCGACCTCGGGCATGGGCTCCACGTCCACCGGTGCGTCGACCGGTCAGTGGGTCGTCAACCTCGAGTTCACGGGGGAGGGCACCCCGAAGTTCACCGAGGTGACCACCCGCCTCGCGAGCTCGGCCGCGCCGCTCAACCAGTTCGCGGTCGTGCTCGACGCGCTGGTGATCTCCGCGCCGTCGGTCAACGAGGTCATCCCGAACGGCCAGGCGCAGATCTCCGGCTCCTTCACGCGCGAGTCCGCCGAGACGCTGGCCAACCAGCTGAACTTCGGGTCGCTGCCGATCAGCTTCGAGGAGCAGAGCGTGCAGCAGATCTCGGCCACGCTCGGTTCCGAGCAGCTGCAGAAGGGTCTGCTCGCCGGCGTCTTCGGCCTGCTCCTCGTCGTCGTGTACTCGCTCTTCCAGTACCGCGCCCTCGGCATGGTCACCGTGGCCTCCCTCCTGGTCGCGGCCGTGGTCACCTACGGGATCATCACGTTCCTGTCGTGGGTGCAGGGCTACCGGCTCTCGCTGCCCGGCGTCGCCGGCCTGATCGTCGCCATCGGCATCACCGCGGACTCGTTCATCGTGTACTTCGAGCGCATCCGCGACGAGCTGCGCGACGGCCGGCCGCTGGGTGCCGCGATCGACAAGGGCTGGGAACGCGCCCGCCGCACGATCCTCGCCTCCGACGCCGTGAACTTCACGGCCGCCGTGGTCCTGTACCTGCTGGCCGTCGGCGGGGTGCGCGGGTTCGCGTTCACGCTCGGCCTGACGACGCTCGTCGACCTGCTCGTGGTCTTCCTCTTCACCCACCCGGTCATGGTGCTGCTGGGCCGCACGCGCTTCTTCGCCGAGGGCCACCCGGCCTCCGGCCTGGACCCGCGGCGCCTCGGCGTCGACACCGTGCGGTACGCGGGACGCGGGCGCGTCGCCGCACCCGGCCAGCAGACGAAGGGCGCGTCGCCGTCCGACGTGCGCGAGCCGGTGGCGGTCGGCTCCGGCGGCATGACCATCGCGGAGCGGCGGGCCGCCGCCCGTGCCGCCGAGGCGGCCTCGGTGCCGCCGCACGACGACCCACCCACGACCGTGACAGACGACCCCGCTGCCGGGCGTCCCGAGGGGAGCGACCGCTGATGGCCACGGGATTCGCCCAGTGGGGCAACGACCTGTACACCGGCCGGCGCTCGTACGACATCGTCGGACGACGCCGCACCTGGTACCTCATCTCGGCGATCCTCATCGCCATCTCCGCGGTCCTGCTCGTGAAGCCGGGCCTGAACCCGGGCATCGAGTTCCGCGGCGGGTCGGAGTTCGTCGTCTCCGGCGTCGACACCACCGACCAGCAGCTCGCGATCGACACGGTGCAGGCGATCGCCCCCGAGGAGAGCCCGCGCGTCACGACGGTGGGCGGCGACTCGCTCCGCATCCAGACGGCGCAGCTCACGAGCGACGAGGTCGAGGAGGTCACGGGCAGCCTCGCCGCCGCGTTCGACGTGGACGGGTCGCAGATCACCAGCGCGTTCATCGGGCCGTCGTGGGGGCAGGACGTCTCCGAGAAGGCCGTGACGGGACTCCTCGTCTTCCTGGTGTTCGTCTCGCTCGTGATGACGGTCTACTTCCGCAACTGGCGGATGGCCGCGGCCGCGATCCTCGCGCTGTTCCACGACCTGATCATCACCGTCGGCGTGTACGCGGCCGTCGGGTGGGAGGTCACCCCGGCCACCGTCATCGGGTTCCTGACGATCCTCGGGTACTCGATCTACGACACGGTCGTCGTCTTCGACAAGGTGCGCGAGAACACGGCCGACACCCTCGAGCAGACGCGCTTCACGTACGCGGAGAAGGCCAACCTGGCCGTCAACCAGACCCTCGTGCGGTCGATCAACACGTCCGTGGTCGCGCTGCTGCCCGTCACGTCGATCCTCGTGGTCGGTGCGTTCATCCTCGGCGCCGGCACGCTGCGCGACATCGCGCTGGCGCTCTTCGTCGGCATGTTCGTCGGCACGTTCTCCTCGATCTTCATCGCGACGCCTCTCGAGGTGACGCTGCGCGAGCGCGAGCCGCGCATCCGGGAGCACACCGCGAAGGTGCTCGCCGCGCGTGCGGGCACCGCGGTCGACGGCGCGCCGGTCCCCGCGGGTTCCGTGGCGCGTGCCGCGGCGGCCCTGCGGCCGGGTGGGCACCTGGGCCAGGGCGCACAGCCCCGGCGCAAGGGCCGATGAACGCGGTCCCGGACGGGTCGGGCGTGCTGCCCGGCCCGTCGGCCGGGCGCGCGGAGCTCGCGCGCCGCATCGACGCGCTGCTGCGCACGGTGCCGGACTACCCGGAGCCCGGGGTCCTGTTCCGCGACATCATGCCGCTGCTGGCGGATCCGGACGCGTTCGCGGAGGTCGTGGCGACCTTCGCGACCGACGTCCCGGGCCCGGTGGACCTGGTCGCGGGCATGGAGGCCCGCGGCTTCCTGCTCGCGGCGCCGGTCGCGATCGCGCTCGGCGCCGGCGTCGTCCCCGTCCGCAAGGCCGGCAAGCTCCCCGGGCCGGTCGCCACGCAGTCGTACGCGCTGGAGTACGGGTCGGCGGCCGTCGAGATCCAGCCGTCCACGATCCCCGACGGTGCGCGCGTCCTCGTCATCGACGACGTGCTGGCCACGGGCGGGACGGCGGCCGCGACGGTCGAGCTGCTCGAGACCTGCGGGGCCACGGTCGTCGGGCTGGCGTTCCTCGTCGAGCTCGAGGCGCTCGGGGGACGCGCGATGCTGCCGGGGCGGTTCGTCGACTCGCTCCTCACCCTTCCCTGACGCCGGGCCGCGGGGTGCGCCGGGTGGCCCGCCGGTGGCCACCGGTGCAGGTCGCGGCGTGCGGCGGTCGTAGACTCGTCCGGACCACCGGAGGGGGCGAGAGCTGATGACCGACACGACCGGTACCGGGGCGGAGGCGACGACCGCACCCGTGCCCGCGGTTCCGGCGGGTGCGCCCTCGGCCGCCCTGCCGCCGGACGCCGCGCCGCCGGGCCCGGTCACCCCCGTGGCCCCCGAGAGCGAGCCTGCCGCGTCGACGGGCCGGGTGCGGGCGCGCCTCGCGCGCCTGTCCGGCCGCTCGGGCACTGCCTACCCGGCCCTCGAGCCCGTGCTGCACGCCGTGCGCACGAACCACCCGAAGGCCGACCTGTCGGTGATCGAGCAGGCGTACGTCGTCGCCGAGCACGCGCACCGGGGTCAGCTGCGCAAGAGCGGCGACCCGTACATCACCCACCCCGTCGCGGTCGCGACGATCCTCGCCGAGCTCGGCATGACGCCGTCGACGATCGTCGCCGCGCTGCTGCACGACACGGTCGAGGACACGGAGTACTCGCTCGACCAGCTGCGCCGTGACTTCGGGCCCGAGGTCGCGATGCTGGTCGACGGCGTGACGAAGCTCGACAAGGTCGCGTACGGGGACGCCGCGCAGGCCGAGACCGTCCGCAAGATGGTCGTGGCGATGTCCCGGGACATCCGCGTCCTCGTCATCAAGCTCGCCGACCGCCTCCACAACGCCCGCACCTGGAAGTTCGTCTCGGCGGCGTCCGCCGAGAAGAAGGCGCGCGAGACGCTCGAGATCTACGCGCCCCTGGCCCACCGCCTCGGCATGAACACCATCAAGTGGGAGCTCGAGGACCTGTCGTTCGCGACGCTGTACCCGAAGGTCTACGACGAGATCGTCCACCTCGTCGCCGAGCGCGCCCCCGCGCGCGAGGAGTACCTGGCGACGGTGCGCGAGCAGGTCGGCGCCGACCTGCGCCAGGCGAAGATCAAGGCGACGGTCTCCGGGCGGCCGAAGCACTACTACTCGATCTACCAGAAGATGATCGTGCGCGGCCGCGACTTCGCGGACATCTACGACCTCGTGGGCGTGCGCGTCCTCGTGGACACCGTGCGCGACTGCTACGCGGCGCTCGGTGCGCTGCACGCGCGGTGGAACCCGGTCCCCGGCCGGTTCAAGGACTACATCGCGATGCCGAAGTTCAACCTGTACCAGTCGCTGCACACCACCGTGATCGGGCCCGGTGGCAAGCCCGTCGAGATCCAGATCCGCACGCACGACATGCACCGGCGTGCCGAGTACGGCGTGGCGGCGCACTGGAAGTACAAGGAGACCGCGAAGAACGGCCCGCAGGACGCCGCCGGCAACGACATGACCTGGCTGCGCCAGCTGGTCGACTGGCAGCGCGAGACCGCGGACCCGGCGGAGTTCCTCGACCTCCTGCGTGACGAGATCGCCGGGGCCGAGGTCTACGTCTTCACCCCCAAGGGCGACGTCCAGGCCCTGCCGGCGGGATCCACACCCGTCGACTTCGCGTACGCGGTGCACACCGAGGTCGGCCACCGCACGATGGGTGCGCGCGTCAACGGCCGGCTCGTCCCGCTCGACTCCACGCTCGAGAACGGCGACGTCGTCGAGGTCTTCACCTCGAAGTCCGAGACGGCCGGCCCGAGCCGGGACTGGCTCGCGTTCGTCAAGAGCCCGCGTGCGCGCAACAAGATCCGGCAGTGGTTCACCAAGGAGCGCCGCGAGGAGGCGATCGAGCACGGCAAGGACGCGATCGCCAAGGCGATGCGCAAGCAGAACCTGCCGATCCAGCGCCTGATGTCGCACGAGGCGCTCGTGGCGCTGGCGCACGAGATGCGCTTCGCGGACGTGTCGGCGCTGTACGCCGCCGTCGGCGAGGGGCAGGCGTCGGCGACCTCCGTGGTCCAGCGCCTGGTGCACTCGCTCGGCGGGGAGCCGGCGCAGGAGGAGGACCTGGCGGAGGCGGCGCGGCCCGGCATCTCCGGGCGGCGTGTGCGCACGGGTGACCCGGGTGTCGTGGTCAAGGGCGTCGACGACGTGTGGGTGAAGCTCGCCAAGTGCTGCACCCCGGTGCCCGGGGACGAGATCGTCGGGTTCGTGACGCGTGGCGCCGGCGTCTCGGTCCACCGCACGGACTGCATCAACGTCGAGGCCTTGCGCCGGCAGCCCGAGCGGATCGTCGACGTCGAGTGGACGCACACCAGCTCCCAGCTGTTCCTCGTGCAGATCCAGGTCGAGGCGCTGGACCGCAGCCGCCTGCTCTCGGACGTCACGCGCGTGCTGTCGGACCACCACGTGAACATCCTGTCGGCGTCGGTCTCGACGTCGCGCGACCGCGTCGCGCTGTCCCGGTTCGTCTTCGAGATGGCCGAGCCGTCGCACCTCGCGTCCGTGCTGGCCGCGGTGCGCAAGGTCGAGGGCGTCTTCGACGTCTACCGCATCACGGGCTCGCGCGGTGCCGAGGAGCCCGCGGTCCGGGTCTGACGGATCGCCGCCGCGCCGCGACCTCCGGTCGGTGTCACACCTGCGCGAGCGTGCGACGTGCGGTGCGGACCCCTCGGCCGCCGGTGTGCGTCGCGAGCCGACCGAGCGCCTCGTCGGGCCGCAGCCCTGCGGGGACGAGCGCGCGCAGCGCGGGGAGCGCACGGTCCGCGGGCACCCACCGGGCGACGTCCAGGGCCGTGCGCAGCACCGTGGTGACCGCGACCCCGCCCCACGACTGCACGTCGCCCTCGGCGAGGTCGGCCTCCGCGGTGAGGCGGTCGGGGTGCGGGTCGGGGCGACGTGCGCCGGACCTGACGAGCACGGTCACGCGGTGCGGCGGCGGGCCGCCGGTGTGGACCCACGCGGCCGCGAGCTGCCCGACGACGCCCCGGCCGGGGACGAGCGCGGCGAACGCCTGCGCCCGCACGGCGGGGCCCTCGTCGACCGTCACGAGCCGGGACACGTCGCGCCACAGCGGCACGAGGACGCCGTCGAGGTGGAGCCCCGTCCACGTCGAGGCCGGCACGTCGGTCCGGGCCACGACGGCCGCGGGCGGGCCGGGGGCGGGCGGCCGGAGGCGCTGCAGCGCCGCGGGCGTCGCGCAGCGGGGGACGGTCACGGACGTCAGGATGCCCGCCCGCTCCACCTCGCGGGGGAGCGGACGGGCATCCTGTGGACAGCACGCGGCGCGCACCGGGCGCCGCAGCACGGTCAGCCGCGGGCGTCCTGCGCGGCCCGCTGCACCTGCTCGAGCCAGGCCCGACGCGCGTCGAGCGCGGCCTGCGCCTCCTTCACACGACGCTGGTCACCTGCGGCGCGGGCCGACTCGAGGTCGGCCTCGAGGCCTGCGATGGCCTGCTCCAGCTGCGCGGCCGCGCCCTCGGCGCGGGCACGCGTCTCCGGGTTGCTGCGGCGCCACTGGGCGGAGTCCGCCTCGCGCACGGCCGTCTCGACGGCCCGCATCCGGCCCTCGACGCGCTGCACGTCGGCGCGCGGCACCTTGCCGGCGGCGTCCCAGCGGTCCTGGAGCGAGCGCAGCGCGGCCTTCGCCGCGCCGAGGTCACGGATCGGCAGGAGCGCCTCCGCCTCGGCGAGCAGCGCCTCCTTGACCTCCAGGTTGGCGCGGAACTCGGCGTCGACGGCCTGGTTCGCGGCGTCCCGGGCAGCGAAGAAGGTGTCCTGCGCCGTGCGGAACCGGGTCCACAGCGCGTCGTCCACCTGGCGGTTGGCCCGCCCGGCGGACTTCCAGCGCGTCATCAGGTCGCGGAACGCCGCCGACGTGGCGCCCCAGTCGGTGCTCGACGCGAGCGCCTCGGCCTCGGCGACGAGCTGCTCCTTGACGGTGCGTGCCTCGGAGTTGCGGGCCTCGAGCTCGGCGAAGAAGTGCCGACGCTCGCGGTCGAACGTGGTCCGGGCGTGGCTGAACCGCTTCCAGAGCGACTCCTCGGTCGGCCGGTCGATGCGCGGGCCGGACCGCTGGGCGTCCTTCCACTGCTCCAGCAGGGTGCGCAGCTGCTCACCCGCAGGGCGCCACTGGATACGCGACGGGTCGGTCGCCGCGATCTTCTCGGCCTGCTCGACGATCTGCGTGCGTGCCGCGACGGCGGCCTCGCGTGCGGCGGCACGCTCGGCGTCCGCCTTCGCGCGACGCTCGGCGGCACGCGCGCGCAGCCCTTCGAGCCGTGCCCGCAGGGCGTCGAGGTCGCCGACCGCGGCGGGCTCGGTGAGGTCCTCGGTCAGGCGGGCGAGCGTCTGGTCGATCTCCTTGACCGACAGGTCGGTCGCCGAGAGCCGGGCGTCGAACACCGCCACCTTGGCCTGCAGGTCGAGGAACCGACGCACGTACAGGGCCAGCGCCTCGGGCGCGCTCGCGCCCGGGAACTGCCCGACGACGCGCTCACCGGCGGCCTCCACGACGTGCACGGTGCCGTCCTCGTCGACGCGGCCGAACGTGGCGGCGTGCGCCGCTGCGGCCTCCTCGTCGGGCGTCGGCACCGGGACGGGGGGCGTCGCGGACGACCCTGCGGTCGGTCGCGGCGTCGGCCGCGGGAGGGGCCGCAGGGAGGCCGGGGTGGGACGGGCGCCCTGCGCCGGACCGGGTGCGGGCGCAGGTGCGTCCGCGGCCTCGGCCGGGGCGTCCGACGCGTCGTCGGCGGTGGCCTCGGGAGCGGGTGCCCCGTCGGCCGGCGGCGTGGATGCCTCGTCGGCCACGGGAGCGGCGTCGGACGCCGCGGGTGCCTCGTCGGCCACCGGGGCCTCGTCGGTCGCGGGTGCCTCGTCGGCCACCGGGGCCTCGTCGGTCGCGGGTGCCTCGTCGGCCACCGGGCTCTCGTCGGTCGCGGGTGCCTCGTCGGCCACCGGGCTCTCGTCGGTCGCGGGTGCCTCGTCGGCCACCGGGGCTTCGTCGGTCGCGGGTGCCTCGTCGGCCACCGGGGCTTCGTCGGTCGCGGGTGCCTCGTCGGCCACCGGGGCTTCGTCGGTCGCGGGTGCCTCGTCGGCCACCGGGGCCTCGTCCGCCACGGCTGCCTCGTCGGTGGCCGTGGCGCCCGGCGCATCGTCGTCGGCGGGCGCCACCTCGGGCGCTGCGGCGCCGGCGGGGGTGTCCGCCGCGTCGCCCGCGAGGGGGGGAGCCTGCTCGGCGTCGTCCGGGGACGACGTCGTCGGGTGCTCGGTCACTGGATCTCCACTCCCTCGATGGTGACGTCGGTGACCGGACGTTCGCTGCCGTCCTGGGTCCCCGCGTCAGCGATGGCCTTCACCACGTCCAGACCGGACGTGATGTGGCCGAACACGGTGTAGCCACCCGCCGCGTCGGACGGGATCTGCGAGTCCTCGTAGACGAGGAAGAACTGTGAGCCCATCGACTCGCCGTCGCCGCCGATTCGGGCCATGGCGATGGTGCCGGCGGGGTAGACGTCGTCGGCCGGCGCGTTCTCGATCGGACCCCAGGCGTAGCCCGGGCCGCCGGAGCCGGTGGCGGTCGGGTCGCCGCACTGCAGCACGTGGATGCCCTCGGTGACGAGCCGGTGGCAGACGGTGCCGTCGAAGTAGCCCTCACCGGCGAGCGTCACGAAGTTCGCGACGGCCTGCGGCGCCGCCGCGCCGTCGAGCTCGATGCCGACCTCGCCCGCCGACGTGGACAGCGTGCCGGACCAGGTGCGTGCCTCGGCCAGCTCGGCCTGCGGCACCACACCACCGTTGCCCGTGCGGGCCGGGTACGTGGGCAGGGGCGCGGAGGTGCCGGCCGGGTCGCTCGGCTGTGCGGCCTGCTGGTCGCGGTCCCGCGTGAGGCCGACGACGGCCACGACGCCGACACCGAGGGCGAGGACGGCCGCGATGCCGCCGGCGACCACGCGGTTGCGCCGCTGGCGGGCACGCTGCGCCTGGAGCTGACGCTCGTGCTGCTTCTCGTACCGCCGGCGCTCGTACTCGCGCTCGCGCTTCGAAGACACCGCTCTCCCCGTCTCGTCGTGCCGGCGGCGCGCCGTGCGGCACCTGCCGCACGACCACCGTCACTGTCTGCCAGCCGCCGGACACGTGCCGGACCCCGACAGTCTAGGCAAGCCGGGGACCTCGACGTGCACGGGCGGGCGCAGGGCGCGCGCGTCGCGCCGCAGGCGGTGCCGCCGACGGGCCCGACGGCGTCTAGCGTGGCGGGCATGCAGATCGTCACGGTCGTCGCTCCCGTCTTCGCGGCACGCTGCTCGGTGCTGGTCGGGGACGACGGCGCGTGCGTCGTCGTGGACCCCGGGGCCGGGGCCGGGCGGCAGGTCCGCGCGCTCGTCGCCGAGCGTGGCCTGCGCCCCCGGGCCGTCCTGATCACCCACGGCCACGCCGACCACACGTGGGACGCCCCGCTGCTCGCGCGGGAGCTCGACGTGCCCGTGCTGCTGCACGCCGGTGACGCGTACCGCCTCGACGACCCCTTCGGCACGTTGGGCGTGCTGGACCCGCGGCGCGACCCGGCCGGGCCGCTCGCGCTGGCGCTGCGCGCGGCAGGCGTCGACCTCGACTCCTGGATCCCGCCCGCACGTGTCGAGCCGTTCGGCGGGTCGGGTGCGGGCCGGACGGGTGACGTGGAGCTCGACCTCGGCGGACTGCGCGTCGTCGCGCGGCACGCGCCCGGGCACACCGAGGGCTCGACGCTCTACCTCGTGGACGCGGGCGACCCGGACCCGGTCGTGCTCGCGGGTGACGTCCTGTTCGCGGGCAGCATCGGGCGGACGGACCTGCCGGGCGGGGACGACGACGCCATGGCCGCCACGCTGCGCGACGTGGTCGCGACGCTGCCCCCGGGGTCGCGGGTGCTGCCCGGCCACGGGCCGGCCACGGACGTCGCCACGGAGCTGGCGACGAACCCGCACCTGGCGCGCCACCGCTGAGGCCCGCGGGCGTCGTCGTGACGGCGTGCCTCGTGGACGCCGTGCGGGACCGCCGCCCCGTTCTGGGATCATCGTGACCATGGCTCGTCCCACACCCCTGTCCGGATTCCCCGAGTGGCTGCCCGACGGGCGCGTCGTCGAGCAGCACGTGCTCGACGTGCTGCGCCGCACGTTCGAGCTGCACGGGTTCGCGGGGATCGAGACGCGGGCCGTCGAGCCGCTCGACCAGCTGCTGCGCAAGGGCGAGACCTCCAAGGAGGTCTACGTGCTGCGCCGGCTCCACGAGGACCCGGACGCGGCGCCCGAGCGCTCCGGGCAGCTCGGGCTGCACTTCGACCTCACCGTGCCGTTCGCGCGGTACGTGCTGGAGAACGCGGGGCACCTGGCGTTCCCGTTCCGCCGGTACCAGATCCAGAAGGTGTGGCGCGGCGAGCGCCCGCAGGACGGCCGGTTCCGCGAGTTCGTCCAGGCGGACATCGACGTCGTCGGTGCGGGTGCGCTGCCGTACCACTACGAGGTGGAGCTCCCGCTGGTCATGGCGGACGCGCTGGGCGCGCTGGCGGACCTGGGCGTGCCGCCCGTGCGGATCCTGGTCAACAACCGCAAGGTCGCCGAGGGCTTCTACCGCGGCCTGGGTCTGGACGACGTCGAGGCCGTGCTCCGCGGCATCGACAAGCTCGACAAGGTGGGTCCCGAGGCGGTGGCCGACCTGCTCGTCGCCGAGGCCGGTGCCACGCCGGCGCAGGCGGCCGCGTGCCTCGAGCTCGCGGCCGTGCACGGCTCCGACGCCTCCGTCGTCGACCGGGTCCGCGAGCTCGCCGACCGCCACGGCGCGTCGACCGAGCTGCTCGAGGAGGGCCTGCTGGAGCTCGGCGCGCTCGTCACGGCGGCTGCCGAGCGTGCGCCCGGCGTGCTGGTCGCGGACCTGAAGATCGCCCGCGGGCTCGACTACTACACGGGGTCCGTCTACGAGACGGTGCTGGTCGGGCACGAGGACCTGGGCTCGATCTGCTCGGGCGGTCGCTACGACACGCTCGCGTCGGACGGCGCCACCACCTATCCCGGCGTGGGGCTGTCGATCGGCGTCTCCCGCCTCGTGTCGCGCCTGCTGTCCGCCGGCCTCGTGCGTGCGACCCGGTCCGTGCCGACCGCCGTGCTCGTCGCCGTCACGTCGGAGGAGGGCCGCTCCCGGTCGGACGCGGTCGCGGCGGCGCTGCGGGCGCGCGGCGTGCCCGTGGAGGTGGCGCCCAGCGCGGCCAAGTTCGGCAAGCAGATCCGGCACGCGGACCGTCGCGGCATCCCCTACGTGTGGTTCGTGGGCGACGCCGACCAGGACGGCGCACCGGGGCAGGACCAGGTCAAGGACATCCGGTCGGGCGAGCAGGTGCCCGCCGACCCGGCGACGTGGACACCGCCCGAGCAGGACCTGTGGCCCCGGGTGGTCGCGGCCGGCTGAGACCCGGGCGTCGCCGCCGTGCGGGAGCGCCCGGGCGTCCCTAGCGTGGCGACGTGTCCTGCGCCGTGCCGTCCGCCGTGCCGTCCGTCGTGCCGAGGGCCGTCGTGCTCGACGGCCACATCGCGGGCGCCGGGTCGCAGGAGGGCACCCGCCTGGTCGTCGGCCGCTGGCGGCGCTCGCCGGTGGGCCGCTTCGCCGACGTGATGGTCGAGCGCCCGGACGGCACCCGGGTGCTGCTCGCGCCGCGCGACGACGTCGTGGGCCTCGTCACGCGGCTGTACACGTTCGACGACGTGCGCGTCGTCGAGGTCGCTGTCGTCCCCGACGCCGCCGCGCGCGCGTGGACGGTGACCGCCGGCCCGCTGCGGGCGCGGCTGGTGCTGGGCCGGCGCACGGCCACGGGCAGGCTGCTGGGCCTGGTGCCGCGGGCGGTGGTCGGCGCGCGTGCCACCGGAGGGCTGGTCGACGCCGTGGCGCGCACCGCCGTGCGGGGGGTCCGCACGCGGGGTCGGGGCCGGGACGGCTCCCTGGAGGTGTACGCGGCGCGCGACCAGCACGCCCTCGTCGCCCTCGACGCGCAGTGGGACGGCCGGGACCTCGGCGGCCTGCGGCCCGTCGAGCCGCCCGTGCGGTTCGGCTTCTCCTCGGTGCCCGCGCGCCCCTCCGTCACCGCGCTGCGCGTCACCATCGAGGCACCGGCGGGCCCCGCCACGCCTTGACCGTGGTTCGAACGTGTGTTCGAATGATTCGGTGCGATGGGACGGGCAGAAGGTGGACGCGGGGGAGGGTGGTGCCCTGCCAGGGCTCGACCTGCGCACCCTGCCCGGACTCGTCCGGAGCGTGCGGACGCCGGACTTCGCCGGCGTCACGTTCCACGAGGTGCTCTCGCGCACCGCGCTCAACCGGGTTCCCGACGCCTCGGCCGTGCCGT
Organism: Cellulomonas wangsupingiae; assembly: GCF_024508275.1. Classification (NCBI taxonomy): domain Bacteria; kingdom Bacillati; phylum Actinomycetota; class Actinomycetes; order Micrococcales; family Cellulomonadaceae; genus Cellulomonas; species Cellulomonas wangsupingiae. Next base: position 2,037,319 of record NZ_CP101989.1, read on the forward strand.
TCCGGTGGACCGTGAACCCGATGCGGGGATGCCTGCACGCGTGCACCTACTGCTTCGCGCGCGGCACCCACCGGTACCTCGACCTGGACGCGGGCAAGGACTTCGACACCGAGATCGTCGTGAAGACCAACGTGGCCGAGGTGCTGCGGGCCGAGGTCGCGCGACCGTCGTGGCGGCGCGAGCACGTGGCGCTGGGCACCAACACCGACCCGTACCAGCGCGCCGAGGGACGCTACGCGCTCATGCCCGGGATCATCGAGGCGCTCGCGGGCTCCGGGACGCCGCTGTCCGTCCTCACGAAGGGCACCCTCCTGCGCCGTGACCTGCCGCTGCTGGTCGAGGCCGCGCGCGACGTGCCGGTGTCGCTCGCCGTGTCGGTCGCAGTCCTCGACGACGAGCTCCAGCAGCAGCTCGAGCCCGGCACGCCCACCGCCCGCGCGCGACTGTCCCTGGTGCGGGCGATCCGCGACGCCGGCTTGCCCGTGCACGTCATGGTCGCCCCGGTGCTGCCCTGGCTCACCGACTCCACCGACCACCTCGACCGGTTGTTCGCCGCCGTGGCGGACGCGGGGGCGCAGCACGCCACCGTGCTGCCGCTGCACCTGCGCCCGGGTGCGCGCGAGTGGTTCCTCGCGTGGCTCGCGCGCGAGCGGCCGGACCTGGTCGACGGCTACGACCGCGTGTACCGCGGTGGCTCCTACGCGCTCGCGGAGTACCGGGCGTGGCTGACGGCGCGGGTGCGGCCGTTGCTCGCCCGGCACGGGCTCGACCGCGCACCGGACGAGGCGGGCGGCACGGGGCGCTGGGAGGCGGCGCGCGACGTGCCCCACCCGGAGTCGGCGCAGCTGCAGCCCAGCCTGTTCTGACGCCGCGTCCCCGCCGTCGGGCGCGGACGCCGCGGGCAGCGCCGACGAGCGCCGCCGCGTGGGCCGAGCGGTGCGGGCGCACCTATGATCGTCGGGACGCCCGTCCGGGCGCAGATCCCCGACCTGAAGGACCTTCCGTGCTGCGCACCCACTCCGCCGGCTCGCTGCGGGCCGAGCACATCGGCACCACCGTCACCCTCACGGGCTGGGTGGACCGGCGGCGCGATCACGGCGGGGTCGCCTTCGTGGACCTGCGGGACGCCTCGGGCATCGCGCAGGTCGTCATCCGCGACGAGGCCGTCGCGCACGGCCTGCGGGCGGAGTACGTGCTGCAGGTGACCGGCGAGGTCGGTCGGCGTCCCGCGGGCAACGAGAACGCGAACCTGGCCACGGGCGAGGTCGAGGTCGTCGCGCACGAGGTCGTCGTGCTCAACGAGTCCGCGCCGCTGCCGTTCCAGGTGTCGGCGTCGGTCGACGAACCGGTCGGCGAGGAGGCGCGGCTGCGCTACCGCTACCTCGACCTGCGCCGCCCGGCGCCCGCGCGCGCGCTGCGGTTGCGCGCCGACGTCAACCGGGCCGCCCGCCGCGTGCTCGACGAGCGCGGCTTCGTCGAGGTCGAGACGCCGACGCTCACGCGCTCGACCCCCGAGGGCGCACGCGACTTCGTGGTCCCCGCCCGGCTCGCGCCGGGCAGCTGGTACGCGCTGCCGCAGTCGCCCCAGCTCTTCAAGCAGCTGCTGATGGTGGCCGGCCTCGAGCGCTACTACCAGATCGCCCGCTGCTACCGCGACGAGGACTTCCGCGCGGACCGGCAGCCGGAGTTCACGCAGCTGGACGTCGAGGCGAGCTTCGTCGAGCAGGACGACGTCATCGAGCTGGCCGAGGCGGTGCTGACCTCCCTGTGGGAGCTCATCGGCTACACGATCCCGACGCCGATCCCGCGCATGACGTACGCCGACGCGATGCGTCGGTACGGCACCGACAAGCCGGACCTGCGCTTCGGGCTCGAGCTGACCGACCTCACCGCGTACTTCGCGGACACGCCGTTCCGGGTGTTCCAGGCGCCGTACGTCGGTGCGGTCGTGCAGCCCGGCGGTGCCGCCACGCCGCGGCGCGGCTTCGACGCCTGGCAGGAGTGGGCCAAGCAGCGCGGTGCCAAGGGCCTGGCCTACGTCACCGTCGGCGACGACGGCGAGCTCGGCGGGCCGGTCGCCAAGAACATCACCGAGGCCGAGCGCGCGGGGCTCGCGGCCGCCGTGGGCGCCGAGCCCGGGGACGCCGTGTTCTTCGCCGCCGGCAAGCAGAACGAGGCCCGGGCGCTGCTCGGCGCCGCGCGCCTGGAGATCGGCCGTCGCGGCGGCCTGATCGACGAGGACGCCTGGTCGTTCGTGTGGGTCGTCGACGCCCCGCTGTTCAAGCCCACCGGCGAGGACGACGACGTCGCCGTCGGCGAGGGCGCCTGGACCGCGGTGCACCACGCCTTCACGTCCCCGACCCCGGAGTGGATCGACCGCTTCGAGGAGGACCCGGGCGCGGCCCTCGCGTACGCGTACGACATCGTCTGCAACGGCAACGAGATCGGTGGCGGATCCATCCGTATCCACCGGCGCGACGTGCAGCAGCGCGTCTTCGAGGTGATGGGGATCGGCGAGGCCGAGGCGCAGGAGAAGTTCGGCTTCCTGCTCGACGCGTTCGCGTTCGGTGCCCCGCCGCACGGGGGCATCGCGTTCGGCTGGGACCGGATCGTCACGCTGCTCACGCGGTCCGAGTCGATCCGCGAGGTCATCGCGTTCCCGAAGTCGGGCGGCGGCTACGACCCGCTGACCGGTGCACCGGCCCCGATCTCGCCGGAGCAGCGCCGGGAGACCGGCGTCGACGCGAAGCCGAAGCAGGACGCCGCCGGGAAGACCGCCGCCCAGGGATGAGCGGGGGACTCCTCGCCCGGCTGCCGGCCGCGCTGCGCGGCCGGCGCGACGTCCTCGACCTGCAGGACGTGTGGGCCGACGCGGCGGTGCTCGCCGGCAGCACCGACGCGGTCGTGCTCGTCCGGGAGGACCCGGCCGGCTCCGTGATGTGGGGCGCGGGTGACCCGCAGGACCTCGGGCGCCTCGTGCCCGGGGCGCTGGTGGACCACGGCCCCGGCCTGCGCTGGGTCACCGTGCCCCGCGCCGTGCCGCTGCCGCAGGACGCCCTGAGCGCGGCCGGCGTCGTGCCGTGCACGTCCTGGGACCGGTTGTCCTGCGACGTCGCGCCCGTCCCGCAGCCGGGGGAGGACGCGGTCGAGGAGCTCGACGTCGCGGCGGACCTGGAGGCGATCACGGCGTGCCTGGACGCGGCCAACCCCACGACGCACGCGCGTCCCGGGGCACCCGACGACGTCGTGTGGTGGGGGGTGCGCGACGGCCGCGCCGGGCTGCTCGGCGTGGTCGGCGTCGCTCGGCGCCCGGGGGACGGGGCCCCGTCGATGCACCTGCACGGGCTCGGCGTCGTGCCTGCGGCCCGCGGTCGGGGCCTCGGGACCGCGCTCGCCGCGCGGGCGACCCGCCGAGCGCTGGAGGACGGCGCGCCGTGGGTGGCGCTCGGCATGTACACGGACAACGACGCGGCGCGCCGCGTGTACGGCGGCCTCGGGTTCCACGTCGACGTCGAGAACGCCGGCTACGGCCCTCCGGGGGCCGCCCGCCCCTGAGGCGCGTGCGCCGGAGCGTTCGGCAGGCGACCCGCCGCCGCCGTGCGTGCCCCGGCGCCATCGAGACGCAGATCGACGACAGCACCGAGCACCGCGGCACCGAGGGTCCGGGACTGCCCGTCGAGTACCCCGACGGCCGGATCCCGCTGACGGGCGTGGCGTCAGGTGACGCCCGGGCGCCCGTGGGCGAGGGCGTCCGCGGCGGTGACGACGGCGACGCCGCCGGCGTAGGCGAGCAGGTCCGTCGCGACGAACGTCGAGCCCAGCACGTACGCCGCCGGCGGCCACGCGGCCGCGAGGTGCGCGGGCACCGCGGTGAGCTGGGCGAGCTCCACGGCGACGCACGCGCCCAGTGACCACGCCGCCGCCGCCCGGGGGCGTGCCCGCGGCGCAGCGAGCAGGACCAGCAGCTGCACGAGGGCCGCGTAGAGCGCCCCTCCGGCGAGGTCGGCGGTCATGCCGTCACCCCGGGACACGGCGAGCCCGGCGGCCACGACCACGACCGCGGCGACGGCCAGCGGCCCCCGGCGACGGGCGGGGCGCACCGCTGGCGCCGGCGCGTCCGGCGGGGCGCTCAGTGGAGGACCGCGAAGCGGTCGTACAGCCGGCGCAACGGCCGCGGTGCCCACCAGTTGGCGCGGTCGAGCACCGTCATCGTCGCCGGCACGAGGAAGAGGCGCACCACGGTCGCGTCGATGAGGACGGCGAACGCGAGCGCGAACCCGACCTCCTTGATGACGACGAGGTCGCCGACCACGAAGCCCGCGAACACCACGATGATGATGGCCGCGGCGGACGTGATGACCCGGCCGGAGCGCTGCAGACCGAGGCGGACGGCCTGGTCGGTCGGCATGCCCTCGTCGTGCAGCTCCTTGACGCGCGAGAGCAGGAAGACCTCGTAGTCCATCGCCAGGCCGAACGCGAACGCCGCGACCAGCGCGAGCACGTACGTCTCGATGCCGCCGGTCGACGTGAAGCCCAGCACGGACTCCAGGTACCCGTCCTGGAACGCCCACACGAGCACCCCGAGCGAGGCCAGGATCGACAGGACGTTGGTGAGCAGCGCCTTGATCGGGATGACGACGGAACCTGTCATGAGGAAGAGCAGGAGCAGCGTCGCCCCGCCCACGATGCCCAGGGCGAGCGGAGCGCGCTCCACGAGGGCCGCGGTGAAGTCGATCTGCGACGCGGCCTGGCCGACGACCCACCGCTCGAACGGGGCGTCCAGGGCACGGACCTCGCGCACGACGTCCGCGGCGACCGGTCCGCCGGGGTCGGTGGTGTCGGCCCGCACGCCGATGACGACGTAGGCGCCCAGCGCGGCGGGCGGGTCGACCGACGCGACGCCCGGCAGCTCGGCGACCTCGGCGGCCCACGCCGTGGCCTCGGGGAGCGAGGCCTCGGCGACGACGGTGACGGCCGGCGACGCGGCGGCGGGGTAGTTCTCCTCGAGGTCGGCCACGTACTCCCGCTGCGGGGTCCCCGAGGGGAGCAGCTCCAGCCCGCTGACCCGCAGGTCCATGCGCAGCACCGGGGCCGCGAGCAGTCCGAGCAGCACGACGCACCCGAGCATCACCCACCAGGGACGGCGCTGCACGCGTGCCGCGAGGCGGGAGAACGCCCCTTCCTCGCTCTGCACGTCCGACGCGCGCCGCAGCCCGGGGATGCGGGACAGCAGGCCGGGCTTGACGAGGCGGCGGCCCAGGAGCGTGAGCAGGGCCGGGACGAGGGTCACCGCGGTCGCGACGGCCACGAGCACGACCGCGACGCCGCCGGCGCCGACCGCCCGCAGGATGTCGGGGCGGAAGACGAGGAGGCCGGCGATGGACACGGCGACCGTCACGGCGGAGAACACCACGGTGCGTCCGGCCGTGGCCATGGTGCGCTCGACCGCGGCGACGACCGCACCGTCGCCGCGGCGCCGGCGGCTGGCCGCGCCGCCGTCGGTCCCGACGATCCGCAGGAGCTCCTCGCGGAACCGGGACACGATGAGGAGCCCGTAGTCGATGGACAGCCCCAGCCCGAGCACGGTGACGACGTTGACGACGGACGCGTCGACGTCCATCACGTACGTCAGCGCGAGGAGCGAGCCCAGGCCGCCGGCGATCGAGGCGAGCGCGCCGGCCATCGGCATCGCCGCCGCGAGGAACCCGCCGAAGACGACGACCATGATGAGCAGCGCGATGGGCAGCGCCACGATCTCCCCGGTGCGCAGGTCCTCCTTCACCTGCTCCGTGATCTCGTCGACGATCAGGTGCTCGGCACCGACGACGCCCTGGACGTCGGGGGCCACGGCCGTCAGCTCGCCCGGCACCTCGCGCAGCCGTTCCTCGACCTCGTCCAGGGCGCGCGTCTCCACGTCGTCGGACAGGTCGGGCTCGAGCTCCACGACCACGAGGAACCCGTCGCCGTCCTGCGCGAGCAGCGGCGCGGCCGCGGGGCTCTCGACGCCGCCCGGCAGCACCAGGGGGTCGATGACCGACGCGACGCCCTCGATCGCCGCGAGGTCCGTTCGAGCGGACTCCAGGGCCGGGCCCACCTCGGGGTCCGCGGGGTCGAGGCCGGAGAGCACCAGGTTGACGTTCGGCCCGGTGGTCCGTTCGTCCGCGAGGATCTGCTGACCCTGCGTCGACTCGGCACCCGGGACGCCGGGGGACCCGGTGGCCACGCGGTCGAAGAGGCTCTGGCCCGGCAGCCCGTAGACCGCCAGGGCGTAGCCGAGGACGGTGAGCACCAGCCAGACGACGACCGTCAGGCGCGGGTGGTGGGCGACGGTGCGACCCAGGCGTGCGAACACGCGGGTCATGCTCGCAGGTCATCGGGGCCCGGCGCATGTCACGACGGCGCCGCAGGGGGTCGAGGGCCCTCGTGACCCTGGTCCGACCTGTCGGCGGCGGTGCGTAGGCTCGACGTCATGGACCTGTTCGACGCGGTCACCTCGACCGCGCAGGGGCTGCCCACCCCCGGTGCCGGCGCGCCCCTCGCGGTGCGGATGCGACCCCGCACCCTCACCGAGGTCGCCGGGCAGGGGCACCTGCTCGTGCCCGGCTCGCCGCTGCGTCGGCTCGTCGAGCCGGCCGACGAGGGGACGCGGCGGGCCGCGCCGTCGTCCGTGATCCTCTGGGGCCCTCCGGGCACCGGCAAGACGACCCTGGCCTACCTCGTCGCCAGCACGTCAGGACGCCGCTTCGTCGAGCTCTCGGCCGTGACCGCCGGGGTCAAGGACGTCCGCGCCGTGGTCGACGACGCCCGCCGCCGCCTCGCGACCGGGGGCGCGGAGACGGTGCTGTTCATCGACGAGGTGCACCGCTTCACGAAGGCGCAGCAGGACGCGCTGCTCCCGAGCGTCGAGAACCGGTGGGTGACGCTGATCGCCGCCACCACCGAGAACCCGTCGTTCTCCGTCAACTCCCCGCTCCTGTCCCGCTCGCTGCTGCTCACCCTGCAGCCCTTGACGACGGACGACGTGCGCACGCTCGTGGAGCGCGCCGTGAGCGACGAGCGGGGTCTGGCGGGGTCGGTCGTCCTGGACGACGACGCGCTGGACCACCTCCTGCGGCTGGCCGGCGGTGACGCCCGCAAGGCGCTGACGGTCCTCGAGGCCGCGGCGGGGGCGGGGCTCGCCGAGGGCGGCCCCCGCACGGACGCGGCCGCTCCCGTCGTGGTCGACCTGGCCACGGTCGAGCGCGCGATCGACGTCGCCGCGGTGCGGTACGACCGTGACGGCGACCAGCACTACGACGTCATCAGCGCGTTCATCAAGTCCGTGCGCGGCTCGGACGTCGACGCGTCGCTGCACTACCTGGCGCGGATGATCGCGGCGGGGGAGGACCCCCGGTTCATCGCGCGGCGCGTCGTCATCTCCGCGGCCGAGGACGTGGGCCTCGCCGACCCCAGCGCGCTGCAGACCGCCGTGGCCGCCGCGCAGGCGGTCGCCCTCATCGGGATGCCCGAGGCGCGGATCATCCTGGCCGAGGCGGTCGTGCACCTGGCGACCGCGCCCAAGTCGAACGCCGCCTACGTCGGCATCGACCGTGCGCTGGCGGACGTGCGGGCCGGGCGCATCGGCACCGTGCCGCCGCACCTGCGCGACGCGCACTACGCCGGCGCCGAGAAGCTCGGCCACGGCGGGGGGTACAGGTACGCGCACGACGCGCCGCACGCCGTGGCGACGCAGCAGTACCTGCCGGACGAGCTCGTGGGCACCCGGTACTACGAGCCGTCGGACCGGGGCTTCGAGCGGTCCGTGGGCGAGCGGCTGACGAGGATCCGCTCGATCCTGGACCCGTCTGCCGGCTCGGTGACGTCGACCGACGGCGCCTGACCCGCCCACCGTCCGGCCCACGGTCGGACGCTCGGCGCGCGTCAGGTAAGATCGACCGGTGCTCCGCCGCGTGCGGACGCACCACGCAGCAAGAGCAGCAGTACCTGGGGCCCTAGCCCGTGGCACCGACCGTCCCCGGACGGTCAGGACGCCGCACCGTGGTCGGCCCCACGCCCGCCGGAACCTCTTCCGTCCGGACCTCGTCCGGTGCGCGGGTGTGCTCGTCCAACGACACGACAGGAAGTACCTCTGTGAGCAACGTGACCCGCTCGCGTCGCCAGGTCCGCCTGAGCCGCGCGCTCGGCCTGGCCCTGACGCCCAAGGCCGTCAAGCACTTCGAGAAGCGCCCCTACCCGCCCGGTGAGCACGGCCGCGCCCGTCGCCGCACCGAGTCGGACTACGCCGTGCGGCTGCGCGAGAAGCAGCGTCTGCGCGCCCAGTACGCGCTGCGCGAGAAGCAGCTCGCCAAGGCGTACGAGAACGCCCGCAAGGCCCCGGGTCTGACCGGTGAGGCCCTCGTCGAGGACCTCGAGACGCGTCTCGACGCCGTCGTGCTGCGTGCCGGCTTCGCCCGCACGATCCTGCAGGCGCGCCAGACGGTCACGCACCGCCACGTGCTCGTCGACGGCAAGATCGTCGACCGTCCGTCCTTCCGCGTGAAGGAGGGCCAGACGATCCAGATCAAGCCCAAGTCGCAGGCCACCGTGCCGTTCCAGGTCGCCGCCGCCGGCGCGCACCGCGACGTCCTGCCGGCCGTGCCGGGCTACCTCGAGGTCCAGCTCGAGAAGCTGAGCGCCACGCTGGTGCGTCGCCCCAAGCGTGCCGAGGTCCCCGTGACGTGCGAGGTCCAGCTGGTCGTCGAGTACTACGCCCGCTGACCCACGCCTGACGAACGCCCCGCCGCGCACCTGAGGTGCCGGTGGGGCGTTCGTGCTCCTGGCGTGCGCGACACGCACCGGGAGGCGGCGGCTCGACGGGTAGGGTGACGAGGCGGTTCACGCACGTGGCCGCGAGCCTGGAGGAGGAACGCCCATGGTGTCGATCGGTGACGTCGCGGGACTGATCGCCGCGATCGCGTTCGTCGCGCTCGTCGGCTTCGTCGCGCGTCCGCTCCTGCGGCTCGCCGACGTGCTGGACGAGACGCGCGCCTCGGTCAAGGAGCTCACGGACCACGCGGTGCCGGTGCTCGACGAGACGGCGCGGGTCGTCGCCTCCTCGGCCACGCAGCTCGACAAGGTCGACACCGTGACCACGGCCGCCGCCCAGGTCGGTGAGAACGTGTCGGCCCTCACCTCGCTCGTCACCGCCACGGTGGGCGCGCCGTTGCTGAAGGTCGCGGCGTTCTCCTACGGCGTGCGACGCGCCCTGGCCGGCCTGCGGTCGGGCGGAGCCGTTCGATGAGGCGCCTGTTCTGGGTCGGTGTCGGCGTCGCGCTCACGGTCGTCGTGGTGCGGCAGGGTCGCCGGCTGGTGGAGCAGTACGCACCCGCGGGCTCGGGCGACGCCGTCAAGGGCGCCGTCCGGCTGGGCAGCGCGCTGCGCGCCGCGCGCGACGACTTCCGCACCGGGGTCGCCGAGCGCGAGGCCGAGCTCCTGGACGCGCTCGTGGGCGACGTCGACCTCGACACGCTGCGGGCGAACGCGCCCCGGCACCGCGCCGAGCTGCGCGACACGTTCGGACGACCTCCGCGGGACGGCCTCGCCTCCGACCTGGCCGCACGCGGCTGGGCCGACGAGCCGACGACCGACCCCGACGACGACGAGCGGGCCCCGTTCTTCTGAGCGGGCCCCGCACCACCCGGGCCAGCAGGCCCATCCGCACCTTTCGCCGCCCCGGCGGCGGACCGCACCCGACGAGGACGACATGCGCACCGCCGAGATCCGCCAGCGCTGGCTCGACTACTTCGCGAGCAAGGACCACGCCATCGTGCCGTCCGTGCCGCTCATCTCCCCGGATCCGTCGATCCTGTTCACGATCGCCGGCATGGTGCCGTTCATCCCGTACATCCTCGGCACGCAGGACGCGCCCTGGCCCCGGGTGGCGAGCGTGCAGAAGTGCATCCGCACGAACGACATCGAGAACGTCGGCCGCACCACCCGGCACGGCACGTACTTCCAGATGATGGGGAACTTCTCGTTCGGCGACTACTTCAAGACCGGTGCCATCGAGCTGGCCTGGGAGTTCCTCACCGGGGCGCAGGAGTCCGGCGGGCTCGGGCTCGACGGCGACCGGCTGTGGGTGACGATCTGGAACGAGGACGCCGAGTCCGCGGACGCGCTCGTGCGCGTCGGCGTCGACCCGCGTCACATCGTGCGGCTCACGCGCGAGGAGATCTTCTGGGACACGGGCCAGCCCGGCCCCGCGGGCCCGTGCGCGGAGTGGCACTACGACCGCGGCCCGGAGTTCGGTCCCGAGGCGGAGGGCGGCACCGTCGACCCCGGCGGCGACCGGTACCTCGAGATCTGGAACCTGGTCTTCGACCAGTTCGTCCGCGGCGAGGGCAGGGGCAAGGACTACCCGCTGCTCGGCGAGCTCGAGCGCAAGGCGATCGACACCGGTGCCGGGCTCGAGCGCATCGCGTACCTGCTGCAGGGCAAGAACAACCTGTACGAGATCGACGAGGTCTTCCCGGTGATCGAGCGCGCGGCCGAGCTCTCCGGCCGCCGCTACGGCGCGGACGACGAGGACGACGTGCGGCTGCGCGTCATCGGCGACCACGTCCGGTCGTCGCTCATGCTCATCGGCGACGGCGTCACGCCGTCCAACGAGGGCCGCGGCTACGTGCTGCGCCGCCTGGTGCGGCGCACCGTCCGCTCGATGCGGCTGCTCGGCGTCGAGGAGGCCGCGCTGCCCGAGCTGCTGCCCATCAGCCGTGACCTCATGAGCCTGTCGTACCCCGAGGTCGCGAGCGACTTCGACCGCATCGCGCAGGTCGCGTACGGCGAGGAGGACGCGTTCCTGCGGACCCTGACGGCCGGGACCACGATCTTCGAGGGCACCGTCACCAAGGCGAAGGCGGCGGCCGGGGACGCGGGCGTGGTGCTGAGCGGTGAGCAGGCGTTCGCACTGCACGACACCTACGGGTTCCCCATCGACCTCACGCTCGAGATGGCGGCCGAGCAGGGCGTCAGCGTCGACGAGCAGGCGTTCCGCACGCTCATGCAGGCGCAGCGCGACCGTGCGCGTGCCGACGCGCTGGCCAAGAAGACCGGGCACGCCGACACGAGCGCCTACCAGCAGCTGCACCAGTCGCTGAGCGGCGAGCACGGCGCACCCGTGCGCTTCGTCGGATACACCGACACCACGGCGCACGCGAAGGTCGTCGGCCTGCTGGTCGAGGGCGTCCCGGCGCCCGTCGCGACCGCGCCCGCGCACGTGCAGGTCGTGCTCGACGTCACGCCGTTCTACGCCGAGGCGGGCGGTCAGCTCGCCGACACCGGGACCATCAGCCTCGAGGGCGGCGGCATCGTCGAGGTCGACGACGTGCAGGCGCCCATCAAGGGGCTGTCGGTCCACCACGGCCGCCTCGTGGACGGCACGCTCACGCTGGGCGACGCCGGCACGGCGACGATCGACACCGCGCGCCGCCGCGCGATCGCACGCGCCCACACCGCGACGCACATGGTGCACAAGGCGCTGCGCGAGGAGCTCGGCGACAACGCGACGCAGGCCGGGTCGGAGAACGCGCCCAGCCGGCTGCGGTTCGACTTCCGGTCCGGCGGCTCGGTGCCGGCCTCGTCGCTGTCCCAGATCGAGGGCCGCGTCAACGAGCGGCTGCAGGACGACCTCGAGGTCAGCGACACCGTCATGGCCATCGACGAGGCGCGCGCGCTCGGCGCGATGGCGCTCTTCGGCGAGAAGTACGGCAACCAGGTGCGGGTCGTCTCGATCGGCGGTGACTGGTCGCGCGAGCTGTGCGCGGGCACCCACGTGCGCCGCTCCGGTGAGCTCGGGCTGGTCACGCTGCTGGGGGAGTCGTCCATCGGGTCCGGGGTGCGTCGCGTCGACGCGCTCGTCGGGGACTCCGCCTACGGCTACCAGGCGAAGGAGCGCGCGCTCGTCAGCCAGCTCTCGGGGCTGCTCGGCGCACGTCCCGACGAGCTCGGCGACCGCGTGTCGTCGCTGCTGACGCGCGTGCGCGAGTCGGAGAAGGAGCTCGCGGCACTGCGTCAGGCGCAGGTGCTCGCGGCCGCGGGCACGCTGGCCGCCGGCGCGCAGCAGGTCGGTGTCACGCTCGTGGTCGCGCACGACGCCGGCGAGGTCGCGGCCGCGGACGACCTGCGGACGCTCGCGCTCGACGTGCGCGGACGGCTCGGGGAGTCCTCGCCGGCCGTCGTCGCGATCGGTGGCGTCGCCAAGGGGCGGCCCGTCGTCGTCGTGGCGACCAACGCGGCCGCCCGCGAGGCGGGTCACAAGGCCGGTGCGCTCGTGCGGACCGCGTCGGGCGTCCTCGGCGGCGGTGGCGGGGGCAAGGACGACCTGGCGCAGGGGGGTGGCACCGACGCCTCACGGCTGACGGACGCCCTCGCGGGCGTCCTCGCGGCGGTCCGGGGCTGACGTGACCGCCGGACGTGCAGACCGCGACGCCGTGACCCGTGCGGTCCGGCTCGGCGTCGACGTCGGCACGGTGCGGGTCGGTGTCGCGTCGAGCGACCCCGACGGCACCCTCGCCACCCCCGTCGAGACGCTGGCCAGGGCCGCGGGCAAGCCCTCGTCGACGGCTACCGACGTCGCCCGTATCGCCGCCGAGGCCCGCGAACGAGGTGTGGATGTCGTGTACGTCGGCCTCCCGCGGCACCTGTCCGGCGCGGAGGGGTCGTCGGCGGGGCTCGCGCGCGCGTACGCTGTCGCACTGGCGCACGCGGTCGGGCCTGTCCAGGTCCGGCTCGTGGATGAGCGGATGAGCACGGTGACCGCACATCACGCGCTCCAGGCGGCCGGCCGATCCGGACGCCGCCACCGGCAGGTCGTCGACCAGGCGGCCGCGGTGGTGATCCTGCAGCACGCGCTGGACGTGGAGAGGTCCACGGGACGTCGTCCCGGGGAACGGGTCGAGGTCGACCCGGGCCGATCCGCACCGGAGCGCCGGGGGGTTGCGGGCGACGGCACGACGACGGTGGAGTGACGCGCAGGTGAGCAACCAGACGGAGTGGTGGGCCCCGGTGAGGTCGGACGAGAGCGTGACCGAGCTGTTCGGTGGCGAGCGTGCCGCCTCGGCGCCGGGTGCGCCCGAGCCGCGGCGACGGTCCCGCGCGTCCGGACGCAAGCGCGAGGAGCGCATGCGCAAGCAGCGCCGCCGCCGGTCGATCTCCGTGCTGGTGGTCGCCCTGGTGCTCGTCGGCGGTGCCGCCTACGTCGTGTTCTCGCTCATGGGCGGTTCGCTGTTCGGCGGCACGAGCGCGTCGCAGGAGGTCACCGACTACGACGGGCCGGGGCGCCCCGGTGCACCCCCGGTCGTGATCAGCGCGGGCGACTCGGGTGCCGCCATGGCCACGACCCTGCACGAGGCCGGCATCGTGGCGTCCCAGGACGCGTTCCGCGCCGCCTTCGACGCGAACCCCGACGCCGCGCTCATCCAGCCGGGGACCTACCAGCTGCTGCTGGAGATGAAGGCGGAGGACGCCGTCCGGGCGCTGCTCGATCCCAAGAGCCGCGTCTCGATGAAGGTGACCATCCCCGAGGGGTTCACCGCCGAGCAGATCTTCACGCGCATCAACGAGGTCACGCTCATCAGCATCGACGAGCTGCGTGCCGCGGCCGCCGACCCCGCCGCCATCGGCCTGCCCGCCGAGGCGGGCGGCCAGGTCGAGGGCTGGCTGTTCGCGACGACCTACCAGATCGAGCCCGACACGTCGGCGGCGGCCGTCCTCGGGCAGATGGTCACGAAGACCGTCGAGACGCTCACCGCGAAGGGCGTCCCGCAGGACCAGTGGGGGGTCGTCCTCACCAAGGCGTCCCTGGTGGAGCGCGAGGCCAAGGCGGACGGCGACCGGCCGATGATGGCGCGCGCCATCCAGAACCGTCTCGACCGCGGCATGACCCTCGACATCGACGCGGCGGTCGCCTACGGGCTGAAGATCCCGGGCACGCAGCTCACGAGCGAGCACACCCAGGACCCGTCGAACCCGTTCAACACCTACAAGCACGTCGGCCTGCCGCCGACGCCCATCGCGTCGCCCGGTGTGACGTCGATCGACGCCGTGCTGAACCCCGCGCAGGGCGACTGGGTCTTCTGGGTCGCCATCAACCTGGACACGGGCGAGACGCGCTTCGCGGAGACGTACGACGAGCACCAGGAGAACGTCGCGCTGCTGCGGCAGTGGCAGGCGGAGAACTCCGGGTGACGACGCTCCGGCGTGCCGCGGTGCTCGGGCATCCCGTCCGGCACTCGCTGTCGCCGCTGCTGCACCGTGCCGCGTACGACGCCCTCGGGCTCGACGGCTGGCGGTACGACGCCGTCGACGTGACCGAGGACGAGCTCGCCGGCTTCCTCGCCGGCATGGACGCCACCTGGGCGGGTCTGAGCCTGACCATGCCGCTCAAGCAGAGCGTCATGCCGTTGCTCGACCACGTCGAGCCGCTGGCGCAGGTGGTCGGCTCGGTCAACACGGTGCTCGTGCAGGGCCGGGGGGCCGGTCGGGTGCTCACGGGCGCGAACACCGACGTCCACGGGCTGGTCGCGGCGCTCGGGGAGGCGGGTGTCACGGGGGGCGTGCGGTCGGCCGCGGTGATCGGCGCCGGCGCGACAGCGGCCTCCGCCCTCGCCGCCCTCGCACAGCTCGGGTGCGCCACCCCGCGGGTGTACGTCCGTTCCCCCGCCCGTGCCGGGGGACTGCTGCGCGCGGCCCACCGCATGGGCGTCGAACCCCGGCTGAGCCGGATCGACGACGCCCCGGACGAGGTCGGGCGCGTCGACGTCGTCGTGAGCACGTTGCCCGCGCACGCGGCCGACCCGCTGGCGGCAGCGCTGCCCGGTGAGGTGACCGGCGTCCTGCTCGACGTCTGCTACGACCCGCGGCCCACGGCGCTGTCGGCGGCCTGGGCGGCCCGCGGCGGTGGCGTCGTCGGCGGTGAGCGGATGCTGCTGCACCAGGCGGTCGAGCAGGTGCGGCTCATGACCGGCCGTCCGGCGCCGCTGGCCGCCATGGCGCAGGCGCTCGTCGGGGCGCTCGCCTCCACGCCCGTCTAGGCGTTCTCCGCCGAACGGGTTGCACGCCGCACCTCGTCGCAGGGCGGCACGCGGCGGGCTTCAGAGTGCCCGGGCGGCTGCCGATGGCATCCGAGGGTGTCGATCGGGCCCCGGACGAGGAGGCGCGCACGTGAAGCAGCTCGGGGAGATCCTGCTCAGCGAGGGTCTGGTGACGGAGGGACAGCTCCTCGCGGCGATCGACGAGCAGCAGGCGATGGGGACGTCGCTGGGACGCACGCTCGTCGAGCTCGGGATGCTGACGGAGGCCCAGCTCGTCCGCGCACTCGCGGCGCAGGTCGGGATGGAGTTCGTCGACCTCGACGAGTACCCCGTGGACCGCGCCGCCGTGTCGGTGGTCGCCGAGAGCGTCTGCCGGCGCCACGCCGTGCTGCCCGTCGCGCTGCGGGACGGCGCGATCGTGCTCGCCACCGCCGACCCGGGCAACGTCGTCGCCGTGGACGACGTGCGGACGCTGTCCGGCATGCGCGTGATCCCCGTGGTCGCCACCTACGACAACGTGCTGCGGGCGATCGACAGGTTCTGCCGGGCGGACGGCGAGATGGAGAACCTCTCGTCGGCCTTCGTCGACGACATGGCGGAGCCGGAGACCGACCTGAGCCGCGTCGGCGACGTCGTCGACGACGACGCCCCGATCGTGCGGTACGTGAACCTGCTGGTCACGCAGGCGATCACGGACCGCGCGTCCGACATCCACATCGAGCCCGCGGAGCACGACCTGCGGGTGCGCTACCGCATCGACGGGGTCCTGCACGAGACGCAGCGCTCGCCCAAGAGCATCACCGGTGGCGTGATCAGCCGCGTGAAGATCATGAGCGACATCGACATCGCGGAGAAGCGCAAGCCGCAGGACGGCCGGATGTCGGTCACCCACAACGGACGCAAGATCGACCTGCGCGTGGCCACCCTGCCGACCGTGTGGGGCGAGAAGATCGTCATGCGCATCCTCGACAACTCCACCGCGAGCCTCGACCTGCGCGACCTGTCGTTCCTCGACCACAACTACGAGACGTACCGCGAGTCGTACACCAAGCCGTACGGGATGATCCTCGTGACGGGGCCGACCGGCTCGGGGAAGTCCACGACGCTGTACGCGACGCTGAACGCGGTGTCGAAGCCGGAGATCAACGTCATCACGGTCGAGGACCCGGTCGAGTACCGCCTGCCGGGCATCAACCAGGTCCAGGTGAACCCGAAGGCGGGCCTCACCTTCGCGGCCGCGCTGCGCTCGATCCTGCGGTCGGACCCCGACGTCGTGCTGCTCGGTGAGATCCGTGACCACGAGACGGCGCAGATCGCGATCGAGGCGTCGCTGACCGGGCACCTGGTGCTGTCCACGCTGCACACGAACGACGCGCCCTCGGCCGTGACGCGGCTGACGGAGATGGGCATCGAGCCGTTCCTCGTCGGGTCGGCCCTGGACTGCGTCGTCGCGCAGCGCCTGGCGCGCCGGCTGTGCCCGAAGTGCAAGGAGGCGTACGTCCCGACGCCCGTGGAGCTCGAGGCGGCGCGGTTCCCGTGGGTCGACGGCGAGCCGTTGCCGGAGCTGTTCCGGCCGGCGGGGTGCACCGCCTGCTCCCGCACCGGGTACAAGGGCAGGCTCGCGCTGCACGAGGTGATGCGGGTCACCGAGGAGATCGAGCGCCACGCCGTGGCGCACGCGTCGTCCGCGGAGATCTCGCAGACGGCCGTGCACCAGGGGATGCGCCGCCTGCGCGAGGACGGCTGGTACAAGGTCGCGGACGGCCAGACGTCCATCGAGGAGATCCTCCGCGTCGTGGCCTGACCCGGCCGTGCGGAGGCCCGAGCGCTCAAGTCACGTCGCGCGGGGGCCGATGGGGTAGGCGGGCCCGCATCGTGCGCGGGCGCCGTGCGCGGACCGGTTGGAGGCCGACGACGTGAGTGAGACCTACAGGGCAGCGTCCGGGGAACCGACGCGGCCGCTGCCGCCGTACCGTCCGGCCGGGCCGCAGGCCGCCCCGGCCGACACGTTCGGGGGCGGGTCCTACCAGCCCGTCCCGTCCCAGAGCAGGCTGCCGGGCCACGCGTACCCCGCCGGCGGCGTGCAGGGCGACACGCGGGTGCCGGCCGGCACCGTGCCGCCCCCGGCGCACGCGGGAGGGCCGTACCCGGCTCCGCACGTGCCGGCTCCGGCGTCTCCCGCGGCGCGGCAGCCCGCCGCCGTGCCGTCGCGCGCCGGCGCCGCGTCCGGGCTGGCCCGCGGGGGAGCGGCGTCCGTGCGGGAGGACAGCGACGTCGTGATCGAGGACGTGCTGCGGGAGATGCACCGGCTGGGGGCGTCGGACGTGCACCTCACGGCCGGGACGGCTCCGATGGTGCGCATCAACGGCACGCTGCGTCCCCTCGACCAGTTCGGCGTGATGATGCCCGAGCCGCTGCGCCGCAGCCTGTTCGCGATCCTCACGCAGAAGCAGCGCGAGAAGTTCGAGTCGACGCTCGAGCTCGACCTGTCCTACGCGGTGCGCAGCCTGGCGCGATTCCGCGTGAACCTGTACCAGCAGCGCGAGTCTGTGGGCGCCGCCTTCCGCGTGATCCCCTACGAGATCAAGCCGCTGGAGGAGCTCGGGGTGCCGGCGTCGGTCGGGTCCTTCGCGGGCCTGCCACGCGGGCTGGTCCTGGTGACGGGGCCGACGGGGTCGGGCAAGTCGACGACGCTCGCGTCGATCATCGACCTCGCCAACCGCACGCGCGAGGACCACATCATGACGGTCGAGGACCCCATCGAGTTCCTCCACCGGCACAAGAAGTGCATCGTCAACCAGCGTGAGGTCGGCGCGGACACGCACTCGTTCGCCAACGCGCTCAAGCACGTGCTGCGCCAGGACCCCGACATCATCCTCGTCGGCGAGATGCGTGACCTCGAGACGATCTCCGTGGCCCTGACCGCCGCCGAGACCGGTCACCTCGTCTTCGCGACCCTGCACACGCAGGACGCGGCCCAGACGATCGACCGCATCATCGACGTGTTCCCCTCGGGGCAGCAGGCCCAGATCCGCACGCAGCTCGCCGCGGCGATCCAGGGGGTCGTCTGCCAGACGCTCGCCAAGAAGGCGAACGGCACGGGCCGGGTCGCGGCGACCGAGGTGATGATCGCGACCCCGGCGATCCGCAACCTCGTGCGCGAGGGCAAGACCCACCAGATCTACTCCGCCATGCAGGCGGGCGCCGACCAGGGCATGCACACCATGGACCAGCACCTGGCCGAGCTCGTCAAGCGCGGCAAGATCACGTACGAGGTCGGGCTGGAGAAGGCGCACCACGTCGAGGACTTCAACAAGCTCGTCGGCCGGACCGCGAAGGTGAACCAGGGCGCGTCGGCCCTGCAGTCCAGCGCGTTCGGCAACCCGTCCGGTGCGAGCCTGGGAGGCTACTGATGGCTGTCATGCGCACGTACGAGTACGAGCTGTCCGACCGGACCGGGAAGGTCGTCAAGGGTCGGATCGACGCGCAGAACGAGGAGGCCGTCGCCAACCGGCTGCGGTCGATGGGCATGGCGCCGATCGCGATCCACGAGATCTCGACCAGCGGGCTGCAGACGGAGATCTCGATCCCGGGCTTCGGCGACCGGGTCAAGCTGAAGGACCTCGCGGTCATGGCCCGCCAGCTCGCGACCATGATCAGCGCCGGCCTGTCGCTCCTGCGCGCCCTGTCGATCCTGGCGGACCAGACCGACAGCAAGCCGCTGGCCAAGGCGCTCGGCACCGTGCGCTCGGACGTCGAGACCGGCGGCGCGCTGTCGGAGTCGATGACGAAGCACCGCGAGGTGTTCCCGCCGCTGATGATCCACATGATCCGGGCGGGCGAGATCGGGGGGTTCCTCGAGGAGTCGCTCACCTCCGTGGCGGAGAACTACGAGTCCGAGGTGAAGCTCCGCGCCCAGATCAAGTCGGCGATGACGTACCCCGTGATGGTGTTCGCGATGGCGATCCTGGCGGTCGTGGGCATGCTCCTGTTCATCGTCCCGGTGTTCGACAAGATGTTCGCCGACCTGGGCGGTGAGCTGCCCGCGCCCACGCAGTTCCTCGTCTTCCTTTCCGGGGTCATGAAGTGGCTGGCGCCGGCGATGCTGGTGATGGGCATCGGGTTCTCGGTGTGGTGGCGCAAGCACAAGAACGACGACGCGATCCGCTCGCGCGTCCAGCCGGTCACGCTGCGGTTCCCGGTCTTCGGGCCGCTGTTCACGAAGGTCGCGATCGCCCGGTTCACCCGCAACTTCGGCACGATGCTGGGTGCGGGCGTGCCGATCCTGCAGGCGCTCGACATCGTGGGGGAGACGTCCGGCAACTGGACGATCGAGGTCGCCGTGCGCGACATCCAGCAGGGCGTGCGGCAGGGGCAGCCGCTGTCCGCCCCGCTCGCCAAGCACGCCGTGTTCCCGCCCATGGTCGTGCAGATGATCACGACGGGTGAGGACTCCGGGTCGCTCGAGCAGATGCTCACCAAGATCGCGATCTTCTACGACGAGGAGGTCGCGGCCACCACGGAGCAGCTCACGTCGCTCATCGAGCCGCTCATGATCGCGTTCCTCGGCGTGATCATCGGCGGCATGATCGTCGCCCTCTACATGCCGATCTTCAGCATCTTCGAGCTGGTGCAGTGACGGCCGTCCGGGTGAACCTGGCGTACGCGCTCAAGGCGCCTGCGACCAGGGTCGATGTCCTCGGTGCAGCACCGAACCGCCGGGTCTCGCACCCGGCAATGGACACCGACACCGAAAGCAGGGACCAGCACATGATGGCTCGCGTCCGTACCACCATGCAGAAGCGCGCCGAGGGTGAGAAGGGCTTCACGCTCATCGAGCTCCTCGTCGTCATCATCATCATCGGCATCCTCGCCGCGATCGCCATCCCGGCGTTCCTCAACCAGCGCACCCGCGGCTGGGAGGCGCAGGCCGAGAGCGACCTGAAGAACGCCGCGATCGCGGCCGAGACGTTCGCCGTGGGCAACAACGGCTCGTACGTCGGCCTGACCGACGACAAGCTGAAGGAGAACGGCTACAACGCCACGGACCGCGTGACGGTCAAGGTCGGCACCGTGTCGGCCACCGAGTTCGCGATGACCGCGACGCACGCGGACCTCACCACGAAGAGCTGGACCTACACCTCGAAGGACGGCGTCATCAAGGACTCGGGCGCGCCGGCGGTTCCGTCTCCCTGATCACCCTGATCGGCTGACCGGTGTGGGGCGTCGCGGCAACGCGGCGCCCCACACCGCAGGCGTATCCGCGGGGCGCGCCGACCGGCGACACCCGTACCGACACGAGCGGAGGAGTGACCGTGCGCACCTGGTGGCGCCGCATGCGGCACGTCCGCGACGACGACGCGGGCATGGGCCTGCCGGAGCTCCTCGTCGCGATGTTCATCTTCGCGCTCGTGAGCACCGGCCTGGCGTACTCCCTCATCAGCACCCTCAGCCTGACGCGCGACGCCCGCGCCCGCGTCGTCGCCGCGAACCTCGCGGCCGAGGAGATCGACCTCGCGCGCGACGCCCCCGACCTGTTCGCGCTGCTCGACGACGAGCAGACCGAGACGCTGAACGGTGACGAGTTCACCATCACCCGCACCACGCAGTGGGTCTCCGACCCCGGCGCGGAGTTCACCTGCGGCGCCGGCAGCGGCACGGGAGCCCTGCGGTACAAGCGGGTCAACGTCACCGTCACGTGGGGCGGCATGCGCTCGACCGCCCAGCCCGTGCGCAGCGACACGATCCTGTCGCCGGACGACCACATCAACGACCCGACCAAGGGCACGATCCTCGTCTCGGTCCTCAAGGCCGACGGCACCGGCAACGCCGGGGTCGGCGTCACCGTGACGCCGACGCTGGGCGCCGCCATCAACGCGACCGACTCCCAGGGGTGCACGTACGTCCTGAAGGTGGACCCCGGGACGTACGACGTGAAGGTGACCCGCGCCGGCCATGTCAGCGACACGCAGCTGGCGGCGCCGACCCAGTCCGTGGTCGTCGCCACCGGGTCGACGGCCTCCGTCGGCTTCCAGCTCGACGAGGCGGCGACGTTCAACGCGACGATGGCACCGGGCGCTCCGAGCGGCACGCGACTGCCCACCGCGTTCAGCACGACGTTCAGCAGCACGTACGGCAACGCTGCCGTCGCGCAGCAGAACGCCGGCGGCACCACGAGCCACACGTACAGGCTGCACCCCTTCACATCGGGCTACGCGCCCTACGCCGGGACCTGCACGCAGGCGGACCCGCGGCAGTGGCCGGAGGAGACGATCGGCGCGACCACCTACGCCGCGGCCCTTCCCGACGCCGTCGCGGCGGCACCCGGCGGTGCCGTGGCGGTCGGCGTCCCGATGGGCCTCGTCCAGGTCACCGGTGGTGGTGGCAGCCACCTGCACGCCGTGTCGGAGGACGGCGACTGCACCGTGTCGTACGCCTTCGGGAACATCGTCCCGGGTCCGGCGTCCGGGCGGGTGACCGTGGCACTGCCGTACGGCTCGTGGCGGTTGCAGACGTCGACCTCGGCCACGGGGGCGAAGACGTCGCTGCCGGCCAGCCGTCTGGTCGTGCCCACGCCGGCGATGCCGGAGCGGACCACGATCGCGGCGTCGGGCGTCGTCACGTTCGACCCGCGCACGGCGGTCCTGCCGTGATCCGCCGCCTGCGCCGGCCGCTGCGGCACGACGACCGCGGCGTGACCCTGCCCGAGATGCTCGTGACGATGATGCTGCTGGCCTTCCTCACCGCACTCATCCTCGGGATGGTCACGTCCTTCTCCCGGACCTTCTCCCGGGACCGGGCCGCCGCCGACTCGACGACGGTGGCGGCGGCCGGCATGAAGGAGCTGACGCGCGTCGTGCGCGCCGGCACCGAGCTGCGCCTCGCCGGCGGCGGGTCGACGCAGTCCCCGGTGTTCGTGGAGGCCAAGGCGAACACCCTGACGATGTTCGCCTACATCGACACCGAGGCGACGGACTCGCGACCCGTCAAGGTGCGGTTCGCGATCGACGGGGCGCGACGTCTCGTCGAGACGCGCTGGGAGACGACGTCGACGGAGGACCCGTGGGCGTTCCCCGCGGTCGGGTCGCCGACGCGGACGCGGCCCATCGCGCGCCTCATCCCGGCCGGGTCCCCCCCGCTCTTCGAGTACCTCAACCAGGGCAACGTCGCGATCCCCATCCCCGCGAGCGGCTTCACGACCGAGCAGCTGCGCGAGATCGCGGGCGTGCGGGTCACGCTCACGGTGCAGGCGGACGTCACGGAGCGGGCCGATCCCGTGCAGATCAACAACGCCGTCGGCATTCCCAACCGGGGCATCTCTCGAGTGAGGCCGTGATGACACTGTCCCGACTGCTGCGGATCCGATCAGACGAGCGCGAGGACGGGATGGCGATGGTCGTCGTCCTCGGGGTCACCGTGATGCTGAGCGCGCTCATCGTCGCCGGCATCGCCACCAGCACCGGAGCGGCGCGCCAGGCGCAGCGCGACGAGAGCTGGAGCGCGTCGCTCGCCGCCGCGTACGCGGGGATCGAGGAGTACGAGAGCCGGCTGGCGAACGACACGGGGTACTTCGCGTACGGGAACCCGGCGGCGCCGTTCACGGTCGAGACGGGCTCGAGCGGCAAGGTGGCGCTGCCCGCCGGGGCGTCCGCGAACCCCGCGTTCGGCGTCGGGGCGTCGGGCACGTGGGCGACCGTCCCCGGCAGCGGCGGCAAGGCGGAGTTCCGGTACGAGGTCGACAACTCACGCTTCTACATCGACGGCACCCTGCGGGTCCGCGCGACCGGCCGCGCCGGCGGCGCGACCGGGGACACGCGGTCGATCGTCGCCGACATCAAGCAGAAGGGCTTCATCGACTTCCTGTACTTCACCGACTACGAGGTGCGGGACCCCGAGGCGCTGAACCCGGACGACAACACCAACTGCGCGATCCACCACTACGAGGGCCCCCGTCCGGGCTGCACCGTCATCTACTTCGGTGGCCAGGACGAGATCAACGGCCCCATGCACACCAACGACGCGTTCCAGACCAACGGCCCGGCCAAGTTCAACGGCAAGGTGACGACGGCCTACAAGGCCGCGACCGGCAAGAACTACATCAAGTCGTCCGGGACGGCGCCCACGTTCAAGATCACGACGGACCCGCAGAACATCGCCACCATCGGCATGCCCCCCACGAACTCCCAGCTGAAGAAGGAGACGCGCTCGGACCTGCCGAACGAGGTGCCCAACCCGGGGTGCCTGTACACCGGTCCGACGTCGATCACGTTCCACGCCGACGGCAAGATGACGGTCGTCTCGCCGTGGACGAAGTTCACCAACACGGCGGGCGTCGCGGACGCGCTCGGCTCGAACCCGACCCACTGCGGGGTCCCGGGCGACAGCGGGCTCGCCAAACGCAGCAGCGGCAAGTACGTCGGCACGAAGATCGATGTCCCGGCGAACCTCGTGGTCTACGTGCAGAACGTGCCGGGCTCGTCGGGCAACGTCAACCACACCGGCGGAAACAAGCCGCCGTTCCCGTCGTCGGCGTCGACGTGCGCGTCCAAGGCCAACTCGATCGGCTACCCCCAGGACAATGAGAAGGTCCCGTTCTCCAAGGCCTACGGCTGCCGCAACGGGGACCTGTTCGTGTCCGGGACCATCTCCGGCAACGCGACGCTCGCGTCGGAGAACTACATCTACGTCACCGGCGACATCAAGTACGCCGACGACGGGGAGGACATGCTCGGCCTGGTCGGCAACAACGCCGTGTGGGTCTGGAACCCGGTGAACTCCTCGAACCAGCCCCAGCTGGACAAGAACCGTCGTATCGACGCCGCCATCCTGTCGGTCGGGCACACCTTCCTCGTGCAGAACTACGACAAGGGCTCGAGCAACCGCGGCACGCTGACCGTGAACGGCGCGATCGCCCAGAAGTTCCGCGGGCCCGTCGGTACCGGCTCGGGCGCGTCCATGAGCACCGGGTTCGCCAAGGACTACAACTACGACGAGCGCTTCCGCTACATGGCGCCGCCGAAGTTCCTCTCACCCGTGACCACCACGTACGGTGTCAACGTGTGGGTCGAGGTGGAGCCGGCGTTCGAGCCCGACGGGTCGGCGAGCTGACACCGGTGACCGCGATCCTCCTGGCGCTGGCCGGCCTCACGGGCCTGGCGGTCGGCTCGTTCCTCAACGTCGTCGTGTGGCGCGTCCCGCGGGACGAGTCCGTCGTGCGCCCCCCGAGCGCCTGCCCGTCCTGCGGGCACGCGATCCGGCGCCGCGACAACGTGCCGATCGTGTCGTGGGTGGCGTTGCGGGCGCGGTGCCGGGACTGCGGTGCCCGCATCTCCGCGAGGTACCCGCTGGTCGAGGGCGCCACCGCCGTGCTGTTCGTGCTGGCGACGTGGTGGGCCCTGGAGCGCCCCGACGGTCTGTGGCTGCTGCCGGTCCTGTGGTACCTCGTGGCCGTCGGCGTTGCGCTGGCGCTGATCGACGTGGACACCCACCGCCTGCCCGACCGGATCGTGCTGCCGTCCTACGTGGTCGTCGCGGTGCTCCTGGTCGTCGCCAGCGCCGGCACCGGGCAGTGGGACGCGATGCTGCGCGCGGCGATCGGCATGGCGGCGCTGTGGCTCTTCTACTTCACGCTCGTGATGGTCTACCCCCGGGGCATGGGCTTCGGGGACGTGAAGCTCTCCGGCGTGCTCGGCATGGTCCTGGCCTGGTTCGGGTGGGGGTCGCTCGTGGTGGGCGCCTTCGCGGCGTTCGCGTGCGGCGGCCTCTACGGGCTCGTGCTGATCGCGCTGCGGCGCGCGGGGCGCACGTCCCAGGTCCCGTTCGGGCCGTGGATGCTGCTGGGCGCGGCGATCGGGATCGTGGCCGGACCGCAGATCTGGACCGCGTACCTCGGCGCGGCGCTCGGTACCTGACCGGCGCGAGCGCTCAAGGCGGGCCCCCTGGCGGCCGATAGACCGAAGAGTCGTCGGACGCGCGAAGGGATGCCACGTGGCCAGGAAGCGTGTGATCGGTCTGGACATCGGGACAACCCAGGTGCGGGCCGCTGAGGTGCAGTACGGCAGCGGTGGGCCATCGGCACACGCGCGCCCCCGACTCGTCCGGGTCGGTGTGGTGCAGCTGCCGCCCGGCGCGGTCCGCGAGGGCGAGGTCGTCGAGCGGACCACCGTCGGCAGCGCGATCAAGCGGCTGTGGGCCGAGAACAAGTTCGGCAGCAAGGACGTCATCCTCGGTGTCGGCAACCAGCGCGTCGTCGTGCGCGAGCTGGACCTGCCGGCGATGCCCATGGCGCAGGTGCGCTCGTCGCTGCCGTTCCAGGTCCAGAACCTCATCCCGGTCGCCGTCGACGACGCGATCCTGGACTACCTGCCCGTCGAGGTGCGCTCCGGCGAGGGCGGCGAGGTGATGCACGGCCTGCTGGTCGCGGCGACGAAGGACACCGTCCTGGCGAACACCGCGGCCGTCGAGACCGCGGGCCTGCGCCCGGTCGTCGTGGACCTCAGCGCGTTCGCGCTGTCGCGTGCCATGGCGCGCGGCGAGGCCCTGAACCACACCGTGGCGATCGTCGACGTGGGTGCGCGCGTCACGACCGTGGCGGTCGTGGCACGTGGCGTCCCGCGCATGGTCCGGATGCTGCCCTCGGGCGGCCAGGACGTGACCGAGGTCGTGGCCGGGGCGCTCGGCATCCCGCTGGACCAGGCGGAGGTCGCCAAGCGGACGATCGGTGTCGGGTACTCGCAGGCCCCCGAGACGGAGCGCGCGGCCGAGCAGGTCATGACGGTCGTCTCGGCGCTGGTCGAGGCCGTGCGCAACACGATGGTGTTCTACAACAGCACCCACCCCGGTGCGACGGTCGAGCACCTCCTCCTCACCGGCGGCGGGTCGCAGCTGCCGGGCCTCGGGCAGTACCTGTCCACGGCCACGCGGCTCCCGGTGAGCCCGGGTCAGCCGTTCTCGAACCTCGACGGTGCCGCGGCCGGCTCCCGGTTCGTCGAGCAGCAGCACACCCTGGCGATCGCTCTGGGTCTGGCGATGGGAGTCGCGGCATGAGCACCCTGCTGAAGCGACCGGCCGCGGTGACGCGCGGCGGTGCACGCGGTGACAAGTCCGGGACGGTGGGGCTGCCCAAGGTCGCGCAGGTCAACCTGCTGCCCCAGCAGTACGCCGACCGGTACGCGCTGGGGGGCCTCAAGCGTCGCCTGGCGTTCGCGCTCGTGGCCGTCCTGGCGCTGGCCGGGGCGGTGTACGCCTCGACGCTCACGCAGCTGTCGGCGGCGCAGGGACGTGCGGAGAAGGCCGAGCAGGAGACCACGCGCCTGCTGCAGGCGCAGCAGCAGTACGCCGAGGTCCCCGTGGTCCTCGGCCAGCTGGCCAGGGCGCGTGACGCCCGTGAGCTGGGGATGTCCACCGAGATCCTGTGGGCGCCGTACCTCGGTGCCATCGGCACCGTCATGCCGGCCGGTGTGACGATCACGCAGGTCGTGATGGACGGGGCGACCCCGCAGCTCGCGCCCGCGCCGCCGACCCACCCGCTGCAGGAGGCGAGCGTCGCGACCCTCCGGTTCGAGGCGCGGTCCACGGTGATGGTCGACACGGCCGCCTGGATCGACGCGCTCAACGGCGTGCCGGGGTTCCAGGAGGCCTGGGTCGCCGTCGCGGACGTGGACGAGCGCGCCGGCGAGACCATCTACAAGTACACGAGCAGCGTCCGGGTGAGTCCGCTCGCCTACGCGTCGCGCTTCGTCGAGGAGGGCTGACATGACGAGCAAGACCTCGACCTGGGTGGGCGGGACCGCCGTCCTGGCCATGCTGATCCTCGTCGCGACGTGGTTCGTCGGGGTGTCCCCGACGATCGCCGCGACGTCCACGGCGCACGCCGCCGCCGACGCGTCCGAGACCCGGAACGTCCAGCTGCAGGCGGACCTCGACCGGCTCGCGCAGCAGTTCGCCGAGCTGGACGCCTCCAAGGCGGAGCTCGCAGCGATCGAGCGGCAGATCCCGACGGCCCCGCAGCTCGCCGAGTACGTCCGCACCGTGCAGACCATCGCCGACGAGGTCGGCGTCACCTTCATCGGCTACAACGCCGGTGAGCCGGAGCTCGTCGTCCCGGTCGAGGCCGAGGTGCCCGCCGAGCCCGCGACGACCGACGACGCCGAGGCCACGGCCGACCCCGAGGCGGAGGTCGACGCGTCGGCGGAGGTCGCCGACACGGCGACGGCGGTGACGCCGGCCGGGTTCGTGCCGATCGAGGGCTTCGTGGGGATGGCGGCGACGTTGAAGGTCATCGGCGCGCCCGACAAGGTGTCGGCGTTCGTCGAGCGCGTCCAGGCGACCGAGCGGCTCTTCCTCGTCACCGGGTACACCGGCGAGGGCCTGGACCCCGGCGAGCCCGAGCAGGGCCGGCCGCAGATCAACGAGGGCGACATGGAGATGGCCGTCGTCGGGTACCTCTACGGCCTGGCACAGTCCGTCCCCGCGGGGTCGGTCCCGACCGAGGAGCCGACCCTGGCACCGCTGCCCGGTGGGGCGGCCCCTCGTATGGGGTCCAGCCGCTGACACAGCGCGTTCGCGCCGCCGCCCGCCTCGCGCGGTCGGCGGCGCGGGTGCGCCCGCGCGCGGACCCGATCCGGCCGTGCGGCCACGACGTGGGAGGATCCCCCTCATGCTCAGATGGTTGACGTCCGGCGAGTCGCACGGTCCCGCGCTCGTCGGCATCCTCGACGGTCTGCCCGCCGGCGTGCGGGTGCAGACCTCCGACGTCCGGGACGCGCTCGCGCGCCGTCGACTCGGTCACGGCCGCGGTGCCCGCATGAAGTTCGAGCAGGACGAGGTCCGCCTGCTCAGCGGTGTGCGCCACGGCCTGACGCAGGGCGGTCCGCTCGCGATCGAGGTCGGCAACACCGAGTGGCCCAAGTGGGCCGACGTCATGTCCGCGGACCCGGTGGCGCCCGAGGCACTGACGGTCGACGCCGGCACCGGGGACGTCAAGGAGATCGCGCGCAACCGGCCGCTGACCCGGCCCCGCCCGGGTCACGCCGACCTCGTCGGCATGCGCAAGTACGGCTTCGACGACGCGCGGCCCGTGCTGGAGCGGGCGTCGGCGCGCGAGACGGCGACGCGCGTCGCGCTCGGCACCGTCGCGGCGGCGTTCCTCGAGCAGGTCGCGGGTGTGCGGCTCGTCTCGCACGTCGTCGCGATCGGGCCGGTCGCGGTGCCGGACGACGCGCCGACCCCGACGCCCGACGACGTCGCCGCCCTGGACGCCGACCCCGTGCGCTGCTTCGACCCCGCCACGAGCGCGGCGATGGTCGCCGAGATCGACCAGTGCCACAAGGACGGCGACACCCTCGGTGGTGTCGTCGAGGTCCTCGTGCACGGTCTGCCGTCGGGCATCGGCACCTACGTGCAGGCGGACGGCCGCCTCGACGCGCGGCTCGCGGGCGCCCTCATGGGGATCCAGGCGATCAAGGGGGTCGAGGTCGGCGACGGGTTCCGGACCGCCGCCCGCCGCGGGTCGCAGGCGCACGACGAGATCGAGCGCGACGCGTCGGGTCGCATCGTGCGGCGCACCAACCGCGCCGGCGGCATCGAGGGCGGCATGTCGAACGGCGAGGTCGTGCGCGTGCGCGCCGCGATGAAGCCGATCTCGACGGTCCCGCGGGCGCTCGCCACGGTCGACACGGCCACGGGGGAGCCGGTCACGGCGCACCACCAGCGCTCGGACGTGTGCGCCGTGCCGCCGGCAGCCGTCGTCGCCGAGGCGATGGTCGCGCTCGTCGTCGCGCAGACGCTCCTGGAGAAGACCGGCGGCGACAGCGTCGCCGAGGTCCGGCGCAACCTCGAGGCCTACCTCGCGTCCGTCCCCGAGCTGCTGGCCTGACAGCCCGACGTACCGACCACGGGCGGTCCGGGGCATCCGGGCCGCCCGTCGGCGTATCTGACCGCCGACGCGTGTGCTCCTCCCGTGTGACGCCGCTGCGCCCGCAGCGGCCGCTCGAGGGGGGACCATGACCATCACCGCACCGCAGAGCACGGGGAGCCACGCCCCGCGCACCGCCGAGGAGCTCACCGCTGCCGGCACCTCCGCGCACGGACTGGGACGCGGGCAGCGACCCGCGCGCGGCCACGGCCACGAGGCGCGCGGCCTGCAGTACCTCCCGCTGTCGGCGCTGCACGAGGGACGGTTCGGACGCCTGTTCCGGCTGCCGCCCTACGTGCCGTCCGACACCGAGATCGCGCGCGTCGCGGCCCTCATGACCGAGGGCAGCACCGGCGGCGACCGCACGCTCGACAACCCCTCCATCCCGGCCGGGTACACCTACCTCGGCCAGTTCATCGACCACGACCTCACGTTCGACCCCGCCTCGAGCCTCGAGCGCCAGAACGACCCGGACGCCCTGACGAGCTTCCGCAGCCCGCGCTTCGACCTCGACTCCGTCTACGGCCGCGGCCCCGCCGACGACCCGTTCCTCTACGACCGTGCGAGCCAGGTCGACGGCGCCGCGAAGCTCCTGATCGGGTCGAACGGACGCGACGACGACCTGCCGCGCAACAGCCAGGGCGTCGCGCTGCTCGGCGACCCGCGCAACGACGAGAACACGTTCGTCGGGCAGCTGCACCTGACGATGCTGAAGTTCCACAACGCCGTCATGGACCGGGTCCTGGGCGACCCGCACCTGACTCGTGGCAGCGAGACCCCGTTCGAGACCGCCCAGCGGATCGTGCGCTGGCACTACCAGTGGGTCGTCGTGCACGACTTCCTGCGCCGCACGATCGGCGACGCCGCGCTCGCGGAGCTGCTCGTCACGTCGCCCGACGGTCGGCCCGAGCCGCAGCTGCGCCACTTCACCTGGCACCGGGCGCCGTACATCCCCGTGGAGTTCTCCGTCGCGGCGTACCGGTTCGGGCACTCCCAGGTGCGCGGGCGCTACCGGCTCAACACCGTGGTCGGCGCGCCCGACCCGGCGGACCCGCAGGCGCGCCCGGGGCTGCCCACGTTCACGCCGGACCCCGTCGACAAGGAGCCGCTCGGCCACTTCGGGGGCTTCCGTCCGCTGCCGCAGCTCTGGACGATCGAGTGGGCGCGCTTCTTCGAGCTCGACGGCGCCGGCTCCGACGGGCTGCAGCACAGCCGGAAGATCGACACGCACCTGGCCAACCCGCTCGCGACGCTGCCGCCCGAGATCGGCGGCGCCATGCCGTCCCTCATCGCGCGCAACCTGACCCGCGGAGCACGCCTGCTCCTGCCGTCGGGCCAGGCCATGGCGGCCCGCACGGGCGTCGAACGGCTCTCCGAGCAGGAGATCGGCCTGGACGGTGCGCCCGCGCCCCTGTGGTACTACGTGCTGCGGGAGGCCGAGGTGCAGGCCGACGGCGAGCACCTGGGGCAGCTCGGCGGCCGGGTCGTCGGGGAGGTCTTCCTCGGGCTGCTGCAGGCCGACCAGTCGTCGTACCTGCGCAACGAGCCGACGTGGCGTCCGTTCCTGGGCGCCGGTGACGACTTCGCCATGCCCGACCTGCTGCGCGTCGCAGGCCACGGGCTGGGACCCACCCCGGGGTGACCCGTCGCGTCCCGTGCCGTCCGCCCGTCCCGTGGACGGCACGGGACGCCTCCCACGGCGGGGCTAGGCTGCGGCCGTGCCCCGTGCAACCCCCGGTCCCGGACCTCGTGTCGTTCTCGTCGGCCCGCCCGGCGCGGGCAAGTCCACCGTCGCCGCGGCGCTCGCGCAGCGCTGGCAGCTGGAGTCCCGCGACACCGACACCGACGTGGAGACCACCGCCGGCAAGTCCGTCGCCGACGTCTTCGTCGAGGACGGCGAGCCGCACTTCCGGGCGCTCGAGCGCACCGCCGTCGCGACCGCGCTCGGCGAGCACGAGGGCGTCCTGGCCCTCGGCGGGGGAGCCGTGCTCGACCCCGGGACGCGCGCCCTGCTGCGGGCCTACCGCGACGGCGGCGGCGTGGTCGTCTTCCTCGACGTCAGCCTGGCGCACGCCGCCGGACGTGTCGGGCTCAACCAGTCGCGGCCGCTGCTGGTCGGCAGCCCGCGCGCGCAGTGGCAGTCGCTCATGGACGCCCGGCGTCCGGTCTACGAGGAGGTCGCGACGGTGCGGGTGTCGACGGACGGGCTGCGCCCCGCCGAGGTCGCCGAGGTCATCGAGACGACGCTGCGCGCGCAGCGCCTCGCGGAGCCGGGCGCATGAGCGGCGACGCCGTCGTCACCGTCGCGGGGGAGCAGCCGTACGACGTGGTCATCGGGCGTCACCTGCTCGGCCACCTGCCGGCGATGCTCGGCGACACCGTGCGCCGGGTGCTCGTCGTTCACCCGGCCGCCCTGGCCACGTCCGCCGAGACGGTCCGCGAGGATCTCGCGTCGCACGGCTACCAGGTCTACCTCGCCCAGGTGCCGGACGCCGAGGAGCAGAAGACGGCCCAGGTCGCCGCCTTCTGCTGGGGCGTGCTCGGGCAGGCGGACTTCACGCGCTCCGACGCGGTCGTCGGGCTCGGCGGGGGAGCGACCACCGACCTCGCGGGGTTCGTCGCGGCGACGTGGCTGCGCGGTGTGCGCGTCGTCCAGGTGCCCACCACCGTGCTCGGCATGGTCGACGCCGCCGTCGGCGGCAAGACCGGCATCAACACCGCCGAGGGCAAGAACCTCGTCGGCGCGTTCCACCCGCCCGCGGGCGTGCTGTGCGACCTCGCGTCGGTGGAGTCCATGGCCCCCTACGACTTCGTCGCCGGGCTCGCGGAGATCGTCAAGTGCGGCTTCATCGACGACCCCCGGATCCTCGAGCTCGTCGAGGAGGACACCGCGCTGCTGCAGGACCCCGTGGCCGCCGCGAGCTCACCCGTGCTCGCCGAGCTCGTCGAGCGGGCCGTGCGGACCAAGGCGCGCGTCGTCGGGGAGGACCTGCGGGAGGCCGGTCTGCGCGAGATCCTCAACTACGGCCACACGTTCGGCCACGCGGTCGAGCAGGTCGAGCGGTATCGCTGGCGCCACGGCGCCGCGGTGTCGGTCGGGATGGTGTTCGTCGCCGAGCTCGCCCGGCTGGCCGGACGGCTCGACGACGACGTCGTCGAGCGGCACCGCACGGTCCTGAGCGCCCTCGGGCTCCCGACGACGTACCGGGGGGACCGCTGGGACCAGCTGCTCACGGCGATGCGCCGCGACAAGAAGACGCGCGGCGACCTGCTGCGCTTCGTCGTCCTCGACGGTCTGGCGCGCCCGTCACGCCTCGAGGGCCCCGACCCGACCCTCCTGGCAGCGGCCTACGCCGAGATCTCGACGACCCCGGACCCGTCCAGCAGCATCCTCCTCTGACGCCGAGCGAGAAGGATCCGGGCATCAGGTGCCCGGATCTCTCGCTCTGACCGTGCGGCAGCGAGCCGTCCACAGGTGAGCTGCGGGGCAGGCCGGCCCACAGATGCGGGGCGGACGGGGTCCGGCTCTGCGCTCTGGCCCAGGGTCGGGGCATGGCTCGTGCGGTCGACAGGTCCTGGACGCCGCCCCCGGCGGCGGCGCGGCGCGGCGTGTTCACCCGTGCCGAGGCGCTCGCGGCGGGTCTCACCGAGGACCAGGTGCGGCACCGCATGGAGTCCGGGGCGTGGCGACGCGTCTGCGGTGACGGGCTCGCGCTCGCCCGGACACCACCCCACCCGTGGCTGGACGCCCACGCCGCGGCCGTGACCTGGGCCGACGCCACGCTCGCCCTCACCAGTGCGGCCCTCCTGCACGGGATGCCCGTCCCCGACGACGGCCGCGTGCACGTGGTCGTCACCGGTCCGCGCGCACGTCGCGGCCGGCTGACCCCGCACCGGCACCGGCTGGGGGCGGTCGATCGGCAGGTGCTGGAGGGCGTGCCCGTCACGGCACGGGCCCGCACGGTGGTCGACTGCCTCGGGTGGCTCGCCCGCAGCGACGCGCTGCGTCTGCTCGCGTGGGCGGGGACGCGCCGCGTCGTCGACGCCGACGACCTGGACTTCTGGGTGCACGCCCACCCGGGGCGCCGGGGCAACGCGCAACGTGCCTGGTGCGCGGACCGGCTGCGGCGCGGTGCGCTGAGCGAGGCGGAGGAACGGCTGCACGCCCTCCTGCGCGGCGCGCGGGTGACCGGGTGGGTCGCGAACGCCTCGCTCCTCGAGGGGCTCGGTGTCCCCGCGGTCGTCGACGTGTGGTTCGAGGACGTGCGGCTGGTCGTCGAGGTGGACGGACGCGTCGCCCACGGCGCCGACCGGTTCCAGGGCGACCGCACCCGGCAGAACCTGCTCGTCGGTGCGGGCTGCACGGTGCTGCGCTACACGTGGCACGACCTGACCCGCCGCCCCACCGAGGTCACCGCCCAGATCGTGCACACCCGCCACCTCCTCCGCCAGGTGGCGTGAGGTCGAGGTTCCCGGGCACCGGGTGCCCGGATCCCTCGCTCTCACCCCCGGGTGCGACAAGGGCTGAGGGTTGTGGCGGCTGTCACAAGGTGGCAGGCTTGTCGGGTGTTCGTCATGACGATCGACCAGCGCGGCAGCCGGCGGGGGACCGACCGGGTGCCCGAGCTGCTGGTCGCGCTCGCGGACGTACCCGTCGTCCGCGGCTTCGAGCGCACGGTCGGTGACGAGGTCCAGGGCGTGCTGGACGACCCCGACGTCGTCGTCGACACCGCGCTGCTGGCGCTGCGCGACGGCGGCTGGAGCGTCGGCATCGGAGCCGGCCCCGTCGACGAGCCGCTGCCGTCCTCGCCGCGCGAGGGCTCCGGCCCGGCCTTCCTGCTCGCGCGCGACGCCGTGGAGGCGGCCAAGAACCGGCAACGACCCGTCCCGCTCGCCGTGCGGGGCGTCGACGCGACGGCTGCCGCCGACGCCGACGCGGTCCTCGTGCTGCTCGGGGCGCTGGCGGCGCGGCGCACGGCCGCCGGGTGGGCCGCCGTGGACGCCGTGCGGACGGCCGACGCGGGGCAGGACGTCGTGGCGCACGCCCTCGGCGTGTCGCAGCAGGCCGTCAGCCAGCGGCTGCGGACCGCGATGTGGGCCGAGGAGGTCGCGGCGCGCCCCGCCGCGGCGCGCCTGTTGACGCGCGCGGGCGCCTGACGCCAAGGTCAGGACCGTGCACCCCGCCCTCGTGGCCGGCATCTGGGCCGGCGCGCTGCTCCTCTCCTCCGTCGGCGGCTGGCTCGTCACCCGTCTCGTGCTGCGTCTCGCGTCCCGTTCCCGCGACGCCGGCCGGCGGCGTGCCCAGCACGGCCCGGTCCTGCTCGAGCCGCTGCGCGTGAGCGACGGACCGAACGGTGAGGGCGCCCAGATCGTGCTGCGCGGCGGGACGTGGATCGGCGTGCTCGAGCGGATCGCCGTGACGGGCAGCCTGCTGGCCGGCGTGCCCGAGGGCGTGGCCGTCGTCGTGGCCGTCAAGGGGCTGGGCCGCTACCCCGAGCTGCGCGAGAACCCGGGCGCCTCCGAGCGCTTCGTCATCGGGACGCTGGCGTCCCTGCTGTGGTCCGCGCTCTGCGGCCTCGGGGCGCTGCGACTGCTCGCCTGACGCCCCGGTGGCCGGGCCGCGGGGACCCCGTGCGGGCCGCACGCGGCACGGGCGCTAGGATGGTCGACGGCCTGCGGCCGGTCCGTGCACCGCTTGCGTACACCTCCGTGGCCCCAGCCGCCCCGCAGGGCGCCTGCGCTCCGGACGCGCCGAACGGCGCCCACCACCACCGACCGGGAGAACGACGCTCGTGGCGACCACCAACGACCTGAAGAACGGCATCGTGCTGAAGATCGACGGCCAGCTGTGGACCGTCGTGGAGTTCCAGCACGTCAAGCCCGGCAAGGGTGGGGCGTTCGTCCGCACCAAGCTGAAGAACGTGCTCTCCGGCAAGATCGTCGACCGCACGTTCAACGCGGGTCTGAAGGTCGAGACCGCGACCGTCGACAAGCGCGACATGCAGTACCTGTACAAGGACGGCGACGACTTCGTGTTCATGGACACGGACACGTACGACCAGATCAACGTGCCGGCCGCGACCGTGGGCGACGCCGCGAACTTCATGCTCGAGTCGCAGACGGCGCTCGTCGCGACCAACGAGGGCGTCCCGCTGTACGTCGAGCTGCCCCCGTCGGTCGTCCTCGAGGTGACCTACACGGAGCCGGGCCTGCAGGGCGACCGCTCGTCCGCCGGCACCAAGCCCGCGACCCTCGAGACCGGCTACGAGATCCAGGTGCCGCTGTTCCTCGAGGCGAACACCCGCGTCAAGGTCGACACGCGCGACGGGTCGTACCTCGGCCGCGTGAACGACTGACGTGGGCGCCCGGACCAAGGCGCGCAAGCGCGCGCTCGACGTGCTGTTCGAGGCCGAGCAGCGCGACCTCGACGTCGCCGAGCTCCTCGCCAAGCGTGTCGTGGAGCCGGGGACCGAGGCGTCGCTGCCGCAGTACGCGGTGGACGTCGTCGAGGGGGTGCTGGCGCACGCCGAGCGCATCGACGAGCTGCTCGCGACCCACGCCCACGGCTGGACGGTCGCGCGGATGCCCGCGGTCGACCGTGCGCTGCTGCGCATCGGCACGTGGGAGATCCTCTGGAACGACGACGTGCCGGACGCCGTGGCCGTCGACGAGGCGGTGTCCCTGGCCCGCGAGCTGTCCACCGACGAGTCGCCGGCGTTCGTCAACGGCCTGCTCGGCCGGATCGTCGTCCTCAAGCCGACGCTGCTGGCCTGACCCCGACCGCCGCACGCACCCGACGCCCGGGCGCCCTCACAGGTGCTCGGGCGTCGCGTCGTCCAGGGTGCCGTGCACCACGCGGAGCGGACGCGGCACGATCCGCGACCGACGCTCGGGCAGCCGCGGCTCGGCGCGGCGCAGCTCCTCGCTCACGGGGACGGCGCCCGACGGCCGCGGACGTGCCCCCCGCACGGGCAGCCCCGGTGCCGGCCGGCCCACGAAGTTGCCCTGCGCCTGCGGCACCCCCAGCTCCACCAGCACCTGCAGGTCGCCCGCGGACTCGACACCCTCGGCCACGATGTCCAGGCCGTGGTGCTCGGCGAGCGCGACGATCGCCCGCACCGGGCCCGCACCCCGCGGCGTGCGGATCTCCCGCACGAAGGACCGGTCGATCTTCAGCACGTCGACGGGGAGCCGTGCGAGGCGGGACAGCGAGCTGAACCCCGTGCCGAAGTCGTCGAGCGCGATCCGCACCCCCCGGGCGCGCAGCTCCGAGAGCACCGGCACGGCCGACGACGTGCGCAGCATCGTGGTCTCGGTGATCTCGATGGTCAGGTGCTCCCACGGCCCGCCCGACCACGCCTCGTCGATGCGTTCGAGCACGTCCGGCTCGTGGAGCTCGCGCGCCGAGAGGTTCACCGCGACGGGCATGTGGTGGCGGTCCAGCGCGCGGCGGGCCTGGCGGATCATGGACCGGCCGACGGGCACGATGAGGCCGGTCTGCTCGGCGAGACCCAGCCAGTGCTCCGGCAGGACGAAGCTGTCGCCCTCGTGCCAGCGCGCCAGCGCCTCCAGCCCGACGACCTCGAGCGTGCGCGTGTCGACGATCGGCTGGAAGTACGCGGTGATGCGGTCCTCCGCGACGGCGCGCTCGAGCGCCGCGCGCACGCGTCGGGAGTCCTCCGCGCGCGCCCGCATCTCGGGGTCGAAGACGCGGTGCCCCGACGCGGTCCGCTTCGCCTCGAGCATCGCGGCGTCCGCGTGCCGCAGCAGCGCGTCCGCGTCGACGACCTCGCTCGGGGTCCACGTCGCGACCCCGCACGTGAGGCGCGGACCCGACGCCCTGCCGACGGCGGTGCCGAAGCCGGTGCGCAGCCGACGCGCCAGGTCGGCGAGCGTGTCGTCGCTGCCGGCCCGCGAGACGACGACGGCGAACTCGTCGCCGGCGAGGCGGGCGACGAACGTGTCGGCGTCGACCCACGTGCGCAGGTACTGCGCGGTGGCGCGCAGCAGGTCGTCGCCCGCGCCGTGGCCCTCGCGGTCGTTGACGTCCTTGAACCCGTCGATGTCGCAGTAGACGACCGAGACCCGGGTGCGCTCGACGGCCGCGCGCTCGAGCACCTCGAGGAGGTGCGTGTCGACCGCCCGCCGGTTGGGCAGCGCCGTCAGGGGGTCCGTGACCGCGGCACGTGACAGGCGGTCCGTCAGGGCGTAGCGCTCGGCGGCGGTCGACACGACGAGACCCAGGTCGATGAGGAACGTGCGCTCGTGCGGTGCGAGCCGGTCCGGCTCCTCGGGGAACAGGTCGACGACGAACCGGTCACGCTGCAGGGGGCGCAGCGTCCCGTCGATGCTCGGGTCGCCCAGCACCTCGCGTGCCGCGTCACGCGCCCGGACGAGCAGCGCGGCGGGGTCCCGGTGGTACCAGGCCGTGTTCGTGACGGAGGACAGCGCGTCGCGCATCGCCGCGCGGCGCCGGTCCATGAGCTGGGCGCGCCGCAGCCGCACCGCGGCGAGGGACTCCAGGCCGACGGCCAGGGGCAGCGGCCACAGGCTCGCGAGCAGCGCGCCCACCGGCTCACCGGGCAGGAGCATCCCGGCGGCCAGCGTGGCCAGGGACACGGTGCCGGCGCCGACCAGCAGCCAGCCCAGGGGGGTGAGGTCCGCCCTGCCGAGCGCGACCGCCAGGTACGTCACGGCGAGCGCCACGACGGCGAGGAGCAGGCCGACGGCCAGCCCTCGGCCGACCGGGAGCCCGAGCACCCGGGCGTCACCGACGGTCACCGGCCACAGCGCGGCGCGCAGCAGCAGGGCCGCGACCGCCACCGCCACCCACGGGCGCAGGCGCGGGCCCGCGCCGCCGAGCGCCCGGACGGCCGGCAGGCACAGGACCGCGACGGCGCCCACCAGCTGCCCGTGGAGGAACGCCAGGGCGTCGTGCAGGTCCGGGCGCGTGACGACGCCGTGCAGGCCGGCGACGAGCACGAGGGCGGCCATCGCGACCGAGAGCGCGAGCGCCCACGTGGAGCCGTCGGAGCGCAGCGCACCGCGCCACCAGACCCACTGCAGCACGCAGAAGCCGCCGACCAGCCCGGCAGCCAGGAACTGCAGGACGGTGGTCCACAGGGGGACGTCGCCGAGCATGTGGGGTACATCGGCGCGTGGCGCCGACGCCATGAACGGCAACCGGGTGACGGCCGCGCGACGGCACCGACGTGCGCCGCGTCACGCCGTGCCACGCGTCCGGCGAGCACGGGTCGAGGGTAGGGTGGTGCGTCGAGCAACCTCCCTTTAAGCCCGTCCTGTGAGGCGGGGAAGGAGTCGCACGCATGAGCACAGGCACGCCCGCGTCCGGTCCCGGACGACCGGCCACGCACGTACCGCCTCCCGAGGGGGCGGGCCCCGCCCCGGGGACCACGGTCCTCGGTGCCGACGACGTCGGGCGGGCGCTGACCCGCATCGCCCACGAGGTCGTGGAGCGCAACAAGGGTGTCGACGACGTCGTCCTGCTGGGCATCCCCACCCGCGGCCTGCCGCTGGCCCGCCGCCTCGCGCAGCGCCTCGCGCAGGTCGAGCACGTGCCGGCGGAGGGCCTGGTCGGCAGCCTCGACGTGACGATGCACCGCGACGACCTGGCGCACCAGCCCACCCGCACGATCGGCGAGACCTACGTGCCCGGCGACGGCATCGACGGCAAGGTGGTCGTCCTCGTGGACGACGTCCTGTACTCGGGCCGGACGATCCGCGCGGCGCTCGACGCCATCAGCGACCTCGGCCGGCCGCGGGCGGTGCAGCTCGCCGTCCTGGTGGACCGCGGGCACCGCGAGCTGCCGATCCGCGCCGACTACGTCGGGAAGAACCTGCCCACGGCCACCGCCGAGCGCGTGCGCGTGCTGCTGGCGGAGATCGACGGCGAGGACCGCGTCGTCATCGAGGGGGCCGGACGATGAGGCACCTGCTCTCGGCCGCCGACCTGGACCGCGACGAGGCCGTGCTGGTCCTCGACACCGCCGGCCAGATGGCCGCCACCCAGGCACGCGAGATCAAGAAGCTGCCCACCCTGCGCGGCCGCACCGTCGTCAACCTGTTCTTCGAGGACTCGACGCGCACGCGCATCTCCTTCGAGACGGCCGCCAAGCGGCTGTCGGCCGACGTCATCAACTTCTCCGCCAAGGGATCGAGCGTGTCCAAGGGCGAGTCGCTCAAGGACACCGCCCTGACGCTGCAGGCGATGGGCGCCGATGCCGTGGTGATCCGCCACCAGGCGTCCGGCGCACCCCACACGCTGGCGTACTCCGGGTGGACGCACGGGGCCGTGGTCAACGCCGGCGACGGGATGCACCAGCACCCCACCCAGGCGCTGCTCGACGCCTACACCCTGCGCCGGCACCTGGTCGGCGACGGTGGACGGGCGGACGCCACCGGACGGGACCTCGCCGGGGTGCACGTCGCGATCGTCGGGGACGTCCTGCACAGCCGCGTCGCGCGGTCCAACGTGCAGCTCCTGCGGACGCTCGGCGCCCGCGTCACCCTCGTCGCACCCCCCACGCTCGTGCCGGTCGGTGTGCACTCGTGGCCCGCCGAGGTGTCCTACGACCTGGACGAGGTACTCGCGACAGGACCCGACGCGGTCATGATGCTGCGGGTGCAGCGCGAGCGGATGTCGAGCGCCGGCGGCGGGTTCTTCCCGAGCCCGCTCGAGTACACCCGCGGCTACGGGCTCGACGCCCGACGGCTGGCGGTGCTGCCCGACCACGCGGTCGTGCTGCACCCCGGGCCGATGAACCGGGGCCTGGAGATCTCGGCCGACGCGGCGGACTCGCCGCGGGCGGTGATCGTGGAGCAGGTCGCCAACGGGGTCGCGGTGCGCATGGCGGTGCTGTACCTGCTCCTCGCGGGGGGCGAGCCGGGCGCACGGACCGGTGACGGGCAGGGGCGCACGCACGTGCGCACGGACGAGACGAGGGCGCACGCGTGACGACGTATCTGCTGACCGGGGCCCGCCCGCTGGGCGGCGACCCGACCGACGTGCTGCTCGCGGACGGCGTCGTCGCGGCGCTGGGCGCGCAGGCACGGCGTGCCGGCGGCGACGCGCACGTCGTCGAGGCCGACGGCCTGGTCCTGCTGCCCGGCCTGGTCGACCTGCACACCCACCTGCGGGAGCCCGGCCGCGAGGACGCCGAGACCGTGGAGTCGGGCACGCGCGCGGCCGCGCTCGGCGGCTTCACGGCCGTCCACGCGATGGCGAACACCACCCCCACGCAGGACACCGCGGGCGTCGTCGAGCAGGTCTGGCGCCTCGGGCGCGACGCCGGCTGGTGCGACGTGCACCCCGTCGGTGCCGTGACGGTCGGCCTGGCGGGGGAGCGGCTCGCGGAGCTGTCCGCGATGGCCCGCTCCGCCGCGGCGGTCCGGGTCTTCTCCGACGACGGCAGGTGCGTGCACGACCCCGTCGTGATGCGCCGCGCGCTGGAGTACGTCAAGGCGTTCGACGGCGTGGTCGCCCAGCACGCCCAGGAGCCGCGCCTGACCGAGGGCGCGCAGATGCACGAGGGCGTCGTGTCCGCCGAGCTGGGACTGACCGGCTGGCCGTCGGTGGCCGAGGAGGCGATCGTCGCGCGCGACGTGCTGCTCGCCGAGCACGTCGGCTCGCGCCTGCACGTCCTGCACCTGTCCACCGCCGGCTCCGTCGAGATCGTCAGGTGGGCCAAGGCACGCGGCATCGACGTCACGGCCGAGGTCACGCCGCACCACCTCATGCTCACCGACGAGCGGGCGCGCGGCTACGACCCGCGGTTCAAGGTCAACCCGCCCCTGCGGACGGCCGAGGACGTCGAGGCGGTCCGCGAAGGGCTGGCCGACGGCACGATCGACACCGTGGGCACCGACCACGCGCCGCACGCCCGCGAGGACAAGGACTGCGAGTGGGCCGCCGCGGCGTTCGGCATGACGGGCCTGGAGACCGCGCTGTCGGTCGTGCAGGCCGTCATGGTCGACACCGGCCGCATGACGTGGGTCGACGTGGCGCGCGTCATGTCGAGCGCACCCGCCCGGATCGGGCGGCTGACCGGCCAGGGCCGGCCGATCGCCCCCGGCGAGCCCGCCAACCTCACGCTCGTGGACCCGGCAGCCCGCCGCGTCGTCGTCCCCGAGCAGCAGGCGACCGCGAGCGTCAACTCCCCGTTCGCCGGTCAGGAGCTGCCCGGGAGCGTCGTCGCGACGTTCCTGCGCGGACGCGCCACCGTGCTCGACGGCGCCCTCGTCGAGCAGGGGGCGCGCGTCTGATGCCCCTCTGGCTCTCCGTGACGATCCTCGCCGCGCTCGCGGTGCTCGGGCTGTGGGGCATGTGGCACGGCTGGCAGGCTCGGGGCCGGCGCACCGCGGCCCTCGTGCCGACGCTGCCCGCTGCGCCGGCGGTCCCCGGTGCTCCCCTCGGTGACGCGGTCGAGGCGGTCTACGTCTCCTCGACGCGCTCCGGCGACTGGCTCGACCGGGTCGTGGCGCACGACCTCGGCGTCCGCTCCCCGGCGCGGGTGCGGGTGCACGAGGACGGCGTGCACGT
This sequence comes from Cellulomonas wangsupingiae, assembly GCF_024508275.1. Classification (NCBI taxonomy): domain Bacteria; kingdom Bacillati; phylum Actinomycetota; class Actinomycetes; order Micrococcales; family Cellulomonadaceae; genus Cellulomonas; species Cellulomonas wangsupingiae. The sequence continues at coordinate 2,078,861 of NZ_CP101989.1, forward strand.
CGCCCGCACCGGTGCCCGCGACGTGTGGGTCCCGTCCGCCGCTCTGACGGCCGTGACGACGAGCAGCGGGCAGGCCGGCAAGTTCGTCGGCCGGGCCGAGCTCGTCGTCCTCACCTGGGTGCCGGACCCGACCACCGGCACCGCCCTCGACACCGCGCTGCAGGTGCGCCACGACGACGAGCGCGCCGCGCTCCTCGCCGCCGCGCGCACCCTGACGGCGCCCACCGACACCGACACGGCGCCGCCCGCGGCGCAGGAGGAGCAGGCATGAGCGACGCGATCCTCGTCCTCGAGGACGGCCGCACGTTCGCCGGACGGGCCTACGGGGCCACCGGGCGCACGGTCGGCGAGATCGTCTTCAACACCGGCATGACGGGCTACCAGGAGACCCTGACGGACCCGTCGTACCACCGGCAGATCGTCGTGATGACGGCGCCGCACATCGGCAACACCGGGGTGAACGACGAGGACGCCGAGTCCCGTCGCATCTGGGTGGCCGGCTACGTCGTGCGGGACCCCGCGCGTCGCCCGTCCAGCTGGCGGTCGCGCCGTTCGCTCGACGACGAGCTCGGTGCGCAGGGCGTCGTCGGGATCAGCGACGTCGACACGCGCGCGCTCACGCGGCACCTGCGCGAGCGCGGCGTGATGCGGGCCGGCATCTTCTCCGGTGCGGCGCTCGCGCGCCCCGAGGGGGAGCGCCGCCCTGTCGACGAGCTCGTGGACGAGGTGCTGGCGGCGCCGCTCATGGCCGGCGCCGATCTCGCGGGCGAGGTCAGCGTGGACACCGCGTACGTCGTGCCGGCCCTGGGGCCGGACGGCACGCCGCTCGACGCGCCGGTCGCGCGCGTCGCCGCGGTCGACCTGGGCATCAAGTCGATGACGCCGCAGCGTCTGGCCGAGCGGGGCGTCGAGGTGCACGTGCTGCCGGCGACGTCCGCGATCGACGAGGTCCTGGCCGTGCAGCCGGACGGGGTGTTCTTCTCCAACGGCCCCGGGGACCCGTCGGCCGCGCGCCACGAGATCGACGTGCTGCGCGGCGTGCTGGACCGGCGGATCCCGTTCTTCGGCATCTGCTACGGCAACCAGCTCTTCGGCCGGGCCCTCGGCTTCGGCACGTACAAGCTGCGGTACGGGCACCGGGGCGTCAACCAGCCGGTCATGGACCGGACCACGGGCAAGGTGGAGATCACGGCGCACAACCACGGCTTCGCGGTCGACGCGCCGCTGGACGCCGAGACGGTCGCCCCGTTCGACGGCGGCCGCTACGGGCGGGTGCGGGTGTCGCACGTCGACCTCAACGACGACGTCGTCGAGGGCCTCGAGGCGCTCGACCTGCCGGCGTTCTCCGTGCAGTACCACCCCGAGGCCGCGGCCGGCCCGCACGACGCCGCGTACCTCTTCGACCGCTTCCTCGACCTCATGACCACGCACCGCGACGGCTCGACGCCGGACGCCGCCAGCACCCAGAAGGGCGCCGCCTGATGCCTCGTCGCGACGACCTGAAGTCCGTCCTCGTCATCGGCTCCGGCCCGATCGTCATCGGCCAGGCCTGCGAGTTCGACTACTCCGGCACGCAGGCGTGCCGCGTGCTCAAGGAGGAGGGCCTGCGGGTCGTCCTCGTCAACTCCAACCCGGCCACGATCATGACCGACCCGGAGTTCGCCGACGCCACGTACGTCGAGCCGATCACCACCGAGGTCCTCACCACGATCATCGCCAAGGAGCGTCCCGACGCGATCCTGCCGACGCTCGGCGGGCAGACCGCCCTCAACGCGGCCATCGCGCTCGACGAGGCCGGCGTCCTGGAGAAGTACGACGTCGAGCTCATCGGCGCGAACATCCCCGCGATCCAGAAGGGCGAGGACCGCGAGCGGTTCAAGGAGGTCGTGGAGGTGTGCGGCGGGGAGTCCGCGCGCTCGGCGATCATCCACACGATCGACGAGGCGCTCGTCGCCGCCGAGGACCTCGGGTACCCGATGGTCGTGCGGCCGTCGTTCACCATGGGCGGGCTGGGCTCGGGCATCGCGTACGACGAGGCGGACCTGCGCCGCATCGTCGGGCAGGGCCTGCACTACTCGCCGACCACCGAGGTGCTCCTGGAGGAGTCGATCCTCGGGTGGAAGGAGTACGAGCTCGAGCTCATGCGTGACAAGCACGACAACGTCGTGGTCGTCTGCTCGATCGAGAACGTCGACCCGGTCGGCGTGCACACGGGTGACTCGGTGACCGTCGCGCCGGCGCTCACGCTCACGGACCGCGAGTACCAGCGGATGCGTGACATCGGCATCGCGGTGATCCGCGAGGTCGGCGTCGACACCGGCGGCTGCAACATCCAGTTCGCGGTGCACCCGGACACCGGCCGGATCATCGTCATCGAGATGAACCCGCGCGTGTCGCGGTCGTCGGCGCTGGCGTCGAAGGCGACGGGCTTCCCGATCGCGAAGATCGCCGCGAAGCTCGCCGTCGGCTACACGCTGGACGAGATCCCCAACGACATCACGGGCTCGACGCCGGCGTCGTTCGAGCCGACCCTCGACTACGTCGTGGTGAAGGTCCCGCGGTTCGCGTTCGAGAAGTTCCCGGCCGCCGACGACACGCTCACCACGACCATGAAGTCGGTGGGCGAGGCCATGGCGATGGGACGCAACTTCACCGAGGCGCTCGGCAAGGCCATGCGCTCGCTCGACAAGTCGGGCTCGACCTTCCACTGGGACGGCGAGCCGGCGACGGGCGAGGCGCTGGACGCGCTCGTCGCGTCGATCTCCCGGCCCACCGAGGGTCGCCTCGTCGACGTGCAGCAGGTCCTGCGCGCGGGGGTGTCCGTCGACGACGTGTACGCCCGCACGGGCATCGACCCGTGGTTCCTCGACCAGGTGCAGCTGGTCAACGAGGTCGCGCAGGCTACGGCCGACGCCCCGGCGCTCACGGACGACGTGCTCCGGCACGCCAAGCGGCACGGGCTGTCGGACGTGCAGGTCGCGTCCCTGCGTCGGACCAGCGAGGACGCCGTGCGGCGCACCCGCTGGGCCCTGGGCGTGCGGCCCGTCTACAAGACGGTCGACACCTGCGCGGCGGAGTTCGCGGCCCGCACGCCGTACCACTACTCGTCGTACGACGAGGAGACGGAGGTGGCCCCGCGCGAGCGCCCGGCCGTGCTCATCCTGGGGTCGGGGCCCAACCGGATCGGTCAGGGCATCGAGTTCGACTACTCCTGCGTGCACGCGGCACTGGCGCTCAAGGGGGAGTACGAGACCGTCATGGTCAACTGCAACCCCGAGACCGTGTCGACCGACTACGACACGGCCGACCGCCTGTACTTCGAGCCGCTGACCTTCGAGGACGTCCTCGAGGTGTACGAGGCGGAGCTGGCCGTGGGCCCGGTCGCCGGTCTCGTCGTCACGCTCGGCGGGCAGACCCCGCTGTCGCTGGCGCAGCGGCTGTCGGACGCGGGCCTGCCGATCCTGGGTACCCAGCCGCAGGCGATCGACGCCGCCGAGGACCGCGCGGAGTTCGGCGAGGTGCTGGCGGCCGCCGGCCTGCCGGCCCCCGCGTTCGGCACCGCGACCAACCTCGAGGCGGCGCGCGAGACGGCGCGTCGCATCGGGTTCCCCGTGCTCGTGCGCCCGTCGTACGTCCTGGGTGGACGCGGCATGGAGATCGTCTACGACGAGGCACAGCTGACGGAGTACGTCGAGCGCGCGATCTCCGAGCAGCTGGGCGGCGACCGCGGGGGCAGCCTGCCGCCGCTGCTCATCGACCGCTTCCTCGACGACGCGATCGAGATCGACGTCGACGCGCTGTACGACGGGACCGAGCTGTACCTCGGTGGCGTCATGGAGCACATCGAGGAGGCCGGCGTGCACTCGGGCGACTCGGCCTGCGTGCTTCCGCCCGTGACCCTGTCGGTCGCCGAGCTCGCGCGCATCCGGGAGTCCACCGAGGCCATCGCGCGGGGCGTGGGGGTGCGCGGGCTGCTCAACATCCAGTTCGCGCTCGTCTCCGACGTGCTCTACGTGCTCGAGGCGAACCCGCGCGCGTCGCGCACCGCGCCGTTCGTGTCGAAGGCCACGGGCGTGTCGCTCGCGAAGGCAGCGGCCCTCGTCATGACGGGCCACTCGATCGCGCAGCTGCGTGCCGACGGCGTGCTGCCCGCGACCGACGCGAGCGAGCTCGACCTCGACGCGCCGATCGCGGTCAAGGAGGCCGTGCTGCCGTTCAAGCGGTTCCGGACCGCCGACGGCACGGTGGTCGACACGGTCCTCGGGCCGGAGATGCGGTCCACGGGCGAGGTCATGGGGTTCGACGTCGACTTCCCGACGGCGTTCGCCAAGTCGCAGGAGGCGGCCTTCGGCGGGCTGCCCACCTCCGGCCGCGTGTTCATCTCGGTGGCGGACCGCGACAAGCGGTCGATCGTCTTCCCGGTGAAGCGGCTCGTGGAGCTGGGCTTCGAGATCCTCGCGACGCAGGGCACGTCGGCGGTGCTGCGGCGCAGCGGCATCGTCGCGCAGGTCGTGCGCAAGCACTCGGCCGGCCGCGGACCCGGTGGGGAGCCGACGATCGTCGACCTCATCACGGCCGGCGAGATCGACATGGTCGTGAACACGCCGTCCGGCCAGGGAGCGCGTGCGGACGGCTACGAGATCCGTGCCGCGACCACGGCGGCGGACAAGGCGATCGTCACGACCGTGCAGCAGCTCGGTGCGGCCGTGCAGGCGATCGAGGCGCGGCAGGCGGGTCCGTTCAGCGTCACGAGCCTGCAGGAGCACGACGCCGCCGCGGCGCTGCGCCGGGCGGCCCGGGCCGGGGCCGGGGCGTGACGGCCACGGCCCGGCGCCCGTTCGGTGCGCGGCTGGCCGAGGCCATGGACGCGCACGGGCCGCTGTGCGTCGGCATCGACCCGCACGCGTCGCTGCTGGCGGACTGGGGCCTGCCGGACGACGCCGAGGGCGTGCGCCGGTTCGCGCTGCGTGTGATGGAGGCCCTCGCAGGCCGCGTCGCCGCGGTGAAGCCGCAGGCGGCGTTCTTCGAGCGGCACGGCTCGGCCGGGGTCGCCGCGCTCGAGGAGGTCGTGGCCGTCGGCCTGCAGACCGGCACCCTCGTGGTGGTCGACGCGAAGCGCGGCGACATCGGGTCGACGATGGGGGCGTACGCGGAGGCGTACCTGCGCGACGGCTCACCGCTGGCCGGGGACGCCCTGACGGTCTCGCCGTACCTCGGCTTCGGAGCGCTGGGCCCGGCGGTCGACCTCGCGCGGGAGAGCGGGCGAGGGCTCTTCGTGCTGTGCCTCACCTCCAACACGGAGGGCCGCGAGGTGCAGCACGCCCGCACCTCCGACGGCGTGAGCGTCGCCGCCGCGGTGGCCGCACGGGCCGCCGCGCTCAACGCGGGCGCCGACCCGCTCGGCTCCGTCGGGCTCGTCGTCGGTGCGACCGTCGGCGACGACGCGCGGCTCGCCGGGGTGGACCTGGCGCACGTCAACGGCCCGCTCCTGGCGCCCGGTGTCGGTGCGCAGGGGGCCGGTGCGCCCGAGCTCGCTCGGGTGTTCGGCAGCGCACGGCGCCAGGTGCTGGCGTCGTCGAGCAGGGGAGTGCTGCGCGCGGGCCCGGACGTGTCGGCGCTGCGGGCCGCTGCGGGTGCCGCGGCCTCGGAGGCGGCTGCCGCCCTCCGCTGACGGCGCTGCGCGCGCCCCGGCCAGGGCTGTCGCCCACATGAGGGCCGACCCCTCGACGTGGAGCAGGTCAAGACGATAACGGAACCTGGCGCCCACACGACTCGACGGGTCCGGACCAGCTCGAACACGCACCCCACAGACCAGCCCAGAAAGCCACGACGGACGAGGCCACGACGTGTGCACCTCACGGCCGGCGGCCCGTGGGGAAGGGCGACCCGTGAGCCTGCTGGGGGAGGAGGTCGCGCTGTGCACCCGGGGCGCACACGCGTCGACCGTCGGACCTCGTGACTAGGGTGCGGACGTGCCTGCCGACCTGACCGTGGCCCGGATCGTCGGGCAGTACCTCGCCGACCCTCCCGTGCACGCTGCGAGCACCGCGCGGGCGCACCGCTGGGCCCTCGGCGGGCTCCGGGACGTCCTGGGCGACGAGCCGGTCGTCGCGGTGCTCACGACCGGTGACGTCGTCCGCTGGATCACCGCCCCCACGGCCGACGGCCGGGAACCCGCCGCGGCGACGGTACGGCAGCGGGCCGGCGCGGTCCGGGCCCTGCTGCGCTTCGGTGTCGAACGCGGTCACCTGGACGCCGCGACGGCCGACGCCGCGCAGGCGCTGCTGCGGCGGCCCGCGACGCCGCCCGTCGTGCGGGCCGCGACGCCCGCGGCGCTGCTGCTCGACCGGCTCTCCGGGGGGCGTCCCCACGGCGTCTCGTGGCACGTCTGGGTGCGGTTCCGCGCGCACGTGTCGGTGCTGGCGGCGAGCGGGGCGACCGAGCGTGACCTGGGCAGGGCGCACGTCGCCGACCTGGGCGCGGGCGCCGTGGACGTGCGGCTGGGAGGGGTGCGGCACCCGCTGGGGGACGCGGCGCGGCTGGCGGTCCAGGCCTGGCTCCCGGTGCGGTCCGAGCTGGTCGCGAGCCTGCAGGGCAGCCCGCCACCGCAGCTGTGGGTCCGGGCGCACCCGTCCGTCCACCCGCGCACCGGCGCCGTCGCCGCGGTCGGGATGCCCATCACCGCCCGCGGGCTGCGCAAGGCGTTCGCCGACGTCGTGGCCGGGCTCGCCGGAGAGGATCCCCGCCTCGCCGACTGCACGGTCGCGCACGTCCGGCAGCTCGCCGGACGGCCGGCGGGCGCGGGGGAACCCGCAGGTCCGCGCCCGGTCGGACCCGCGCACGACGCCGCCACGTGACGCGCGACACGGCGTCGGCGCAGGTCGCACCGCGACACGCGACACGTCCGCGTTGCCGAGCGGGGTCCGCCTCGCTAGTTTCGTCTCAGGTCCCGCGCATCGGCGACCAGGATCTCCGGCCCAGTGACGAGAAGGTGAAGCGCGTGGCTCTTCCTCCGCTGACTCCCGAACAACGAGCCGCCGCGCTCGAGAAGGCTGCCGCGGCGCGGCAGGCCCGTGCCGAGGTGAAGAACCGCCTCAAGTACTCGCAGGGCTCCCTGTCCGAGGTGATCGAGCAGGGGCAGCAGGACGAGACGATCGGCAAGCTCAAGGTCGCCGCGCTGCTGGAGTCCCTCCCCGGCGTGGGGAAGGTCAAGGCCCGCGCGATCATGTCCGAGATCGGCATCTCCGAGACGCGACGGGTGCGTGGCCTCGGCCCGCACCAGGTCAAGGCGCTCGTCGACCGCTTCGGCTGAGCGTCCCGGCACACGGCGCCCCGCCCGGTCCTCGGGCGGGGCGCCGCCGCACGTCCGGGCGTTTGCGCCATCCCACCCCGACTTCCCTGGAGACGTGCACCACCCATGACGACGCAGCCGGCACGACTGACCGTTCTCGCCGGACCGACGGCGGTCGGCAAGGGGACGGTCTCGGCCGACATCCGTGCCCGTTACCCCCAGGTCTGGTTGTCGGTCTCCATGACGACCCGTGAGCCGCGCCCCGGTGAGGTCGACGGCCTGCACTACCACTTCGTCTCGAACGAGCGGTTCGACGAGATGGTCGCGGGCGGCGAGCTCCTCGAGTGGGCGGTCGTCCACGGCCGCAACCGGTACGGCACGCCGCGGGGCCCGGTCACCGAGCGACTGGCCGCCGGCGAGCCCGCGCTGCTGGAGATCGACCTGCAGGGTGCTCGCCAGGTCCGGGCGTCGATGCCCGAGGCGCGGTTCGTCTTCCTCGCGCCGCCCTCCTGGGACGAGCTCGTGCGGCGCCTCGTGGGACGCGGCACGGAGGGCGAGGAGGAGCGTGAACGGCGGCTGGCGACGGCGCGCGTCGAGCTGGCGGCCGAACCCGAGTTCGACCACGTCGTCGTCAACGACGACGTGCACCGAGCGACGGACGAGCTCGTGCGCCTCATGGGCATCACCGCCTGACAGCGGAGGGCCGCACGCTCGAGCGGGTACCATGTGAGGTGACTGCGCCGCTCGCCGCCCGTCGCACGACCCGGGCACCGCGCGCGGCTGCGCCTCAGACCCGCACCGCCATCCCCAGGGAGTTCTCCGTGTCCGGAACCGTTGCCGCCCCCACGGGCATCACCGACCCGCCGATCGACCGTCTGCTCGAGCGCGCCGACTCCAAGTACGCGCTCGTGCTGTTCTCCGCCAAGCGCGCGCGCCAGATCAACGCGTACTACGCGCAGCTCAACGAGGGCCTCCTGGAGTACGTGGGCCCGCTCGTCGACACCCGCCCGCAGGAGAAGCCGCTGTCGATCGCCATGCGCGAGATCGACGCCGGCCTGCTCACGTCCGAGCCCATCGCGGAGGCCTGAGCCCCCGGCCATGCGCATCGTCCTCGGTGTCGCGGGCGGCATCGCCGCGTACAAGGCCGTCCTGCTGCTGCGCCTGCTGCGCGAGCAGGGCCACACGGTCCGCGTCGTCCCGACGCGCTCGTCCCTGCAGTTCGTGGGCCGCGCGACGTGGGAGGCGCTGTCCGGGCAGCCGGTGACGACCGAGGTGTTCGAGGACGTCGACCAGGTGGCGCACGTCGCCGTCGGCAAGGGCGCCGAGCTGGTCGTCGTCGCGCCGGCCACCGCGGACCTGCTCGCGCGGGCCGCCGCCGGCCGGGCCGACGACCTGCTGACGGCGACGCTCCTGGTCGCCCGCTGCCCGGTGCTGCTGGCGCCCGCGATGCACACCGAGATGTGGGAGCACCCCGCGACGGTGGCGAACGTCGCGACGCTGCGTGACCGCGGCGTGCACGTGCTGGACCCCGACGTGGGTCGCCTGACCGGCACCGACTCGGGTGCGGGTCGCCTGCCCGAGCCCGAGGTGATCGCCGCGGCGGCACTGGGCCTCGCCGCGCCGCGCCGCACGGACCTCGCCGGCCGACGCGTCGTGGTCTCCGCAGGCGGCACGCGGGAGCCGCTCGACCCGGTGCGGTTCCTCGGCAACAGGTCGTCCGGACGGCAGGGCGTCGCGCTGGCGCGTGCCGCGGCCGAGCGCGGCGGGTCGGTGACGCTCGTCGTGGCGAACGTCGGCGCCGAGGTGCTCGCGGACGTCGGACGTGACGTCGACGTGGTCCCCGTCGAGACGGGTGAGCAGCTCCGGGACGCCGTCAGGTCCGCCGCCCTGCAGGCCGACGTCGTCGTGATGGCCGCCGCGGTCGCCGACTACCGGCCGGCCGAGGTCGCGGACGCCAAGCTGAAGAAGTCCGGCGAGCCGCCGCGGATCGAGCTGGTCGAGACCACCGACATCCTGCGCGAGCTGGTCACCCACCCGCCGCGGCAGCCCCAGGTCGTCGTCGGGTTCGCGGCCGAGACCGGCGACGCCGACGGCTCCGTGCTCGACCACGCGCGTGCCAAGGCACGCCGCAAGGGTGCCGACCTGCTCGTCGTGAACCCGGTCAGCGACGGTCGTGGCTTCGGCACGACGACCAACGACGTCACGGTCCTCGACCGCGCGGGCGAGGTGGTCGCGACGGCTGCGGGCACCAAGGCCGAGGTCGCCCACGCCGTCTGGGACGCGGTGGCCACGTTCGTGGACGGCGGTACGGGCGCGTCGGGCGGCGCCGCTACGCTTCCGGCATGACTTCAGCGTCGCTCCGCCTGTTCACCTCGGAGTCCGTGACCGAGGGGCACCCCGACAAGATCTGCGACCAGATCTCCGACGCCATCCTCGACGCGATCCTCGAGCAGGACACGACGGCCCGGGTCGCGGTCGAGACGATGGTCACGACCGGCCTCGTGCACGTCGCCGGTGAGGTGACCACGAGCGCGTACGTCGAGATCCCGCAGATCGTGCGGGAGGTGGTGCGGGGGATCGGCTACACGTCCTCGCACATCGGGTTCGACGGTGACTCGTGCGGCGTGTCCGTCTCGATCGGGCAGCAGTCGCCGGACATCGCCGCGGGCGTCGACAAGGCGATCGAGGTCCGCTCGGACGACAGCGACCTCGACCCCCTGGACCTGCAGGGCGCCGGCGACCAGGGCCTGATGTTCGGGTACGCGAGCGACGAGACCCCGTCGCTCCTGCCCCTGCCGATCTGGCTCGCGCACCGTCTCGCCGAGCGGCTCGCGCAGGTCCGCAAGGAGGGCACGCTCGCCGGTCTGCGGCCCGACGGCAAGACGCAGGTGACCATCGGGTACGACGGTGACCGCCCCGTCTCCCTCGACACCGTCGTCGTCTCGACCCAGCACGAGCCGGACCTGCTGGAGTCCCGCCTCGCCACGCAGGTCGCCGAGCTCGTCGTGGCACCCGTGCTGGCGGAGGTCGGCATCGACACCTCGCAGCACCGTCTGCTCGTGAACCCGACGGGCCAGTTCGTCATCGGTGGACCCCAGGGTGACGCCGGGCTCACGGGACGCAAGATCATCGTCGACACCTACGGCGGCATGGCGCGCCACGGCGGCGGCGCCTTCTCCGGCAAGGACCCGTCCAAGGTCGACCGCTCCGCGGCGTACGCGATGAGGTGGGTGGCCAAGAACGTCGTGGCGGCCGGTCTGGCGCGCCGCTGCGAGGTGCAGGTCGCGTACGCGATCGGCAAGGCGCACCCGGTCGGGCTGTACGTCGAGACGTTCGGCACCGGCACCGTGCCGGACGAGCGGCTGACGGCGGCGATCCGCGAGGTGTTCGACCTGCGGCCCGCGGCGATCATCCGCGACCTCGACCTGCTGCGCCCGGTGTACCGCCGCACGGCCGCGTACGGGCACTTCGGGCGCGACCTCCCCGAGTTCACGTGGGAGCGCACGGATCGCACGGCCGACCTGCTGTCGGCCGTCGGCTGACCCCGGAGGCACGCCGTCGGGCACGTCACGACGCGCATCCTGCTGCGTCGTGGGGATCGGGCCCGGCCGTGGTGGGATGGGCGGCGTGACCGGCGACCACGCACCCGAGCAGCCCGCGCTGGCGGGGCTCGAGGTGGTGGCGCCGACCACCCGCCGCCGTCGGACGACGGCGCCGCCGGGCCCGGCGGCGCAGCTGCCGGTGGCTCGGGTCTGCGTGGACCTGGCGCCCGCGCACCTCGACCGTCCTTTCGAGTACGTCGTCCCCGAGAATCTCGACGCGGCCGCGCAGCCCGGCGTCCGCGTGAAGGTGCGGTTCGCCGGTCAGGACGTCGACGGGTGGCTCCTCGAGCGGGTCGACCACGCCGAGCACGAGGGACGGCTGCTGCCGCTGCGGCGGGTCGTCTCGCTGGAGCCCGTCGTCACGCCGGCCGTGGCCCGCCTCGCGCGCGCCGTCGCCGACCGCTGGGCCGGGACCCTCGCGGACGTCCTGCGGCTCGCCGTCCCGCCCCGGCACGCACGCGTCGAGGGTGAGCAGCCCGACCGCGACGACGGGGCGGGCGACGACGCCCCCACGGTCGCCACCGAGGTCCCGGCCACTGGGGAGGCGGGCGCACCCGCCTGGTCCGCGTACCGGGGCGGCCCGGCGTTCCTGCGGCACGTCCTGGCGGGCGGCGCACCGCGTGCCGTGTGGACGGCGCTGCCGGGCACGGGGGAGCACACCTGGGCGGCGGCGGTGGCCCAGGCGGTGTCGACGTGCCTGCTGGGCGGGCGGGGCGCCCTCGTGGTCGTCCCCGACGGCCGCGACGTCGACCGCGTGTGCGCCGCGCTGCGCGCCGTCGGCCTCGACGACGTCACGCGCGGCGGGCCCGTCGCCCGGCTGGTCGCCGACGACGGGCCGGCGGCGCGCTACCGCGCGTTCCTCGCCGCCCTGCGCGGACGCGCACGGGTGGTCGTCGGCACGCGGGCGTCCGCATTCGCACCGGTCGCGGACCTGGGTCTGGCCGTCTGCTGGGACGACGGTGACCTGCAGCACGCGGAGCCGCGCGCGCCGTACCCGCACGTGCGCGAGGTGCTCGCGCTGCGTTCGGAGCTCGAGGGCGCCGCGCTGCTCGTCGGGGGCCACGCCCGCACCGTGGAGGCGCAGCACCTGGTCGCGACGGGCTGGGCGCGCGAGGTAGCGGCGGACCGTGCGGGCGTGCGGGCACGCGCGCCCCGGGTCCGCGCGCTGACGAGCGTCGAGCTGGCGCGCGAGGGACCGGCTGCCGCCGCACGGCTCCCCGGGCCCGCCTGGCGTGCGATGCGCGACGCCCTCGCGGCCGGTCCCGTGCTCGTCCAGGTGCCGCGCGCCGGGTACGTGCCGGTCGTCGCCTGCGTGCGCTGCCGGACACCTGCGCGCTGCGCCACCTGCCACGGTCCGCTCGGGCTCACCCACGGCGACGGGCCGCCGTCCTGCGGCTGGTGCGCGCGCCTGGCCACGGGGTGGCGGTGCACCGAGTGCGGCGCCTCGGGCGTGCGGTCGGTGCGGGTCGGCTCCGAGCGCACCGCGGAGGAGCTCGGACGCGCCTTCCCCGGCGTCACGGTGCGGGTCTCGGGCGCACGCGCCGCCGGCGGCGTGCTCGCCGACGTCCCCGACCGTCCCGCGCTCGTCGTCGCGACGCCCGGCGCCGAGCCGCACGCACCGTCCGGCTACGCGGCGGCCGTGCTCCTCGACGCCGCCGTGGCCAGCGCCGGGGAGCGGCTGGGTGCGGAGGTCGACGCGCTGCGACGGTGGCTGGCGGCAGCGGCGCTGGTCCGTCCCACGGGTGAGGGCGGCCAGGTGCTGCTCGTCGGCGACGGCGCCGCGCGCCCCACGCAGGCGCTGGTGCGCTGGGACCCCGCGGGCCTCGCGGAGCGTGAGCTCGACGAACGCGCGGAGCTGCGGCTGCCGCCCGCCGTGCGGGTCGCCGCCCTGACGGGCACGCGCGACGCCGTCGCGGCCGTCGTCGCCCGGGTCGACGTGCCCGCGCTCGAGGTGCTCGGACCCGTCCCGCAGCCCGCGGACGACCGCCAGGCGCTGGAACCCGAGGTCCGCACGCTGCTGCGCGTCCCCCCGACCGACGGTGCCGCCCTCGCGCGGGCCGTCGGCGCGTCGGTCGCGATCCGCAGCGCCCGCCGCGAAGGGGGCACCGTGCGCGTCCAGGTCGACCCGGCCGACCTCCTGTGACGCACCGGCGGGCGTCGCGCGCGACCTAGGATCGAACCCATGCGTCTGCTCTTCGCGGGAAGTCCCGCGGCCGCCGTCCCCTCCCTGCAGGCCCTGCTGGCGTCCCGTCACGAGGTGGTCGCCGTGCTGACGCGTCCCGACGCACGCGTCGGACGGGGGCGCGCGCTGCAGCCGTCGGCGGTCGCGGCCGTCGCCCGCGAGCGCGGGCTGCAGGTCCTGACGCCCCGGTCGCTGCGGGACCCGCAGGTGGTGGCACAGATCGCCGACCTCGCGGTCGACGCGGCCCCGGTGGTGGCCTACGGGGTCCTCGTGCCGGCGGACCTGCTGGACGTCCCGCGCCACGGGTGGGTGAACCTGCACTTCTCCCTGCTGCCCGCCTGGCGCGGTGCGGCGCCCGTGCAGCACGCCGTGATGGCGGGCGACGAGGTGACCGGTGCGTCGACGTTCCGGCTGGAGGAAGGGCTCGACACCGGTCCGGTGTACGGGACCCTGACCGAGACGATCCGGCCGACGGACACGTCCGGCGACCTGCTGGGCCGGCTGTCCGTCGCGGGGGCCGAGCTGCTCGTGCGGACCCTCGACGCCCTCGAGGACGGCGTGCTGGAGCCCGTCCCGCAGCCGGGTGACGGCGTGAGCCACGCCCCGAAGCTCACGGTCGAGGACGCCCGGGTCCGCTGGGAGCACCCGGCGCACGCGGTCGACCGCCGGGTGCGCGGCTGCACGCCCGCCCCCGGGGCGTGGACCACGCTGCCGGACGCGCAGCGTCTCGGCCTGGGCCCGGTGCGTCCGGTGCCGGAGGTCACGGACCTGCGGCCGGGGGAGGTGCGCGCCGAGAAGCACGAGGTGCTCGTGGGCACGGCGGCCGGAGCTGTGCGCCTCGGTGACGTCACCGCGCCGGGCAAGCGCCCGATGCCGGCGGCCGACTGGGCGCGCGGCGCGCGACTCGCCGCCGGGACCGTGCTCGGCGCCGGAGCGCCCGGCACCGCCGGGCCGACGGGGGCGGCACGATGAGCGGCCAGGAGCGGCGCGGTCGTGACGACCGGTCGGCCGACGCACGGCGCGACGCGCGCGGTCGGCAGCGGGGCGAGGCGCGCGTCCAGGGGCGCGCGGCCCGGACGACGGCGGCGCCGTCGCAGCGCTCGCGACAGGCCGACCCCGCGCGGAACGCGGCGTACGACACGCTGCGCGCCGTCGCGGAGTCCGACGCGTACGCGAACCTGGTCCTGCCGCCCCTGCTGCGCGACCGCCGCATCGCGGGCCGTGACGCGGGGTTCGCGACCGAGCTTGCCTACGGCACGCTGCGCCTGCGGGGCAGGTACGACGCGGTGCTCGCCCTGGCGTCGTCGCGTCCGCTCCACCAGGTCGACCCGAACGTCCTCGACGTGCTGCGCCTGGGTGCGCACCAGCTCCTGGGCATGCGCGTCGCCCCGCACGCCGCGGTGTCCGAGACCGTCGGCCTGGCGCGGGAGCGGGTGGGTGCCGGTGCCGCGCAGTTCGTCAACGCGGTCCTGCGCAGGGTCTCGGAGCACCCGCTCGAGGCGTGGCTGGAGCGGATCGGTGACGCGGCCGACCCGCGAGGGGACGACCCGGTCGCCCGGCTCGCCGCGGTGGAGAGCCATCCCGCGTGGGTCGTGCGGGCGATGCGCGAGTCCCTGGTGGGCGCGGGCCGTTCCGCCGACGAGCTGGGCGCCCTGCTGGCCGCGGACAACGCGCCGCCTCGGGTGACGCTCGTCGTGCGCCCGGGGCTGGCCGACCCGGCGCAGGTAGCGCAGGAGGCGGACGTGACGCCGGCAGGGCTGGCGCCCACCGCGCTGGTCCTGTCCGGGGGCGACCCCGGTGCGTTGCCGGCGGTGCGGGACGGGGCCGCGGGCGTGCAGGACGAGGGGTCGCAGCTCGTGACGCTGGCGTTCGTCGCGGCGCCCGTCGAAGGGCCCGACGCCCGGTGGCTGGACCTGTGCGCGGGACCGGGGGGCAAGGCCGCGCTGCTGGGTGCGCTGGCGGCTCAGCGGGGGGCGCGGATCGTCGCGAACGAGGTGCAGCCGCACCGCACCCGCCTCGTCGAGCAGGCGCTGCGGGCGGTGCCGGGCGACGCGGTCGAGGAGGTGCGCACGAGCGACGGGCGGACGGTCGGCGCGCTGGAGCCCGCGTCGTACGACCGGGTGCTGCTCGACGCGCCCTGCACGGGGCTGGGTGCGCTGCGGCGGCGCCCGGAGTCCCGGTGGCGCCGGACGCCGGCGGACCTGGCGACGCTCAGCGCCCTGCAGCGCGAGCTGCTCGCGTCGGCGGTCGCGGCGGTGCGTCCGGGTGGTGTCGTCGGGTACGTGACGTGCTCGCCGCACCTGGCGGAGACCCAGCTCGTCGTGCTCGACGCGGTCCGGGCGGCGGGACGCGCCGGGACGCCGGTGGAGGTCGTCGACGCGGCGCCCGTCATGGCGCAGGTGGCACCCGCCTGGCAGCCGGTGGCGGGACGGACCGACGTGCAGCTGTGGCCGCACGTGCACGGCACCGACGCGATGCACCTCACGCTGCTGCGACGTCTCTGACGGCCGGGGTCGCACGGCGGCGGTCGCGGCGTGGGTAGCGTGGGCGTGTGGCTCCCGTGCTGATCAACCCGAGCATCCTGTCCGCCGACTTCGCGAACCTCGAGCGCGACCTGCAGGCCATCGCGTCGGCGGACCACGCGCACGTCGACGTGATGGACCAGCACTTCGTGCCCAACCTGACGATCGGGCTGCCGGTCGTGCGTCGCCTCGCCGAGGTGAGCCCCGTCCCGCTCGACGTCCACCTGATGGTCGAGGACGCGGACCGCTGGGCCCTGCAGTACGCGGAGGCGGGTGCGGCGTCCGTGACGTTCCACGCCGAGGCGGCGCAGGCGCCCGTGCGGCTGGCGCGCGAGCTGCGGGCGGGCGGCGTCCGCGCGGCGGTCGCGCTGCGGCCGGCGACGCCCGTCGAGCCGTTCCTCGACCTCCTGGGGGAGGTTGACATGGTGCTGGTGATGACGGTCGAGCCCGGCTTCGGCGGGCAGTCGTTCATCGAGGGCACGCTGGCGAAGGTCCGCCGTACGCGGGCCGCGGTGGACGCGGTCGGCGCCGACACGTGGGTGCAGGTGGACGGCGGTGTGTCGCGCGCGACCATCGGCCGCATCGCGCGGGCCGGCGCCAACGTGTTCGTCGCGGGCTCGGCGGTGTACGGCGCGCCCGACGTCGCCGCGGAGATCGCCGCGCTGCGGTCGCTCGCGGAGCACCCGACGGTCGACGCCTGAGGCGGCGGGTCGTCCGCCGGACGGCGCGCGGTAGGCGATGCGGCGTGTGGCATCATCGTTCACTGAACACACACGTGCTCCGGGGTCGGTGAAAGTCCGAGCCGGCGGTGACAGTCCGCGACCCGTGAGCCCCGCGAGGGGTGAGCGGTTGACCTGGTGGAACTCCGGGACCGACGGTGAAAGTCCGGATGGGAGGAGACGCGTGCACGGTGCGCCCCTGTGCGTGCCGTGACGGTGCGGCCTGCCGCCCGTGCGACCCCGGAGCCTGCGAGGCGACGGAGGTGCAGGGCGATGAGCACGACCACGGGCGCCACGGCGCCCACCCCCGCGGACGTCACCGACGTCGCGGCCCGCGTGCACCCGCACGAGGTCGCCGCCATGCGCCGCGCGCTCGAGCTCGCCGCGAGGGGCCCCGCGGGCCCCAACCCGCGCGTCGGGTGCGTCCTGCTGGCCCCGGAGACCGCGACCGGTCGTGCCGCGACCGGGACGGTGCTGGGCGAGGGCTGGCACCGCGGCGCCGGCACCCCGCACGCCGAGGTCGCCGCCCTGGCGGACGCCCGCGAGCGCGGCGCCGACGTGCGCGGCGCGACCGCGGTCGTGACGCTCGAGCCGTGCGACCACACCGGCCGGACGGGTCCGTGCTCGGTGGCGCTGGTCGACGCGGGCGTCGCGCGTGTGGTCGTCGCGGTGGAGGACCCGAACCCGGTGGCAGCCGGGGGAGCGCGGCGCCTGCGGGACGCCGGGGTGGACGTCGTGACCGGCGCGCTGCAGGACGAGGGCAGCCGGCTGCTGGCGCCCTGGCTGTCCGCCGTGCGGCGCGGCCGGCCCTTCGTGACGCTCAAGATCGCCTCGACCCTGGACGGCCGGGTCGCGGCGGCCGACGGCTCGAGCCGGTGGATCACGTCGGACGTGGCGCGCCGGCACGCCCACACGCTGCGGGCGGAGGTCGGGGCGATCGTGGTCGGGACCGGGACGGTCCTGGCGGACGACCCGTCGCTGACGGCGCGGACCCTGGACGGGTCGTTGGTGGAGCACCAGCCGCTGCGTGTCGTCGTGGGGGACCGTGACGTGCCCGCCGGCTCCCGGCTGCGAGGGCCGGGCGGCGACCTCGTGCACGTCCGCACGCACGACCCGGCGCACGTCCTGCAGGTGATGCAGGCCCGCGAGGTGCGGCACGTGCTCGTCGAGGGCGGACCCACGCTCGCGGCGGCGTTCCTCGCCGCGGGCCTGGTCGACGAGGTGCACGCGTACCTGGCACCCGTCCTGCTGGGTGCGGGCCCCACGGCGGTCGGTGACCTCGGCATCACCACGATCCGCGACGCGATCCGGCTGGTGCCGACCGAGGTCCTCCCGCTGGGTCCCGACGTGCTCGTCGTCGCGTCGCCCGCGCCACCGCCCGGCGCCCCCACCGAGAACGTTCGTACGTCCACCGAGGAGGAGCACTGATGTTCACCGGCATCGTCGAGGAGATGGGCACCGTGGTCGCGCTCACGCCGGGCGACGGGGACGGGGTGGACGCGCGGCTGCGCGTGCGCGGCCCCCTGGTCACGTCCGACGCGCGGCCGGGTGACTCGATCGCCGTCAGCGGCGTGTGCCTGACCGTGGCCGAGCTGCCCGGTGACGGCACGTTCGTCGCCGACGTCATGCCCGAGACGCTGCGCCGGTCGGCGCTGGGCGACCTGGCCGAGGGCGACGCGGTCAACCTCGAGCGCGCCCTGGCGGTCGGTGGCCGGTACGGCGGCCACGTCGTGCAGGGGCACGTCGACGGCGTCGGCGTCGTCCGTGCGCGGCGGCCCGGCCCGCGGTGGGACGACGTCGAGATCGGGCTGGAGCCAGCCATCGCGCGGTACGTCGCGGAGAAGGGCTCGATCACGGTCCAAGGTGTGTCCCTGACCGTCACGCACGTGGGCGACGACACCTTCGGGGTCTCCCTGATCCCGACGACGCTGCAGGTCACCACGCTGGGGGCGCTGCAGCCCGGCGCGCGCGTGAACCTCGAGGTCGACGTCCTGGCGAAGTACACCGAGCGGCTGCTCGCGACAGGGGGAGCGCTGCGATGAGCGACGACATCCGGTTGGGCACCGTCGAGGAGGCGCTCGAGGCGCTGCGCGCGGGACGCCCGGTGCTCGTCGCCGACTCCCTCGACCGCGAGAACGAGGCGGACGTGGTCCTCGCGGCGCAGTCCGCGACCCCCGAGTGGGTGGCCTGGACCATCCGGCACTCGTCGGGCTACCTGTGCGCACCCATGCCTGCGGCCCGTGCCGACGCGCTCGACCTGCCGCTGATGGTGCCGCACAGCCAGGACCCCCGGCGGACGGCGTACACCGTGACCGTCGACGCGGCGACGGGCGTGACCACGGGCATCTCCGCCGCGGACCGCGCACGGACGCTGCGCGTCCTCGCGGACCCCGCGTCGGGGCACGGCGACCTGATCCGGCCCGGTCACGTCCTGCCCCTGCGGGCGGTGCCGGGAGGCGTGCTGCACCGCGCGGGGCACACCGAGGCCGCCGTCGACCTGTGCCGGCTGGCGGGCCTCGAGCCCGTCGGCGCGATCGCCGAGCTCGTGCGCGACGACGGGCAGATGGTCCGGCTGCCCGAGGCGGCGCGGATCGCCGCCGCCGCCGGCCTGGTCCTGCTCACCATCGCGGACCTGCGGGCCTGGCGCGTGGCGCACGGGGACACCGGCCCGACCGAGCAGGTCGACCCCGACGCCACCCCGCGGGTCCACGCGACGCACACCGCGTACCTGCCGACGCGTCACGGCGACTTCCGCATCCACGGGTACCGCGACCTGCGCACGGGTGACGAGCACGTCGCCCTGGTGTCGACGGCCGGCCTCGCGGACGAGCCGACCGTGCGGGTGCACTCCGAGTGCCTGACGGGCGACGCGTTCGGCTCCGCCCGCTGCGACTGCGGCCCGCAGCTCGACGCGGCCCTCGAGATCGCCGCCGCCGAGGGCGGGGCCGTCGTGTACATGCGCGGCCACGAGGGCCGGGGGATCGGGCTGCTGGCGAAGGTCGCCGCGTACGCCCTGCAGGACGTGGGCCGCGACACCATCGAGGCGAACGTCGACCTCGGCTGGCCGGCGGACCGCCGCGAGTACGGCGCCGCCGCGGCGATCCTCGCCGACCTGGGCG
Source organism: Cellulomonas wangsupingiae (assembly GCF_024508275.1). Lineage (NCBI taxonomy): Bacteria > Bacillati > Actinomycetota > Actinomycetes > Micrococcales > Cellulomonadaceae > Cellulomonas > Cellulomonas wangsupingiae. Next base: position 2,098,296 of record NZ_CP101989.1, read on the forward strand.
TGCGGCGCGTGCGGCTCCTGACCAACAACCCCGCGAAGGTCGAGGGCCTGCGCGCGCACGGCATCGAGGTCACGCAGGTGCGCGGCCTGGAGGTCGGGCGCACCCCGCACAACGAGGCGTACCTGCGCACCAAGGCCACGAGCATGGGCCACGCGCTGCACCTCGACGACGTCGACGGCGACGCCCGCACCCCGGCGCTCGTGCCCCCCGTGCACGTCGCGCCCGTCATCGCCGGCCCCGCACCCGCGGGGACCGACACGACCGACCACACGTTCGACCCCCTGGAGGAGCTGGCATGAGCGGCGCAGGTGCACCCACCCTCGAGCTGGACGGCCGCGGCCTGCGGGTCGTCGTCGTCGCGGCGAGCTGGCACACGACCGTCATGGACGGCCTGGTCGCCGGTGCGCAGCGTGCGCTGGCCGAGGCGGGCGTCGAGGACGTCACCACGGTGCGCGTCCCGGGCTCGTTCGAGCTGCCGGTCGCCGCGCAGCGCGCCGCCGGCGGCGCCGACGCCGTCGTCGCGCTCGGCGTGGTGATCCGCGGCGGCACGCCCCACTTCGACTACGTGTGCCAGGCCGCCACGTGGGGCCTGACCGAGGTCGGTCTGCGCACCGGCGTCCCGGTCGGGTTCGGTGTGCTGACGTGCGACGACGAGCAGCAGGCGATCGACCGCGCCGGGCTGCCCGGGTCGCACGAGGACAAGGGCGCCGAGGCCGCGCAGGCGGCCGTCGCCACCGCCCTGGCCCTGCGCTCGCTCGGCGACGCCTGACGGACACGTGTGCGGCGGCACCCGGACGGACGTCTAGGCTCGTGTCGTGAAGTCGTTCGAGGAGCTGTTCGCCGAGCTGTCGCAGAAGGCCGCCACGCGCCCCGAGGGGTCGGGCACCGTCGCCGAGCTGGACGCCGGGGTGCATGCCATCGGCAAGAAGGTCGTCGAGGAGGCCGCCGAGGTCTGGATGGCGGCCGAGCACGAGTCCGACGCGCGCGCCGCCGAGGAGATCTCGCAGCTGCTGTACCACCTGCAGGTGCTCATGCTCGCCAAGGGCCTGACCCTGCAGGACGTGTACACGCATCTGTGACGCACGGGCCGCCGCGCCCGTCGTCCCGCCCCCGCCGACACCCCACCGAACCACCGAGGACACCGTGCTGAGGATCGCCGTCCCCAACAAGGGCTCCCTGTCCGAGCCCGCCGTCTCCATGTTGCGCGAGGCCGGCTACCGGCAGCGCCGCGACGCCCGCGAGCTCGTCCTGCCCGACCCGGACAACGACGTCGAGTTCTTCTTCCTGCGCCCGCGGGACGTCGCGGTCTACGTCGGCGCCGGCACGGTCGACGTCGGCATCACCGGTCGCGACCTGCTCATCGACTCCGCGTCGTCGGCGGTCGAGCACCTGCCTCTGGGCTTCGCACGCTCCACGTTCCGCTTCGCGGGGACCGCCGGCCGGCTGACCGACGCCCGCCAGATCGCGGGGCTGCGCGTCGCCACGTCGTACTCCGAGCTCGTCTCGGCCTACCTGCGCGAGCGGGGCATCGAGCCGGAGGCCGTCGTGCGCCTGGACGGCGCGGTCGAGTCCGCGATCCGGCTGGGCGTCGCCGACGTCATCGCCGACGTCGTCGAGACCGGCTCCACGCTGCGTGCCGCCGGCCTCGAGGTCTTCGGCGAGCCCATCCTGCGCTCCGAGGCCGTCCTGGTGCGCCGCGCCGACGTCGACCAGCCCGCGGGCCTGGACATCCTGACGCGGCGTCTGCAGGGCGTCCTGACGGCGCGCGAGTACGTCCTCATGGACTACGACGTGCCGCTCGAGCTCGTCGAGCAGGCCGTCGCGATCACCCCCGGGCTGGAGTCCCCGACCGTCTCGCCGTTGCACAACGGGCAGTGGGCGGCCGTGCGCGCGATGGTGCCCCGCAGCCAGACGAACCGCGTCATGGACGCGCTGTACGACGTCGGCGCCCGCGCGATCCTCGTCACCTCGATCCTCGCCTGCCGGATCTGACGTGCCGGCCCACGACGACCTCGCCGCGCCGTTCCGGCCCCGGCTCGCCCGCGCGGTGACGCTGACGGTCGCCGTGGCCGTGCTGGTCCTCACGGTGGTGCTCGTGCTCACGATGCCGGGCCTGGCGGTGCTCGACCAGATCGGGTTCGCGCTGTTCGGCCTCGCGATCGTGTGGTTCTGCTGGCGGCAGGCGTCAGTCGTCGCGGTGCCGGACGCCACGGGGCTGCGGGTGCGCAACCTCCTCGTCACGCGGCACGTCACGTGGGCCGAGATCGTCTCCGTGCGGTTCGGTCAGGGCCGGCCCTGGGTGCAGCTCGACCTCGCCGACGGCGACACCCTCGCCGTGATGGGCGTGCAGCGCGCCGACGGTGAGCGCGCCGAGCGCGAGGCGCGCCGGCTCGCGACGCTCGTGGCACGCCGCAGCGCGACGCCGACCGACGACTGACGTCCGGCGGCGGCCCTTCAGGACGACATGACGGCGTGCACGCCGGCGACGGCGGCCGCGAGGAACGCCGCCGGGTCGGCGTCCAGGCCGCGGCCCATGGTCGACAGCCGCACCGGTGACGTGCGCAGCGCGTCGAGCAGGGCGTCGTCCGCGTCGACCGTCACGGCGGTGTGCCGGCCGCGCGGCGCCACCAGCTCGGCCGCCTGGTCCCGGACGCGGTCCGTCAGGGCTGCCCACGAGGCGGCGTCGGGGTCCGCCGTCAGGTCCTGCGGCGTCCCCGGCAGCTCGGCGGCGAACCGGGGCACCACCACGTCGGCGGGGGACAGGGCGACCCGGCCGTACGCGGTCGACGAGTGGTGCGACACGCCCAGGTGCCGGTCGCGCGCGTCCGCGCCCGACACCCGCAGCGAGGCCACGGGGCGGCCGCCGAGCACGCCGGCCGCGTTGAGGGCCTCACCTGCGGCGACACCCGAGAAGCCCCACCGGGTGCCGGTGCCGAGGTTGCCGGGTCCCTGCGCCACCACGACGAGGTCGGCGCCCACCACGTGGTGCGCGGCGAGCAGGCCCGTGTGCACGGTGACGGCCTCGAGGTCGCCGCCGAACGCCTGTCCCGTCGTCACGCACGCCTCGACCCAGCCCGCCGACCGCAGGCCGTCGACCGCGCGCGAGAACCACGCGGGCAGCGCGCCCCCGTCGGTCATCACGTAGGCCACGCGCGGGGCGGGCCGCCCGAGCCGCTCGGCGGCGGCACGCGCACCGGCCACGACCGCCGGGAGGGCCGAGTGCAGGTCGGCGACGACCACGGGCAGGCCGTCCAGGTCGTCCGCGTCGCGCAGCACGTCGTGGTGGGGCGACTCCTGGTCGTCGACGCCCAGGACCATCGCCTGGAGCGGGGTGTAGCGCGCCTTGACGAGGTGCCCCGGGCCCGGCAGCGGGTCGGGGACCAGTGCGTCGGTGCGCGCGACGACCAGCGCGTACCCGCCCGTGCCCAGGCCGCGCAGCAGGGCCGTCGCGTTGAGCAGCACGTGGGCGCCCGGCACGACCTCACCCACGAGGTGCGGGTACGACAGCGCACGGACCGTGCGGTCCTCACCGTCCAGCGCGACCGTCGACTCGCACGCACCGTCCCACCGGGCCCGGCACTCCGTCACCACTCCCGCACGCCATGCGATCACGCGCCCACGCTACCGGCGTGCCGGACGCCTCCGACGCCCGCGCGCCCGCCTCCGGCGACTACCGTGTAGCCCGATGCCCCCCGCGATCCCGCCCGCCGAGCGCCTGCTCAACCTCGTCATCGCCCTGGTGAACACCCCGGGCCGGATGACCAAGGAGCAGGTGCGCTCGTCCGTCGCCGGGTACGGCGACGCCCCCTCCGACGACGCCTTCGAGCGGATGTTCGAGCGGGACAAGGACACGCTGCGCGAGCTGGGCGTCCCGGTGCTGACCGTGACCCACGCGGGGCACGGTGACGACATCGGCTACCGCATCGACACCGCCCACTGGTCGCTGCCACCGATCGAGCTGACGGCAGCCGAGCTCGGGGTCCTCGGGCTGGCCGCACAGGTGTGGCAGGACCAGTCCCTGCGCGCCGACTCGACCCGTGCGCTCACCAAGCTCCGGGCGGTGGGCGCCGCCCCCGAGGCGCACGACCTGGTGGCGGGGCTCGCGCCGCGGGTGCGGGCCGGCGGTGACGCCTTCGGCCCGCTGGTCGACGCCGTCCAGAACCGGCAGGCCGTGCAGTTCACGTACCACGCGGCCACGACGGGAGAGGTCCGCGAGCGGCACGTCGAGCCGTGGAAGCTGCTCGCCCGACGTGGCGGCTGGGTGCTGCTGGCCCGGGACCGGGACCGTGGCGCGAGCCGGTCGTTCCGGCTGCGGCGCATCCGCGGGGCCGTCCGTCCGCTGGGGGAGCCCGGCGGGTTCCCGGCACCGACCGCCGCCGAGCTCGCCGAGGCGTCACGCGCGTGGATGGGCGACGGTCCCGAGCGCACGGCGCTCCTCGCGGTGACGCCCGAGCGTGCGGGCGCGCTGCGTGCCCGCGCGACCCGGGTGCCCCCCGACGCTGCCCTGCCCGCCGGCGCCGAGCAGGTGCTGCGAGGACGTGACCTGGTCGCCGTGCCCTACCGGATCGACTGGGAGCTCGCCGAGGAGGTCGTCGGGTACGGGGACGCAGTGCTCGTGCTCGACCCGCCGCAGGTGCGCGACGCGGTCCTGGGGCTGCTGCGGGTCGCGGCCACCCTCGACCGGCGGCGGCCGCCTGCCGGTGACCGACGGGCCGACGTCGAGGAGGCGCGCGGTGCCTGAGCGCGCGAGCGACCGCCTGGTACGGATGCTGGGGATGATCGCCTACCTGGAGCGCCACGAGGACGTCCCCGTGGACCAGGTGGCGGCGCAGTTCGGCGTCACACCGGCCCAGGTCATGGCGGACATCGACACGCTGTGGGTCACCGGCACGCCCGGGTACCTGCCCGACGACCTCATCGACTTCGACGCCTCGTCCTACGAGCAGGGCGTCGTGCGGCTCACCGAGGGCCGGGGGATGACCCGTCCGCTGCGTCTGGGGCCGCGCGAGGGCGTCGCGCTGCTCGCCGCGCTGCGCTCGCTCGCCGCGCTGCGGCCGGCGCTCGACGCCGAGCGGGCCGCGGTCCTCGACTCCGTCATCGCCAAGGTCCAGGCCGCCACGGGCGACGCCGCCGCCGGCGTGCCGCTGGACGTCGAGCTGAAGGTCGGTGCCGTGCCCGCCGTCGCCGCCGCCGTCGGCAAGGCCCTGGCGGGGCGTCGCCGGCTGCGCCTGCGGTACGCCGACGCGTCCGACACGGTCACCGAGCGCGACGTCGACCCGATCCGGCTCGTCAGCCAGGACGAGAGCTCGTACCTCATCGCCTGGTCGCTGGCCGCGGACGCCGAGCGCAGGTTCCGGCTGGACCGCGTCGTCGAGGCCACGGTGCTGGACGAGGCGGCCGGCGAGCACCCGCTCGCGGCGGACTCCGACGTGTTCCAGCCCGACCCGTCGTCGGGCGACCTGGTGACCGTCCGGCTGAGCGGGCGCGCCCGCTGGGTCGCCGAGACCGTGCCGGTCGAGCACACGCGCGAGCTCGCGGGCGGCGCCTTCGAGGTGGACGTGCGCGTCGTGCAGCCGGCGTGGCTGCGGCACCTGCTCCTGCAGGTCGCCGAGGACGTCCTGGACGTGCGGCCGCCGCACGTCGCGCAGGACACGGCAGCGGCCGCACGCGCCGCGCTCGAGGCGTACGGTCCGCTGCTCGCGACCACCGCGGAGGAGACCTGACATGCTGTGGTTCTCGGTCTGGACCGTGCTGGTCCTGGCGACCCTCGCGGGTGCGTTCCTGCTGGTGCGGCGGCTGTGGAGCGCGGCCGTCGCCCTCGGTGAGGAGCTGGCGCGCGCCGGTGAGGTCGCCGACCAGCTCGCCACGCGGGCGGCCTTGCTCGAGGACGCCGCGCGCGCCGAGCAGGAAGCCGTCCGTCCCGCGCTGGGCGGTGACGCGCAGGCGCTGCGGGACCGCGTGGAGCAGCTGCGCGCCGTGCGCAGGGAGCACCGGCTGCGCCGTCGCGACCAGCACCGCCGGACGGTGGCCGACGCAGCGGGCCGCTGGCTCGGCTGACCCACCCGGCGCCCCGGGCCGGCTCACCGGCTCCGGCACACCACGGCGGCCACGTAGACTCAGCGGCGCGGGAACAACGGACACAGAGGGGTCGTCATGCTCAGGAACGTCAGTGCCTGGCACGTGCTCATCGTCCTGGTGGTGATCCTGCTCCTGTTCGGGGCGAACCGTCTGCCGGGCCTGGCCAAGAGCATCGGCCAGTCGATGAAGATCTTCAAGAACGAGGTCAAGGACCTCGCCGACGACGGCAGGCGCAACGACAGCCACGTCGTGCCGGACCCGGTGACGGGCACCACGGCCGACCACGGCACCGATGTGCCGCCCCCGCCCCCGGCGGCGACGCCGCCCGCCGCGCCGCGACCCTGAGCCGCCCGTGAGCCGGAAGCCCCGGCGCGACCCCGACGACGCCGGTCGCATGCCGCTGCGCGAGCACCTGCGCGAGCTGCGCCGCAGGGTCGTGCTCATCGCGCTCGGACTGGTCGTCGGCGGAGTCGTCGGCTGGATGGTCTACGAACCGGTCTTCGACCTGCTGCAGGCGCCCATCCTCGACGCCGCCGACGCCCGTGACGACCGCGTCGCCCTCAACTTCCAGGGCGTCGCGACGGCGTTCGACGTCCGGGTCAAGGTCTCGCTCTTCCTGGGCGTGCTGTTCACCGCCCCGTGGTGGATCTACCAGCTCTGGGCGTTCGTCACCCCTGGCCTCACGTCCAAGGAACGTCGCTACGCCGTCGGCTTCCTCGCCGTCGGTGTCCCGCTGTTCCTCGCCGGTGCGGGGCTCGCCTGGTGGGCCGTGCCGAACGCGGTCCACCTGTTCACCGAGTTCGCACCCGCCGGCACGACGAACTGGGTGGACGCACAGCTCTACCTGGGCTTCTTCATGCGCGTCGTCCTGGCCTTCGGCCTCGGGTTCCTGCTGCCCGTGGTGATGGTCGCCCTGAACCTCACGGGTCTGGTCCGCGCCCGGACGTGGGCCGCCGGCTGGCGCTGGGCAGTGCTGGTCGCGTTCGTGTTCGCCGCGATCGCGACCCCGACCCCGGACGCCGTGACCATGCTCGCCGTGGCGATACCGATCTGCCTGCTCTTCTTCGCAGCGCTCGGCATGTGCGTGCTGCACGACCGTCGACTCGACCGTCGACTGGTCGCCCAGGGCCTGCCCCGTCTCGACGGGACCACGCCCGACGACGACGACGCGCCCCGCGCCGCACGTGGCGGCGACACCGCCACGGGCACCGCGTGAGCACCCTCGGGCTGATCGTCAACCCGGTCGCGGGCAGGGGGAGCAGCAGCGTCGGCAGACGCGCGCACCGGCTCCTCGAACGTGCGGGGCACGACGTGCACGACCTGTCAGCGCCGACCCTCGTCCAGGCCACCGACCGGGCGCGGCAGGCCGCGACCGCCGGGCTCGACGCGCTGGTCGTCGTCGGCGGCGACGGCATGGTGCACCTCGGCGTCGACGTGGTGGCGGGCACCGACCTGCCGCTGGGCATCGTCGCCGTCGGCACCGGCAACGACATCGCCCGCGCCTACGGGCTGCCCCGCGGCGACGTCGACAAGGCCGTGGCGGTCGTCGACCGCGCGCTGCGGACGGGCCCGCGTCGCGTCGACGCGGTGCGTGCCGGGCCGCCCGACGGCACCGGCGCCACGTGGTACGCCGGAGTGCTGTCGTGCGGCCTCGACGCGGCGGTCAACGCCCGCGCGAATGCCCTGACCTGGCCGAACGGTCATGCGCGCTACCTGCGAGCGCTGGTGCCGGAGCTGGCGGCGTTCCGGCCCTACGGGTATCGCGTGCGCGTCGACGACGACACGTGGGAGTCGGCCGGGACGCTCGTCGCGGTCGCGAACACGCCGTGGTTCGGTGGCGGCCTGCCGATCGCCCCGGACGCCGTGCCGGACGACGGCCTGCTCGACGTCGTCGTGGCCGGCCCGTTCACCCGCCGGGGGGCCGTCGGGATCTTCCCGCGCATCTACGGGGGCCGGCACCTGGGCGACCCGCGGGTGCGGGCGATGCGGGGACGGCGTGTCCTCGTCGAGCACGCGCCCGGGCTCGGGGGGCACCCGCCCACGGTCTTCGCGGACGGCGAGCGCGTCGGGCCGCTGCCCCTGCTGGTCGAGGTCGTGCCCGCGGCGCTCGGTCTCCTCGGGTAGCGCACCGCCGCGGCGTGCCTAGGGTGGGCCCGTGCCATCGCGTCCCCGCACCCCCCGCACCGTCCCGGGCTCCACCGCCCCCGGACCGGCCGAGCCGTCGCCCGCGGAGCGCTACGCCGCGTCGCGCCGCCGTGCAGCGGCCGACCGCGGCGAGCTCGCCACCTTCCGCGCCGGCCTGGACTTCCCCCTCGACGAGTTCCAGGTCGAGGCGTGCGCGGCGCTCGAGCGCGGCAGCGGCGTGCTCGTCGCGGCGCCGACCGGCGCGGGCAAGACGGTGGTGGGGGAGTTCGCCGTGCACCTCGCGCTCGCCTCGGGGCGCAAGGCGTTCTACACGACGCCCATCAAGGCGCTGTCCAACCAGAAGTACGCCGACCTGGCCCGCGTGCACGGCGCCGAGCGCGTCGGGCTGCTCACGGGTGACACGACGGTCAACGGGGACGCCGACGTCGTCGTCATGACCACCGAGGTGCTGCGCAACATGCTGTACGCGGGCTCCGCGGCGCTGGACGGGCTGGGGTACGTCGTCATGGACGAGGTCCACTACCTGGCCGACCGGTTCCGCGGCCCGGTGTGGGAGGAGGTGATCATCCACCTGCCCGACGACGTGCAGCTGGTGTCGCTGTCCGCGACGGTGTCGAACGCCGAGGAGTTCGGGGACTGGCTGGCCACCGTGCGTGGCGACACGACCGTGGTGGTGAGCGAGCACCGTCCCGTCCCGCTGGGCCAGCACGTGCTCGTCGGGGACCAGCTGCTCGACCTGTACGCCGGGCACGTCGACCCGACGGCACCGGGCGCGGACCCGCCCATCAACCCGGACCTCACGCGCCTGCTGCGTCGCCACGAGCCCGACGGTCGCGAGCGCCGCGGGCCGCGGGACCGCGGGTACCGGGGCCGCGGCGGCCAGCGCCCGGGCGTCGGCGTGCGGCCGGCTCCGCGGTTCGTCGTCGTCGGGGAGCTCGCCGACGCGGGACTGCTGCCCGCGATCGTGTTCATCTTCTCGCGTGCCGGGTGCGAGGCGGCCGTGCAGCAGTGCCTGACGGCGGGCGTGGGCCTGACCACCCCCCGCGAGCAGGCGGAGATCCGCCGGGTCGCGGAGGAGCGCTGCGCGGCCATCCCGCCGGAGGACCTCGGCGTGCTGGGGTTCGACACGTTCGTCGAGGCCCTCGTCCGCGGCGTCGCCGCCCACCACGCGGGCATGCTGCCGCTGTTCAAGGAGACCGTCGAGGACCTGTTCTCCCGCGGCTGGGTCAAGGTCGTCTTCGCCACCGAGACGCTCGCGCTCGGCATCAACATGCCGGCCCGGTCGGTCGTCCTGGAGAAGCTCGTCAAGTGGGACGGCAGCGCGCACGTCGACGTGACACCGGGGGAGTACACCCAGCTCACGGGACGCGCCGGCCGGCGCGGCATCGACACCGAGGGGCACGCCGTGGTGGTCGCGCACGGGGGTCTGGACCCCGTGCAGCTCGCCGGTCTGGCATCCCGGCGGCTGTACCCGCTGCGCTCGTCGTTCCGGCCGACGTACAACATGGCGGTCAACCTGGTCGCGCAGGTGGGCCGCGAGCGTGCCCGCGAGGTCCTCGAGACGTCGTTCGCGCAGTTCCAGGCCGATCGCGGTGTGGTCGGCCTCGCCCGTCAGGCCCAGACGCACGCCGAGGCGCTCGAGGGCTACGCCGAGGCGATGTCGTGCCATCTGGGCGACTTCGGTGAGTACATGGCGCTGCGTCGCGCCCTCACGGACCGCGAGCGGGGTCTGGCCAAGGCCGCCGCCGCGGCGCGGCGCGCGGACGTCGCGCGCACGCTCGAAGGGCTGCGCGTCGGCGACGTCGTGGAGATCCCCGCCGGGAGGCGTCCGCAGCACGCGGTCGTGGTGGACCCCGGCGGTGGCGGCGGGTTCGACGGCCCTCGTCCCACCGTCCTGACGACCGACCGGCAGGTGCGCAGGCTGACGGTGGCCGACGCCGGGCCGGGGCTCCGGACCGTCGGGCGGCTCAAGGTGCCCGGGCGGTTCGAGGTGCGGGTTCCCGCCGCCCGGCGCGACCTGGCCGCGCGTCTGCGGGCACGGCTCGACGAGCTGGACGTCGTGCCGTCGCCGACGCGTGCCGGCGGGCGCCGGGACCAGCAGCGGTCGGCTGCGGCCGAGGACGCCGAGCTCGAGGCCCTGCGGCGCACCCTGCGCGCTCATCCGTGCCACCGGTGCCCGGAGCGGGAGGACCACGCGCGCTGGGCGGAGCGGTGGGAGCGGCTGCGTGACGAGCACGCGGCGCTGGTGCGCCGGATCTCCGGGCGGACCGGGTCGATCGCGGCGGTCTTCGACCGGACGTGCGACGTGCTCGGCACGCTCGGGTACCTGACGACCGACGAGGACGGAGCGCTGCGGGTCACCGACGACGGCCGCTGGCTGCGCCGGCTGTACGCCGAGAACGACCTCGTGCTCGCGGAGTGCCTGCGACGGGGCGTGTGGGACGAGCTCGACCCGCCGGGCCTGGCGGCGGCCGTCTCGACCATCGTGTACCGCTCGAGGCGCGACGACGACGCGGAGGCGCGCGTCCCCGGGGGGCCGGACAGCCGGCTGGGCCGCGCGCTCGACGCGGCCGTGCGGGCGTGGTCCCAGCTCGAGGACCTCGAGCACGAGGCGCGGCTCGACACCATCCAGCCGCTCGACCTGGGGCTGGTGGAGCCGATCCACCGGTGGGCGGCCGGGCGCAGCCTGGACGCGGTGCTGCGCGGGTCGGACCTCGCCGCCGGGGACTTCGTGCGGTGGTGCAAGCAGGTCGTCGACGTGCTCGACCAGATCGCCGGCGCCGCACCGACCGCCCGGCTGCGCACCACGGCCGACCGCGCGGTGACCGCGCTGCGGCGCGGCGTCGTGGCGTACTCGGCCGTCTGAGCCGACGGCGAGCAGGACGCCCGTCCTCCTCCGCGTTCCGCGTCCGCCCCGGGTGGGCCTATCGTGGGCTGATGTGAGCGCGACCCTCTACCGGCACGGTGTCGTGCACTCTCCCGCGGACCCCTTCGCCGAGGCGGTGCTCGTCGAGGACGGCGTCATCGCCTGGATGGGGTCGGACGACACCGCCGACGGCCTCGTCGCCGGCGTCGACGAGGTCGTCGAGCTCGACGGGGCGCTCGTCGCCCCGGCGTTCGTCGATGCGCACGTGCACCTCCTGGAGACGGGCCTGGCCGCCGCCGGTCTCGACCTGAGCGCGGCCGGGGGAGTGCGGAGCCTGCCTGCCGCGCTCGACGCCGTGGCGCGGGTCGCGGCCGAACGGGCAGCAGGCGACCGCCGCGTCGTGCTGGGCACGGGGTGGGACGACGGCGCGTGGCCGGAGCGGCGCCCGCCGACGCGCGACGAGCTCGACGTGGCCGGCCAGGGGCTGCCGGTGTACCTGGCACGCGTCGACGTGCACTCCGCTATCGTCTCGAGCGCGCTGGCCGACCTGGCCGGCCTGCGGGGCCTGCCGGGGTGGTCGGAGGACGGCCGCGTCACCGGTGCCGCCCACCACGCGGCGCGGGCGGTCGCCCGTGCCGTGGACGCCGGCGAGCGCACGACGCTGTACCGGGACGTCCTCGCCCGGGCGGCGGCCGCCGGGATCGTCGCCGTGCACGAGCAGTCCGCTCCGCACGTCGACACCCGCGACGGACTGCGTGAGCTGATGGCCATGACGGCCGACCCCGTGTCCGGGCTGCCCCTGGTCGTGGGCTACCGGGCCGAGCCCTGCGTGACGGTCGACGACGCACGGGCGCTGCTGGCCGACCTGCCCGGCCTGACGGGCATCGGCGGCGACCTGAACGTCGACGGGTCGCTGGGATCGCGCACCGCGGCGCTGCGCCACCCGTACGCCGACGCCCCGACGTCGGGCGCCCTGCAGCTCACGGCCGAGCAGATCGCCAACCACGTGACCGCCGTGACCCGTGCCGGCTCGCACGCCGCGTTCCACGTCATCGGGGACCGCGCGCTCGACGAGCTGCTGCTGGGCCTGCGGACCGCCGCCGACGTCGAGGGCACGGCAGCGATCGCCGCGGCGGGCCACCGGCTCGAGCACGCCGAGATGGTCGACGCCCACTCGCTGGCGCAGATCGTGCTGCTCGGTCTGCGGCTGTCCGTCCAACCGGCGTTCGACGCTGCCTGGGGCGGGCCGGACGGCATGTACGCCGCACGCCTGGGCCCGGGGCGCGCCGCGGCGCTGAACCCCCTGGCCGACCTCGCTGCTGCCGGTGTCCCGCTCGCCCTGGGCTCGGACGCTCCGGTCACGCCTCTGGACCCGTGGGCCGGTGTGCGCGCCGCCGCCGGCCACCACGAGCCGGACCAGCGGATCTCCGTGCGCGCCGCGTTCCGTGCGGCCACCCGCGGTGGCTGGCGCCTCGCGGGCCTCGACCACGCCGGCATCGGTGAGCTGCGCGTCGGGGCACCGGCGCACCTCGCGGTGTGGCGTGCCGAGCACCTGGTGGTCCAGGCGTCGCGCACCTCGTCGTGGAGCGCCGACGCGCGCGCCGGCAGCCCGCTGCTGCCCGACCTGGGGCCCGATCAGCCCTCGCCGCAGTGCCTGCGGACCGTGCGCGCCGGCGTCGTCCTGCACGACGCGCTGGGCTGACCGGCCCGGCGTCCACGTCCGGCGGGTGAAAAGTTCGGGCACGCGGCGACGGTCGAGTGGCGTCCGGCACACGCGCCGCCGCGACACGCGGGCGACACGCCGGGGCCCGCGACGGGGTGCCCGCCGGGGGCGGTCCGCTGGCCTGCGCCGATCCCGCTGACCTGGACCGACGTCCCCTTGACAGGCGAGGCGAGGCGGGTAGTTTCGCAGTGGCCCGTCGTTGCGGGCACCGGGGGGAACCACAGACCACTGACCGGTGTCGCACGGTCCGAGCTCCGACCTGGCCCGCGCGCTCAACAGAAAACGGCAGGACTCGTCCTCGCCGGTACGAAGGGCGCGCGGGCCGGTTGGTCGGGCCCGCCGTGCGCTCCGGATGGCCGGTGGTCCGGCGGTCCCAGGGCGCTGACGTACCCTGCTGCGGTGCCCGTCCCGCCGTCCGCCCGCTGGCTGACGCTCCTGCTCGCCGCGGCCGGCGGCTGGTTCACCCGGCTCGCGTTCCCCGACCCCGGCCTCGTTCCGCTCGCCCCGGTCGGGATGGCGCTGCTCTACCTGGCACTGCGCCGCGACTCCGCGCGCTGGAACGCCCTCGTGGGTCTCGTGTGGGGCCTGACCTGCTTCGGGCCGATGATCACCTGGGCGGACGAAGCCGTCGGCCCCGTGCCGTGGGCGGCGCTCACCGTGCTCGAGGCGGGCTACGTCGCGCTGTTCGGGGCCGCGTGGGCGTGGGCGCGGCGCGGCCACGCCGTGTGGCGCAGCGGGGCGTGGCAGCTCCTCGCGTTCGTGCTGCTCTGGGTGGCCGCGGAGGAGCTGCGCTCGGCGTGGCCGTTCGGCGGCTTCCCCTGGGGACGCCTCGCGTTCTCCCAGGCGGACTCACCGCTCGCCGCGTACATGTGGCTCGGGGGGACGCCGCTGCTCAGCGGTGTGGTGGCCGCCCTGGGCGTCCTGCTGGCGCGCGCGGTCCTGGCCGCGCAGCAGGTGGCCCTCGGCCGGACGCTCGGCGCCCTCGCCGCCGGTGGGGCGGTCGTCGCCGCGTCCCTGCTGATCCCGCTGGACACCGTCGCCGAGTCCGGCCGCCTCCTGGTGGGTGCCGTGCAGGGCAACGTGCCCGAGCCGGGCCGGCTCGACGCCTTCGGGGAGCGCCGGCAGGTGCTCGACAACCACGTCGCCGGCACCCGGGCGCTGCTGGAGCAGGTCGCCCCGGGCGATCTCGACGTCGTGCTGTGGCCGGAGAACGGGACGGACATCGACCCGCAGGTCGACGACGAGGCCGCCGGCCTCATCGACGGGGTCGCCCGCGAGGTCGGCGCCCCGATGCTCGTCGGCACCGTGCAGTACCCCGAGTCCGGCGGCCGCTACAACACCGCCGTGCTGTGGCAGCCGGGGGAGGGCCCCGTCGCCACGTACTCCAAGCAGCGCCCCGCGCCGTTCGCCGAGTACATCCCGATGCGGTCGTTCGTGCGGCACTTCTCCGACGCCGTCGACCTGGTGACGCGCGACATGCTGCCCGGGACCGAGCCGGGGATCATCCCGGTGGAGGTCCCGCGCCTGGGTCGGACGGTCGTGATCGGCGACGTCATCTGCTTCGAGGTGGCGTACGACGCGATCGTGCGCGACGCGGTCGCCGAGGGCGGCGAGATCCTCGTCGTCCAGACCAACAACGCGTCCTTCGGGTGGACGGACGAGTCGACGCAGCAGCTGGCGATGTCACGGCTGCGTGCCATCGAGCACGGCCGGGCCACGGTCCAGATCTCGACGGTGGGCGTCAGCGCGGTCATCGAGCCGAACGGTGCCGTCACCCAGCGCACCGAGCTGTTCACGGCCGACGAGATGGTCGCCTCCCTGCCGCTGCGGCAGTCGCTGACACCCGCCACGCGCGCGGGGGACCGGCCGGCGCTGGTGGTCGACGTGCTGGCGGTCTGGATCGTCCTGGCGGGCATGGTCGGCGCCGCTCGACTGCCCCGCGCAGAGCGCCCGGACGGGCCTGCCTGACGACGACGTGCCGGGCGGTGCGCCCAGGCGCGGCTCCGGGACCGGTGCGCACAGCACGACGCCCCGGTGATCAGCTCACCGGGGCGTCGTGGAGGTCTCGCGGGCGTGCGCTCAGGCGCTGCGGCGCAGCTTGCCCGCGCGCAGGAGGTCGAGGCGCTCGTCGAGCAGCTCCTGCAGCTCGTTCACCGTGCGGCGCTCGAGCAGCATGTCCCAGTGCGTGCGCGGCGGCTTGCCCGCCTTCGCCTCGGGCTGCGACGCGTCACGCAGCAGGGCCTCGGTGCCGCAGCGGCACTCCCAGACGACCGGCACGTCCGCCTCGACGGAGAACGGCAGGATGATGGTGTGCCCGTTGGGGCAGTCGTAGTGAGCCTGGAGCCGCGGGGCGAAGTCGACGCCCTCCTCGGTCTCCATGCTGTGGGACCCGATGCGCATGCCGCGCAGGGACCTGTTGGCCATGGTGGACCTCCGTGCCGTGTCGTTCCGGCCGCCCGGGCGTGCCGAGCCCCGCCGAATCGTGAGTCGAATCGTTCTGCTACCTGACTGTCAACGTGGCCGGTGCCCCCGGTGTTCCGGCCCGCCGTGAAGGTCTGGTGAACACACCCTGTCAGGATCCGGGTGGCGTCGCGCGCCGGGAGGTGTCGGCAGCAACGTGTCACCCGAATGGTCCCGTTTCGCCGTCCCGGGTGGGGGAGTGCCGCCTCGGGTGCGCGCCGGCGGTGCCTAGGGTGGTGCCCATGACCATGACCTACCGCCGGCTCGGCGACAGCGGCCTGACCGTCTCGACGGCGGGCCTCGGGTGCAACACCTTCGGGGCGACCCTGGCGCCCGACGGCGTCGCGGAGGTCGTGGACGCCGCGATCGACGCCGGGGTCACGTTCTTCGACACCGCGGACGTGTACGGGGGAGTGCCGGGCCAGAGCGAGGAGCTCCTGGGCGCTGCGCTGCGCGGCCGGCGTGACGACGTGGTCGTGGCGACGAAGTTCGGCATGGACGTGCGTGGTCTCCACGGCGCGGACTGGGGCGCCCGGGGGTCCCGCCGGTACGTGCGACGCGCCGTCGAGGGCTCGCTGCGCCGCCTGGGCACCGACTACGTCGACCTCTACCAGCTGCACGCGCCGGACCCCGCGACCCCCGTCGAGGAGACGCTCGCGGCGCTCCATGAGCTGGTGCTGGAGGGCAAGGTCCGGTACCTGGGCTCGTCGAACCTCAGCGCGTGGCAGGTCGTCGACGCCGACTGGGTGGCTCGCACGGCGGGGACCACGCCGTTCGTGTCCGCGCAGAACCGGTACAACCTGCTGGACCGGGGTGCCGAGGCCGACCTCGTGCCCGCCGCCGAGCACGTCGGCGTCGGCATCCTGCCGTACGTCCCGCTCGCCTCGGGGCTGCTGACCGGCAAGTACCGGCGCGGGCAGGAGGCGCCGGCCGGCAGCCGGCTGTCGCGCATGCCGCAGCGGCTGGCCGCGGCGGACTTCGACCGCATCGAGGCGCTCTCGACGCTCGCCGAGGCCTGGGGGGTCGACCTGCCGACCGTCGCGCTCGGAGGGCTGGCCGCGCAGCCCGCCGTGGCGTCCGTCATCTCCGGCGCCCGGACCCCTGAGCAGGTCCACGCGAACGTCGCGGCGGCGCTGTGGGAGCCGACGCTCGAGCAGCTGGCGGCGATCGACGAGGCCGCACCCGGGCCCGCCTGACGCCTGCGCGTCTCTCCACCTGGGCCGGTGGACGTCGCCTGACGGCCGCAGCCTGTCAGGTGCCGAGCACGCGAGCACGGTGCTCGCCGACCGCGACGACGGCACTGACGCGGACCCCGCGGTCGGCGGCGGCGGTGCGCAGCACGTGCTCCCACGTGCGCTCGAACGAGCCGCGGTCGCCGCCCGCGGCCCGCACGAGCGCCGCCGCGAGCGAGCCGCCCGGGGCGTCGTGCGCCAGGATGTCGGCCATCGCGACGACCACCTGGCGCACCTGACCGAGGTCCGGCTGCAACGGGATCCCGACGAGCGGCAGCACGACGGGCAGCATCATGCCCTCCGCGTCCAGCAGCACGAGCCACAGCGCCGGCGGTCCGGCACGTTCCGGGCCGACGAGCGAGAGCATCACCGCCAGGATGTCGTCCTCGTCACGCAGCGGGTGGTCCGGCAGCACCGGCAGGTCGTCGTCGGGCCCCGGTGCGGCCCAGCCTGCGGAGTCGTGGATGTCCATGCGGACGAGCGTTCCGCGCAGCGACCGCGCACCGGTGCGCGGGTGGCGCATCTGTGGAACGCGACGTCACCGGGCCGACGTGTGGTCGGTTCGCGCAGCATGGCTGCTCGCCGCGCGAACCGCCGGCATCACGGACGACGTACCCCGCTCCGCAGTTGCCCAGCGTTCGCCGATAATGTGCATTATGTCAAAACATCGCCCTGCGTGGCCCCTGATGTCACCACCGGGCCGACCACCCCCTCCCGGTACATCGGCCGAGATGGGCCCCGTCCTGTGCGACCGCCGGAGCAGTTCCGCGCGCCCGGACGTTCTTCGTGTCGCCAAAGCCCGCCGCATCAACGCAGCAGTCACGGTTCCTCTCCGGATGGCAGAGGTGCCGGTCGGGCTGGCGCGACCTGGCGCCACCACGCGGCTCCGGTGCGGTCCCCGGCGATGTCGGACCCGCGCGACAGAGTGACCGCCATGAGCACCGTCCGCGTCGCTGTCACCCAGCCGACCGCCAGCCCCGACCCGCGCCGCAACGGCGCGGTGACCTGCCAGCTGATGCGCACCGCGGCCGCCCAGGGAGCGCGCCTGGTGCTCTTCCCCGAAGGACACCTCTCCGGCTACGCCAAGGAGCAGGTCGGCGACCTCGCCGACGTGGACTGGTCGGTGGTTCACGAGGAGACAGAGGCCGTGGCCGAGCTCGCCGGCGAGCTCGGCCTGTGGGTGGTCCTCGGCTCGAGCCACCCGCTGACGCCACCGCACCGACCCCACAACAGCATGTACGTCATCTCCGACACCGGTCGGGTGGTCGACCGCTACGACAAGCGCTTCTGCTCCGCCGCCGAAACCCTGCACCACTACACCCCCGGCACCGATCCGACGATGTTCGAGGTGGACGGGTACCGCTTCGGCATCGCGGTGTGCGTGGAGATCAACTTCCTGAACGTGTTCACCGAGTACGCCGCGCTCGGGGTGGACTGCCTGCTCCTCCCCGCCTACCCGATCGATGCGATCTTCCGGACCAAGGCGCAGGCAATGGCCGCCATCAACACCTACTGGGTCGCCGTCTCCTCCGTCGCACAGAGGCGCCAGCTCGTCCCCGCGGAGGTGTTCGGCCCCGACGGCACGTCCCTGACTGCGGCTGCCGGCGACGAGGCGATCGTCCTCGCCGACCTGAACCGCGACGACCCGCAGTTCCACATCGCCTTGGACCTGGCTCGCCCCTGGCGAGGCAGTGCTCACGACGGCAGCTTCTACCGGAGGTACCTGGTGGACGACCCTCGCAGCAGCGTCAAGACCGCACTCTGACGCGGCGCTCCCGCCACCAGCAACGGGCCTGTCCGCACTGCCCCACCGCAGGTCAAAGCCCCGCCACCAGGACAACTTGCTGGAGAACGGACAGGGCTCTCCCCCGCCCGGGTCAGCCGGCCGCGAGCCCTCGTTGATCGGTGTGCCGCACGTAGCGCTCCTCGGTACGGTCCGGGTCGCGAGGCAGCGCCTGGCGCTCACCGGTGCGCGTGAAGCCGGCGCGGACGTACAGGTCCACGGCCGAGGCGTTGTCCTCGACGACCCACAGCGACACCGTCGCCGCGCCCTGCGTCGCCGCACCGCGGACCACCGAGTCGAGCAGCTCCCACCCGGTGCCGGTGCGCCGTACCTCGGGTGCCACCCACAGGGACACGACGTGCCGGTCGTCCTCCGGCGACCCCGGCTCCTGGATGAGGGAGACGAGCCCACGCGGCACCTGCGCGTCGTCCAGCGCGACCCACGTCACGCTGGTCCGCAGCCGCATCCGCCAGTGGGACTCGGCGAAGCGCTCCTCGCGGGTCAGCGAGGAGCCGAACACGTCCGGCGACTCGCGCAGGGCGCGCAGCCGGACGTCCCGCACGGTCTGCCAGTCGTCCTCGTCGACGCGTCGGATCAGCACCCGCTCAGCATGCCGTACCGGTGCCGCGAGGCGGTCGAGGCGCGCGTCAGGGCGTCTCGCGCGCCTGCGGGTCCGCCTGCCGCGCATCGACGCGCGCGGTCACGTCGTCTCCCCCGTGCCCGGCGGGGTCCGGGGCGGTGCGGGCCGCGTCGGCGATCTCCTCCTCCGGCCTCGGGGGGATCGTCTCGTCGTACTCCAGCTCGGGCACCTGCGCGTCCTCGAACGACTCCGTCATGTCCGGCTCCTCTCCGCCGGCGTCCACGGTAGCCGCGCCGTCGTGGGCCCGCGACCTGCGGCGACGCAGTGTGCCGTCACTCGACGGCGAGCTCCTCCCCCGTCGCCAGCGGGACGATCCGCCCCGTCGTGAGCTGGCCGAGCAGCCGCTGGGCGCTCGCGCGGCCCGCGTCGCTGAGCAGGGCGTCGTGCACGGGCACCACGCGACGGGGCCGCACGGCCCGGACGTGGTCCACGACGTCACCCAGCCGCAGCCACGGGGCTCCGACGGGCTCCAGGAGCACGTCGACCTGCGTGCCCGGCGGGGGCTGCGTGTAGGAGTCCCCCGGGTGCAGCAGCGCACCGTCGACGAGGTAGGCGACGTTCGCCGGCCGCGGGAGGTCGGCGTGGATGACCTCGTGCAGCTCCCCGAGCACCTCGACGCGCGCGCCCGCGACGTCGAGGACGTCACCCGCGCGCACCGGGTGCAGCCGGTCGCGCCGCGCACCGGCGTCGACGAGCGCGTCCACGACCTCCGCCGGCGCGTGCACGTCGACGCCGTCGGCCGCCGCGAGGGCCGCCAGGTCGACGTGGTCGGGGTGCACGTGGGTCACGAGGACCACCGCGACGCCGTCGAGGGCCGCGGCGACGTCGCTGAAGCCACCGGGGTCGATGCTGAAGGATCCGTCGGTGGTCGTGACGCGGACGCACGAGTGGCCGAGGCGGGTGAGGGTGAGCGCCATAACGCCCATCCTGGCGCAGATCAGGACGTCGGCACCGCTTCCGGGCGCCGTGTCGGCACGGCGCGGCGCGCGTGTCGCTGCGGGGTTTCGTGACCAGCGCCTCTCCCGGCTACGGTGGCCGCGTGCTGGTCCTCGGTGTGTGCAGCCTCAAGGGCGGCGTGGGCAAGACCTCCGTGACGCTCGGGCTCGCCTCGGCGGCCCTCGAGCGCGGTCTGCGCACCCTCGTCGTCGACCTCGACCCCCAGGGCGACTCCACCATGGCCCTCGGGACGGTCGCCGGACAGGGCGACGTCGCCGCCGTCCTCGACGACCCGTCCGCGCAGTCCGTGGCCGCAGCCACCGCCCGCTCGCCCTGGGCCGACGACGGCCTGGACGTGCTTACGGGCTCCGAGCGGTCCGTGCTGCACGACCGCGTCGACGACTCCGACGCCGACCGTCTGCGGTACGCGCTGTCGTGGGTCACCGGCTACGACCTCGTGCTGGTCGACTGCCCGCCGTCGCTCGGCGGGCTGACGCGCACCGGCCTGACGGCGTGCGACCGCGCCATCGTCGTCACCGAGCCGGGCCTGTTCGCCGTCATGGCGGTCGGCCGGGCGATGCGGACCATCGACGAGCTGCGCCGCGGGCCCGCACCGGCGCTGCAGCCGCTCGGGATCGCCGTCAACCGGGTCCGGGCCCGCTCGGTGGAGCAGGCCTACCGTCTGCAGGAGCTGCAGACGCTCTACGGACCGCTGGTCCTCACCCCGCACGTCCCCGAGCGCGCCGCGCTCCAGCAGGCGCAGGGCGCCGCGCAGCCCGTGCACGTCTGGCCGGGTGCGGCCGCGGCCGAGCTGGCCGACGTGTTCGACCAGCTGCTCGAGCGCGCCCTGCGCGCGCCGCGCACCGCTCGTCGCTGAGCGGGCGTTCCTCCCCCGCTGCCGGCGCCACCCACGTCGAGGACGACGTCAGGCCCGCCCCCCACGGGACGGGCCTGACGTCAGGTGCGCGGGTCAGCCGGCTGTACGTGCCTGGCGACGTAGGGCGAGCTCGTCGTGCGCAGGCGGCCCGGCGGGCGACGCGTCGTCGTCCGCACGCTCGGTGGGCAGCTCCGCGAGCGTGCCCTCCACCTCGCGCCAGACGCGGCCGACGGCGATCCCGAACACGCCCTGCCCGCCCTGGACCAGGTCGATGACCTCGTCCGCGGACGTGCACTCGTAGACGCTCGCACCATCGGACATCAGGGTGATCTGGGCGAGGTCGTCCACGCCGCGCTCGCGCAGGTGGCCGACCGCCGCGCGGATCTGCTGCAGCGAGACGCCGGTGTCGAGGAGTCGCTTGACGACCTTGAGGACGAGGATGTCGCGGAACGAGTAGAGCCGCTGCGTCCCGGAGCCGGTGGCGGGACGCACCGACGGCTCCACCAGTCCGGTGCGCGCCCAGTAGTCGAGCTGCCGGTACGTGATGCCGGCGGCGCGGCAGGCGGTCGGGCCGCGGTAGCCGGTCGTCATGTCGCGGTCCGGCAGGTCGTCGTCGAACAGCAGGCCCTGCGCGTGCTGCGGGATCGTGCCGGAGTCGTCGGCACTCTCGTTGCTGATCACGGGGCCCTCCCTCGGCGGCGCCGCGAGGCGGCCGCGCTGTACTGGTACGTCCGTCACGCTAGGCCCGCACGGTCGGGGGTGCAACGAACCGTGCCCGGCGTGTCGTGAGGGACACGTCTCACCTTCAGGTGGATGTCGAGAGTCTTCACCCGGACGGCTCAGCCGTCGCGCCCGCCACCGCCTGCTCCCGGGTCGGTCCCCGTCTCGAAGTCCTCGGCCGACACCTGGTCGAGGAACTCGCGGAACTGCGCCATGTCCTCCTCGCTGGCGGCCGGCCGCACCTCGACCCCGGCGAGGGCGACGACCTCCGCCGAGCACAGCACCTGGCACCCGAACCGCAGGGCCACGGCGATCGCGTCGGACGCCCGCGCGTCCACGTGCCGCCCCGTGGCCAGCACGAGCGCGGCGTGGAACACGCCGTCCTCCAGCCGGTTGATCTCGACGTGGTGGACCGACGCACCCGCGGCGAGCAGCGCGTCGCGCAGCAGGTCGTGCGTCATCGGCCGTGGCGGCACGATCCCCGCCTGGGCCGACGCGATCGCCGAGGCCTCGGACGGTCCGATGAGGATGGGCACGAGCAGGGCCGCGTCCGGGTCGAGCAGCAGCACGACGATCTCGTCGTCGGCCAGGTGCGTACGCACGCCGACGACCTCCACCGGAACCATCTCGGGTTCGACGCCGCCCACGCACCCACGCTACGTCGCGAAGCGCGCGCCGTCTGCCGGGAGACGCCCGGGCACCCGCACGGGTGGGTCAGGGCGCCAGGTCGTGGACCGCGGAACGGACGAGCGCGGTGTGCATGCGGGCGCACAGCTCCCCCACCTCGGCCGCCAGGGTGCCCGCACGCGCCCGGGCGGACACGCTGCGCTGCCCGCGCCACGGCGCCACGACCTGGTCCACGAGGTCCGCCTGACGGTCCGCCGCCGCGCGGAACGTGCGCAGGTGCCGGGGGTCGATGCCGTGGTCCGCGAGGGACGCCGCGACCGCGACGACCTCCCGCGCCCACGGGTCGAAGACCCCGCGCGGACCGGGCCGCAGGACGCCTTGCGCGACCAGCTCCGCCACGAGCTCCACCGTGGTGCCCACCTCCTGCGCGAGCCGCTCGGCGGTCAGCCGGTCCGGAGCGGGCGTCACGCCGTTGCTCGTGGCGAGACGCGCGCGGACCGGGGTCTGCTCGTCCTCCCCCGCGTCCAGCGCCGCGAGGCGTTCACCGATGACCTTCAGGGGCATGTACTTGTCGCGCTGCTGGCGCAGCACGAAGCGCAGGCGCTCGACGTCGGCCGGCGAGTACTGGCGGTACCCCGCCGGCGTCCGGACCGGCGCGACGAGGCCCTGCTCCTCCAGGAAGCGCAGCTTCGACGTCGTCACCGCAGGGAACTCCAGGCGCAGCGCCGCCAGCACGTCCGAGATCCGCATGGACGCGCGCCGCGAGATGCCGCGAGGCCACGGCTCGGGTGCGAGAGGCTCGGCGGTCTGCTCGACCGCACCCGTCACCGCGCGCTCAGGAGGCGACACGGTGGGGGCTGGGGTGGAACGTCATCCGGTACTTGCCGATCTGCACCTCGTCCCCGGGGCGCAGCACGGCCGCGTCGATGCGCGCGCGGTTCACGTACGTGCCGTTCAGGGACCCGATGTCACGCACGACGACCTGCTGCCCGTCGCGCACGAACTCCGCGTGCTTGCGCGAGACGGTCACGTCGTCGAGGAAGATGTCGGCGCTCGTGCTGCGGCCGGCCGTGGTCCGCTCCGCGTCGAGCAGGAACCGCGCGCCGGCGCTCGGCCCGCGCTGCATGATCAGCAGCGCGGACGTCGGCGGCAGCGCGTGCACGGCTGCGGCCTCGTCCGCCGTGAGCCCGACGGGCGCGACCTCGAGCTCGGCCGGGTCCAGCGACCCGAAGCTGACCGTCGTGTCCGGACCGTCACCGCGGTAGGCGGGCGACCCACCGCTGGCGGGTCGTCGGTCGTCGCTCATACGCACCTCCGTGTCGGTCGCGGGCACGTGCGCGAGCGTGCTCGCCGTCGACCCAGCATTGCGGGACTCACCCTATGCGGTGTCGGCGCGCCTGCGCAGCACGCGCGGGCGGCTGGTCGGGTGACACCCACCCGCGGAGCGCGGTCGGGCGCCACGCGAGGTCACTTCTCCTCGTCGGCGACGGGCGTCGCGTGCACCGGCTCCTGCGGCGACCGGACCGCCGTCACGTCGACCCGGTCCGACTTCTCGACGGTGCCGCGGCCGCCGTCGGCACGCACCCGCACCAGCGCGCCGCCAGGGATCTCGAGCGCGGGCGCGATGGTGTCGGGGTCGCCGATGACCGTCCAGCGGAAGGGCGAGACGACGGGGGCGCCGTCGAGCACGACGGCGCCGCGGGTGCCGGTGAACGAGCTGCTGGCGGTGATGCGCCGGCCGTTCAGCTCCATGGCCTCCGCCCCCGCGTTCCGCAGCTCCTCGAGCACGTGGAGCAGGGTCGCCGGGCGGATCTCGCCGTCCGGTTCGGTCAGGGTGATGCGGACGCCGGGGCCCGTGGCCGGCAGCCGGCCCGTGAGGATGCCCTGCATCGCGGCCGTGCGGCGTGCCGCGTCGAGCGCGGCCTGCTGCCGGTCCGAGCCCGACAGCAGCTCGTCGCGCTCGCGCTGCAGGTCGAGCGCCTCCTGCTCGAGCTCGTCGGTGCGCGTCGTCGTCTCGTCCAGGAGCCGGACGAGGTCGTTCTGGCGCAGCGCACCGAGCTGCGTCTCGGTGGTCTGGCGGACCTGCACGACGAGCGCGAAGCCGAGCAGCGCGCACAGCCCGGCGGTGATCAGCTGACCCTGCGTGCTCCGGGGTCGCATCGCGTGGCCCAGGCGCGCCCAGCCTGAACGCGGGGGGCGCACCACCGTGGCCGCCGGACCTTCCGGCGTGTCGGCGGCCTCGGGCACCGGGGCACCCTGCAGCACCTCGGCGGGCTCCGGCGACCGGAGGTCCTGCGGGTCCTCGGCCGGCGCGGGCGACGGCGCGGCACCGGCCTCGTCGACGACGTCCGGTCCGCCCGGGTGCTCGTCGCGCGGCCCCTCGGGATCCACGCCGGGGTCCGTGACGTCGTGCGCGGCGGTGTCCGTCACGGGCACGTCCGGAGCGTCCCCGGCGTCCTGCGCGTCGCTCACGGGCAGGTCACCCAGGCCCAACGGGTCGCGCGGGTCGATGACGGGCCCGTCGTCGGGCAGGGAGCTCGGCACCGGCGGGTCGTCGGGCCCCGGACGGGGCGGGTCCGCGCTCGTCATGCCTTGAACAGGTGCCGACGGATCGAGGCGGCGTTGGAGAAGATCCGGATCCCGAGCACGACGATCACGGCGGTGGTCATCTGCGACCCGACACCGAGCTGGTCGCCCAGGAAGACGATGAGCGCCGCGACGACCACGTTCGACAAGAACGAGGTGAGGAAGACGCGCTCGTCGAAGATCCCGTCGAGGTAGGCGCGCAGGCCCCCGAACAGGGCGTCGAGCGCCGCGACCACCGCGATCGGCAGGTAGGGCTGCAGGTTGGCGGGGACCGTCGGCTCGATGAGGAGCCCGGCGAGCACCCCGAGCACCAGCCCGATCACCGCGATCACCGGGTCTCCTCTCCGTCGTGACGCCCCGACCCTGCCACATCGGACGACCCCGTCCCAAGGGCCCCGGCCTCCGGTGCCGGTGCCCCGGGCGCGCCTGACGCGATCCCGGTCGTCCCCGCGGTCGTGCTCGGCGTCCCGTCGGCGTCGAGCACCTGCGCCGACCGCAGCGCGATCTGGCCGCGGCCGGGCAGCTCGAGCCGCCGCTGGGCCGAAATCTGCACGTCGATCCCGTACTGCGCCAGCTGGGCGAGCGACTGCCCCGCCGGGAGCCGGGCCAGGCGGGTCTGCATGGTCGGCGCGTCGCCGATCGCCTCCACCGTGTACGGGCTGCTCAACGCCGTGCTGTCGACGAGGACCGCGGCACCGGCGCTGCGGATGGCGGTCGTCGACGTGATGCGCTCACCGTTGACGGCCACGGCCTCCGCGCCTGCCGCCCAGAGCCCGTTGACGAGCGTCTGCAGGTCGTGGTCGAGGACGAGCGAGCTCCCGTCGTCCTGGGTGTCGCCCTCCTTCGGCTCGCCGTCGGTGAGCACGACCCGCAGGCCCGGACCCACGACGGCCACCACGCCCGCCGCGACGGCGTCGCGCTGCAGCTGGGCGAACAGCTCCGGGTCGTCGGTCGACGCGGCCTCGTTCTGCAGCTCGGCGATCTCGGCGGCGAGCGCGGCGTTCGACCGCCGCACCTCGTCGGCGTGGGTGGTGCGCTCGCGGATCTCGGACTCGAGCAGCTCCCGGGCCTGCAGCACCGCCGGCGCGGGCCTGCGCAGGGCGACGGCGGACACCGTCGCGAAGTTGCCGAGGGCGATCGCCAGAGCCAGCAGCGCGATCACGCCGACCACCGTGCGACGCGGGGCGGCGCCGGCGGCCCGCCGGTCGGCGGCCTCCTGGTACCCCGGGTCGAGGGGGCGGCGGTAGACCTCGTTGATGAGCGTCATCGACTCGTCGGCCGCCCGCGACGGCCCCGGCTCCGCGTGCCGGCGGATCACAGCGTCCTCGCGGCCCGCGCGTCGCGATGCAGCACGGAGGCGGCCTGCGTGAGGTACAGCGCACCGGCGAACCAGTACAGGGCGACTCCCCACAGCGCGCACGCCCAGCCCAGCACGCCGGCGGCCGGACCGACCGGCGCAGGCCACTCGGACAGCAGGAGCAGCGGGAACGCGTACATGATCGCGAACGTGCCGGCCTTGCCGGCCAGGTGCACGCGCAGCGGCGGGTAGCCCGCGCGGGCGAGCAGCAGGAGCATGATCGCGAGCACGACGTCACGGGCGACGAGCACGACCACGAGCCACACCGGGATGACGTCACGCCACGCCAGCCCGAGCAGGGTGACGAGGATGAAGAGCCGGTCCGCCGCCGGGTCGAGCATCTGGCCCAGGCGCGTGACCTGCTGCATGCGCCGTGCGAGGACGCCGTCGAGCCAGTCGCTGGCGCCCGAGACCAGGAGCACGGCGAGCGCCCACGCGTCATGCCCCTCGACGACCAGCCACGCGAACACGGGGACCAGGAGCAGCCGGACGAGGCTGATCATGTTGGGCACCGTGAGCACACGTGTACTGACCGGTGCCTCCTTGGTCACGCTCTCCCCCGTCAGCCGTCGTCCTGCCGCGATCCTATGTCGCCCCGTGGCGGGCCCCGTCTGCCACGCCCGGGACACCGCCGCGCGTCACCCGCAGGCGCGCTCCCGGGCGCGGCCGCAGCGGTGCTGGCAGGCTCGGGGCATGGACGACGCCGCCACGATCGACCGTCTGCTCCGCGAGCCCGGCACCTGGGCGGTGGTCGGCCTGTCCACGAACCGTGCACGCGCGGCGTACACGGTGGCCGCCTACCTGCAGCAGCTCGGCCACACGGTCGTGCCCGTCCACCCCAGCGGCGAGACCGTCCACGGTGCACCGGGGTACCGGCGCCTGTCCGACCTGCCCGCGCCCCCCGACGTCGTCGACGTGTTCGTCAACAGCTCGCGGGCCGCCGCCGTGGTCGACGAGGCGGTCGCGGTGGGAGCCCGCGCCGTGTGGCTGCAGCTCGGCGTGCACGCCGACGACGCCGTCGCGCGTGCCCGTGCGGCTGGCCTCGTGGTGGTGCAGGACACCTGCCCCGCCATCGAGGGTCGCGCCCGCGGCCTGGGATGACCGCGTCGCGGCACCGTGTGCGCAGCGTCACCCGGTTCCGACGGCGGCGCCGCGGTCGGACCGGGTAGGGTGTCGGAGACATCTGGAGTCGTGTCGTATCCCCTCTCGTGGGGTGGGCAGCCGGTCCGCCGGCCACCACCACCCTCTTCGTGCACATGCGTGCGCCGCTGACAGCGGTGCGTGGTCTGGTTCGGGGTGAGCGACGTCCGGGACGTCCTGACGACGCCCGGCTCTCCCCCACTGCCACCGAACGGTGATCCATGAGCACCCCCCTGTCTGCTGCCCTGCCCACGACGACCGACGCCCCGGCCACGTTCGCCGACCTCGGCCTGTCCTCCCGGATCCTCAGCGCCGTCGAGCGCCTGGGCTTCGCGGCGCCGACACCGGTGCAGACGCAGACCATCCCCGCCCTCCTCGCGGGCCGCGACGTCGTGGGCGTCGCCCAGACCGGCACCGGCAAGACCGCCGCGTTCGGCCTGCCGCTGCTGCAGTCCGTCGACCCCGACGTCGCCGCCGTGCAGGTCATCGTCCTGACCCCGACGCGCGAGCTCGCGATGCAGGTCGCGGACGCCATCTCGTCCTTCGCCGTCGACATGCCCGGGCTGCAGGTCGTCCCCGTGTACGGCGGCTCGCCCTACCTGCCGCAGCAGCGCGCCCTGGCGCGCGGTGCGCAGGTCGTCGTCGGGACCCCCGGTCGCGTCATCGACCACATCGAGCGACGCACGCTGCGCCTCGAGGACGTCCGGTTCGTCGTCCTCGACGAGGCCGACGAGATGCTGCGGATGGGCTTCGCTGAGGACGTCGACCGCGTCCTGTCCGGGACGCCGTCGGGCCGCCAGGTCGCACTGTTCTCCGCGACGATGCCCACGCAGATCCGCCGGGTCGCCGACCAGCACCTCGTGAACCCGGTGTCCGTCTCGGTGACGCGCCAGTCGTCGACGGTCGACTCCGTGCGGCAGACCTTCGCGGTCGTGCCCTACCGCCACAAGGCCGGCGCGCTCGCCCGGGTCCTCGCCGTCAGCGACGCGGACGCGGCCATCGTGTTCGTCCGCACCCGCGAGGCGGCCGAGGAGATCGGCAACGCGCTCGTGCAGCGCGGCATCGCCGCCACGCACATCTCCGGCGACGTCGCCCAGTCCGACCGTGAGCGCATCGTCGAGCGGCTGCGCTCGGGTGCCCTCGACGTGCTCGTCGCGACCGACGTCGCCGCCCGCGGGCTCGACGTCGAGCGCATCGGCCTCGTCGTGAACCTCGACCTGCCGCGCGAGCCCGAGGCCTACGTGCACCGCATCGGCCGCACCGGCCGCGCCGGGCGCTCGGGCGAGGCCCTGACGTTCGTGACGCCCAGCGAGCGCCCGCGCCTGCGCCAGATCGAGCGCACCACGCGGACCGCACTCATCGAGATCACGATCCCCACCCCGGCGCAGGTGAGCGCGCACCGCGCGACCGCCCTGCTGAACCGCACCGAGCAGCGCATGGCGGCGGGCCGGCTGGACGTGGTCCGCGAGGCCGTGCGCGAGCACCTCGCCGCACACCCCGAGCTCGACCCGCTGGACCTGCTCACGGCGGTCGCCGCGCTCGCGGTGGGCGACGAGGGCCCGGGTGCCGACGTCGAGGACCTCGACGACGCCGTGCGCCGCGCGCGGGACACCCGCGCCGACGAGACGCGTGGCGGACCGGTCGCCGGCAACCGCCGTCGGCCCGGGACGACCGGACCCAGCGGACGCCCGCGCTACCGCGTCTCCGTCGGTGAGCGCGACGGCCTGCAGCCGGGTGCGCTCGTGGGCGCGCTGACCGGTGAGGGCGGCCTGACCGGCAAGGACGTCGGCAAGATCGACATCTACGGCAGCTTCGCGCTCGTCGACATCCCCGAGGGCCTCACGGCGGAGGTCGTGGACCGGCTGGGTCGCACCCGCGTCGCCGGGCGTCCGCTGCGCATCCGCCTCGACACCGGCCCGCAGGCGTCGCGCGGCCCCTCGCGGGGCGAGCGCGTGCACCGCGCGCACTGATCGCGGCCACGACGAAGGGCGTCACCTCACGGTGGCGCCCTTCGTCGTGCAGCCGTCAGCGGACCACCGTGTTCCGCGGGTCGACGCGGGTCTGACCGCGGAGCAGCACGATGTCCGCCTCCCGCAGCACCTCGTTGACGTCGCGCATCCCGCGCACCGACCCGAGGACCCCGATCGCGATCCGGGGCCCGATCTCGCGTCGCAGCCGCTCCAGGAGCTCGGTGAGCCGGTCCGGCATCCCGCCGGCGCCGACGTCGTCGACGAGGATGGCGAAGTCGTCCTCGCCCGTGCGCGCCGTGGTGTCCCCCTCGCGCAGGGGGCGACGGAGCTGGCGCACGACCTCGCGGTGGACGTCCGGTGCGTGGTCCGCGTCGTCACGGGCCACGGCTCCCGGGTCGATCACGCGCACGAGCGCGATGGCGCAGTCGTACGCGGACGACCGCCGGCACCGCAGCAGCGCCGCACCCAACCGGTCGAGGAAGAGCAGCCGGTTGACCAGGCCCGTCTCCGGGTCGTGCAACGCGTCACGCTGCAGGGCGATCTCCGCCTCCTTGCGCTCCGTGACGTCGACGAGCGTGCCCACGAGGCGCGCGGGGCAGCCGGCGTCGTCGAGCACCGTCACCGCCCGGCACATCATCCAGCGGTAGTCGCCCGACTGCGTCCGCACGCGGTGCTCGAGCTCGAGCGGTGTGCCGCACCCCGCGAGCTGGGCGGCGATGGCCGCGGACAGCTCGTCACGGTCGGCCGGGTGCACGCGCTCCAGCCACTCCGACGGCTGGTCACCGATGACGTCCTCGGCGTAGCCGAGCGTCTGCTTCCAGCGGGGCGAGTAGTACACGGCGCCGGCCGAGACGTCCCAGTCCCACGTGCCGTCGTGGGCGGCCATCGACGCGAGCGCGTACCGCTCCTCGCTCTCCCGGACCGTGTCCGCCAGGGCGCGCTCACGCGCCGCGGCCTGCTCCAGCGCCTTGCGCTGCTCCCGCAGCGAGCCCAGCAGGCGCTCCTGGTCCAGCGCCACCGCGAGCAGCGCCGCCCAGTGGTTGAACCGGTCCCGCGGCTGCGTGGCGCGCGTCTCGACCGTCCCGTCGATCGCGAGCAGGCCCCAGTCGCTGCCACCGAAGGTCACCGGCACGACGAACGTCAGCTCGTTCGACCCCACCGTGCCCGCGCGGGTCAGGGCCGCGGGCGGGAACTGGCTCGCGGTGGTGCGGACGCCGACGAGCCGGGACAACGTCCCGCTGGTGTCGTGCACGCCGACGATCTCCATCTCGCGGTCGCCCGGGCCCCGGTCGCTGCCGACCCAGAGACCCAGGCACGCGTGGCCACGCACCCCCCGCGGGAGCCAGCTGAGAGCCCGCGGGCTCGCGCCGTCGCCCCGGAGCAGGTCCATGTCGACCTCGTACTGGTCGACGATGGTGCGTTCGAGCTGTCCGCTGCGCGCGAGCATCGCGCGGGTGCAGCCCTTGGTGACCGCGAGCATGACGTCCGTGACGGCGCGGCCCACCGCGGCCGCGTGCCCGGCGCGCGCCTCCCCCAGCCCGGCGACGCGGCGCTGCTCGACGGCGCGCAGGACGGTGACCATCTGCTCGAGCGCCTCGGGGTGCGGCTGGAGCGCCGCCGTGAGGTCGGAGAGCCGTCCGAGCGCTGCCGGGGCGGGTGAGATGCCGCGCTCGACGGCGAGCTCGACGGGCTCCTCCACCGCTCGCGACCAGGCCTCGCGTGCGTCCGGCCCGGCGCGCCGTGAGCCGGCGGAGCCCGCGGGGCCGGCGAAGGCGGACTCCGCCAGGCGCCGCAGCAGGTCCGAACCGGCCGGGTCGTCGTCCCCGGCGCGCGGCGACGTCACCTCCGTGCACCCGCACGACTCGCGCACGACCAGCGACGACGGCACGCGGTGCTCGCCGGGGGCCACGTCGTCCCCCCGCATCCGGGCCAGGAGCAGGCCGACGGCCTGCTCCCCGACCCGCCCGAAGTGCGCGTCGACCGTCGACAGGCGCGGGCTGACGCGGGCCCCGGAGTCGGCGTGGTCGAAGGCCACGACCGCCTGGTCGCGGGGCAGCACGAGACCGTGCGACCGCAGGGCACGCTGGAAGCCCACGGCGTTGCGGTCGGTCGCCGCGATGACGGCGGTCGTCGGCGTGCCCGCCTGCAGCAGGCGCGCTGCGGCGTCGACGCCACCCTGCTCCTGGTTGTCGGAGGCCTCGTACCACCACGAGTCGTCCGAATCGATGCCGTGCTCGGCGAGCGTCGTGCGGTAGGCGGCGAAGCGTTCGCGCATGTCGCGCTGCCCGAGGTTCCCGAGGAAGCCGATCGCGGAGTGCCCGTGCCAGATCAGGTGCTCGACCGCGGCCCGCACCCCTCCGACGTTGTCGGGCACGACGACCGGGTCGTCCGGGTGGGCGGGGTCCTCGCTGATGAGGACGACCGGCACCCCCCACTCGCGCACGGCGGCCAGACGCTCGGGGCTGAGTGCCTTGCCGATCACGACGAGCCCGTCGACGGCACCCAGGGCGACGGGGGTGTCGAGCACGGACTCCTCGGGGTACCGCTCCCGGTCGAGGCCGGCCGGGTAGGTCTGGACGGCCACCACGCGGTGTCCGACGCCCCGTGCGGCGCGGGCCACACCGGCGATGAGGGCCCCGAAGTAGAAGCCCCCGACGACCGGGGACAGGACGCCGATCGTCCGACGCACCGTGGCGGGTACCCCGCGTCGGACAGTCACCATCTTCCACACCTCGCCCACACCGTCGGAGTCGAGCTGATGCTTTTCACCCACATCGGGCGCAACACTAGGTGATCGTGGTCACTCCTGCACATGACACCGGCAAAGAAGCTGTCTCTCCGACGACTGGGGCACAGCCCGTTCTCGGCGGCCCTGGCGCCCGCCGACCGACGATCACCGACGTCGCCAAGGCCGCGGGGGTGTCCATCGCCGTCGTGTCCTACGCGCTGAACGGGCGCCCCGGCGTCTCGGCGGCGACGCGAGAACGCGTCCTGCGCGTCGCCGACGAGTTCGGCTGGCGCCCGAGCGCCGCGGCGCGCTCGATGCGCAGCGGCCCACGCGCCGTCGGCCTCGTGGTCGACCGGGCCCTGACGGGTGCCGTCGGGTACGGCGCGCACGTCCTGGAGTTCGTCGTCGCACTGCAGGACGTGCTCGCCACGCGCGGCCTGGCGCTCGTGCTGCAGGTCGTCGACGACCTGCCGGCGGCGGTCGCGCTGTACGGCGAGTGGTGGGCCGAGCGACGGTTCGACGTCATGGTCGTGACGGACGTCCGGACCGAGGACCCGCGCCTCGACGCGCTGCGGCGCCTGCGGATCCCGGCCGTCGTGGTCGGGGCGGGGGACGTCGGCGGGGAGGTCGCGAACGTCCGGGTGGAGGACGAGCTCGCGGCGGAACGCGTGGGGCGCTACCTCATGGAGCTCGGCCACCGCCACGTGGGCACGGTGACCGGGCCGGCGTCGCTGCACCGCACGCGCTCGCGGACGGCGGGCCTCGAGCGCGCGCTGGACGCCGGCGGGGCGACGCTCGTGCACGAGCCGACGGGCGGCTCGCCGGAGGAGGCCGCCGCCGCCTGCCGACGGCTGCTGACGGGAGACCGCCCGCCGTCGGCCGTGGTGTTCGACACCGACCACATGGCGGTCGCGGCCCTCGACGTCGCCCGCCGTACCGGCCTGGCCGTGCCGTGGGACGTCTCGATCGTCGCGATGTCCGACTCGCCGCTGTGCCGGCTGGCGACGCCGTCCATCACGGCGCTCCCCTCCGTCCAGACCGACCTGGGCACGGCGGTGGGCGAGGCGGTCCTGGCGGTGCTGGACTCGCAGCCCTTGCCGGTGCGCCACATCGAGGTGGGTGGCCTGGCGGTGCGGGGCAGCACGGGGCCACGGTCGCGCTGATGCGACAGGCGTGCGTTGTGTGCGTTCACTACGCTCTGACCTGCGCATTCACGCCGCGCGGTAGCGATCTGTGAGGTCACGATTCGGTAACGGCGGCTTGCCTAAACGATTTGCGACCGTTCGGCGGACGCCCGCGCGTGATGGATTCCGCAGCAGTCGTCGAGGACATGTCCGCGGCGACTCGTACCCGTCGCCGCCGAGGGCCGGGTACGACCCGACGGACCCCCGGAGGACCCCCGTGTCCACACACGGCAATCGAACGGCCGGACGGCGCTGGCGCGCCGTCGCGACCGCCGCGACGGCAACGGCGCTCGTCGCAGTGCCGCTGACGCTGACCAGCACGACCGCGACCGCGGCCGAGGCCCACGTCGACAACCCCTACGCCGGCGCCAAGCAGTACGTGAACCCCACCTGGGCAGCGACGGTTGAGAGCGCTGCCACACGTGCCGGCGACCCCGCCCTCGCCGCGCAGATGCGCACCGTCGCGCAGCAGCCGACGGCGGTGTGGATGGACCGCATCAGCGCGATCGCCGGCAACGCCGACGGCAACGGCCTGAAGTTCCACCTGGACGAGGCGCTCAAGCAGAAGACCGGCAGCACGCCGCTGGTCTTCAACCTCGTCATCTACAACCTGCCCGGGCGCGACTGCTACGCCCTCGCGTCCAACGGCGAGCTCCCCGCGACCGACGCCGGCCTCGCCCGCTACAAGACCGAGTACATCGACCCCATCGTCGACATGCTCTCCGACCCCAAGTACGGGGACATCCGGATCGCGGCGACGATCGAGCCCGACTCGCTGCCGAACCTCATCACCAACAGCTCGGAGGCCGCCTGCCAGCAGTCGGCGCCGTACTACCGCGAGGGCGTCAAGTACGCGCTCGACGAGCTGAAGACGATGTCGAACGTCTACACCTACATCGACGCCGCCCACTCCGGCTGGCTCGGCTGGGACAGCAACGCCGCCCCCGCCGCCAAGCTGTTCGCCGACGTCGCCAAGACCACCCGGCTCGGGTTCGCGTCCATCGACGGGTTCGTCACCAACACGGCCAACAGCACGCCGCTGGCCGAGCCGTTCCTCACCGACCCGAACAAGCAGGTCGGCAGCGGCCAGGTCCGCTCCGCGAAGTTCTACGAGTGGAACCCGGACTTCGGTGAGCTGGCCTGGACGGCGCACCTGCACAGCCTGCTCGTCGCCGAGGGCTTCCCGGCCTCGACCGGCATGCTGATCGACACGTCCCGCAACGGCTGGGGCGGCCCCAACCGTCCGACGGCGGTCTCCACGAGCACCAACCTGGACACCTACGTCGACGAGTCGCGCATCGACCGTCGCGTGCACCGCGGCGCCTGGTGCAACCCGCTCGGAGCCGGCATCGGCGAGCTCCCCCAGGCGACCCCGGCCGGCGCACCTGCCGCGTCGCACCTCGACGCCTACGTCTGGATCAAGCCGCCGGGCGAGTCCGACGGCGCGTCCAAGGAGATCCCGAACGATCAGGGCAAGAGCTTCGACCGCATGTGCGACCCGACCTACGTGTCGTCCAAGCTGTCCAACCAGCTGACCGGCGCCACGCCGGACGCTCCGCTGGCCGGCCAGTGGTTCGAGGCCCAGTTCGTGACGCTCGTCAAGAACGCGTACCCGGTCATCGGCTCGGGCCCGAACCCGTCCCCGACGCCGACGGTGAGCCCGACCCCGACCGTCAGCCCGACCCCGACCGTCAGCCCGTCCCCGACGGTCAGCCCCACGCCGACCGTCAGCCCGACCCCGACGGTCAGCCCCACCCCGACGGTGAACCCCGGCG
This sequence comes from Cellulomonas wangsupingiae, assembly GCF_024508275.1. Taxonomy (NCBI): domain Bacteria; kingdom Bacillati; phylum Actinomycetota; class Actinomycetes; order Micrococcales; family Cellulomonadaceae; genus Cellulomonas; species Cellulomonas wangsupingiae. Next base: position 2,133,123 of record NZ_CP101989.1, read on the forward strand.
CCTCCTGCTCCGTGAAGTACACGGCGAACAGCTGGAACTCCGGCTTCACCGCCTCGGTGAAGGTCACCAACACCGGCAGCTCGGCGCTCAGCAGCTGGTCGCTGAAGTTCGCGTTCGCGAACGGCCAGACGGTCCAGCAGGGCTGGAGCGCGACCTGGTCGCAGTCGGGCAGCACCGTGACGGCCGCGAACGCGGCCTGGAACGGCTCGCTGGCCGCGGGCGGCTCGGTGGACATCGGCTTCAACGGTGCGCACTCGGGCACCAACACCGCGCCGACGTCCTTCACGCTCAACGGCGCCACGTGCACCGTGGGCTGAACGAACCGGGCGCCCCGCGCCTGACGTGACGGAGGGGCCCTCCCGGACGACTCCGGGAGGGCCCCTTCGCTGCGGCGGGACCCACCGCACCCTGCCCCACCCCGACGTCCTCCTCAGGAGAACCGTGTCCAGCTCACGTGTGCGCCGTGCGCGCACCCTGCTCGGCAGCGCACTCGCCGCCGGCGCCCTGACCCTCCCCCTCGTGCTGTCCGCCGCACCGGCGCAGGCCGCACCGACCTCCGACTGGCTGCACGTCGAGGGCAACCAGATCGTCGACGCATCCGGCAAGGAGGTCTGGCTGACGGGCGTCAACTGGTTCGGCTTCAACGCCACCGAGCGCGTCTTCCACGGCCTGTGGTCGGCGAACATGCGGACCCTGACCCAGGACATCGCCGCACGTGGGCTCAACGTCGTCCGCGTGCCGATCTCCGCCCAGCTGCTGCTGGAGTGGAAGGCCGGGACGTTCACCAAGCCGAACGTCAACGAGTTCGCCAACCCGGAGCTCGCCGGGCTCAACAGCCTGCAGGTGTTCGAGAAGTGGCTCGACATGTGCGAGGAGTACGGCATCAAGGTCTTCCTCGACGTGCACAGCGCCGAGGCCGACAACTCCGGCCACGTCTACCCCACGTGGTGGAAGGGCGACATCACCACCGAGAAGGTCTACGAGGGCTGGGAGTGGGCCGCGACCCGCTGGAAGGCCGACGACACGATCATCGGTGCAGACATCAAGAACGAGCCGCACGGCACCCAGGGCGACACCGAGCGCGCCAAGTGGGACGGCTCGACCGACAAGGACAACTTCAAGCACTTCGCCGAGACGGCGTCGCGCAAGATCCTCGCGATCAACCCGGACTGGCTCGTCTTCGTCGAGGGCATCGAGATCTACCCCAAGCCCGGGGTGTCGTGGTCCTCGAAGGGGCTGACGGACTACTACGGCACCTGGTGGGGCGGCAACCTGCGCGGCGTGCGGGACTTCCCCGTCGACCTGGGCGCGCACCAGGACCAGCTCGTGTACTCCCCCCACGACTACGGACCGCTCGTCTACGAGCAGCCGTGGTTCACGGGCGACTTCGACCGCGCGAGCCTCGAGCGCGACGTGTGGGACCCGAACTGGCTGTACCTGCACAAGGAGAACATCGCCCCGCTGCTCATCGGTGAGTGGGGCGGGTTCATGGACGGCGGCAAGAACGAGAAGTGGATGCTCGCGCTGCGCGACCTCATCGTCGACCGGCGCCTGAGCCACACCTTCTGGGTCCTCAACCCGAACTCCGGGGACACGGGCGGCCTGCTCGGCTACGACTGGGCCACCTGGGACGAGGAGAAGTACGCGCTGCTGAAGCCGGCGCTGTGGCAGCAGGACGGCAAGTTCGTCGGCCTCGACCACGACGTCCCCCTCGGCGGTGCGGGCAGCTCGACGGGGATCTCCCTGTCGCAGGCCCGCGGCGCGGGCCCCGGCCCGACCCCGTCCGCGAGCCCCACACCGACGACGAGCCCGACGCCGGCGGCCTCCCCCACCGCGTCGCCGAGCGTCTCGCCCACGACGTCCCCGACACCCACGTCGAGCCCGACCGCCCCGGCCGGCGCCTGCACGGTGGCGTACTCCGCGAGCACGTGGAGCTCGGGACTGTCGGGGTCGGTGCGCGTGACGAACACCGGCCGCGCGCTCACCGGCTGGAAGCTGACGTTCACGCTCCCCGCGGGAGTCCAGGTGACGCAGGGCTGGGGCGGCACGTGGACGCAGTCCGGGACGACCGTCACGGTGACCAACGCCGCGTGGAACGGCGCGCTGGCCGCGGGCGGCACGGCGGAGATCGGGTTCAACGCGACGCACGGCGGGACACCGGGCACGCCGACGGGCTTCGCGCTCGGTGGCACGTCCTGCGCGACCGCCTGACCGACCGGCCGGCCGCCGCACCCCGTGGGTGCGGCGGCCGGGGGTCAGGCGCCGGCGGTGCGCAGCGCCTCGAGCAGGTCGTCGACGTCCTGCTCGGTGGTGTCGAACGCGCACATGAGGCGCACGGTGCCGTCGGAGACGTCCCAGTCGTAGAACCGCCAGCGCCGGCGCAGCTCGGCCGCCACCTGCGGGGGCAGCCGGACGAACACCCCGTTCGCCTCGGTCGGCAGGGTGATGTCCAGGCCGAGGGCGTCCAGCCCGGCACGCAGGCGTGCTGCCATCGCGTTCGCGCGCCGGGCCGACCGCAGCCACAGGTCGCCCTCGTACAGCGCGACGAGCTGCGCCGAGACGAACCGCATCTTCGAGGCGAGCTGCATGTCGGCCTTGCGCAGGTACTCCACCCCGTCGACGGCCGCGGGGTCGAGGACGACCACGGCCTCGCCGAGGAGCAGGCCGTTCTTCGTCCCGCCGAGCGACAGCACGTCGACCCCGCAGTCGGTCGTCAGCGCACGCAGCGGCAGGTCCAGGTGGGCGGCGGCGTTGGCCAGCCGCGACCCGTCCATGTGCACGCGCATCCCGAGCGCGTGCGCCTGGTCGCAGAGCTCGCGCACGGCGTCCGGCGTGTAGACGGTCCCCAGCTCGGTGGCCTGGGTGAGGGACACGACACCGGGCTGGGCCCGGTGGACGTCGCCGAAGCCCCGGGCCTGCCGCGCCACGAGCTCGGGCGTCAGCCGGCCGTCGGGGGCCGGGACGGTCAGCAGCTTCAGCCCGCCGACGCGCTCGGGGGCCCCGTTCTCGTCGGTGTTGACGTGCGCCACGTCGGTGCAGACCACCGCTCCCCAGCGCGGGAGCATCGCCTGCAGGGCGACCACGTTGGCACCCGTGCCGTTGATGACGGGGTACGCCGTCGCACCGTCGCCGAGCTGGTCGCGCACGACCTCCTGCAGGCGTTCGGTCCACGGGTCGTCCCCGTACGCGGGCACGTGCCCCACGTTGGCCGCGGCGACGGCGGCCAGCACCTCGGGGTGCACGCCGGCGTAGTTGTCGGAGGCGAAGTGGCGGACGGCGGTGGGCTGCGGGTCGGTCACGCCCCCAGTCTCGCCGACCGGGCGCACCCTGCGGGCGTCCCGTCGTGCACGCACCTGCGCCGGGGGGCATGATCCGTGCAGCCGACCGACAGGAGGACTCCCCCGATGGACCGCACCGGCGGTGACGCCCGGCCCGCACGACCGCCCGCCGACAGCTCCGACGACGGCAGGGACGAGACGTTCATCGAGCGGATGGACCGCAACTGGGAGGAGCTGCTGCAGGAGCTGCGGGTCACGCAGACCGGTGCGCAGATCCTCACGGGCTTCCTGCTGACGCTGCCGTTCCAGTCGCGCTTCGAGGACCTCGACGAGTACCAGCGCGACGTCTACCTGGTGCTGGTGCTGATGGCCGCGCTGGCGACGGTGCTCATCGTCGCGCCGGTCAGCCTGCACCGGCTGCTGTTCCGACGCCGCATGAAGCCCCAGCTGGTCGACGCCGGCCACTGGTTCGCCCGCGCCGGCCTGGCCGCGCTCGCACTGGTCCTGACGGGCTCGACGATGCTGCTGTTCGACGTCGTCCTGTCCCGCACGGCCGGGCGGGTGGCGAGCGGTGCGCTGCTGGCCGTGATCGTCCTGGCGTGGGTGGTGCTCCCCCATCTGATCGCGCGACGCGCGGACCCCGACGGTCCGGGCGCCGTGACCTGACGCGCAGGGCCCGGGGACGACGACGGCCCCCCGCCGCGCCACTCGGGCGCGACGGGGGGCCGTCGGACGTTCTCAGCCCTGGACGGCGCGCTTGAGGGCGCTGCCCGCCGTGATCTTCACGCGGTGGCCGGCGGGGATCTCCAGCTTCTCGCCCGTCTGGGGGTTGACGCCGGTCCGCGCGGCACGGTCGGCACGCGCCACGGCCAGGAAGCCGGGGATCGACACGCTGCCACCGGCGGCGAGCTCCTCGACGACGACCTCCTGCAGGGCCTTGAGGGCCTTGTCGGTGTCGGCGTTGGTGAGCCCGGCCTTGGCGGCGACGGCCTGGACGAGCTCGGTGCGGTTGACGCTCACGGCGTGTGCTCCTCAGTACTCGGTTCGCTCCCCGGCCGGGGACAGCCGGGGCGGTGCGGCACGGCGGACGTGCGCACGGCCACCGACACTAACCGCGCCACCCGCTGGGCCGCGCGTCGGCGCGCCCCGTGTCGCCTCTCACCCCTTCCCACGGCGTGCTACCTGCGACGCAGGGCGCGTGTTGAGCACCCGGTCGGCCCCGATGCCGTGGGCGGCCGCGCGCTCGCACCCGGTGCGCAGCCAGTCGAGCTGCCCGGGCGCGTGCGCGTCCGAGTCGATGGAGAAGTCGCACCCGGCGTCGACGGCGACCTGGAGCAGGTCGTGCGGGGGGTCCAGGCGGTCCGGGCGGCAGTTGATCTCGACGGCCACGCCGTGCTCGGCGCACGCGTCGAACACGGCGCGCGCGTCGAACTCGCTCGCGGGCCGCTGCTTGCCGAGCACCCGACGGCCCGTGCAGTGGCCGAGGACGTCGGTGTCGGGGTCCCGGACGGCCGCGACCATCCGTCGCGTCATCGCGGCCCGGTCCATCCGCAGCTGGGAGTGCACCGACGCCACGACGACGTCGAGCCGGTCGAGCAGGTCCGGGTCCTGGTCGAGGGTGCCGTCCTCCAGGATGTCCACCTCGATGCCGCACAGGACCCGGAACGGGGCGACCGCCGGCCCCAGCGCGGCCAGCTGGTCGAGCTGGGCCCGCAGGCGCGCGGCGGACAGCCCGTGGGCCACCGTCAGGCGGGGCGAGTGGTCGGTCACCGCCAGGTAGTCCCGGCCCAGCTCGAGCTCGGCGAGCACCATCTCCTGCACCGGCGCCGCGCCGTCGCTCGCGTCGGTGTGGCTGTGCAGGTCGCCGCGCAGCGCGGCGTGCAGCGCGGCCGCCGCCGGTGACAGCGTCGCGTCCTGCGCCGCCGCCTCGTCCTCCAGCTCGTCCAGGGTGGGCACCGGCCGGCCGGCGAGCGCGCGGCTCACCACCTCGGCGGTCCTGGCCCCGACGGCCGGCAGGTCGCTCAGCGCGCCCGCGGCGGCCAGCGTGCGCAGCCGTCGGCCGTCCTCGCGCTCGACGGTCCGCGCGGCCGCCCGGTAGGCCTCGCTGCGGTAGCTCGTGGCCTGGGCACGCTCGAGGAGGAAGGCGATGCGCCGCAGGGTCGCGACCGCGCGGTCCTGGTCCTCCTCCGCGCTCACGACGCCTTGGTGCGGGCCCGGCGGCGCGTGCTCGTGGCCTCCTCGGCGGCCTCGTCGTCACCGGCGGACGGCTTCTTCCTGGCCGGCGGCTTGTCGTCCGCGGCCTTCTTCGCCGCGGGCTTCTTCGCCTTCGTCGCCCGCTTCGCCGGCGCGGGCGCCTCCTCCTCGTCCTCCCCGCGTGCCGCCCGCGCCTTCTCGACGGACCGCTGCAGGGCCGCGAGCAGGTCGACGACCTCGCCGCCGCCGCTCTCGGGCTCCTCCTCGGCGGGCGGCGCCGCGGGCGCCCGGGTGTCACCGGCGGACACCTTCGCCTCGATGAGCTGCTCCAGGGCGGCGACGTACGCGTCCTCGTACTGGGACGGGTCGAAGTCGCCGGCGAGGGACTCGACGAGCGAGGACGCCATCGTCAGCTCCTGCGGCCGCACGGTCACGTCGTCGTCGAGGACGGGGAAGTCGGCCTCGCGCACCTCGTCGGGCCACAGCAGCGTCTGCAGGACGATGACCTTGTCCCGGACGCGCAGCACGGCCATCGACTCGCGCTGGCGGATGGCGACCTTCACCACGGCCACGCGGTCCGTCTCCTCCAGGGCGCCGCGCAGCAGCGCGTACGGCTTGGCCGCGGTCTTGTCGGGCTCCAGGTAGTACGTCTTCTGCAGCATGATCGGGTCGACCTGGTCGGCCGGGACGAACTCGAGGACCTCGATCTCGCGCTCGGTCGCCAGCGGCAGCTGCTCGAAGTCCTCGTCCGTCAGCACGACGAGCTCGCCGTCCTGCGTCTCGTACCCCTTGGCGATGTCCGACCACTCGACGGTCTCGCCGTCGACGCTGCACACCTTGCGGTAGCGGATGCGCCCGCCGTCCTCGCGGTGCACCTGGTGCAGCCGCACCTCGTGCTCCCCCGTCGCCGCGTAGAGCCGCACCGGCACGTTCACCAGGCCGAAAGCCACCGCGCCCTTCCAGATCGCCCGCACGGCACGTCCTCCCTCGTCGTGGCGGCGCGCGCCCCCCCCGGGCCCGCCCGCGCGGTCCGCTGCACCGTCCAGGGCAGGATGGACCCGTGGAGCCCATGCTCGCCACCCCTGCGCCCGCACCGGGTCGGCTGCCGCGCGGGACCGGATGGGTGTACGAGGTCAAGTGGGACGGCGTCCGGGTCCTGGCCGACGTGCACGGCGGGCGCGTGCGACTGACGAGCCGCAACGAGCGGGACGTCACACCCGCGTACCCCGAGCTCGACGGCCTGGCCGCCCTCGGGGACGTGCTCCTGGACGGCGAGGTGGTCCTGCTGGACGCCGGGAAGCCGTCGTTCGCGGCGCTCGCGGAGCGGATGCACGTCCGGGACCCGCGCCGCGCCGGCGCGCTGGCCGCGGCCCGTCCGGTGACCTACCTGGTGTTCGACGTGCTGCGCCTCGACGGCGAGGACCTGACGGGTCGCCCCTTCGCGGAGCGCCGCGCCGCCCTCGACACGCTCGTGCTGCCGGAGCACGTGCAGGTCTCGCCGCTGTACGACGACGGCGACGACCTGTGGCAGGTGACCGCGGCCCACGGGCTGGAGGGGGTCGTCGCCAAGCGCCGGGAGTCCCCCTACCGGGCGGGTCGGCGCTCGGCCGACTGGGTGAAGTCGGCCCACCGCCGCAGCCGCACCGCGGTCGTCGGGGGGTGGCGCCCGGAGTCGACCGGCACCGGACGCCTGGGGGCGCTGCTGCTGGGGGCGCCCGACGCGTCGGGCGGGCTGCGCTACCTGGGACGGGCGGGCTCGGGCCTCGGCGGCCCCGCCGCCCGCACGATGCGCGACCTCCTCGAGGAGCACGGGCGCTCGGCCAGCCCGTTCGTCGACGACGTGCCCGCCGTGGACGCGCGTGGCACGGTCTGGGTGGACCCCGTCGTCCTGGTCGACACGCTGTACCTGGTGCGGACGCCGAGCGGGCGGCTGCGTCAGCCCGTGGTCCGCGGTGTGCGCACCGACACGACGGCCGACCCGTGGGAGCAGCCGTGACGCACGACGAGGAGAGGACCGGATGAGCCCCGAGCGCCAGACCGTGGACGTCGGTGGACGCCCCGTGCGCCTGACCCACCTGGACAAGGTCCTGTACCCCGCGACGGGCACGACCAAGGCGGAGGTCATGGACTACCTCGTCCGCGTGGAGCCGGCCGTCCTGCGCCAGCTGCGCGACCGTCCCGTCACCCGGATCCGCTGGCCCGAGGGCGTGGGCGGCGAGAAGTTCTTCGAGAAGAACACGCCGCGCGGTGCTCCGGCCTGGCTGCGGCACCAGCAGCTGCCCGCGTCGCCGGGCTCCGACGACGAGGGCACGGTCCTGGACCTGCCGTTCATCGACGACCTCGCCGGCCTGATGTGGGCGGCGAACTCGGGGGCACTCGAGCTGCACACGCCGCAGTGGACGGTGGGGCCGCGCGGTGGCGTGCGCGGCGCGGACCGGCTCGTCGTGGACCTCGACCCCGGCCCCGGCGCGGGCCTGGACGAGTGCGCGCGCGTCGCGCACCTGGTGGCCGAGCGCCTGCGCGACGACGGCCTGACGCACACCGTGCCCGTGACGTCCGGCTCGAAGGGCCTGCAGCTGTACGCGCCGCTGCCGCGGCCACGGTCGGCCGCGACCGTCCGCGAGGACGCGCGCGTGCTCGCGCACGCGCTCGCGGCCGAGCACCCGCGCCTCGTCGTCGCCCAGCAGCGCAAGGACCTGCGGGGCGGCAAGGTCCTGGTCGACTGGTCGCAGAACCACGCCGCGAAGACGACGATCACGCCCTGGTCGCTGCGAGGGCGCGACCGTCCGACCGTCGCCGCACCGCGGCACTGGGACGAGATCGGGCCGGGTCTGCGGCAGCTGACGGCCGACGAGGCGGCGGACCGTCTGGCACGCGACGGCGACCCTTTCGACTCCTGACCCGTGGTGCACGCCGATCCCACCGGCCGGGCCCGCCTCGGATGGCGGCCCCCGGCGGCTGCTGGCAGCGTGGAGGACCACCCGGGCCGGACGGGCCCGGCACGCACGCGAAGGAGTGGTCATGGCACGCGATCTGCCGAAGTACACCGTCCCGTCGCTCACCCCGGAGGACGGCGCGAAGGTGGCGGCGATCCTGCAGGAGCGGCTCAACGCGCTGAACGACCTGGCGCTCACCCTCAAGCACATCCACTGGAACGTCGTCGGCCCGCACTTCATCGCCGTGCACGAGATGCTCGACCCCCAGGTCGACGCGGTGCGGCTGATGGTCGACGCCACCGCCGAGCGCATCGCGACGCTCGGTGCGGCACCGGTCGGCACGCCGGGTGCGCTCGTCGCGGCCCGCACCTGGGACGACTACGCGATCGGGCGCGCCACGACCACGGAGCACCTCGGGGCGCTGGACGAGGTCTACGTCGGCGTCATCACCGACCACCGCAAGGCGGCCGCGGAGACGGAGGAGCTCGACACCGTCACGAACGACCTGCTGGTCGGACACCTGGCGGAGCTCGAGCTCTTCCACTGGTTCGTCCGCGCGCACCTCGAGTCGTCCGGCGGCGCGCTGTCGACCGCCGGTGCCGCCACGGAGAAGGCCGCGGCGAAGGCCGCCGCCTCCGCCGAGCGCAAGGCCCCGTGACCGCGCCCCAGGGCCCGGCGGCGTCCGACGCGCACCCCCTGCCCTCCGGCGCGTCCGCGTCGGACGAGGACGGGCTGCGCGCGGGACGGGTGTCGCCGCGCATCGAGAACCCCGACGGCAGCCCGGTGCAGCAGCTGCACGTCGCCGCACGCCTCGAGGACCGGTTCGACGCCGCGGTGGCGCGCGTCCTTCGTCGCCGCGGCTGGACCGTGCGGGTCATCGGCTACGCCGGGTACGGGTCGGGTGGTCGCGTGCGTGTCCTGGCGCGCACGCTGCTGGCCTCCCCGAACGTCCGTCAGCGTGACCTGCCCGACGCGGGCGCCGGAGCCCAGACGGGTGAGCGCCTCGCGCCGCCGGTGCGCGGGTGGCGGTCGTTCTTCACCGCACCCGTCGCGGGTGCCACCGTCGAGGTGACGATCGCCGGTACCACGCACCGCCTGACGGCGGATCGTGGCGGCTACGTCGACGCGATGGTCGAGGCAGACCTCCCCCCGGGATGGCACGACGTCGAGCTGACGTCGCTGGACGACGCCCGCACCACGGCGCGGATCGTCGTGGTCGGGCCCGAGCCGACGGTCGGCATCGTCAGCGACATCGACGACACGGTCATGGTCACGCGCCTGCCGCGTCCCCTGGTGGCGGCGTGGAACGTCTTCGTCCGGCACGAGAGCGCCCGCGAGGCGGTGCCGGGCATGTCCCGCCTGTACCGCGAGCTGCAGGCCTCGCGGCCCGACTCCCCCGTCGTGTACCTGTCGACGGGCGCGTGGAACGCGGCACCGGCGATCGGGCGGTTCCTGCGGCAGCACGACTACCCCGCCGGGCCGCTGCTGCTGACGGACTGGGGACCGACCAACACCGGGCTGTTCCGCAGCGGGCAGCGGCACAAGGTGGCGCAGCTGCGTCGGCTGTTCGCCGAGATGCCCCAGGTGCGGTGGATCCTCGTCGGCGACGACGGCCAGCACGACCCGCAGATCTACGCCGGCGCGGTCGCGCGGCACCGCGACCGCGTGGAGGCCGTGCTCATCCGCCAGCTGACCGCGGGCGAGCACGTGCTCTCGCACGGTCTGCCCACGGCCACGCCGGAGCAGGAGGAGCAGCAGGACCGGGCGGACGACGTCCCGGGCGTCGAGGTGCTGCTGGGAGCGGACGGCGAGGAGCTCCTGCGCCAGGCGCGCGCGGCCGGCCTCACGGCCTGAGGCCTCGGTGTCAGAGACGCTCGGGGTCGTCCCACTCGTCGCTCGACGCGATGGCCTCGTCGTCGGGCTCGAGCTCGGACGCCCGCAGCGAGCGGGGCGCCCGCGCGGCGTCACCGCCCGCGCGGGCGTCCGCCGTCCCGAGCTCCGCGTCGGTCAGCGGCTGGTCGGCGAGGCGGTGCGCCGCGGGGTCGGACGTCAGGTCGCGCGAACGGTGGGGGCTCATGCACCGGTTCTACCCCGGGACGGGCTCCGTCCGCACCCGCTCGACGCCCCTCACCCGCGTGTCGCCCGCGCGGCGAGGGCGTGTCGCCCGCCGCCGTGGACACACGCGACCGGCCCCGCGCAGGACGGCCCGGACGGGAGCCACTGCCGACGCACCGTGCATCGGACCAGGTCACGGGCGCGCATGTGACGAAAGTCCCAGGAGACAAACATCACATGACTTGGGCTGGGACCGCCCCGGAGCCCGACCTAGCATCGCCGCGTGGCACCCCGAACGCACGACACCGCGGCCGACGTCGACGTCCTCCTGGTGGGCGGGGGCATCATGAGCGCGACGCTCGCGTCGCTGCTCGGGTCCCTCGAGCCGGACTGGCGCATCGAGATCCACGAGCGCCTGGACGCCGTCGCCCTCGAGAGCTCGAACCCGTGGAACAACGCGGGCACCGGGCACGCGGCGCTGTGCGAGCTCAACTACACCCCGCAGCGGCCCGACGGCACCGTCGACGTCAGCAAGGCCGTGAGGATCAACGAGCAGTACGAGCTCTCGCGCGAGCTGTGGCACCACCTGGCAGCCGCCGGCCGTCTGCCCGGTGCGGCGGACGCCGTCTCCACGACACCGCACATGACGTTCGTGCGGGGTGCGGCCGACGTCGAGTTCCTGCGCCGCCGCTGGGAGGCCCTGCGCGCGCACCCGCTCTTCGCCGAGATGGAGTTCACGACCGACCCCGCGGTCATCGAGCGGTGGGCGCCCCTGCTCATGGCGCAGCGCACGGACGACGAGCCGGTCGCCGCCACGCGCGCCACCTGGGGCACCGACGTGGACTTCGGCTCGCTCACCCGCGCGATGCTGACGGACGCCACCACCCGCGGCGCGCGCCTGCACACGAGCAGCGAGGTCACGCGCCTCAAGCGGCTGCGCGACGGCCGGTGGCGCGTCACCGTGGCCGACAGGCGCTGGAACGGCGGCCCCCCGCGCACCGTGACGGCGCGCTTCGTGTTCGTCGGCGCCGGCGGCGGTGCGCTGCACCTGCTGCAGCGCGCGCGCATCAAGGAGATCCGCGGGTACGCCGGCTTCCCCATCAGCGGCCAGTTCCTGCGGACCACGCGTCCTGAGATCGTCGAGCAGCACCGCGCGAAGGTGTACGGCAAGGCCGCGATCGGTGCGCCGCCGATGTCCGTGCCGCACCTCGACGCGCGCGTCGTCGACGGTGGCCGCGCGCTGATGTTCGGTCCGTACGCCGGCTGGTCGATGAAGTTCCTCAAGCGCGGGTCGTGGACCGACCTGCTGCGGTCGGTGCGGCCCGGCAACCTGGTCCCGATGCTGGCCGTGGGCCTGCGGAACGTCGACCTGCTGACCTACCTGGTGCGCGAGGTGACGGCGTCGGACACGGCACGCCTGCGCTCGCTGCGCGCGTACATGCCCTCGGCCCACCCCCGCGACTGGGAGCTCGTCACCGCCGGTCAGCGCGTCCAGGTCATCAAGCGTGGCAAGGGTGGCGGCGTCCTGGAGTTCGGCACCGAGCTCGTCGCCTCCGCCGACGGGTCGATCGCGGGCCTGCTGGGGGCGTCCCCGGGTGCGTCCACCGCGGTCGCCACCATGCTCGACCTGCTCGACCGCTGCTTCCCGGAGCACGCGGAGACCTGGCGCCCGCGCCTGCACCAGATGATGCCGAGCCTCGGGGGCGCCGAGTGGGACGCCGCGATGGAGCTCCACCAGCTCGTGGACGACGGGACGCTCACGGGCGGACACTGACCTCGTGCACGACGACGACACGACGCCCGACCCGACCACCGCGGAGGACCTGCCCCTGCCCGTCAGCGCGCCCATGCGGCACGCCAAGGTGCGGGCGTTCACGGACCACACCACCGTCGGCCAGGTCGTCGTCGACCCGGACGGAGCCGTCACCATCGGCTGCGCCTGCGGCATGACGCTGACCAACGGCCCCGGCTGGTCCCTCGACGAGCACATCCGGCTGCACCGCGCCGAGGCGCGCTACCTCGCGCTCTCCGCCGTCGCGCCCGAGGGCATCCCGCGCCTGGTGGCTCGCCCTGCGGAGGCGGGCGCGCAGGCCTGAGGTCAGCCTGCGCTGCGGGCCGCGATCCGTTCCTGCACCTCGGGACGGCGCAGGGGCGGGACCGTCGCCGGGGGGCGACGGCGCTCCGGCAGGTCGTCCAGCAGGTGCGCCGTGATGTGGGCGATCTGCGCCACCGCACGCTCGAACGGCTCACGCGTCGCCTCGGACAGCTGCTGGACCCCGGTGACCTTGCGCACGTACTGGCGCGCGGCGGCCTCGATCTCGTCGTCGGTGGCGTGCGGCTCCAAGCCGCGCAGCGTCGTGATGTTCCTGCACATGCCACGAGAAACTACGCCTGGCGCGCGCCCGTGGCGAGGGGTCGGGTGGTGCGCTCGAGGTCGAGCAGCAGGCACTTGGCGTGCTCGCCGCCCGCGTAGCGGCCCGGGGTCCCGTCCGAGCGCACGACGCGGTGGCAGGGGACGAGGACCGGCACGGGGTTGAGGGCGCACGCCGTGCCGACGGCCCGCACCGCCGTGGGCCGGCCCGTCGCCGCCGCGACCTGCGCGTACGACGCCGTCGCGCCGTAGCCGACCTGCGGCAGCGCCGCGACGACCGCACGACGGAAGCCCTTGGTCAGGCGCAGGTCGACGGGCACGTCGAACGCGCGACGCGCGCCCGTGAAGTACTCGTCGAGCTCGCGCAGCACCGGGTCCAGCCGGGAGCCGCCCTCCAGGACGCGCGGGCTCACGCGCGCCGCGAGGTCCGCCAGCGCGTCGGCGTGGCCCTGGACCTCGAACGCGACGCGCAGCACGCCGGACTCCCCCGCGGCCACCAGCAGGCGCCCGACGGGCGAGTCGACGACGCGGTAGGTGACGTCCAGCAGCCCGTCGGCCTGGGCGCGTGCGACCAGGCGGTCGTGCAGGGTGCCCAGGTGCTCGGCCGCTGCTCCGTCTGTCCGGTGCGTGGTCGTCATGACGTCCCCTCCTCGTGGTGCGTCCGGCCGTACGTCAGCCGCAGCGCCGCGACGCCGTCCGCGCCCGCGCGCCTGGCCGCTGCGTGCGTGCCGCCGAGCAGCGCGGCGACCTCGGGGTAGGGCAGGCCGCCCAGGTGGTGCAGGACGACGGCCCGGCGCTGCTTGTCGGGCAGGGCGCCCACGGCCCGCCAGAGGTCGAGGTCACGCTCCCCCGGACCCGGCGCCGCGCCCACGAGGGGAGCCCCGTGGACCGTGCCGGGGTCGTCGACGGGCAGGGCGTGCCGACCGCGCCGGCGCAGCTCGTCGACCACCTTGCGGCGTGCGACGGTCACGAGCCACGCCTCGACGTTCACGTCCGCGGGCAGCGTGGGCCAGGCCCGCAGCGCCGAGAGGAACGTCTCGGACCAGGCGTCGTCGGCGTCGGGTGCACCGAGCACGGCGCGGCACACCCGCAGCACCGTGCCGCCGTGCTCGCGCACGACGTCCTCGAACGGTCCGGTCATCCCCACAGTGTGCAGACGTCGCGCAGCCGCGTGGTGTGAGGTGCCGGTGCGCGCGCGCCCGCGCCAGCACTTGACCGGCCGGTCGGGACGGCGCAGCGTGGGAAGTGGTGCTCGACGCGGAGCGCCACCACGAGGGGGCGACATGCGGACCGACGGACCTGTGGTGATCGCGCTGGCGCACTCGCCGCACACCGAGGACACCCTCGCGTGGGGCATCACCGAGGCCGTGCGCATGGACCGGCCCGTGCGCCTCGTGGGCGTGGTGGACCTCCCCCGCGAGGCCGCCATGTGGGCCTGGGCCGTCGCCGTGCCCGACGCGACGGGTGCGGTCGCCGCCAAGGGGTACCTCGACGGGGTCGCGGACCGCGAGCAGGGCCGCCGGCCCGATCTGCGGGTCTCGACGGCCATCCTGCAGGGCGTGCCGGCCGCGGAGCTGCGGGCGGAGTCGCAGGACGCCTCGCTGCTCGTCGTCGGCGCCGGCGGCCGGGGACGCGGCCGCGTCTCGCGGGTCGCCGCGCACGTGGCCGCGCACGCGCAGTGCCCCGTCGCGGTCGTCCGGCCTCCGGTCGCACCCGACGGCACGGACGGTGCGCCGCGCGTGGTCGTCGGCGTCGACGGCTCGGCGACGTCCCTCGGCGCGGCGCACCTGGCCGCGGCCGCGGCGCGTGCCCGGGGCGCACAGCTGACCGTGGTGCACGTCCGTCCCACCGTGGCCGAGCCGTACGGCCCGGGGCTCGCCGCCCCCGAGCCGCCGGACGCGGGTCCCGCCCGTCAGGCGGCCGACGAGCTCGCCGCGCTGCTGCGGGAGCGGCACCCGGGCGTCGACGTGGAGGTCGTCGTCGTGGACGACGACCCCGCCCACGCGCTCGTGACCGCGTCGGGCGACGCCCAGCTCGTGGTCGTCGGGTCCCGCGGGCTCGGGGCGTTCCCCGGCATGCTCCTGGGCTCGGTGAGCAACGAGGTCGTCCGCACGGCGCTGTGCACCGTGCTGGTGACGCACGAGGTCATGGTCACCGAGCACGGTGCGTGAGCGTCCGCGTCACCGCATCTGCGAGAAGGCGGCCGTCGCCGGGTCGGCCCCGATCCGGGTGTGCGTCTCCAGGGCGTCGATCGCGGCGACGTCGTCGTCGGTCAGCTCGAACGAGAAGAGGTCGAGGTTCGAGCGGATGCGCTCGGGTGTGACGGACTTGGGGATGACGACGCGCCCGGCCTGCACGTGCCAGCGCAGGACGACCTGACCGGTCGTCACGCCGAGCCGCTCGGCCACCGACGTCACGGCGTCGGACTCCAGGTCCTTGCCCTGCCCCAGCGGCGAGTACGCCTCGACCGCGATGCCGTGCTGCGCCGACGCGTCCTGCGTGGGGCGCTGCTGGAAGGTCGGGTGCACCTCGACCTGGTTCACGGCGGGGACCACGTCCGTCTCGCGCACGAGGCGCTCGAGGTGGTCGGGCAGGAAGTTCGAGACGCCGATCGCCCGGACCGCGCCGTCGGCGAGCAGCTTCTCGAACGCCCGCCACGTCTCGACGTAGAGGTCCTTGCTGGGCACGGGCCAGTGGATGAGGTAGAGGTCGACGACGTCGAGACCGAGCGCCGCGCGGCTGTCCTCGAACGCCCGCAGCGCCTGCTCGTACCCCTGGTCGCCGTTGCGCAGCTTGGTGGTGACGAACACCTCGTCGCGGGGCAGGCCGCACGCGCGGACGGCGGCACCGACGCCCGCCTCGTTGTAGTAGCCGGCCGCGGTGTCGATGTGGCGGTACCCCGCCGCCAGCGCGTCCTCGACGGTCTGCTGGGTCTGCTCGGGCTTCACCTGGAAGGTCCCGAAGCCGACCTGCGGGATCTCGACGCCGTTGTTCAGGGTGATCGTGGGAGAGGTCATGCGCCATTTTCGCCGTGCCGGCAGCGGCCGCGCGCGCGGTGCCGCGCGCGGTGCGCGCTGCACCGCGCACGGCGTCCTCACGCCCGCGGTCGTGCGTCGTCTTCAGCCCGTCGGGGCCTCGCGGCCACCGCGCCGGGAGACCACGACGACGGCCGCCGCGCCGAGCAGACCCACGACCGCCGACGTCGCCGCGATGCCGGAGTACCCCGCCAGCTGCAGCCCCACACCGGCGAGCAGCCCGCCGCCGGCCCCGGCGAGCGACATCATCGCGTCCGACAGCCCTTGCACCGCCACCCGGTCCGGCGGCGGCACGTCACCGCTGACGATGCTCGAGCCCGCGACCGTCGCGGCCGACCAGCCGAGCCCGACCAGGCCGAGCCCGACCGTCACGACGACGTGGTCGCCGCCCGCCGCGCCGCAGACGGCGGCACCGAGCACGAGGACGACGAGCCCCGTGACGAGCGTCGGGCGCGGGCCGACGGCGTCGGCCAGCAGGCCCATGAGCGGGGCGAAGGCGAACATCGCCCCCAGGTGGAGGCTGATCGTCACGCCGACCGCGGAGAGGGACCCTCCGTGGTCCTCCAGGTGCACGGAGGTCACCGACATCACGGCGACCATCACACCGTGCGCGGTCAGCACGCCGACCACGGCCGCGGCTGCACGAGGGTGCCGCCGCAGCGTCGCCACCGCGCGGCGCAGCGGCACGTGCTGCCGCGTCCCCGGGGCACCGCTCAGGCGGCCCGCGACGTCCAGCGGGTCCGGCCGCAGCCCCACCTGGACCACCACGAGCGCGCCGAGCAGACCGGCGGCCACGAACACGAAGACGCCGGTCAGTGCCGGCAGGCCGGTGAGCCGCGCCACCGGCTCGTCGAGCTTCACGAGGTTGGGCCCGACGACGGCGCCGACGGTGCTCGCCCAGACGACCACCGACAGGTCGCGCGAGCGCGTGGCCGGCGTCGACAGGTCCGTGGCGGCGAAGCGGGACTGCAGCGCGACCGATGCCCCGACGCCCAGCAGGGCGCCGGCGACGAGCAGGAGGGGGAAGAACGCGAGCACGGCGGCGAGCACGATGCCGGCGGCGCCCGCCGTGGCGAGCGCCAGACCCGTGGACAGCGCGCGCCGGCGGCCGTGCGCGACGGCGAGGCGTGCGAGCGCCAGGGACCCCAGGGCGGCGCCGAGCGTCGAGGCGGTCGTCACGGACCCGGCCCAGGCCCGGGCGCCGGACAGCTCCACGGCCAGCAGCGACCCGACCGACACGACCGACCCCGCGGCCAGTCCCCCGAGCACCTGCGCCGCCGCGAGGACCGCGAGGGTCCGTCGGCGCAGTCCGTCGACGTCGACGGACGCGCCCGTCGGTCCGGGCCGTCCGGCGGCCAGGGGTGTCGTGCCGTCGTCACGCGTGGTCACGCCGCGACGCTAACGCACCGACCGCGGGAGCCCGGGGCGTCGCCGGGTGGGCGTCAGCTCGCGCGGCCCCGCAGGAACGCCCGCATGCGCTCCTTGCCGACCGCGGCGATCGCGGTCAACGGGATGCCCGCAGGGCACACCACCGCGCACTCGCCGTACGTGGAGCACGGCCCGAAGTCGTGCTCCATCTGGTCGACCATCGCCACCGCCCGCCGCCCGCGCTCCTGGCGCGTCTGCGGGAGCGCCGCCAGGTGCGTGAGCTTGGCGCCCGTGAACAGGGACGCGGAGCCGTTGGGGCACGCGGCGACGCAGGCGCCGCACCCGATGCACGCCGCGAAGTCCAGCGCCATCTCCGCGGTCTCGTGGTCGACGCGCGTGGTGTCCGCGTCCGGTGCCGTCCCGGCGTCGACCGCCACGTGCCCGCCGGCCTGGATGACGCGGTCGAGCGCCGAGCGGTCCACCACCAGGTCCTTGAGGACCGGGAACGCCGCCGAGCGCAGCGGCTCCAGCACGATGCGGTCCCCGTCCGCGAACGACCGGACGTGCTGCTCGCACGACGGGGTGTTCGCCTGCGGCCCGTGGGGCCGGCCGTCGACGTTCACGCCGCAGCACCCGCAGATGCCCTCGCGGCAGTCGGACTCGAACGCGACCGGCTCGCGGCCCTCGGCGACGAGCTGGTCGTTGAGCCGGTCGAGCAGCTCCAGCAGCGTCATCTCCGCCGTCGCGTCCGTGACGACGTACGTCTCGAACGCGCCGGGCGACGACGCGTCGGGCTGCCGCCACACGTCCAGGGTGAGCCTCATGCGTAGTTCCTCGTCTGCAGCGGTACCGCCTGGAAGGTGAGTGGTTCGTCGTGCCGCACGAACCGTGCGTCGTCGGCACCGGGCGGCGGTGACTCCCACGCGGAGACGCGGCACCACGCCGCGTCGTCGCGCAGGGCCTCGCCGTCGGGCGTCTGGTGGTCGGCGCGGAAGTGCGCGCCGCAGCTCTCGTCACGGTCGAGCCCGTCGACGCACAGCAGCTCGGCCATCTCCAGGTAGTCGGCGACACGCCCGGCGCGCTCCAGCTCCTGGTTGAGCGCGGCCCCCTCGCCCAGCACCCGGACGTCGCGCCAGAACTCCTCGCGCAGCGCACGGATCTCGCTGATCCCCTGCGCGAGACCCTCCGGCGTGCGGGTCACGCCCGCGCAGCGGTAGAGGATCTCCCCGAGCCGCCGGTGGAACCGGTCCGGCCCCTGGGTGCCGTCGTTCTTCAGCAGCCGCTGCGTGCGGGCGCGCACCGCCTCCAGGGCGTCGACCACCGCCTCGTCGTCGTGCGCGAGCACCCGGGTGCCGAGCAGCGGTGCGAGGAAGCTCGGCACGGCGTACGGCAGCGTGAACCAGCCGTCGACGCACGCGGAGAGCAACGAGTTGGCTCCCAGGCGGTTGGCGCCGTGGTAGCCCCACCCGACCTCTCCCCCGACGAACAGCCCGGGCACCGAGGTCATGAGGTCGTAGTCCGACCACAGGCCGCCCATCGCGAAGTGCGCACCGGGCGCGATCCGCATCGGGGTCGTCAGCGGGTCGTCGCCCGTGGCCTGCTCGTACATGTGGAAGAGGTTCGAGTAGCGCGACACGACCGTCTCGCGGCCGAGCCGGGCGACGGCGTCCGCGAAGTCGAGGTACACCGCGTTCTTCAGCGGCCCGACGCCGAAGCCGGCGTCGATGCGCTCACGGGCCGCGCGCGAGGCGACGTCGCGGGGCGTGAGGTTGCCGAACGTCGGGTAGCGACGCTCCAGGTAGTAGTCGCGCTCGTCCTCAGGGATGTCGGCCGGTGCGCGGTCGTCGTCCGCCCGCAGCGGCACCCAGATGCGGCCGTCGTTGCGCAGCGACTCGGACATGAGGATCGTCTTGGACTGCCACTCGCTCATGAGGGGCAGCGCCGTGGGGTGGAACTGGATGAACGACGGGTTCGCGAAGTGCGCGCCGCGTCGGTGCGCCCGCCATGCCGCCGTCGCGTTCGAGTTCTTCGCGAGCGTCGACTTGCAGTAGATGTTGCCGTAGCCGCCGGTCGCCAGGACGACCGCGTGCGCGGTGACGGCACGCACCTCCCCCGTGACGAGGTCCCGGACGACGATGCCCTGGGCGCGCCCGTCGGCGACGATCAGGTCGAGCATCTCCTGGCGGGTGTGGAGCGTGACCGTCCCCCGGGCCACCTGACGCAGGAGCGCGTTGGCACCCGCGACCTGCAGCTGCTGACCGGTCTGACCGCGCGTGTAGTACGTCCGCGACACCTGCACACCGCCGAAGGAGCGGGTCGCCAGCTCGCCGCCGTACTCGCGAGCGAACGGTGCACCGATGGCGTTCATGTGGTCGATGACCCGCACGGACTCCTGGCCGAGGCGGTACGCGTCCGCCTCCCGGCCCCGGAAGTCGCCGCCCTTGACGGTGTCCTTGACGAAACGGTGGACGGAGTCGTTGTCGACCTTGCGGGCCCGCGCGGCGTTGATGCCGCCCTGGGCGGCGACCGAGTGCGCGCGCCGCGGGGCGTCGTGGATCGTGAAGCACTCCACCTGGTAGCCGAGCTCCCCCAGCGCCGCGGCGGCACCCGAACCTGCCAGGCCGGTCCCGACGACGATCACCGTGAACTTGCGGCGGTTCGCCGGCGCGACCAGGTCGTAGTGCAGGCGCCGGTCGTCCCAGGCCCGCTCGGCCGGCACGTCGGGGACGTGGCCGTCGAGCGGGGCGCCGACCGTGCGGACGTCGTCGGGCTGCAGCGCAAGGGCGGCGGTGGCCGGTGCGGTCGGGGTCATGGTGCCGTCCTCGTGGATCGTCGGGTCGTGCGGGCTCATGCCACCAGTCCCGTCAGCACGGCGACCGGGATGAGCATGTTGCCCACGAGCACCAGCAGGCCCGCGATCCCGGCGACCGCCGCCCCCGTGGCCCGCAGCCGCCGACCGGTGGCGCCGAGGTCGTTGACCACGCTCCACAGCCCGTGGGCGAGATGCAGGAACAGCGTGCCGATCGCGAGCAGGTAGAACGCGGCGACGACGGGCCGCTGGAAGGAGTGCACGAGGTTGGCGTACGCCTCGCCGCGCGCGAACTCGGCGGTGGCCGCGGGCTGCGTGCCGGTCGTCAGGTCGAGGACGTGGAAGACCACGAAGAACAGCAGGGCCGTGCCGGTGACGAGCATGCTGCGGGCCTGGAAGCTGCGGAAGCTGCGCAGCCCCTGCCGGCGGTGGGGCCCGCGTGCGACGCGGGCCCGGTGCCGCAGCACCACCGCGGCCCAGACGTGCGCCACCAGGCACACGAGCAGCGTCACACGGAAGATCCAGATGAACCAGCCGTGCGGCACGAGCGGTGCGAGCAGGTCCTCGTGCAGCCAGTGCGCGTAGCCGTCGAAGTCCGCGGGGCCGAGGAACACCTTGAGGTTGCCGACCAGGTGCACCACGACGAAGAGCGCGAAGACCGTCCCCGTCACGGCCATCACCGCCTTGAGCACCCAGGTCGCCGGCCGTGGCGGCGGGCTCGTGGCGGGCCGCGCGACGGCGGGGACGCGATCGGGCTCGGGACGCGTGCTGATCGGGACTGCCACCGCTGACCTCCGTGTGACGGACGCCACGGGGGTGCGGGCGTCCAGCGTCCCGACACTCCCATTCCCCGCCGCGGCCCAGGTGGGACAGGAGTCCCCCGCCGGTCGGGCCGCCCCCGTCGTCGGGGCGGGTTTGTCGTCGTTGTCTGTCGGGGCACTCGGCGCCAGGTTCCGTTATCTCCCGATGGGGCCACCTGGGGCGGATCGCCCGTTCCGACCGGTCCGGACCCTGACCGCACCGGGGCGCCGCTGCCCGGGCGGCCAGCGGCGTCCCGTGCGATGCTCGACGACCACCGGAGCAGACCCGTCACCCACCCGGAGGCCCCCCGATGAGCCACGCCGACGACCGCACCTCCCCCGCGCTGCGAGCCGCGCGCTCCCTCGAGAGCTCGGACGCGTTCGACGCCGTCATCGAGCGCTGGCAGCCCCGCGTCGCGGCCGCGCTGGAGCGTCGACCCGAGCTCGCCGCACGGCTGCACGGCCGTGACCTCGGGCACGCGCTCCACCCGCTGATGACCGACCTGCCGCTGGGTCTGTGGATGTCCGCCACCACGCTGGACCTCGTGGGCGGCGACTCGGCCCGGCCCCATGCCGAGCGGCTGCTCGGGCTCGGCGTCCTGGCCGCCCTGCCGACCTCCCTCACCGGGCTGGCCGACTGGGCCGTGTCCGGCCGCCGCACGCAGCGCGTCGGGACCGCGCACGCCGCCCTCAACTCCGTGGCGCTCGGCCTGTACGCGGGGTCCTGGGCCCTGCGGCGCCGCGGAGCGCACTCGGCCGGCGTGGTGGCGTCCCTGCTCGCGACAGGCGTGGTGTCGGCCAGCGGCTACCTGGGCGGGCACATGTCGTTCCGCCTCGGCGCACCGCCGCGCCACCACAGCGGGCCGGCGACCACGCGCACCGTGCCGGACGCGGACGAGGCGGACGTGGCGACCGCCCCGGGACCGCCCAGCACGGCCCCGGACGCGTAGCCGGGCGCCCGCGAGCGCCCGTACCGGCGCCGGGCCTCCGGTTCCGTCACCCGTCGTGCCGGGGACGCGCCGGCCCGGCGCCGGCGAGCAGCGCGCGCACCTGGTCGTCCGAAGGGGCCGCGAAGTCCACGTACTCGTGCCCCACGGCCCGGAAGCGCCGCGGCCGGCGCACGCAGACCACGTCGTCGGCCGTCCGGGCGACTGCTGCCACGGCCTGCGCGGGCCCGACGGGGACGGCGACCACGATGCGCGCCGGGCCGTGGCGGCGGACCGCGGCGACAGCGGCACGGACGGTCGCCCCCGTGGCGATGCCGTCGTCGACGAGGACGACCACCCGCCCGGTCACACCCGGCGGGCGACGACCGCCGCGGTAGGCGATCTCCCGACGCCGCAGCTCGACGAGCTCGGCACGGTGCACGGCGCGGAACTCCTCGGCGCCGACGTGCCCGCGCGCCTCGATCCGGTGCTCGTGGACGAGCTCGACGTCGTCACCGATACCGGCGATCGCACCCATCGCCACCTCGGGGTGGCCGGGCAGGCCGAGCTTGCGGACGACGACGACGTCGAGCGGCGCACCGAGCGCCTGCGCGACGGGCGCGGCGACCGGGACCCCGCCGCGGGGCAGCGCGAGCACGACGACGCGCTCGCCCGCGAGGTGCGCCAGGTGCCCCGCGAGGTCCTGCCCCGCCGCGGCCCGGTCCGCGTACGGTCTCGCGCTCGCAGCCATGCACCCACTCCCCCACGCCGCACCGCCGAGCACCGCGACGACGCGCCCGCACCTGACGTGCCAGGCGGTCTCGGGCCCGTCGCCGGCTCCCCCGGGTCCTCGGGACCCGACGACCCGGGGGTGCCGCGTGCCGGGTGCCCTAGGCGGGCAGCGGCCCGTAGATCGGCTGGACCTCGGCCATCTCGATGTCGGCCGTCGCCTGGATCAGCGCGAGGAGCTCGGGGTCCAGGCCGGGCGCGAACTCCTCGAAGCGCTCCTCGGCGATGGTCAGCGGCACACCGGCCGGCGCCTGCTCGCTGGCGTCGAGCTGGGTGCCGTCGTTCGACGGCGACATGCCCTGGAAGATCCTGCCCGCCTCCGACGCCGCGGTGAGGTCGAAGGAGTACTGCTTGCTCTGCAGCCCGAGGTCCAGGAGCTTCTTGACCTCGGGGAACTTCTCCGCGTTCGTCTTGGGGATGGGCAGGAGCTTGCCCCAGTCGACGCCGAGGGTCTCCAACGCGCGGGCGTAGGCGTTCTCGTGCGCCTGGTCCCGGACGATGAGGTACGAGATCGTCGACCTGGCGGTCTTGTTGTCCGTCATCTCGTAGATCCGGCACTTCTGCAGCCGGCCGGTCGACTCGAGCATGAGGTTGTAGAGCAGGTCGAGCACGAGGTTGCCCGAGTTGTAGACGTACGACCCGCTCCACGGGTTGCCGGCCGCGTCCACCGGCAGCGCGCCCTGGGCCGCGACGAGGTAGTGGTGGATGTTGCTCTCGTCCAGCGCGATCCCCAGGGGCGTGGCCCCGTCGGCGCCGGGCTTGTCGAGCGGGTCGGTCTTCTTGCCCTGGTACCGGGGCGAACCGTCCAGGAGCCGGGCGATGGTCGTCCCGATCAGCTCGACGTGGCTGATCTCCTCCGTCCCGATGCCCTGCAGCAGGTCGCGGTAGGGCTTGCCGGACGGGCCCCGGAAGTTGATGCTCTGGAACAGGTACTGCATCATCGTCCGCATCTCGCCGAACTGCCCGCCGAGCCCCTCCTGGAGCGCGTTGGCGGCGGCCGGGTCCGGCTCGTCGGGGACGATCTCGTTGATCAGGCGCTGGACGTGCAGGTACATGGCGAGCCTCTTCCTGTGGTCCGGTGGGGCCTCCACCTTGTTCCCCTTCGTCGGGTTCGGCATCTTGGGGCGCCCCCGCGTGCCGCCGTCGGACGTCAGTGGTGGTGCCCGTGCCGCCCGAGCGTGTCCACCGCGGTCGCGCCGGGACGGGTCCACTGCGGCACGGGCCGGCTCGTGGGCCCCCACCCCGCGTTCCCGTCGGCGTCGGACCTCCAGTACCAGCAGGGCCCGTTGCCCTCGGGCCAGCCGTCCGGGTTCTCCTGCCACGCCTCCCCGCGGCCGTAGGGCGTGAGGTCGAGCAGGGCGAACGACGGACCGGCGACCTCGGTGCCGCGACCCGTCGTGTCGTACGTCAGGTAGACCTGGTCCCCGTCGCGCAGGAAGCACGTGAGGTGGCCCATCTCGCCGCCGACGGGCTCGTCGAGGCCGCGCACGGAGTACCAGGGCTGGGTGTAGCCCATGAAGTCGACGTACCGGGCGACCTCGTCCCACGGGCCGGTCGTCAGGATCGCGAACGACACCCCGCGGGCGTTGAGGTAGACGGCGTCCTTCTGCTGCCACGCCGTGACGGTGCAGCCCTCGCACTGCCCCTGGGGCGGCGCGCCGTCGTGCCACATGTGCTTGTAGACGACGAGCTCGTCGCGTCCCTGGAACAGGTCGCGGAACGGGACGGGCCCCTCGGGCCCGACGAGCTCGAGGTCCGGGTCGAGCTCGACCATCGGCAGCCGTCGGCGGTCGGCCGCGAGCGCGTCGCCGGCTCGGGTGTGCGCCTTCTCGCGGACGAGGAGCTCGTCGCGCGCGGCCTGCCAGGTCGCCTGGTCGACCACGGGCGGGCGACCAGGGCGTGAGGTGGTGGGTGCGTCGTTCAAGGTCGTCATGATCTCTCCGCGGGGCTGTCCGTGCCGGGGTGGGAGGCCGGCGTCCGTCGACGGTCACCAGGTCTGACCGGTGTCGGTGGGTGAACTCATCGCTCGGGTGGCGCCGGCCTCGCGCGCTGCCGGGACCTGGGGAGCTCCGGCACCCGCAACCCCCCGGCCAGAACGCTGCCCGTCTCCGTCGCGACCGCCATGGTTGGCCTTCACGGTGACCATTTCGCTACCCCACTGGCTGTGAGGGGGGTGGGCCTCTTGACTTCATCGCTAGCGCAGGACTGCGCGCCACGCCTGTGCGTGAAGGGCATCGACTGAAGACCCGGGAGGCTCATCTGCGTCGCGTCCTCGCCTACCTCGTCGAGGACGCCGTTGTGATCGACGGGAACGGGATCCGGCAAGCCGGGTTTCATCGGGTCGCACGCCTCGTCGACCCGCAAATGGAACGCCCCATCTTCGCCGAAATGGCTCAGCGGGTCGCGATTCGCCGTCGAGGCGTGTCTTTCACCGACGTGCCCGGCGAGCGCGCCTGAGGGCTTGCCGTTTCCGCAGTGCGATCTGGTGGCGGGGAACGAGCCTGACCCGCGGACTACCGGGACCCGGCGCCCTCGCCCGCCGTCGCACCCGGCGCCCAGGCACCCGGGGCGTGGCCCGGGAGCGCCAGGTCGGCCAGCACACCGCAGTGGTCGCTAGCCCATACCCCCTGCACCGGTCGGTCGAGGACCCGCCGGCAGTCGACCACGTCGAGCGCCGGACCGAACGCGCCCCCGGCGACCAGGACGTGGTCGATGCGCCGCGGCAGCGCCGTGGCGACCTGCCCCGCCGCGACCAGCGGGTTCGCAGGGCTGAACGTGTGCCCCGGCTCGTCGCCGTGGACCGTCTCCCAACAGTCCTGGTGGTACGTGCTGCGGCCGCCCACCGGCTCGCGCCCGCGCAGGAACCGCATGCTCGCCGCGTCCGGCGTCGCGTCGAAGTCACCGAGGACGACGGTCGCGCTCGCTGCGGGACGGCGGGCCAGCGCGTCGACCAGCCGCACCGCCTGCTGCAGCCGCTCGCCCTCGCGGTCCAGCTCCCACGTCGGCTTGTGGTGGGCGAACGTCACCGTGCCGAGCGGCGTGTCCACGTCGGCGAGCACGGAGCCCAGCCACGGCAGGAGATCGGGACGCTTGGTGACGACCTGGTCCACCTGCTCGACGTCCCGCAACGGCCAGCGCGCGACCAGGGCCGCGCCCACGCCGCGCCCGTCCGGGGCGTCGTGCACCGCGACGTGGACGTCATGGCCCACCAGCTCACGCAGGAACGCTCCCCCGTCGCCGACCGGCACCTCCTGGAACGCCGCGACGTCGACCCGCAGGGCGGGCACGGTCCGCAGCAGGAGCGCCGCGCGCGCCTCCCAGTCGGGGTTCGCGGGCGCGAGGACGTTCAGGGTCAGGACGCGCAGCGTGGCGCGGGCGTCGGTGTCCACGTCTCCGAGGGTGGGATGGTCCGGCGCGTTGAGCAACCGGTTTGTCGCCATAGGTCCTAGGTCACGACGACCGGTGCGGCAACGGGCGGAACCTGGAGGAGGACACGAGGTCGGCCACTCGAGCAGGAGGGGGTCATGGTGGCGGAGGGACCGGTGGTCATCGCTCTCGACGGTGGGGCGCACAGCGCGCACACGCTGCGGTGGGGACTGGAGGAGGCCGAGCGGCGCGACGCGGACGTGCTGCTCGTCCACGCGTGGCAGGAGCCGTACGAGATCACGCCCCTGGGGTGGTACGCGCCCCTCGTCGACCTGGGCCTGGACCGCGGCGCGCAGGCGTACCTCGATGCCGAGCGAGCGCGTGCGACGGCGGCTCACCCCGGGCTGCGGATCGCCACCCGTGCCGTCCAGGGCGCGCCGGTCCCGGCCCTGCTCGCCGCCGCCGAGGGGGCGCAGCTGCTCGTGATCGGGGCCAGCGGCCGGCCCGACGGCTCCCGGCTGAGCAGCGTGGCCGGCCACGTGGCCGCGCACGCCCCCGTCCCGGTCGCGGTGGTCCGCCGCGCCGCCGGTGACGGACCGGCGGGTCCGGTGGTCGTCGGGGTCGACGGGTCCGCGGCCTCGCTCGCCGCCGCTCGGACCGCGGCACGCGCCGCGCTGTCCCGCGACGTCGCGCTCGTCCTGGTGCACGCGCGCCCGACCGTGGGCGACCCGTACGGCACCCACGACGCACCCGTCCCGCTGCCCCCGGACGAGGCCGGCGCGGCGCACCACGCGGCGTCCCGGCTGGCGGAGGAGCTCCGGGAGGAGCACCCCGGCCTGCGGGTCGACGTCGAGGTGGTCGAGGACAGCCCCGCGCACGCGCTCGCCGCCCGGTCGGTCGGCAGCGACCTGGTCGTCGTCGGGTGCCGAGGGCTGGGCGCGTTCCGCGGCATGCTGCTGGGCTCCGTGAGCCACGACGTGCTCCGCACCGCCGCGTCGAGCGTGCTGGTCGGACGGGCGGCCTGAGTCCGTCGGCGCAGGTCGGCCTGGCGGTTGCGCCCGGGCGTACCGCTCGCTCATCCACCCGCACCTCGCAGATACCCCTCGACGCCGGCGCGACCCCGCCGACGGAGTTCGACGCACTCAAGGCCGCGACGCTGCCCTGAACCGCAGCGGCCTGGGCCGGCGCGGGACGTCCTGGCCGCCGTCAGTGCAGACCCGGTCGTCCGCCTGCGACCATGCCGGGGTGAGCGAGCGTCCCCACGCCGGACGGCACGAGGCCGACGACGGTGCGTCGTCGCGCTCCGACGCGTGGCCCGCGTTCGTCGGGTTCCTCTCCTACGCCGCACGCAGGTGGTCGCTCGGCGTCGCCTACCTCGCGTGGGCGGCAGTCGCCGGCGGGATCGGCTACGTGGTCGCACCGCTCATCGGCCAGCCCGAAGATGCAGGATTCTGGGGTGGGTTCGCCATCGCGATCGTTCTGATCGCGATCGCGACCCTCGTCTGTGTGACCGGGCACGCGCTCGGGTGGCGGCGCTTCGACTGGGTGGAGCGCGTCTACTCGTACCTCACCTGAGCGCGGCGGCGCGACTCGTCGAGCCATCTGTGCGCTCACCCGGCGGCGTCCTCACACCCACCCCGAACACCGCCACGTGCTCGCGTGCCAGCTCCGTGGCCACGTCACCGCGTACCGCGAGCGCATCCGCCCGAGGCCGGACGAGTCAGGGCAGGACGTAGAACGCGATGCCCTCGTACGACCAGTTGCGGTCCGTGGTGCGCAGCTGGTGCGACTCGCTACGGCTCACGGTGAAGAAGTGCTTCGAGAAGACCGGGCTCCAGAACCGGTACACGGGCACCGATCCGGTCACGGGCGTCGTCGTCGCGCAGTAGGACACCCCCTCGTACGTCCAGTTGCGGTCCGTCGCGGCGATGTGCTGCTGCTCCTGAGCGCTCGCCGTGTAGAAGTGGGTCTTGAACCGGTCGGAGAAGAAGCGATGAACCGGCGTGGCGCCCAGGCAGTCGCCCGCGACGGGGAGCCACGCCGAGAACGCGACGCCCTCGTCGATCCAGTTCCGGTCCGTCGTGCGAATCGTGCTCGCCTCGGCGGCGCTCGTCGTGAAGAAGTGCGCGTTGTCGAACCTCGGGCTCCAGAACCGGTACACCGGCGTCGACGCCAGGGCCGGCGCGGCCGACACGGGACGGTACGGGAGCGTCTCGCACGCGATCCCGTCACCGTCGGAGTCGAGCCGGTCCGGGTCGCCGATCTGCCCGTCCAGGTGGTCCTGCGCGTCCTCCTGGTACGTGAAGTCGACGCAGTCGACGTCGGTCGAGACCGCCGACGCGCCGGTCGCCGGGACGACCACGACGGCGGCGGCGGCGGCGAGGACGAGTGCTCGGACGATGCGATTGGTCACATGTCCAGCATAGAGGCCGGGAAACCCGGAATACACGGCGTGACCTGCACCGATGCGCGTTGGAAACTACTGACGAGTCACCCTTTGTCCGGCTTGATGCAGGCGACGTGGATGGCGACCGCCCGGCCGGGACCGGGTGCTGGCATCCCGATGATCTCGCCCCGGGTGAACCAGCCGCGTCGGAGGAGCACCCACCACCGCCTCAGCGTGCGATCCTTCGGACGTGGCACAGCACCCGCGCACGGAGCGCGTGCTCGGGACCGTCGGTGCGTTGAGTCTGTGGCTCTCCGGCGTGGTGTCGATGTTCGGGTTCTTCATTCCGGCGGGGTTCCTCGTCGGAGCAGGCATCGCAGTCATGGGTGCCGCCCTCCTCTGGTGCGAACGCATCGTGGCGAGGCGGAACATGAGGGAGCGGCTCGGGTACGACTGGCACGAGGGCTCACGCGAGGCTCCCTGACAGGACGGGTCGCGGCGTGCTCGACGGGCTCCGAGTCGTGTCCATGCGGATCGCTCTGGAGCTCCTCGAGCCAGCGCGCTCGCGTGTCCCGCGGCCTGACGAACGGATTCGCCGCGGCTGCGCACGGCTTCGACGCGCTCGCCTAGCTCGATCACCTGCGCTCGTTCAGCGTCGTCAGCGCCCACTTCGCCCGGGAGAAACGTCTCCCAGAACGAGCCGCTGATCGCCACGGTAGACACAAAGGTTCTGGCGCTCGTACCATTGAGCCCATGGCGATGCTCTCCGCTCCGGAGGCGGCCCAGCAGATGGGCGTCTCTCTGCGACGCGTCTACGCCATGATCAATGCCGGGGACCTGGACGCCCAGCGCATCGGACAGCACTGGGTGATCGACGCCGCGTCCCTGCCCCAGCAGCGGCGTCATGCCGGCCGGCCGATGAGCCAGCGCATCGTCTGGGCGATGCTGGCGTCGGACGGAGCGGTCGACGACGTCGACTGGATCGGCGCCGACGAGGCGTACCGCCTGCGCCGCCGGATCGACCGCCTGTGCTCGGACCCCGAGCCGATCGACCGGCTGCGCTCATGGGCCGCGTCACGCGGTGAGGTGCTGCACCTGTCCGCCCAGGACCCCGCGCAGGTCCGCGAGGACGACAGGTTCGTGGTCTCCGGTGTCTCGGACCCGCGTGCGGGCATCTCGGCGGCCGCGTTCGCCGAGGGCTACGTGCACCGCGACGACGCGCAGGGGCTGGTGGCCGACCACCTGCTGGTCCCGGCTGCGCGGGCGCGGGCCGACGTGGTGCTGCGTGTCAGCCCGCTGCCGCTGTCCGCTCCCGTGCCCCTGCTGGTAGTGATCACCGACCTGGCTGACAGCGGCGGTCCCCGCGAGCGCAAGCGTGCCGAGGAGCTGCTGAGCCTGTGGGCCTGCGGGCGCGGCAACGCCGCGTCGGCGTCGGTGCGCCATCCCTTGCGCGATGCCGTGCAGCCCGACCCGCTCGGCAGCTGCCCGCGGTGACCATCACCATGCCGCCGATGACGGCGGCGCAGACGTCCTCGTGGCATGCGCTGCTCGACCTGCACGCGCTCAGGCCGACAGGCTGGACGCTGATCGGCGGCCAGATGGTCCACCTGTTCTGTGCCGAGCGCGGAGGCGCCCCAGCGCGGCCGACCGACGACGCCGACGCAGCGCTCGACGTGCGCGCCGAGCCGACGATCCTCCACGTCGTGACAGGGGACCTCCAGGCGCTCGGGTTCCGAGGTGGCTCACGCCCGAGGGCCATCAGCACCGCTGGCGCAAGGGCGAGGCGGTCATCGACGTCCTCGTGCCGCCCGGCCTCGGCCGGCGAGCGGACTCGCGCAGAGGCGCGTCCGGCGGCACGACGCTGTCCGCGCCCAGGGCGCAGCAGGCGCTGGACCGCACGTCGGACGTCGCCGTGATCGTCGACGGACACGAGGGGACGGTGCGGCGCCCCTCGATGCTCGGGGCCCTGGTGTACAAGGCCGCCGCGTACGGCGTGGTCCTGGACCGCGCTCGCCTGCGGCACCTCCCCGACTTCGTCGTGCTGGCCACCCTCGTTCGACCCGATGACGAGCTCGGCTCGGCGAGCAAGCGCGACCGCGAGCACCTGAGCCACGCCCTGGGAGAGCTGATCCGACACCCGGAGCAGGTGGCCGCGGTCGAAGGCGGCGACCTCGGCGTCGAGCGCGTCCGCACCGCCCTGGGCCTGCGGCCGGCGCGCGCCCAGTCCGACAAGACACCGGCGCAGCTGGCGGCCTCCGACCCGTTCGCGCCGCGGCGGCGCCCCCGCGGGACCCGCTAGCCGCGACCTCGCGGCCACGCACCCCGACGCTCTGACAGAGGAAACGCGGTCTCGCGGCTGCTCTCCGCAAAGAGATGAGCGGTGGCCCGCATCTGCGAACCACCGCTTCTCATGGTCGGGCTGACAGGATTTGAACCTGCGACCCCTTGACCCCCAGTCAAGTGCGCTACCAAGCTGCGCCACAGCCCGATGGCTCCCGAAGAAGCCTCGAAGAGCCTACCGCACCGGACGCCCCGGCCCCGACACCTTCCGGGCCGGGGGCGCGCCTCACGCGGCGGCGCCGTGCTCCTCACGCCGTCGGCGCAGCACCTCGAGCTCGGCACTGACGACCCCGAGCACCAGCAGGTCCACGAGCAGCCCCCATGACGCGTCCCACTGCGAGATCCGGAACAGGAAGAACTGCGTGACCAGCAGGCTGACCAGGACGGCGCGACGGAACCACCGGTAGCCCTCGACGACGTCGTGCCGCACGCGGGCCAGACCCACCCCGCACAGGACGACGCTCGCGGCACCGGCCACCAGGGCGCCGGCGACGACCCAGCCGGGCGACCCGTCGCCCTCCCACCAGCCCGCGACGGCTGCCGTCACGGTGATCGCCGACGTCCCGACGAGCACCGCGACGGCCAGCCACGGCACGAACCGTGCGCGCACGAGCGTGTGCAGCACGCGCACGACACCCGACGCGAGCGCGTCGACGGGGTCGGGCAGCTCGGCGTGGTCCTCCTCGATGCTGCGCAGCAGGGCCCGCGTCTCGCGCGCGCCGGGCGTGTCACCCGCATCGGCCACGCGGGCCTCGGCCCGGTGGCGGGCGGCGGGGGTGAACCCGCCGACGACGCCGGCGACCGCCTCGTCGACCGCACCGGCGAGTGCCTCGCGCGGGTCCCGCGGACGCCGCCCGTGCAGGGTGTCCGCGACGACGCCCAGCCCGACGACCGTCGCGTAGATGATCGCGGCCGTCGGCTCGTAGAAGTAGTCGTTGTCCGACGTGACGAACTTGCCGACCTCGTCGACGAAGAGGCCGAACCCGATCCCGCCGACGAGGGCACCGAGCGGGCGCAGCGTCGGGCCCGCGAACGACAGGAGCAGCAGGAACGCCACGGCCATGAGCAGACCGCCCCACAGCACGTGAGCGATGTGCAGGCCGTCACCGCCGAGCTGCGGGTACCCCGTCGCCGCCAGGAGCGCCCGCGTGACCAGCACCGTCGCAGCGGTGGCCACGAGGAACGTCCCGAGGTGCCGCGGCGCGCGGGGGTCGCGCGGCAGGCCGAGGCGCAGCAGCACGTGCGTGGTCCTGCGTGCGCCTGCGTCGGCCTGCCGGGGCGTCACCCGCGCGTCACCGCTTGCGCTTCTCGCGCACGCGCACCGAGATCGAGATCGGGGTCCCCTCGAAGCCGAAGGTCTCGCGCAGGCGACGCTCGATGAAGCGGCGGTACTGCGGCTCGAGGAAGCCGCTGGCGAAGATCACGAAGCGCGGCGGCCGCGTGGACGCCTGCGTGGCGAACAGGATGCGCGGCTGCTTGCCGCCACGCAGCGGGTGCGGGTGCGCGGAGACGAGCTCGCCGAGGAACGCGTTGAGGCGTCCGGTCGAGATCCGGGTGTCCCACGAGGCGAGGGACCGCTCGAGCGCGGGAACCAGGCGGTCGGTGTGCCAGCCGGTGCGCGCGGACACGTTGACGCGCGGCGCCCACTGCACCTGCACGAGCTGCTGGTCGATCTCGCGCTCGAGGTACGGGCGGCGGTCCTCGTCCATGAGGTCCCACTTGTTGTACGCGATGACCAGGGCGCGCCCGGCGTCGATGACCTGCTGGACGATGCGGATGTCCTGCTCGGTCATCGACTCCGACGCGTCGACGAGCACGACGGCGACCTCGGCCTTCTCGATCGCGGCCTGGGTGCGCAGCGAGGCGTAGAAGTCCGCGCCCGACGTCTGGTGCACCCGCCGGCGGATGCCCGCGGTGTCGACGAACACCCACGGCTTGCCGCCGAGGGCCACGAGCTCGTCCACCGGGTCGCGCGTGGTCCCCGCGACGTCGTCGACGACGACCCGCTCGGAGCCGACGACCTTGTTGAGCAGCGACGACTTGCCGACGTTGGGCCGCCCGACGAGCGCCACACGACGCGGGCCGTCCGGCAGGGGCACGGCGTGCGCCGAGACGCGGGGCAGGGCGTCCATCGCCGCGTCGAGCAGGTCACCGGTGCCGCGCCCGTGCAGCGCGGAGATCGGGTGCGGCTGCCCCAGCCCGAGGGACCACAGCGCCGCGGCGTCGGCCTCGACCGCGGGGCCGTCGACCTTGTTGGCGACGAGCACGACGGGCTTGCCGGACCGGCGCAGCAGGCGCACGACCTGCTCGTCGGTGTCGGTGGACCCGACCGTGGCGTCGACGACGAACAGCACGGCGTCGGCGAGGTCGATCGCGACCTCCGCCTGCTGGGCGACGCGCTTGTGGATCCCGGCGACGTCGACCTCCCAGCCACCGGTGTCCACCAGCGTGAACCGACGGCCGGACCACTCCGCGGGGTAGCTGACGCGGTCGCGCGTCACGCCCGGGTTGTCCTCGACGACGGCCTCGCGACGGCCGATGATCCGGTTGACGAGGGTCGACTTGCCGACGTTCGGACGCCCGACGACCGCGAGCACCGGCAGCGTGGTCTCGATCTCGCGCTCGGCGCCGTCGAGGCCCTCGCCGTCGATCAGGGCGAGGTCCTCGTCCGCCAGGTCGTACTCCTGCAGCCCGGCGCGCAGCGCACGCTCACGGGCCTCGTCGTCGGCGCTGTCGGCGAGGTCCGCGGGCACCGGCGCCGTCGGCTCGACGCCGTCGCTCGCGTCGTCGTGCGGGGTGCGCGTCATCGTGGGGTCGGGCTGCTCCATACGCCCATTGTCCCCTGTCGCGCGCCCCGGTACCGCCACGCCGCCCGGCGGGCGGCGTGGACGTCAGACCGTCGCGCGCGGGTCGTCCGCGGGCAGCCGCACCCCGGTCCGCTCCTGCGCGGTCGCCACGAGGTCGCCCATGGCCGCGCGGATCGACTCCGCGGCACGGTCGATGGCCTCGCGCCGTGACACGCCGGTGCACGCGACGTCGATCGGCTCCCCGAACTCCACGACCACCCGGCGCCGCAGCCCGGGAAGCCCGTGGGGCGACTCCCCCGTGCGGCGCGTCCCGAGGATCGCCACGGGCACGACGAGCGCACCGCCGTTGACCGCGAGCCACGCCGCACCGGCGCGCACCTGCTCGGCCGTGCCCCGCCCGCGCGTGCCCTCGGGGAAGATCCCGACGGCGCCGCCACGCCGCAGCACCCCGAGCGCCGCCTGCAGCGCGGGACGCGCCATCGTGCGGTCGACCGGGATCTGGCCGGCGGCGCGCAGGAACCCGCCGACCACGCCGTGGAACAACTCGCTCTTGACCAGCACGTGCAGGCCCCGCGGGGCGACGCCCACGAGCAGCGGCCCGTCGATCAGCGTGAGGTGGTTCGCGGCGAGCACCACGGGCCCGCCGCGCGGCACGCGCTCGGCACCCGTCACCCGCGTGTCCCACACCACGTGCGCGAGGAACCACCCCACCCACCGCGCCCAGGCCGGACCGCGGGCGGACGGGACGTGCGGCTCGCCGGCCGCCGAGGCCGCGCGGCTCATGCCGGCGGGGCGACGGTGCGCGCGACGACGCCGAGGACGGCGTCGACGGTCTGCGGCAGGTCGAGGTGCGAGGAGTCGACGGTCACGACCCCGTCGGCCGCGACCCGGAAGTCCACGACCGTGGAGTCGTCGGCGTCCCGCCGGACGACCTGGTCGTGCGTCGCGGCGATGGCCGCCGCGTCGTCGGTGCCGTGCAGCTCGCGCGCGCGGCGTGCCAGGCGCGCCGCCTCGTCGGCGGTCAGGAGCACGCGCACGTCCGCGTCGGGTGCGACGACGGTCGTGATGTCGCGCCCCTCGGCCACGACGCCCCGACCGCCCGACCAGCCACCGGTGCGCTCGGCGTCGATGATCGCGCGCTGCCGCCGCCCGAGCTCGGCGCGCGCGTCGAGGTTGGTCGCCACCGCGCTGACCTGCGACGAGACCTCGGTCGTCCGGATCGCCGCGCCCACGTCGCGGCCGTCGACGACGACCGTGGGGGCCGCGGGGTCGACGCCCACGACGAGCGGCAGCTCGCGCACGGCGGCAGCGACCGCAGCGCCGTCGGTCAGCGGCACGCCCTGGTCGAGGCACCACCACGTGGCCGCCCGGTACATCGCGCCCGTGTCGAGGTAGGCCAGGCCGAGCCTGCGCGCGACCTCGCGCGACACGCTCGACTTGCCCGAGCCCGACGGTCCGTCGACCGCCACGACGGTGCTCAACTCACCAGCCTCCAACCCCGAGCCGTGAGCTCGGTCTCCAGGTGCTCGGCGCGCGCCGGCAGGACGTGGATCGACGCCATGCCGACCGCCCTGCCCGCCGCGTGCTCGAGCCGCAGGTCCTCCAGGTCGACGCCGGCGGCGTCGACGTCACCGAGCAGCCGGGCGAGCTCGCCCGGCTGGTCGGGCACGAGCACCGTCAGCACGGCGTAGCGCTCGTGCGCACCGCCGTGCTTGCCGGGGATCCGCGCCGCCCCCGCGCCGCCGTCGGCGATGGTGCGCGCGATCGTCGCCAGCGCGCCCAGCTCGACGTCCTCGGGCCCCGTCGCCGCGGCGGCGAGGTCGAGCGCCCCGAGGACGACGTCGAGGTCGGCGCGCAGGGCGGCGAGCACCTCACGGACGGCCGCGGCGTTCGCCGCGAGGATCGACGTCCACAACGCCGGGTCCGACGCGGCCAGGCGCGTCACGTCCCGCAGCCCCTGCCCCGCCAGGCCGAGTGCCGCGTCGTCCGCGTCCCGCAGGCGGGCCGCGACGAGCGAGGACGCGAGCTGCGGCACGTGCGAGACGACCGCGACGGCCGCGTCGTGCTCGTCGGCGTCCATCACCACCGGCACGGCGCCCACGTCGACCGCGAGGTGACGGACGGCGAGCAGCGCGTCGGCACGCGACGCACCCGAGTCGGTGATGACCCACGGCCGGCCCAGGAAGAGCCCCGGCACGGCCGCCGAGGGGCCCGAGCGCTCCCGCCCGGCCATGGGGTGCGACCCGACGTACCGCGTGAGGTCGGCACCGGCGGCGCGCAGCTCGGCCAGGACGTAGCCCTTGACGCTGGCGACGTCGGTGACGACCGCGTCCGGGTGGTCCGCGAGCGCGGCGGCGACGACGTCGGCCGTCACGTCGGGGGGTGCGGCGACCACGACGAGCGCGGGTGCCGGCGACGACGCCTCGACCGGGGTCCCGGCGCCGACGTCGCGCGCGAGCGCGAGCGCCGTGCGCGAGGGGTCCGCGAGCTGCACGTCGACACCGTGCTGCGTCAGCGCCAGGCCGACGGACGTGCCGAGGAGGCCGGTGCCGACCACGCGCACCGGCCCCACGGTCGCGATGCTCACATGCCCACCGCCGTCATGAGCGAGCCGACCTCCGTCTTCGACAGCACCCGGGTGCGGCCGGGCCGCAGGTCACCGAGGCGGATGGGCCCGATGCGGGTGCGCACGAGCCGGTCGACGGGGTGCCCGACCTCGTCGAACAGGCGCCGCACCACGCGGTTGCGCCCCTCGTGCAGCACGATCTCGACGAGGCTCGCGTGGCTGGCGACCTGCACGATCTTGAACGAGTCGACCGTGACGGTGCCGTCCTCGAGCGCCACGCCCGCCTGGAGCTGCTTGCCGAGCGCCTCGCGGACGCGGCCCTGCACCTCGACGAGGTAGGTCTTGGGCACGCCGTGCGAGGGGTGCGCGAGCCGGTTGGCCAGCTCGCCGTCGTTCGTCAGCAGCAGCAGGCCCTCGGAGTCGGCGTCGAGCCGCCCCACGTGGAAGAGCCGCTCCTCGCGGTTCGCGACGTACTGCGCGAGCGAGGGCCGACCCTCCGGGTCGTGCATGGTCGACACGACGCCGACCGGCTTGTTCAGCGCGAGGGTGACGACCGAGGAGTCCAGCTGGACCCGCATGCCGTCCACGTGGATGACGGCGGTGAGGGGGTCGACGCGCACGCCGAGCTCGCTGACGGGCTGCCCGTCGACGGTCACCCGGCCCGCGGCGATCAGCTCCTCGCAGGCGCGACGCGAGCCCAGGCCGGCCGACGCCAGCACCTTCTGCAGCCGGACGCCCTCCGGGTCGTGCACGTCGATCGGCTCCGCGGCCTGGGCAGGACGCCGCGCCGGGCGTCCGGCGCCGCGCGGACCGCGTCCACCGCCCGCTGCGCCCGTGCGACCCGCACCTCCTGCGCGCCCGCCACCCCGGTGGCCACGCGCTCCCGTGCCGCTCATCGTCCGTCCTCTCGTCCGTCGGTCGTGTCCACGCCCCCCAGCGACTCGATGTCCGGCAGGTAGGGCGCCAGCGGAGGCAGCTCGTCGAGGCTCGACAGGCCCATCCGCTCCA
This sequence comes from Cellulomonas wangsupingiae, assembly GCF_024508275.1. Classification (NCBI taxonomy): domain Bacteria; kingdom Bacillati; phylum Actinomycetota; class Actinomycetes; order Micrococcales; family Cellulomonadaceae; genus Cellulomonas; species Cellulomonas wangsupingiae. The sequence goes on from NZ_CP101989.1 coordinate 2,170,156, forward strand.
AGAAGTATCCCGTGGTCCCGTAGAGCACCGCACCGGTGGCCGCGTCGTGCGCGACCTCGGCGACCAGACCGCGCGTCGTCAGGGTGCGCATGACGCCGTCGACGCTGACCCCGCGCACGGCCGAGACCTGGCCCCGGCTGACGGGCTGGCGGTAGGCGACGACCGCGAGCGTCTCGAGCGCGGCCTGCGTGAGCCGCTGGGTCTGCCCGTCCACCACGAAGCGTCCCACGACGTCGCCGTACGCGGCCGCGGAGTAGATCCGCCACCCCTCACCGGCGCGGCGCAGCTCGAAGCCGCGCGGCCGTCCCCCGTGCTCGCCCCGGTACTCGGCCGCGAGCCGCTCGAGCAGCGCCTCGACGCGCGCGGTCGGCAGGGCGAGCGCGGTGGCCAGCCGGACGGCGGGGACGGGCTCGTCGACGACCATGAGGACCGCCTCCAGCGCGGACAGCGCGCCGCCGGGCAGCGACTCGACGTCGAACGCGAGCTCGTCGGGCCCCGCCTCCTCGGTGGTCCCGTCGGTCGTCGCGGGTGCGACCTGGTCGTTCATCTGACCGCCTCCTCGTGCGCGGGTCCGGCGACGTCGACGACGGGCGGCGGCCCGTCGTCGGCGTCACGGTCGAAGTCGTCCGACACGGTCACGTCGCCGTCGTCGCTGCCGGTCCACCGCACGGTCAGCTCCCCGAGGGGCACGACCTGGTCGAAGGCCACGGCCCCCTCGCGGAACAGCTCGAGGAGCGCCAGGAAGCGCACGACGACCACGACGGGCTCGCCGGCGTCCGCCGTCAGCGCGCGGAACGTCGTCGCCCCGTGGTGCCGCAGCCGGTCCACCAGGACCGCCGCCTGGTCACGCACACTGACGACGGGCGCGTGCAGGTGGCTGATGTCGACCCCGGGCGGCGGCGCCGGCGGGGTCAGGGCGCGGGCCGCGAGCTCCGCGAGCTGGTCGGCACCCATCTGCCACACCAGCTCCGGCAGGAGCGCGGCCAGGTGCGGCTCGAGCGGCACCTGGCGGCCGTACCGGCGCGACCCGGCCTCGAGCAGCGTGCCGAGGTCCCCCGCGACGACCTTGTACGCGCGGTACTGCAGCAGCCGGACGAAGAGCAGGTCACGGGCCTCCAGCAGCTCGAGGTCCTCGGCGTCCTCGACCTGCGCCGACGGCAGCAGCCGCGCGGCCTTGAGGTCCAGCAGGGTCGCGGCGACGAGCAGGAACTCGCTGGCCTGGGACAGGTCCCAGTCCTTGCCGCCCTGCAGGGCCGCGCGCTCGGCGGCGCGGATGTGCGCGATGAACTCGTCGGTGACCTTGGCCAGCGCGATCTCCGTGATGTCCAGCTTGTGCTTCGCGATCAGCCCGAGCAGCAGGTCGAAGGGCCCGCTGAACACGTCGAGGTGGACCTCGAAGCCGGAGGACCCGGTCGGTGCGCTCTCCCCCGGCGCACCGCCGTCGCCCGCTGCGCCCGGCGGCGCGGCGTCGGGCGGCGACGTGGCGTCCGGTCCGTCGACGTGCGTGCGCGACGCGTCCTGGGTGCCGGGCGCGCCGTCAGGCGGCGTCGCCACGCGCCACGAGCTCGCGTGCGAGCCGGCGGTAGGCCTCGGCACCCGCGTGCGTCGGCGCGTACTGCGTGATCGGCTCGGCGGCCACGGTCGCGTCCGGGAACTTCACGGTGCGCCCGATCACCGTGTGCAGCAGCGTGTCGCCGAAGGCCTCGCGCACGCGGGTGACGACCTCGCGCGCGTGCAGGGTCCGCGAGTCGTACATCGTGGCCAGGATGCCGTCGACCTCGAGACGCGGGTTGAGGCGGTCGCGGACCTTCTCGATGGTCTCGATGAGCAGGGCCACGCCGCGCAGCGCGAAGAACTCGCACTCCAGCGGGATGAGGACGCCGTGGGACGCCGTCAGCGCGTTGACCGTCAGCAGCCCGAGCGACGGCTGGCAGTCGACGAGCACGAGGTCGTAGTCGTCGAGGACGGGGCGCAGCGCGCGCGACAGGACCGACTCGCGGGCCACCTCGCCGACGAGCTGCACCTCCGCGGCCGACAGGTCGATGTTCGCGGGCAGCAGGTCCAGACCGGGGACCGCGGTCCGGCGCACGACCTCGTGGATGTCGGCGTCGCGCTCCATGAGCAGGTTGTAGACCGTGCGGTCGAGCTCGTGCGGGCTGATGCCCAGCCCGACCGACGCGGCGCCCTGCGGGTCGAAGTCGACGATGAGGACGCGGCGACCGTACTCGGCCAGCGCCGCGGCGAGGTTGATGGTCGTCGTCGTCTTGCCGACGCCACCCTTCTGGTTGCACATCGCGATGACCCGCGCCGGCCCGTGCGACGCCAGCGGCGCGGGCACGGGGAAATCGGGCATGGGACGTCCCACCGCGTCGAGCTGCTGCTCGGTCGTCTCCTGGCTCATCGGCTCACCATCTGCTCCCCGTCGCCCGTCCGGGCCCACCTCGCGGGCCAACCTACCGGAGCGCGGCCGGTGCACCGGGTACGACAGACCGGGCGCACCGCGATCCGCATCACCGGGCACGCGGGTGGCTCGCGGCGTACACCTCGCGCATCGTGTCGGGCGTCACCATCGTGTAGATCTGCGTCGTCGTCACCGACGCGTGACCGAGCAGCTCCTGGACCACGCGGATGTCGGCACCGCCGGCGAGCAGGTGCGTCGCGAACGAGTGCCGCAGCGTGTGCGGGGACACGTGCGCGGCGTCGAGGCCGGCGCGCTCGGCGGCCGCGTGCAGCACGGCCCAGGCCGACTGCCGGCTCAGCCGCGCGCCGCGCGTGTTGAGGAAGATCGCGGCGTTGCCCCGCCCTGCCGCGGCGAGCACCGGACGACCGCGCACGAGGTACGCGTCGACCGCCTCGGCGGCGAACGACCCGACGGGCACGACGCGTTCCTTCCCGCCCTTGCCGAGGAGCCGCACCGCCGCGCGCCCGGGGGTCAGGTCGAGGTCGTCGACATCGAGGCCGACGGCCTCGGAGATCCGTGCGCCGGTGGAGTAGACCAGCTCGAGCAGCGCGCGGTCGCGCAGCGGCACCGGGCCGTCGCCCACGCCCGCGGCGTCCAGCAGCCGGCCGACGTCGTCGACGGAGATCGCCTTGGGGAGGCGTCGCGGCTGCGCCGGCGGGCGCACGTCCGCCGCGGCGTCGGTGGGCGCCAGCCCGTCCAGGGCGAGGAAGCGGTGCCAGCCGCGCAGCGCGACGACGCTGCGCGCCACGGAGGACGGCGAGAGCACCGCGCGGCCGTCCGACCCCGTGCGCAGCACCAGCACGTAGTCCTCGGCGTCGCGCCCCGTGATCTGCGCCGGCTCCGTGCGGCCGGACGCGCGCAGGTGCTCGACGTAGCGCGTCAGGTCCCTGCGGTACGCCGCGAGCGTGTGGGCGGCCAGGCCGCGCTCGACCGCGAGGTGCGCCAGGTAGCCCTCCAGCGCGGCGGTCAGGCGGTCGGGCACGTCCGCGTCGTCACAGCGGGAGGAAGACGTCCACCGCGATCGCGACGGACAGCAGCGTGAGGTACGTGATCGACCCGTGGAACACGGTCATGGCGCGCAGCGGCGGGTGCTGGGGGTCACGGGCCCGGCACAGCAGCCCGACGCACAGCCACAGGAACCACCCGCCCAGGGCCGCGGCGACGGCCGCGTAGACCCAGGTCATGCCGGCGACGGGCACCAGCAGCAGCGAGCACGCGATCATCGCGAGCGTGTAGGCGATCATCTCCCGAGCGACACGCGTGTCGGCCGCGACGACCGGCAGCATGGGCACGCCCGCCGCGGCGTAGTCGCGCCGGAACTTCATCGACAGCGGCCAGTAGTGCGGCGGCGTCCAGAAGAACACCACACCGAACAGCAGGACCGCCGACCACGAGACACCGCCCGTGACGGCCGACCAGCCGATGACGACCGGCATGCAGCCGGCCGCGCCGCCCCACACGATGTTCTGCGGCGTGCGTCGCTTGAGGATCATCGTGTAGCCGACCACGTAGATGAGGATCGCGGCCGCGGTGAACACGGCCGACGCGGGGTTCACGGCGAACCACAGCCACGCGAGCGAGACGGCACCGAGCACGAGGCCGAACACCAGGGCGGCCCGCGGCGTGATGCGCCCCGTGACGATCGGCCGGCGGCGCGTACGGTTCATCACCTCGTCGATGTCGCGGTCGAGGTACTGGTTGAGGGTGTTCGCCGCACCGGCCGCGCCGGCCCCTCCGACGAGCGTCGCCACGACGAGACCGAGCGGGGGGAAGCCGCCTGCCGCGAGGAACATCGTCGGGATGGTCGTGATGAGGAGCAGCTCGATGACGCGGGGCTTGGTCAGGGCGACGTAGGCCGCGACCGTCCGGAGCGCCGCCGACCAGCCGTGGGCACGGTCGTCGTGCGCGTCGTGCGCGGGCGTCGGGACCGGGGTCCCGCCGCCGTCCACCGGGGCACCGGCGGGGGCGTCCGGTCGGCTCGCGTCCACGGACGCGGGGGTGGAGAGGCGCACGCGCTTCGGTTTCCGTTCGGCAGGTCGGGCGGGGGCTGCCGGCGTCCCGTCGCGGCGGGGGGGCGGCCGGGACCGAGGTCCCGCCTGACATGGTACGCACCCTGCCCCGCGGGCGGCAGGAGGCCGCACTGTGACGGGGTCGTGCGCACACGTGAGTTCCGTCGCATCCGGGCGGGTCGCCGCGGTGCCGGGGGTCCGATCGGGCCTGGCAAACGTTTGCTACGGGGATGGAACGGGCGAGCGGCCCGCTCGACGCGCGCTATAGGCTCGCCACCAGCAGACCTCCCCGTCCGACGACGCGACGGGGCCCAGACCGGGCGCGCCGCTCTTGGCGGTCGCCACCCGGAGACTCGGAACGACGCCCCGCGCGTGCGGGACGGGAATGAGGTGCGGTGAACGCGAAGGCTCCCCTGGCCACCACAGTCGGCTGGTCCGACCTGGACGTGCGAGCGGTGGACACCGTCCGCGTGCTCGCGGCGGACGCGGTCGAGAAGGTCGGCAACGGGCATCCCGGCACGGCGATCAGCCTCGCCCCGGCGGCCTACCTGCTCTACCAGAACGTGATGCGGCACGACCCGACCGACCCGCACTGGCTCGGGCGGGACCGCTTCGTGCTGTCGGCGGGGCACTCGAGCCTCACGCAGTACATCCAGCTCTACCTCGCCGGCTTCGGCCTCGAGCTCGAGGACCTCGAGGCGCTGCGCACGTGGGGCTCCAAGACCCCGGGGCACCCCGAGTACCGCCACACCGCGGGCGTGGAGATCACGACCGGACCGCTCGGCCAGGGCCTGGCCTCGGCCGTCGGCTTCGCGATGGCCTCGCGCCGCGAGCGCGGCCTGCTGGACCCCGAGGCGGCGCCCGGCACGAGCCCGTTCGACCACCACGTCTACGTCATCGCCTCCGACGGCGACCTGCAGGAGGGCGTGACCAGCGAGGCCTCCTCGCTGGCGGGCACCCAGGAGCTCGGCAACCTCGTCGTGCTGTGGGACGACAACCACATCTCGATCGAGGGCGACACGCAGATCGCCTTCACCGAGGACGTCCTCAAGCGCTACGAGTCCTACGGCTGGCACGTGCAGTACGTCGACTGGACCGTCGGCGGCGAGTACCGCGAGGACGTCGACGCCCTGCACGCGGCGATCGAGGCGGCCAAGGCCGTCACCGACAAGCCGTCGTTCATCGGCCTGCGCACGCTCATCGCGTGGCCGACGCCGGGCAAGACGGACGACCACTCGTCGCACGGCTCGAAGCTGGGCGGCGACGCGATCCGCGGGCTGAAGGAGATCCTCGGCTTCGACCCCGAGAAGTCCTTCGAGGTGGCCCCCGAGGTCCTCGCGCACACCCGGTCGCTGGCCGACCGCGCCGCGACCGAGCGCGCCGCCTGGCAGCAGAAGTTCGACGCGTGGGCGAGCGCGAACCCGGACCGCAAGGCCCTGCTCGACCGCCTGCGCGCCGACGCCCTGCCCGAGGGCTGGACCGACGCGCTGCCGACGTTCCCCGCCGGCAAGGCCGTCGCGACGCGCGCCGCGTCGGGCGAGGTGCTCTCCGCGCTCGCCCCGGTGCTGCCCGAGCTGTGGGGCGGCTCCGCCGACCTCGCGGGGTCGAACAACACGACGATGAAGGGTGAGCCGTCGTTCCTGCCGGCGCACCGCTCGTCGCACGAGTTCGCCGGTGACGAGTTCGGCCGCACCCTGCACTTCGGCATCCGCGAGCACGCCATGGGCTCGATCCTGTCGGGCATCCGCCTGCACGGGCTGACCCGCCCCTACGGCGGCACGTTCTTCACGTTCTCCGACTACATGCGCGGCGCCGTGCGCCTGGCGGCGCTCATGGGCGTCAACGTGACGTACGTCTGGACGCACGACTCGATCGGCCTCGGCGAGGACGGCCCGACGCACCAGCCGGTCGAGCACCTCGCGGCGGTGCGCGCCATCCCCGGGCTCGCCGTCGTGCGGCCCGCGGACGCCAACGAGACGGCCGCCGCCTGGCGGGCGACGCTCGAGCGCACCGACGGTCCGGTCGCCCTCGTCCTGACCCGCCAGAACGTGCCCACGTTCCCGCGGGGCGAGGACGGGTTCGCCACCACGGACGGTGTCGCCAAGGGTGCGTACGTGCTCCTCGAGGCGTCGTCGGGCACGCCCGACGTCGTGCTGATCGCCACCGGCTCGGAGGTCCAGCTCGCCGTCGAGGCGCGCGAGACCCTCGAGGCGTCGGGCGTCGCGACGCGCGTCGTGTCGGCCCCGTGCCTCGAGTGGTTCGCCGAGCAGGACGACGAGTACCGCGAGTCGGTCCTCCCGTCCTCGGTGCGCGCACGGGTGTCGGTCGAGGCCGGCATCTCGCTGTCGTGGCACAAGATCCTCGGCGACGCCGGCCGTGCCGTCTCGCTCGAGCACTACGGCGCGTCGGCGGACTACCAGACGCTGTACCGCGAGTTCGGCATCACGGCCGACGCCGTGGTGGCCGCGGCGCACGACTCGATCGGTGCCGCACGCGGGGCGCACGCCCCGTCCGACCGTCCGGACGCGTCCGCGCAGTCCGGCACCGGCGACCTGCCGGCCTGACGCAGCAGACGTCGGCGGGGCCGGCTGCGGCCGGCCCCGCCGACGAGCAGGACGTGGATGCACTCGTGGGACGAAGGGGAACGACGATGACCTCCAGCACCACCCCCCTGCAGGCGCTGGCAGACGCCGGCGTCGCAGTGTGGCTCGACGACCTGTCCCGGCAGCGCATCGCGTCCGGCGGCCTCGCCGACCTGGTCCGTCGCGGCGTCGTCGGCGTCACCACCAACCCGACGATCTTCGCCTCCGCCCTCGCGGACGGCGACGCGTACGACGCCCAGCTGCGCACGCTCGCGGCGGACGGCGCGGCGGTCGAGGAGGCCGTCCTGCGGATCACGACCGACGACGTGCGCGACGCCTGCGACGTCCTGCGCCCCGTGTACGACGCGACCGACGGCGTCGACGGGCGCGTCTCGATCGAGGTGGACCCGCGGCTCGCCCGCGACACGGCCGCCACGATCGCGTCCGCCGAGACCATCTGGTCCGAGATCGAACGGCCGAACCTCTTCGTCAAGATCCCCGCGACGGTGGAGGGCCTGCCGGCCATCACGGCGGCCCTGGCCCAGGGCATCAGCGTCAACGTCACGCTGATCTTCTCGCTGCAGCGCTACCGCGCCGTGCTCGACGCGTTCGTCGAAGGGCTCGAGCAGGCGCGTGCCGCCGGCCTGGACCTGGCACCGATCGCGTCCGTCGCGTCGTTCTTCGTCTCGCGCGTCGACGCCGCCATCGACCCGCGGCTCGACGAGATCGGCTCCGACGAGGCCAAGGCGCTGCGCGGCACCGCCGCGATCGCGAACGCCCGCCTCGCCTGGGGCGTGTACCAGGACGTCGTCACGGGTGAGCGGTGGCAGGCGCTGGCCGCGGCGGGCGCGCGGCCGCAGCGCCCGCTGTGGGCGTCGACCGGCGTGAAGGACCCCGCCTACCCGGACACGCGCTACGTCGACGAGCTGGTGGTGGCGGGCACCGTGAACACGATGCCCGAGAAGACGCTGGACGCCGTCGCCGACCACGGGGACGTGCGGGGTGACACCGTCACGGGGACGCAGGACGCGTCCGCCGTCCTGCTCGACCGCATCGAGGCGCTCGGCATCTCCGTCGACGACGTGACCGAGACGCTCGAGGTCGAGGGCCTGCGCAAGTTCGAGGCGTCCTGGGCCGAGCTGCTCGAGACGGTCGAGACCGGCCTCGCCCGCGCCGCGGGTGCGACCGGGACGGCCCGGTGAGCCCCGCCAAGGTCGGGCCGGACCTCAACCCGCTGCGCGACGCGCGCGACCGGCGCCTGCCGCGCATCGCGGGGCCCTGCGGTCTCGTCATCTTCGGTGTCACCGGGGACCTGGCGCGCAAGAAGCTCATGCCGGCCGTGTACGACCTGACGAACCGCGGCCTGCTGCCGCCCGGCTTCGCGCTGACGGGCTTCGCACGCCGCGACTGGGAGACCCAGGACTTCGAGCAGGTCGTCCGGGACTCGGTCAAGGAGTACGCACGCACGCCGTTCCGTGAGGCGACCTGGCGGCAGCTTTCCGAGGGGATCCGCTTCGTCCAGGGCACGTTCGACGACGACGACGCGTTCGACCGCCTCAGCAAGACGGTCGAGGAGCTCGACGTCACGCGCGGGACCGGCGGGAACCACGCGTTCTACCTGTCCGTGCCGCCCAGCTCCTTCCCCGTGGTCTGCGAGCAGCTCGCCCGGTCGGGCCTGTCGCAGCCGAAGGAGGGCACCTGGCGTCGCGTCGTCATCGAGAAGCCGTTCGGCCACGACCTGGAGTCGGCGCGCGAGCTCAACGACATCGTGTCCCAGGTCTTCAACCCCGACGACATCTTCCGGATCGACCACTACCTCGGCAAGGAGACGGTCCAGAACCTGCTGGCGCTGCGCTTCGCGAACCAGCTGTTCGAGCCGATCTGGAACGGCAACTACGTCGACCACGTGCAGATCACCATGGCCGAGGACATCGGCATCGGCGGACGCGCGGGGTACTACGACGGCATCGGCGCCGCACGCGACGTCATCCAGAACCACCTCCTGCAGCTCCTGGCCCTGACGGCGATGGAGGAGCCCGTCTCCTTCGACGCCGCGGCGCTGCGCGCCGAGAAGACCAAGGTGCTCTCGGCGCTGCGCCTGCCGCGCGACCTGGGCCGCCACACCGCCCGCGGGCAGTACACGGCCGGCTGGCAGGGCGGCGAGAAGGTCGTCGGCTACGCCGAGGAGGAGGGCTTCAACCCCGAGTCCACGACGGAGACGTACGCCGCGATCCGCGTCGACATCGACACGCGACGCTGGGCCGGGGTGCCGTTCTACCTGCGCACGGGCAAGCGCCTGGGCCGACGCGTCACCGAGATCGCGGTCGTGTTCAAGCGCGCGCCGCACCTGCCGTTCGAGGCGACCGCCGCCGCCGAGCTGGGCAAGAACGCGCTGGTGATCCGCGTCCAGCCCGACGAGGGCGTCACCCTGCGGTTCGGCGCCAAGGTGCCCGGCACCGCCATGGAGGTCCGCGACGTCACGATGGACTTCGGGTACGGCCACGCGTTCACCGAGTCCTCCCCCGAGGCGTACGAGCGCCTCATCCTCGACGTGCTGCTGGGCGACCCGCCGCTGTTCCCGCAGCACGAGGAGGTCGAGCTGTCCTGGAAGATCCTCGACCCCGTCACCGAGTACTGGGCGGGCAAGGGCAAGCCCGACGAGTACCGCGCAGGCACGTGGGGGCCCGCGTCGGCCGACGAGATGATGGCCCGCGACGGGCGCGCCTGGAGGCTCCCGTGATCATCGACATGCCCGACACGAGCACCCGCGAGATCAACCGGCGCCTGATCAAGGAGCGCGAGGAGGGCGGAGCCGTCGCTCTCGGGCGCGTGCTGACGCTCATCATCGACGCCGACGCGCACGACCCGGAGGACGCGATCGCCGCGGCCAACGCCGCCAGCCGCGAGCACCCGTGCCGCATCATCGTCATGACGGAGAGCACCGCCGACCGGGAGTCGAACCTCGACGCCCAGATCCGCCTCGGCGGTGACGCGGGCGCCAGCGAGGTCATCATCCTGCGGATCTCCGGCGCCGTGACGCGGCACGTCGACACGCTCGTCATGCCGCTGCTGCTGCCCGACGCCCCGATCGTCGTCTGGTGGCCGTACGACGTCCCGTCGAACCCCGCGGAGCACCCCCTGGGGCAGATGGCGCAGCGCCGCATCACGGACACCACGACGTGCTCGCGTCCGAGCCGTGCGCTGCGGGACCTCGCGCGCGTCTACGCCGACGGGGACACCGACCTGGCCTGGACCCGCGCGACCCTGTGGCGAGGGCTGATCGCCGCGACGCTCGACCAGCCGCCGTACGAGCCCGTGCAGCGCGCCGTCGTGACGGGCGAGAGCACGCACCCGTCGGTGGACCTCATGGCGGCGTGGCTCGCGCAGGCGCTGCGCTGCCCGGTCGAGATCGAGCGGGTCCCGGGCGCGCCGGCGATCACGCAGGTGCGGCTGGAGCGCACGTCGGGCGACATCGTGCTGGACCGCCCCGACGGCAAGACCGCGTCGCTGCGCCAGCCCGACCAGCCCGAGCACCGCATCGCGCTGCCCATCCGGCAGCTGCGCGAGTGCCTCGTCGAGGAGCTGCGGCGCCTCGACGCCGACGAGGTCTACGGCGAGGTGCTGCAGAAGGGCCTCGCCCGGATCGACGCCTGACCCGGTGAGGACCGGCCGCCGGGCCGGCCCCACCTCGACGACCCCGGCGCGCCGGGCACCCCGAGGAGACGCATGAGCCCCGCCACGCCCGAGGTCCTCGTCCACCCCGACGCCGACGTGCTGGCCGCGGCGACCGCGGCGCGCCTGCTCACGCGCCTGGTCGACCTGCAGTCCCACCGTGCGCCGCTGCACGTGGTGCTCACCGGCGGGACCGTGGGCATCGCCGCGCTGCGCGCGGTCGCCGCGTCACCCGCGCGTGACGCGGTCGACTGGTCGGGGGTCCACCTGTGGTGGGGGGACGAGCGCTTCCTGCCCGACGGCGACGCCGACCGCAACGAGACGCAGGCCCGGGAGGCGCTCCTCGACGCGCTCGGCGAGGCCCTGCCGGCTGGGAACGTGCACCCCGTCCCCGCCCTGTCCGACGACGTGCCGGACGGCGAGACCGCGGCACGCCGCTACGCGGCCGAGCTGCGGGCGCACGCCGGTGCCGACGGTCTCGCCCCACGGTTCGACGTGCTGCTGCTCGGCATGGGGCCGGACGGGCACGTCGCCTCGCTCTTCCCGGGCAGGTCCTCGCTGTTCGAGGCCAGCGCGCTGGTCGTCGCCGAGCACGACTCCCCCAAGCCGCCGTCCGAGCGCGTGAGCCTGACGTTCCCCCTCGTGCGGGCGGCGCGTGAGGTGTGGGTCGTCGCGGCGGGAGCGGAGAAGGCACCCGCCGTGGCCCGGGCCCTCGCGGGCGACGACGTGGCCCGGACGCCCGCGGCCGCGGCGCAGGGCACGGAGCGCACGCTGTGGCTGCTGGACGTCGCCGCGGCGGCCGAGCTGCCGGGGGCTGCTGCCGCGGAGCGCTCCGACGGCGGCTCGCACGCCGCGTCGTCGGGTGCGGCCGACGGGCTGCGGCCCCGCTCGGTGTCGTCCGCCGAGGCCGTGTGGGCCGCGGTCGACGCGTACGCCGCTCCCCTCGTCGCCGAGCCCCAGGAGGCCGTGGCCGTCCGCACGGCGGCCGCCGACGCCGGACTGCCCGACATCGCCGTCAGCGCCTCCCAGGGGCGCCTGCTGGACGTCCTGGCACGGGCCGTGGGCGCACGGCGCGTCCTGGAGATCGGCACGCTGGGTGGCTACAGCACCTGGTGGCTCGCCCGGGCCGTGCCCGACGACGGCACCGTCGTGAGCCTCGAGCTCAGCGAGGCGCACGCGGCGGTGGCGCGGGCGTCGCTGGCGGACGCCGGCCTGGGGCAGCGCGTCGACGTGCTCGTCGGGCCGGCGCTGGAGTCCCTCGACCGGTTGGCGGCCGCGGACGTCGAGCCCTTCGACCTGGTGTTCGTCGACGCCGACAAGCAGCAGCTCGCCGCGTACCTGGACCGCGCCGTGGCCCTCGCGCGGCCGGGGACCCTGGTCCTCGTCGACAACGTGGTGCGGGGCGGGGCCGTGGTCGACCCGGAGCACCCCGACGACCGCGTGCAGGGGGTGCGGGCGTTCTTCGCCCGCGCCGCCGCGGAGGGCCGGGTGGACGGCACGGTCCTGCAGACGGTGGGCGAGAAGGGCTACGACGGGTTCGCGCTGCTCATCGTGCGCTGACGACCCGCGCCCGATCCCCGCGCCCGATCCCGAGGACGGACGCCGACGGCGCCGCACCCCGTGGGGTGCGGCGCCGTCGTGACGTCCGGCTGAGAGCTCGACCGCTCCGGTCGGCGACGTGGGCTCAGCGGCCGCGGCGTGCCCGCAGCGCGGTGAGCGCCTCGTCGAGGATCGCCGCACCGTCCTCCTCGCTGCGACGTTCCTTCACGTACGCGAGGTGGGTCTTGTACGGCTCGTTCCTGCTCGGCGCGGGCGGCGCCTCGGGGTCCTGCCCGGCGGGGTACCCGCAGCGCGGGCAGTCCCACGTGACGGGCGCGTCCGCGGCCGCCTCCTCCGCGAAGCTGGGCCGTGTCTCGTGGCCGTTCGCGCACCAGTAGGAGATCCACACGCGCGGCGCGGCGTCGCCGCGCTCCGCCTCGCCCATCGGGCCGGCACCGACGCGCGACCCCCTGATCGCACTCCCGCTCGCCATGGCCAGGTCCCCCTACTCCGAGAACTTCTCGATCAGGCCGAGCAGGACGATCATGACCGTCCACAGCAGGGCGACGGTGACCGTGATCCGGTTGAGGTTGCGCTCCGCCACGCCGGACGACCCGGCGCCGGCGGTGATGCCACCGCCGAACATGTCCGACAGGCCTCCGCCCTTCCCCTTGTGCAGCAGCACCAGCGGGACGAGCAGGAGGCTGGTGAGCACCAGGAGCACCTGAAGGGTGATACGCAGACCAGTCACGTCGGTGGGATCCTCACTCGGGCGGTTCGGTGCGGCGGTGCAGCGGTGCGACCGGGCCGCGGGACGCGGCGGAGGTCGGTACCGGTGGAGCAGTGCGGCCGCTCGTCGACGGGGTCCGTCGCCATGGTGACCGCGGTACAGGGTAGGCGACGCAGGGCGGTGCATTCCACCACCCCGCGCCGCGTGGGACGCGCGCGGTGCGGACCGGGCCGCCGCGACGGGCGGCCCGGTCCCCCGCGGCCGGTCAGGCGACGGTGTGCGCCTGGTACCGCGCGATCTTCGCGAACTCCTCCGGGTCGAGGCTCGCGCCACCGACCAGCGCGCCGTCGACGTCCGGCTTCGCCATGATCTCGGCGACGTTGGACGACTTCACGGAGCCCCCGTACAGCACACGGACCGCGTCGGCCGTGGCCTGGTCGTACAGGTCGGCGACCTTGCCGCGGATCGCCGCGCACAGCTCCTGCGCGTCGTCCGGGGTGGCCGTCTTGCCGGTGCCGATGGCCCACACCGGCTCGTACGCGACGACGAGACCCGCCACCTGCTCGGCCGACAGGCCGGCGAGGGCGCCCTCGAGCTGCGCGAGGGTGTGCGGGACGTGCTCGCCGGCCTCGCGGACCTCGAGCGGCTCACCGACGCACAGGATCGGGACGAGCCCGGCCCCGAGCGCCGACTTCACCTTCGCGTTGACGAGCGCGTCGTCCTCGTGGTGGTACTCGCGGCGCTCCGAGTGGCCGACCGCGACGTACGTGACGCCCAGCTTGGCGAGGAACAGCGGCGAGATCTCGCCGGTGTACGCGCCGGACTCGTGGGCCGACACGTCCTGCGCGCCGTACACGAGCTCCAGCTTGTCGGCGTCCACGAGCGTCTGCACGCTGCGCAGGTCCGTGAACGGCGGCAGGACGGCGACCTCGACGGCCGCGTAGTCGTGCTTGGCGTCCTTCAGCGTCCACGCCAGCTTCTGCACGGTGTGCGTCGCCTGGTGGTGGTCCAGGTTCATCTTCCAGTTGCCCGCCATGAGCGGGGTACGGGTGCCTGCCATGCGTCAGCCCTCCAGGACGGCGATGCCGGGGAGGGTCTTGCCCTCGAGGAACTCCAGCGACGCGCCGCCGCCGGTGGAGATGTGGCCGAAGTCGGCCTCGTCGAAGCCGAGCGTGCGCACGGCCGCGGCGGAGTCGCCGCCACCGACGATCGTGAAGCCGCCGTTGCGGCCCGCGTCGACCAGCGCCTGCGCCACGGCACGCGTGCCGGCGGCGAACGCCTCGAACTCGAACACGCCGGCCGGACCGTTCCAGACCACCGTCTTCGCGTCCACGATCTTGGAGGCGAACAGCTCGGCGCTCCTGGGGCCGATGTCCAGGCCCATCTGGTCGTCGGGGATCGCGTCGACCGGGACCACCGTCGCCGGGGCGTCGGCCTTGAACTCGGGCGCGACGACGACGTCGACGGGCAGGACGATCTCGACGCCCTTCTCCTTCGCCGTGGCGAGGTAGCCCTTCACGTTGTCGATCTGGTCCTGCTCGAGCAGGCTCTTGCCGACCGAGTACCCCTGCGCCGCGAGGAACGTGAACAGCATGCCGCCGCCGATGAGCAGGCGGTCGGCCTTGCCGAGCAGGTTCTCGATGACACCGAGCTTGTCGGAGACCTTGGAGCCGCCCAGGACGACCACGTACGGACGCGCCGGGTCGTCGGTCGCCTTGCGCAGGGACTCGACCTCCTTCAGCACGAGCTGGCCCACCGCGTGCGGCAGACGCTGCGCGACGTCGTAGACCGAGGCCTGCTTGCGGTGCACGACACCGAAGCCGTCGGAGACGTACGCGTCCACGAGCGAGGCGAGCTCGTCGGCCAGGGCGCCGCGCTCGGCCTCGTCCTTGGAGGTCTCGCGCGCGTCGAACCGCACGTTCTCGAGCAGGGCGACCTGCCCGTCCTCGAGCGCCGCGACGGTGGCCTTGGCCGAGTCGCCCACGAGGTCGTCCGCGAGCGCGACGGGCTGGCCGAGGAGCTCGCCGAGGCGTGCCGCGACGGGCGCGAGCGAGTACTTCGCCTCCGGGGCGCCCTTGGGGCGGCCGAGGTGCGCCACGACGACGACGCGCGCGCCCTTGGCGAGCAGCGCCTGCAGCGTCGGGAGCGCGGCGCGGATGCGCCCGTCGTCGGTGATGGTCGTGCCGTCGAGCGGCACGTTGAAGTCGGAGCGGACGAGCACGCGCTTGCCGCGCAGGTCGCCCAGGTCGTCGATGGTCTTCATGATCTCCTACCTACCTGTCGCCGGCCGTGGCCGGCGACCTCGGTCTCCCCCGTCTGCGCGGGGCACGGTGTGGGCTCTACCGCCCCGGACGCATGGACTGCCTCAGTGCGTGACGGACGTCAGAGACGCGCGCCGACGTACTCGGTGAGCTTCACGAGGCTGCTGGAGTAGCCCCACTCGTTGTCGTACCAGGCGACGATCTTCACCAGGTCGCCGCTCACCTTGGTGAGCTTCGCGTCGAAGATGCTCTGGTGCGGGTTGCTGATGATGTCCGAGGACACGATCTCGTCCTCGGTGTACTCCAGCGTGCCCTTGAGGAAGCCCTCGGCGGCAGCCTTGACCGCGGCGTTGACCTCCTCGACCGTGACCTCGCGCGAGGCGGTGAAGGTCAGGTCGGTCGCCGAGCCCGTGATGACCGGCACGCGCAGCGCGAAGCCGTCCAGCTTGCCCTTGAGCTCCGGCAGGACGAGCGCGACGGCCTTGGCCGCACCGGTCGTCGTCGGCACGATGTTCTGCGCGGCGGCACGCGCACGACGAAGGTCGCGGTGCGGGCCGTCCTGCAGGTTCTGGTCACCCGTGTAGGCGTGGATCGTGGTCATGAGGCCACGCTCGATGCCGATCGCGTCGTTGAGCGCCTTGGCCACCGGGGCCAGGCAGTTCGTCGTGCAGGACGCGTTCGAGATGATGTGGTGCGCGGCCGCGTCGTAGTCCGTGTGGTTCACACCGACGACGAACGTGGCGTCCTCGTTCTTGGCGGGCGCGGAGATGATGACCTTCTTCGCACCGGCGTCGATGTGCGCCTTGGCCTTCGCGGCGTCCGTGAAGAAGCCGGTGGACTCGATGACGATGTCCGCACCGAGCTCGCCCCAGGGCAGGTCCGCCGGGTTGCGCTCGGCCAGTGCCCGGATCTTCTTGCCGTCGACGATGATGTTCTGGTCGTCGTAGTCCACGCTCAGCGGGAAGCGGCCCAGGACCGTGTCGTACTTGAGCAGGTGGGCCAGGGTGTGGTTGTCCGTCAGGTCGTTGACGCCGACGATCTCGATGTCGGCCCCCGAGGCCACGATGGCGCGGTAGAAGTTGCGCCCGATGCGGCCGAAGCCGTTGATGCCGACCTTGATGGTCACTTGCCCTCCTCGGCACGCGCCGAACCCATGCCGGCGCACACAGTTGGTGTTCGGGTCACGCACGCCGCTGTGCGTCCCGACCGCCACTGACCACCACCGGCCGGGGCATGCCCAGCGCGTTGCGTCCTCGTTGCGATCGGATGACTTGAGCCTATACCCGGAGGCGTGGGGCTCGCCCAAGACGAAGGTCCACCCCCCGGGGCGTTCGCATGCTGGACGATCCGGGGCTGCCGACGGGCGACGTCAGAGGTCGAGCAGGTCAGGACTGAGGCCTGCCTCGGTGTCGGGGATGCCGAGCTCGGCCGCGCGGCGGTCCGCGGTCGCCAGCAGACGACGGATGCGCCCGGCGACGGCGTCCTTCGTCAGCGGCGGGTCCGCGAGCTTGCCGAGCTCCTCGAGCGACGCCTCCTTGTGCGCGAGGCGCAGCTCGCCGGCCTGGCGCAGGTGCTCGGGCAGGTCGTCCCCGAGGATCTCGAACGCGCGGTCGACGCGGGCGCCGGCCGCGACGGCGGCGCGGGCCGACCGGCGCAGGTTCGCGTCGTCGAAGTTCGCGAGCCGGTTCGCCGTGCCGCGCACCTCGCGGCGCACCCGGCGCTCCTCCCACACGAGCATCGTGTCGTGGGCGCCGAGACGGGTGAGCATGGCGCCGATCGCGTCACCGTCGCGGATGACCACGCGGTCGACGCCGCGCACGTCGCGCGCCTTGGCCGCGACACCGAGGCGCCGCGCGGCGCCCACGAGCGCGAGCGCCGCCTCCGGCCCCGGGCACGTGACCTCCAGCGCGGACGACCGCCCCGGCTCGGTCAGCGAGCCGTGGGCCAGGAAGGCGCCACGCCAGGCCGCCTCGGCCTCACCGACGCCCGCGGACACGACCTGCGGGGGCAGCCCGCGCACGGGTCGTCCGCGGTTGTCGAGCAGGCCCGTCTGGCGGGCCAGGGACTCCCCGTCCTTCACGACACGCACCACGTAGCGGCTGCCACGCCGCAGCCCGCCGCCGGAGACGACGATGATGTCGCTCTCGTGCCCGTAGATCTCGGCGATCGCCTGACGCAGGCGCCGCGCCGCGATCCCGGTGTCCAGCTCGGCCTCGATGACGATCCGGCCCGAGATGATGTGCAGCCCGCCGGCGAACCGCAAGGTCGCGGAGATCTCCGCCTTGCGGCAGGAGGTCTTGTCCACCTTCAGCCGGGCGAGCTCGTCCTTCACCTGTGCCGTCAGCGCCATGGCGTCATCCTGCCATTGGTGCCCGGGTGATCGTGACGGTCCCGTGACCCGTGATCTGTCAGGTGCCGCCGAGCGCGTCGGTCCCCGTCGTGGTCCCCACGTCGCCGAGGTAGTCGTCGACCACGTCGCGGAGGGCCGCGGCCAGGCGTAGCGGGTCGTGGACCGCGCTGCCGTCGCCGCGGCGGACCTGGCGCACCAGCAGCCGCGTGCCGGTCGCCGCGCACAGGTCGGCGAGCTCACCGACGTCCTCCACGGACGCGGGGTCCGCGACGACGGCGTGGATCGGCAGCTCGGGGGCGTGCGTGCGCAGCACCGCGAGGTGGTCGACGGCGCGCATGCCGGCGGTCTCGTCGTCCGGTGTGAGGTTGAGCGTGACCACGATCCGCGCGGACGTCCCGAGCAGCGCGGCCCGCAGCTCGGGCACCAGCAGGTGCGGGAGCACCGAGGAGTACCAGGAGCCCGGTCCCAGCACGACCCAGTCGGCGTCCATGACCGCGGCGACGGCCTCCGGGCACGCCGGCGGGTCCACGGGATCCAGGCGCAGCTGCTCGATCCGGTGCGGCGTGACGGCGACGTGCGTCTGGCCGCGGACGACCTCGGCCCGCCCGTCCTGCGTGCGCACGTCGGCCTCGATGCACAACGGCACCATGGACATCGGCAGCACCCGGCCCCGGGCGCCCAGCAGCCGGCCGACCAGGTCGAGGCCCCCCACGGTGTCCCCGAGCAGCTCCCACAACGCCACGATGAGCAGGTTGCCCACGGAGTGCCGGTCCAGCGGGCCGTCGGTCGAGAAGCGGTGCTGCAGCAGGTCGCGCCACGTGCGACCCCACTCCGAGTCGTCGCACAGCGCCGACAGGGCCATCCGCAGGTCACCGGGCGGCAGCACGCCCATCTCGTCGCGCAGGCGACCGGAGGAGCCGCCGTCGTCCGCGACGGTGACGACCGCGGTGATGCGGTCCGTCATGAGCCGCAGCGCCGAGAGCGACGCCGACAGCCCGTGCCCGCCGCCGAGCGCGACGACCGCCGGACGGGCGGGGTCGCCGAACCGGCCCACGGCCGACGCGCTCACTCCTTGCCCAGGTCGCGCGCCGTCACCCGCACCCGGTGGCCGCGCTCGCGCAGCCGCGCGGCGATCGCCTCGCTGATCGCGACGGAGCGGTGCTTGCCGCCGGTGCAGCCCACGGCGATCGTCGCGTAGCGCTTCTCCTCGTGCAGGTAGCCCGCCAGCACCGGCTCCAGCGCGTCGACGTACCGTTCGACGAACAGGAGCGCACCCGGCAGGGACAGCACGTAGTCGCGCACCGGGGCGTCCCGGCCCGACAGGTGCCGCAGCTCGGTGATCCAGTACGGGTTGGCGAGGAAGCGGACGTCCGCCACGTGGTCGGCGTCCAGGGGGATCCCGTACTTGAAGCCGAACGAGAGCACGGACAGGTGCAGCACGTCGTCGCTCGGCCCGGCGACCTCGGCCCGGATGACCCGCGCGAGGTCGTGCACGTTCAGCTCGGAGGTGTCGATGATCGTGTCGGCGCGCTCGCGCAGGTCGGACAGGAGCGCACGCTCGTCCTCGATCCCGTCGAGGATGCGGCCAGCGCCCTGCAGCGGGTGAGGGCGCCGCACCTGCTCGAAGCGCCGCACGAGGACCTCGTCCGACGCGTCGAGGAACAGCACGCGCAGGTCCACGCCGCTGCCTTGCAGCTGGTCGAGCACGCCGGTCAGGGCGGCGAAGTACTCCCGGCCGCGCACGTCGATCACGGCGGCGAGCCGGCGTGCGCCCGTCCCGACCGGGCCGCTGGTGAGCATGCCGACGAGGTGGGTCAGCATCTGAGCCGGCAGGTTGTCCACGACGTACCAGCCGAGGTCCTCCAGGACGGCGGCGGCGCGCGTGCGGCCCGCGCCGGACATGCCCGTGATGACCAGGACCTGCGGCAGCTCGAGCACGGGTGCCTCGGCAGCTGCCTCGAGGGCCGGGATACCCGCCGGCACGGTGATCGGCGAGGGCTCGGTCATGCCCCCAGGATGCCAGGCTCGGCGCCCTGGGGGTCGCCTGACCCGCCGGGCGCCGGCGCGGCACCGGGGGCGCCGACCGGCCCGGCCAGGGCCGCGACCACCGCCTCGGCGGTGCGGGCGCCCATGCCCGGCACCGTGGCGATCTCCTCGGCCGACGCCGCGCGCAGCCGCTTCACCGAGCCGAAGTGCCGCAGCAGCGCCGCCTTGCGAGCCGGGCCGAGGCCCGGCACGTCGTCGAGCACCGACGCCGTCATGCCCTTGCTGCGTCGCTTGCGGTGAGCAGTGATGGCGAACCGGTGCGCCTCGTCCCGCACCCGTTGCAGCAGGTACAGCCCTTCCGACGCGCGCCGCAGGATCACGGGGTACTCCTCCCCCGGCAGCCACACCTCCTCGAGGCGCTTCGCCAGGCCGCACAGGGCCACGTCGTCGATCCCGAGCTCGGCCAGCGCCGCGGCGGCCGCCGCCACCTGCGGCGGCCCGCCGTCGACCACCACGAGGTTGGGCGGGTAGGCGAACCGCGTGGGGCGGCCCGTGCGCTCGTCGATGGGACCGCTGCGCGGGGCGTCGTCCTCGTCGCCCTCCCCCAGGTCGAGGTCCTGCGAGTCGACACGGGCCGCGAGGTACCTCCGGAAGCGCCGCGTGATGACCTCGTGCATCGCCGCGGTGTCGTCGCGGGCACCCTCGCCCTCGGGCCCCCGCACGGTGAACAGCCGGTACTCGCTCTTGCGTGCCAGACCGTCCTCGAAGACGACCATGGACGCCGACTGGTACGTGCCCTGGTTGTGCGACACGTCGTAGCACTCGATGCGCAGGGGCGCCGTCGGCAGGTCGAGCGCCTCCTGGATCTCGCGCAGCGCCAGGCTGCGGCTCGTCAGGTCGCCCGCACGCCGCGTGCGGTGCAGCGCGAGGGCGTGCTCGGCGTTGCGCAGCACCGTCGCCGCGAGCTCACGCTTGTCACCCCGCTGCGGCACGCGCACCTGCACCCGGCTGCCGCGCAGCCCGGACAGCCACGCCTGGACCTGCTCGACGTCCGTCGGCAGCACGGGGACCAGCACCTCCCGCGGCACCGACGCCGGGGCCGACTCGGCGTCCTCGTTGCCGTACACCTGCTGCAGGAGGTGCTCCACGAGCGCGGCGTCGTCCAGGTCCTCGACCTTCTCGACGACCCAGCCACGCTGACCGCGGATCCGCCCGTCGCGCACGTGGAAGACCTGGACCGCCGCCTCCAGCTCGTCCCCCGCGAGAGCGAACACGTCGGCGTCGGTCCCGTCGGACAGCACGACCGCGTTGCGCTCGGTGGCCTTCTCGAGCGTCGCGATGTCGTCGCGCAGCCGCGCGGCGCGCTCGTAGTCGAGCTCCGCGGCGGCCGCCTTCATGGCCTGCGTGAGCCTGCGCGTGAACCGCGCCGTGTCGCCCGCCATGAAGTCGCAGAAGTCCTGCGCGAGCTGGTGGTGCTCGTCGACGCCGATGCGGCCCACGCACGGCGCGGAGCACTTGTCGATGTAGCCCAGCAGGCACGGCCGGCCCTGCTGCCGGGCACGCTTGAAGACCCCGGCCGAGCAGGTGCGCACCGGGAAGACGCGCAGCAGCAGGTCGACGGTCTCCCGGATCGCCCACGCGTGGGCGTAGGGCCCGAAGTAGCGGGTCCCTCGTCGCTTCGCGCCGCGCATGACCTGCACACGGGGCACCTCGTCGGCCATCGTCACCGCCAGGTACGGGTACGACTTGTCGTCGCGGTACTTGACGTTGAACCGCGGGTCGAACTCCTTGATCCAGGTGAACTCCAGCGCCAGGGCCTCGACCTCGGTGCCGACGACCGTCCACTGCACCGATGCCGCCGTGGTGACCATCTGCTGCGTGCGCGGGTGCAGCCCGCCGATGTCCTGGAAGTAGCTGTTGAGCCGGTTGCGCAGGCTCTTGGCCTTGCCGACGTAGATGACGCGGCCGTGCTCGTCCCGGAACCGGTAGACGCCCGGGGCGTCCGGGATCTCACCCGGCGCGGGTCGGTAGGTCGCGGGATCGGCCATGCCTCCGAGCCTATGTCGGGTGACCGACAGACCCGTTCCCGCGCCCGGGCTCCCGGGGGGTACGCACCTCACGCTGTGACGCGCACCACTAGGGTCTGTCCATGGCACAGCTGCTGCACCAGTACTCCGTCGACCTCACGTGGACCGGTGCGGGCGACGCCGGCACGGCGACCTACACGTCGTACGGCCGCGACCACACGCTGACCTCGGGCGCCAAGCCGCCGCTGCCCGGCACGTCCGACCCGCACTTCCGGGGCGACCCGAACCGCTGGTCGCCGGAGGACCTCCTGGTCGGCGCCCTCGCGCAGTGCCACATGCTCTGGTTCCTGCACCTGGCCGCCGCCGCCGGGGTCGTGGTCGTCGGCTACCAGGACGCGGCGTCGGGGACGATGCGCATCGAGGCCGCCGGGAACGGGCAGTTCACGGAGGTGGTGCTGCGCCCCCAGGTGCAGGTGCGCGGCACGACCACCGAGGGCGGCACCGTCGTCGCTCCCGAGCTGCTGGCGGACCTCCACCACCGGGCGCACGAGCACTGCTTCATCGCGCGCTCCGTCAACTTCACGGTCCGGGTCACGCCCGGCGCCGTCACGGTCGAGCAGCAGCCGGCCGTCTGACGCGTCCCGCCGCGCCGGCGGCCGGCCGTCACGCCGGGACGCTGACGCGTTCCGCCTCGGGCTCCAGCACCTCGGCGAGGAACCGCCCGGTGTGGCTCTCGGGGACGGCGGCGACGTGCTCCGGCGTCCCCTCGGCGACCACCGTGCCGCCGCCGGACCCGCCCTCGGGGCCCATGTCGACGACCCAGTCGGCGTTCTTGATGACGTCGAGGTTGTGCTCGATCACCAGCACGGTGTTGCCCTTGTCGACCAGCGACTGCAGGACGCCGAGCAGCTTGCGGATGTCCTCGAAGTGCAGCCCGGTCGTCGGCTCGTCCAGCACGTAGATCGTGCGGCCGGTCGAGCGCCGCTGCAGCTCGGCGGCGAGCTTGACGCGCTGCGCCTCACCGCCCGAGAGCGTCGGCGCCGGCTGCCCGAGGCGCACGTAGCCGAGACCGACGTCGACGAGGGTGCTCAGGTGGCGCGAGATCGCGGGCACCGCCGCGAAGAACCCCGCGGCCTCCTCGATCGGCATGGCCAGGACGTCGGCGACGGTCTTGCCCTTGAAGTGCACCTCGAGCGTCTCGCGGTTGTACCGCGCCCCGTGGCACACCTCGCACGGGACGTACACGTCGGGCAGGAAGTTCATCTCGATCTTCAGCGTGCCGTCGCCGGAGCACGCCTCGCAGCGCCCGCCCTTGACGTTGAACGAGAACCGCCCGGGCGTGTAGCCGCGCACCTTCGCCTCGGTCGTCTCGGCGAACAGCTTGCGCACGTGGTCCCACACACCGGTGTAGGTGGCCGGGTTGGAGCGCGGCGTCCGGCCGATCGGGCCCTGGTCGACGTGCACCACCTTGTCGAGCTGGTCCAGGCCCGTGACACGCCGGTGACGCCCCGCCACCTGGCGCGCGCCGTTGAGCTCGTTCGCCATCACCGTGTACAGGATCGAGTTGACGAGCGTGGACTTGCCCGACCCCGAGACCCCGGTGACCGCCGTGAGCACACCCAGCGGGAACGAGACGTCGATCCCCCGCAGGTTGTTCTCCCGCGCACCCACCACCGTCACCTGACGCGACCGGTCGACCGGCCGGCGCTGCGCCGGCATGGGGATCGAGCGGCGCCCCGACAGGTACGCACCGGTGACGGACTCGGTCGACGCCAGCAGGCCGTCGAGGTCGCCGGAGTGCACCACCCGGCCGCCGTGCTCGCCGGCCCCGGGCCCGATGTCGACGATCCAGTCCGCGGTCCGGATCGTGTCCTCGTCGTGCTCGACGACGATGAGCGTGTTGCCCAGGTCACGCAGGCGGGTGAGCGTGTCGATCAGCCGGCGGTTGTCGCGCTGGTGCAGACCGATCGACGGCTCGTCGAGCACGTACAGGACGCCCACCAGCCCCGAACCGATCTGCGTCGCGAGACGGATGCGCTGCGCCTCCCCGCCCGACAGCGTCGCGGCCGGACGCATGAGCGACAGGTAGTCCAGCCCCACGTCGAGCAGGAAGCCCAGGCGCGCCTGGATCTCCTTGATCACCTGGGCGGCGATCGCCCGCTCGCGCTCACCGAGCTGCAGACCGTCGATGAACGTGCGGGCCTCGTCGATGGGCAGCGCGCACACGTCCGCGATCGAGCGCCCACCGATCTTGACCGCGAGGACCTCGGGCTTCAGCCGGGTGCCGTCGCACGCGGGGCACGGCACCTCGCGCATGTAGGCCTCGTACTTCTCCTTGCTCCAGTCCGAGTCCGTCTCGGCGTGGCGGCGCTGGAGGAAGGTGATGACACCCTCGAAGCCCGTCGAGTACTGCCGCTCACGGCCCCACCGGTTGCGGTAGCGGACGTGCACCTCGTGGTTCTGCCCGTGCAGCACGGCGTCCCGTGCGCGCTTCGGCAGCGCACGCCACGGCGTGTCCATCGAGAACCCGAGGTCGGCGGCGAGCGCCGTCAGGACCCGCTGGAAGTACTCGGACGACGTCTGCGCCCACGGCGCCACCGCACCCTGCGCGAGCGAGAGCTCGTCGTCGGGGACGACGAGGTCCGGGTCGACCTCGAGACGCGAGCCGATGCCGGTGCACTCGGGGCACGCACCGTACGGCGCGTTGAACGAGAACGTCCGCGGCTCGACCTCCTCGAGCGTGAGGACGTGGTCGTTGGGGCAGGCCCGCTTCTCGGAGAACCGGCGCTCCCGCTGCGGGTCGTCGGCGTCGGCGTCGACGAGCTCGACGACCAGCAGGCCGTCGGCCAGGCCGAGCGCGGTCTCGACCGAGTCGGTCAGCCGGCGCTGGACGCCGTCGCGTGCGACCAGGCGGTCGACGACGACCTCGATGTCGTGCTTGAGCTTCTTCTCCAGCGCCGGCGGCGACGCGAGCTGCACGACCTCACCGTCCACCCGCGCACGCGAGAACCCCTTGCCCTGCAGCTCGCGGAACAGGTCGGCGTACTCCCCCTTGCGGCCGCGCACGACGGGCGCGAGCACCTGGTAGCGCGTGCCCTCGGGCAGCTCGAGGAGCCGGTCGACGATCTGCTGGGGAGTCTGGGCCGTGACACGCTCGCCGCACACCGGGCAGTGCTGCGTGCCGGCGCGGGCGAAGAGCAGGCGCAGGTAGTCGTAGACCTCGGTGATCGTGCCCACGGTCGAGCGCGGGTTGCGGTTCGTCGACTTCTGGTCGATCGACACGGCCGGCGACAGCCCTTCGATGAAGTCGACGTCCGGCTTGTCCATCTGGCCCAGGAACTGGCGCGCGTAGGCGGACAGCGACTCGACGTACCGCCGCTGCCCCTCCGCGAAGATCGTGTCGAACGCCAACGAGGACTTGCCGGAGCCGGACAGCCCGGTGAACGCGATCAGCGCGTCACGAGGAAGGTCGAGGTCGACGTTGCGCAGGTTGTGCTCGCGCGCCCCGCGGATCACGAGGCGGTCGGACAGTGGTTCGGTCACAGCGGACGAGTCTACGTCGGACCACCGACAGTCGCACAGGTGTTCGACCCTCGGGCGGTGCCGGCACGCCGCGCCCGCCCATCGTCGGGCGGGGGCACCGCGAGCGCGTCATGCTGGTCGCGATGATCCCGCCCGCAGCCCCGCCCTCCGACGACCGCGGCCCCGCCCCCGGCCTCCTCGGCTGCCAGGTGCCCCTCGAGGAGTACGCCGTGCTCGGGGACGGGCACACCGCCGCGCTGGTCTCCCGGCGTGGCTCGGTCGACTGGCTGTGCCTGCCGCGGTTCGACTCCGACGCGTGCTTCGCCGCCCTGCTCGGGACCCCCGAGCACGGCCGCTGGCTGCTCACCGTCCGCGACGCCACCGAGGTCACGCGCCGGTACCGTCGCGACTCGTTCGTCCTCGAGACGACCTACCGCAGCGCCCGGGGCACCGCGGTGGCCACGGAGGCCATGCCGCTGGGCGACGGCCGGGCCGACATCGTGCGCCGCGTGGAGTGCACGGACGGCGAGGTCGAGGTCGAGCACGAGTGGGTCGTGCGGTTCGGCTACGGCGCCGTCGTGCCGTGGGTGCGCCACGACACCGACGCCGACGGCTGCGACTCGATCCGCGCGGTCGCCGGCCCCGACTCCGTCGTCCTGCGGGGCGACCGGCTGCCGCAGGCCGACGACCACCGGCACCGTGACCGCTTCACCCTGCACGCCGGCGAGAGCGTCGAGCTGTCGATGACGTGGGTGCACTCCTGGGAGCCGGTCCCGCCACGGCTGTCCGTGCCCGACCGGGTCGACGCCACGGCCGTCGCGTGGGGGGCGTGGGCACGCGGCTGCACGTACGACGGCCCGTACCGCGAGGCCGTGATCCGCTCCCTGCTGGTCCTGCGGATGCTCTCCGACGTCACCACGGGCGGCATCGTCGCCGCACCGACGACGTCGCTGCCCGAGACGTTCGGCGGCGAGCGCAACTGGGACTACCGCTACTGCTGGCTGCGCGACGCGGCGCTCACGCTCGAGGCGCTGCTGGAGCAGGGGTTCCGTGACGAGGCGACGCAGTGGCGCGACTGGCTCGAGCGCGCCGTCGCGGGCGAGCCCGAGGACCTGCAGATCATGTACCGGCTCGACGGGAGCCGCCGGCTGCCGGAGACCCGCCTCGACCACCTGCCCGGCTACGCCGGGTCACGTCCCGTGCGCCTCGGCAACGACGCCGTCGGCCAGGTCCAGCACGACGTGCTGGGCGAGGTCATGTCCGCCCTGGCGATGGCGCGCGACACGGGGCTGTCCGAGACGGCCGGCTCGTGGTCGCTGCAGCGCCGGCTCGTCGACGACCTGGCCGCGGCCTGGCACGAGCCGGACCGCGGGATCTGGGAGGTGCGCGGGCGACCGCAGCACTTCACCCACTCCAAGATCATGGCCTGGGCGGCGCTCGACCGTGCGGTCCACGCCGTGGAGACCCACGACCTGCCCGGGCCGGTCGAGCGGTGGCGGCAGGTCCGCCAGGACATCCGTGACGACGTCCTCGCGCACGGGTGGGACGCCGAGCGCGGCACGTTCGTCCAGCACTACGGGGCGACGCACACCGACGCGTCGCTCCTGCAGCTGGTCCACGTCGGCTTCCTGCCGGCAGACGGACCCCACGTCCGCGGGACGGTGGCGGCGATCCGCGAGGAGCTCGAGGTGGCCCCCGGCCTGCTGCTGCGGTACCGCACGTCCCGCACGGACGACGGGCTGGCGGGCGCGGAGGCACCGTTCCTGGCCTGCTCGTTCTGGCTCGCCGACGCGCTCGCCCGCGGGGACGACGTCGCCGGGGCTGCGCAGGTGCTCGACGCGGTCGTCCCCCTTGCGAACGACGTCGGCCTGCTGGCGGAGCAGTACGACCCCTGGGAGCGCCGCATGGCCGGCAACGTGCCGCAGGCCCTGTCCCACCTCGCGCTCGTGCGTGCGGCGCACAGCCACCGCCTCGCGGTGGCACGCGCCGAGGCGACCACGGTGGCGGGTGCGCGGTGAACGACGGCTACACCGGCCGCGTGCGCCCTGGGGGTGCGAGCGACGTGCGCCTGCTCGGCGCCGCGGAGATCCGCAAGGCGTCCGTCGGGCCGATGGACAACGCCGCGTACCTCGTGACGTGCCGACGCTCGGGTGCGCAGCTGCTCGTGGACGCACCGGCCGACCCGGACCGTCTGCTCGCGCTGGTGCGCGAGGGGTCCGCCGCGGGCCGGCTCGACACCGTCGTCGTCACCCACCGGCACGGCGACCACCTGGGCGCGCTCGCACCGCTCGTGGCGCGGACGGGTGCGGCGGTCGCGGCCGGCGAGGACGACGCGGACGCCGTGGAGCAGGCCACGGGGTGCGCGGTGGGCACGCGGCTGGCGCACGGCGACACGATCTCCGTCGGGCGGCTGGTGCTCGACGTGGTCGCGCTGCGCGGGCACACGCCCGGGTCGGTCGCCCTCGCCCTGACCGAGCCGCCGGCTGCCGACGCACCGGGCGCCGTGCCCGGCCGGGTGCACCTGTTCACCGGTGACTCGCTGTTCCCCGGGGGCGTCGGCGCGACCGGCGGCGACGTCGCCAGGTTCGGCCGACTCCTGGGCGACGTCACCTCGCGCGTCTTCGACCGGTACCGCGACGACACCTGGGTGTACCCGGGGCACGGCGACGACACCACGCTGGGCGCGCAGCGCCCCGCGCTGCCGCAGTGGGCCGCCCGCGGCTGGTGAGCGTCAGCCCTCCGGCGGGCCCAGCACCGACGTCGCGACCGTCGCGTGCGCCGACTCGTCGTCGGAGGGGTGGTAGATGCCCGCGAGCACGTCGCGGTACAGCCGTGCCAGCTCGCTGCCCGTGAAGTAGGCGCCACCGCCCGACACGCGCAGGGCGAGGTCCACGACGACGCGTGCCGTCTCCGTCGCACGCACCTTGAGCCCCACGAGCTGGGCGAACCAGCGCGTGCCGTGGTCGACCTGCTCGTCGACGTCCCGCGCCAGCGCGAACACCTGGAGCTCGGCACCGTCCTGGGCCAGGGCGGCGTCGGCGATGCGCCAGCGGATGTCGGGATCCTGCGCGTAGGAGCGTCCGTCGTGCTTGAACGACGTGCGCCGGCGGGCGTGCGCCACCCCGAGCTCGAGCGCGCGCCGTCCGATCCCGGTGTACACGGCCGCGAGCAGCGTCTCGAAGACGGCGAACAGCGCGAAGACGAACGAGTCCGCGGACGGGCCCGGGGGCAGCCGGCGGTACACGCGGCCTGCTGGTGCGTACGCGCCGTCGAGCACGGTGGTCGCCGACTGCGTGGCCCGCATGCCGAGGGTGTCCCAGTCGTCGCGGGCCTGCACGCCGCCGTCCTCGCGCGCGACGACGCCGTGCACGAGGCGCGGGTCGTCGGGGTCGGAGTCGTCGAGCCCGAACGTGGCGAGCCGGGTCCACACCGGCGAGAGGGACGTGAAGATCTTCGTCCCGTGGTAGCGGTAGCCGCCGTCGGGCTGCGGCACGGCGCGGGTGCGCGAACCGAACATCACCAGGTCGTTGCCGGCCTCGGAGTTGCCGAACGCGAAGACCTCCCCCGCGGCGGCGTCACGGAGCACGAACTCGACGGACGCGTCGCCGCGCGCGTCGAGCAGCGCGGCGAGACCCGTCACCACGAGGTGCATGTTCACGGCCAGTGCGGTCGCCGGCGCTGCCGCGGCGAGCCGCGCCTGCTCGCGGGCGACCTCCTCGAGCGTGAGGCCGGCCCCTCCGAGCCGCTCGGGCACGAAGGCTGTCAGGTAGCCCGCGGCGACCAGGTCGGCGAGGTCGTCGTGCGGGAAGGTGTTGGCACGGTCGTGCCCGTCGGCGCGGTCGTGGACGCGCTCGAGCAGGTCGTCGGTCAGGAGGGTGCGCAGCTGCCGGGTCATCGGTGCGTCCGCGTCGTCGTGGTCATGCCGTCCACTCTGCCACCGCCGCGGCGCGGGGTACGGCGTCGCCGGCGCGCCCGGGCTCCGGCTCGGGCAGGATGTGACGCCATGAGCATCTTCGCCGTCCGCTACACCTACGACGAGCGCGCCGAGGTCCGCGACGCCGTGCGCCCCGAGCACCGGGCCTGGCTGGCCGGGCAGGCCGACGCCGGCGTGCTGCTGGGCTCGGGCCCGTTCACGGACGGCACGCCTGGTGCGCTGCTCGTCCTGCGCGCCGACGACGAGACCGCCCTGCGGAGCGTGCTCGCGCAGGACCCCTTCGCGCGCGAGGGCCTCGTGGCGCAGACGGAGGTGCGCGCGTGGGAGGTCGTCCTGGGTCCGTGGTCCGTCACCGCCTGACCGTCACCGCCTGACCGTCACCCCCTCGGTCGGCCCGCGGCACGGCGACGCCCCGTCAGGGCAGCGGTGGCGTGCCCGGTGGGCGGCCGGCGAGCCGGCGCACCCGGACGAGGCTCGCGACCGTCGCCCCACCGAGCGCGACCGCGATGACGGCCAGCGACACCCACGTCGGCACCTCGGGCGCCCACGGCACCGGCTCACCACCGTTGACGAACCCGAGCGAGTTCGTCGCCAGCGCCTCCAGGACGAGCTTGACGCCGATGAAGGCGAGGACCGCCGCGAGGCCGTACGGCAGGTAGACGAGCCGGTCGAGCAGCCCACCCAGCAGGAAGTACAGCTGTCGCAGACCCATGAGCGCGAAGACGTTCGCCGTGAACACGATGAACGGGTCGTGCGTCAGGCCGAAGATGGCCGGGATCGAGTCGAACGCGAACAGCACGTCCGTCGTGCCGATCGCGACGAAGACGACGACCAGCGGGGTGAACACCCGGCGTCCGGCGTGCTCGGTGCGGACCCTGCCGCCGTCGTACCCCGGTGACATCGGCAGCACGCGGCGGACGGCCCGCACCAGCGCGTTCTCCTCGTACTCCTCGTCGGCGCCGCCGACGCCGCCGCGCGCGAGCTTGACCGCCGTCCACACCAGGAACGCGCCGAACACGTAGAACACCCACGTGTACCGCTCGATGATCGCCGCACCGGCGAGGATGAAGCCCGCCCGCAGGACGAGCGCCACGATGATGCCCACCATGAGCACGCGCTGCTGCTGCGCCCGCGGGACCGCGAAGCTCGACATGATGAGCAGGAACACGAAGAGGTTGTCCACCGACAGGCTGTACTCGGTCAGCCAGCCGGCGACGAACTCCTCGGCCGGCGCGGCGCCGCCGACCACCGCGAGGAGACCGGCGAACGCCAGCGCCAGCGCGACGTAGACGAGCACCCAGACCACGCTCTCGCGCACGGACGGCACGTGGGGCCTGCGCCGCACGATCGCGAGGTCGGTCACGAGGATCGCCACGACGGCGACCAGCGACGCGATCTCGAACGCGACCGGCAGCTCGTGCGTCACGAGCGGTCGGCCTCACCCTCCGGCGTACGACGCTCGGTGGCGGTGCCGGGGTGCTCGTGGTGCTCGGGCGCCAGGCCGTACGTCGCCACGTGGAGCGCCCGCGCCGCCTCGTCCTTGCGGGTGCGCCGCAGCGACAGGATCGTCGTCACCGCGAGCGTGCCGACGATGAACCCGAGGGAGACCCAGGTGCCGATCTCCGGGACGGCCGTCACGTGCTCACCGCCGTTGATGAACGGGACCTCGTTGGTGTGCAGCGCGTGGATCACCAGCTTGATGCCGATGAAGCCGAGGATCGCGCCCAGCCCGTAGGAGAGGTACACGAGCTTGTCGAGGAGCCCGTCGATGAGGAAGAACAGCTGGCGCAGGCCGAGCAGGGAGAAGGCGTTCGCCGTGAAGACGAGGAACGTCTCCTGCGTGAGGCCGAAGATCGCGGGGATGGAGTCGACCGCGAAGATGATGTCCGCGGTGCCGATCGCGATCATCACGATGAGCATCGGCGTCAGCAGGCGCTTGCCGTCGACGCGGACGACCATCTTGTCGCCGACGTAGTCGTCCGTCGTCGGGAACACCCGCCGCGTCCAGCGCAGCACCGCGTTCTCGTGGTACTCGTCGTCCTCCGTGCTGCCCGACCTGACCTGGGTCCACGCGGTGTAGAGCAGGAACGCACCGAAGACGTAGAAGATCCACGACAGGTTCTCGATCATCGCCGCGCCGGCGAAGATGAAGGCGGTCCGGAGCACCAGCGCGATCGTGATCCCGATCAGCAGGACCTTCTGCTGGTACAGCCGCGGGACGCGGAAGCTCGCCATGATCAGCACGAACACGAAGAGGTTGTCGACCGACAGGCTCTTCTCGGTCACGTACCCGGCGAAGTACTCGGCACCGTAGGTGGAGCCCCACACCGCCCAGACGATGACGCCGAAGATCAGCGCGATCGCGACGTACCCGGCGGACCACCAGGCCGACTCACGCATCGTCGGCTCGTGCGGTGAGCGCACGTGGCCGACGTAGTCGACCGCGAGCATGACGATGAGGACGGCAACGATGACCGCCCACACCCAGACAGGAACATCCACGGACAGACCTCCGCACAGAGACGACTGATGACTGGAGGTCTCTTCCGCCAGCGCGGGCTGCAGCGTCTGCGAGTCCCTGCGCGCGGCCGACGACACCGGGCCGGCAACGCTGGCGACCGTGATGACGATGACGTCGTGGGGAGTACTCCCCTCCGCCGAGAACTATAGGTGACGATAGGCACGGTGCCTCGTCAGACGAGGCAGAACTCGTTCCCCTCGGGGTCCTGCATGACGATCCAGTACCCCTGCTGCTCGGCGTCGAACTCCCGGACGCGCCGCGCGCCGCGGCCCTCCAGCTCGGTGGCACGGGCGCGGACCGCCTCCCGGTCGGGCGGCCCGCCGCGGCCGCCGGCCCCGGGCAGGCCGACGTCGAGGTGCACCCGGTTCTTCCCCGCCTTGGGCTCGGGCACCTTCTGCAGGAAGACGCGCGGCCCGGCGCCCTGCGGGTCGACGATCGCGTACGCGTCGTTCCACCGCTCCTCGGGCAGGCCCCACGCCCGCAGGGTCTCCTCCCAGGTCGCGAAGCCGTCCGGCGGGGGTTCCTGCTGGTACCCGAGCACGTACGCCCAGAAGTCGCCGAGCCCCCTCGGGTCGTGTGCGTCGAGCACGATCTGGAGCCTGCGGTCCATCGGGTCCTCCTGCGCGGTCCGTCGGTCACCGCCCCCGTCAGGCGGTGGCCGCCTGCATCTGGCGGAGCTCCTTCTTCAGTCCCGAGATCTCGTCACGCAACCGGGCCGCGAGCTCGAACTGCAGCTCGCCCGCGGCGGCGTGCATCTGGCCGGTGAGCTGCTGGATGAGATCGGCCAGGTCGTGTGCCGCGGCGCCGGCCAGGCGGGTCCGGTCGTCGTGCCCGCCCGCCCGGGACCCGAGGCCGGGCACGGGCGACTTGCCCCGGCTGGCCTGCCGGCCGGCGCCGCCGAGCAGCTCCGCCGTGTCCGCGTCCTCGCGCGCCAGCATGTCGGTGATGTCGCCGATCCGCTTGCGCAAGGGCTGGGGGTCGATGCCGTGCTCGAGGTTGTACGCGATCTGCTTGTCACGGCGGCGCTCGGTCTCGTCCAGGGCCTGCCGCATCGCGGGCGTCACCGTGTCCGCGTACATGTGCACCTCGCCCGAGACGTTGCGCGCGGCGCGGCCGATGGTCTGGATGAGGGACTTGCCCGACCTGAGGAACCCCTGCTTGTCGGCGTCGAGGATCGCGACCAGCGACACCTCCGGGAGGTCGAGGCCCTCGCGCAGCAGGTTGATGCCCACCAGCACGTCGTACTCCCCCAGCCGCAGCTCGCGCAGCAGCTCCACACGCCGCAGCGTGTCGACCTCGGAGTGCAGGTAGCGCACCCGCACGTCCTTCTCGAGCAGGTAGTCCGTCAGGTCCTCGGACATCTTCTTCGTCAACGTCGTGACCAGGACCCGCTCGTCGCGCTCGACGCGCTCACGGATCTCCCCGAGCAGGTCGTCGATCTGGCCCTTCGTGGGCTTGACCAGCACCTGCGGGTCGACCAGTCCCGTCGGCCGGATGATCTGCTCCACGACGCCGTCCGACATGGACAGCTCGTAGTCGCCCGGGGTCGCCGACAGGTACACCGTCTGCCCGATCCGCTCGACGAACTCCTCCCACCGCAGCGGGCGGTTGTCGACCGCGCTCGGCAGCCGGAACCCGTGGTCGACGAGCGCACGCTTGCGGGACATGTCGCCCTCGAACATCGCCCCGATCTGCGGCACGGTCACGTGCGACTCGTCGATGACGAGCAGGAAGTCCTCGGGGAAGTAGTCGATCAGCGTGTTCGGCGCCGACCCTGGGGCGCGCCCGTCGATGTGACGCGAGTAGTTCTCGATGCCGGAGCACGAACCGACCTGCCGCATCATCTCGATGTCGTACGTCGTGCGCATCTGGAGCCGCTGGGCCTCGAGGAGCTTGTTCTGCCGCTCGAGCTCGGCCAGCCGCTCCTCGAGCTCCGTCTCGATGCTCGCGATCGCCCGCACCATGCGCTCGGGGCCGGCGACGTAGTGCGTCGCCGGGAAGACGTGCACCTGCTCCTCCGAGCGCACGACGTCGCCCGTCAACGGGTGCAGGGTCGCGATGGCCTCGATCTCGTCGCCGAAGAACTCGATGCGTATCGCGAGCTCCTCGTACACGGGGATGATCTCGACGGTGTCGCCGCGGACGCGGAAGGTGCCCCGCGTGAACGCCATGTCGTTGCGCGTGTACTGCATCGTGACGAACTTGCGCAGCAGCTGGTCGCGGTCCACCTGGTCCCCGACGGCGAGCGTCACCATCCGGTCGACGTACTCCTGCGGCGTGCCGAGCCCGTAGATGCACGAGACCGTCGAGACGACGATGACGTCGCGGCGCGTCAGCAGCGAGCTGGTCGCCGAGTGCCGCAGTCGCTCGACCTCGTCGTTGATGGACGAGTCCTTCTCGATGTACGTGTCCGTCTGCGCGATGTACGCCTCGGGCTGGTAGTAGTCGTAGTACGACACGAAGTACTCGACGGCGTTGTTCGGCATGAGCTCGCGGAACTCGGTCGCGAGCTGGGCCGCGAGCGTCTTGTTCGGCGCCATGACGAGCGTCGGGCGCTGCAGCTGCTCGATCAGCCACGCGGTCGTGGCGGACTTGCCGGTTCCCGTGGCGCCCAGCAGCACGACGTCCTTCTCGCCCGCGCGCACGCGCGCGGCGAGCTCGGCGATCGCCGTGGGCTGGTCACCGCTCGGGGTGTACTCGGACACCACCTCGAACGGCGCGACGGTCCGCTTCAGGTCGGTGACGGGACGCATGTGGACACCGTACGTCCGACCGCTGACAACGTCTCGACCGCGGCGTCGCGCCCCGGCGCCGGGGTGCCGGCGCTCAGTCCCCGCTGAACGACACGTGGACGGCCGGGTCCGCCTGCTGCAGGAGCTTCGCGTACCTGTCCATGAACGAGCGGTACGCGTTGAAGCCCGCGATCTTCCGCTTGGTCATCGGCATCAGCCCGCTCATGCCGGACGACTTCACCACGTAGCTCGTGATGAGCGTGCGGACCGTGACGCGGCCGACGGCCCGGTCCACCTCGACGTCGAAGAACAGCACAGGGTCGGTGTTCTCGCGGGTCATGTCGCGGATCGACACCGCGACCTTGTTCGAGCTGCGCTCGCCCACGCGCAGCCACCCGCTCTCGTCCTCCACCGCGGCCGCTGCGGTCGTCACGAGGTCCAGGACCTGACCGGCCGTCAGGGCGCCCGATGCCACCGACATCGAGGCCTTGGACTGCAGCGGGCGCGCCTCCCATCCACTGCTGCCCGACTGGAGCGCCATCGTTCCTCCGGCTTCGTTGCCCGATGGACCGCGCGAGCGGTCCGAGGACGCGCCGCGCGCATCCGTCCGAGTGATCGGCGTCCGAACGCTACTCCTCGCGTGGACATGCGTTCAATTCACTCGAACAGGCGACGGAGGACCGCTCCGCACAGGACCAACGTCCTGCACCGCACATCACCGGGCGTCTGCGGCCCGTTCGTCGGCCC
This sequence comes from Cellulomonas wangsupingiae, assembly GCF_024508275.1. Lineage (NCBI taxonomy): Bacteria > Bacillati > Actinomycetota > Actinomycetes > Micrococcales > Cellulomonadaceae > Cellulomonas > Cellulomonas wangsupingiae. The sequence continues at coordinate 2,205,229 of NZ_CP101989.1, forward strand.
GCTCGACCGCGAGGCGCGTCCACAGCTCGTCCACCTGGCGCTCAAGGTCGGCGTCGCTGCCCGACCCGTCGAGCACGACGTCGGCGACCGCGAGCCGCTCCTCGTCGCGCGCCTGCGCGGCCACGCGCGCCTCGGCGTCCGCGCGGTCCATGCCGCGCAGCCGCACCAGGCGCTCCACCCGGAGCACCGCCGGGGTGTGCACCACCACGACGACGTGGAAGTCCTCGGCCTGCCCGGTCTCGACCAGCAGCGGGATGTCGTGCACGACCACGGCGCCCGCGTCGAGCGTGGCGGCGGCCGCCTCGCGCTCCGCCGCCAGCCGCCGGACGACGGGGTGCACGAGCGCGTCGAGACGCGCGCGCGCCACGGGGTCCGCGAACACGATGCGGCCCAGTGCCGCCCGGTCCAGCTCCCCCGCCGCGTCCAGGACGCCCGCCCCGAACTCCTCGACCACGGCGTCGAGGCCGGGCGACCCGGGCGCGACCGCCTCGCGTGCCAGCAGGTCGGCGTCCACGACGACGGCCCCGGACGCGGCGAACCTGCGCGCCGCGACCGACTTGCCCGCAGCGATCCCTCCGGTGAGCCCGATCCTCTGCATCGCCCCATCGTCGCGCCCGCCGGCAGGGCCCGCGACTGCGCGCCCGGCGCCGGGTGCGCCTGGCACGCCGACGGCCGGCCGCGCCTGGCACGCCGACGGCCGGCCACCCCTGAGGGTGACCGGCCGTCGTCGTGGTACCGCGCGTGCCACGCACGCGTGGCGTCAGTTGCCGGTGAGCTTCTCGCGCAGCGCGGCGAGCGCCTCGTCCGACGCGAGCGTGCCGGTGACCTCCTCGGACGCCGACGAGTACGTCGACGGCGCGGGGCCGCTGGTCGTGCTGCTGCTCGGCGTCTCCGAGGTCGAGGCCTCGAGATCGGCCTGCGCCGCTGCCGAGACCTGCTTGCGGTGCGCCTCCCAGCGCTCGTGAGCGGCCGCGTACTGGGCCTCCCACGCCTCGCGCTGGGTCTCGAAGCCCTCGAGCCACTCGTTCGTGGTCGGGTCGAAGCCCTCGGGGTACTTGTAGTTGCCCTGCTCGTCGTACTCCGCCGCCATGCCGTACAGCGCGGGGTCGAAGTCGTCCGACTCGGGGTCGAAGCCCTCGTTCGCCTGCTTCAGCGACAGCGAGATGCGGCGACGCTCGAGGTCGATGTCGATGACCTTGACGAAGACGTCGTCGCCGACCTGGACGACCTGCTCCGGGATCTCGACGTGGCGCACGGCCAGCTCCGAGATGTGGACCAGGCCCTCGATGCCGTCCTCGACGCGGACGAACGCGCCGAACGGGACGAGCTTGGTGACCTTGCCGGGCACGACCTGGCCGATGGCGTGCGTCCGGGCGAACGCCTGCCACGGGTCCTCCTGCGTCGCCTTCAGCGACAGCGAGACCCGCTCGCGGTCGAAGTCGACCTCGAGCACCTCGACCGTGACCTCCTGGCCGACCTCGACGACCTCGGAGGGGTGGTCGATGTGCTTCCAGGACAGCTCGGAGACGTGCACGAGCCCGTCGACGCCACCCAGGTCCACGAACGCACCGAAGTTGACGATCGACGAGACGACACCGGGGCGGACCTGGCCCTTCTGCAGCGTCTGCAGGAAGGTCGAGCGGACCTCCGACTGCGTCTGCTCCAGCCACGCGCGCCGCGACAGCACCACGTTGTTGCGGTTCTTGTCGAGCTCGATGATCTTCGCCTCGATCTCCTTGCCGACGTACGGCTGGAGGTCGCGGACACGACGCATCTCGACGAGGGAGGCCGGCAGGAAGCCGCGCAGGCCGATGTCGAGGATGAGTCCACCCTTGACGACCTCGATGACGGTGCCGGTGACGACGCCGTCCTCCTCCTTGATCTTCTCGATCGTGCCCCACGCCCGCTCGTACTGCGCGCGCTTCTTGGACAGGATCAGCCGGCCTTCCTTGTCCTCCTTCTGGAGGACCAGGGCCTCGACCTCGTCGCCGACCTTGACGACCTCACCGGGGTCCACGTCGTGCTTGATGGACAGCTCGCGGGAGGGGATGACGCCCTCGGTCTTGTAGCCGATGTCGAGCAGGACCTCGTCGCGGTCGACCTTGACGATGGTGCCCTCGACGATGTCGCCATCGTTGAAGTACTTGATGGTGGCGTCGATGGCGGCGAGGAAGTCCTCGGCCGAGCCGATGTCGTTCACCGCGACCTGCGGGCTGGCGGGCTTCGCGGGGGTGGAGATGCTCATGTAGTGGTGGGCTCCGATGCGGACAGGAAGTAGGACGGACAGGGATGGTGTCGTGGCGGGCGCGTCGACCCACGCGTGCTCCGGCCGGCGGTACCCGTGAACGGCCTTGACCGGGCGGGTGACGACGAGCGGGTTGCGCGCGAGGAATCACGAGGACGCGCGGCACCGCCGTCCACCCTATCGGGTGGACGGCCGGCTGGGCAAAGGCACGTCACGCGAGAGCGCGCGCCACCGTCAGCAGGTTCTCCGGGACGAACTTGACCCTGCCGGCGACCTCGTCCAGCGGGACCAGCACGACCTCCTCGCCGCGGATCGCGGTCATCACGTTCGTCGTCCCGGCCGTGACCGCGTCGATGGCCGCGACGCCGAAGCGGGACGCCAGGATCCGGTCGGCCGCCGTCGGGATGCCGCCGCGCTGCGTGTGCCCGAGCACCGTCACGCGCGTGTCGAACCCGGTGCGCTGCTCGATCTCGACCTTGAGCCGCTCGCCGATGGCGCCGGCGACGATCTCGCCGTACTTGCCGACCTGCGTCTCGTAGTGCATCGGCGTGCCCTCGGCCGGGACGGCGCCCTCGGCGACGACGACGATCGAGAAGCTCGCGTGCGCGCGGTGCCGGTGCTTGAGGAAGCGCTCGATCCGGCCGATGTCGAACGGCTCCTCGGGGGCGAGCACCAGCTCGGCACCGCCGGCGATCCCCGACGTCACCGCGATCCAGCCGGCGTGCCGTCCCATCACCTCCACGACCATCACGCGGTTGTGGGACTCGGCCGTCGTGTGGATCCGGTCGATGGCCTCCGTGGCGATGCTGACGGCGGTGTCGAACCCGATGGCGGCGTCGGTGCCCCACACGTCGTTGTCGATCGTCTTGGGGATCCCGACGACCTTCACGCCGGCCTCGGCGACCTTGCTCGCGGCGTTCAGCGTGCCGTCGCCGCCGATGCAGATGAGCGCCTCGATGCGCTCCGCCTCCAACGTCGCGAGGGCCGCCTCCAGGCCGCCGTCCGAGGCGTGGGGGTGGTACCGGGCCGTGCCCAGCAGCGTGCCGCCCGTCGGCAGGACGTTGCGGATGTCCCGGCGGGTGAGCGGCATGACGTCGCCGTCGACGACGCCCTTCCACCCGTTGCGGAAGCCGATGATGGTGTGGCCGTGCTCGCCCTCCCCCCGCTTGACGACCGCCCTGATCGCGGCGTTCAGGCCGGGGACGTCGCCGCCCCCGGTCAGCAGACCGACTCGCACGGTGGAGCTCCTCGTTCGCAGGGTCGCCCCGTCGAGCATCAGGGGGCCGGGCGCGCTCCGACGCAGCGCCGCACGACCACACTAGCCATGCCCTGCCCGACACCGGTACGCCTTCGGTCCCGGGCATGGGCGCCGGGCTGCGGGTACGGCCCGGCGTCAGCGCTCGCCCACGAGCTCCAGGTCGCGCCCGGGGATGGCGTCCAGGAGCACACGCGTGTACTCGGTGCGGGGTGCGTCGAACACCTCGTCGACCGTGCCGCGCTCCACGATCCGGCCGGCCTGCATGACGCACACCTCGTCGGCGATCTGCCGCACCACCGCGAGGTCGTGGCTGATGAACAGGTAGGTCAGGCCGAGCCGCTCCTGCAGGTCGGCGAGGAGCCGCAGGATCTGGGACTGCACGATGACGTCCAGCGCCGAGACCGCCTCGTCGCAGACGACGAGCTCCGGCTCGAGCGCCAGGGCCCGGGCGATCGCCACCCGCTGCCGCTGACCGCCCGACAGCTCCGACGGGTAACGCCGCAGCAGCCCGGCGGGCAGCGCGACCTGCTCCATGAGCTCACGGACCCGGGCGTTGCGCTGCGCGCGGTCGCCGAGGCCGTGGGCGCGCAGCGGCTCCTCGATGGTCCGGTACACGGTGAACAGCGGGTCGAGCGAGGCGTACGGGTCCTGGAAGATCGGCTGGACGCGCCGCCGGAACGCCACCTCCCCGGCACGGTCCGACTGCACGACGTCGGCGCCGTCGAACCGGATCGTCCCCGACGTGGGCGGCAGCAGGCCCAGCATCATGCGGGCGACGGTCGACTTGCCCGACCCCGACTCCCCCACGACCGCCAGGGTGCGCCCGCGCGGCACGTCGAAGCTCACGTCGTCGACCGCGGTGAAGTCCGTCGAGCGCCCCAGCAGGCCGCGCCCGCGCAGGCGGAAGACCTTCGACACGTGGTCGACCTCGACCAGCGGAGCCGCCGCGCGGTCGTCGTCCCGTGGCGCGTGGCCGGACGGCGCGAGCAGGTCCTCGCCCACCGGCGCGGCGTCGACGTCGGCGCCGTGCCGGGCCAGCTCGATGCGGCGCGACGCGAGCGACGGCGCGGCCGCCAGCAGCCGGCGCGTGTACTCGTGCTGCGGGTCCGTGAGGATCGTGCGGGCGTCGCCCTGCTCGACCACCTCGCCCCGGTACATGACCACGACCCGGTCGGCGCGCTCGGCGGCGAGGCCGAGGTCGTGCGTGATCAGCAGCACGGCCACGCCGAGGCTGTCGGTCAGGTCCGTGAGCCCGTCGAGGATCGTGCGCTGCACGGTCACGTCCAGCGCGGACGTCGGCTCGTCGGCGATGAGCAGCCGGGGACGCGCCGCGAGCCCCATCGCGATGAGCGCGCGCTGGCGCATCCCGCCGGAGAACTCGTGCGGGTACTGCTGGGCGCGCCGCTGCGCGTCGGGCAGGCCGGCCTCCGCGAGGAGCTCCACGGTGCGCTCCCGCACCCCGCGTCCGCGCACCACCCCGTTGTCCGCGAGCGTCTCGTCGACCTGCGCCCCCACCCGGCGCACGGGGTTGAGGTTCGACATCGGGTCCTGCGGGACCATGCCGATGCGGGACCCGCGCAGGCGGTGCATCGCGTCCGGCCCGAGAGCGACGAGGTCCTCGCCCTCGAAGAGGATCTGCCCGCCGGTCACGGACCCGTTCGTCGCGAGCAGGCCGATCACGGCGGCCGCGGTCGTCGACTTGCCCGAGCCCGACTCACCGACGACCGCCACGGTCTGACCGGCGTGCACGTCGAACGACGCACCGCGCACGGCGGTCGCGCTACCGGTCTCGGTGCGGAACGTGACCTCGAGGTCACGGATGCTCAGCAGCGGCTCGCCCGTGGCCTCGCCGGTGGGTGTCCGCAGTGCGTCCGACACGCTCATCGCCTCCTCGATCGCGGGTCGAGCGCCTCGCGCAGCGCCTCCCCGAACAGGGTGAAGCCGAGAGCCGTCACCGAGATGCAGATGCCCGGCCACAGCGCGAGACGCGGCGCGATCTCCAGCTCGTTCTGCGCTGCGACGAGCATGCGGCCCCACTCGGCCGTGGTGGGCGACCCGCCGCCGAGCCCGAGGAACGACAGGGCCGCCGCCTCGATCACGGCGGTCGCGAGCAGCAGCGTGGCCTGCACGATGACGGGCGACACGCTGTTGGGCAGGACGTGGCTCATGGTCACCGTCCGCCGCGACAGACCCAGCGAGCGCGCGGCGAGGACGTAGTCCTGCCCCTTCTGCGCGAGCATCGAGCCGCGCAGCAGACGGGCGAACACCGGGACCTGCACGACGCCGATGGCGATGACCACCGAGGAGGGCGTCTGGCCCGCCACCGCGGCGATCGACACCGCGAGCAGCAGGCTGGGCACGGCCAGCATGAGGTCGACCAGTCGCATCGCGGCCGAGTCGACCCAGCCGCCGAACGCACCGGCGACCAGCCCGACGGCCATGCCGCCGGCCAGGCCGAGCAGCGTCGACAGCACGCCGATCAGCAGGGACGCACGCGCGCCCCAGATGAGCTGGGAGAGCACGTCGGCGCCGTAGCGGTCCACGCCCAGCGGGTGGTCGGGCGAGGGGCCGGGGATGGACGTGGGCCGGACGTCGGCGCGGCCGGGGAGCTCACCCGGGTCGTACGCCGCCAGCACCGGGGCGAACAGCGCCACGAGGACGAACGCCACGACGATCACGATCCCGAGGATCGCGGCGGGGTTGCGCGCGAGGCGGCGCGCCGCCACGCGCCACAACGCCTCGCCCGCGCGCCGGTCCTCGGCGAGCGCCTCGCCGGGGTCGAGCGGGGCCTGCGGGACCTCGTACACCTCGGGTGCGCTCATCGCGTCCTCATCCTCGGGTCGATCAGGCCGTACGACACGTCCACCGCCAGGTTCACCAGGGCGTACACCACCGCGATGAGCAGGATGAACCCCTGCAGGACGGCGTAGTCGAGGTTGAACACGGCGTCGGCGAGGAACTTGCCGACGCCCGGGAACGCGAACACCGTCTCGGTGAGCACCGCCCCCGAGAGCAGCAGGCCCACCTGCAGGCCGATGGTCGTGGAGACGGGCAGCATCGCGTTGTGCAGGAGCACGCGGCTGCGCACGTGCGGGGCGGACAGCCCCTTGGCGCGGGCGGTGCGCACGTAGTCGGCGTGCTGCACGTCGATGACGGACGCACGCGTGATGCGGGCGATGATCGCCAGCGGGATCGTGCCGAGCGCCAGTGCGGGCAGGACCAGGTGCACCAGGGCGTCCCAGCTGGCGTCCCACTCGCGGGTCAGCAGGCCGTCGAGCACGTAGAACCCCGTGGGGTGGGTGGCGATCATCGCCGGGTCCTGGCGTCCCGACGACGGGAACCAGCCCAGCTGGACCGCGAACAGCCACTTCAGCAGGAACGCCAGGAAGAAGACCGGGATCGTCACGCCGAGCAGCGACGTGACGACCGCGGCGTGGTCGACGAGCCGACCCTGCCGGCGCGCGGCCAGGTACCCCAGCGGGACGCCGACGCACACCGCGATCAGCAGCGCGACGAGCGAGAGCTCGACCGTCGCGGGGAACCGCGCCCAGAACTCGTCGCCGACCGGGCGCCCGGTGCGCGTGGAGACGCCGAAGTTGCCCTGGAGGAGCTGGCCGAGCCACGTGACGTACTGCTGGGGCAGCGGCCGGTCGAAGCCGTAGAGCGCGTTGATCCGCTCCACGGCCTCCGGGGTGGCGCGCTCCCCCAGGAGAGCCGTCGCCGGCCCTCCCGGGAGAGCGCGCACCCACAAGAACAGCAGGACCGACAACCCGAGCAGGGTGGGGACGAGCAGCGCGAGGCGCCGCAGGATCAGTCGGGTCATCGGTGGGTGCAGAGCTCCTCAGTCGCCCAGGGTGATCACGTTGTAGACCTCGTCCTGCACCGGCGAGGCCGGGTAGCCGTGGACGTCGGCCTTGAACGCGAGCGACGGCACCGGGTGCGCGAGCGGGATCCCGGGCAGGAACTCGAGGATCGCCGCGTTCGCCACCTCGTACGCCTCACGCTGGGCGTCGACGTCGGCGACGTACCGCGCCTCGTTGATCGCCGTGAACAGCTCGGCGTTGTCGAAGCCCCACTCGTTCGACGGGCCCCCGAAGAACACGCCGATGAAGTTGTAGGTGTCGTTGTAGTCGCCCGTCCACCCCAGCAGGTGCAGGCCGTGCTCCTGGCCGCCCTGGATCTTGTCGAGGTACTCGGGGTTCCACGGGTCCGGCACCGGGTTGACCGTGATGCCCACGGCCTCGAGGTCCGCCTCGATGGCCGTGAACACCTGCTCGGGCGTCGGCATGTACGGCCGCGACACGTTCGTCGGGTAGTTGAAGTCGATCGTCAGACCGGACTTCCCCGCCTCGGCCAGCAGCGCCTTCGCCTTGGCAGGGTCGTACTCGTAGGTCGCGACGTCCTCGTTCCAGCCGACGACCGCCGGCGGGACGAAGTTGGTCGCGACCTCGGTGCCCTCGGGCAGCGTCTGCGCGACCAGCGCGTCCTTGTCGATCGCGTGCGCGATGGCCTGGCGGACCTTGAGGTCGGCCAGGTCGGGGTTCGCCTGGTTCATGCCGAGGTACAGCACGTTGAACGGGTCGCGGTTGACGATCTGGAACCCGGCCTCCTCGAGGGCGACGACGTCCGCGGGGCCCACCAGGTCGTAGCCGTCGATGTCGCCGGCCTGCAGCGCCTGCCGCCGGGCGGTCGCGTCCGAGATGATCGGGAAGACGATCCGCTTGACCTGGCCCTGGTCACCCCAGTACCCGTCGTAGGCCGTGAGCACGACCTCCTCCCCCGGGCTCCAGGACTCGAACTGGTACGGGCCCGTCCCGGTGGGGTGCCCCGTCGCGTACTCGGGCAGCACGGGCGCCTCGCCGTCGCCGGTGACGGCGTCGGCGTCGTACTCCTGCAGCGCCGTCGGCGACTGCATCGAGAACGACGGGAGCGACAGCGCCGACACGAGCTCGGGGAGCGGGCTGCGCAGGTGGATGACGGCGGTCGACGCGTCCGGGGCCTCGCACGACTCGTACTTGCCGGTCCCGTTCAGGCTCGCGACGTCGCTCGTGGCGAACCCACCGTTGACCTTCTGCCAGTAGTAGGACAGCGACTCGGACTGCAGGACGCCGGTGAAGTTGTTCCAGCGCTCGAAGTTGAAGCACACGGCCTCGCCGTCGAACTCGGTGCCGTCCTGGAACGTCACGTCCTCCTTGAGGTGGAACGTGTACTCCAGCCCGTCGTCGCTGACGTCCCACGACTCGGCGAGGAGCGGTGCCGGGTCCGCGGTGCCGGGCTCGACCCCGACGAGCCCTTCGAAGATCTGCCGGGCCACGCGGAACGACTCGCCGTCGCTCGCGAACGCCGGGTCCATCGACGCGGGGTCGCCCGACGCCGCGAAGATGAACGTGTCGCGTCCACCTCCGGTCGCGCCGTCCGATCCGGACCCCTCGGGGTCGCGCTCGCTCGCTGCGCAGCCGGTCAGGGCGAGCCCTGCCACCACCACGCCTGCGACGATCTGCCATCTGGTCCTCACAGCTGCCACCTCTCGTCAGGGCCCGGGCGCACACCGGGCGGCCGCGGGACCCGGCAGACCTTAGGTGTGCCGTGTCACACGGATGTTACGCAGTGGTACGGATTCGGCATCGGACAGACTGGCAGCATGCAGGACGAACCGCTGGACGACGCGCTGGCCGATGCCGGGTACCACCACGTCCCCGACGATCAGGGCGGGAGAGCGGCCCGACGGTGGTGGGACGCCAACGCGCACGAGTACCTGGACGAGCACGGCGACTTCCTCGGCCCCGCCGACCTGCTGTGGTGCCCCGAGGGCCTGCGGGAGTCGCAGGCGCACCTGCTCGGGGACGTGCGCGGTGCGCGCGTGCTCGAGGTCGGCGCCGGCGCCGCCCAGGGCACCCGGTGGCTGCGGACCGCGGCCGGTGCGCACGGCATCGCGACGGACGTCTCCGCCGGCATGCTCGCCGCAGCCGCCCGGCTGGACGCCGCGACCGGCACCCGCACGCCGCTCGTGCAGGCGGACGCGCGCGCGCTGCCCTTCGCCGACGGTGCGTTCGACGTCGTCTTCACGGCGTTCGGGGCCCTCCCGTTCGTGCCGGACGCGCACCGCGTGCACGCCGAGGTCGCCCGCGTGCTGCGTCCCGGCGGGCGGTGGGTGTTCTCCGTGACCCACCCGTTGCGGTGGGCCTTCCCGGACGACCCGGGAACGGGCGGACTCACCGCGACGCGCTCCTACTTCGACCGCCGCCCCTACGTCGAGACGGCCGCCGACGGCCGTGTGCTCTACGCCGAGTACCACCGCACGCTCGCCGACCACGTGGCCGACGTGGTCGGGGCAGGGCTCGTGCTCGACGGTCTGGTGGAGCCCGAGTGGCCGGCCGGGCACGAGCGCGTGTGGGGGGGCTGGGGGCCGGTGCGCGGCGCCCGGTTGCCCGGGACGCTGGTGGTGCGCGCACACCGACCCCCTGCCTAGCCGCTCAGTGGGACGTGGCCTTCTCGGCCCCGGCGCCGGTGAGCGAGCGGACCTCCATCTCGGCGAACTTCTCCGGGTGCGGCTGCTCCTTCGACAGCAGCGTCCCGACGATCCCGAGGAGGAACGCGAGCGGGATCGAGATGATGCCCGGGTTCTCGAGGGGGAAGATCGCGAAGTCCACCGACGTGTCACGGATCATCGACAGGCTGTCCCCCGTCACCGGGTCCACCTTGCCGGACACCACGGGCGAGAAGGCGATGAGCAGCACGCACGACACGAGGCCGCCGTACATGCTCCACAGCGCACCCGCCGTGTTGAACCGCTTCCAGAACAGCGAGTAGATGATCGTGGGCAGGTTGGCCGACGCGGCGACGGCGAACGCCAGCGCGACGAGGAAGGCCACGTTCTGCCCGTTGGCGAAGATGCCGCCGAGGATGGCCAGCCCGCCGATGGCGACGACCGTGATCCGCGCGACGCGCACCTCCCCGTCGGGCGCGACCTCGCCGCGCTTGATGACCGACGCGTAGATGTCGTGGGCGAAGGACGCGGCCGCCGTGATGGTCAGACCGGCCACGACCGCGAGGATCGTCGCGAACGCGACGGCCGAGATGATGCCCAGGAGCAGCACCCCGCCCAGCTCGTACGCGAGCAGCGGGGCGGCGGAGTTCGCCTTGCCCGGCGCGGTCATGATCCGCTCCGGCCCGACGAGCGCCCCGGCACCGTAGCCGAGCACGAGCGTGAACAGGTAGAAGATCCCGATCAGCCAGATCGCCCACACGACGGACCGGCGCGCCTCCTTGGCCGAGGGCACCGTGTAGAAGCGCATGAGCACGTGCGGCAGCCCTGCGGTCCCGAGCACCAGCGCCAGCGCCAGCGACAGGAAGTTCAGCTGCGTCAGCGCGGACGCCCCGTACTGGCGTCCGGGCTCGATGAGCGTCTCGCCGCCCTCACCGGCGGTGTCGACGGCTCCCTGCAGCAGCTCCGAGAGGTTGAACCCGTACTTCGACAGCACCCAGAACGTCATCACGCCGGCACCCGCGATGAGCAGGACCGCCTTGATGATCTGGACCCACGTGGTGCCCTTCATGCCGCCGACCAGGACGTACAGGATCATCAGCGCGCCGACCACCGCGATGACGAGGCCCTGCGCCGCGGCGCTGTCGATGCCCAGGAGCAGCGCCACCAGGCCGCCGGCGCCGGCCATCTGCGCCAGCAGGTAGAAGAACACGACGGCGAGGGTGGAGATGGCGGCCGCCATGCGCACCGGACGCTGCCGGAGACGGAACGACAGCACGTCGGCCATCGTGAAGCGGCCGGTGTTGCGCAGCAGCTCCGCGACCAGCAGGAGCGCGACGAGCCATGCGACGAGGAACCCGATGGAGTACAGGAACCCGTCGTACCCGTAGATCGCGATCGCACCGCAGATGCCCAGGAACGACGCCGCGGACAGGTAGTCGCCCGCGATGGCGGTGCCGTTCTGCGGGCCGGTGAACGACCGCCCGGCCGCGTAGTAGTCGGCGGCGCTCTTGTTGTTGCGCGACGCACGGAACACGATGATCAACGTCACCAGGACGAACGCGCCGAAGATCGCGATGTTGACGACGGGCTCGCCGATCTGCTCCGCGGGGGCGGCGACGGCGTGCACGAGGGCGTCGTGGCGGGTCATGCGTGGCTCCCCTCACCGGGGCGGACACCGGCGTCGCCGGCCGTCAGCGAGCCCGACTCGATCTGGTCCCGGAGCTCCTCGGCCACGGCGTCCTGCTTCTGGTTCGCCCACCGTGCGTAGGTCATCGTGATGACGAACGTCGAGACGAACTGCCCCAGCCCGAACAGCAGGCCGACCGTGATGTTGCCGGCGACCTTCTGGCTCATGAAGTCGTGCGCGTAGTTCGCGAGCAGGACGTACAGGAAGTACCACGCGAGGAAGAGCGCAGTCATGGGGAACACGAAGTTGCGGAACCTGCGCCGCAGGTCCTGGAACTCCGGGGAGCGTTGGACGCGCTGGTAGTCGGTCTCTGGATGGCTCTCGGACACATGCACCTCCGCTGGTCCGGGCGGCCCCGTCGCCGCCGGGGGACCACTGTGGCGCACATCACCCCGACATTTCCACACCTCGGCCCGGCGAGTATCGGACCGAGGTGTCCGGCGCCCCGACGCACGTCACACGATCTGGTGACAGCGCGCCGCGGCGCGGCGTCCTCTCAGTGCCCGGCCGCGTGCCAGCTGGCACCGACGCCGACGGAGACGTCCAACGGCACGTCGAGCGCACCGCCGGGCGCGCCGTCGCCGGCGCGCGCCATCTGGTCGCGCACCAGGTGCTCGACCTCCTCGCGCTCCCCGTCGGCGACCTCGAGCACGAGCTCGTCGTGGACCTGCAGCAGCATGCGGGACCGCAGGCCGCGGCGCGTGAGCTCACGGTCCACCCCGAGCATCGCCACCTTGATGAGGTCCGCCGCACTGCCCTGGATCGGGGCGTTCAGCGCCATGCGCTCCGCCGTCTCGCGCCGCTGCCGGTTGTCGCTGGTGAGGTCCGGCAGGTAGCGCCGTCGCCCCAGGATCGTGGCGGTGTACCCGGTCGCCCGCGCCTCGTCCACGACACCGGTCAGGTAGTCGCGCACCCCCCCGAAACGTTCGAAGTAGTCGGCCATGAGCGTCGATGCCTCGGACACCTCGATCGCGAGCTGCTGGGACAGCCCGTACGACGAGAGACCGTAGGCCAGGCCGTAGCTCATCGCCTTGATCTTCGACCGCATCGCCGACGTCACCTCGTCGGTGGGCACGCCGAACACGCGGGACCCCACATAGCTGTGCAGGTCCTCACCGGACCGGAACGCCTCGATGAGCCCCTCGTCGCCGGACAGGTGCGCCATGATGCGCATCTCGATCTGCGAGTAGTCGGCGGTCAGGAGCGTGTCGTAGCCCGGGCCGACGACGAACGTGCGGCGGATCTGGCGCCCCGCCTCGGTCCGGATCGGGATGTTCTGCAGGTTCGGGTCCGCGGACGACAGCCGTCCGGTCGCGGCGATCGTCTGCTGGAACGTCGTGTGGATCCGTCCGTCGTCCGCGATCGAGCGCAGCAGACCCTCGACCGTCTGGCGCAGGCGGATCGCATCGCGGTGCGCCAGCAGGTGCTCGAGGAACGGGTGGCCGGTGCGGGCGAACAGGTCGGTCAGGGCCGCCGCGTCCGTCGTGTACCCGGTCTTGATGCGCTTGGTCTTCGGCATGCCGAGCTGGTCGAACAGGACCTCCTGCAGCTGCTTCGGAGAGCCGAGGTTCACCTCCCGGCCGATGACCGCGTAGGCGTCGGCCGCCGCGCCCTGCACCTGGTCGTCGAAGTCGCGCTCGAGCGAGGCGAGGTCGTCGCGGTCGATCGCGATGCCGGTGCGCTCCATCCGGGCCAGCACGTCCTGCAGCGGCAGCTCGAGGTCCGTCAGGAGCGTCGCGGCGCCCCGGTCGGCGACCTCGCTGCCGAGCACGTCGACGAGGTCCCGCACCGCGGCGGCCCGCACCGCCGCGCGGCGGCCCTCGTCCGCGCCGTCGACCTCGAGGTCGAGGGCTCCCTGCCCGTCCGTCGACGCGTCGGTGCTGCCGAGCTCGCGGTGCAGGTAGCCGATCGCGAGGTCCGGCAGGTCGTACGCGCGGCGGTCGGGCTGGCAGAGGTACGCCGCCAGCTCGGTGTCGAAGCGGACCCCGCGCAGCGCCACGCCGCGGCCCTCGAGGGCGTGCCACGCCTCCTTGGCGGCGTGCACCGACTTGGCACGCGCGTCGTCGGCGAGCCACGCGGCGAGCGCGGCGTCGTCGGCCGGCTCGATCGCGGTGAGGTCGTACGCCACGGCCTGACCCGCGGCGTCCGCGATCGCGACGCCCCAGGCGTCGCCGCGCGCCGGAGCGCCCGTGCCGCGCACGTCCAGGCCCAGCAGCTCCCCCGCCCGGGCGTCGAGCCAGGCCGCGAGGCCCCCGACCCCGGTCTCGACCAGGTCGAGGGCCGCGGCCGTCGCCACCCGCTCGTCGCGGCTCTCGTCGGGCAGCATGGCGAACAGCCGGTCGCGCAGCGTGCGGAACTCCAGGCCGTCGAGCATCTCGTGCAGCGCCGCCCGGTCCCACGGGCGGACCGCGAGGTCCTCCGGGCCCACCGGCAGCTCGAGGTCGTCCAGGAGCCGGTTCAGCTCCCGGTTGAGCGCGACCTGCGCGAGGTTGGCGCGCAGCGACTCCCCCGCCTTGCCCGTGATCCGCTCGGCGTTCTCCAGGACCCCGGCCAGGCCGTCGTACTGCCCGATCCACTTGGCCGCGGTCTTCGGTCCCACGCCGGGCACACCCGGCAGGTTGTCGCTCGTCTCGCCGACGAGCGCCGCCAGGTCGGGGTACCGCTGCGGCGGCAGGCCGTACTTCGCCTCGACGGCGTCGGGCGTCATGCGGGACATCTCCGAGACCCCACGCACGGGGTACAGCACGGTGACCGTCGGCCCCACCAGCTGGAAGGTGTCCCGGTCCCCGGAGCAGATGAGGACCTCCATGCCCTGGTCACGGGCCTGGGCCGTGAGGGTGGCGAGGATGTCGTCGGCCTCGAAGCCCGGCTTGTCGAGCACCTGGACGTGCATCGTGGCGAGCAGGTCCTTGATGATGTCGACCTGGCCACGGAACGGCTCGGGCGTGGCCGCGCGGTTGCCCTTGTACGACTCGAGGCGCTCGGTGCGGAACGTGGTGCGGCCGGCGTCGAAGGCGACCGCCACGTGGGTCGGCTCCTCGTCGCGCAGCAGGTTGGCGAGCATCGACGTGAACCCGAAGACCGCGTTCGTCGGCTGCCCCGTCGACGTCGCGAAGTTCTCCACCGGCAGGGCGTAGAACGCGCGGTAGGCCATCGAGTGGCCGTCGATGAGGAGCAGTCGGGGGGGCGTCGCTGGCTGGTCGGCACTCACGGGTGCCAACCTATCTGCCATGTCCGACAACCCCTTCGCCGTCCCGCCGACCGACGGCACCCTGCTGCGCCGCATGGGCATCGAGATCAGGCACGTGGACGCCGACGGCGCCACGGGCACCATGCCGGTGGAGGGCAACACCCAGCCGTACGGCCTGCTGCACGGTGGCGCCTCCGCCGTGCTCGCCGAGACGCTGGGCTCGCTCGCGGCGATGGCGCACGCCGGGAGCGGTCGCGCGGCGGTGGGCATCGAGCTCAACGCCACGCACCACCGGTCGGCACGCGCGGGCACCGTCGCGGGGACGGCGCGCGCCCTGCACCGCGGTCGGTCGCTCGCGACCTACGAGGTGGTGGTCGAGGACGAGGACGGCCGGCGGCTGTGCACCGCACGACTCACCTGCATGCTCATCGACGCCCCGGCGTGACGCACGACCGCCTCGTCGTCACCCGCGGCGGCACGGGCACGCGCCCGTCGCCGCCGGGCGATGAGGTCCTCGAGCCCTCGCGGGTTCGTGCGACGGCCCGGCGCCGGCGCGTCCCCGGCGAGACGCCGGTGCAGCGCCGTCGTGCTGACGACGCGGTGCGCCGCCGCGGGGGCGAACCCCAGCCTGGCCAGGAACCGCTGCATGCCCCGGGATCCCGGCAGCGGCGCCGCGTAGACGTCGGTCGCGCCCGCCGCCTCGGCCACCTCGGCGGCGGCGTGCAGCATCGCGTGCCCGAGGCCGCGTCGGCGCGACCCGGGGCGGACGAAGACGGCGTCGAGGCTCAGGACGACCTCGTCCGACAGCAGCCCGGGACCCATCAGCCGGCACAGCGCGAGGCCCGCCGGCTCACCGTCG
Organism: Cellulomonas wangsupingiae; assembly: GCF_024508275.1. Lineage (NCBI taxonomy): Bacteria > Bacillati > Actinomycetota > Actinomycetes > Micrococcales > Cellulomonadaceae > Cellulomonas > Cellulomonas wangsupingiae. The sequence goes on from NZ_CP101989.1 coordinate 2,220,955, forward strand.
CAGGTCGCGACCAGGACGACACCGTCGTCCATCGACCCGAGGACGGACAGCTGGGCGCGCAGGCGCTCCCTGTCGTCCGAGCAGAGCTGGCGGCCGACGCCGGACTCGGCGCGCGCCTCCAGGCACAGGTCGACGAGATCCTCGAGGTCCGACGACGTCGCGTGTCGGACGTGCACACCTGGCCGCACTGTGGGCCTCCCGGGACGAGTCGAAACCTACCGGCGCTCGACTCCCCCGGACCGCGCGCCCTGCCTCCGATCATGGACCAGGCTCCCGGCTCCTGCCTAGTCCGCGCACCGCCACGTCCCGGTGAACCCCGGAGCAACCGTGCGTTACGGGCATGATGGGCCACCGGATCCGCTACCGATCGGTAGCAGACCCTCGCGCAGACGTAATGAACAGGACACAATCCCTCCCTATCGTCTGCTGACCGTGGGCGAGAGCCCCATCACATCCGACGTGCGGCGCCGCGGCGTCCGTGCCCAGCCTGGACGGAGGTCTGACGTGCGAGCAGTCGCGTGCCGGGACCGTTCCGTCGCCGTGCGACGCGGAGGTGCCGGGATGCTGCTGGCTCTCCTGGCCACCCTGTCGACGCTCGTCGTCGCAGGCCCGGCGCACGCGGCGACCACCCCCTGCAGCCCGGACGACGTCACGGCGTGCCTCAACGTGACGGTGAGCGTGCCGGGCACCGGCCCGGCGCCCGGTGTCGCGCTCACGGTCGAGGGCGAGGGTGACCCCGTGACGGCGACCACGGACGACGCCGGAAAGGTGTCGGTGCCGCTCACGACGGCGGGTGACTACACGGTCACCGTGGACGAGAGCACGCTGCCCGCCGGCACGGTGCTCAAGGACCCCGCGGCGAACCCCGTGACCGTCGGCGTCGTGCTCGGCCGCTCGGTCGGGCGCATCGTCCAGGCCGTGCCGCCCGCCGAGGCCGGCGCGCCGGCCGACACGCCCAGCGACGGTGGTGCCACGTCGACGGCACCCGACGACGACGCCACCTCCGGGGCCGACACCGAGGCCGGGGCCGAGGCGGAGGAGAGCGCCGAGGCGTCCGCCCGGCCGGGTACCAACCGCTACGCCCAGCTCGTCCTGGCCGGCACGGTGTTCGGGCTGCTGCTCGCCCTCGCCGCACTCGGCGCCAACCTCATCTACGGCACGACCGGGCTGTCGAACTTCGCGCACGGCGAGCTGGTGACCCTCGGCGGCATGACGGCGTTCCTCGCCGTGCAGCAGTGGCACCTGCCGCTGTGGCTGGCCATCGTCGTGGCGACCGCCGTGGGCGCGGCCGTCGGCTGGGTCCTCGACCGTTTCCTGTTCGGCCCGCTGCGTCGCCGCGGCGTCGGCAACACGCAGCAGATGATCGTGACCATCGGGCTCTCGCTGGCGATGCTGTCGACGTTCCTGTTCTTCTTCAGCGCCCAGCCCAAGCCGATCGTGTCCGGCATCTCCCAGCGCATGCAGATCGGTCCCGTGCAGATCTCGGGACAGTCGCTGATCTCGGTCGGCATCGCGGTCGTCGTCCTGGGCGCCGTGGCGTTCGTCCTGTCCCGTACGCGCACAGGTCGCGCGACGCGGGCCGTGTCCGACAACCCCGCGCTCGCGGCCGCCACCGGCATCAACGTCGAGTCCGTGATCAACCGCGTCTGGGTGGTGTCCGCCGCGCTGGCGGCCCTCGGCGGGGTGCTGCTGTCGCTCTACCTCAACACGGCGCGGTTCAACTTCGGCTCGACCCTCCTGCTGCTGATGTTCGCGGCCATCACCCTGGGCGGTCTGGGCTCACCGCTCGGCGCGGTGCTGGGCGCGCTCGTCATCGGACTGGTGGTCGAGCTGTCGACGATCTTCCTGCCGAACGACATGCGCTACGCGAGCGCGCTCGTCATCCTCATCCTCGTCCTGCTGGTGCGGCCGCAGGGCATCCTCGGGCGCGCCGAGCGCATCGGCTAGCGGGAGATCGCCATGGACTTCGCACAGCTCGGCACCAACGTCCTCACCGAGATGCTCGGCCCCACCGCGATCGCGTACGCGCTCGCGGCGATCGGCCTGAACATCCACTTCGGGCTGACCGGCCTGATCAACATGGGTCAGGCCGGCTTCATGCTGCTGGGCGCCTACGGCTTCGCCATCGCGACGATCCAGGGTGCCCCCGTGTGGCTCGCCTTCCTCGTCGCCGTGGCCGCAGCCGTCGTCTTCGCGCTGCTCCTGGGCCTGCCCACCCTCAAGCTGCGGGGCGACTACCTCGCGATCGTCACCATCGCGGCTGCCGAGATCGTGCGCATGATCGGCCGGTCGACCGCGCTCACGGACGTGACGGGCGGCGCCGAGGGCCTGACGGGCAGCTCGTTCAAGTCCACCTTCCAGGACGCCTCGCCGTTCCCCGACGACCGGTGGACGCTCGGCCCGATCACCCTGGCCACCAACGCCTCGAACTCGTGGTGGCTGCGGATCGTCGGCTGGACCCTCGTGCTCCTTGCGTGCCTGCTGGTCTGGCGGCTCATGCGCAGCCCGTGGGGCCGCGTGCTCAAGGGCATCCGGGAGGACGAGGACGCGGTGCGCGCCCTCGGCAAGAACGTCTACGGCTACAAGCTGCAGGCCCTCGTCCTCGGTGGCGTGTTCGGCGCCCTCGGCGGCGTGATCTTCGTGCTCGCGAGCTCGGTGCAGGCCGACTCCCTCGGGCGACCCGTGACGTTCAACACCTGGACCATCCTGCTGCTGGGCGGCGCCGCGACGGTCCTGGGACCGGTCCTCGGGTCACTGATCTTCTGGGCGGCCCTCGTGCTCGTCCGCGGTGTCCTGCGCGGCGTGGTCGGGGACGCCCTGTCCGTGCCGCAGATCGAGCAGATCGGGTGGGTGCTGGTCGGCGTCACCCTGATGGCGCTCATCGTCTTCCGCCCCCAGGGCGTCCTGGGTGACAAGAAGGAGCTGGCGATCAATGCCCGTTGAGGACGCCGTCGAGCAGGCCAGGGCCGACCTGGCGCAGGTCCCCCGCGTCCCCGGTGCGCCGAAGCCGGACGCACTGCTGGTCGCGGACCACGTGCGCCGCAGCTTCGGCGGCGTCAACGCGGTCGACGTGGAGCACCTGGAGGTGCAGCGGAACGTCATCACGGCGCTCATCGGCCCCAACGGCGCCGGCAAGACGACGTTGTTCAACCTCATGACCGGGTTCGACAAGCCGGACACCGGGCACTGGACCTTCGACGGGACGTCGCTGGCCGGCGTCGCGGCGTCGCGGGTCGCCAAGACCGGCATGGTGCGGACCTTCCAGCTCACCAAGGCGCTCGCCCGCATGACGGTGCTCGACAACATGCGCCTGGGCGCGCGCGACCAGCCCGGGGAACGCCTGTTCGCGGCACTCGTCAAGCCGCTGTGGGCACCGCGCGAGCGCGAGATCACGGACAAGGCGCTGACCCTGCTCGAGCGGTTCAAGCTCGACACCAAGAAGGACGACTTCGCGGGCTCCTTGTCCGGCGGGCAGCGCAAGCTGCTGGAGATGGCCCGCGCCCTGATGTCCGACCCGCGTCTGGTGATGCTCGACGAGCCCATGGCCGGGGTCAACCCGGCGCTGACGCAGTCGCTCCTCGGCCACATCACCGAGCTGCGCGACACGGGGACCACCGTGCTGTTCGTCGAGCACGACATGCACATGGTCCGGCACATCTCCGACTGGGTCGTGGTGATGGCGCAGGGCGAGGTCGTCGCGGAGGGCCCGCCGTCGGAGGTGATGGCCGACCAGGCCGTCATCGACGCGTACCTCGGCGCCCACCACGACATGGACCTGGGCGACGACGCCCTGCTCGACGAGGGCAGCGTGATCGACGCGGAGGCAGAGGCCGAGATCGCGACGTCCGAGGAGAAGGCACCGTGACCGAGACCGACGCCCCCGCGCTGCACCGCGGCGCCCCGCAGGGTGAGCCGCTCCTCCACGCCGACCGGCTGGTCGCCGGGTACGTACCGGGCGTGAACATCCTCAACGAGTGCTCGCTCGTGCTGCACCCCGGCGAGCTCGTCGGCATCATCGGGCCCAACGGTGCCGGCAAGTCGACCCTGCTCAAGGCGCTGTTCGGCCTCGTCGGGATCCGCGGCGGCAACCTCACGCTGCACGGCGACGACATCACGAACCTGCGCGCCGACGCGCTGGTGGGACGCGGGCTGGGGTTCGTCCCGCAGACGAACAACGTCTTCCCGAGCCTGACCATCGAGGAGAACCTGCAGATGGGCGTCTACCAGACGCCGAAGAGGTTCTCCGAGCGGCTCGAGGTCGTCCTCGCGCTGTTCCCCGAGCTGGTCGGGCGTCGCAAGCAGCGCGCCGGCGCGCTGTCGGGCGGGGAGCGGCAGATGGTCGCCATGGCGCGCGCGCTCATGCCCGAGCCGTCGGTGCTGCTGCTCGACGAGCCGTCGGCCGGGCTGTCCCCCGTCCGCCAGGACGAGGCGTTCCTGCGCACCCGCCGGATCAACAAGGCCGGCGTCTCGGTCGTCATCGTGGAGCAGAACGCCCGGCGTGCGCTGCAGATCTGCGACCGGGCCTACGTCCTCGACCAGGGGCGGAACGCGTACTCCGGACCGGGTCGCGAGCTGATGAACGACCCGAAGGTCGTCGAGCTGTACCTCGGCACGCTCGCGACCGACGTCGACGCCGCGCGCGCCGCCGAGCAGGACCGCGCGGAACCGACGGCCTGACCCGCGCACGGCCCGCGATCGCCCCGGTCAGGGGTGTGCTCGCGGGTCCCGACGGCGTGCGCAGGTCGAGACCTCAGGGCGTGCGGCAGTCCCACGACGCACGACGACCCCCGGAGCCGGGCTCCGGGGGTCGTCGGCCGATACGGGTCCGCGCGTCAGTCCTCGGGGACCTCGCCCTCCTCCGAGCGGTTGAACGTGTACATGTTGTCCGCGCCGAACTGGTAGATCCCGATGAACGCCGACGACGGGTCGTTGGCGTCGTTGAACGGGCCGACACCCGAGACGGCCTGGTAGGCGATGTCCTCGCCGTCCTCGAGGAGCTGCGAGCACTCCTCCCAGCCGGTGCAGTCGGTCCCGCCGTCGGCGCCGGAGACGGCGGCCATGTTGGCCTGGATCGTCTCACCGCTCGAGTCCCCGCCCTTCAGCGCGGCGAGCGCGACGAGCATGGTCGCGTCGTACGCCTCGGGGCCGTACGAGAACCCGGTCAGGCCGGGGTCCACCTCGAGCAGGCGCGCCTGGAACTCCTCGGACGGGAAGGCACCGGGCAGGGTGCCCTGGGCGTTCTCCAGCGTGCCCGCCGGGAAGCCCGTGGCACCGTCGGTGCCGAAGTTCTCCAGGTTGCCGTCCACGAAGTAGGTCTTGCTCATGTCCCAGCCCTGGGCGGCCAGCTCGCGGACGATCGGGGGCGTCTGGTCCGTGAACGTCAGGATGGCGATGGCGTCGGGCCCGGCCGCGATGGCGTCGGCGACGATGGTCGCGAAGTTCGTCTCGTCGGGGTCGAACTCCTGGCCGGACGTGCCGTACACGACCGTGCCGCCGGCCTCGGTCACCACGCCCTCGACGACGTCGCGCAGCGACGTGCCGTAGGAGTCGTTGAAGACGAGGATGCCGACGTTGCTCGCACCGTCACCGACCATGAGGTTGCCGAGCACGTCACCCTGGACGCTGTCGGGCGGTGCGGTGCGGAAGTAGAAGTCCGCGTAGCCGGACAGGTCCGTCGCCGTGTTGGCCGGCGAGACCTGGACGATGCCGGCGCCGGTGATGTCGTCGACGATGTTCAGGGTCACGGACGACGACGCCGCGCCGATGATCGCCGAGACTCCCGCGGAGATGAGCTCCTGTGCGGACGCAGTCGCGATGGACGCGTTCTTCGCGTCGGACGAGTCGGTGTGCTGGACCTCGACGTCGGCGCCGAAGAGGCCGCCAGCCTCGTTGATCTCCTGCACCGCCAGGTCGACCCCGGCGATCTCCGGCGGGCCGAGCTGCTCGAGCGAGCCGGTGACGGGGAGGACCGTGCCGATGAGCAGTGGTTCGCCGGTCCCTCCGTCCGCCGTCTCCTCGGCACCGGCGTCGTCGGAGCCGCCGCTGCAGGCGGTCAGCACCAGGGCGACCGCCCCCGCGACCGCCAGCGCACGTCCTGCACGTGTCGAACGATTCATGCGTGGTACCCCTCTGTGAGTACTGCACCTGCCGGGCCCGGGCGCGGACCACGACGATGTGGCCGCGAACGTACTCATGGTTTGTGTCCGACATGTGACTGGCAATGTCTCGAACCATGTCGTTGTGGACTTGTGACCAACGACGCACAAAAGGAGCCCGGCCGACGTCGGGCGTCGGCCGGGCTCCGGCAGTGCGGGGGGTGTCGTCAGGACGACGCGCCGCCGACCTGCTCGATGACCGCGTCGGCCACCTCGCGCATCGTCAGCCGGCGGTCCATCGACGTCTTCTGGATCCACCGGAACGACTCGGGCTCCGAGAGCCCCATCTTCGTCATCAGGAGCCCCTTGGCGCGGTCGACCCGCTTGCGGGTCTCGAAGCGCTCGGCGAGGTCCGCGACCTCCGACTCCAGCGCGGTGATCTGCGCGTAGCGGGAGATCGCGATCTCGACCGCCGGCAGCAGGTCGGCCGGGCTGAAGGGCTTGACGACGTAGGCCATCGCGCCCGCGTCGCGGGCGCGCTCCACGAGCTCGGTCTGCGAGAACGCCGTCAGGAGCACGACCGGCGCCAGGTGCGCCTTGCCGATGCGCTCGGCCGCGGAGATCCCGTCGAGCACGGGCATCTTGACGTCCATGACGACGACGTCGGGCTTCAGCTCGGTCGCGAGCTCGACCGCGCGCTCACCGTCGCCGGCCTCGCCGACGACCTCGAACCCGGCCTCGGTCAGCGTCTCCACCACGTCCATGCGGATGAGCGCCTCGTCCTCGGCGACGACGGCTCGGCGGGCCGGCTTGCCGGCCGACGGCACAGCGGCGCGCGGCGCGGGCTCGGCGGGCAGGTCCGCGGCCGGGGTCGCGTCCTGCGTGGGGTCGGTGCTGGCGTCCTTGGTCACGGGCACATCGTAGTGCTCCGGCAGACCGGCATGACTCGCCTCGCGCGTGGTCACCGTCACGGCAGGGCCGGTGCGCCCACGCGACGGACTGCCGCAGCGCGCTGCACGGCCCGCGGGAAGGTGCGCCTGACGACCGCACCCCTTCACTCGTTCCGGTAGCGTCTGGGGCGGCCCCCGTGGCGAAATGGCAGACGCGCTCGACTCAAAATCGAGTGCCGCAAGGCGTGAGGGTTCGAGTCCCTCCGGGGGCACGGTCGCGACGGTCGGAGGGTGGACCCCGACACCTGCGCGCGCATCGCGCACGGACAGGCTCCCCTCCCCCTACGGCGGCGTCCGCCCGGTGTCGACCCGCGCCCGCGACGCCGGCCGAGCCAGCAGCTCGACCAGTGCCACGAGCGCCGCCGCGACGAGGGCTGCGCCCACGACGAGGCCCGGCGTCGGCGACCGCGCGAGCAGGACCACGAGCCCTGCGGTGACGATGACCACCGCGCGCACGGGGCCCTTGTGCACCCCCAGCCACGTGCCCACCGGCCCGGTCGTGGCGCCCCGGCGCTCGGCCCAGGAGCGCGCCGCCGCGAAGCCGCGGGACAGCTCGGCGCGCAGGGTGCGCGCCGAGGCGCTCCCCCCGCTGAGGTACGCGGCCAGCGCGACGACCAGCCCGGTGACGGCCACGGTCCGCAGAGCGACCCGGAGGAAGAGCACGACCTGGTCGAACACCGCCTCGGCCGCGTCGAGCCGCTCGACCTTCCCCGCGAGCGCGCCGAGGTACAGCGTCCGTCCCACGGACAGGCCGAGCGCGAGGACGAGCATCGCCACCGCCAGCCCGCAGCCGGCGATCACCAGCGCCCGTGGGCGGTTGCGTGCCGTCAGGACGCCGGCGGCGACCAGGCCGAGGCTCAGCCACGGCAGCCAGGTGCCGAGCAGCCGCACGGCCTCGTAGGCGTCACGGACGCGGACGAGCTGCGTCGACTGCACCAGGGTGAAGGTCGCGTCGACCTCCGGGATGTTCGCGGCGATGCCGAACCCGTCGGCGACGAGCCTGTCCTTGAGGGCCTCGATCACCCCGGAGAGCTGGATCGTCAGCCGCCCGTCGTCGCCGAGCTGCACGGTCGCGTCCTCGCGCCCCTGCATGACGGCGACGAGCTGCTCGTGCGCGACACGGTTGGCCTCGACCCACGCCGTCTCGAACGCGTCGCTGGAGACGACCCGGTCGGCCGCACGGTGCACGAACGATTCGATGCCGTCGGTCAGCGGCTTCTCCAGCGCGACGAGCGCCGACGAGACCTCCGTGGGCAGCTGCTCCTGGTCGCTGACCGTGGTCACCGCCTCGTGGACGAGCGTCGCCACGTCCGCCCGCTCCATGACCACGTCGGTGAGCTGGGCGGCGACGGCCGACCGGATCGCGGGGTCCGCAGCGAGCGGACCGACCGTGGCGACGTACCGGTCGGTGTCGGTGAGCTCCTGCTGCGCCCACGACGCGACGACCGCGAGGGGCGCGAGCAGCAGTCCGACGGTCACCAGGACGGCGGCCACGAAGGCCCGCGCGCGGTGCCGGCGAGGCGACGACGGCCTCGTCACCGCCTCGTCCGACCGTGCGACGAGGCGGGCGCGCAGGTCCGCGTTCTCCTGCTCGAGACGTGCGAGACGTGCGGCGAGGTCGTCCAGGGCCTCGGGCCCGGCCGACGACTGGTCCTCCGACATGCCCGGGTCCTTCCGCAGGGGCGCGACACGCAGCGTCACATGCTCCGTCGCGGCGCGCCCCCGCCGCCTCACCCGTAGCGGGCGACCGTCAGACGAGTCGGACGTCGGCGGCCGCCGCCGTGTCCGCCGTACGCCCGGGGGCCTCCTGGAAGCCCCAGTACAGGTTGGTGTGCGCGATGACGTCGCCCGGGGGCGGCGCACCCCAGGGCGTCAGGTCCTCGGTCGTGTGCGCGTCCGCCACGAGCGTCACGTCGTACCCGCGCGTGAACGCCCCGTGCACCGTCGAGCGCACGCACGCGTCGGTCTGCGCGCCCGCCACGACGAGCCGGGCGACGTCGCGCGCGCCGAGCGCGTCCTCGAGGTCGGTGGCCTCGAACGCGTCGCCGTAGAGCTTGTGGACCACGTGCTCGCCGTCCGCCACCCGGAGCTCGGGGACGATCTGCCACGACGGCGAGCCGAGCGGGAGCTCGTCGCTGCTGTGCTGCACCCACACCACGTCGACCCCCTCCGACCGTGCGCGGTCGACCAGCGCGACGATGCGCTGCACCACGTCGTCGCGCTCGTGGGCGCCGGTGAGGACGCCGTCCTGCACGTCGATGACGAGCAGAGCTGAACGGTGGCGGTTCTCGAGCGTCGTCATCACGGTCTCCTCGGTCGGACGGTCAGCCGTACCTCCGCGACGCTACGCGCGGCCTCCGACAACGCCGCCGGGCCGTCCCGCGACCGGCCGCCGGCAGGAGACCGGGGCAGCGGCACGGGTGCGCGAGCGTGCCGACGACACCGGTGGGAGGGTGTGCCCGGGAGGTGCACCGTGCCCGCAGAGCCGCTGTCCGTGGTGGAGCGACGCGCCGTCCGCTCGACCTACCGGAGCCTGCGGCTGGGCGTGGTGGTCCTGCTCGTGCTGCTCGTCACGGCCGTCGTCACGGAGGCGGCCCGCGCGGGGTGCTGGCTGGACTCGTTCAGCGCCTACTACTGGACGGGCGCGCACGACGCCTTCGTCGGCGCGGTGTGCGCGGTCGGCGTGCTGCTGGTGGTCAACCGGGGCACCGCGGACCTCGAGGACGCACTCCTCGACATCGCGGGGCTGCTCGCGTTCGTGGTCGCGCTCACACCCAGCGAGCCCGGCACCGGTTGCGCCGGCGGGACGGCAACCGAGGTGCCCGCCGCGCTCGCGGACGCCCGCACGGGCCTGACGGCGCTCGTCGTCGCGGGCCTGCTCGCGTGGGGGTTCCGGACCGTCCTGGAACGCCGGACCGCGTTCTCCCCCGCCGCGGCGGTCACCCGCGCGGGGGTCGCGGTGGTGCTGCTGGTCCTCGGCGTCCTGCTCGTCACGGCGCCCGACGTCCTCGTCGCGTCCGCGCACGACATCGCCGCGGTGCTGCTGTTCATCGCCGTCGTCGGGGTCGTGCTCCTCAACGCCTTCGCCGCCCGCGCGGTGAGCGGCCGGTGGGCCGCCGCCTACACCGCGCTGGGCGTCGCGATGCTGCTGACGCTCGCCGTCGTGGTGGCCCTGCACGCGACGGTGCCGGGCTGGGAGGAGGCGGTGCTGGTCCTCGAGGCCGCGCTGCTCGGGCTGTTCGCGGCGTTCTGGGTGCTGCAGACGATCGAGCTGTGGGGCGTCGACGTCGCCCGCCCCTCGCGTCGGCCCGCCGGCTGACGACCTTCCGACGGAACGGGACCTCAGGGCCCGGGGACGTGGAGGTCGGCGGGCGACAGGCGCACCGAGGCGGAGCACGTCGCGACCGTGTCGCCGTCGACCAGCACGGTGCTGTCGATCGTGACGTCGCCCGTGGAGGACGTGCTGCCGCGTGCCACCTCACCGAGGTGCTGGCCGGTGTCCCCGACCGAGTTCGGTGTCGTCCCGCGCCGCACGTCCGTCGCGCCGGACGCGTCCGTCGTGGTGACCGTCGTCCGGACGAGCACGTCGCCCACGTCCCAGCCGGCGCCGGCACCCGGCTCCCACGAGACCGTCCACGGTGCAGGCTCCAGCGGCACCTCCCGGCGGACCCCGAGCCGTGACTCCCAGGACCGGTACGCGTCGAGGCGGACCCGCGCCGTCGTCCCCGGCGGCCCGGACAGCACGACGCACGGCTGGTCGACGGCAGTCGCCGCGCCGCCGCTCGACATCGGGAAGCTCCCCACGACACCGAGCACGCACAGCGCCACGGCGACGGTCCGGGCCCCGCGGTGCACGGACACCGGGACCCGCCGCCAGGCCGGCGGCCAGGACGCCACCACGACGTCGGTGCGGACGATCGAGTCCGCGAACGTCCGGCGTTCGGGGTGCCACAGCGGGCGCAGGTACCCCAGCAGGAGGATCGCGTCCAGGAGGTGCAGCACCTGCCGCAGCAGCGTCCGCCAGAAGCCGACGGGCCGACCGGTGGCGGTGTCGACCACGACGACCCCGAGCGCGCGCTTGCCCGGCGAGGCCCCGGTCCAGCCCTGCAGGAGAAGCAGGGCGGCGACCGCGGCGACCACTGCCACCGTCGTGCCCCCCGCGGCGTCCGGCGGTGACGACGAGGACAGGCCGGGCCAGAGGTCGGGCGGCGTGGCACCCGGTGCCACCAGCCAGGTGAACGTGGCGAGCAGCGCCGCGTCGAGGACGACCGCCAGCACCCGCATCGACCATGGCGCTCGCGGCGTGGACGCGCGCTCGACCTCGGGGTCGGGCACCACGTCCGCGACGGTCACGGGGCCATCCTCGCAGGGCGCGGGCACGCCCGGGGGCGAATCGCCCATCTGGCCTTCGCTACGGACGACGACGGCCGCCGCCCCGGTGGGGGACGACGGCCGTCGAGGCGTCAGGACGTCAGGCGATGCGCGTGCGCGCCGCCTCCTCGTCACCGATCTTGTGCACGACGACCGTGTTCGTGGAGCCGACGACCCCGACGGGCGTGCCCGCGACGACCACGACGTAGTCCCCGACCTCGGCCAGCCCGTTGGCGCGCAGCGTGTGGTCCACCTGGCTGACCATCGAGTCGGTGCTCTCGACCGACGGCACCTGGTACGTCTGGACGCCCCACGACAGGGAGAGCCGGTTGCGCACGGACTCCTCGGGCGTGAAGGCGAGCAGCGGGATGGGCGACCGCAGACGCGACATGCGCCGCGCCGAGTCGCCGGACTGCGTGAACGTCACCAGGTACTTCACGCCGATGCGCTCGCCGATCTCGGCGGCCGCCCGGGTGATCGCACCACCGCGGGTCGAGGGGACCGACCCGAGGGGCGCGATGCGCTCCCGGCCCAGCTCCTCGGTGCTCTCGATGATCCGCGCCATCGTGCGCACGGCCTCGATCGGGAAGTCGCCCACGCTGGTCTCGCCGGACAGCATGACCGCGTCGGCACCGTCGAGCACCGCGTTGGCGCAGTCCGAGGCCTCCGCGCGCGTCGGGCGGGGGCTCGTGATCATCGACTCGAGCACCTGCGTGGCGACGATGACGGGCTTGGCGTTGCGGCGCGCGAGCTCGACCGCGCGCTTCTGGACGAGCGGCACCTGCTCGAGGGGCAGCTCGACGCCCAGGTCGCCGCGGGCGACCATGATGCCGTCGAACGCCTGGACGATCTCGGTGAGGTTCTCGACGGCCTGCGGCTTCTCGATCTTGGCGACGACCGGGACGATGCGGCCCTCCTCCTCCATGATCCGGCGCACGTCGTCGTAGTCGGCCGCGGTGCGGACGAACGACAGCGCGATGAGGTCGGCGCCGACGTTGAGGGCCCAGCGCAGGTCCTCCTCGTCCTTGTCGCTCATCGCGGGGACGGACACCGCGACGCCGGGCAGGTTGAGGCCCTTGTTGTTCGAGACGGGGCCGGGGACCTCGACGCGGGTGACCACGTCGCTGCCCTCGACGCTCGTGACGCGCACGAGCACCTTGCCGTCGTCGATGAGGATCGGGTCCCCGGGCTTGACGTCGCCGGGCAGGCCCTTGAACGTCGTCGAGACGCGCTCCTTGGTGCCCTCGACGTCGTCGGTGGTGATGGTGAAGACGTCGCCGACGGCGAGGTCGTGCTTGCCCTCGATGAACCGCCCGAGGCGGATCTTGGGGCCCTGGAGGTCGACGAGGACGGCCACCGAGCGGCCCGAGGCCTTCGCCGCGGCACGCACGTTGTCGTACACGCGCTTGTGCACCTCGGTGTCACCGTGGCTGCGGTTCAGGCGCGCGACGTCCATGCCGGCGTCGACGAGGGCCTGGACCTGCTCGGGCGACTCCGTCGCGGGGCCGATGGTGCAGACGATCTTGGCTCTACGCATAACTCGAGACTATGCCTTCCTGGATTTCGGCCGCAGGGCCGGACGTCCCGGGCAGCGCGGCCGGCCTGCGGCTACGCGTCCCGGGCGGGGGGAACGAGAGACGGAGTTCACGGTCGCATGGCCACCGTCGAGGCGGACACGGGTGCCGGGAGCTCCGACGTACCGGACAGGTACGCGTCGACGGAGGCGGCCGCGGCGCGGCCCTCCGCGATGGCCCAGACCACGAGGGACTGACCGCGTCCCGCGTCACCGGCGACGAACACGCCGGGCACGCCGGTCGCGAAGTCCTCGTCGCGCGCGACGGCGCCGCGGCCGGTCACGTCGACGCCGATCTGGTCGACGAGCTGACCGGTCTCGGGGCCGGTGAAGCCCATCGCGACGAGCACGAGGTCCGCCGGGATGTCGTGCTCGGTGCCGGGGGCGGGCTCGCGCCGCCCGTCGGGCAGGTACTCGGTGGTGGCCAGGCGCAGCGCCCGCACCCGACCCGCGGCGTCGCCGTCACCCGGCAGGAACGCGACGGTCGACGCGAGGTACGCGCGCTCGCCGCCCTCCTCGTGGGACGACGAGACCTCGAACAGCACGGGGTCGGTGGGCCACGGCTGGGACTCCGGACGCTCCGTCGGCGGCCTCTTGCCGATCGCGAGCGTCGTGACGGAGGCGGCGCCCTGCCGCAGCGCGGTGCCGAGGCAGTCCGAGCCGGTGTCGCCGCCGCCGATGATGACGACGTGCTTGCCCGCGGCCGTGATCTGGTCGGGCACGTCCTTGCCGGCGACGACCGCGTTCGCCTGGTGCAGGTAGTCCATCGCGACGTGCACGCCGTCGAGCTCGACGCCCGGGACGCGCAGCACGCGCGGCACGGTCGCGCCCGTGGCGACGACGATCGCGTCGTAGCGCGCCTGCAGCTGCACCCACGTGACGTCCTTGCCGACGTCGACGCCGGGCCGGAACCGCGTGCCCTCGGCCCGCATCTGCTCCAGCCGGCGCTCGATGTGGACCTTCTCCAGCTTGAAGTCCGGCACGCCGTACCGCAGCAGGCCGCCGATCTCGTCGTCGCGCTCGTACACCGCGACGGTGTGACCCGCGCGGGTCAGCTGCTGGGCGGCGGCGAGGCCGGCCGGGCCGGATCCGACGACGGCGACCGTGTGCCCGGTGAGGCGCTGCGGCACCTGCGGCGTGACGAGGCCGCGCGCGAACGCCTCGTCGATGATCGAGACCTCGACGTTCTTGATCGTCACGGGCGGCTGGTTGATGCCCAGCACGCAGCTCGACTCGCACGGTGCCGGGCAGATCCGGCCGGTGAACTCCGGGAAGTTGTTCGTGGCGTGCAGGCGCTCGATCGCGTCGGCCCACTGCCCGCGGCGCACCAGGTCGTTCCACTCCGGGATGAGGTTGCCCAGCGGGCAGCCGTTGTGGCAGAACGGGATGCCGCAGTCCATGCAGCGTCCCGCCTGCTCCCGCAGGAACGGCTGGCCGTCCTCGAGGTGGGCGTGGACGTCCTTCCAGTCGCGCAGCCGCACCTCGACCGGGCGGTTGGGCGGGAGCTCGCGCTCCCGCACCTTCAGAAAGCCGCGGGGGTCAGCCACGAGCCACCTCCAGGATCTGGTCCCACACACCGGGGGCGCTGGGGTCGAGGCCGTCGGCCTCCGCCCGGGCGAGGGCGCGTCGGATGCGGGCGTACTCGGTCGGCAGGAGCCGCGTGAACCGCGCACGGGTCGCTGCGGGGTCCTCCAGGAGCTGTGCCGCGACCCGCGAGCCGGTCTCCTCGGCGTACGTCCGCAGGAGCCCTTCGACGACGGCGAAGTCCTCGTCGTCGAGCGGGTCGAGCGCGAGCTCGCCCGACCTGACGGCGTCGACGTTCACCAGTGCCGGGGACAGGTCGAGCACGTACGCCGTGCCGCCGGACATGCCGGCGCCCAGGTTGCGGCCCGTGGGGCCGAGCACCAGGACGGTGCCGCCGGTCATGTACTCGCACGCGTGGTCGCCCACGCCCTCCACGACGAGCGTCGCGCCGGAGTTGCGCACGCCGAACCGCTCCCCCACGAGCCCGCGCAGGAAGATCTGCCCGCTCGTCGCGCCGTACCCGATGACGTTGCCGGCGATGACGTTGTGCTGGCTGGCCAGGACGGAGCTGCGGTCGGGCCGCACGACCAGGCGGCCACCCGACAGGCCCTTGCCGACGTAGTCGTTCGCGTCGCCGAACAGCCGCAGCGTGATGCCCTTCGGCAGGAACGCGCCGAACGACTGCCCGGCGGAGCCGGTGAGCGTGACGTCGATCGTGTCGTCGGGCAGGCCCGCCCCGGCGTACCGCTTGGTCACCTCGTGGCCCAGCATCGTGCCGACCGTCCGGTTGACGTTGCGCACGGGCAGGGAGATGCGCACCGGCTCGGCCCGCTCGAGGGCGTCGGCCGCGAGCGCGATGAGCTGGTTGTCCAGCGCGCGCTCGAGGCCGTGGTCCTGGGACCGCACGTGGTGCAGCGCGGAGCCCGGCTTGGGTGCCGGGACCGCCAGCACGGGCGACAGGTCGAGGCCCTCCGCCTTCCAGTGGTCGACGGCACGACGCGTGTCGAGCAGCTCGACCCGCCCGACGGCCTCCTGGATCGAGCGGAAGCCGAGGGCGGCGAGGTGCTCGCGCACCTCCTGGGCGATGAACTCGAAGAACGTCACGACGAACTCCGGCTTGCCGGTGAAGCGTGCGCGGAGCTCGGGGTTCTGGGTGGCGACACCGACGGGGCACGTGTCGAGGTGGCAGACGCGCATCATGACGCAGCCCGAGACGACGAGCGGCGCGGTCGCGAAGCCGAACTCCTCGGCGCCCAGCAGCGCACCGACGACGACGTCTCGGCCCGTCTTGAGCTGCCCGTCCACCTGCACCACGACGCGGTCGCGCAGGTCGTTGAGCACGAGCGTCTGCTGGGTCTCGGCCAGGCCGATCTCCCACGGCGTGCCCGCGTGCTTCAGCGACGTCAGCGGGCTCGCACCCGTCCCGCCGTCGTGACCCGAGATGAGCACGACGTCGGAGTGCGCCTTGGCGACGCCCGCCGCCACCGTCCCCACACCGAACTCGCTGACGAGCTTGGTGTGGATGCGCGCGGACGGGTTCGCGTTCTTCGCGTCGTGGATGAGCTGCGCGAGGTCCTCGATCGAGTAGATGTCGTGGTGCGGCGGCGGCGAGATCAGACCGACGCCGGGGGTCGAGTGACGGGTCTTCGCCACCCACGGGTAGACCTTGTGCCCGGGCAGCTGACCGCCCTCGCCGGGCTTGGCGCCCTGCGCGAGCTTGATCTGGATGTCGTCGGCGTTGGTGAGGTACTCGCTGGTGACACCGAAGCGGCCCGACGCGATCTGCTTGATCGCCGAGCGCCGCTCGGGGTCGTGCAGGCGCTCGGGGTCCTCGCCGCCCTCACCGGTGTTCGACTTGCCGCCGAGCCGGTTCATCGCGATCGCGAGCGTCTCGTGCGCCTCCGCCGAGATCGACCCGTAGGACATGGCGCCGGTGTTGAACCGCTTGACGATCTCGCTGACGGGCTCGACCTCGTCGATCGGCACGGGCGGGCGGACGCCGTCCTTGAACCGCAGCAGGCCGCGCAGCGTCATCAGCCGCTCGGACTGCTCGTCGACGCGGTGCGTGTACTCGCGGAACACGTCCATCTGCCGCGTGCGCGTCGAGTGCTGCAGCCGGAAGACCGTCTCCGGGTCGAACAGGTGCTCCTCGCCGCCGCGACGCCACTGGTACTCGCCGCCGACCGCGAGCCGCTGGTGCGCCTGGCGGTTGCCGCTCGCCGGGTAGGCGTCGGCGTGCCGCGCCGCGACCTCGGCGGCGATGACGTCGAGGCCGATGCCCCCCAGCCGGCTCGTCGTGCCGGTGAAGTAACGGTCGACCAGCGCGTGCGACAGGCCGATCGCCTCGAAGACCTGGGCACCGCGGTACGACGCGATCGTCGAGATGCCCATCTTCGACATCACCTTCAGGACGCCCTTGCCCAGCGCCTTGATGAGGTTCGCGACCGCCTTCTCCGGCGTGACGTCCGTGAGGTAGCCGCTGCGCGCCTGGTGCTCGACCGTCTCCATCGCGAGGTACGGGTTGACGGCCGCCGCGCCGTAGCCGATGAGCAGCGCGACGTGGTGCACCTCGCGCACGTCGCCCGCCTCGACCACCAGCGAGATCTGCGTGCGGGTGTGCCGACGCAGCGTGTGGTGGTGGACGGCCGACAGCAGCAGCAGCGACGGGATCGGGGCCAGGTCGGCGTCGGAGTTGCGGTCGGACAGCACGAGGAAGCTGACGCCGTCGGCGACCGCGCGGTCGACCTCGGCGAAGATCTCCTCCAGCCGCTTCTCGAGCGCGGCCCCGCCCCCGTCGACCCGGTACAGACCGCGGATCGTCGTCGCCCGGAAGCCGAGCGACGGCTCCTTGGCGACGTGCACGATCTTGGCGAGCTGGTCGTTGTCGATGACCGGGAACGGCAGCATGATCTTGCGCGCGTGCTCGGGGCCGTCGGCCAGCAGGTTCGGCTCCGGGCCGATCGCCCCGCCGATCGAGGTGACCAGCTCCTCACGGATCGCGTCGAGCGGCGGGTTCGTGACCTGCGCGAACATCTGCGTGAAGTAGTCGAACAGCAGCCGGGGACGCTTCGAGAGCACCGCGACGGGCGTGTCGGACCCCATCGCGCCCAGCGGCTCGGCGCCGGCCGCGGCCATCGGCGCGAGGAGGATCTTGAGCTCCTCCTCGGTGTACCCGAACGCCCGCTGCCGACGTCGCACGGAGGCGGCGGAGTGCGCCACGTGCTCACGGTCGGGCAGCTGCGAGAGCCGGACGGCGTTCTCCTGCACCCACTGGGCGTAGGGGCGCTGCGCCGCGAGCTGGGCCATGACCTCGACATCGGCGACGATGCGGCCCTGGGCGATGTCGACGAGGAAGAACAGCCCCGGCTCGAGGCGGCCCTTCGCGACGATCGTGGCTGGGTCGAGGTCGAGCACACCGGCCTCGGACGCGCACACGACCAGGCCGTCCTCGGTCACCCAGTACCGGCCCGGGCGCAGCCCGTTGCGGTCCTGCACCGCGCCGATGACGGTGCCGTCGGTGAACGTCATCGCCGCCGGGCCGTCCCACGGCTCCATGAGGGTCGAGTGGTACTCGAAGAACGCACGCGTCGACGGGTCCATCTGCGCGTGGTTCTCCCACGGCTCCGGGATCATCATCATCACCGCGTGCGGCAGCGAGCGGCCGGACAGGTGCAGCAGCTCGAGGACCTCGTCGAAGCTGCCGGAGTCCGACCCTCCCGGCGTGCACACGGGCAGGAGCGGCGCCAGGTCGCCCAGCAGCTCCGAGGAGAGCATGCCCTCGCGCGCCGCCATCCAGTTGCGGTTGCCGCGCACGGTGTTGATCTCGCCGTTGTGCGCGACCATGCGGAACGGCTGGGCCAGCGGCCACGAGGGGAACGTGTTCGTGGAGAAGCGGGAGTGCACGAGCGCGATCTCGGTCGCGTAGCGCGGGTCGGACAGGTCGGCGAAGAACGGCTCGAGCTGGCCCGTCGTGAGCATGCCCTTGTACGTGATCGTGCGCGCGGACAGCGACGCGAAGTACACGCCGTGCTCCCGCTCGGCACGCTTGCGCAGCCGGTACGCGCGGCGGTCCAGCGCGATGCCGGACAGCTCCCGCGACGGGTCGGCGACGACGAGCTGACGGAACACCGGCATCGAGGCGCGCGCGGTCGGCCCCACGAGGTCGGCCGTGACGACGACCTCGCGCCACGCGAGGACCTCGAGCTTCTCCTCGGCCGCGACGGACTCCACCGCGGCCACGGCGCGCGCGCACTCCGCCTCGTCGACGGGCAGGAACGCCATGCCGATGGCGTAGTACCCCGCCGCCGGGAGATCGGCGTCGACGACGTCGCGCAGGAAGGCGTCGGGGATCTGCGTGAGGATGCCGGCACCGTCGCCGCTGTCCTCCTCCGCGCCCACCGCGCCGCGGTGGTCCAGGTTGAGCAGGGCCGTCAGGCCGGCGTCCACGATGTCGCGGCCGGGCGTGCCCCGCAGCGTGGCGACGAACGCGAAGCCGCAGGCGTCGTGCTCGGCTGCCGGGTCGTACAGAGCGTGCCGGGATGGCGCCGCGGCGGCGCCGGGGCTCACGGGCGACGTCGACATCAGCACCGTCCTCACAGTCCCCGACGGAGGCCGGGAAGTCGCACGAACATGGGGGTACCGGGACGCCGTCGGCCCGTGCAGTGAGGCGACGATACCGTCCGAGGAACGGTCCGGATGACCGCCTCGCACGACACCGCGTAGGCCGGACCCGGTGTCACCGGGTGCGGTCGGGCGTGTCCGCCTCGTCGTCCTGCGTGGTGGGGGGTGTCAGCAGGAGGGTCGCATCACGTCCGGGATGCCGACGCCCGACCACCACGAACGCTACCAGCGCCCCGGCACCGACCAGGATCGACGTCCAGACGTTGAGCCGCAGGCCCAGGACCGTCTCGGCGGGGTCGATGCGCAGGAGCTCGATCCACAGGCGTCCCACGGTGTACAGCACGACGTACAGCCAGAAGACCCGCCCGTGGCCCAGCCGCAGTCGGCGGTCCAGGTAGATCAGCAGCGCCGCCGCGGCGAAGTTCCACAGCATCTCGTACAGGAACGTCGGGTGGAACAGCGTGCCGGGGTCGTAGCCGGACGGCAGGTGCGCGTCGTCGATGCGCAGACCCCACGGCAGCGTCGTGGGCGCCCCGAACAGCTCCTGGTTGAACCAGTTGCCGAGCCGTCCGATCCCCTGTGCGACGAGCAGGCCCGGTGCCAGTGCGTCGGCGAACGGCGCGAGGCGCAGCCCGTGCCGCCGGCAGCCGATCCAGGCACCGACGGCGCCGAACGCCACGGCTCCCCAGATGCCCAGCCCGCCCTCCCAGATGGCCAACGCCTTCCAAGGGTCTCCCCCGGGGCCGAAGTACGCGTCGGGCGAGCTGATGACGTGGTAGATCCGTCCCCCGACGATGCCGAACGGGACGGCCCAGTACGCGACGTCGAGCACCGCCTCCGGGTCGCCGCCGCGGTCCTTCCAGCGGCGCTGGGTGATGAGCGTCGCGGCGACGATGCCGAGGAGGATCGCGAACGCGTACGCCCGCAGCGGGAACGGGCCGAGGTACCACACGCCCTGCGACGGGCTGGGCAGCGCGAGCGGCAGCAGCCCGTTCACCGCGGACGCCGCACCGATCGCACTCCCTCGGCCAGCCCGTGCACGACCTCCGCGAGCCTGTCCAGGCCCGCCGCCTCGTCCGGTGCGTCGAGCAGCGCGCGCACGAGCGCGGACCCGACGATCACGCCGTCGGCGTACGTGGCGACCTCCGCGGCCTGCTCGGGCAGGGAGACCCCCACCCCGACGCACACGCGGGCCGCACCGGCGGCGCGCGTGTCGGCGACGAGCTGCTCCGCACGCTCCCCCACCGTGGCCCGCTCGCCGGTGACGCCCATCGTCGACGCCGCGTAGACGAACCCCCGGCTGGCCGCGACCGTCGAGGCCAGCCGCTCGGGCGTCGAGCTCGGCGCCACGAGGAACACGCGGTCCAGCCCGTGGGCGTCGGCGGCGGCGATCCACTGCGCTGCCTCGTCCGGGACGAGGTCGGGCGTGATGAGCCCCGCGCCGCCGGCCGCGGCCAGGTCACGGGCGTAGGCGTCGACGCCGTAGCGCAGCACCAGGTTCCAGTACGTCATGACGAGCACGGGCGTGCCCGTGGCCGCGATCTCCTCCACGACGCGCAGCGAGTCGCGCACGCGTGTGCCGTTCGCCAGCGCCCGGTTGGCGGCCGCCTGGATGACGGGGCCGTCCATGACCGGGTCGGTGTAGGGCATCCCGAGCTCGACGACGTCGACGCCCGCGTCCACCATCGTCCGCACGGCCTGCACCGAGCCCGGCACCGAGGGGAACCCGACGGGCAGGTACCCGATGAGCGCGGCACGCGCCTCGGGGCCCCGGGCGAGCTCGTCGATCCGCGCGCCCGTCACCGACCGCACGTCCGTCATGCTCACAGCTGCTCTCCCTCGTCGGCCTTCACCACGGGTTCCGGCTCGATCAGGCCGAACCAGGCCGCCGCCGTGGCGACGTCCTTGTCCCCGCGACCGGACAGGTTGACGAGGATCAGCGGCTCGCGCCCGTCCGTCGCCCACGCACGCGCCTCGTCCCCCAGGCGCATGACGCCCGCCAGGGCGTGCGCCGACTCGATCGCCGGGATGATGCCCTCGGTGCGGCACAGCAGGCGGAACGCCTCCATGGCCTCGTCGTCCGTCACGGGCCGGTACTCCGCGCGGCCCGTGTCGTGCAGCCACGCGTGCTCCGGCCCCACGCTGGGGTAGTCCAGCCCTGCCGAGACCGAGTGGCTCGGCAGCGTCTGCCCGTCCTCGTCCTGCAGCAGGTAGCTGTGCGCACCGTGCAGCACACCGGGCGCGCCGCCGGAGAACCGGGCGGCGTGACGGCCCGACGCGATGCCCGCGCCCCCGGCCTCGAAGCCGAACAGCCGCACGTCGGGGTCATCGAGGAACGCGTTGAAGATGCCCATCGCGTTGGACCCGCCACCCACGCACGCCGCGACCGCGTCCGGGAGGCGACCCGTCTCGTCGAACAGCTGCGCCCGGGCCTCGTCGCCGATGACCTTGTGGAAGTCGCGCACCATCTCGGGGAACGGGTGCGGTCCCGTGACGGTCCCCAGCAGGTAGTGCGTCGACTCGACGTTGGCGACCCAGTCGCGCAGCGCCTCGTTGATCGCGTCCTTGAGGGTGCGCGAGCCGATCGTGACGGGCACGACCGTCGCGCCGAGGAGCTCCATCCGGGCGACGTTCAGCGCCTGGCGCTGGGTGTCCTCCTCGCCCATGTAGACGGTGCACTCCAGGTCCAGCAGGGCGGCGGCCGTCGCGGTCGCCACGCCGTGCTGGCCGGCGCCCGTCTCGGCGATCACCCGTCGCTTGCCCATGCGCTTGACCAGCAGCGCCTGGCCCAGCACGTTGTTGATCTTGTGCGACCCCGTGTGGTTGAGGTCCTCGCGCTTGAGGAACACGCGCACGCCGTCGCCCACGTGGCGCGCGAACCGCGGCACCTCCGTCAGAGGGCTCGGCCGCCCCGTGTACGTCCGGTGCAGCCGTCCCAGCTCGTCGGAGAAGGCGGGGTCGGCCAGGGCCTTGCGGTACTCGGTCTCGAGCTCGTCGAGCGCCGCGATGAGCGCCTCCGGCACGAACCGGCCGCCGAAGTCCCCGAAGTACGGGCCCTCGTGCGTCCCGAGCGGGCCGCCACCGAGCAGCACGTCCCTCATCCGCCGGCCGGGCGTGCCGCGTCCCGCGGCGGGCGCGGTCACTGCCGCACCGCCCGCAGCGCCGGGTGCGCGCCCGCGGCGACGAGGTCGGCGACGGACTGCCGTGGGGCGTCGTCGGTCACCAGCGCCTCGCCGACGAGGACCGCGTCCGCACCGGCACGCGCGTAGTCCATGACGTCGTGCGGCCCGCGCACGCCGGACTCCGCGATCTTCACGACGTGGGACGGGATCGCGGGCGCCACGCGGGAGAACGTGGTCCGGTCGACCTCGAGGGAACGCAGGTCACGCGCGTTGACCCCGATGACCCGTGCGCCGGCGTCGACCGCCCGCGCGACCTCCTCGGTGTCGTGGACCTCGACCAGCGCCGTCATGCCGAGCGAGTGGACGCGCTCGACCAGCGACTCCAGCACCGTCTGCTCGAGCGCGGCGACGATGAGCAGGACGAGGTCCGCCCCGTGCGCGCGCGCCTCCCACACCTGGTACGGCGAGACCACGAAGTCCTTGCGCAGCACCGGCACGTCGACGCGGGCACGCACGGCGTCCAGGTCCTCGAGCGAGCCGTTGAACCGCCGCTGCTCGGTGAGCACCGAGATCGCGACGGCACCGCCCTTCTCGTACTCGGCCGCCAGGGCGGCCGGGTCGGAGATCGCGGCCAGCGCACCCTTGCTCGGGCTCGAGCGCTTCACCTCCGCGATCACGGTCACGGCGTCCGCGACCTTGAGTCGCGAGACGCACTGCAGCGCCGACTCGCGGCGTGCCGCCTGCTGCTTGAGCTCGCCGAGAGGCGTCGTCGCCTCGCGTGCGGCGAGGTCGAGCCTGACCCCCGCGACGATGTCGTCCAGCACGGTCATCGACGGATCATCCCCTCTGGCCGGTTGGTGCGGCGCGCACCAGCCCTCTGCCCGGGCCTGCCGCCGAGCAGCCATCGTAGACGCCGTGACGCACGCCACCGGCCCACCGCCCGAAGCGTGGGACCAGGACCTCCGCCCGGACCGCCCGCCTCAGGGGACCGAGCTCATGAACGGCACGGTGAGCCCGACCAGGAAGAGCGGCACCAGCGCCATCAGGAACAGCGCGACGACCAGCACCCCCAGCCCGGTGGCCACCCAGCCGAGCACGATGCCCGCCGTGGCCATCCCCTCGTTGTCCGCCTGCCCCGCCGCCACCGCCTTGCGCGCGTTGGCGCCGACGACGACGGCCGGGATGCCCGTGAAGAAGACGCAGCCGAGCACGCCGAGCAGACCCAGCACGAGCGACCACACGGCGAGGTCGTTCCGGGGCATGTACGGGCCCGCCCCGGGCGGCGGATACCCCGCAGGCGGGTAGCCGGCAGGCGGGTAGCCCGCAGGCGGGTACGTGCCCGACGCCCGGCCGTCGGCCGGGCCCACCGGCGGCGGGACGGGACCGCCGCCCGTGCCGGGCGGCGGCGGCGCGTCGTGCGGCGCGTAGGCACCCTCCTGGCCGTAGACGGGCCCGGGCTGCGGGTCGTGGGACTGGGTCATCGGTGGTTCCTCCGGACGGATCGGTCGACGAGGGCGCTGGACGCCCGACGGTCACGGCAGGGGTGCCGGCCCCAGGTAGGGCGTCAGCACCGGCACGTTGCGCAGCACCGCGAACCCCACCACGGCGACGAGGAGCGCCCACGGCACCCAGGACGGCAGCACGAGCGCGGGACCGCCGCGCAGCCGCCTGGCGGTCCAGACGACCCAGGTCGCCACGAGCACGGGCGCCAGGACCGTCCACAGCGGGTTGGCCTGCCAGGCGCCGGCCAGGTCGCCCGTCACCAGGTCGTGGGTGGCCCGCAGGCCGCCGCAGCCGGGACAGGCCACCCCGAGGAACAGCACCGACGGGCAGATCCCGTAGCTGAGCGACTCGTAGGGCGAGCGCAGGGCCAGCAGCGCCGCACCGGCGGCGGCCACGGCCCCGACGGCGAACGGCACCGCACCCCGCCGCACGGGGTGCGACGTGGGTGCGGTGCCGGCGGCACCCGAGAGGGTCACGGGACCTGCAGCTGCTGCTGACGCTCCACTTCGTCCTGGACGTACGTCCAGAAGCCGTCCCAGCCGCCGTACTGCGCGAAGGCGACCGCGAAGCTCACGAGGAAGTACAGGCCGATGAGAATGCCGAGGATGCTGATGATGATGCCGGCGAGCGCGAGGCCGCCGTTGGTGGCCTCGCCGCGCGCGGCCGCGGCGCGGCCCTTGATGCCGAGCCAGACGCCGACGGCGCCGGGGACGATGCCGACGACCAGGCAGCACAGCAGCACCGACACGATGCCGAGCACGAGGGACCAGACGCCGAGCGAGTTGCGCGCCGTGGACTGCGGCGCGCCGTACCCGGCCGCGCCGTACCCAGCGGCCTCCTGGCCGTAGGCCGGGCCCTGGCCGTAGGCGGGTGCCTGGCCGTAGGCCGGCGGCTGACCCTGGCCGTAGGCCGGCGGCTGACCCTGGCCGTACGCGGGCGGCTGGCCGTACGCCGGCGGCTGGCCGTACGCGGGCGGCTGACCCGCGCCCGGCACGTCCGGGCTGGTCCCCGCCGGGTACGGCGGGACGTCACCGGCCGCCGGTGTGGGCGGCTGCGACGCCGGGTCGGGGGCCCCGGACCCGGCACCCGGCTGGTCGTCGGGCACGTACGGGTCACGCGGCTCGTTGGGCGTCGTCATGCGGCTCTCCCTGGCTCGTTGGTGGCCGGTCGAGCCGGCCTGGTGCGGACCGGAGGACTCCCCGGGGGTGCGGTCAGTGGCTCCCGCGACGCTGGGCGCGGGCGAGCGTCGCAGCGCCGCCCTGGCCGTGCCCCAGCAGCTGCAGGACCTTGCCGAGGACCAGGCCGGCCGCGATGACCGCCATCCCGACCCAGAAGAGCCAGGCGAGCGTGAACGTCACGCCCAGGGCGGCCACGACGGCCCCCAGCACGACCGACCACGTGGTCGTCCACGCGGCAAGGGTGCGTCCGTGGTTCGTCGGCGGCGTCGTCGGCGGCAGGTGCACCGTCTCGGTACGGGTCGGGGTCTGGGCTCGGTGGGCCAGCGAATGATCGGCCATGGGTACGTCCTTCGTGCTCGGTTTGCCTCACCCTATCCGAGACCCGACGGGCCCACGCGCTGGTCAGGACGGGTCGTCGCCGCGTGTCAGCGCGTCCCAGTCCGCACGTTCGTCCGCCGCGCCGGGTGTGGCCGTACCGCCGGACGGCCCCGTGGGGCGCTCGTGCCGCCGGGAGCGCTGGTCCCACGCGCCCCGGGTGCGCGCCAAGGCCGCCGCGAGCAGGACCACGAGCGCACCGACGACGACGGCCACCAGCGGCCAGGCCGTCGTCGTGGCACCCGCTGCGCCGCTCGCGACGCCCGTCGCCTCGGCCACCGCGCCGGACGCGGCGCGCGCGGGATCGGAGACCACGGCCGCGGCGCCCACCACGACGAGCACGCCGGCCGCCGCCGCGACGGCCGCCACGACCCAGCGCCCGACGCGCCCGACCAGCCCGAGCGCCCCTGCGGCGGCGAGCAGCACGAGCGCGGCTGCACCCGTCTGAGGAGCGGCCTGCGCGCCCGTCACCGTGACGGTCACGGTCCCGGCCAGCGCGCTGGTGCCCTCCGCCACCACCCAGGTCGGCCGTGCCACCACGCCCACGAGCGCGGCTGCGAGGAGCAGCAGCAGGACCCACCGGGCACGACGGGGCGGATCACCGGCCGCGCGCGCCGGCGTCGCACGGCTCACGGCGCGTCGCGTCGCAGGCGCGCCGCGAGCTGCACCGCACGGACGACTGCCTCGGCCTTGTTGCGCGACTCCGCGTACTCCAGCGCGGGCACGGAGTCCGCGACGATGCCGCCGCCGGCCTGGACGCTCGCGCGGCCGTCACGGATCACCGCGGTGCGGATCGCGATCGCCATGTCCATGTCACCGGCGAAGTCGAAGTACCCGACGGTGCCCCCGTACACGCCGCGCCGGGCGGGCTCGAGCTCGTCGATCAGCTCGATCGCGCGGGGCTTGGGCGCGCCCGACAGCGTGCCGGCGGGGAAGGTCGCGATGAGCGTCGCGAGCGCCGTCGACCCGGCGCGCAGCCGGCCGACGACCGTCGAGCAGATGTGCATGATGTGCGAGAACCGGCGCACGGCCATGAACTCCACGACCTCGACGCTCGTCGGCTCGCAGACCTTGACCATGTCGTTGCGGGACAGGTCGACGAGCATGATGTGCTCGGCGCGCTCCTTGGGGTCGGCCAGGACCTCGTCCTGCAGCGCCCGGTCCTCCTCGGGCGTCGCCCCCCGCGGCCGCGACCCGGCGATGGGGAACGTCGTGACGTGGCTGTCGCTGACCTTGACGAGCGTCTCCGGGCTCGACCCGACGACGGCGAAGTCGCGCCCGTCGGCGTCCTGCAGCGCGAGCAGGTACATGTAGGGGCTCGGGTTGACGGTGCGCAGCACGCGGTACACGTCCAGCGGCTCGGCCGGGCAGTCGAGGTCGAGGCGCTGCGACAGCACGACCTGGAACACGTCGCCGTCCCGGATCGCCGCCTGGCCGCGCCGCACCGACTCCTCGAACTCCTCGCGCGTGCTGCGGAACTCGAGCTCGGGCACGGCGGCGTCCACGTCGATGACGGCGGGCGCCGGGGGCGCGGGCCGGCGCAGCGCGGCCTGCATGTCGTCCAGCCGCCGCAGCGCGTCGGCGTACGCGTCGTCGACGCGCTCGTCGGTGGCGTCGAAGTTGATGGCGTTGGCGACCAGCCACACCGAGCCGTCGACGTGGTCGACGGCGGCCAGGTCGCTCGCCAGCAGGAGCGTGACCTCGGGGATCCCCAGCTCCTCCGGCGCGAGCGCGGGCAGCGTGGGCTCCCAGCGGTGCACGACGTCCCAGCCCAGGACGCCCACGAGCCCGCCCGTCAGCGGCGGCAGGCCCTCGACGCGCGGTGTGTGCAGCACCTCGAGCGTCCGTCCGACCACGTCGAGCACGTCGCCATCGGTGGGCACGCCGACCGGCACGTCGCCGGACCACACCGCGCGCCCGTCGCGCACGGACAGGCTCGCGCGCGACGCGACACCCACGAACGACCACCGCCCCCACGTCCCGTCGGACTCGGCGGACTCCAGCACGAAGGTGCCCGGTCGCCCGGCCGCCAGCGTGCGGTAGAGCCCGACGGGTGTCACGTCGTCCGCGAGGAGCCTGCGCACCACCGGCACGACGCGCCGCTGCTCCGCGAGCTCGCGGAACCCCTCGGGGGTCGGCCAGGTGGCGCCCCACGGCAGGTCCGCGGCGGTCACGCGGGGTGCGGTGGAAGCGGGCGTCGGGGTCACGGCCGGGCTCCTCGGGGGGTCTCCTGCGGGGCGGTGACGGGCAGCGCGCCGCCCGCCTCGAAGCAGGTGCGGGTGCCGGTGTGGCAGGCGGCCCCCACCTGGTCGACCGTCACGAGCAGGGCGTCGCCGTCGCAGTCGAGGGCCACCGAGCGCACGTGCTGCACGTGGCCGGACGTGTCCCCCTTGCGCCAGTACTCCTGGCGCGACCTGCTCCAGAACGTCACCCGGCCGGTCGTGAGCGTGCGGTGCAGCGCCTCGTCGTCCATCCAGCCGAGCATCAGCACCTCGCGGGTGTCGTGCTGCTGGACGATCGCGGCCACGAGGCCGGCGTCGTCGCGGCGCAGGCGGGCGGCGATCGCGGGGTCGAGGGCGCTGCGCGTCACGGGGCCGTCGGGCGTGGTGGTGGGCGGGGTCTGCGGCACGCGACGATCCTGCCACGCGCGGCACGCCGGGTCCCGACCCGTCCGTGGACGGACCGGGGACACCCGGTGCTCAGCGGGTCTGCGCCACCCAGGCGGCGTGCATCGCGGCGTAGTGGCCGCCCAGGGCGACCAGCTCGGCGTGCGTGCCCGTCTCGACGACCCGGCCCGCGTGCACGACGACCACGACGTCCGCGGCCTCGGCGGTCGAGAGGCGGTGCGCGATCGTCAGCGTGGTGCGTCCACGTGCGAGCTCACGCAGCGCGCGGGCGATCCGCACCTCCGCCACGGGGTCCACGGCGGACGTCGCCTCGTCGAGCAGCAGCAGGTCACCGTCGGCGAGGCGGGCCCGGGCGAGCGCGACGAGCTGCCGCTCGCCGGCGGACAGCAGCTCCCCGCGCTGCCCGACCGGCGTGTCGAGTCCGGCGGGCAGCTCGGCGACCCAGGCGTCCAGCCCGAGCTCGTCGACCACGCGCCGGACCCGGCGCGCCACCTCGGGCTCCGGGTCCGGGCCACCCCCGTGGCCGTCGCGCAGCCCGTAGGCGACGTTCTGGGCGAGCGTGCCGTCGAACAGGAACCCCTCCTGCGGCACGAGCACGACGCGCCGTCGCAGGTCGTGCGACGCGACTCGCCGCAGGTCCACGCCGTCGAGCCGCACGGCGCCCGAGGTCGGGTCCATGAACCGCGCGACCAGCTTGGCGAGCGTCGTCTTGCCCGAGCCGGTCGCGCCGACCACGGCCACGGACGTGCCCGCCGCCACGTGCAGGTCGACGTCCTGCAGCACCGGCGGCCCGTCCGGGTAGGCGTACCCGACACGCTCGAGCGTCACCGTCGCCGGGCCGCGCGGGCTGGGGACCGCGTCGTCGCCGGTGGGCTCCGCCACGTCCACGGGCGTCTCCAGGACGCCGAGCACGCGGCGCCAGCCGGCCACGGCGTTCTGCAGCTCGTTGAGGATCTCGGTGGCCATCTGCACCGGCCCGGTGAACAGCTGCACGAGGAAGAGGAAGGCCAGCACGCGGCCGACGGACAGCTCCCCCGCGACGCCGAGCCACGTGCCGGCGACCACCACGACGGCCAGCACGAGGTTGGCGACGAGCACCCCGGACGAGAACACCACGGCGACGAGGCTCTGCGCGCGCACCATCGCCCGCCGGGTCGCGGTGACCGCCGCGTCGATGCGGCGCTGCGTGCGCGCGGCCACGCCGTACGCGCGGATCGTCTCGGCGCCCACGACGGCCTCCGAGACGGCACCGAGCATGGCGCCGTACTGCTCGCGGACGGCCGCGTACCGGTGGTTCACCCCGCGCTGCAGCCGCGGCAGGACGACGAGCAGCGGGATGAAGCACGCCCAGACCAGCAGCGTGAGCTGCCAGGAGTACACCGCCATCAGCGCGGTCGCGACGAGGATCTGCAGGACCGAGACGAGCAGCATGATGCCGCCCCACTGCACGAACATCGAGATCGTGTCGACGTCGGACGTGACGCGGGAGACGAGCGAGCCGCGCCGCTCGGTGTTCTGCGTGAGCACCGACAGGTCGTGCACGTGCCGGAACGCGCGGGTGCGCAGCGTCAGCAGCCCTGCCTCGCTCGAGCGGAAGAGCCGCACGTTGACCAGCGCGGAGCACGCCGCGCCGACCGCCAGGCCGACGGCCGCGAGCCCGACCAGGGCGGCGGCACGGGACACGTCGACGCCACCCGGGGCGAGGACGGCGGTGTCGATGGTCTGCTGCACGGCGATCGGCACGAGCACCCGGGCGGAGGCCGCGACGACCGCCAGCGCGAGCGTGACCGTCACCCCGTCGAGGAGCTCCGGGGACACCTGCACCCCGCGCCGCAGCGTGGCCAGCACGCCGAGCGTGCTCGCGGGCGCCATCCTGCCCGAGGACACCGCCTCCTGCGGTGCGTCGGCGGTGCTCGTCACCTGCGTCCCCCTCCGGTCGTGGCGTCCTCGTCCCACACGGCGGCGGCCTCCTCGTCGGCGCGCTCCCGCTCACGTCGCTGGGACTCACGCTCGTACGCCGTCGCGAGCTCGCGGTAGCCCGGGTCGCGCGCGAGCAGCTCCGCGTGCGTGCCGCGGTCGACGACCCGTCCGCCGTCGACGTGCACGACCTCGTCGGCGAGCAGCACCGACGACATCCGGTAGGCGACCAGGAGCACCGTCGGGCCCGGCTCGTCGGCGGCCGGGCGCAGCCCGGTGAGGATGGCGCGCTCCACCGCCGGGTCCACCGCCGAGGTCGCGTCGTCGAGGACCAGCACGCGGGGGCGCCGCACGAGGGCGCGCGCGAGCGCCAGACGCTGGCGCTGCCCCCCCGACAGGTTCGCCCCGCGCTCACCGAGGGGTGCGTCCAGACCACCGGGCAGCGCCCGGACCACGTCGTCGACGCGTGCGGCCGCCAGCGCGGCCCAGACCTGCTCGTCGTCCGGCGCCCCGGGGTCGCCGGGGTCGGTGAGCGCGACGTTCCCGCGGACCGTGTCCTCGAAGACGAACGCCGACTGGCTCACGTAGCCCACCTGCGCGGCGAGGTCCGCCGGGGCGATCTCGCGCACGTCGCACCCGTCGATCTCGACCACACCCCGCGAGGGGTCCGCCAGCCGCGGGACCAGCCCGACGAGCGTCGACTTGCCCGAGCCCGTCGGCCCCACCACCGCGAGCGTGCGGCCGGGCGTGACGTGCAGGTCGACGTCGTGCAGCAGCTCGACGTCGCCGTCCGCGGCGGGCACCTGCAGGTGCACGCCCCGCAGGCGCACGTCGGCGCCGCCACCGTCGTGGGGCAGCCGCCTCCGGCCCTCGACGGGCACGCCCTGCGCGTCGAGCACCCGCGAGATGCGGTCGTGGCCGACGAGCCCGCGCGGGAGCTCGCCGAGCACCCACCCGAAGGCGCGCACGGGCACGGCCAGCAAGGTCAGGAGGTACGCCGCGGCGACGACGTCGCCCGTGCCGATCGCCCCGGCGGCCACGCGCTGCGTCCCGACCAGCAGGACGAGCAGGGTGCCGAGGTTCGGGAGCAGGTCGATCACGGGGTCGAACACCGCCCGGACGACGCCCACCCGCACGTTCGCGTCGCGCAGGGCGCGCGCCCGGTCGGCGAACCGGGCGTCCTCACGGTCCTCGGTGCCCAGCGACTTGACGAGGCTCGCGGCCTCGAAGCTCTCGTGCGCGACGTCGGCGACCTCGGCCCGCAGCTGCTGGGCGCGGGTGATCGCCGGTGTCATCCGCCGCTGGAAGACCAGGTTCGCGACCACGGCGAGCGGCAGCACGACGAGCGCGGCGACCGCGAGCCACACGTCGGTCCGCAGCAGCGCGACCGTGGCGACGACGATCATCACGACGACGCCGAGCGCGAACGGCAGGGGGTTGAACACCCCGGTCGCGGCCTCGACGTCCGACCCGGCGTTGGACAGCAGCTGGCCGGTGGGGTGACGGCGGTGCCACGGCATCGGCAGGCGCAGGTACTGACGCGTCACCGCGCGACGGTGGTCCGCCTGGATGTCGGCCACACCGATGCCCGCGAAGATCCGGCGCCCGGCGACGGACACGGCCAGCGCGAGCGCCACCGCGGCGACGACGGCGCCGGCGCCCCAGATCCGTCCCTGCGCCGCCTGCGATCCCGCCAGCGCGGGCACCACGACCTGGTCCGTGACCGCGCCCAGCACGCGGCTCACCGCGACCGTCAGGGCCCCGAAGAGCGCGGACGTCCCGACGGCCGCCAGGTACGTGCGCGGGTGGGCGCGCATGCCCCGCCAGACCAGGGCGGCCGAGCGCCGCGCGGCGGACCCCTGCAGCGCGGAGCGCGGGGCGGCGGGGGTGGGCGGGCGCGCGGGCACGGCGGTCACACTCCTGACGGGCGAGGGGAAGGCGTGAATCTTCTCACGCAGCACCCACAGGGCCCGGTGGGCCGCGTGGCCGGAGCGCCGTGCGCACCGCGGCGCCATGCGTGGCACGATCACGGCCATGACGTGGCACGAGACCGAACGAGGCTGGCTCGCCGACGCGCTGCGCGCCGCGGACCCGGACGACCCGACCCTCTGCGAGGGGTGGCAGGCCCGCCACCTGGCGGCGCACCTCGTGCTGCGCGAGCACCCCGGCGCCGCGTCGTCGGCCGTGCGGGGCGGCCTCGCCGCCGCGACGGAGCGGCTCGCCGCGACGGCGAGCGACCCGGAGGGCTACGCGGCGCTGGTCGACCGCTTCGCGGCTCCTCCCCCGCGCTGGAGCCCGGTCGCCTGGGCGGGCGACGCCGTGAACGCGACGGAGTACTTCGTCCACACCGAGGACGTCCGCCGCGGCGCCGGCGCGGCCGAACCCCGCGACCTGCCCGACGACCTGGCCGAGGTCCTGTGGGGCCAGCTCCTGCGCATGGCCCCGTTGCGGCTGCGCCGGCTGGGTCCCGGGGTCGTGCTCGTGCGGCACGACGACGTGCGCTCGGCCGTGCACGCCCCGCGCGCGGGGCACGGTGCGGTCGTGCTGCGCGGTGACGTCGGTGAGCTGGTGCTCGCCGTGTCGGGCCGCCTGCAGGCGGCCGACGTCCGCGTCGACGGCGCACCGGACGACGTCGCGGCCGTCAGGGACCTGCTCACCGGCCCCTGAGGGACGTCAGCGCACCACGACGCCCGCGGCGCGCAGGCCGTCCTTGACCTGCCCGATCGTGAGCGTGCCGAAGTGGAAGACGCTCGCGGCGAGCACCGCGTCGGCCCCGGCGCGTGCCGCCTCGACGAAGTGCTCGACCGTCCCGGCCCCGCCGGACGCGATCAGCGGCACGCCCACACGGGCGCGCACGTCGGCGATCATCGGCAGGTCGAAGCCCGTCGTGGTGCCGTCGGCGTCCATCGAGTTGAGCAGCACCTCGCCGACACCCAGCTCGACGGCGCGGTGCGCCCACTCGACGGCGTCGATGCCGGTGCCGCGCCGCCCGCCGTGGGTCGTGACCTCGTAGCCGGAGTCGGTGCGCACGTCGCCGGTCGTGCGGCGCGCGTCCACCGACAGCACGAGGACCTGCGAACCGAACCGGTCAGCGATCTGCGTGATGAGCTCGGGACGGGCGATGGCCGCGGTGTTGACACCGACCTTGTCCGCGCCCGCCCGCAGCAGGCGGTCGACGTCCTCCGGCGAGCGGACGCCGCCGCCGACCGTCAGGGGCACGAAGACCTCGCCCGCCGTGCGGCGCACGACGTCGTACGTCGTCTCACGGTCGGACGACGACGCGGAGACGTCGAGGAACGTCAGCTCGTCGGCACCTTCCGCGTCGTAGCGTCGCGCCAGCTCGACCGGGTCACCGGCGTCCCGCAGGTTCTCGAAGTTCACGCCCTTGACGACCCGGCCCGCGTCGACGTCGAGGCACGGGATCACCCGCAGCGCGAGCGTCACGGTGCACCCTGGGCGGGGTTGCCCGTCGCGAGGATGTCGATCACGAACACCACCGTCCTTCCGGCGAGCTCCTCGCTCTCCGTGACACCGAGCGAGTACGACGGCGGCACGACGAGCATGACGCGGCTGCCCGCGGGCTGGTCGACGAGGCCCTCGGCCCACGACGGCACGTCCGAGAGCGGGAACGACACGGGCAGGCCGTGCTGCCACGTGGAGTCGAACAGGACCCCGTCGTCCCACGTGAAGCCGCTGTACTGGACGGTGATGACGTCACCCGTGGCGACCTGGGCTCCGGTGCCGCGCACGAGGGGCTGGACCACCAGGTCGTCCGGGGGCTCGGTACCCGTGGGCGTCAGCGTGAAGGCACCGTCGCTGCTCTCCGTCACCACCGGCAGGGCCGGCGACGGTGGCACCGGCTGACCGACCGCGCGCGTGGGCAGCACGTCGAGCACCGTGACCGTCGGGTAGTCCGCGCCCGCCCCGCCCGGCGCCACCTGGAGCAGCCGCGCGCCGACCTGCTGGCCCTGGAGCGTCTCGTAGAGGTCCGTGCCGAGCTCCTCGGCCGTCAGCAGCCGCGGCGTCGGGCTCGTCGAGTAGCTCTCCTTGACCAGGCTCGCGTCCGTCGCGTTCTCCAGCCAGAAGTCGATGAGCACCGGTGCGCCGTCCGTGAGCTCGGCACCCGTGCCCGGCCACACCGTCTGCCGGTACGTCGTGTCGACCGTCAGCGGCGTCAGGTACGTCACCGTGGGGGTCTCCCCCGCGCCGCCCGTGACGGTGACCTCCGGGTCGACGGCGTCGACGGCACCGCACGCCGCGAGCAGCAGCGCCACGACGGCCGGCCCCACGACCCGGCGGACACCCGCTACCCACCGCACGCTCACGCCTCCGCCAGCTCGTCCGACCATGTCATCGGCGAGCACGCGGCACCGGGCCGCCCGCTCGCGGCATCACTGTACGGCGCGCGCCGCCCCTTCCGGCGCGGCGTCCGGAACGGGTGGCCACCGTCACATCGACTCGATGAGCCTGTCCACGCGCTCGTCGACGCTGCGGAACGGGTCCTTGCACAGGACCGTCCGCTGCGCCTGGTCGTTGAGCTTGAGGTGCACCCAGTCCACGGTGTAGTCCCGCCGGGCCTCCTGCGCGGCGCGCACGAAGTCGCCCCGCAGCTTCGCACGCGTCGTCTGCGGGGGTACCGCGGTGGCCTCGAACACGTCGAGGTCGGTCGTGACCCGCTCGACGAGGCCGCGTGCCGCGAGGAGGTTGTACAGGCCCTCCGTGCGTGAGATGTCGTGGTACGCCAGGTCGAGGCGCTGCACGCGCACGTCCGAGAGCTCGAGGTCGTGCTTCGCGCGGTAGCGCTCGATCATGCGGTACTTGATGACCCAGTCGAGCTCGCGCTCGACGAGCGTCAGGTCGCCGGTGCGCAGCGCCCGCAGCCCGCGCTCCCACAGGTCGAGCACCTGCTTGGTCTCCGGGGAGGGCCCCACCTCGCCGGCGACGAAGTCGCTCACGCGCGAGAGGTACTCCTCCTGGAGGTCGATCGCGGTGACCGTCCGGCCCGTCGTCAGCGTCACGGGCTGCTTGCCCGTCATGTCGTGGCTGATCTCCCGGATCGCACGGATCGGGTTCTCGAGCGTCATGTCGCGCATCGTGACGCCGGACTCGATCAGGCGCAGCAGCAGGTCGGTCGACCCGACCTTGAGCATCGTCGTCGTCTCCGACATCGAGGAGTCGCCCACGATCACGTGCAGGCGGCGGTAGTGCTCGGCGTCCGCGTGCGGCTCGTCGCGCGTGTTGATGATCGGCCGCGACCGGGTCGTGGCGCTCGAGACCGCCTCCCAGATGTGGTCGGCGCGCTGCGACAGGCAGTAGACGGCACCGCGCGGCGTCGTCAGGACCTTGCCCGCCCCGGTGAGGATCTGCCGGGTGATGAGGAACGGCACGAGGACGTCCGACAGGCGGGCGAAGTCACCCTGCCGCCGCACCAGGTAGTTCTCGTGGCACCCGTAGGAGTTGCCGGCCGAGTCGGTGTTGTTCTTGAACAGGTGGATGCGCCCGGGCAGCCCTTCGTGCTCGAGCCGCTGCTGGGCGTCCCCCACCAGGCCCTCGAGGATCCGCTCACCCGCCCGGTCGTGGGTGACCAGCTGGCGCCAGTCGTCGCACTCGGCGGTCGCGTACTCCGGGTGCGACCCGACGTCGAGGTACAGCCGCGAGCCGTTGCGCAGGAACACGTTCGACGAGC
The DNA here is from genome assembly GCF_024508275.1 of Cellulomonas wangsupingiae. Classification (NCBI taxonomy): domain Bacteria; kingdom Bacillati; phylum Actinomycetota; class Actinomycetes; order Micrococcales; family Cellulomonadaceae; genus Cellulomonas; species Cellulomonas wangsupingiae. The sequence goes on from NZ_CP101989.1 coordinate 2,256,496, forward strand.
GCCCCCACGCGACGACCTTGCGGAACAGGTACCGCGCGACCTCGTCCGCGGACAGGCCGCGGCCGTCCTGCGCCGCGCACGTGACCCCGTACTCGGTCTCCAGACCGAAGATGCGCCTGTCCATGCGTTCGTCCCCGTCTCCCTCGTCGGCCCGGGCACCGTCAGGGTGCGGGTGGCGCGTCCCCGCCCGCCGGGGCTGCCGCCCCGCCGAGCACGTCCTCCAGCAGGGCGCCCGTCAGCCGACGGAAGGCCCGCCGCGGGCGTGTGCGGTCCAGCACCGCGACCTCGAGCTGGGCGGCACCCAGCACGCGGGCGTCGGCGTCGTCGGCCGCGGAGCCGAGCACCCGCACGGCCAGTCCGAGCGCCTCCGCGAGCGTCATGCCGGCGCGCCACTCCCTGCCCAGCACGCCGGCCAGGCGCTCCGCCTGGCCGCCCATGACGACCCAGCCGTGCTCGTCGGTCACGGAGCCGTCGTACGCCAGGCGGTAGATCTGGTCGCCCGCGGGCTCGCGCCCGACCTCGACGACGACCAGCTCGACCTCCAGCGGCTTGGACTCCGTGGTGAAGACGGTGCCCAGCGTCTGGGCGTACGCGTTGGCCAGGCCGCGCGCCGTGACGTCGACGCGGTCGTAGGAGTACCCGCGCAGGTCCGCGTACCGCACGCCGGCGACCCGCAGGTTCTCGAACTCGTTGTACTTGCCGACGGCGGCGAACGCGATGCGGTCGTAGATCTCGGAGATCTTGTGCAGCGCGCGCGACGGGTTCTCGGTCGCGAACACGATGCCGTCGTCGTACTGCAGCACGACGACGGACCGGCCCCGGGCGATGCCCTTGCGGGCGTAGTCCGCCCGGTCCTTCATGAGCTGCTCGGGCGAGACGTAGAACGGCATGCTCATCGCGCACCTCCCTCGCGGCGTGCGCTGCGTCGGCCGTTCTCGACGACGTCGACCGCGGCGGCCAGGTCGTCGTCCGAGACGCGCAGGTAGCCGGCCTGCGTCACGGTCGCCACGACGGGCCAGATCCGCCGGGCGTGGTCCGGCCCGCCGGTCGCCGAGTCGTCGTCGGCGGCGTCGACGAGCGCCTCCACGGCGACCCGCACGGCCGTGGCCGCGTCGAGGTCGGGGCGCCACCGCTTCTTCAGCGAGCCGCGCGCGAAGACCGACCCCGAGCCCACGGCGTGGTGGCCCAGCTCCTCGTACCGCCCGCCCGTGACGTCGTAGGAGAAGATGCGGCCGCTACCCCGGTCGAGGTCGTAGCCGCCGAACAGGGGGACGACGGCCAGACCCTGCATCGCCAGGCCGAGGTTGCCGCGGATCATCGTCGCCAACCGGTTGGCCTTGCCGTCGAGCGACAGCAGGCTGCCCTCGATCTTCTCGTAGTGCTCGAGCTCGAGCTGGAAGAGCCGCACGAGCTCGATCGCGAGACCCGCGGTCCCCGCGATCCCGACGGCGGAGAACTCGTCCGCCGGGAAGACCTTCTCGATGCGCCGGCTCGCGATCATCGACCCCATCGTCGCGCGGCGGTCGCCCGCCATGACGACGCCGCCGTCGAAGGTCAGCGCGACGATCGTGGTGGCGTGCGGCGCCTGCAGCTCACCGGCCGGCACCGGCCGCCGGCCCGGCAGCAGGTCGGGGGCGTACCCCGACAGGAAGTCGACGAACGACGAGCTGCCGGGTGTGGTGAAGGCGGACGGGAGCCGACCGGAGGAGGCGTGGCGCGTCATCGAGGATCACTGCCCGCCCTTCTGGACGAATCCCCGGACGAACTGCTCGGCGTTCTGCTCGAGCACGTCGTCGATCTCCTCGAGCAACGCGTCGACCTCGGCGTCCCGGGCCTGCGTGCTGGGTGCCGCCGGCGTGGGCGTCTCGGGCTCGTCGCCCGGCTCGTCCTCGTGACGGCGCCGGACGTGCTCCTGCTCAGCCATGGGGTGACCTCCGTCCTGCGGTCACGTCCCACGTGCCCGCGTGACCACCCTAGGCCCAACGCCTCAACCGCGTGCCGCGCGCGCCCCCGGACGGACGGCGCGCCGCGGGGACGTGCCCACGCGTCACCCGCCGAGCGCCGCCAGCAGCGACCGCGCGTCCGGGCTGCGGTCGAGCAGCTCGCCGACGTGCGCTCGCGTGCCGCGCAGCGGGTCGCGCATCGGCACCCGCTGCAGCGTCTGCGACCCCGGCACGTCGAACACCACGGAGTCCCAGCTCGCGGCCGAGATCTGCCCGCCGTAGCGCGCGACCGCCTCGCCGCGGAAGTAGGCCCGGGTGTCCTGCGGCGGGTGCACGACGGCGTCCTGCACCTGCTCGGGCGTCACGAGCAGCTCGACGGCGCCCGCGGCGACGAGCCGGTGGTACAGGCCGCGCTCGGGGCGGACGTCGGACCACTGCAGGTCGACGGCCGCCAGCCGCGGGTGGTCCCACGCCAGGTGGTCGCGGCGGCGCATGCCGTCGAGCAGGCGCAGCTTCGCCAGCCACTCCACCTCCCCCGCGCACGAGGCGGGGTCGTCGGCGAGGCGCCCCAGCAGCGACTCCCAGCGGTCCAGGACGTCGCGCGTCTGGTCGTCCGGCGGGTCGCCCGTGGCGTCGAGGGCGGCACGCACGGCGGCCAGGTACTCCGCCTGGACCTCCAGCGCCGTGAGCCGGCGGCCGTCGACCAGCTCCAGCCGCTCGGTCAGGGCCAGGTCGTGGCTCACCCGGTGGACCGCGGCCACGGGGTCCCGCAGCGCGAGCCGGTCCACGGCGTGGACGACCGCACGGGCGGCGCCGCCGGACTCCGCCTGCTCGACGAGCCACAGCACCAGCGACGTCGTGCCGAGCCGCAGGTAGGTCGCGGCCTCGAGCATCGTCGCGTCCCCGATGATGACGTGCAGCCGCCGCCAGCGCGCCGGGTCGGCGTGCGGTTCGTCGCGGGTGTTGACGATCGGCCGGCGCAGCGTGGTCTCCAGGCCGACCTCGGCCTCGATGTAGTCCGCCCGCTGGGACAGCTGGAATCCCGGGTGCTCGCCGCGCGGGCCCAGGCCGACGCGTCCGGCGCCCGTGAACACCTGCCGCGTCACGAGGAACGGTGTCAGCCGCGAGACGAGGTCGCCGAAGGGGACGGCACGGTCCACGAGGTAGTTCTCGTGCGTCCCGTACGTCGCCCCCTTCCCGTCGACGTTGTTCTTGTACAGCGTGACGTCGGGCAGCGCCGGCGTCGCGGCGAGCCGACGCACCGACTCGAGCATGACCAGCTCGCCCGCCCGGTCCCAGCGCACGGCGTCGAGCGGCGTCGTCACCTCGGGCGACGAGTACTCGGGGTGGGCGTGGTCCACGTACAGCCGCGCACCGTTCGTGAGGATCACGTTGGCCGCGCCGGGGTCCTCGTACTCCTCGACCTCCGAGCGCGCCATCTCCTGCGGACCGTCCCCCGACGGTGCGGCGACGGTCGGCGAGTCCGTGAGCATCGACGGGTGGGCCGACGCCCGCTGCAGGTGGAACCCGCGCGCGTCGTGCAGCGGGTCCTCGTCGTCGTAGTCCCAGCGGGCACGCGCCCGGCCGAGCTCGCGCGCCGCGGCGTGCACGGCCACGACGTGGCTCGACAGGAGCATCGGGTTGGCCAGCGGACGGCCCGGCTGCAGGACGCCGTACTCCGTCTCGAGCCCCATCACACGGCGCACGGTCACGAGGCCCAGCCTAGGTGTCCGCACGCGACGCGGCCGCGTGCGTCCACCGCCGTGCACGCGGGCCGTCCCGCGGCCACGGCCGCGACGTCAGAGGTACTGGCCCGTGCTCGTCACGTTCTCGATGGTGCGCGACGCGTCGACGCCCTTCTTGCCCTGGACGATCGTGCGGATGAAGACGATGCGCTCGCCCTTCTTCCCCGAGATCCGGGCCCAGTCGTCCGGGTTCGTCGTGTTGGGCAGGTCCTCGTTCTCCTTGAACTCGTCGAGGCAGGCCGACAGCAGGTGGTCGACCCGGATGCCCCGCTGGCCCGTCGAGAGCAGGTCCTTGATCGCCGACTTCTTGGCGCGGTCGACGACGTTCTGGATCATCGCGCCGGAGTTGAAGTCCTTGAAGTACAGGACCTCCTTGTCGCCGCTGGCGTACGTCACCTCGAGGAAGCGGTTCTCGTCGGCCTCGGAGTACATGCGCTCGACGACGCGGGAGATCATCTCCTCGACGGCCGCCGTGGGCGACCCGCCGTGCTCCGCGATGTCGTCGTCGTGGATCGGCAGGTCGGCCGTGAGGTACTTCGCGAAGATCTCCCGCGCGCCCTCGGCGTCGGGCCGCTCGATCTTGATCTTCACGTCGAGCCGCCCCGGCCGCAGGATGGCGGGGTCGATCATGTCCTCGCGGTTCGACGCCCCGATGACGATGACGTTGTCGAGCCGCTCGACGCCGTCGATCTCGGAGAGCAGCTGCGGGACGATCGTCGTCTCCACGTCGCTGGACACCCCCGTGCCGCGGGTGCGGAACAGCGACTCCATCTCGTCGAAGAACACGACCACCGGGTGCCCCTGGGACGCCTTCTCACGCGCACGCGCGAAGATCAGGCGGATGTGCCGCTCGGTCTCCCCGACGTACTTGTTGAGCAGCTCGGGGCCCTTGACGTTGAGGAAGTACGAGCGGGCGTCGGAGACGTCGTCGCCCCGCGCGGCCGCGGCGGTGGCGGCGAGCGAGTGCGCGACGGCCTTCGCGATCAGCGTCTTGCCGCAGCCCGGCGGGCCGTACAGGAGCACGCCCTTCGGCGGCTTGAGCCCGTGCTCGCGGAACAGCTCGGGGTGCAGGAAGGGCAGCTCGACCGCGTCGCGGATCGCCTCGATCTGCGGACCCAGACCACCGATGTCGGTGTAGTCGATGTCCGGGACCTCCTCGAGGACCAGCTCCTCGACCTCCGCCCGCGGGATCACCTCGAACACGAAGCCGCTGCGCGAGTCGATCGTCAGCGCGTCGCCCACCCGCACGCCGCCGTCGGCGACCTGGCCGGCGAACCGCACGACCCGCTCCTCGTCACCACGCCCGACGACGAGCGCGCGGCCCTCGCCGAGCATCTCCTTGACGGTGACGATCTCGCCGACCTTCTCGTACCCACCGGCCTCGACGACCGTCAGCGCCTCGTTGAGCATGACCTCCTGGCCGGGGCGCAGGTGGTGGACGTCGAGGCTCGGGCTGGCCCCCACGTGCATCTTGCGGCCGGCGGACACGATGTCGACCGTGCCGTCGGCGCGCGCGCCGAGGAACGTGGCGTAGGTGCCGGGAGGCTTGGCCAGGTCGTCCACCTGGCGCTTGAGCTCGAGGATCTGCTCACGTGCGGCCACGAGTGCCTCGCTGAGCCGCTCGTTCTTGGCGGCGAGGACCGCCAGCTCGCGTTGCAGGTCACGTCCTGGGACAGCAGGTTCCGTCATGTGATCGGCCTCCGTTCCGCCTCGCGAGCGCCCTCCGGTCCACCGTGCACGTCGCTGTGCCTGCTGGTCCGACGACCCTAGCCGCACATGTCAACATCCGGCGCGCCCCCGGCCGGGCGCAGCCGGCCCGTCCCGCACCGTGGACACGTCCGGCCGCGCCGTCGCGTCAGTCGGTCGGCGGTGCCGTCGCCGGGCCCTGCGGGCCGAGGTCCTCCGGTGCGACGTGCAGGTCGCGGCGCACGCGGCGGATCTTCTTGGCCGACGTCTCGCGCTCCCCCATCGCCTCGGGCGACCACAGCTCGGTGTCCGTGGCCGGCGCACCGTCCTCCGCGACCGGGTAGGAGCCCTTGGCGGGACGGCGCTTGCGGTGGGGCGGCTCGACGCCGTCCGCGAGCCGGCGCGCGGTGATCAGGAACCCGGTGTGCCCGACCATGCGGTGCTGCGGACGCACGGCCAGGCCCTCGAGGTGCCACCCGCGGACCATCGACTCCCAGGCCTCGGGCTCGGTGTACCGGCCGTCGGAACGCAGGTCCTCGGCGAGGCGGGACAGCTGGGTCGTCGTGGCGACGTAGCAGATCAGGACCCCGCCGGGCGCGAGCGCCGTGGCCACCGCGTCGAGGTTCTCCCAGGGCGCGAGCATGTCGAGGACGACGCGGTCCACCGACCCGGGGGCCGCGGCGGTCGGCAGGACGTCGGCGAGGTCACCCAGGCGCAGGTCCCACGCCGGGTGCGGGCCCCCGAAGAAGCTCTCGACGTTGCCGCGTGCGATGGCGGCGAAGTCCTCGCGGCGCTCGATCGACACGAGGCGTCCGGCGTCGCCGACCGCGCGCAGCAGGGACAGGGTCAGCCCGCCGGACCCGACACCGGCCTCGACGACCGTCGCCCCGGGGAACACGTCGCCCATCGTGACGATCTGCCCCGCGTCCTTGGGGTAGACCACGGCCGCGCCCCGCGGCATGGACAGCACGTGGTCCGCCAGCAGGGGCCGCAGGGCCAGGTACTCGATGCCCGACGTGTTCCGCACCACCACGCCCTCGGACGCCCCGATGAGCTCGCTGTGGCGCAGGTACCCCCGGTGCGTGTGGAAGCTCGCGTCCGGCTGCAGCGTGATCGTGTGGAGTCGACCGCGCGGGTCGGTCAGCTGCACGCGCTCACCCGTGCGGAACGGGCCGCGCCGTTGCGCGGCCCCGGTTGGTGCGGGCACGGCGGCGTCGTGGGTGGTCACGGGCGCCGAGTCTAGGCGCCGGCGCGCGGCGACCCGGCCGCGGGCCGTGCCCGCCGGCCACGTCAGCCGAACGTCTCGATGAGCTGTGCGCTCTCCGCGGGGGTCAGGTTCGTGGAGACGAGCGTCGAGTGCAGACCGTGGAAGCGCTCGCCCAGCCGGTCCAGGTCGGCGTCCTCGGTGACGGCGAAGAGCGCCGAGGTCCCCGGCGTGACCTCCCGACCGACGGTCTCGAGCTGCTCCTTGGTGATGCCGACGGCGGCGACGGCACGGGCGATCGCCCCGATCGCGGCCCCGGCAGCGGCCCCCAGCACGGGCAGGAAGAACAGCCCGCCGACGATCAGCCCCCACAGCGCACCCCACGCCGTGCCCCGCCACTCGTCGTTGCGCGCGTGGTGCATCGTCGGCCGTGACGCCCCGGTGGGCCACGACAGGACGGCGCGGTCCACCACGTGCACGAGACCCTCGCCCTCGGCGTCCGCCAGGATCCGCGCCGCGTCCTGGGCGCGCTCCGGGTCGTCGAACTTCCACACGGTGAACGTCGTCATCGTCCCGCCCTCTCCTCGTCGTCGTCCCGCGGTCGGCACGCAGGGGACGACCACGCTCCACGCTGGCCCGCGCGGCGCGGCGCGCGCCTCCCCCGGTGCGGGTGAGTCCGGCGCCCCGTGGACCGCCGGCCGGGGCCGGCCGCGCCCCGGTCGCGCAGAGGACGTCAACCCCGCAGGGCGGCCACGACGTCCGAGGTGCGCACGAGCGCGACGACGCGACCCTCGACGAGGGCCGCGACCACGGGGCTGTGCGCCGACGCCGTCGACAGGGCGCGCAGCAGCGCGTCCCCCGTGAGGGCGCCGTCGACCACGGCCCCCACGGGCAGCGGCGTGCACACCGCGACGACGTTCGTCGTGCCCGCCAGCTCGGCGGGCACGCGCGCGGCGGCGTCCGTGTCGACGTACGCCGCGGGCCGGCCGTCGGGCGCGAGCACGACGACCTCGGCCGCGTGCGCGGCCGCCGCGGTGGCACGTGCCTGCGCGAGCGAGGCCTGCGCGCCGACCACCACGGCGGGGCGCCCGACGGTCTGCAGGCTCAGGGCGTCCACGGCCCGCCCGGAGCGCCCCGCGCGCACCGCGCCCGAGGCTCCCGCCCACAGGAACGCGCCGATGAGCGCCGCCCAGGCGACGGTGACGAGGTCGGGCCTGGTGCCGGCGAGCAGCGGACGGACGAGCACGGCCAGGACGACACCCACCGCGACGACGCGCCCGGCCCAGCCGGCGACGACGGTGCCGCGGTGCCGGTCGCGGGTCGCCGCCCACACGGCGGCCTCGAGGATGCGGCCGCCGTCGAGCGGCAGACCGGGCACGAGGTTGAACAGCCCGACGAACCCGTTGGCGAGGGCCCCGGCGCGCAGCACCGTCTGCAGCAGCGTGCCGTCCGCGACGGCGTGGTCCGCGACGAGCAGGAACGCGCCGGCCAGCACGAGGTTGGCGACCGGCCCGGCGACCGCGACCAGGGCGCTCGTCGCGGGGCTGGACGCCGCTCCCCCGAAGGTCGTGTGCCCGCCCCACAGCGTGAGCACGAACGCGCGGGGCTGCTGGCCCCGCGCGCGGGCCACGAGCCCGTGCGCGAGCTCGTGGACGAGCACGGAGGCGAAGAGCAGGACGACGAAGACGAGCGCGACGACGTACGGCAGCAGCCCGCCGCCGCCCGTCCAGGACTGCACGCTCGGGGCGAACACGAGCGTGAGGACCACCGCGGCGAGCACCCACGACCGCGCCAGGACGACGGGTGCTCCGGCCACGTGCCCGAGCACCCAGCCGGACGGATGCTCGGGTCGAGGTGCGCTCACGTGCGCCAGCCTACGGTCCGTCCCGGGCCCGGTCGGGCGCGGTGCACCCCGGGCAGCACCAGGCGCGACCTGTCGGTGGGCGCGCCTACGCTCGTCGCGTGAGCGTGGACACCGAGCAGCCCTCCCGACCCGTCGACGGCCCGGTCACCGCGGCGACCCCGCCGTCGGGCGACGGCGCGGTGGCGGGCGCGGAGCCGCGGGTGCCCGGGCTCTCCCCCTCGCGCGCCAACGACTTCCTCCAGTGCCCGCTGCTGTTCCGGTTCCGGGTCGTGGACCGGCTGCCGGAGCCCGCGTCGCCGGCCGCCGCGCGCGGCACGCTGGTGCACGCGGTGCTGGAGACGCTGTTCGACCTCCCCGCTCCCGAGCGCACGCTCGCGGCGGCGTGCGCGTCGCTGCCGGCGCACTGGGAGGCGCTGCTGGCGGAGGACCCGCGCTACGCCGAGCTGCACACCACGGACGAGGAGCGCGCCGAGTTCCTCGCGGGGGCCGAGCGGCTGCTCGCGACGTGGTTCACGCTCGAGGACCCGACCCGCCTCGAGCCGCGTGCGCGCGAGCTGCAGGTGCGGCACGACCTGGAGGGCGGCCCGCGCCTGCGGGGCGTCGTGGACCGGGTCGACGTCGCCCCCAACGGCTGGGTCCGCGTCGTGGACTACAAGACGGGTCGCTCTCCGCGTGCGGGGTACGAGAGCTCGGCGCTGTTCCAGATGCGCTTCTACGCGTACGTCGTGTGGCGCACGCGCGGCGTCCTGCCCAAGCGGCTGCAGCTCGCGTACCTCGGGGACGGCGTGGTGGTCAGCCACGAGCCGACCGAGTCGGAGATGCACACCCTCGAGGCGCGGGTGCGGTCGATCTGGGCGGGCATCGAGGACACCGCACGCTCGGGCGACTGGCGTCCGCGGACGTCGCGGCTGTGCGACTGGTGCTCGTTCCGTGACCGGTGCCCCGCGTTTGGCGGCACGCCGCCGGACGTGCCGCCGGGTGCGGTGGAACGCGCGATCGGGGTCACGCCCGTCGCCGCCGGCTGAGCGGGCCGTCCGGCCTCAGGCGGGCAGGCGCAGGTCCATCGTCTCGCCGCTCGCGATGCGGCTGATCATGGCGACGTCGAGGCGGTCGAGCGACGACGTGCGGCTGACGCCGGCCGGCGGCGCCAGCACCACGTGGGAGTCGACCGCGACGACCCGCGCGCCGCTCGCCACGGCGGACGCGAGACCGGAGCGCGAGTCCTCGAACGCGACGCAGCGCGTCACGTCGACGCCCAGCAACCGGGCCGCGGCGAGGTACGGCTCGGGGTCCGGCTTGGGCCGTGCCACGGTGTCCCCTGCCACGACGACGTCGAAGAGGCCGACGGCCTGCGCGAAGGGCGTCGCCAGCACCTCGAACGACGACGTCACGAGCGCCTGCGGCACGCCCGCGGCGTGCAGCGCGCGCAGGGCCTCGTGCGCGCCGGGCTGCCAGGGGATCCCGGCGGCGACCGCCGCCCCGACGGCGGAGTTCAGGGCGTGGGCGATCTCGTCGACACCCAGGGCCACGCCCCGGCCCTGCAGCTGCGCCGCCGAGACCGCCATCGGGCTGCCGATCAGGGCGACGGCGTCCTCGCGGGTCCACACGCCGCCGTGCGCCTCGACCAGCTCGATCTCCGCGGCCATCCAGTACGGCTCGGTGTCGATCAGCGTGCCGTCCATGTCCCACAGGACGGCGGCGGGAAGGGCCTGTCCTGGGGTGGCGGCGGGGCTCGGGTGGCTGCCGGCGAGAGTGCTCAGCGGAGGGCTCCTGGTGCGTCGGTGGGGCGCGGATGAGCACCCGAGACTACCGGGGCGCCGGCGCGCCACCCGTCACCGGTCCGGTAGTCGGCGCCCCGCGACGGCGCGCCCGTGCCCCTCGTCGAGCGCCCCGACGCGTCGTCGACGGCACGCCCCGAGAGGCGTGCGGGGCACGCCGCGACGTCCGTGGTCGTGCGGCCGGGGCCCGAGCACCCGGCCCCGGCGGCGCTCGCGCCCTAGGCTGGGACGGTGAGCGAGCACGCAGCACCCGACCTGCCGGCCCGTGAGACCGTCATGCTCGCGGCCTTCGAGGGCTGGAACGACGCCGGCAGCGCCGCGACGGCGGCGCTCGAGCACCTGCACGACGTGTGGGGCGCCGAGCAGGTCGACGAGCTCGACCCGGAGGAGTACCACGACTTCCAGGTCAACCGCCCGGTCGTGGGACCGGGCCCCGACGGTGCGCGCGAGATCACGTGGCCGACGACGGCGGTCGCGGTCGCGTCGACCCCCCGGTCGGGCCGCCAGGTCGTGCTGGTCCACGGCATCGAGCCGTCCATGCGGTGGCGCCGCTACTGCGGCGAGCTGCTCGACATCGCGGCGGGCCTGGGCGTGCGCACGATCGTCACGGTGGGTGCGCTGCTGGCCGACGTCCCGCACACCCGGCCCATCCCGGTGAACGCGACCAGCGAGGACACCCACGTGCGTGAGCTCATGGGTCTGGAGCCGAACACCTACGAGGGTCCGACCGGGATCGTCGGCGTCCTGCAGCACGAGGCCGCCGCCCGGGGCATGCAGGCGTTGTCGCTCTGGGCCGCCGTGCCGCACTACGTCGCCGCTCCCCCGTCGCCCAAGGCGACGCTCGCGATCCTGCACCGCATCGAGTCGCTGCTCGGTGAGCCCGTGCCGCTGTCCGACCTCCCGGACGACGCGACGGCCTGGCAGCACGGCGTCGACGAGCTCGCGGGTGAGGACTCGGAGATCGCCGAGTACGTGCGCCAGCTCGAGGAGGCCAAGGACACCGCGGAGCTGCCCGAGGCGAGCGGCGAGGCCATCGCCCAGGAGTTCGAGCGCTACCTGCGTCGGCGGGACCGGGGAACCGGCGGCTGACCGCCGGATCCCCTGCGCGAGCGCCCGAGGGCGTCCCGGGTCGTCACATCCGCACCCCGAGCAGGGCGTCGATCGTGCGGGCGACGACACCGGGCGCGCCCTCGTGGAACGGCACGTCGCCCGCCAGCGCCGCCACCGCCCACGCGTCGACCGTGGCCAGCGCGCGTGGGGTGTCCAGGTCGTCGGCGACCGCGGCCCGCACGTCGGCGAGCACCGGCGCCGCGTCCGGACCACCGTTGCCGGACAGCGCCCGCCGCCACGTGACGAGGCGGCGCTGCGCGGCGACGAGCCCGCCGTCCGTCCACTCCCAGTCCTCGCGGTACCGGTGCGCGAGCACCGCCAGGCGCACCGCCATCGGCTCGACGCCGTCCGCGAGCAGCCGCGAGACCAGCACGAGGTTGCCGCGGGACTTGCTCATCTTGTGGCCCTCGTAGCCGACCATCCCGGTGTGCACGTGCACACCGGCGGACCGGCCGTCGTCCAGGAGGCGCAGGTGCGACGCGCTGCACTCGTGGTGCGGGAAGGCGAGGTCGGACCCGCCGCCCTGCACGTCGAACGGCACACCGAGGCCGTCGGCCGCGATGACCGCGCACTCCACGTGCCAGCCCGGCCGGCCGCGCCCGACGCCCGGCGCGTCCCAGGCGGGCTCGCCCGGCCGCTCCGCACGCCACAGCAGAGGGTCCAGCGGCGACCGCTTGCCCGGGCGGTCGGGGTCGCCGCCGCGCTCCGCGCTCAGGGCGCGCATGGTGACCGCGTCGAGGCGGGCGACCGTGCCGAAGGCCGGGTCGACCGACAGGTCCGCGTAGACGTCGTCGCCGCCGTCGGGTGCCGGCAGCCGGTACGCCGCCCCGCGCTCGAGCAGGTGGCGCACCGCCGCGGCGACCTGCGGCACGGACTCCACGACGCCGCGGTACACGTCGGGCGGCACGACGCCGAGGGCGGTCATGTCGGACGCGTACAGGGCCGTCTGGTCCGCGGCGAGCTCCCGCCAGTCCACACCCGTGGCGGTCGCGCGCTCCAGCAGCGGGTCGTCCACGTCGGTCACGTTCGAGGCGTACGTCACGTCCTGCCCGGCGTCGCGCCAGGCACGCTGCAGCACGTCGAACGCGACGTACGTCGCCGCGTGGCCGAGGTGCGTCGCGTCGTACGGGGTGATGCCGCACACGTAGAGCCGGGCCGTGGGGCCGGGGGCCGCGACGACGACGTCGCCCGTCGAGGTGTCGAGCACGCGGACCGGCTCACCGGTCCCGGGAAGCCGAGGGATCTGCGGGGCGGGCCAGGTGAGCACGCCGGAAGCCTAACCGCCGTCGCCGGGCGCCCGACCCCGCCGGTCAGGCGTTCGCGGGCGCCGTCACCGGGTCCAGGACACCGGTGAGCAGCAGCACCACGACGAGCGCGGCGAGCGCCAGGCGGTAGTAGACGAACGGCGCGTAGCTGAACGTCGAGACGATCTTGAGGAACGCGATGATGACGACGTAGCCGATGACGAACGCGACGAGCGTCGCGACGAGCGTCGCGCCGAAGCCGGGCGTGCCCGCCTCGCCGAAGTCACCGACGCTCTTGGCCAGCTGGAACAGGCCCGACCCGAAGACCGCCGGGATCGCCAGCAGGAACGAGTACCGGGCGGCGGCCTCCCGCGTGTAGCCCATGAGCAGCCCGCCGGTGATGGTGCCGCCCGAGCGCGAGACCCCCGGGACCAGCGCGAGCGCCTGCCAGAAGCCGAACGCCAGCGCGTGGCGGGCCGTCAGCTGCTCGAGCGGCCGGCGCTTGCTCCCCCGCCGGTCCGCCCAGCCCAGCACGAGCGCGAACACGGCGAGCGTCAGGGCGACGAGCCACAGGTTGCGGAACGGCCGCTCGATCGCGTCCTGGAACGCCAGGCCGAGCACGACGATGGGCACCGTGCCGAGGGCGATGAACCAGGCCATCAGGGCGTCGTGGTCCGCCGGGCGTCCGGCGGGCATCCCGGCGCGCGAGCGCCAGTCCGTCCCGTACGCGCCGCGCACGGCCGCCCACCACGCCAGCGCGATGCGCTTGATGTCCCGGCGGAAGTAGAGCAGGACGGCCGTCTCCGTGCCCAGCTGGGTGATGGCGGTGAACGCCGCACCGGGGTCCCCGGACCCGAGGAGCTCGCCGAAGATGCGCAGGTGCGCGCTCGAGGAGACCGGCAGGAACTCCGTCAGCCCCTGGACCAGCCCCAGGAGGATCGCCTCACCTGTCCCGATGCCTGTTGCCACGAGGCGCAACCCTAGCGGCGCCGCGCGGGCCGCGCGGCCCGTCGTCGCCCCGCGCCCGGCTAGGGTGGCGCCCCATGGAGCACCGCCGTCTGGGCCGCACGGGTCTGCGCGTCTCGTCGCTCGGGCTCGGCACCTTGACGTGGAGCCGCGACACCGACGACCACGAGGCGGCCGACCAGCTGCGCGACTTCGTCGAGGCCGGCGGCACGCTGGTCGACACGTCCGCGTCCTACGCCGACGGCGGCGCCGAGGAGCTCCTGGGACGGCTGCTGGGGGACGTCGCGGACCGCGAGGACGTGGTGGTGTGCACCAAGGCCGGTGTGCGGCGCACCTCGGCCGGCGGGGTCGTCGACGCGTCCCGCGGCGCGCTCCTCGACAGCCTGGACGCCTCGCTGCGTCGGCTGCGCACGGACCACGTCGACCTGTGGCTCGCGACGCCGGACCCGCGGACGCCCCTCGAGGAGACCGTCTCGGCGCTGCGCCGGGCGGTGGACGCCGGCAAGGCGCGGTACGTGGGCCTGTCCAACCACGCCGGGTGGCAGGTCGCGCGCGCCGCGACGCTGCTCGAGCCCGACCCCGGGCTCGCGGCGGTCGAGGCGGAGTACTCGTTGCTGCAGCGGGGCGTCGAGCGCGAGGTGCTGCCCGCGTGCGCGGCGCTGGGGGCCGGGCTGCTGGCGTGGTCCCCGCTCGGGCGAGGAGTGCTGACCGGCAAGTACCGCCGCACGATCCCCTCGGACTCGCGTGCCGCCTCGGCGCACCTCGCGGGGTTCGTGCAGCCCTACCTCACGGCCGACGCGGCGGGCGTCGTCGACGCCGTCGTCACGGCGGCCGCGGGCCTGGACCGCACGCCGCTGGAGGTCGCGCTGGCGTGGGTGACGTCCCGCCCCGGGATCGCCAGCGCCGTCGTCGGCGCCCGCACCGCGGCGCAGCTGCGCGCAGCGCTCAGTGCCGAGGAGCTGCGGCTGCCCCCGGAGATCGTCGTCGTGCTCGACGAGATCACCGCACCGCCGGCGGGCTACCCGGAACGCTGACCGTCGCGGCCGGTGCCTCAGGCCCCGGCGTGCGGGTAGGCGTCCGCGTCCTCCAGGTCGTCGGCGTCGATGTCGCCGTCCTCGTCGTCGTCGAGGTCGTCCTCGTCGAGGTCGTCCTCGTCGTCGTCCTCGTCGTCGTCCTCGGCGAGGTAGAACGGCGTGGCCTCGCCGTGGACCGTGCCCAGCGCGTCGTCGTAGACCTCGAACGCGTCGGCCAGCACGTCGTACGCGTCGTCCACGGCGGGGTCGTCGTCCCCGTCCTTGTTGAGCACAGCCGCGTAGTGCGCCTCGAGGGCGGCCACCAGGCGGTCGAGGGCGGCGCGCGGGTCCACGGTCATGCGATGACCGTAGCGCCGCGCGGGGCACAATGGCAGCGTGCCGACGCCCGCGGGCGCTCCTGGCACGACGTCGGGTCCCTGCGGGCAGGACGAGGTGAGCGATGGCGGACGGCACGGGGCGCGAGCGGCGCAGCGAGTGGGACACGCAGGGCGGGCAGTGGGAGTACCGCGTCGTGCGGATCCCACCGACGACCTCGGGCGGTGACGCCCGCCGCATGCTGACCGACGAGGCCGAGCGCGGCCGCTGGGAGCTGGCGCGGCTGCGCCTGTACGCCGGCGGCGAGCGGCGCGTGTGGCTGCGGCGCAAGATCATCCGCGTCCGGTCGACGCTCACGCAGACCGTCGCCTGAGCGGTGCACCGGCGGACGCCGGTCAGCCGGCCAGCAGGTCAGCAGGTCATGAGCAGCCGGTCGAGCACCCGGGTGCCGAACCGCAGCGCGTCGGCCGGCACCCGCTCGTCCACGCCGTGGAACATGCCCGCGAAGTCGAGGTCCGGGGGCAGCCGCAGCGGGGCGAACCCGTACCCGGTGATGCCCAGGAGCGAGAGCGACTTGTTGTCGGTGCCGCCCGACAGCATGTAGGGCAGCACGTGCGCACCGGGGTCCTCCGCGACGACGGCCGCGACCATCGCGTCGACGAGGGCGCCCTCGAAGGGGGCCTCGAGACCGGTGTCGCGCACGAGGTCCTCGACGTCCACGTGCGGCCCCGCGAGCCGGGCGACGGTCGCGTCGAACTCGTCGGACGCCCCCGGCAGGAAGCGCCCGTCGATCGAGGCGGTCGCGCTGCCGGGGATGACGTTCTCCTTGTACCCGGCGGCCAGGCGCGTGGGGTTCGTCGAGTGGCGCAGCGTCGCACCCACGAACCGGGAGGCGGGACCCAGCGCGTCGACGAGCGCGTCGACCGCCGCCGGGTCCTCGGGGTCGAACGGCAGCCCCGTGAGGTCGGCGACGCCCTCGAGCAGCGCGCGGACCGTCGGCGTGAGCTGCAGCGGCCACGCGTGCTGCCCGATCCGGGCCACGGCCGCGGCGAGGTGCGTCACCGCGTTGTCCGGGTTGACCTGGCTGCCGTGCCCCGCGCGGCCCGCCGCGACCAGCCGCAGCCACGCCAGGCCCTTCTCCGCCGTCTGCAGCAGGTACACGCGCTGCCCGGCGACGTCCACGGAGAACCCGCCGACCTCGCTGATCGCCTCGGTCGCCCCCGCGAACAGCTCGGGGCGGTGCTCGACCGCCCAGTGGGCGCCGAGGCGTCCGCCCGCCTCCTCGTCGGCGAACATCGCCACGACGACGTCGCGGGCGGGACGCCTGCCCTCCCGGACCATCTGCCGGACGACCGCGAGCACCATCGCGTCCATGTCCTTCATGTCGACCGCGCCGCGACCCCAGACCAGGCCGTCGCGCAGCTCGCCGGCGAACGGGTCCACCGACCAGTCCGGCGCGTGCGCGGGGACGACGTCCAGGTGGCCGTGCACGACGAGCGCGGGGCGCGTCGGGTCGGTGCCCTCGAGCCGCACGACCACGTTGGCGCGCCCGGGTGCGCTCTCGAACAGCTCGGGCTCCAGGCCGACGTCCTGCAGCAGCCCGACGACGTACTCGGCCGCCTCCCGCTCCCCCGGTCCCGTGCCGTCGCCGGGGTTGGTCGTGTCGAAGCGGATGAGGTCGCGGCACAGGTCGACGACCTCGTCCTGGGCGGTGGGCCCGGCGGGGTTCACGCCGACGCCCCGAGCAGGCCGCGGCGGGCCAGCAGGGGCTCGATACGGGGGTCGCGCCCCCGCAGGTCGCGGAACGCCTGCAGCGGGTCGATCGATCCCCCGCGACCGAGCAGCCGGGCCCGGAACGCGTCACCGTTCTCGCGCCGCAGACCACCGTTCTCGGCGAACCACTCGACCGTGTCCGCGTCGAGCACCTCGGACCAGATGTACGCGTAGTACCCCGCCGCGTAGCCGCTGCAGAAGATGTGGTTGAAGTAGGTCGTGCGGTACCGCGGCGGCACGGTGCGCAGGTCCACGCCGGCGTCGCGCAGCGCCTTCGCCTCGAACTGCTCGACCTGCGCCGGGTCCGTCGGGACCTCCTCGGGCGCGAGGCGGTGCCACGCCTGGTCGAGCAGCGCCGCCGCGAGGTACTCGGTGGTCGCGAAGCCCTCGCCGTCCTGCTGCGAGGCGATCAGGGTCTCGACCCACTGCGCCGGCATCGGCTCACCGGTCTCGTGGTGCACCGCGAACGCGCGCAGCACCTGCGGGTCCCACGCCCACATCTCGTTGACCTGGGACGGGTACTCGACGAAGTCGCGGGGCACGTTCGTGCCCGACTGCGACGGGTACCGCACGGCCGAGAGCAGGCCGTGCAGCGCGTGCCCGAACTCGTGGAACAGCGTGATGACCTCGTCCCACGTGAGCAGGGTCGGCTGACCGGGCGGCGGCTGGGGGATGTTGAGGTTGTTGACGACGACGGGCGCCTCCCCCAGCAGGCCCGACTGCTCGACGAGCGAGTTCATCCACGCGCCGCCGCGCTTGGCGGGGCGCGTCCACCAGTCGCCGAGGAACAGGCCGAGGCCGGTGCCGTCGGCGTCGAACACCTCGAAGACGCGCACGTCGGGGTGGTAGCCCACGAGGTCGTGGCGCTCGGCGAACGTCAGGCCGTACAGGCTGTTCGCCGCCCGGAAGACCCCGTCCGCCAGCACCCGCTCGAGCTCCAGGTACGGGCGCAGCTCGGCCTCGTCGAGCGCACGGCGCTGCTGCCGGACGCGGCCCGCGTAGTACGCCCAGTCCCAGGGCTCGAGAGACGCCCCCGGGTGGTCGGCCTGGAGCGCGTGCTCGAGGTCCGCCGCCTCCTCACGGGCGTTGGCGACCGCCGCCGGCGCGAGCCGCGTGAGCATGGCCTCGACGGCCTGGGCGGAACCTGCGGTGGCGTCGGCGGCGACGTAGGCGGCGTGGTGCTCGAAGCCGAGCAGGCGGGCCCGCTCGGCACGCAGCCGGACCATGGCGAGCAGGGTGCTGCGCGTGTCGTGCGCCTCCCCGCCCGCGCCGCGCGTCACCGACGCGGTCATGACGCGCTCGCGCAGCCCGCGGTCGCGCAGCAGGGAGAGCACGGACTGCTGGGTGGGCAGCTGCAGCTCGAGCAGCCAGGCGCCCTCGTGGCCACGGGCGGTGGCCGCCCGGGCCGCCGCCGCGCGGGCGTCCTCGGGCAGGCCGTCGAGCTCGGCCTCGTCCGTGACCAGCACCGCCGCCTCGTTGGTCGCGGCGAGCAGCAGGCGGCCGAACGTCGCGTCGAGCGACGTCATCTCGGCGTTGATCGCGCGCAGTCGCTCCTGCGCCGGTGCGTCCAGGCCCACGCCGGCACGCGCGAACCGGGTGCGCGTGCGGTGCAGCAGCCACGCCGTGTCGGGGGCGAGCTGCGCGCCCTCGGCCTCGAGCCGCGCGGCGAGCGCCTCGACGCGGGCGTGCAGCCGGGCGTCCAGCCAGATGGCGTCGGAGTGCTCGGCCAGCAGCGGCGCGACCTCCTCCTCGACGGCCTGCAGGCCGGGCGTCGACTCGGCACCCGACTGCACGAAGAAGGCCGACGCGGCACGGGACAGCAGGCGCCCCGAGCGCTCCAGCGCCTCGAGGGTGTTCTCCACGGTGGGCTCCGCCGGGTCGACGGCGATCGCCTCGACCTCGGCACGCTGCTCGGCCATCCCCGCACGCAGCGCGGGCAGGAAGTGCTCCTCGCGCAGCTCCCGGAAGTCCGGCAGGCCGTAGGGCAGGTCGGACGTGCGGGCGAAGGGGTTGGCAGGGTCGAGCGGCAGCGCCTCGGAGGTCATGGCCTCATCGTCACAGACTCCGGGCCGCCCGGGGCGGGTAGCCCGGCGGCACGTCGCCGCACGAGCACGGGACGTCGCGCCCTCCGCGACAGCTGCACACCCGAGGGTGCGCCCCGGCCGGCCGGCCGGGGCTCTCAGCGCGGCGGGCCGCCCGGCACCTCGAGCACGTCCTGCGGCGGGGTCCAGGGCAGGCCGTGCGCCTGCGCGACGGGGGCGTTCAGCACGCGCCCGGCGTGCGTCGTGAGCCCGCCCGCGAGCGCCGGGTCGGCCAGCGCGGCGGCCCGCCACCCGGTGTCCGCGAGCGCGGTGAGGTACGGCAGCGTCGCGTTGGTGAGGGCGTGCGTGGAGGTGACGGGGACGGCGCCCGGCATGTTGGCGACGCAGTACAGCACCGAGCCGTGCACCCGGAAGGTGGGGTCGTCGTGGGTGGTGGCGCGCGTGTCCTCGAAGCACCCGCCCTGGTCGACGGCGACGTCGACCAGCACCGACCCCGGCCGCATGCGCGCGACCAGGGCGTTGCTCACCAGGCGCGGGGCCCGCGCACCGGGGCGCAGCACGGCGCCGACGACGAGGTCCGCGTCGAGCAGCTCGCGCTCGATCGCCCACGTCGAGGACGCGAGCGTCCGCACGCGGCCGCCGAACAGGTCGTCGAGCTCGCGCAGCCGCGGCACGGACAGGTCCAGGACGGTGACGTCGGCGCGCATGCCCACGGCGATCTGGGCGGCGTGCGTGCCGACGACGCCGCCGCCGAGGACGACGACCTTGGCGCCGTCGGCGCCGGGCACGCCGCCGAGCAGGACGCCGCGGCCGCCCTCGTTGCGCATGAGGTGGTAGGCACCGACCTGGGTGGCGAGCCGTCCGGCGACCTCGCTCATGGGGGCCAGCAGCGGCAGCGACCCGTCGGGCAGCTGCACGGTCTCGTAGGCGATCGACGTGGTGCCGGCGGCGAGCAGCGCGTCGGTCGCGGGTCGGTCGGCAGCCAGGTGCAGGTACGTGAACAGCGTGAGGTCGTCGCGCAGGTACGGGTACTCCGCGGCGACCGGCTCCTTGACCTTGCAGACCAGCTCGGCCGACCACGCGTCGGCCGGGGTGGGGACGACGCGGGCGCCGGCGGACACGTAGTCGGCGTCGTCGATCGCCGAGCCGGCGCCCGCACCGGCCTCGACGAGGACCTCGTGGCCGGCGGACACGAGCTGCTGCACGCCAGCGGGCGTGAGGGCGACGCGGTACTCGCGGTTCTTGGTCTCGCGCGGGATGCCGACCTGCATGACGGGTGCTCCTGTCCGGGGGACGTGACCGGCGTGGGTGCCGCTCAACCCGAGTGTGGGCTCCGGTCGTTGCCGCCGCATGACGACCGGTTGCCGTTCGGTAGCGTGACGGCATGTCCGTGGACCCACCGCCGGGGGGCGTGGCGGTGCACCGCAAGCGCCGGGCCGGCGCACCGGCGGGGTTCTTCGCGTGCGAGGCGGCCGGCCTGCGCTGGCTCGCCGCCGCGAGCGGTGCGCCGGTCGTGGAGGTCCTCGACGTCGGCGTGGACCACCTCGACCTGGTCCGCCTCGCCCCGGTGCGGCCGGACGTCGCGGCGGCGCACGCGTTCGGCGAGGCGCTGGCGCGCACGCACGCCGCGGGGGCGCCCGCCTTCGGGGCGCCTCCCGACGGCTGGGACGGCGACGGCTGGTTCGGCCCGCTCGACGCACCGCTGCGCATGGCCGCGGGCCGGTACGACGCGTGGGGGCCGTTCCTGGCCGACTGCCGCATCGTCCCCGTGGCGGGGGCGCTGCGCCGTGCCGGGCTGACGACCCCCGACGACGACGCGGCGTTCGACCGGCTCGCCGGCCTGCTGCGCGACGGCCGCTGGGACGACGACGAGCCGCCCGCACGGCTGCACGGGGACCTGTGGCAGGGCAACGTCGTGTGGACGGCGCAGGGCGCCACCCTCATCGACCCCGCCGCGCACGGCGGCCACCGCGAGACGGACCTGGCCATGCTCGTGCTGTTCGGGCTGCCGCACCTCGAGGAGGTGCTCGCCGCGTACGACGCGGCGCGCCCGCTGCGCCGCGGCTGGCGGCACCGATCGGGGCTGCACCAGCTGTACCCCGTCGCGGTCCACGCGCTGCTGTTCGGCGGCGGGTACGTCGCGCAGACGCGGCGGCTGCTGCACGCGGCGGCCGGGTCCTGACCTGGCGGCGGCGCGCGTCGGACTTGTGAGAGCTTCGTGAGCACCCCCGCCACCGGTCGCGCGCCCAGGTAGGCGGACTACCCTCCAGGGCAGCTGCAGATCGTCCCGCGGCTGCCGGCACGGTCGGCGGACCGCACGTCGAACGCCCGGAGGAGGCCCACCATCACCAGACCCATCGTCCTCGTCCACGGGACCCGCACGTCGTCCGCGATCTGGTCCGCCCAGGTCGAGGCGATGCGTCGCAGCGGGCACCCGACGGTGGCGGTCGACCTGCCGGGTCACGGCACCCGCACGCACGAGCGCTTCACGCTCGACGGTGCGCTGGCCGTCATCGACGACGCGGTCGCGTCGTGCGAGGAGCCCCCGCTGCTGGTCGGGCTGTCGCTCGGCGGGTACACCGCCCTGGCGTACGCGGGTCGCCACGAGGACCGGGTCGCGGGCGTGGTGCTCGCGGGCTGCTCGACCGAGATCCGCGGCAAGCCCGTGTCCCTGTACCGGCGCGCGGCGCACCACGTCACGCGGTGGCTCGGCCTCGGCAAGGGCACGTGGCACGTGGTGACGGACATGCTCACCGCGCTGGCCGGGTACTCGCCGCTGACCGACCTGCGCCGCCTGCCGCTGCCGGTGTGGCTCGTGAACGGCGCGCGGGACCCGTTGCGCCTCGACGAGCGCCGCTACCTGCGCGCCCTGCCCGGCGCCCGCCTGACCGTCGTTCGGCGCGCGGGCCACGACGTCAACGCGCACGCGCCGGCCGCCTTCAACCGCGTGCTCCTCGACGCGCTCCACGAGCTCGCCGCGCACGCCCCGGTGCCCGCCCGCCGGTCCGCCCTGGCCTGACCCGGCACGCCGCGCCGTCGCGGAGGGAAGGAGCACGCAGTGGAGCGCATCGCGCTGCTGTCCGACGTGCACGGCAACACGACGGCGTTCGACGCGGTGCTGCGCGACATCGACTCCCGCGGCATCACCACGATCGTCAACCTGGGTGACGTCGCCGGCAAGGGGCCCCGCGGGTCCGCCGCGGTGGCACGCAGCCGCGAGCGCTGCGCGGTGACGGTGCGCGGCAACTGGGACGACTTCCTGCCCGACCCCGCCACCGTGCGGGACGAGGCGCTGACGTGGTGGTACGAGGAGCTGACGCCCGACGACCGCGCGTGGCTGCGGGGACTGCCGCTCGTGCACCACCTCGAGCTCAGCGGCCGGCGGATCCGCCTGCTGCACGCCTCGGCGGCGAGCGTGCACGTGCGCGTGCACTTCCACCACACCGCCGAGGAGTTCGCCGGCATGTTCGCCACGACGGAGCTGACCGGTGACGGCCCCGAGCCGACGATGGTGGGGTACGGCGACGTGCACGACGCGTACGTCGAGACGTTCGAGAGCCGCACGCTGTTCAACGTCGGGAGCGTCGGCAACCCGCTGGACGAGCCGACGGCGTCGTACGTGGTGCTCGAGGGCGACCCCGGGCCGAACGCGTCCGCGCCGTTCTCGCTGCAGGTCGTGCGGGTGCCGTACGACGTGGAGGCGGAGATCGCCGTGGCCCGGGACCTGCGCATGCCGCAGCGCGAGGCGTACGCGGTCGAGCTGCGCACCGCCGTCTACCGCGGGCTGCACGCCGAGCGGGGGCTGCGCGCGGACGACGTGTGACGCGTGCTCAGCGCTCGTCCGCACCGAGGAACGTGCGCAGCACCGCGACGAACGCGTCCGGCTGCTCCGAGTGCACCCAGTGCCCGGCGCCCTTGATCGTCACGAGCGTCGTGCGCGGGAAGAGCCGGCGCATCGCCGGGCCGTGCTCCGGCCGCACGTAGTCGGACCTGTCGCCGGCGACCCACAGCACCGGGCGGTCGAGCACGGCGCCGCCCACGTCGGGGAAGCCGCCGATCACCGGGAGCTCGCGGCGGAGCAGGTCGAGGTTCGCCTGCCAGCGGAAGCCGTCGCCGTCGGCCCGCAGGTTCTGCAGCAGGAAGCCCCGCACCCGTGCGTCGTCCACGCGCTGCGCGAGGACCTCGTCCGCCTCGCCGCGGCGCGTCACCATGGTCAGGTCGATCGCCGCCAGGCTGTCGAGCAGGTGGGCGAACTCCCCCAGGGAGCCACCAGTCGCGGGGGCGATGTCCGCGACGACCAGCCGGTCGACGAGCTCGGGGTGGCGCAGGGCGAGGACCATGGCGACCTTGCCGCCCATCGAGTGCCCGACGACGTGGACCGGCCCGGCGGTGGCGAACCCCTCGCGCAGGTGCGCGGCGACGAGGTCGGCCGTGGCGGCGTAGTCGAACCGGTCCGTCCAGGGCGAGCGGCCGTGGTTCGGCAGGTCGACCAGCAGCGAACGGAAGTCCGGGACCAGCGCCTTGGCGATCTGCGTGAAGTTGCGCCCCTGTCCGAACAGGCCGTGCAGGAAGACCACCGGGGCACCGGTCTCCCCCACGGTCGTGCTGCTGAGGGTGCCCGACGCGCTGCTGCTCACGGGCACCGAGCCTAGGACGTGCCGGCCCGCCGAGCGCACCACGTCACGTGCTGCCGAGGGCGGATCCGCCGTCGGCAGCGCGGGGCCCGTGGGGATCACCGGGCGGCGCAGGGTGGGAGGCATGAGCACCCCGACGTCCCTCCGCCCCTACGACGACGAGCTGATCGCCCGGCTCGCGTACCGCAGGATCGTCGTGCTGAGCACGGCGCTCGACGAGCACACCGGCCACCGCCTGGCGGCCCAGCTGCTGCTGCTGTCCGCCGAGGACCCGCGCACGGACGTGACGCTGTGGATCAGCTCACCGGGCGGCTCCGTGCCGGCGATGCTGGCGATCCACGACGTCATGCGGCTGATCCCGAACGACGTGCGCACCGTGGCGGCGGGGATGGCCGCGAGCGCCGGGCAGTTCCTGCTGTCCGCCGGGACGCCCGGCAAGCGGTTCGCGCTGCCGCACGCGCGCGTCCTGCTGCACCAGGGGTCGGCGGGCATCGGCGGCACCGCCGTCGACGTCGAGCTCCAGGCGGACGACCTGCGGCACACGCGCGACACCGTGCTGGGCCTCATCGCCCGGCACACGGGCCAGAGCGTCGAGCGCGTCCGGGAGGACTCGCTGCGCGACCGCTGGTTCACGGCCGCCGAGGCGCTCGCGTACGGGTTCGTCGACGCGGTGGCGGACGACCTCGCCCACGTGCTGCCCGACACCACGCGTCACGTCCAGGTCGGCGCCGGGTTCGTGGGGGCCGACGCGTGAGCGGGTACCTGGTGCCGAACGTCGTCGAGCGTCGCGGCAACGTCGAGCGCACGGTGGACGTGTTCAGCCGGCTGCTGTCCGAGCGCATCGTGTACCTGGGCACGCCCATCGACGACGGCGTGGCGAACGTGCTGGTGGCGCAGCTGCTGCACCTGGAGTCGGAGAACCCCGACCTGCCGATCCAGCTGTACGTGAACTCCCCCGGCGGCTCGACGTCGGCGATGCTCGCCGTCTACGACGCCATGCAGTACGTGCGTCCGGACGTCGAGACCACGTGCGTGGGCCAGGCGGCGTCCGACGCGGCGGTGCTGCTCGCGGGAGGTGCCGCCGGGCACCGGGCGATCCTCGCGCACGGGCGCGTCGTGCTGCACCAGCCGTCGACGCGTGGCCAGGGCACGATCCCCGACCTCATCCTGGCGGCCGACGAGGTCGTCCGGGTGCGCGGCCAGCTCGAGGAGGTGCTCGCGCGCCACACGGGCAAGGACGTCGCGACGCTGCGGCGCGACACCGACCGGGACCTGGTGCTGACCGCGGAGCAGGCCGTCGCCTACGGCATCGCGGACCACGTGGTGACGTCGCGCAGGCGGTGAGCGCGGCGGCCGGGCCCGCTCAGGCGGCGAGCAGGACGCCGCCTCGGAGGGCGGTCGCCGCGCGCGCGTGCCCGGCCGCGCCGGGCCGGGAGGACAGCGGGCGCACCACGCCCGCGGGACGTGCCGCGGGTGTGGCGAGCGCGTCGACGATGCCCTGGGCCAGGTCGACCAGCGTCAGCCCCAGCGCGTCGGTGAGCGCGGCGAGCACCTCGGACGACGGCTCCTTGAGCCCGCGCTCGACCTCCGAGAGGTACTGCGGCGAGAGCCGGGCGCGGGCGGCGACGTCCACCAGGCGCAGCGCCCGGTCCTCACGCGCCGCGCGCAGCAGCGCACCGATCGTGCGTCGCCACGCGGACGGGCGGCGCGGGACCAGCGGGACGACGTCGTGCTCCATGGACCGAACCTAGCCACGCGGACCGCGCCGCGCGGCACGATCTGCTCAGGGCAGAACGGCGAGCGCCGCCCCGGTCCCCCGCCGCTCAGAGGTCGTGCTCGGCCAGCTCGCGGAACTCGTCGGGCACCGTCCGCACCCGCGGCATCGCGCTCGGCAGGTAGCCGACCGCACCCCGGCCGAACCGTGCGCGCACGGCGTCGACGGAGCGGTCGACCGCCCACCGTGCGGCGCCGGGCTCCGAGCCCGGGCGGCGCGGGTCGTCGGTCAGCAGCGGCAGCTCCAGCTGCAGCGACGACTGCGCGGTGAGCCCCGAGACGGAGACGGCCAGGAGCGTGATCTCGACGTCGCTCCCGGGCTGGTCGTCGATCGCCTGCCACGCCAGCTGCTCGGCCACCTCGGTGAGCGTGAGGGTCGCGGCGACGGGTCCGGGCAGCGTCGTGGACCGGGTGACGGACCGCATCCCCGGGAACCGCACGCGCACGGTGACGGTGCGCCCCGCCCGGTCCTTCGCGCGCAGCCGGCCGGCGACCCGGTCCGCGAGCTGGCTGAGCACCTCGCGGACCAGCTCGCGGGACGCGACCTGACGGCCCAGCGCGGACTGGGCGCCGACGGACCGCGCCCGGCCGGCGCCGGAGACCCGCCGCGGGTCCTCGTTGTGGGCCAGCGCCGACATCCGCGCCCCCACGGCGTGCCCGAGCACCCGCTCGACCGCCCCGGAGGGCGTGCGCGCGAGCTCGCCGATCGTGGTGATGCCGCGCTCCGCCAGGCGCTCGCGGGCGACGGGCCCGACGCCCCACATCAGGCCGACGGGCAACGGGTCGAGGAACTCGCGCTCGCGTTCGGGGTCGACGACCACGACACCGTCCGGCTTGGCGACCTGCGACGCGATCTTCGCCAGGTGCTTGGTGCGCGCCGCACCCACGGAGATCGGCAGCCCGACCTCCTCGCGCACCCGCCGTCGCAGCAGCGCGGCGATCGCGGCCGGCGGCCCGAACAGGTGCGTCGAGCCGGCGACGTCGAGGAACGCCTCGTCGATCGAGATGCGCTCCACCGCGGGTGTCACGTCCCCCAGGATGTCCATCACCCGGTCGGCGAGCGGCTGGTACTCCGCGAACCGCCCGGGCACGAACTGCAGCGCCGGGCACAGCCGCGCGGCACGCCATCCCGGCATGCCGCCGCTCACCCCGTACGCCTTGGCCTCGTAGGACGCGGCCAGGACGACCCCGCCCCGGGCGCTGCCGCCCACGGCCACGGGCCGTCCGCGCAGCCGGGGGTCCAGCAGCTGCTCGACCGACGCGTAGAACGCGTCGAGGTCGGCGTGCAGGATCGTCGGGCCGGCCATGGCGCCATCGTACTCGAACACCTGTTCGAATCTGCTGCCTGCGAGGTCCCGACGCGGTGAGCCGTACGTGCGGCCCACCGCGTCGGGACCGGCCGTCAGGTCAGGCGCGCTCGCACGTCGCGGTGGCGCCCGCCCCGCTGCCCGTGCCCTGGAACCCGAAGCTGGTGGCCTGGCCGGCCGCGACCGCGCCGTTCCACGGCGCGTTCGACACGGTCACCGATCCGCCCGAGCCGCTCGACGCGCCGTTCCAGGCGTTCGAGACGGCACCGCCGGGCAGCGTCAGCCGCACCTTCCACCCGGTGAGCGACGTCTGCGCGGTGACGGTGACGTCGGCGACGAAGCCCTCACCCCATTGGTTGACGACCTTGTACGTCGCCGTGCAGGCGCCGTTGCCACCGTCGGTGGGCGTGGGCGTCGGCGTCGGCGTGGGCGTCGGCGTGGGCGTGGGCGTGGGCGTCGGGGTAGGCGTCGGCGTCGGCGTCGGCGTGGGCGTCGGCGTCGGGGTAGGGCTCGGCTCCGGGCCGAGCGTCAGGTTCTTCTGCTGCACGGCCCAGCCGGACGTGCACAGGCCGCAGTCCCGGCCGACGAACGCCTGACCGGCCTGGCGGTCGCCCTGGAGCTGCCACCGGAACCACAGCTGCGCCGCACGGCCGAACTGCCCGCCGTTGGTCTCGTGGTACGTGCCGCCGTGCCCGACGTTCAGGTTGCCCATGAAGGCCGGCAGGCCGGCGGGCAGCTTGCCCCAGTCGTCCATCGCGTTGGGGTAGGCGATGTCACTCTGCCCGCCGATGATGTAGACGATCGGGTGGTCCAGGCGCCGCAGCTGGTAGTCGTCGGCGTCATTGAGCAGGCCGCTGCTGAAGATGCCGGTCGTCTGCACGCGCGGGTCGTTCGACACGGCGTACGCCTCGACACCGCCGCACGAGAACCCGGCCACGCCGACGTTGTCGGCGTCGATCCGCCCGTACAGCGCGCTCCCCTGCCGGGAGTTCTCGGCCGTGGCCCAGTCCATCGCCTGCGTGAGCCAGGTCGAGTTCGAGCTGCCGCCACCGCCGGGCCGGCCGTTGGAGATCACCAGGAAGCCGTACGACGCGATCTCCCGCAGGAAGTTCTGCGCGGACGTCCCGTCGGCCGAGCACGCACCGTTGCTCCAGACGACGACGGGCATCGGCCCGGCCGGCAGGTTCACCGGCCGGTACACCGTGTGGTTGGGCAGGGCGCCCGTGGTCGAGTAGTCGGCGGGGTACGGACCCGACCCGCCCGGGGCGGCGGCGGCCGGCGTCAGCACGGCCGCGCCGACGAGTGCACCGGCCGACACCACCGCGGCCAGCGCGGCGCGCGCGAGGGTTCGTCTCATGGGGCTACCTCCAGGGATGGGCGACGTCGCGGGTCCGCCGGAGGAGCGGCCCCGGTGCCGCGAAGAACGTGTGTGCACACTCACCGTCGCTGCAGTCACGACACCTGTCGAGGCGGGTGGGAGGCTCTTCGGCGTTCGAATCGTTTAGCGATGCCCGGCCGCCGGCTCGGCGGCCGCGACGGGCTCGGCCCGGCGCGGCCGGTCGCGCGGGTCGTCGGCGGCGACGTAGTGCGTCACCCACGTCGCGGCGTCCGGCCACGACGGCGTCATCAGCTCGACGAGCCGCTGCTGAGCCGGCGGACCGAGCGCGGCGTGGATCTCGAGGAAGATCGCGCGCGCCTCCTGACGCGGCCACGACGGGGGCAGCAGGTGCGCCGGCAGGTCGGGGTCGACGACGACGAACCGTCGCCAGTCGTCCATGAGCGTGGACCGCGCGACCAGCGCCTGCGGCGCCGGCACCTGCCCCGCACGCACGCGCGCCGCCAGGTCCACGTGCCGCGCCACGAACGCGCGGTACCGGGCGGCGAGGTCGTCCAGGTCGTAGGCGGCGGCCGGCCCGCCCGGTCCGGTCTCGTCCTCGAAGCGGGTGCGCATCACGCTCCACCGGGCGCCGGCCACCGGCTCGAGGAGGTCGTGCAGCGCCGCCCGGACGGGCGCCGGGTCCGGGTCCGGGCTGATCCAGACGCTGTCGTACAGCCGGGCGAACCCGAGGGCCCCCAGCGCCTTGCGCACGGCGTGCCGCTGCGCCTGCCGGGCCTCGGGCAGCGAGTACGACACGAGCAGCCACTGACCGTCCCAGGGGCGCGCGACGCCGCCGAACGCGAGGAACCGGTGCATCGTCGACCGGTGCCGGGCGATCGTGCCCGGCGTCACGTGGTACAGCGGGACGCGCCCCCCCGCGCGGACCGCGACCAGCCCGCGGCGCACGAGCCGCGCGAGCGCCGCGCGGGCGCTCGCCGGGCTGACACCGAACTCACCGAGCACGGCGACGACGGCCGCCGCCGGCAGAGCGGCCTCGGACGAGTCGAGGTACTCCCCCATGACGGTGGTCAGCAGGTGCTGCGGGTTCGGCCCCGCCTGGGACCGCGGGACGTCGACGTCCGGATGGTCGGCTTCCACGCCGTCAACCTAGCGCCCGCCCCACCGGCCGCGGGGGCGCCGCGAGCGGGTGCGGCTACCTGCCCTGGGCGTCGGCGTCGGCGACGTCGTCGGCGAGGACGACGTCGTCGACGTCCTCCTCGTCCTCGTCCTGGTCCATCGGCGGGTCGAGCGTCCGCAGCCGCGCGAACACCGCCCAGGCGACCGCCACGAGCGGGACGGCGATCACGGCGCCCAGGATCCCGGCCGTCAGCGTGCCGGCGGTGACGGACAACGCGACCACGACGGGGTGCAGCGACACCTGCTTGCCCATGATGAGCGGCTGCAGGATGTGCCCCTCGAGCTGGCCGATGAGCGCGATCCCCACCCCGACGAACACGGCCGACCACAGCCCGTTGGCCGCGAGCGCCACGATCATCGCGACGACCATCGCGGCGGGAGCACCGATCAGCGGGATGAACGCACCGATGAGGACCAGGACCGCCAGGGGCGCGGCGAGCGGCACCCGCAGGACCGTGAGCAGCAGGAACGCGATGATGCCGTCGGTCAGGGCGATGATCACGGTGCCCCGGGTGTACCCCGAGAAGGTGTACCAGCCGGCCTCGCCGGCGGTGATCCAGGTGGGCCGCGCGCGCATGGGCAGCTGGTTGAGGAACCACGTCCACATCGCCGCGCCACGCGCCAGGAAGAAGACCGTGCAGAAGACCGCCAGGGCGAGCGCCGTGAACGCCTCCACGACGGAGCCCGCACTCGCCGCCACCTGACCCGCCAGGTCCCCCGCGTGGTCCTGCACCCAGGTCAGACCGTCCTCGATCCACTCGGCGATCTGGCCGCTGGTGATCGTGAACGGCAGCGTGCCGCTCTCGAGGAAGTCGGTGATCTGCTTGATGCCGGTGGCGAACTGCTTGCTCAGGTCGTTCCACTGCGTGGCGATCGAGTAGCCGACGTACGTGAGCATGCCGACGAAGAACAGGATCCCGCCGAGCAGCGACAGCGCCGTCGCCAGCCCTCGCGGCATGACGCGGGCCAGCAGCTCCACCAAGGGTCGCAGGACGGCGGTGAACACCAGGGCGAGGAAGACCGCGATGAACAGCAGCGTGACGCGCGACGTCGCGAAGAACACCACGACCACGGCGGCGAGGACCACCAGCAGGCGCCACGCGACGTCGGAGGACCTGCGCAACCACCGGGGCGGCCCGTCGTCGCGTCCCGCCACCGCGGGGTTCCGTCGGCCGCCCGCGACCTTGCGCGCGGTCGCGCTGACCGCCCCCGGGGTCCGGGCGTCCGACACGTCGACCATCCTTCGACCTCCCGACCACGAGGGCTTCGTCAGGTGCAGTGTGCACCTGCGGTGCGCGGCGTGCGCGGCGACCCTCCGACGTGCCCGTCACGAGGGGCGATGCGGGAACCGCACCCGCACCGTGGTATGTTCTCTGCCGCGCCGAGGGGCCGGAAACGGCTCCGCGACGTCCACCTGTCCGGGTGGCGGAATGGCAGACGCGCTAGCTTGAGGTGCTAGTGCCCGAAAGGGCGTGGGGGTTCAAGTCCCCCTCCGGACACTCGTTGAGACAGCGACGAAGAACCCCCGACCTGCGGAGACGCGGGGCGGGGGTTTCTTCGTGCCCGCCCCGACGCGCTCCCCGCGCCGCGTGCGCTCAGTCCCGCGGGACCACACCCAGCAGCAGCGCGCCGAAGGCGAGCCGCAGACCGTCACGCGCCTCCACGTGGACCACGGCGAGCTCGGGCTCGTCCTCGTACGCGGCGAGCACCACGGGCGGCGGCGGCACGAACGACGACATGGCACCGGCCGTGACGAGGCTCATGAGGCAGAACGACCGGGCGTCCTCACCGAGCTCCGGCAGGTGCCGGCGCACGAGCCCGGTCATCTCCTCGAGCCTGCCGAGCGAGGACCGCTTGTGCCGCTTGACCGCCTCGAGCGAGACGTTGTGCTCCAGCACGCCGCCCTGCGCGCCGAACAGGTCGCACAGCACCATCCGGTCCGCCAGCGAGCGGCTCAGGACGTCCGCGAGCCGGCCCGCACGCACCTCGACCGGGGCGCGCGGCTCGACGCCGGCGTCGAGGTCCCGCTCCAGGTCGACGAGCCAGCGCGCGAGGAAGTCGTCCAGCAGCGCGAGCAGCACCGCCTCGCGCGACTCGAAGTACCGCAGGACGTTCGACTTCGCCAGACCCACCCGCCGACTGAGCTCGTTGAGGCTCACCTCGGCCACGGGCATCTCGTCGAGCATCGCCTCGGCGGTCGCGAGGATGGCCCGACGCCGGATCTCGCGCTGCTCCGGGCTGCGCGCGCGCTGGAAGGTCACCACCCCACCGTAGCTTGCAGACCGCCGGTCCCTTGTTATCAGACCGCCAGTCCCTTACGGTTCGAGGACGCGAGCGGCCACCCGAGGAGGCGTCATGAACGACATCTGGACCGCGCAGCACATCCCCGACCAGACCGGCCGGGTCGCCGTGGTCACCGGCGCCAACACCGGACTGGGCTTCGAGACGGCACGAATGCTCGCCGAGCACGGCGCGACCGTGGTCCTTGCCGTCCGGGACGTCGAGAAGGGCAAGCAGGCGGCCGCCCGCATGGGCGGCGACGTCACCGTCCAGGCACTCGACCTGACCTCGCTGCACACCGTGCGGGCCGCGGCGGCCGATCTGCGTGCCGCCCACCCGCGCATCGACCTGCTGGTCAACAACGCGGGCGTCATGCACACCCCGCGACGGACCACGGCCGACGGGTTCGAGCTGCAGCTCGGCACCAACCACCTGGGGCACTTCGCCCTCACCGGACTGCTCCTCGACCGGCTGCTGCCCGTCGCCGGCTCCCGCGTCGTCACCGTGGCCAGCACCGGTCACCGCCTGCGGGGCGCCATCCACTTCGACGACCTGCAGTGGGAGCGCTCGTACGACCGGGTCGCCGCCTACGGGCAGTCCAAGCTCGCCAACCTCATGTTCACCTACCACCTGCAGCGCCGCCTCGCGCCGCACGGCACGACGGTCGCGGTCGCCGCCCACCCGGGCGTCGCCGCGACCGACCTCGCGCGCGACGCCCACCCCGCGCTGCGCCTGCCCCTGACGTGGTTCTCGTCGGTGCTCATCCAGCCGGCCACGACGGGCGCGCTGCCCACGCTCCGCGCTGCCACGGACCCCGCCGTCCTGGGCGGCCAGTACTACGGACCGGGCAGCCGGGGCGAGCTCCGCGGGTACCCGCGCCTCGTCACCTCCAGCCCCGCCTCCTACGACCTGGACGTCCAGCAGCGCCTCTGGGCCGTCTCCGAGGAGCTGACCGGCGTCACCTACCCGCTGGGGTGAGACGGGACGTCCCGTCGGTGAGCGCACCGCACCGGCCAGGGGTGTCGGGTCCGGAGCACCAGGCGGGCCCGCCTACGCTGTCCCGCGATGATCACTCGTGCCGAAGGGGCGTACCTGGGCGCCGTCCGGGCGTTCCAGAACCCCATGCTGGACCTGCTGCACAAGCGGCACGCTCCCCTCGTCGTCTCGCTGCTGTCGCTCGTCTTCACCGCCGAGCGGCCCACCGTGGCGGTCGCGGACGCGCACACCGAGGTCGCCGACGCCCTCGACCAGCTCCGCGCCGCCGGGTACGGCGAGGACCTGCCCACCGGCTCGGCGCGGGACCTGTGCCGCCAGTGGGCCGACGCGGGCTGGCTGGTGCGCCACGTGCTGGACGACGACGTGGAGGTCTACCGGCTGTCGGCGCACGCTGTCGGCGCGCTGGAGGTGGCCGGCCGGGCGGGCGGGGCGCGGGCGCGCGTGTCGCAGTCGCGCGTCCGGACGCTGCTCGAGGCCGTCGAGCGGCTGGCGCTCGACGCGGACCCGGACGTCATGGTCCGCATCGCGCGCCTCGACACCGAGGTGAAGCGGCTGCAGGGCGAGATCGCCCGGCTGGAGCGCACGGGCACCGTCGACGAGGTCGACGACGAGGAGCTGCTCGAGGAGGCGGAGAACGTCCTGCACCTCGTGCGCGAGCTCCCCGCCGACTTCGCGCGCGTGGCCGAGTCCATCAAGGCGATGCAGCGCGACGTGGTGACGGCGCTGCGCCAGGACCAGCGACCGACGGGCGACGTGCTGCGCGAGTACCTGCAGCGCGGCGAGCACGTCATGGACTCCACGTCGGAGGGACGCGCCTTCGCGGGTGCGCTGCGGCTCATCGGTGACCCGCAGCGGCTCGACGAGCTGTCCGCGCAGCTGGACACCGTGCTGCGGCACCGGTTCGCCGCACGGCTGCCGTCGCACCAGCGCGCCGAGCTGCGCGAGCTCGTCCGACGCATCGAGCAGGGCCTGGACCAGGTGTTCGCCGCGCAGCGCGAGGCGTCGTACGTCATCACGGCTCAGGTGCGCCACCACGACCCGCTGCGCGACCGGCAGGTCGACGACCTGCTGCGCGACGTGATGGCGGGCATGCAGACGTGGCTGCCGGGCTCCCGCCGCGGGCAGGCCGTCACCCCGCTGCGCCGGCTGCCCGTGGCCGACGTCGAGCACCTGCGCCGGACGCCGGGCGACCTGCGTCCCGCGCAGGCGCCGGACGCGCTGACCGACCGGGACGACCCGGTCGACGTGTCGGACGCGGACGCCCGCGCCTGGGGCGGGCCGCACTACGCGGACCTCGAGGCGCACCTGCGTGCGCTCGGGGCGGACGCGCCCGACGTCGACCTGGCGGCCGCGTTCAACGCGGCACCGGCGCAGCTGCGCCGCCCGGTCGACCTGCTGGGCCTGCTGGAGCTGGCGCACCAGCTCGGCATGACGGAGCGCGACGAGGTCGCGTTCGTCGACGCCGTGCGGCCCGACGGCACACGCCGCCGGTTCGCGTTCGGTGCAACGACGACGAGGACGAGGGACGAGGACGGATGACCGACACCGACGTCGTGCACGACGACGCCGACGCGCAGGCCGGTGGCTTCATCGCGCCGGTCGCGATGGAGGACGACCCGGCCGAGCTGTTCGCCGGGGACACCGGCACGCTCGACGCCGACGTGCGTCGCGTGCTGGTCCGCCTCCTGCAGCGCAGGTTCCTGCTCGCGGAGCGCAACCCCGCCCAGTGGCGCACGTTGCTGGAGAACCAGCAGGTCGTCGAGTCGCGGCTGCACGACCTGTTCGTGCACCTCGTCGTCGACCACGACCGTGGGATCGCGTACAAGCGGCAGGTGCGCTCGGCGGAGCTCGACGTGCCGGTGCTGCTGCGCGACGAGCCGTACACGCGCGCCGAGACGCTCGTGCTGGTGCACCTGCGCACGGTCTTCCAGCGCGGGCGCGGCGCCGGGGAGACGTCGGCGCGCGTCGACGTCGAGGAGCTCGAGACGACCGCCCTGACGTACTTCGACCCCGACGACACGAACGTCGCCGCGCACCAGCGCGAGATCCGTACGGCGGTCGCCCGCCTGGCGAAGGACGGCCTGATCGACGAGGAGTCCGAGGGTCGCTACCGCGTGACGCCGCTGGTGGAGGTCGTGCTGAGCAACGAGCGGCTCGCCGAGCTGCGCGAGTGGCTGCGCACGCGCGACGAGGACGCGGCCGACGTCGCGGACGACGGTGCGGACGACGGTGCGCAGGACGACGACGAGACGGACGACGAGACCGACGACGAGGAGACGGCACCGTGACGATGGTCGACTCGCTGTTCGGGCTGATCCCGGCGGCGTCGACGGGCCAGCAGTGGGTGGCCCTGGACCTGCAGCTGGTGAACTGGGGTGGCTACGACGGCCACCACCGCGTGCGCCTGGCGTCCACGGCGACGCTGCTGTCCGGGGGGTCGGGCTCCGGCAAGTCCACCCTGATGGACGCGTACATCGCGCTGCTCATGCCGCACACCACGCCGTTCAACGGCGCGTCGAACGGTGGTGTCGTCGGGCGTCCGCGCGGCAAGGACCAGCGCAACATCCTGTCCTACGCGCGCGGCAAGCTCGACGAGTCGCGCACCGAGGACGGCACCCGCCAGCGCGTGCTGCGCGGCGACGGCAAGGACACGTGGTCGGCGATCGCCATGACGTGGACGGACCAGTCGGGCACGCGCTTCACGGCGGTGCGCGGCTGGTACGTGCCGTCGGCGGCGCGCACGCTCGAGGACGTCACGGCCGTGCGCGCGACGTGCGACACACCGTTCGACCTGCGCGACCTGGAGCCGGCCGCAGCGCAGCGCCTGACGCGCTCGGCGGTGACCGCGGCGGGCCTGACGTGCTTCGACACCGACCGCGAGTTCACCGCCCGGTTGCACTCGACGCTCGGCATCGGCGCGGCGGGCGACGGCGGCAAGGCCGTCGCGCTGCTGGGCCGCATCCAGGCGGGGCAGCAGATCACCACCGTCGACGCCCTGTACAAGGCGATGGTGCTGGAGGAGCCCGACACGTTCGCCACGGCCGACGCCGTGGTCGAGCAGTTCGACAAGCTCACGGGCACGCGCGAGCAGATGATCACCGCGCGGCAGCAGGTCAAGTCCCTCGAGCCGATCCGCGAGCACCGCGCCGCGATCGACGAGGCCGCCGCGCGGCTGCGCGTCGTGGACGCCGTCGGCGGCTTCGACGACGGCACGTCGCCCGCCGCCGTGTGGCGGCACGAGCGCCGGCTGGGGCTGCTGCGCGACGTCGAGGCGGACCTGCAGAGCCGGCACCGCGAGGCCCAGCGGCTCGCGGCGGAGACGTCGGCGCGCGTCGCCGCGGCCCGAGCGGAGCTCGACGGCGTCAAGCAGACGCTCTGGGCGTCCGGCGGCGACCGGCTGGCGACCGCGCAGCGCGAGCTGCGGGGCGTGGCGGCGCACGTCGAGGAGGTCCGCCGCGCGCGGGCACGCCTGGACGACGTGCTCCGCTCGACGCTCGGGCACACCGTCTCCTCGCTCGACGAGTTCACCGACCTCGTCGCGCGCGCGCGCACCGCGCTGGCGGACACCGACGCGAAGGCCGCCGCCCGCCAGGCGCTGTTCGACGCGATGTCCGAGCGCAAGGAGGCCGGGGCCGACCTGGCCGTGCTGCGACGTGACCACGCCGACGCGCGGCACCGGCACGACAACATCCCCGGCGACCTGCACGCGACGCGCGCCGCGCTCGCGCAGGCTGCCGGTCTGACACCCGAGGACCTGCCGTTCGTCGCCGAGCTCATCGAGGTCCGCACCGAGCACGAGCCGTGGCGCGACGCGTTCAACCTCGCGCTGGGCGGGTTCGCGACGCTCATGCTGCTCGACGTCGCGCACCTGCAGGCGTTCCGCCGCGCGATCGACTCGGTGCGCACGGGGCGGCGCATCCGGTTCGAGGGCGTCCCGAGCGACCTGCGCGACGACGTCGGCCTCGACGGGCGCACGCTGCCCGGGCGGCTGGACTACCGGCAGAGCCCTTTCACGGGGTGGCTCAAGGGCGAGCTCGCGTCGCGCTTCGCGTACGTGTGCGTCGACACCCCCGGCGAGCTCGCGCAGCACGAGAAGGCGCTGACGCGCGGCGGGCAGCTGTCGGAGGGGCGTCGCGGTGCCCACGGCGGCCAGGGCGCGCGCAACGTCCTGGGCTTCACGAACACGCGCCGCCTGACGGACCTCAACCGCCAGCTCGAGCGCGCCGAAGCGCGGCTCACGCAGGCCGAGGCGCGCGTCGAGGAGGCGGAGGCCGCGTGGGACCGGCACGACGGGGCGCTGCGCGCGTACACGGCCGTCGTCGAGCTCACCTGGGACCAGGTGGACGTCGCGGGCGTCGAGGCCGAGCGGGACCGCTGGCAGCGGGTCGTCGACGAGGTCACGTCGGGCAACCCCGACGTCGTGCGCCTGCAGCAGCGTGGCGCCGAGCTCGAGGTCCTCATCCAGGACCTGTCCGAGCAGCTCGGCCGCACCAAGGGGACCACCGGCGACCTGGGTGAACGCTGGTCGGCGACGACCGACGCGGTCGACGTCGCACAGGGTGCCCTGGACGCCGCGCAGGACGCGGGCACCCGGCTCGACCCCGAGCAGCGCGCGTACCTCGAGCGCGTGCTGGGCGGCACCGAGCCCGACCTGCCGCGAGGCGACGACCGGACCGACCCCGGGGCCGCGCTCGACGCGTTCGACGCCGTCGTGGCGCGCGCCGCTGACCTGCTGCGCGCCGACCGGCAGGCAGCCCAGCAGACCGTCGCCACCGCGCGCGACGCGCTGCGGCGCACCTTCGAGACGTTCGTCGAGCGCTGGCCCGACCCGAACCTCGGCACCGACCCCGACGCCTCGTACGGCGACTACGACCGGATCCTCACCGAGCTGCAGGCCCAGGGCCTGCACGAGCTCGAGGCCGAGTGGCGCAAGAGCCTGCTGCGGCTGTCCGGCAACGACCTGGCCGACCTGCACAGCGCGCTGTCCCGCTCGGTGCGCGAGATCAAGGAGCGCATCCGCCCGGTCAACGACATCCTCGCGGACCTGCCGTTCGCGGACGACGACCACCGCCTGCGCATCGACGCCCGGGACACCCAGTCGACCGTCGTCGCCCGGTTCCGCAAGGAGCTGCGCGACCTGCGCGAGGTGCTCTCGACCGAGGCGACGGACGCCGACCGCGAGCGCCGGTACCACCGGATGGCGAAGGTCATCGACCGCATCCGGCGCACCTCCCCCGACTTCGCCGACCTCGTGGACGTGCGCCGGCACGTGCGGCTGTCGGCCGAGAAGGTCGACCTCGACGGGAACCACGTCGCGCTGTACGACCACATCGGCGAGAAGTCCGGCGGGGAGTCGCAGGAGCTCGTGGCGTTCATCGTCGGCGCGGCGCTGCGCTACCAGCTCGGCGACGCGGGTGCCGCGCGCCCCCGGTACGCGCCGGTGTTCCTCGACGAGGCCCTCATCAAGGCCGACGCCCGGTTCACCGGCCGCGCGATCGGCGCGTGGCGCGGGCTGGGCTTCCAGCTGATCATCGGCGCGCCGAACGACAAGTTCAGCGCGCTGGAGCCGCACGTGGACCTCAAGTACGTCGTGCTCAAGGACGCCACGGGCCGGTCGCGGACCAAGCCGGTGGCAGGGCTCCCGGCGGACGGGCCGGCCGAGTGACCGGCGACGGCGACGACCTCGCCGCGCTGCAGCGGCGCGCCGTCGCGGTGCGTGAGCTCTACGCGCGGGCAGAGGCCGCGCGGTACGGGCGGACGTGGACGACCGAGGAGATCATGCTCGGCTTCGTCGGCGACGTCGGTGACCTGGCCAAGCTCGTGCAGGGCAAGGCGGGCGTACGCCCCCGCGCCGACCTCGACGACGCCCTCGCGCACGAGCTCGCCGACTGCCTGTGGTCGGTCCTCGTGCTCGCCGACGCGTACGGGGTCGACCTGTCCGCGGCGTTCAGCAGGACGATGGACGAGCTGACCGCACACCTCACCCCCGACGAGGACCGCCCCGGCTCCTGAGGCCGCACCGACATGCTCGCGGCCATGACGACGGCAGCGCGAGACGCCTACCGCGCCGGGGCGGACACGGCCGTGGACCTCGTGACGAGCCACGCGGTGGCCCGCGCGTGGCACGACCCGTCCGTGCTGGGCGGCATGAGCATCGGAGAGCTCCCGGCGCACCTGTCACGCAGCGTGTGCTCCAGGTCGAGCGCAGGGCGTCGAAGGGCGCACCACCGAGGTGGCCGCCGCGCTCGACCGCCTGCGCGCCCGGCTCCCGCAGGAGCCCACCGACCGCCGTGCGCCACCAAGGCCACACGCTGCTGCTCGACGAGTACCTCCGCACGCGGTGCGTCGAGCTGGCCGTCCACACGAGGACCTTGCCCTCAGCCTCGGCAGCGACGTGCGCGCACCAGCCGTCACCACGGCGGCCAAATCGCTAACTAGCAGCTAAACTCACCAATCGATGGCGTCTTCTGTAGCGATTGATGAGACCTGGTGACAGCGTGAAGTCGTTCGAGGACCTCGACTCCCTGATCGGGTCCGTCCCGTTCGACGTCGTCGCAGACCTGCGCGTCGTGGACACGGTGCGCGGCAGCGCGGGGCTGCTGCCGGACGTCCTGCCCGGCCTCCTGTCGAGCCTGCGCGACCGCGCACGCCCCGTGAGCATCGAGTCGTCGGCCGCCCTCGACGGGATCGTCGTCCCGCGCCGACGCGCGGCGGCCGTCATCGCGGGCGACGTCGAGCGGCTGCAGGGCCGCGAGGAGCAGGAGCTCGCCGGGTGCCGCGACGCCTTCGACCACGTCGCCCGGGAGGATCGGGGACCTCTGGACGTCGACCTCGTCCTGGACGTCCACCGGCTGCTGCTCGCGCGCACCCCGATGCCGGGTGGACGGCTCCGGCGGGTCGAGAGCGTCGTCCTGGACCGCGACCCGCGCGCCGCGCGGGTCAAGCGCTTCACGCCGGTCGCGGTGGCCGATGTCCCGCAGCACCTCGACGAGCTCATCGCCCGGTACCGCGGTGCACTCACCACCGGACGCCACCACCCCGTCCTGCTCACGGGCCTGTTCGTGCTCGACCTCGTGGCGATCCGCCCCTTCACCACCGCCAACGGCCGGCTCGCGCGCGCCCTGACCCCGGGTCTGCTGCACGATGCCGGGTACGACGTCGCGCGGTACGTGTCGCTCGACGCGGCCATCGCGCGGTCGGCCGAGGCGCACGCCGCCGCACTGCTCGACTCGACCGCGGACTGGCAGGACGCCCGGCACGATCCGTGGCCGTGGCTGCGCTCGCTCGTCCGCGCACTGGCCGACTGCTCCGACGAGCTCGCGTCCCTCGTCGCCACGGCACGCAGCGGCCGGAGCAAGCAGGAGCGCGTCCGCACCTACGTGCTGCATCACGCAGGGCGCTCGTTCCGCATGAGCGATGCCCGGACCGCGCTGCCCGGGGTCTCCGACCAGACGATCCGGCTCGTCCTCGGCGAGCTGAGGAACGACGGACTGGTCGAGGTGGACGGTGTGGGCCGCAGCGCGACGTGGAGCACGGTGCGCACGCGGTAGCGCGCAGCGCAGACCTCGAGCCCTGTCGCGACGAATGCGCCCGCGGCGACCACCGCGATGAGACCCAGCGCGATCCACGCCCACGGGCGGGTTCGGGTCCGCGGAGGGAGCGGGGCGACCACCGGCTCGTACCTGCGGGTGGGGACACGAGGTGCGCGCTTCCGCTTCGGAGTGCTCCGCGCACGGCGGCACCGCGCGGATGCTCGAGGCACGAAGTCGCCAGCGCGGAGCCGTGGACGAGGTTCGGCAGTGCGCCGACACTGTCCGCATGCTCGTGCTGCCGACGCCCGCCCCGACGTTCGGTGGCGTCCGCCTGCGGGCGTTCGGACCCCGCGACGTCGGGATGGTCCAGGACCTCTCCACGGACCCGTACACGCCCCTGACCGGCACGCTGGTGGCCGATGCCACGGCCGCGCAGGCCCACGAGTGGATCGACCGGCAGCACGAACGCCTGGTCACGGGTGCCGGGTACTCGTTCTGCGTCGCCGACGCCGCCGACGACCGCGCCCTCGGGCAGGTCGGGCTGTGGCTCGCCGACATCGAGCGCGGGCGTGCGACCGCCGGGTACGGCGTCGCACCGACCGAACGCGGCCGAGGCGTCGCGGCGCGTGCTCTGACGGCGCTCACCGCGTTCGCGTGGACCATCCCCGAGCTGCACCGCATCGAGCTCTTCATCGAGCCGTGGAACGTGGCGTCCACCCGCACCGCCGAGAACGCCGGCTACGAACGCGAAGGGCTGCTGCGCAGCCGGCAGGTGATCGGCGGGCGACGGGTGGACATGCTGCTGTACTCCGCGATCCGACCATCGATCGCCGGTGCTTCAGCGCAATGACGCAGGAGACCTCGGGGCCGTGATCTCGGGGTGACGAGGGACGCGGCCGCACCCCTCGAGGTGCTGGTGACGGACGAGCTCTCTGCGATCGACCGCCACCATGCGGATGCTGCGTGCGCGTCGGCAGCAGGGTCGCCCGGCTCCGGACACACTCGACCGCAAGCACCGACCGTGAGGGACATCCGCCCTCACTGAGGCGACCAGGTGCACCTACACCCTCGCGGCATGCGTCGCTGGCGTCTGATACCGCGGCTGATACCTTGGCCGTATGGCAATGACTCTTCGACTCGACACGGCCGAGACAGAGGCCCTGAGGCGCCGCGCGGAGGTCGAGCACCGTTCGATGCAGGACGTAGCCCGTCAAGCCGTTCGCGACTACATCGAGCGCACCTCACGAGAGGACCTCATCAACGCCGTGATGGACAGCGAGCTCCCCCGTTACGCAGAGGCGCTCGAGCGACTCGGTCGATGATCTACCTCACCGCCGAAGAGCTGCTCGTCGTCGCGCGGCGCGTCGTCGGCGATCTGGTCGTGCGTGACATCGGCCTCGTGGAGTCGGCAGCCGCACGACCACGGACTCAGATCGGCGGGACCGACGCCTACCCCGACCTCCTC
Source organism: Cellulomonas wangsupingiae (assembly GCF_024508275.1). NCBI lineage: Bacteria > Bacillati > Actinomycetota > Actinomycetes > Micrococcales > Cellulomonadaceae > Cellulomonas > Cellulomonas wangsupingiae. The sequence continues at coordinate 2,297,702 of NZ_CP101989.1, forward strand.
GCCAAGGCCGCAGCGCTCCTTCATTCACTGACCCGAAACCACGCACTTCTGGACGGGAACAAGAGGCTGGCACTCGCAGGCACGATCGTGTTCCTCGGCGTCAACGGCACACGACTCGTCGCCACGAACGACGACGCCTACGACCTCATCATGGATGTCGCTGCCGGCCGGGTGGACGACGTCGAGAGCATCCGCGAGCGCCTCGCACACCTCACCGAAGCCTGGTGAGCGCAGCAGCACCGACTCTGCCAAGGCCGCTAGTCGCTAATCCACCCTGGTGCACACTAGCGGGATGGACGATCAGGATGCTGGCAATGAAGGCGGCAACCCGTGGACGCGGGCGACAATAGAAGGAGTCGCGAGCGCCGCCGGTGCTCTGGTGGGCTCCGTCGGATTCGGCCCTACGGCTGGTGTTGTGGGCGCACTCGTCCCGCCGTATGCGCTAGCAGCCCTCGATACGTTTGGCGCCCGGTGGAGTTCGCACCGGAAGGCAAATGCGGCGCAGGTACTGATAGGCGCGGCCGACAAAATGGGCAGTATCGAGAATGTGCTACTAGCGTGCGAATCGCCAGCGAAGGAGATCCTTACGGGCATTGCCCTAAACGCAGGCGCCAGCACGGCAATGCAGGGCAAGATCCGCGCGCTCGGGATGGTGCTTGGCAGGGCGCTCAAATCGGACGACGACGCGCTCGTGGACGAAAGTGCGCTGATGGTCGCCGCGCTCGCGGACGTCGAGGTGCCGCACGTTCGGCTGCTGGACACCATGGCGAGGCCGTTTAACGCAAAGTACCCCCCGAACGATCCAGAGGGCTGGAGCTTCATCGGGCGGTTCGCGCCGAAGTGGGAGCGAAGGAGGCTCGACTGGAAACTTCCGCAATATGGCGTTGCCATGGACGGGGTACTCGCGGCGCTCGAAAGGCACGGACTGATCGCGGAGGTCGCGACGGACGTAAAGGGCTACTTGGAGGACCAGGAAAGGCGCGCGAAGAACGCGCTCTATCCAATAGGAGCGACGAACCCCGCACCTAGTTGGAAGGTCACAGAATTTGGAGCCTCCCTCCTTGCGGTTCTCTACGAGGCCGGAGAGCCTTGCGTCGGCCAAGACGCCGGAGGCGGCGCCTCTTGACTTGAAGTAGCAACGTAACTCGGGAGGCGACCAGAGGGGTTCGAGGGCAAGGGACGCAGCGCCCGCAGCCCGCTCTGCGGGCGAGGACGAACGGTCCCGCGGCAGCGCCTCCGAACGGGTGACCTCGTTGAGGTGAGTCGCACGCCTGTGGTTTGGTGCTGGCACTGCGTCCTGGGAACACAACGAGACACGCCAGCGACGGGTTGGTCAGGGTCGCCCCGGGAGCCCTGCCGATCAGCCCGACGTACACACATGAGACGAGAACGCGCGCAGCGTCCCTGTCGTCTCGTGTGCGCGGAGTGGTCTCGTTGTTCTCCCCTACCGGTTGGTCGTTCTCGCTGTACCCGGATGCTGCCGAGGGCGGCGGCACCGTCCTCACACCTTCACGTCGCGCTCAGGCGCGTGTCGCGCCTGGTGAGGCGGCCGATCCATCCCGCGCTGCACGTGAGGCGGGACGTCGCGCGCGCGGGAAGTTGCGCCGCTACTGCGCCGCCAACCGCCTGAACAGGCTCGGGACGCTGACCTACCGCGGCGAGGGTTGCCACGACGCTCGTGTCGTACGGGAGCATGTCGGGGAGTTCTTCCGCGCCCTACGGGCCGGACTCGACGGCGAGCGGCTGGCCTATGTGTGGGTGCCGGAGTGGCACAAGTCCGGTCATGGCCTGCACGTGCACTTCGCTGTCGGTCGGTACGTCCCGCGGGCGCTGATCGATGAGGCGTGGGGTCGCGGGTTCGTCCACATCAAGCTGCTCGGCGGCATGCCCGTCGGGTCCGGGCCTCGTGAGGAAGCCCGCCGCGCGGCGGGGTACCTGTCGAAGTACGTCGCCAAGACCTTCGACGACCCCACCACCCGGGTGCTCGGGCTGCACCGGTACGACGTGGCCCAGGGCTTCCAGCCGCCGAAGGTGACGATCCACGGCCGCACGCTCGATGACGTGCTCGACCAGGCCTGCGCCGCGATGGGCGCCGACCCCGAACGGCTCTGGTGGTCCGGGGATGTCCCCGACTGGGACCGGCCTCCGGCGGTGTGGGCACAGTGGCGCTGACGTCACCGATCGACCCGGCGGTGGTCGCAGAGTGGGTGCGTGCCACGACCGCCGCACAGGGTGTGCCGGAGAAGGTCACCGATACGACGGTGCTCGCTGACGTGGCGTTCAGGCTCGCCACGGGGAACGGGCCGAGGCGCGCGCACGGCGCGCCAGCGCCGAGCACGCCGCTGCCCGCGCCCGCGGCGTCAGGCCCGCCAGTCCGGGACCAGTCGCCCGGGATCGAACCCGCGCCGGCCCCGCTGCGTAGCCGGCAGTACCGTCGCGCCGGCTAGCACCGCCTTGACCACGGCCACCTGCCGCGACAGGTCCAGCCCGTCCCACGCTTCACGCAGCTCTGCACCGCGTCCGGCGTACTCGACGACCTGATCGCGTCCGTTCGCCGCCGCGAGCGCGCGCCGGTTCGCGTCCAGGCGCGGGGTGATCTGGTCGCGAACCCGCTTCATCCCGAGCCGGTCGATCTCCCCGGCGGCGAACATGTCAGCCAGGTCCAGCAGTCGCCGCTCGTCCTCCTGCACCTTCGCAGCCAGCGCCGCGACCTCCGCGTCGTCGTGCTCGTTGCCGGTCAGGGCGTCGTGCATCTGCGGGCTGTCGAGCCGGTGCAGCACGGCCGCTGCGACGAACCGCTCGAGCGGGTCGGCCACGACGTAGACACCGCCGCACCCGCGCTGGTCCGGGCCGGTGCGGCAGGCGTACCGCCGCACGCCTTCCCGCGGTGCCGAGACCATCCGGGCTCCACACTTGCCGCACGTCAGCATGCCCGAGAGCAGGTACCGCCGTGCCGTGCGGTTCGTGCGCCGGGCCGGGTCCAGCAGCAGCCGTCGCAGCCGCTCGCCTTGCTCGGGCGTCAGGATCGGCTCCCACGTCCCGGCACCGATCACCTGGTCCTGATGCACCCGCATCCCCCACATCCGCGGGTTGGTCACGATCTGCCGCACTGATAGAGGGCGCCAGTCCGCTCCGGAGACCGTGGGTACTCCGGTCTCCTCGATCCACCTGGTGACCGAGTTCAGGCTCTCCCCGGCCAACAGCCGCGCGGCGGCCTCGCGCACCACACCGGCCTCGGTCGGCTCGTGCGCGATCCGGTCCTCCGCGAACCCGAACGGCCGCCGCCCGCCCATCGTCGGGCGCCCTGTCTCAGCGATCTCCAGCGCCTTGCGCTTGAGCCGCCGCGACTTCGACGCCGACTCGTTCGCCGCCACCGCCGCCAGCAGCCGCGCCATGAGCAGCCCATCCCCGTTCGCCAGGTCCACCTCGCCCGAGAGCGTCACGACGTCCCGCACCCCGGCCCGTTCGCACACGGTCACGAACTGCTCCAGCTCGATGGGCCGACGGTGCAGCCGGTCCATGTGCCACACCACCACCGCGTCACGTCGACCCTCGGTGATGTCCCGCAGCAGCCGCTCGTACGCAGGTCGCCGCTTCCCCGAGTACGCCGACACGTCGTCGTCCACGTACTCCTCAGCCACGGTCCACCCGCGCCGCTCGGCCTCCGCGCGGCAGTCCAGCAACTGCCGGGTCACCCCGGCCTCGTCGCCGCTGCGGTCCTGGGAGATCCGGGCGTACAGCGCCACTGCTCGCCTCGTCGTCATGAGGGCACACTAGCGACTAGTGGGCAAGGCGATACCGGTGTGTCCCGCGGGCAGGGCTGCTCGCTCGACAGCACCCTGAGCCCCGGACGCGGTCGCGAATGGGGCAGCTGTCCGACCCGCAGCCGGTCCAGCGCGCAGAGGTCGTCGCATGCTTGCCCACGGAACACGTCGCAAAGCTCACTTGTCGAGGTGGACAACGAGCTGATCGTGCTCCACAGCGCCTTTCGCCACGGTGTCCCGGAGGGATGAGGCACGCGCTGGAGAACCACGTCGACCTGTTCGACGTGGGCGACGGGATGACGATGGTCATCGGTCCGGACCACAGCGGTGGTCTCATCGAGGTCGGTGTCGTCGAGCGGTACGGCGACCTCCACGTGGTGCACGCGATGCCCGCTCGCTCGACGTTCCTGAGGTGATGCCCATGCCCCGCTCCTTGGAGGAGATCGTGGCTCAGGCCGACGACCTGGCCGACACGTTCGAGGAGTACGAGCCGCGCCCGGAGGACCGGGACACCGTCTCGCCGGTCACGCAGATGCGGCTCGCTGCGCTCAAGCGCGCAGCTGCCGAGCGTGAGATCGCGGAGGCCGTCGCCGCGGCGCGGGAGTCGCACACCCCGTGGAAGGTCATCGGCGCCGCGGTCGGCACGAGCGGCGAGGCCGCACGGCAACGGTACGGACGGAAGCACGCCTCCTGACAGGATCCGCTCGACGCTGACTGGATCAGCTCGACGCAGGGCGGTCACCGGCCGCAGGCGCGGTCCTACTGGAAGTCCCGCGACCTGCTCCGCACCTTCAACGACAACGGACTGAGGTGCTCCGCGACGAGGTTGGTCGCCCCGTCCGCCTTCTCCAGCCGCCCCCGCACGACCATCGCCTTCGCCGTCCGGGCCGTCCGCCGGAACCTCTGCCACAGCCCGGCGGAGCACACGATGTTGAGCAGCCCGGTCTCGTCCTCCAGGGACAGGAAGGTCACTCCCCCGGCTGTGCCCGGGCGTTGGCGGTGCGTGACGACGCCGGCGACGGCGATGCGGCGGCCCTCCTCGGTGCGGAACGCCTGCTCGACGCGCAGCACACCGGCCTCGTCCAGACCCTCGCGGACGAACTGCGTCGGGTAGGAGTCGACCGACACCCCCGTCGCCCACACGTCGGCGGTCGCGACCTCGACGTCCGACAGCCCCGGCAGCGTCGGGGCCTTCACACCGACGGCCACCCCGGGCAGCGTGTCCGGTCCCTCCTGCGCGAGCGCACCCGCTGCCCACAGCCCCGCCCGCCGGTCCACCCCGAGGGAGTCCAGCGCACCGGCCGTCGCGAGCGCCTCGAGCTGCGCGGTGGTGAGCTGCACACGCTGCACCAGGTCGTGCAGGTCGGCGAACGGGCCGCGCGCGGTGCGCGCGTCGACGAGGGCACGCGCGACGTCCTCGCCGATGGTCCGCACCTGCGTCAGCCCCTGCCGCACCGCCAGCGAGCGCACCGACCCCTCGCCCGTGCGCACCCCCACGGGCCGGGTCGGACCGGTGCCGCTGGGCTGCGCCACCAGGCGCGGCTCACCGCCGGGCGGTGTCGGGCCCACCCGCTCGACGACCGCCAGCACGTCGGACGCCTGCACGTCCGGGCGCAGCACCTCGATGCCGTGTCGGCGCGCGTCGGCGGCGAGCGACTGCGGCGAGTAGAAGCCCATGGGCTGCGCCGCGAGCAGCCCCGCGTAGAACGCGGCCGGGTGGTGGACCTTGAGCCACGAGCTCGCGTACACGAGGAAGGCGAACGAGTACGCGTGCGACTCGGGGAACCCGAAGTCCGCGAACGCCTTGAGCTTGTCGAAGATCTCCTCGCGGACCTTCGGTCCGATGCCCTTGGCGGCCATGCCGTCCATGAGCCGCGCCCGCATCGCCTCCATGCGCTCGACGGACCGTTTCGAGCCCATCGCGCGGCGCAGCTGGTCGGCCTCGGCGGGCGTGAAGTCCGCGACGTCGATGGCCATCTGCATGAGCTGCTCCTGGAACAGCGGCACACCGAGGGTCTTGCTCAGCGACTTCTCCAGCGACGGGTGCAGGTACGTGACCTTCTGCCGGCCCTGGGCCCGCTCGATGTACGGGTGCACCGACCCGCCCTGGATCGGCCCGGGCCGGATGAGCGCGACCTCCACGACGATGTCGTAGAACTTCTGCGGCCGCAGCCGCGGCAGCGTCCCCATCTGCGCGCGCGACTCCACCTGGAACACACCCACGGTGTCGGCGGCGGACAGCAGCTCGTACACCGCCGGGTCCTCGTGCGGCAGCCCGTGCAGGTCGAGCGCGACGCCCTCGTGCTTCTGCACCTCGGTGAACGCCAGCCGCAGCGCCGTGAGCATGCCCAGGCCCAGCAGGTCGAACTTCACCAGCCCCGCGTCGGCGCAGTCCTCCTTGTCCCACTGCAGGACCGTGCGCCCCTCCATGCGCGCCCACTCCACGGGGCACACCTCGATGACGGGCCGGTCGCACATCACCATGCCGCCGGAGTGGATGCCCAGGTGCCGCGGCAGGCGCAGGAACCGCTCGGCCAGGTCGATGACGTGTTCGGGGATGTCCTCGGTGTCCGCGGCGGACGGCGGCAGGTGCGCCGGGACGACGTCATGGTTGTCGGCGGTCGGACGTCCCGGCGTCTCCGGCGCCACCGGCCCCGACCGCGTGAGCGTCCACCACGGGCTCGGCTTCTCCTGCCCGCGCAGGCTCCCCCACCGCTCGATCGACGAGCTCCACGCGTCCTGCTGCCCCACGTCGTACCCCAGGGCGCGCGCGGCGTCGCGCACCGCCGAGCGCGGCCGGTAGGAGATGACGTTGGCGACCTGCGCGGCGTGCGACCGGCCGTGCATGGCGTAGACGTGCTGGATGACCTCCTCGCGGCGCGCGGACTCGATGTCGACGTCGATGTCCGGTGGGCCGTCGCGCTCGGGCGCCAGGAACCGCTCGAACAGCAGACCGTGCTTCACGGGGTCCACCGCGGTGACGCGCAGCACGTAGCAGACCGCCGAGTTGGCGGCCGAGCCGCGCCCCTGCGCCATGATCCCGTTGCGGCGGCAGAAGTCGACCAGCTCGTAGACCACCAGGAAGTAGCCGCAGAACCCCAGGTCCTCGATGACGCGCAGCTCGTGCGCGAGCTGCGCGTACGCGCCGGGCACGCGCTCGGCCTCGGGCGGCCCGTACAGGTCCAGCGCGCCGCGTCGCACGAGCTCGCGCAGCCACGTCGCCTCGGTGTGCCCGTCCGGCACCGGGTACGGCGGCAGGCTCGGGGCGACGAGCGACAGGTCGAACGCGCACTCGGCGGCCAGGTCCGCCGCCGTGGCCACCGCGCTCGGGTGCCGGCGGTGCAGGTAGAGCATCTCGGCGGCCGAGCGCAGGTGCGCGACGGGCGCACCGGGCAGCCACCCGTCCAGGTCGTCGAGCGAGGACCGCGAGCGCACGGCCGCGAGCGCCTGGGCGAGGTCCGCGTCGCGCTCGGTGGCGTAGTGCACGTTGCCGGTCGCCACCAGCGGCAGGTGCGCCTCGCTCGCGAGCGTGGCGAGCGCGTCGGCGCGGTCGGTGTCGTACGCGTCACCGTGCATCGTCGTCTCGACGGCCACGTTGTCCCGCCCGAACAGCGCGACGAGCCGGTCCAGCTCGACGCGCGCCGCCTCGAGCCCGCCGCGCGCGACACCGAGGACCCCCGACGGGTCCCCACCGGCCAGCGCCCGCCGGACGGCACCCTTGCGGCACCCCGTCAGCACCAGCCACTGCCCCGCGGCGGCCTCGGCCAGCTCCTCGAGGTGGTACTCGGCGGCGCCCTTGCGGCCCGTGCGCAGGTGCCCCTCGGCGATCGCCCGTGACAGGGCGCGGTACCCGTCGGGCCCGCGGGCCAGCACCTGCAGGTGGCTCGCGCGCGGGTCGGGGACGCCCGTGGGCGCGTCGAGCACCGGCGGGCCGGGCGTCGGGCGCTTCTCGCGCGGGTGGCGGCGCGGGTCGGGCGCGGGCAGGTGCAGCTCGGCACCGAACACCGTGGGCAACCCCACCGCCCGCGCGGCCTGCGCGAACCGCACCACGCCGTAGAGCCCGTCATGATCGGTCAGCGCCAGCGCGCTCTGGCCCAGCCGGGCGGCCTCGGCGGCGAGCTCCTCGGGCTGGCTCGCCCCGTCGAGGAAGCTGAAGGCCGAGTGCGCGTGCAGCTCGGCGTAGCGCGGCGGCCAGTCCGTGCGGGCCTCGTGCACGACGCGTCCGCGGACGCGGTGCTCAGTCATAGTCGGCCTCGCAGGTCCACACCCCGTCGGTGTGCGTGAGCAGCACCGCACCGCCGTCGTCGAACGCGACCTGCAGGTGGGCGCGCACCTGCGGCGCGGTACCCGGGTGGGCCCACCAGCGGTCGGACAGCAGCCAGGGCCCGGCCCACCCGGCGACGGCCCGGCCGCCGTCGTCGACGTCGGTCCGCACGGCACGCACGCTGCCGGGCGGTCCGCTCAGCCGGCCGCGCCGGTCGATCCGTACGGGCGTCCCGCCGACGTCCCGCACCTCGACGCGCACGGGCTCCGTCAGCACGGTCGCGGGCGCCGGGTCCGGCAGACGCCCCGGCCAGGGCCGGTCGAGCGGGCGCGGCGGGTCGCTCTGCTCGCCCCAGGGCCGCACGTGCACCTGGTCGTGCACGTCCCGCCCGCCCTGCAGGGTCACCGTGAGGACACCCTGCCCCCCGACGATGCTCTGCGCACGCTCCAGCGCCCGGTGCGCACGCAGGTCACCGCCCGACGGGCCACCCCACAGCTGTGTGGCCTCGGCCCCCGCGGGGGCGACGTCGAGCGCGGTGAGCGTGAGGCGGACCAGCGCGACGGGCGCGAGGTCGTCCTCGTCGCCGGGCGCGCGCACGTCGACCGGCCGGTCACCGGACCCGACGCCCCGCTCCCGCTCCCAGGCCTCGCGCCGCCGGTCCCGGGCCGTGGCGACGGCCGACGCGGTGAGCCACCCGTCGAGCTGCCAGCGGATCCGGTCGGTGATGCGCGCGGCCGCGAGCGCACCCCACCCGCCCAGGTCGGTGCGCCACGTGCGCACCAGCTCCGTGCCCTCGTCGGTGCGGGCCGTGATCTGCAGGCGCCCGCACGTCACGGACCGGGCGACGAGGTCGGCGTGCAGCTGCTCGGCCAGGCGCCGCCCGGCGAACGTCGCGGTGTCGACACGGTCGACCGGTGGGTCCAGGTCGGCGGTGACCTCGAGGTCGGCCTCGGGCCGGCGACGCGCCGGCGGACGCTCGTCGAGGCCGCGCGCGAGCGTGCGCGCCCACGTGCCGAGGCGGCCGAACCGCGCGTGCACGTCGGGTGCCGGCAGCGCCGCGAACGCGCCGAGCGTGCGCAGGCCCAGGCGGTGCAGCAGGTCGACCAGCCGCATGACCTCGGCGGCCTGCTCCGGCGTGGTGGTCGCGTGCACGAGCTCGGTGACGCCGTGCGGTGCGAGGAACACCGCCGACACCCCGGGCTCGACGACGGCCCCGGTGCGCGCGGCCAGCACGGCGGCGAGCAGCCCGTCGGCCGTCCCGACGCCGCACTCGTGGCCCGTGGCGCGGGCGACCGCGTCGACGATCCGCTCCGCGAGCGCCTCCTCCGACCCGTGGTACCGCGACGCACCGCCGGCGGGCAGCAGGAGCAGGCCGGGACGCGCGACCTCGACGCCGGCGACCACCGTCTCGGTCGCCGCGGCGACCGGCTCGAACAGCCGCACGTCGCGCGCGTCGTCCGCGGGCAGCAGCACCAGCTCGGGGCTCACCCCCTGCGCCTGGCGGCGTCGCATCCCCCGGCGCACCCCGTCGGCGCGGGCGAGCGCCGACACGGCGGTGACCCGTCGCCCGTCGTGCACGGCGGCAGGCAGGTCGAGGGGAACCTCGTCGGCGGCCATCGCCGCGACCACGGGCCAGTCGGGCACCCACACCACCGTCGTCCGCGTGCTCATCCGACGAGCCGCAACCCGCCGGCCGTCCGGGGACGGCGGCGCTCGGGACCCGGCGGCACGTGCTCACCGGGCGGGGCGAACGGCAGCACCACGTCGGCCGACGTGGGGACGGCGGCGCTGCCGCGCCCGGTGCGGCGCACCTGCACCTCGCAGGTGCGCAGTCGCCCGTCGCCCTCACCGACACCCGACCAGCGGACGGGCCCGGCGTCCAGGACGACGGCGGCACCGGGCCACGGCACGGTCGTCACCAGCGCGGCCCCACGCTCGCGTGCACGTGCGGACAGGCGGCGACGGTCGGCTTCGGCGAGGGGGGTGTCGGGGCCGACGAGCACGACGTCGATCCCGTCGACCAGCGCGGCCAGCACGAGGGCGGCGTCGGCCCCGGGGTCCGGGACGAGCGCGAACCGCGCGAGGTCGACCCCGGCCTGCGCGGCCGCCAGCAGGCCGAGTCGCGGCTGCCCGACGGCCACGGCCCACGCCCCCGACGCGCAGGCGTGCGCGAGCACGCCGAGCGCCAGCGACGTGGACCCGAGCACCGAGGTCGTCGCTCCGCGGCGCAGCCCGTCGGGCAGGAGCCCGGCCAGCGGCGGGGGCACGGGCAGCGGCGGACGCTCGCTGGTGAGCAGCGACGTGCGCCGGTAGCCGGGCTCAGGCACCGGCTCGTCGTGCCGCGGGGCGACCGGCGAGGTGACGGACGAAGCGACCGGTGCCGCCGCGTGCACCGTCGCCGGACCGCCGGGCACGCTGTCGCGTCGGACGTCGTGCACCGCACCGGGCGAGGCGTCCTGCGCCCCGCCCGCCACCACCCCGGGGGCGCCGGTCAGCACCGTGCGCGCACCGGTGCGCCGCTCCGCGGCCACCAGCGCGGCGCGCGCGCGTGCCGCGCGCTCCACGGTGCTCGTCCCTGCCACGTCAGCTCCCTCGTGCGACCCGCCGCCGCGCCCCCTCGCCGTCACGGGCAGGACACGCCACGGTGCGTTACGGACATCCGCGCCGTCCCGCATCATCGAACACATGTTCGATGATGCCAGTAGACGCTGACACCTCGAGGGGTGTCAATCCGCTGCCGGGAGGGTGGGCCGACAGCAACGGCGCCGCCCCGCACGTCGCCCGATCACCGCCGATGGCCACACGACCGATGGCATCCTGCGCCTCGTCACGGTCCGGCCGGCGGCCCTGCTGCGCGCCGAGACCGCCGCGGCGGAGGACTGACCGCGCCGGGAGTCCGCACCGCCCCGACGAGAGGCGAGGATGGGACCATGACCGACCCGCCGTCCGCCGGGCTGCGGGTGACCCCCGCCCTCGTGGTACCCGACGCTGAGCTGCAGTGGCGGTTCTCACGCTCGTCGGGCCCCGGCGGCCAGAGCGTCAACACCACCGACTCGCGCGTCGAGCTGTCGTGGGACGTCGCGACCTCCACGGTGCTGACCCCGGACCAACGGGCGCGCGCGCTGGAGCGTCTCGCGTCGCGGCTCGTGGGCGGCGTGCTCACCGTCGTCGCCTCCGAGCACCGCTCCCAGCTGCGCAACCGCGACGCGGCCCGGGCACGCCTGGCCGCGCTCGTCGCCGACGCCCTCGCCCCGCCCGGGCCGGCGCGACGGGCGACGCGACCGACGCGCGGATCACAGCGGCGGCGCCTCGAGGCGAAGCAGCAGCGGGCGTCGGTCAAGCGCGACCGTCGCCGCCCCGGTCGCGGGGACGTGGGCTGAGGGCAGCACGTGCGCCCACGTCGCGCCGCCCCGACCAGGACGGCCGGACCGCCCTCAGGCCACCTCGGACGCCCGACCACTCACGCGGCGCACGGCCAGCGCGACGAGCGCGATCCCCGCCCCGGTCAGGAGCAGGTGCTCCAGGACCGTCGGGTCGCGGGTCAGGTCCTGCGGCCCGGTCGAGGCGAGACGGACCACGAGGTACCACTGGACGACGGCGATGCCGTACCAGGCGGCGCCGAGCGCGGCCGTCGTCGCCAGCCACGTCGCCGTGACGTCGCCTCGCGCACCCGCGCGCAGAACCCCCCGCCACCGGCGCCGCTGGACCAGGTGGACGACGAGGAGGACGGCGCCGATCACGAGCAGCAGCCGCTCCAGCTCCGTGGCCTGGCGTGCGCTCACCATCACCATCAGCCGGTTGTACGTCAGGACGCCCTGGACGACCGCCACGAGCCAACCCCCGAGGGCCAGGCAGGCTCCGACGAGGGACGCACGCGCCGGCACCGACCGACGACGCCCGTGCGCAGACGGCACCCGCGCAGTCGGGGAGCGCACGCGCCGCCAGGGTGCCCGTCGCGCATGCCGGGACACCGTCCCGACCTCACCGGACGCGCGCCTACCATTTGATGGTTTCATCACATCGCCATCAGGAGGCCTCGTGCCCCTGCACGCCCTCGGTGTCGACCGTCCTCTCGCGGACGTCAAGGCCGATCTCTTCAAGGCCCTCGCCCACCCGGTGCGGGTGCGCACCCTGGAGCTCCTCGTCGTGCGCGACCGGCAGGTCAGCGAGCTCCTCGCCGAGCTCGGCCTGGAGGCGTCGCACCTGTCCCAGCACCTGGCGGTGCTCCGACGGGCCGGTGTCGTCACCGCGCACCGCACCGGCAACGCCGTGCACTACGCGCTCGCGCTGCCCGCCGTCGCCGACATGCTCACGGCTGCCCGTGACGTCCTCGTCGACGCGGCGACGCGCCACCGGGACCGGCTCGAGGAGACCTCCGCGCTCGCCGCCCCCACCTCGTCCGACCCCGCCTCCCCCACCACCGACACCGACACCGACGCCTGACATGAGCCTCGAGACCTTCCTGCCGACCGCCCGGCAACGCCTGCTCGCACTCGCCCCCCACCGCTCCGACTACGCCGACCTGCCGCGCTCGTGGCGGCACGACCTGATCGCCGGGCTCACCGTCGCCATCGTCGCGCTGCCGCTCGCCCTCGGGTTCGGTGTCTCCTCCGGCCTCGGCGCCGCCGCCGGCCTCATCACCGCGGTGGTCGCCGGTGCCGTGGCCGCCGTGTTCGGCGGGTCGCACCTGCAGGTCAGCGGGCCCACCGGCGCCATGGCGGTCGTCCTGCTGCCCGTGGTCGCCCGCCACGGGGCCGAGGCCGTGCCCGTCGTCGCGATCATGGCCGGCGGCCTCGTGCTGCTGGCCGGGGTCCTGGGCATCGGCCGCCTCGTCGCGTACATCCCGTGGCCGGTGGTCGAGGGGTTCACGTGCGGCATCGGCGTCGTCATCGCGCTGCAGCAGGTGCCGCTCGCGCTGGACACCCCCCGCGCGGAGGGCGAGAACGCCGGCCTCGTCGCGCTGCGCACCCTGGGCGCCACCGACTGGGCGCAGGCCGTCGCGCCGCTCGCCCTCGTCGCCCTCGTCGTGGCCGTCATGATCGTGCTACCCCGGCTGCACAAGGGCCTGCCCGCCTCCCTGGTGGCCGTCGTGCTCGCCACGCTCGTCGCCGAGGTCGCGCGGCTCGACGTCGACCGCATCGGCGTCCTGCCCGACACCCTGCCCGGTCCGCACCTGCCGGTCGTCGACCTGGCCACCACCAGCGCGCTGTTCTCCGCGGCCCTCGCGGTGGCGGCGCTCGCTGCCCTGGAGTCGCTGCTGTCCGCGCGCGTCGCCGACGGCATGGCCGACGACATCGAGCGCACCCGGCCCAACCGCGAGCTGTTCGGCCAGGGCCTGGCCAACGTCGCGTCGGGCCTGTTCGGCGGTCTGCCGGCGACCGGGGCGATCGCCCGCACCGCCGTCAACGTCCGCGCCGGCGGGCGCACCCGGGTCGCCGCCCTCATGCACGCCCTCGTGCTGGCCGCGATCATCTACCTCGCCGGGCCCCTGGTCGGGCGCATCCCGCTGTCCGTGCTGGCCGGCGTGCTGCTCGTCACCGCCGCCCGCATGGTCGACCTGCGGACCGCGCGCGCCATCTGCCGGTCCGGGCGCTCCGGTGCGCTCGTGTTCTGCGTGACGCTCGCGGTGACCGTCGTGTTCGACCTCGTCATGGCCGTCGAGGTGGGGGTCGCCGTCGCCGCTGTGGTGGCGCTGCGCGCGATGGCCCGCAGCAGCGGTCTGCACCGCGAGCCGATGCCGCACGAGGCGGAGGAGTCCCACGAGCAGCTCACCGCGGACACGGGACGCACCCTGCTGCATGAGCACATCGCGGTCTACCGCATCGACGGCGCGCTGTTCTTCGCCGACGTGCGCCGGTTCCTCGACGAGCTCGCACTGGTCAGCGACGTGCGCGTCGTCGTGCTGCGGCTGGGCAACGTGCGCATGCTCGACGCGAGCGGCGCCAACGCGCTCGTCGAGATCATCGACGACCTGCGCCGGCGCGGCATCGTCGTCCTGCTCAAAGGGCTGCGACCCGAGCACCAGCGGCTCGCGGAGAGCCTCGGAGTCATCGCAGCGCTCGCCGACGAGCGGCACCTGTTCGACGACCTGGACGACGCGCTCGCCCACGCCCGCGCGCACGTGCGCCGGTCCCTCGGCACCGCCACGATGGGCTGACCCCCGGCGACCGGCGCCGGGGCCGACCGGAGGTTCTCGTGCCCACGTCCCTGACTCGTCCTGTCGCCCCAGAACCGTACGCGCTGCTGCCCCCCGTCCCGACGTTCACGCTCACCAGCACCGACTGGGTGCACGGCGCACCGGTCCCCGACGTGCACACCAACACCGACGCGGGGCAGAACGTCTCGCCGCAGCTGTCGTGGTCCGGGTTCCCGGAGCACACGGCCGGGTTCGCGGTGAGCGTCTTCGACCCCGACGCGCCGGGGGTCGCCGGGTGGTGGCACTGGACCGTGCTGGGGCTCGGCCCCGACGTCACGTCGCTGGAGACCGGCGCCGGGCGTCCCGACGGCTCCGGCCTCCCCTCCGGGGCGTTCCACCTGCGGGGCGACGACGGAGTCGCGGGGTACGTGGGCTGCGCGCCCCCGCCCGGTGACCAGGTGCACCGCTACTACGTCGCGGTGCACGCCCTGGACACCGCCGACCTGGGCCTGACGCGCGACACCCTGCCGGGGGCCGCGAGCTGCGCCCTGGTGTTCCACACCGTCGCCCGCGCCGTCCTCATGGGCACCTGCCAGCGGTGAGCCGGCCGGGTACCCTGCCGCGCATGACCACCGCCCTCGGGACCCTGACCTGGGAGCGCGCCGTCGACCGCCCCGACCTGCTGGCCGCGGGCACGCACGCCGCGATCAGCGGGTGGGCGGTCGTCGAGCCCGCCGTCGCCGACGCCGTCCTCGTCGCCGCCATCGACCCCGACCTCGCCGACACCGCCGCCATGACCGAGGCGTACGACCTGCCGCTGTCAGCGTCGGTCAACTGCGTCCTCGTCGCGGGCCGGCGTGCGGGTGAGGAACGCACCGCGGCGTGCCTCGTGCGCGCCACGACCCGCGCCGACGTCAACAACGCCGTCAAGCGCCTGCTCGACGTGCGCAAGGCGTCCTTCCTGCCGGTGGACCGGGCCACCGCCGACTCCGGCATGGAGTACGGCGGCATCACGCCGCTCGGCCTGCCGACGGGGTACCGCGTGCTGGCCGACGCGGACGTGGCGGCCGACGACCCGGCCGCCGGTGCCACCGTCGTCATCGGCAGCGGCGTGCGGCACTCGAAGATCGCGCTGCCCGGTGCGCTGCTGGTGCGGGCGCCGGGTGTCGAGGTGGTCGACGGGCTCGCGCTCGGCTGACCCGGCGCGGGTCAGCCGAGCGCGCGTCAGACCCAGGCGGCCCAGTCCGCCTTCGGGATCAGGCAGTGCACGCCCTTGACCGCGTCGACCACCTGGCTGACCTCGAAGTCGCCGGCCGCCGACAGGTACGCCAGCGCCACCGAGCGTGGCACCCCGAACCGGCCGTGCAGGAAGGCCACGGCGTGGCGCACGGCATGGCGCATCGCCTCGTCGAGGTCCGGGTCCATGCCGGTCGGGATCCAGTGCGTCGCCGTCTCCACGACGGGCGTGCGCACCCCGCCCAGCACACCGGGCACCTGCGCCGCGGGGACCACGCTCAGGCGCAGCGTCGCGCGCAGCGACGCCTCGAGCGCCGTCAGCGCGACCTCGCCGTTGCCCTGGGCGAAGTGCGGGTCGCCCGTGTAGAACAGGGCGCCGTCGACGGACACCGGCAGGTACAGGGTGGCCCCGACGCCGGCGTGCTTGATGTCGATGTTGCCGCCGTGGTCCCCCGGCGGCACCGACGGCACCGCGTCGCTCGTGGCGGGCGCCGTGCCCATGAGACCGAGGAACGGTGCGAGCGCGAACTGCACCGTGCGCCCGGGGCCGGCGTCCATCACGCCGACGTCACGTCCGGCGCGGTGCTCGACCCACGCGAAGTGGCTCACCGAGCCGTCCGTGATCATGCGGTCCACGTGCCGGGTGGGCGTGGAGTCCCGGTCCTGCGGGTACTCCCCCGCCAGCGCACCGAACCCGTGCCGGTTGCTCACGAACCCGTACGGCACCCGGTACGCCAGGTCCAGCACGTCGACCCGCAGCATGTCGCCGGGCCGGGCACCGGCGACCGCGACCGGCCCGGTGACCACGTGCGGGCCGTCGTCCGGGCCGTTCACCAGCCCGCTCGCGGCCACCTCGACCGCGTCGTCCAGCACGTCCACGTCGCCGAACTGCCGGATGTAGCGCGCCGGGTCGCGGCCCTGGTCGGCCAGCAGGCCCTCGTGGGACAGCGTGTCGATGGTGACCGTCGCACCGTCGGCCACGCGCAGCGCCGGGGACGCATCGGCGTTGGGCAGCCAGCCCCAGCGCACCTCGTCGGCGCGCGACGGCAGGTAGTGCTCGCCTCGGACGGCGCCCTGGCCGGGCTGCAGCGTCGGGGACGCGCCCACGACCGTCGCCGCGCTCATGCCGCACCGCCCGGCATGCCGACCACCAGGTCCACCTCGACCAGCGCACCGACCGCGAGGCCCGTGACACCGACGCAGGTCCGGCTCGGCAGCGGGTCGTCGAACCAGGTGCGGTACTCCGCGTTGAACGCGTCGAAGTCGTCGAAGTCCGTCAGGTAGGCGCGGACCATGAGGGTGTCGTCCAGCTCGGCGCCCGCGGCACGGACGACGGCCTGCAGGTTCGCCATCACCTGGCGGGTCTGCTCCACCAGGCCGCCGGCCACGAGCTGCCCCGTCGCGGGGTCGGTGGGCATCTGCCCGGTGACGAACAGCAGGTCGCCGAACCGCACGGCGTGGCTGAACGGGCCGACCTGGGGCGGCACCCCTGCGGACGCCGGGAAGACGTGGTGCGTGCGTGCTGCGCCAACCGTGCTCATCTCAGACCTCCGCCGAGTCCATCGCGCGGACGAAGCGACGCGTCGCCTCGACCTGCGGGTCACCGATCACCTGTTCTGCCGTGCCCTGCTCGACGACCACCCCGCCCGCCATGAAGACGACCCGGTCCGCCACCTCGCGGGCGAACCGCAGCTGGTGGGTGGCGATGATCATCGTCAGACCGCCCTGCCGCGCGAGGTTCTGGATGACGCCCAGCACCTCCGCGACGAGCTCGGGGTCCAGGGCGCTGGTCGGCTCGTCGAGCAGCAGCACCTTCGGGTTGGACGCCAGCGCCCGGGCGATGCCCACGCGCTGCTGCTGACCACCGGACATGTGCCGCGGCAGGGCGTCCGCGCGGTGCGCCATGCCGACCTGCGCCAGCAGCTCGTCGGCGCGGGCGTCGGCGTCCTCGCGGGACCAGCCGTGCACCCAGCGCAGCGGGGCCGCGACGTTCTCGCGCGCCGTCAGGTGGTGGAACAGGTTGAACTGCTGGAACACCATCCCGACGCCGGCGTCGACCCGCTGCTGGGCGACGCGCCGCTCGACGAGCTCGTCGCCGCGCTCCGAGTACCCGATGGCCGTGCCGCCCACCAGCACCGCGCCGCCGTCGAGACCCTCGAGGTGGTTGATGCAGCGCAGCAGGGTGCTCTTGCCCGACCCGCTGGGGCCCAGCAGGGCGACGACCTCGCCCTGCCGGATCTGCAGGTCGATGCCGCGCAGCACCTCGTTCTCGCCGTAGGACTTGCGCAGACCGAACGCCTCGATGAGCGCCTGGCCGAAGCTGCGCGGCGGCGGGTCCGCGTGGGTCAGCGGGACCACCGTGCCGAGGCCGGCGTCGGTACGGTCCGACGTCCGGCGCGGGTCCGGCGCGACCGTGGCCGGGACGGCCACCGCCGGCCGGCCGAGGCGCGCGGCCCACGTCCGCAGCGAGGTCCGCGCCGGACGGTCCAGGTCGAGCGCCCGCTCCACCGCGAGCTGTACCAGGGTCAGCGCCCCGGTCAGCACCAGGTACATCACCGCGGTGGCGAAGTAGATCTCGAAGTAGTCGAACGTCGCCGACGCGAGCTGCTGCGTGCGCAGCGTGAGCTCCGGCACCGCGATGATCGACGCGAGCGCCGAGTTCTTCATCGTGGTGACGGCCTCACTGCCCAGCGCCGGGACCATCGACCGCAGGGCCTGGGGTGCCACGACGCGGCGCATCAGCAGCGTCGGCCGCATGCCCAGGGCACGTCCCGCGGCGACCTGACCGGGGTCGACGCCCTTGATGCCGGACCGGAAGATCTCCGCGAAGAACACGGCCTCGTTGAGCGCGAGGGCCACACCCCCGGCCACGAGCGGGGACAGGGTGATCCCCGCCCGTGGCAGCACGGAGAAGACGAAGACGAGCTGCAGGATCAGCGGCGTGCCCCGGTAGAGGGTCACGTACGCCCGGGCGACCCAGGTCAGTGCCCGGAACCGGGTGAGCTGCATCGCCGCCAGGAGCAGGCCCAGGACCATGCCGCCGACGAACCCCATCGCGGTGAGCCGCAGGGTGAAGCCGATGCCCTCGAGCAGGTAGGGAAGGGTCAGGTAGTGCAGGAACTCGGTCATGGTCGGGCCGCCCTCGCGTCGCTCGTCATCTCGGTCGGTGCGACGGTCAGCCGACGCTCAGCACGGCGGGCTCGGCCAGCGCGTTCTCGTCGAGGGACCACTTCCCGGCCAGCTCCGTCTGGAGCCCGGACTCCTGGATCTCGACGAGCGCGGCCTGGACGGCGTCGCGGAAGGCGTGCTCGCCCTGCAGGACGCCGATGCCGATCTCGTAGTCGAGCATCACGGTCTCGGCGGTGTCGAGGTCGTCGGGGTGCTGCGCGACGTAGCCCCGCACGGTGTTGACGTCGTTGATGTAGGCGTCGGCGCGGCCGGCGAGGATCGCCTGCACGCAGTCGGCGCTGGAGTCGAAGAGGCTGACG
This sequence comes from Cellulomonas wangsupingiae, assembly GCF_024508275.1. Taxonomy (NCBI): domain Bacteria; kingdom Bacillati; phylum Actinomycetota; class Actinomycetes; order Micrococcales; family Cellulomonadaceae; genus Cellulomonas; species Cellulomonas wangsupingiae. The sequence continues at coordinate 2,316,590 of NZ_CP101989.1, forward strand.
GTGGGCGCCTCGAGGCCGGCGGCCTCGCACTCGGGGACCATCGCCTCGACCAGCGGCACCTCGACGTAGCCCTTGTTGAGGGCGACGGTGGTGCCGCACAGCGAGGTGTCGATGCCGGTGATGCCCTGCGGGTTGCCCGTGGTCACCAGGATCCCGTCGAAGACCTTGGAGTAGCTGATGAAGTCGACGCCGCCGTGCGCGCGCTCCTGCGTGGCGTACAGGTTGGAGATGATCCAGTCGGCCTGGCCGCTGGCGACCGTGGGCACGAGCTCCGAGAACCCGACGGGCAGGTAGTCGACGTCGAAGCCGAGGCAGTCGCCGATCGCCTCACCGAGGTCGATGTCGAAGCCCATGAACTCGTCGGGGTTCTCGGGGTTGACGACCTCGTAGCCGGGGGTGTGCGGGTTCAGCGCGTTGGTCTGGGTGGTGCCCACCAGGTCGGGGTTCTGCTCGCGCAGCTCGACGCAGGCCGCCGACTCGGCGAGCTCGGGGTAGGTGACCTCGCCGGCGCCCTCGGCGGCCGAGCTGGACCCCGCGCAGGCCGTCAGGGCGAGCAGCGTGGCGACTGCTCCGGTGATGAGGACTGCCGTGCGGGAGTTCTTCGTGGTGCGCATCGCGGGTGCCTTCCGGTCGCCGGGCACCGGCGTCGAGGCCCCACCGGACGGAGGTGCCGCGACGCCGCCCTTGGTGTCTCTCGGTCGGATGGTCTGACCGATGTGGCATGAAGGTAGACGCGCCTCCGAGGGCGGGAACGGGCATCCCGGACACGGAAACGCACTGTTTACCGAGTCGACCCAGGGCGAAACATTGGTCAGACCATCTGACCGCTGGTGATTGCTAGCGTGCCGTCGTGCACACCCGTGCGACCGACGACGGACAGGCGAAGGAGCTCCTCGTGACGACACCGGTCCCGCCGTTGGCGCGCAGGTCACCGACCATCTCGGTCACCCTGGCGGCCCACCTCGAACGCCTCATCGCCACCGGCGAGCTCGCCCCGGGGCAGCGTCTGCCGGGCGAGCGGGAGCTCGCCGAGCAGCTCGCCGTGTCCCGCGCCTCGCTGCGTGAGGCGATGTTCGAGCTCGAGTCCAAGCACCTCATCGAGCGCCGCCCGGGCCGGGGCACCGTGGTCGTCGAGGCCTCGGCCGAGCAGCGCGCCCTCGAGGGCCTGAACGCGGGCGTGACGGGCGTCGCGAGCGCCGACGCCGCCGAGCTCCGGCTCATCGTCGAACCGTCCGTGGCCGGGCTCGCCGCCCGTCGCGCCACGGCCGCGAACCTCCTGCAGCTGCACGACGTCCTCGACGCGTCGCAGGGTCCGCTCACCGCCGCACGCTCCGTCGAGCTCGATCTGGAGTTCCACCTGCTGCTCGCCCAGGCGGCGCGCAACCCGCTGCTCACCACGCTGCACGGGCTCATGGCCGACTGGACCCTGCCCGTGCGCCGCCGCTCCCACGCGACCAGGGCCGCCCGCGCGAGCTCGCTCGCCGGGCACCGCGCCATCTACGCCGCGGTGGAGGCGCACGACGCGGACGCCGCGACCGCCGCGATGCGCGAGCACCTGACCGACATCCACACCCAGCTGAAGGACGCCTGATGCGCCGCCCCACCCCCGTCGGCCTGTACACCTCCGGCCTGCTCCTCCTGACCGCGGCCACCGGCGCCATCGACGCCGTGAGCTTCCTCGCCCTGGACGGCGTTTTCACCGGCAACATGACCGGCAACGTGCTGTTCCTGGCGTTCGCGCTGGTCGGGGTGCCCGACATCCCGCTGCTCAACAACGCGTTCGCCCTCGTCGGGTTCGCGCTCGGGTCCGTCGTCGGCGGACGGCTCGTGCGGCGCGGCCACCCGGTGGGGCTGCCGGCGCGCAGCGCCTGGCTCCTGGTCGCCGGGACCGCCCTGGTCTTCGTGCTCGTCGGCGTGTGGGCCGCGGTCGGGGAGCTGGCGGCCGTCGGGCAGATCACACTCACCGCCGTGCTGGCGGCGCTCATGGGCGCGCAGGTCGCCGCGGTCAAGCCCGTGGGCAACACCGACATCACCACGGTCGTCGTCACCAGCACGCTGGCCAACGTCACGCGCGAGAGCCGCCTCGGCGGCGGACGCCAGACGGGGGCGCAGTGGCGTCACCGGACGTTCGCGGTCCTCGCCATGGGCGCCGGTGCGGCGGTCGGAGCCGCCGTGCTGCGCGTCGCGGACGGGCCGGTCGCCCTCGCGGCCTGCGGCGTCGTCTTCGCCGCCGGGGTCACGGTGCTGCTCGTCGCGCGTGGCCGCCCGCGCCGTCCGGCACGCCCGCAGGAGGACGCGGGACGCGAGGTGGCCGGGGCGTCCGCCCGGCAGGAGGCCGTCGGCCTGGCCGCCGGCTGAACGACGCGTGCCCGTCAGACCCGGGTCGCCCAGAACGCCACGGCCGCCGCGGCCGCCACGTTCAGGGAGTCGACTCCCCCGGCCATCGGGATCCGCACCGTGACGTCGCCGGCGGCGACGGTGGCCGGCTTGAGCCCGTCACCCTCGGCCCCGAGCACCAGCGCGAGGCGCTCCGGGGGGTCGGCCACCAGGTCGTCGAGCGACACGGCGTCGTCCGACAGCGCGAGGGAGGCGGTGACGAACCCGGCGTCCCGCAGCGTCGCGATGCCGCCGGGCCACGGGTCGATGCGCGTCCACGGCACCTGGAACACGGTGCCCATGGACACGCGCACCGAGCGCCGGTACAGCGGGTCCGCGCAGCGCGGCGTGACCAGCACGGCGTCGACCCCGAGCGCGGCGGCCGAGCGGAACGCCGCGCCGACGTTGGTGTGGTCGACGAGGTCCTCCAGCACCGCGACGCGCCGCGCCCCCGTGCCCCCGCGCGCCCCGGCCAGCACGTCGGCGACCGACGGCAGGTCCGGCCGGTGCATCGCCGCCAGCGCCCCGCGGTGCACGTGGAAGCCGGTGATCGCCTCGAGCACCGGCTCGTCGGCGACGTACACGGTGACGGGCTCGTCGCCGGGCACCTCGTCGAGCATCGCCTCGAGGTCCGGCAGCCAGCGCGGCGCCAGCAGCACCGACCGCGGCCGGTGCCCCGCGCGCAGCGCACGGCCCAGGACCGTCGAGCTCTCGGCGATGTACAGCCCGTTCGCCGGCTCGACCCGCGTCCGCAGCGCGACGTCGGTCAGGCCGACGTAGTCGGCCAGGCGGGGGTCGTCACGGTCGGTCACGTGGTGCAGGTCGAGGCGGGACACCGCGTCATCCTGCCAGGCCGCGCACGGGCTCAGAGCACCGCCGGCCGGCGCACGACCCGCCCGCCCAGGGTGGCCACGACCATCCCGACGACGGCGACCACGGGGACCAGCAGGAACGCCCGGTGGGTGCCGAACGCGTCGGCGAGCGCCCCCAGCAGGAATGGCGCGACGCCGATCGCCAGGGCACCGGCCAGGGTCGCACGCGACTGCGTGCGGTCGCCCTGCCCCGGCGAGGCGGCGAGGAGCAGCGCGACCGACAGCGGGTACTGCACGCCGTACCCGATCCCGGCGACGACGAGTCCGGCGAGCGCCACCCGCGCGTCCGTGGCGGTCCACAGGATCGCCCACCCCACCACCGCGACCCCGAAGGACGCGGCGAGCAGGTGCGCGGGGTGCACCCGCAACGACAGGGGCCCGACGACGAACCGCACGGCCGACATGCCCGCGATCAGCCCCGCCGCCGTGGCGGTCGCGATGCCGGGGCCCGCGTCGGTCCGGGACAGCACGAGGTCGGTGGCCCAGTACGTGGTGGCGTTCTCGAGCGCGGTGGCCGCGACGATGGAGGTGAGGAACAGCGGCACCGCGAACCGGACGCGGCCGCGGACGGAGGACCCCGCGCTCCCGACGCTCGTGCCGCTCCCGGCGGCAGGCGCGACGACCGGCGGCGCGTCGGCGTCCTGCCCGCTCGACGCCCCGCTCGCGGCACCGCGGCGCAGTCCGCGCGGCAGCGCCGGCGACGCCGGCAGACGCGCGAGCAGCACGGCGGCGGCGATCCCGAGGACGATCGTCACGGCCACTCCCGGCCGCCACCCCCACCCGGCGGCCACGCACGCGCCGACCGCCAGCGGCCCCACGAGCCCCACGGTCGATCCCGCCCCGTTGGCCTCCGTGATCGCGGCGGAGGCCGCCGGCCCGGTGTGCTGCGCGATGCCCACGACGGTGGACGCGATCATGATGTTGCCGCCGAGCGCGGTGACGAACATCCCCGTGAGCGTCCACGGCAGCGTCGGCCCGAGCAGCAGCCCCACGACGCCGAGCGCGACGAGCAACGAGCCGCCCACGAGGGTGCCCCGGCGGCCGACCCGCCGCACGACGCGCGGCGTCAGCGGCGCGGCCGCCAGGCCGCCCACCGCCATCGCGGTGCCGTGCAGGCCCGCCTGCGCGCCGGTGATGCCGAGCTCGGAGGCCAGCAGCGGCACGGACGGGTTGAAGCTGTAGAGCAGCCAGCCCCACACCACGAACGGCGCGTACAGGCCGAGCGTCAGACGGTCGCGGACGAGCCGCGGACGGGCGAGGGGTGTGGGGGCGTCGTCCGCCGCGGACGCTCCTCGCACGACCGGCGGCGGTGAGGTGTCCCGCACCTCACCGCCGCCGGCGCCGACCCGCCCGGTCAACCGACCGTCACGGGCACGACGGCGGTGTCGCCCTCCCCGATGAGCACCTCGGTGCGCGTGCCGTCGACCTCGACCGCGTAGCGCCCGGGCAGACCGGTGACGTCCACGCGGCCCGCGTCGTCGGTCACGACCGTGGTCGGCGCGAGCCACCACTGCCCGCGCACCAGGTCGCGCAGCGCGTCGTACGAGGGCTTGGGCGTGCCGTCGGCGAAGACGAGCCCGCCGGGTGCGTTGAGCCACATCCCGTGGTCCGACAGGCCCCAGTAGGTGACCGCCTGCACCCGCGCGTCGGCGATGAGCGTGCGGTAGTGCGCCACCATCTCCTCCGCCTGCCGGTCCAGGCCGTCGGGCGTGCTGGGCCACACGTCGACCCGGTGGTCGTTGAGGTCGTCGAGGTGCTTCGGCATGAGCTCGCCGGACAGCATCGTCGTCTCGGTGAAGTGCAGCGGCAGGCCGAACCGGCCGAACCGCTCGAGCACGTCGAGCGTCTTGTCACGGCCCCACGCGCCCTGGTGCATGTGGCTCTGCAGGCCCAGTGCGTCGATGCGCACGCCGGCGGCCAGGCAGTCCTCGACGAGGTGCTCGTAGTCGGCGGACATGTCGAAGTCGTTGAGCAGGAGCGTCGCCGCGGGGTTGGCGGCGCGCGCCTCGTCGAAGGCCAGCTGGATCATGCCCACGCGCCCCACGGTCTTGGCGACCCGGGTGACCGCGTTGGTGTCCTTGGTGAACACCGGCATGATCACGACCTCGTTGATCGCGTCCCACGTGTCGACGAGGCCCGCGAACTCGCCCGCGTCGCGACGCACGCGCTCGCGCAGCAGGCGCAGCACCTCGTCGTCCGGCAGGGGCTCGAGCCACCGCGGCGCCACGGTGTGCCACACGAGCGGGTGGCCCTTCACGCGCGCCCCGCGGGACACGTAGTGCTCGGCGGCCGCACGCAGGGCGGCGGTCCGCACCTGGCCCTGCCGCGGCTCGAAGGTGCCCCAGTAGAAGGGCAGGGTGGCGGTGTCGAACAGGTCGAACCACAGCGCGTCGAGGCGGTCGAGCAGCTCGTCCTCCCCGGGTGCGGCCTGCACACCCGTGAGCCGGCGCCAGGCCCGCTCGGTCTCGTCGAACCCGATGCAGCCGAAGGCGATCCCGTGCGCCACCTGCTCGACGGTGACCGGCGCACCGGCCAGCGGGCGGCCCGCGGTGTCGACGACCTGGACGGTGCGGGTCCGCGCGCGGTGCGCGACCCCGGGGTCGGCGACGGCCCTGCTCGCGACGGCGGCGGGCGTGGTCGGGTGGACGGTCATGCGGCTCCTCGGGACGACGGTGTCAGAGATCTGCGGGCGCGTCAGGACGTCGGCGCCACCGCAGCGGTGACCAGGTTCTCATCCTCAGCCCGGGATGCCGAGCACCCACGACGCGAGCGTCGTCACGGTGATCGTCACGAGCAGCACGGACGCGACGCTCAGGGGCGCCCCCGCGCGGATCATGTCCGGCACCCGCACGTAGCCGGACGAGTAGGCGATGGCGTTGGGCGGGGTCGCGGCGGGCATCATGAAGGTGCACCCGGCGGCGAGCGCGACCGGTACCGCGAGGAGCAGCGGCCCGTACCCGAGCGCGTCGCCGACCGTGCTCATGATCGGCAGCAGCGTCGCCGCCGTGGCGGTGTTCGACATGAACTCGGTCATCGCGACGGTCAGCACGCACACCGCGGCGACGACCACGAAGGTGGGCAGGCCGTGCAGCCCGTGCGCGCGCTCGCCGATCCAGACCGACAGCCCGGACGCCGTGATCTGCGAGGCCAGCGCCAGGCCGCCACCGAACAGCAGGAGGATCCCCCACGGCAGCTCGCGCGTGTCCGACCAGTCGAGCAGCCGTCCGCCGCAGTCGTCGCCGGACGGCAGCAGGAACAGCAGGATCGCGACGATGACGGCCACGACCTCGTCCGTGACGGGGGTGCCGGGCCAGACCAGCGGCAGCGCGATCCAGGACACCGCCGCGAGCGCGAAGACCGCGACGACCCGCCGCTGCGGGTGGCCCATGGGGCCGAGCCGGTCGAGCTCGACGCGCACCACGGTGTCGTCCTCGCACAACGGTGCGGGGTCGAAGCGGAAGATCACCCGGGTCAGCACGAGCCAGGCGAGCAGCAGGAACACGATCGACAGCGGGAGCCCGACGGCCATCCACTGGCCGAAGCTGATCTCGATGCCGTACGTCTCCGAGACGTAGCCGACGAGCAGCGCGTTCGGCGGGCTCGCGATGATCGTGCCGAACGACCCGATCGTCGCCGCGTAGGCGATGCCCAGCATGAGGGCGGCCGACAGCCGCGCGTCGACGCCGCCTCGCTCCCGCCCCAGCAGCGCGAGGACGGACACCCCGATGGGCAGCATCATCACGGCGGTCGCGGTGTTCGAGACCCACATGCTCAGCAGGGCGGTGGCGACCATCATCCCGAGCACGAGGCGCCGCGGGGCGGTGCCGACCAGCCGCACCACGCCGAGCGCGATCCGCAGGTGCACGTCCCAGCGCTGCAGCGCGACGGCGAGCACGAACCCGCCGAGGAACAGGAAGATCACCTTGTTCGCGTACGGCGCGGCGACGTCGGAGACGGGTGCGACGCCCGCGACAGGGAGCACCACCAGCGGCAGCAGCGCCGTCACCGCCAGCGGCAGCGCCTCGGTCATCCACCACACGCCCATGAGCACGAGGGTCGCGGCGGTCACGGCACCGGCGTACTGGGGCGCCCCGGCCGCCTCGGGCATCATGTCCGGGACTGCCCAGCCGACGAGGAGGGCCAGCAGCGGACCGACCACGAGGCCGACGGTCGGGCGGCTGGGCCGACGCAACCGCTCGGCGCGCGGCGGCCTGCTCCCCCGGTCCTTGCCGGCCGGCTGGTGCGTGGGCGCTGAGGCGGTGGCGGAGCTGATGGGTCGACCCTCCCGTGAGACGCGGCGTCGTCCCACTCGACGCTACGGCGCGTCCTCAGCCCTCACCTGGGACCTTCGGGGGCGGCCTGACTCCCTCGAAGCGGCCTGCACCACCGCCCGCTCTCAGTCGACGGGCGCGACCGCCGCGGCGAACTGGCTCTCGTACAGCCGGGCGTACGCGCCGTGCGCCGCCAGCAGCTCGTCGTGGCTGCCCTTCTCCACGATCTGGCCGTGCTCCATCACCAGGATCACGTCGGCGTCGCGGATCGTCGACAGCCGGTGCGCGATGACGAACGACGTGCGGCCCACGCGCAGCGCATTCATCGCGTGCTGCACGAGCACCTCGGTGCGGGTGTCCACGGACGACGTCGCCTCGTCGAGGATGAGGATCGCCGGGTCCGCGAGGAACGCCCGCGCGATGGTGAGCAGCTGCTTCTCCCCCGCGGACACCGCCCCGCCCTCGTCGTCCAGGACCGTGTCGTACCCGTCGGGCAGCGTCCGGACGAAGCGGTCGACGTGGGTCGCGACGGCCGCCTCGACGATCTGCTCCTGCGTCGCGTCGTCGACGCCGTACGCGATGTTCTCCGCGATGGTGCCCTCGTACAGCCACGTGTCCTGCAGGACCATGCCCATCTGGGAGCGCAGCGCGTCACGCGTGAGGTCCCGGGTGTCGATCCCGTCGAGCGTGATCCGTCCGGCGTCGACCTCGTAGAACCGCATGATCAGGTTGACCAGCGTGGTCTTGCCCGCGCCGGTGGGCCCGACGATCGCGATCGTCTGGCCGGGCTCGGCGACGACCGACAGGTGCTCGATGAGCGGGGTGTCCGCCTCGTAGCGGAAGGACACGTCCTCGAAGGCGACGCGCCCGCGCACGCGCGCGGGCAGCGTCGCCGGCTGCGAGGGGCCCGGGGTCTGCTCGTCGGCGTCGAGCAGCTCGAAGACGCGCTCGGCCGACGCGACGCCCGACTGCAGGAGGTTCGCCATCGACGCGATCTGCGTGATCGGCTGGGTGAACTGCCGGCTGTACTGGATGAACGCCTGCACGTCGCCGAGCGTCATGGTCCCGGACGCCACCCGCAGGCCGCCGACCACGGCGACGACCAGGTAGTTGAGGTTGGCGACGAACCCGAGCGCCGGCTGGATGATCCCGGAGATGAACTGCGCACGGAAGGCGGACTCGTAGAGGCGCTCGTTGCGCTCGGCGAACGTCGCGGCGGCCTCCTGCTGGCGGCCGAAGACCGTGACGAGGTCGTGCCCGGTGAACATCTCCTCGATGTGCGCGTTCAGCTTGCCCGTCCACGCCCACTGCTCGACGAACTGCGGCTGCGACCGCTTGGCGATGGCGGCGGCGATGACCACCGACAGCGGCACGGTCACCAGCGCCACCACGGCGAGCAACGGCGAGATCCAGAACATCATCGCGAGCACGCCGATGACCGTGAGCACGGACGTGACCAGCTGCGACAGCGTCTGCTGCACCGTCTGGGCGACGTTGTCGATGTCGTTGGTGACGCGTGACAGCAGCTCGCCGCGCGGCTGCCGGTCGAAGTACGACAGCGGCACCCGGCCGAGCTTCTCCTCGACCTGCGAGCGCATCCGGAGCACCGTGTTCTGCACCGCGCGCGCCGTCAGCCGCCCCTGCCACCAGCCGAACAGGAAGGCCGCGACGTACACCCCCAGCACGACGAGCAGGATCGACCCGAGCCGCTCGAAGTCGACCCCGGCGCCGACCGTCAGGTCGGACATGCCGGCGACCATGTCGGCCAGCGTCTCCTGCCCCGCCGCCCGCAGCGCCTCGACCGCCTGCTGCTGGGTGGTCCCCGCGGGCACGGACCCGGCGAGCTGCCGCGACACGACGCCCTCGAACAGCACGTCCGTGGCGTTGCCCAGCAGCTTGGGGCCGGCCACCGCAGCGGCCACCGACAGCGCACCGAGCACCAGGACGGCGACGAGCCGCGGGCGCTCGGGCCGCAGGACGGTCAGCAGCCGGCGCAGCGAGCCGCGGAAGTCCATGGACTTCTGCCCGGGCATGCCCAGCCCCATGCCCATGGGGCCACCGCGAGGTCCGCCCGCGGGAGGGCCGGGAGGACGCTCGGACCGGGTCGTGGCGCTCATGCCGCCTCCTGCGCGCTCAGCTGGGAGTACACGATCTCCTGGTAGGTCTCGTTCGAGGCCAGCAGCTCGTCGTGGGTGCCGTCGCCGACCACCCGGCCCTCGTCGAGCACGAGGATCCGGTCGGCGTAGCGGATGGTGGCGACCCGCTGGGCCACCACGAGGACGGTCGCGTCAAGGGTCTCGGGTGCCAGGGCGGCGCGCAGCGCCGCGTCGGTCGCGTAGTCGAGCGCCGAGAACGAGTCGTCGAACAGGTAGATGCTGGGCCGACGGATCAGCGCCCGGGCGATCGCGAGCCGTTGCCGCTGCCCGCCCGACAGGTTCGTGCCGCCCTGCGCGACCGGCGCGTCGAGCCCGTCGGCCAGCGCCTCGACGAACCCGCGGGCCTGGGCGACGTCGAGCGCGTGCCACAGCTCGTCGTCGGTTGCCTCCGGACGGCCGAACTCCAGGTTGCTGCGCACGGTGCCGGAGAAGAGGTACGGACGCTGCGGCACGAGGCCGATGCGCCTGCCGAGCTCCACGGGGTCTGCGTCGCGCACGTCGACGCCGTCGACGAGGACCCGCCCGCCGGTCACGTCGTACAGCCGCGGGACGAGGTTCAGCAGGGTCGTCTTGCCCGCCCCGGTCGAGCCGATCACCGCCGTCGTCCGGCCCGGCTCGGCGACGAACGACACGTCCATCAGCACGGGGTTCTCGGCACCCGGGTACCGGAACTCGACGTCGCGCAGCTCCAGGAGACCGGGCCGCGCCGCCGCGCCCGTCGGGAACGCCACGGGCTGCGTGGGCGCCACCACGGTGGTCGCCGTGTCCAGGACCTCTCCGATGCGGTCGGCGGAGACCATGGCGCGCGGCACCATCACCACCATCATCGAGCTCATCATCACCGCCATGAGCACGAACATGATGTAGCTGAGGAACGCGATGAGAGAGCCGATCTGCATCTCCCCGGCGTCGACGCGCTGGGCGCCGAACCACACCACCGACGTGCTGGACACGTTCATGACCAGCATGACGACGGGGAACATCAGCGCCATCAGCAGACCCGCCCGCAGCGACGCGGTGTACAGGTTCGTGTTGGCCACCTCGAACCGCGCCTGCTCCTGCCGCTCGCGGACGAACGCGCGGATGACGCGCACGCCGGACAGCTGCTCGCGCATGACGCGGTTGACGGCGTCGATGCGCTGCTGCATCTGGCGGAACCACGGCACCATCCGCGAGACGATCAGCCCGATCACCACGGCCAGCACGGGCACGATCACGAGGAGCAGGCCGGACAGCGCGAGGTCCTCGCGCAACGACATCACCACGCCGCCGACCAGCATGAGCGGCGCCATGACGAGGAACACGAACGTCATGAAGACGACCATCTGCACCTGCTGGACGTCGTTCGTCGTGCGCGTGATGAGCGTGGGCGCCCCGAACCTGCCCATCTCCTGCTGGGAGAACGACTGCACCTGGTCGAAGAGCCGCGCGCGCACGTCCCGCCCGAACGCCATCGCGGTCCGGGCCCCGAACCACACCGCCGCCACGGACGCGACGACCTGCACCAGGCTGACCACGAGCATCACCCCGCCGAGGCGCCAGATCGTGGCCGTGTCACCGCGGGCGACGCCGTCGTCGATGATGTCCGCGTTGAGGCTGGGGAGCCACAGCGTCGCGATCACCTGCACGAGCTGCAGGACGAGCACGGCGGCGACGGACGCCTGGTAGGGCTGCAGGTACTCCCGGAGGAGGCGCGTGAGCATGGGCCGAGCCCTTCCGTGGACGACGGGCACCCCGGCGACGGTCGGCCGGCTCCGCTGCGGGCCGGCCCCAGGGGCAGCAGGTACACGATGCCCCGCCGACCGGCGCAGTGCACCACGATTCCGCGCTGGGCGGACAGCACGACGCCGGCGCCCCGGGACGGGGCACCGGCGTCGGTGCGTCGAGCGGCCGGTCAGCCGGCGGGCTGCACCGGCGGCTGCGGGTCGTCCTGCGGCGGTGCGTCGGACGGCGGCACCTGCGGGGCCGTCGCCGGCGAGCCGTAGGTGGGCCGCGGCGCCACACCGGGGCCGGGGCGCTGCCCGCGCTCGGCCGACGGGTCGAACGGCACGCCGGACAGCGTGCCCGCGCTCGTCGCGTCGGCCGTCGCGGCGGCCGACTCGCGCCGGGCCTCGGCCAGTGCCTCGCCCGGGTCGGTCAGCGACACGGGCGGCAGGTCGCCCTCGGCGATGGGCGAGCTGCCCGCGGGCCGCGTCGGGTAGCTCCCGCCGTCCCCGTCGCCCTGGAAGCCCTTGGACAGCCAGCCCAGCGCACCGCTGAGCTCGGCCGGCAGGAACCACATCTTGTTCGACGGGCTCGACGCGATCTTCGGCAGCGTCTGCAGGTACTGGTACGCGAGCAGCTTGGGGTCGGCGTCACCGCGGTGGACGGCGTCGAAGACCTGGAGGATCGCGCGCGCCTCACCCTCGGCCCGCAGGATCGCGGACTGCGCCTCACCCTCGGCCCGCAGGATCGCCGACTGCTTCTCGCCCTCGGCGGTGAGGATCGCCGACTGCTTGACGCCCTCGGCCGTGAGGATGGCCGCACGACGGTCGCGCTCGGCGCGCATCTGCTGCTCCATCGAGCCCTGCACCGAGGCGGGCGGGTCGATCGCCTTGAGCTCGACGCGGTTGACGCGGATGCCCCACTTGCCGGTCGCCTCGTCGAGGACGCCGCGCAGCTGCCCGTTGATCTGGTCGCGGCTCGTCAGCGTCTGCTCGAGGTCCATCGAGCCGATGACGTTGCGCAGCGTGGTCACCGTCAGCTGCTCGATGCCGGTGATGTAGTTCGCGATCTCGTAGACCGCGTCCTTCGGCGACGTCACCTGGAAGTAGATGACCGTGTCGATGCTGACCACGAGGTTGTCGGACGTGATGACCGGCTGCGGGGGGAACGACACGACCTGCTCGCGCAGGTCGACGCTCGCGCGCGGACGGTCGATGAACGGGATCAGCAGGTGCAGACCGGCGTCCAGCGTCTTGTGGTACCGCCCGAGCCGCTCGACGATGATCGCGACCGCCTGCGGCACGATCCGCACCGCGCGCACCAGGGCGACGACGACGAAGACCAGGACGAGGACGAGGACGACGATCAGCGCGATCTGGCCGGCACCGGGGCCGTCGTTCATGGGACCTCCGCAGGTTCTGCCGCCCCGACCGGGACGACGTCGGTGACCCGGGGCCGGGTCGCTGTCTCGGACGAGGGGTCAGGCGGGCGCGACGCCCGGAGCAGCCGTGTCGCCGCTGGCCGTCGCGGGCAGAGGGCTGACGACGGCCGTCGCCCCGTCGATCTTGGTGACCGTCACCGTGGCACCGGCGGGCAGGGACCCGCCGTCGGCGGTGCGCGCGCTCCACACCTCACCCGCGAGCTTCACGCGGCCCGTCGTGCCGTCCACCGTCGCGACGACGACGGCCGACCGGCCGACGAGAGCGGCGGCGTTGGTCTCGGTCAGGGTCACCCGGCCCTTGAGGTGGCGCAGCAGCCAGGGCCGCAGCAGCACGAGCAGCGCCGTCGACGTCAGCGCCGCGACGAGGATCTGCACCGCCACGGGCGCACCGAGCGCGTACGCCAGCGCCCCGGCCAGCGCGCCGCCCGCGAACATGATCAGGACGAGGTCCAGCGAGAGCATCTCGAGGATGCCCAGCGTCAGTGCGCCACCGACCCACCAGAGCCATCCCATCGCACTGCACCTCCGCCGGTCGCCGTCGTCCCTGGTCAGATCCTAGTTGATGGCTCCGTCCCCGGCGGATCGGCCCGAGGAACGTCCCTCAGCGGGCGTCGCGGTGCGCGTGCGCGGCCCAGCGGCCGTCGGCACGGTCCAGGCGCAGCGGGACGTCGAAGGTCCCCGACAGGTTCTCCGCGGTCAGGACCTCCTCGATGGGCCCCGCGGCGAACGCCCGTCCCGCTCGCAGCAGCAGCAGGTGGGTGAACCCCGGGGGGATCTCCTCCACGTGGTGGGTCACCAGCACCAGCGCCGGCGAGCGGCGGTCGTGGGCCAGCTCCGCCAGGGCACCGACGAGCTCCTCGCGCCCCCCGAGGTCGAGGCCCGCCGCGGGCTCGTCGAGGAGGAGCAGCTCGGGGTCGCTCATGAGCGACCGCGCGATCTGCACGCGCTTGCGCTCCCCCTCCGACAGCGTGCCGAACCACCGCTCGGCGAGGTGCGCGACCCCGAACGCCGCGAGCAGGTCCGCTGCGCGCGACTCGTCGACCGACTCGTACGACTCGCGCCAGCGCCCGGTCACGCCGTAGGCCGCCGTGAGCACGACGTCGCGCACGGTCTCCCCCGAGGGGATCCGGTCGGCGAGCGCGGCGCTCGCGAACCCGATCCGCGGACGCAGCTCGAACACGTCCGTCGCACCGAGCCGCTCACCGAGCAGCGAGGCGGTCCCGGAGGTCGGGTGCATGCGACCGGACGCCACCTGCAGCAGGGTCGTCTTGCCCGCGCCGTTGCGTCCCAGCACGACCCAGCGGTCGCCCTCCTGCACCCGCCACGAGAGCGACTCCAGGATCGTCGTCGTCCCTCGGCGGATCGTCACGTCCTGCAGGTCGAGCACGTCGGTCATGTGCACAGACACTAACGGCCGCGGGCCGCGACAGTGCCCGGACGGGCCGCTGCGGGCCCGTCCGGGACGGACGTCACAGCTCGATCGTCAGCATCGTCGAGGAGTGCGCGACCTCGTAGCCGAGCGCGGCGTACAGGCCGTGCGCCCCGGACGGGTTCTCGGTGTCGACCTCGAGCTCGGCGTACGCCATGCCGTCCGCCTGGTAGGCACGCATCACCGTCGCGAGCAGCGCCACAGCCACCCGACGGCCGCGCCACTCGCGCCGGACCCCGAGCAGCTCGGTGTAGCCCGACGGGTAGCCGGCGGCCGGCCAGTCCTCCTCGTACCGGCCCGACACCGCGTAGGCGACGACGTGGTCCGCGTCGTCGAGCGCCACGAAGGACCACGCGGGCGCGAACATCGCGCGTGCGGCACGCCACTGCTCCGGTGTGCGCGGCTCGGACCCCCAGTGGTCGGCGAAGACCTCGTTGTGGGCCAGGCGCACGGCGTCGTCGAGCTCGGACGACCACGGCACCACGCGCAGTCCCTCGATCCGCGGGACGTCGGGCAGCGGCGCGTCGAGCGGGCGCCGCATGTGCGTGTAGTAGCGGATGGGTGCGAAACCCGCGGCCTCGAACACGCACGCCACCTCGGGGACCGAGTCGTCGGCGTACGTCGCGATACGCGCGGGCAGCTCCTTGCCCGACGCCGCGAGCAGCTGACGCGCACGCGCCTGCGACCAGGCCACGAGGGCGGCGCCGATCCCGCGCCCACGCCACGCGGGGTCGACCGTGCCGCTGACGAACGCGCGGACCACGCGCTCGTCACCGGGCGCGGTGTCGACGTGGGCGTACGCCCGCGGCGTGCCGTCGGCGTCGACCCCGACGAGCGTGTCGAGCGAGAGGTCCCGCCACTGGCCCGCGAGCTCCTCGGCCACCTCGGCGACCGAGGTGCGGTACGGCAGGCCGTCGGCCTCCTCCGAGCGGACGTTCAGCGCGGCCAGCGCCGCCGCGTCCTGCAAGGTCGCGGGGCGCCACGTCAGCCCGAGCCCGGGGTCGGGGACCGGGACCTGCGCGGGGGGTGCGGCGCGGACGGCCAGGGGTGTGGTCGTGTCGGTCATGGTCGCCAGCGTCGCGCGGAACCGCGGCCGTGGTCCACCGTTATGTGCGTCGCACACCGCACCCGGCGCGCTCAGGCGTCGATGCGGGACTGGTCCAGGGCGTGCGCGTTCGCGACGATGAAGTCCTTGCGCGGCGCCACGTCCGAGCCCATGAGGAGCTCGAACACCTTCTCCACCTGGGCCGCCGCCTGCTCGGCCTCGCCGATCCTCACACGCCGCAGCGTGCGGTGCCGCGGGTCCATGGTCGTCTCCGCCAGCTGGTCGGCGTCCATCTCGCCGAGGCCCTTGTAGCGCTGGATGTCGTCCTTGTAGCGCTTGCCGGAGCGGTCCAGCTTCTTGAGGGTCGCCGTGAGCTCCGCCTCGGAGTAGGTGTACAGGTACTCGTTCTTGCGGGAGCCCGCACCGATCACCTCGATGCGGTGCAGCGGCGGCACGGCGGCGTAGACGCGCCCGTCCTCCACCAGCGGTCGCATGTACCGGAAGAACAGCGTCAGCAGCAGCGTGCGGATGTGCGCGCCGTCGACGTCGGCGTCCGTCATCAGCACGACCTTGCCGTAACGGGCGGCCTCGAGGTCGAACGTGCGCCCCGAGCCCGCGCCGATGACCTGGATGATCGAGGCGCACTCGGCGTTCTTGAGCATGTCGCCGACCGACGCCTTCTGGACGTTGAGGATCTTGCCGCGGATCGGCAGCAGCGCCTGGAAGTCGGAGCTGCGCGCGAGCTTGGCGGTACCCAGCGCGCTGTCGCCCTCGACGATGAACAGCTCGCTGCGCGCGACGTCGTCGATGCGGCAGTCGGCCAGCTTGGCCGGCAGCGACGACGACTCGAGCGCGTTCTTGCGGCGCGAGATCTCCTTCTGCTTGCGCGCCGACACGCGCGCCCGCATCTCCCCCACGACCTTGTCGAGCAGCAGCGCCGAGTGCGCCTTGTGCTCGCGCTTCGAGGACCCGAACAGCGCCGTGAGCTCCTGCTCGACGACGCGCGCGACGATGCCCCGGACCGGCCCGGTGCCCAGGACCTCCTTGGTCTGCCCCTCGAACTGCGGCTCCGCCAGCCGCACGGTCACGACGGCCGTGAGACCGGCGAGCACGTCCTCCTTCTCGACGCGCTCGGACGAGGAGTCCTTCGCGGAGATCTTCAGGCGACGCGCGTTCGCGGCCACCTGCGCCCGGACCGTCTTGAGCAGCCCCGCCTCGAAGCCGGCCAGGTGCGTCCCGCCCTTCGGCGTCGCGATGATGTTGACGAAGCTGCGCACCTCCGTCGCGTACCCCGTGCCCCAGCGCACCGCGACGTCGACCTCGCAGCGCCGCGAGACCTCCTGCGGGCTCATGTGGCCGCGGTCGTCGAGCACGGGGACGGTCTCGGTGAACGTCCCCTCGCCCGTGAGGTGCCACGTGTCGGTCACGGCGGCGTCGGGCGAGAGGTGGTCGACGAAGTCGACGACCCCACCGGTGTGCAGGAACGTCTCCTCGTGCGGGCCGTGCTCCCCCGGCGTCCCGGGGACCCGGCGCTCGTCACGCACGGTGATCGCGAGGCCCGGCACCAGGAAGCTCGTCTGGCGCGCCCGCGTGACGAGCTCGTCGTAGGAGAAGACCGCCGTCTTGGGGAAGATCTGGCGGTCCGCCCAGTAGCGCACGCGGGTGCCGGTGACGCCCTTGGCGACCTTGCCGACGACCGCGAGCTCGGACCCCTGCACGAACGGCTCGAACGGCGACTCCGGGCTCACGCCCGCGCTGTCGTCGAACGTGCCCGGCTCGCCGCGGTGGAACGTCATGCGGTACGTCCGGCCGCCACGGTCGACCTCGACGTCGAGACGCGCGGACAGCGCGTTGACCACGGACGCCCCCACGCCGTGCAGGCCACCCGACGCCGCGTACGACCCACCCCCGAACTTGCCCCCGGCGTGCAGCTTGGTGAGCACGACCTCGACGCCCGTCAGGCCGGTCTTCGGCTCCACGTCCACGGGGATGCCGCGCCCGTTGTCGCGCACCTCGACGGACGAGTCGGCGTGCAGCACGACCTCGATGCGGTCGCCGTGCCCACCGAGCGCCTCGTCGACGGAGTTGTCGATGATCTCCCACAGGCAGTGCATGAGCCCGCGGCTGTCGGTGGTGCCGATGTACATGCCGGGCCGCTTGCGCACGGCCTCGAGGCCCTCGAGCACCGACAGGTGCCGCGCGGTGTACCCGGACTGGGCGGAGGTCGTCGTCACGGCGCCGATCGTAGACCGGGAGCGACGTGTGCCCGCCCCGCCGTGCCGGACCGGCGCCCGCGGACGTCATGTCACGATCTTGTACGCAGACAGCGAACCGACCGCTCCTGATGGTATGGATCGGCGGACCGGATGGTTGTATGGAGATGTGACAGGGACGACGATGGAATCCAGGACCCCGCTGACGGCTGCCGACCGCTGCGACCGCTGCAACGCGCAGGCCTACGTCCGCGTCGTGCTCCCCGTCGGTGAGCTGCTGTTCTGCGCGCACCACGCGCGCGAGCACGCACCCAAGTTCGCCGCGGTCGCGACGCACGTCCAGGACGAGACGGACCGGCTGCTCGCCGAGCACGGCGCCGGCCCGGGCGCAGCCGGCTGACGAGCGCTCCGCACCACGAGCCACGAAGGCCCCGGACCACGGTCCGGGGCCTTCGTCGTCCGTCCGGCAGCGACCGCCGGGCCGGGTCAGGGGTACGGGTACGACCCGCACTCGTTGAGGTCGCAGATGACGCCGGTGCGCAGCACCTGGTCGCCGGCCTGGCCGATGGCGTAGGAGCTCCAGCCAAAGCCCGTTCCGAGACGGAGGGTCGCGGTCGACGGGCGATAGGCCCCGTGCCCGGCGTCCACCTGGGCGACGCTGTCGTGGAGGATCCGGACCGGGGCGACCGGCTGGTCCCCGACCGCCCCGGTGATGACCGGGACGATCTGCCCGTCGACGTCGCGGAAGGTGGAGAACGTCGCGGTCGACGGGCGGTAGACGTCGAGCTGGAGGGGCAAGCCGATCCTGCTGCTGCCCTCGCCACCGAGCGGGACGTCTTCCGGGGCCCCGAACGTCCGGGTGCCCTGCGCGATGGTCGACGTCCGGTCGGTCTGCAGGTACCAGGTGGTGCCGCGCTTGACCCCCAGGTCGGACAGTCCGTCGCCGTCCCAGTCCCCGACGAACGGCTGGTCACCCGGGCTGCCGAAACGCCGGCTCTCGGCCGCGGTGCTGCCGAACTCCGTGCCGCTGAAGAACCACTCACCGGTGGAGGGGCGGAAGACGCCAGGGGTCGCGTAGGTCTTGCCGTTCACGCCCCACGTCCCGATCACACCGATGTCACCCTCGTTGCCGAAGATGAAGCAGAACGACGCCGCTCCGACGTTCGGCGAGGGCGAGGCCTGCCCCGCACCGACGACGTACCAGACCTGCCCCCGCTTGAAGTAGTACAGGTGCGCGTTGGGTTCCCGGGTGCGGTGGGACTGGTCCGCCGAGCACGCCGCGATCTCGGCCTGCGTCGCGGACGTCGTCAGACCCGTCAGCGGGAACGGCGCGGACGGCGCCGGCGCTGCCTGGGCCGACCCACCGCCGACCAGGTCAGCCGTGGCCAACCCGGCGACGAGAGCGAACGCGAGCGCGGCAGCGCCCCACGGGAGGCGACGACGGCGGGAGCTGGTCATGCCGCGCAGGCTAGTACAGGCGGCCGCCCACCGGGCGGGAACTGCCCCGTCGGGCCGGGTGATCCCGCGGTAGCCGGACCGCCCGGTCCGCGCCTCGTCGTGCTCCCTCCGCGACGGCCGGGCTCAGTGCGCCTCGACGTGGTCGCGGAGGCGGCCGAGCACCACCGGCCAGCCGTCACGGTAGGTCGCACGCACCGTGGGCGCCGGCGTCGGCTCGAGCGCTTCCCAGCCCCGGTGCTCGACCTCGACCCGGCACAGGCCCGGTCCCAGCGCGAGGACGCGCAGCTCCACCTCGGTCGGGACACCCGTGACGTGCCACGACAGGACGAGGCGGTGCGGGGGGTCCCAGACGAGCACCTCACCCCAGGCGTGCTGCGTCCCGTCGTCCCAGCGCTCGACGAGCAGCCCGCCTGCCCCACCCTCGAGGTGGACACCCCGGACCCGTGCGCCACCGAGCGAGAACCCGGTCACCGGCCACCACGCCCCGATGTCGCGGACGAGCACCTCGAAGGTCGTCGCCCGGTCGGCGCGGACCGTCACGGCCTGCCGGAGCGGGCCGGGCGCCTCCGTCATGGGCGCAGCCCTGCCGTGCGTGCTCTCATCCCGTGCGTCGCTCATGGCGGTGCTCCTCGCCGTCGGATGTCCCGGCCTCCTGCTCGACGACCCGCCGCGCCGCGTCCAGCGAGGCCGCCCACGTCTCCTCGAGGAACGTCCGCAACGGCACGAGCCCGTCCGGGCGCGTGCGGTACAGGTTCCGGGTCCCGTCCCTGCGGTGCGTCACGAGCCCGGCGGCCTCGAGCACGCGCAGGTGCTGGCTGACCGCGCTGCGCGTGACGTCGAAGCGCTCGGCCAACCTGCCGACGGGCAGCTCTCCGGCCGACAGGACCCGCACGATCGCGCGGCGGCGCGGCTCGGCCAGCGCGCGCAGCGCCTCGTCGGTCCGGTCGCGCTCTGTTCCGGTCACGTGGCAATGGTGAGCAAGGGCTAACGGTTAGTCAAGGCTGACGAATCACAGGATCGGAAGCACGAGAGCCCGGCCCTCACGGGCCGGGCTCTCGACGTTCGTGCTGAGGCGTCTCAGTCCAGGTAGTCCCGCAGCACCTGGGAGCGCGACGGGTGACGCAGCTTCGACATCGTCTTGGACTCGATCTGACGGATCCGCTCACGGGTCACGCCGTAGACCTTGCCGATCTCGTCCAGCGTCTTCGGCTGGCCGTCGGTCAGACCGAAGCGCATGGAGACCACACCGGCCTCACGCTCGGACAGCGTGTCCAGGACCTGGTGCAGCTGCTCCTGCAGCAGCGTGAAGCTCACGGCGTCCGCGGGGACGACTGCCTCGGAGTCCTCGATGAGGTCACCGAACTCGCTGTCGCCGTCCTCGCCGAGGGGCGTGTGCAGCGAGATGGGCTCGCGGCCGTACTTCTGGACCTCGACGACCTTCTCGGGCGTCATGTCCAGCTCCTTGGCCAGCTCCTCCGGCGTGGGCTCACGGCCCAGGTCCTGGAGCATCTGGCGCTGCACGCGCGCGAGCTTGTTGATGACCTCGACCATGTGCACCGGGATGCGGATGGTGCGGGCCTGGTCGGCCATCGCGCGGGTGATGGCCTGCCGGATCCACCACGTCGCGTACGTCGAGAACTTGTAGCCCTTGGTGTAGTCGAACTTCTCGACCGCACGGATCAGACCGAGGTTGCCCTCCTGGATGAGGTCCAGGAAGAGCATGCCGCGACCGGTGTACCGCTTGGCGAGCGAGACGACGAGTCGCAGGTTGGCCTCGAGCAGGTGGTTCTTCGCGCGGCGACCGTCCTGCGCGATCCACTCGAGCTCACGACGCAGCTTCGGCTCGAGCTGGTCGCGGGTCTCGGCGAGCTTCTCCTCGGCGAACAGGCCGGCCTCGATGCGCTTGGCGAGCTCGACCTCCTGCTCGGCGTTCAGCAGCGCGACCTTGCCGATCTGCTTGAGGTAGTCCTTGACCGGGTCGGCGGTCGCACCGGCGGTGACGACCTGCTGCGCCGGCGCGTCGTCGTCGTCGGCGTCGGAGTAGACGAAGCCCGTGTCCTCCGGCTCGTCCTCCTTCTTCGCCGCGGCGGGCTTCGCCTCGGTGTCGTCACCCTCCTCGACCACCTCGACGGCCTCGACGACGTCGTCGGCGTCGACCTCGACGTCGACGGCCTCGACGTCCTCGAGGTCGGCGACGTCGACATCGACCTCGACGTCGTCCGCCACGTCGGCGGAGTCGTCGGTCACTTTCGAGCCCTTGGCGGGGGCGGCCTTGGTGGCCACCTTGGCGGTGGTCGACTTCGTCGCGGCGGCCCTGGTCTTGGCCACGGGCTTCGCGCCGTCCGCGACGGACGCCTTGGCGGCAGGACGGGACTTGGCGCTGGTCGCGGCCACCGCGCGGCCGGCGGTGCCGAGGTCGTTCACGTCGATGCCGGCGGTGCCGAGCCCACGGACGACCGCACGCAGCCGCTTGGGCCCCTCGACACCTGCGGCCTCGCACGCGGCACGCACCGACGCGGAGTCGACGCTGCCGTGGGTCCGCCCGCGCATGACCAGCTCCTGCAGGGCAGGGTGCTGGAACTCGCGCGGAAGTGCGGGGTGGGGGGTCTGGGACGTCACGAAGGACCTTTCGTCAGCGCGGCAACCGGAACCGAGGAGAGTCCGAAGGACCGGGAGACAGACGGATATTGTACCGACCCGCGGGGGGGTGCCGCGCGTGGTGCGACGCATCACGCGACAGGCGTACGGGCCGTCCTCGGGGGCCGACCTGCTTGAACACGCGCGGGAGCAGGAGAATTCCCGTGCACCGCCGGACGGACTGCACCGCGCTCCGGGTGACCTGGCCGCAGCAGGGCCGCACGCGCGGCCGGACCTGAAGGCACGGACCTGCGCGTCCGGGGCGGGTCAGCCGGCCGGCTTGACCGTGAGCACCGGGCACGGCGCGTCGAAGAGGACCCGCTGGGCGTTCGAACCGAGGATGAGCTTGCCTACCGGGCTGCGCCGGCGCAGGCCCAGGACGATGCGCTCCGCGCCGACCGCCTCGGCAGTGCTGATGAGGTCGTCCGCGACGTCGCCACCCTCCAGGAGGCGGATATCGTGGGCGACCCCGAGGGAGTCGAGCTCCTCTCGGACGCCCTCCAGGTCCTGCCGGGTCTGCTCCCGGCGCTCCTGCGGCTCGTCCGGACGCGTGCTGAGCACGACGACGACAGGGACCGACCGCCGCCTGGCCTCCTCGACCGCGGCGTCCAGCGCCGCGTGCCCCTCAGGGGTCGCCAGGTAGCCGACCACGATGCCCATCGTCGCTCCTCCTCCTGGCCCGGGTCGGCCTCGTACGCGACGCTACCGGAGCGCGGGACCTGCGACGACCTCGGCGCGCACGGCGCTCCGCGGCGGAGGATCACGTCGACCGACGCGCCCATCCCGGTGCGAGGCCGGCCTCCAGGGCGCTGCGCAGGAGCTGCGCGAGCCGGTACGTCGGGTCGTCCCGCAGTGCACGCCCGAGCAGCACCGCTGCGCGCGCGCCATCCCCCTGCCACCAGGCCAGGGTCGCGAGCAGCGTCCACGCCGGCGCCTGCGCGCCTCGCAGCCCGTGCGCCACGACGTCCTCGAGTGCGCCCTGCACCGCGCGTGCGGCGTCGTCGGGGGGCTCCCCCACGTCCGGGTCGACGAGACGCCCGATCGCCGCCCGCAGCTCGGCGTCCTCGTCCGGGCCCGCACGCGTCAGCGCACGCTCGGGCAGCGTGCCCGCACCGGGCAGGCACGTCACGAGCACCGCGTCACGCACCCGCCGGTCGGCGAGACCGGCTTCGACCCGCCCGAGCAGCGCGACCCGGGTGACCGCCCCGGCGCCCTTCCCCGGTCTCGCTGCGACGAGCGCGCGCCAGGCCGCCAGGGCCTCGCAGCGCCAGCGGGCCACGGCTGCCGGACCGCTCGCGAGCGCACGCACGTGCGCCTCAGCACGCCGGCGACGGACCCGCGCCACGGCGCGGCGCACGTCACCCGGCGCCCGCACCACCTGGCCGAGCGCGTCGCGCAGGGGCGCCACGACCGATCCGGCGAGCACCATCTCGGCACCCGCGCGCGTCGACTCCAGGTCGCTCAGCGGGCGCCCGCCGGGCGGGCAGCAGTCCGGTCCGCACCCGAGGCACCGGTAGGTCCCGTCGCCCACCACGACGACGTCGACCCCGCCGAAGGGCAGGTCGAACGCCTCGGCGACGTGGCCGACGGCCGTGGCGACGAGACTGCCACGCCCCCCGGACGCGCCGTCGGCGTAGACGACGAGCACCGCACGCCGTGCCCCGTCGCGGGCCAGGTGGCTCGCCAGGGAACGTGCCACCTGCGCGCCGTGGACGGGGTCGCCCACGTCGGCGAGGTCGACCCGGGCCACGAGCCCGACCCGCCCCCGGGTGCCGCGCAGGCTGACGGCCACCGCGCTGTCCCGCGGACGGAAACCGAGGAGGTGAGGGACGAGGGCGAGCAGCTCACGGGGCTCACCGAGCCGGAGGACGAGGGGTTCCATGGGCACCACGAAAGCGCGGGTCACCAGCCCTCGGGGCGAGGTTCGACCGACCTGTGGGTTCGACCGCCCCACGACCGGGCTGTGGTCGGCTCGGGCACCGGCGGTCGGGACGCGGGGCTACCCTGGCGCCGTGCCGCGCCCGTCGTCCTGCGCCCTGGCGGCCGCCGCCCTCCTCTGCGTCGGGCTCGCGGCCGGGTGCACGGCCGCGCCCTCGCCGGAGCCCACGGCGTCGGTGACCTCGCCCTCGCCCTCCCCGTCGCCGGACGAGACGCTGCTCCCCGTCGACACCGACGAGGACTCCGCCGTCGGCACGCTCGCGCCCGGTTTCCCGTCAGCGCTCGTGCCGGTGCCGCCCGGCGCCGAGGTCCTCGTGTCGTCCGCCGAGCCGCTGCCCGACGGCCGCCTGGCCATCAGCCTCAACGTGCGCACGGGGCAGGACGCGGCGGGACTCCTCGACGCCGTGCGCGCGCCGCTCGTCGCCGCCGGCTTCGCCGAGTCGCCGCCCTCGTCTCCCGAGGCCGGGCTCGCCGCCCGGACGACGTTCTCCCGGTCCGACGGCGCCGAGCTGCTCGTGGTCGGCGTGCTGGACCGCGACGGCCTGCGGACCATGACCCTCGGCGGGACTCTCGCCGCCCCTTGACCCTAGGGTGGGCTCGTGCCCACCGCGAACACCGCTCTCGTCGACCGTGAGAACCTGCGAGAGGGCGTGGACGCGGCGCTCGCACGGCACGTCGCGTCCCTGCGCGAGACCGTCCTGGCGATCGGCCCGGACGCCACGCCGCTCGTGGACGCGGTCGAGCGCATGCTCGCGGGCGGCAAGAGGCTGCGGGCCGCGTTCTGCTACTGGTCCTGGCGTGCCCACGGGGGCACACCAGGCGACGAGCGCGAGGCCGCCGTGCTGCGCACAGGAGCTGCGCTCGAGCTCTTCCAGGCCGCGGCCCTGTTCCACGACGACGTGATGGACGACTCCAGCACCCGCCGCGGCCTGCCGACCGCGCACCGGGTCTTCGCCGACGAGCACCGCACCTCGCAGCGCCGTGGCGAGGCACGCCGGTTCGGCGACGGCGCCGCGATCCTCCTCGGCGACCTCGCCCTCGTCGCGAGCGACGAGGAGATGGCCCACGCGCTGGCCGGCCTCCCGGCCCCCGTCGCGCGGGCCGCGCGGACGGTCTTCGACCTCATGCGCACCGAGGTGACGGTCGGCCAGTACCTCGACCTGGTCGCGCAGACCATGCCGTGGGGCGATCCGGCCGACGACGAGCGGCGCGCCCGCGACGTCGTGCGCACCAAGGCCGCGCGCTACAGCGTCGAGCACCCGCTCGTGCTCGGGGCAGCGCTGGCGGGGGCCGACGAGGAGGCGCTCGCGGGCTGCCGGGCGGTCGGGCTGCCGCTCGGCGAGGCCTTCCAGCTCCGGGACGACCTGCTCGGGGTGCTCGGAGACCCCGCGACCACCGGCAAGCCCACCGGCGACGACCTGCGGGAGGGCAAGCGCACGGTGCTGGTGGCACGCGCGCTGGCGCTGGCGACCCAGGCGGGCGACACCGAGGCCGCGGCGGCCCTCGCCCGCGGCGTCGGCGACCCCGGCCTCGACGCCGACGCCATCGCCGAGCTCACCGCACTGCTGGTGCGGACCGGCGCGGTCGACGAGGTCGAGTCGCTCATCGACGAGCTGCGCTCCGAGACCTTCACGCAGATCGCGGCGCGCGACTGGCCGGAGCCTGCGCGCAGCGCCCTGGTCGCGCTCGCGCACGCGACGATCGACCGCGCCGCCTGACGGCGCGGACCGCCGTCCCCGGCGGTCCCGCGTCCGGCTACAGCATCGCCTGGGCGACCCGGCGCACCTCGGTCTTGCGTCCCGCCCGCAGGGCGGCGATCGGGGACACGCCGAGCGAGTCCTCGACGGCGAAGAGCCAGGCGATCGTCTCCTCGTCGCTGAAGCCGTCGTCGGCCAGCACCGTGAGGGTCCCCTGCAGCGACGCCAGCACCGTCCACGGCTTGTCGTCGGACGGCACGTCCGGCGCGGCGGGGTTGGCGAGGTGGCCCGGCACCAGTAGGTCGGCGGGCACGCTGAGCACCGGCGGGCTGCCGCGCCGCACGCCGACGAGGCGGCGCTCCTGCAGGAGGCGACGCACCCTGCCGGTGTCGACGCCGAGCATCTGCGCCACGTCCGGGAGGGTCAGCCACGAGCCGACAAGCTGATCAAGATCCGACGACGAACTCACCCGACCAGCCTACGGGTCGGGCGCGGGATGCCCGCCATCGACCCCGTGGGCTTTCCGTCGCGGCCATTCTCGTCTAGCGTCGATTTCTGTCACACCTGTCACACGGGCACCAGACGTCACACGTCGGCACTCGACCACCTGCATCACCACCGCCTGGGGGGGCACATGTCCGCACTGTCCACGCGTCCGCGCACCGTCGCGCGCACCGCGACCGGGACGGGTGCCACGCTCGCGCTCGCCACCGTCGCGCTCGCCGCGACCGGCACCGCCGGCCACGCTGCCGACTACACCGTCCAGGAGGGCGACACGCTGACGTCGATCGCCCGCCGCGCGGGCACGGACGTCGCGCGCATCGCCGCCGACAACGCCCTGGCCGACCCCTCGCGGGTCCGCGCCGGGCAGGTGCTGCGCCTTCCCGAGAAGGCCGCCCCGGCGCCCGCGCCCGCAGCATCGGCGGCGACGTACACCGTGCGCAGCGGCGACACGGTCTCGGCCGTCGCCGCCCGGCACGGCACGTCGGTGGCCGCGATCGTCGCCGCGAACGGCCTCGACGCGCGCGCGTTCGTCCGCGCCGGCCAGGTCCTCACGATCCCCGGCGCCACGGGCGCGCCGGCCCCCGGCGCCACGCCGGCCGCCGCCGGCGGGGCGTACACCGTGCGCAGCGGCGACACGGTCTCGGCCATCGCCGCCCGGCACGGCACCACCGTGCAGGCCGTCGTCGCCGCCAACGGACTGGACGCGCGCGCCACCATCCGTGCCGGTCAGACGCTGACCGTCCCCGGTGCCGCGACCCCCGCCGCACCGCCCGCCGCACCGGCCGCGACGGGCGCGAGCCACACGGTGCGCGCCGGCGACACGGTCTCCGCGCTCGCCGCGCGGCACGGCACCACCGTCGCGGCCGTCGTCGCCGCCAACGGGCTCGACGCGCGCGCCACCATCCGCACCGGTCAGACGCTGACGATCCCTGGTGCCGCGACCCCCGCCGCACCGGCCACGCAGCTCGTCGGCAACACGTTCGCGGGCCGGACCTACGCACCGCAGGTCGTCGACGCGGCGAACCAGAACAAGGCGACGCTGCTGGCGACGGGCGCCCCGTCGCGGGCCGCCATGCAGGCGAAGGTCGCCGCGACCGCCGTGGCGATGGGCGTGGACCCCGCGCTCGCGCAGGCCGTGGCCCACCAGGAGTCCGGCTTCGACCACACGTCGGTCTCCCCCGCCAACGCCATCGGCACGATGCAGGTCATCCCGTCGTCCGGGGAGTGGGCGTCCCAGCTCGTCGGACGGGACCTGAACCTCCTCGACCCCGACGACAACGTCGTGGCCGGGGTCGCGATCCTGCGCTCGCTGGTCCGGACGTCGGGCGACGACCTGCCCACCGCGATCGCGTCGTACTACCAGGGCGCGTCCTCGGTGAAGCGCAACGGCATGTTCTCCGACACCCGCCGGTACGTCGCGAACGTCCAGACGCTGATGACGCGCTTCCGCTGACGCGCGGCTCCCAGGAACTTCAGGTCCGCAACCGTAGACTGCCGCGCGTGGGAACCACTGTCACCGATCCGCTCGTGGGCCGCCTGGTCGACGGGCGGTACGAGGTCGTCTCCCGCATCGCACGGGGCGGCATGGCGACGGTGTACCTGGCGATCGACCGCCGCCTCGACCGTGAGGTGGCGCTCAAGGTCATGCACCCCCACCTCGCCGAGGGCGCGGCCGGTGGGGCGTTCGTCGCGCGCTTCCGCCGCGAGGCGCGCGCGGCCGCCCGCCTGACGCACCCCGGGCTCGTCGGGGTCTTCGACCAGGGCCTCGACGGCGAGACCAGCTACCTGACGATGGAGTACGTCGACGGGACCAACCTGCGGCGCCGGATCGCCGAGGAGGGCGCGCTGCGCGTCGGTGAGGCGCTGCGGGTCACGGAGTGCGTGCTCGACGCCCTCGCGGCGGCGCACCGCACCGACCTCGTGCACCGCGACGTGAAGCCGGAGAACGTCCTCATCGCGTCGGACGAACGCGTCCGCGTCGCCGACTTCGGCCTCGCCCGCGCGGTCACGGAGGTCACGTCGACCACCACCGGGACGGTGCTCGGGACCGTCGCCTACCTCGCGCCCGAGCTCGTCCGGCACGGCACGGGCGACGCACGCACCGACGTGTACGCGACCGGGGTCATGCTCTTCGAGATGCTGACGGGCCGGCAGCCGTTCACCGGCGAGACGCCCATCCAGGTCGCGTTCCAGCACGTGAGCTCGGAGCTCCCGGCGCCGTCCACCCTCGTCGACTGGCTGCCGTCCGAGATCGACGAGCTGGTCGGCGCGCTCGCGGCGCACGACGCCGACGACCGCCCTGTCGACGCCGGCGCGGCGTTGCAGCTCGTGCGCCGGACCCGCGCCGCGCTCGACGGGATCACGCTCGACCGCCGTGCCGACGTCCCCCCGACCGTCGCGCTGCCGAGCGCGACCGACCCGTCCGACGCCGACGCGCTCGCGCAGGGCGACGAGGACACCCCCGAAGGCGACGACGACGGTGCGACGACGCGCGTCCCCGTCGGTGACCACGCCCGCGGCGGGACGGTCGCCCTGCCCATCGGCCTGGGTGTCGTGGCCGAGCCCGAGGCACGACCCGAGACGTCCCGGCGCCGGTGGGTGCTCCCGGTGGCGGTCGTCGCCGTGCTCGCCCTGCTCGGCCTGGGGACGTGGTGGTACCTCGAGGTCGGCCCTGGTGCCTACACCGCCGTCCCGGCGGTCGTCGAGCAGACCGAGGCCGACGCGGTCGCCGAGATCGAGGCGGCCGGCCTGCGGCACACCCGGGCCGAGGCGTTCCACGACGACGTGCCCGTGGGGTCGGTCCTCGCCACGGACCCCGGACCGGGAGAGCCCGTCCGCAAGGACGGCTCGGTCACGTACACGGTCTCGAAGGGTCCAGACCTCGTCCTCGTGCCCGACGGCGTCGTGGGTGCCATGCAGGCGGACGCGGAGGCCGCGCTCGAGGGTGCGGACCTCGCCGTCGAGTACGGCGACGAGAGCTACCACGACGAGGCGCCCGCCGGTCAGGTCCTCAGCGCCACGGTCCCGGGCGGCGACGCCGCGGAGCCGGGCGCCGAGGTCAAGCGCGGGAGCACCGTGACGCTCGTCGTCTCGCGGGGGCCCGCGCCCGTCACGGTCACGTCCGTCGTCGGCATCACCGTCGAGGCCGCCCAGGACCAGCTCACGCCGGACGCCCTGACGGTCGAGGCCACCGAGGCGCACCACGACACCGTCCCCGCCGGACGGATCATCGACCAGACGCCCTCGGCCGGCGAGACCGCGCACCGGGGTGACGTCGTCACGGTGACCGTGTCGGCGGGACCGGAGCCCGTCGTGGTCCCCAACGTCGTCCAGACCGACTTCGCGCAGGCCAAGCAGCAGCTCGAGGCCGCGGGCTTCAAGGTCGACCGCAAGAACTCGTGGGGCGGGCTCATCGGTCGGGTCGTCGCCCAGAGCGTGGACGGTGGCCAGACCGCACCGAAGGGCGCCACCATCACGCTCACCGTCGTCTGAGGCGCAGGGCCGACGGCACGACGAGGCCCCGGTCACCCGTGGGGTGACCGGGGCCTCGTCGTGCGCGAGCCCGGGGTCAGGCGCGACGCAGCAGCTCGACCACCTGGAAGGCCATCTCGAGCGACTGCTGGTGGTTCAGGCGCGGGTCGACGAGCGTCTCGTAGCGCCGCGCGAGGCCCTCGTCGTCGATCTCCTCCGTGCCGCCGAGGACCTCGCTGACGTCGTCGCCCGTGAGCTCGACGTGCAGCCCTCCGGGCACGGTGCCCAGCGCGCGGTGCACCTCGAAGAACCCGGCGACCTCGTCCATGACGTCGCTGAAGCGACGGGTCTTGTACCCGCTCGCCGACGTGATCCCGTTGCCGTGCATCGGGTCGCAGACCCACGTCACGGGACGCCCGTCGGCCGTCACCTTCTCGACCAGGCCCGGCAGCAGGTCCCGGACCTTGCCGGCGCCCATGCGGGTGACGAACGTCAGCCGGCCGGGCTCACCCGACGGGTTGAGACGGTCGATCAGCGCGAGCGCGTCGTCACCCGTCGTCGTGGGTCCGAGCTTGACGCCGATCGGGTTCTGCACGCGCGAGAAGAAGTCGACGTGCGCGGCGTCGAGCTGGCGCGTGCGCTCCCCGATCCACACGAAGTGCGCCGAGCAGACGTACGGCAGGCCCGTGCGCGAGTCGATCCGGGTGAGGGGCCGCTCGTAGTCCAGCAGCAGCGCCTCGTGCGCCGAGAAGAAGTCGACCGTGCGCAGCGCGTCGAAGTCGGCACCGCACGCCGCCATGAAGCGGATGGCCCGGTCGATCTCCGCGGCGATCTCCTCGTACCGGGAGTACGCGGGGTTCGACGTGAACCCGCGGTTCCACTCGTGGACCCGCAGCAGCGACGCGAAGCCACCGGTGGTGAACGCGCGGATGAGGTTCAGCGTCGACGCGGACGTGTGGTACGCCTCCAGCAGCCGGGCGGGGTCCGGCGTCCTGGCCTCCGGGGTGAACGGGAACCCGTTGATGATGTCCCCACGGAACGCGGGCAGCGTCACGCCGTCGCGCGTCTCGACGTCGGACGACCGCGGCTTGGCGTACTGCCCCGCCATGCGGCCCATCTTGACGACCGGCATGCTGGCGCCGTACGTCAGCACGACCGCCATCTGCAGGATCGTCTTGATCTTGTTGCGGATGTTGTCGGCCGTGGCCTCGGCGAACGTCTCGGCGCAGTCACCGCCCTGCAGGACGAACGCCTCGCCCCGCGACGCGGCCGCGAGCTGCGACCGCAGCGCGTCCGCCTCGCCGGCGAACACCAGCGGCGGCAGCGTCGCGAGGCGGTCGCGGACGCGCCGCACGGCCTCGGCGTCGGGCCACTGCGGCTGCTGCCCGGCCGGCAGCGACTCCCAGGCGTCGAGCCCGGCGACGACCTGCGGGTCCGGCTCGACGCTCACGAGTGGCTCGCCGGCACGAGGGTCTGCCCGATGTCGGCGAGGAGCGCGCCGAACCAGGGCTGCGACACGTCGAACGCCTTGCCACCGGCGATGCGCGGGAACTCGATGGCCCGCAGGCGGTCGCCGTTCTCCTCGTCGTGCCCGATGACGCCGGACTCGCCGCGCAGCGCGCACTCGACGGCCAGGTCCGTCATCGACTTGATGAGGCGCAGGTCCTCGGCGTTCGCCGCCGCGGCGCGCGAGTAGTAGCCCGACTTCTGGACCATGACCTTCTCGGCACCGAGCTTGTCGGCGAACTGCTTGGCGAACCACTGGCCCGGGTTGATCGTGTCGAGCTTGACGTGCCCGAACGGGTCCCGCTCCGGAGGCGTGCCGGCGGCCTCGAGCTGCTCGACGATCTCGTGCATGCCCGCACCCTCGGAAAGGAAGATGTTGACGTTGCCCTGCTCGTCCATGACCTGCTTGAGGCGCGCGGCCTCGGCGTCGATGTCGAGCGCGAGCTCGGGCAGGAAGACGGCGTGGATGTCCCAGCGCTCGCGCGACAGGCCGATGCCGGGCACCCACTCCTGCAGGTCGAGCCACTTGCGGTACTCGGCGGCGGCCGCGGCGGTCAGCCACCCGCAGTGCCGCCCCATGACCTCGTGCACGATGAGCATGCGCGGGCCGGAGCGGTGCTCGCCGATGATGTTCGCGGCGAAGCCGGCGGCCTCCTCGGCCGCCGTCCACGCACCCAGCGACTGGCGGATCGGCACGACGTCGTTGTCGATCGTCTTGGGCAGCCCCACGACGGTCAGCTCGTAGCCGTTGTCGTGCAGGTACGCGGCGAGGTCCGCGGCCGTCGTGTTGGTGTCGTCGCCGCCGATCGTGTGCAGCACGTCCACGCCGTCGGCCTTGAGGCGCTCGGCCGCGACCTTCAGCGGGTCCTCGCCCTCGGCGACCAGACCCCGCTTGACGCAGTCCTTGGCGTTGGTGAGCTTGACCCGCGAGTTGCCGATGGGCGAGCCACCGAAGCGGTGGAGGATGCCGGCCTTGGCGCGCACCTCGGGCGTGACCGTGATGCTGTCACCCCGCAGCAGGCCGTGGTAGCCGTGCTGGTAGGCGATGATCTCGACCTCGGGGGCGATCTCCGTGTAGCGCTCGATGAGCCCACCGACGGCGGAGGACAGGCAGGGAGCGAAACCGCCGGCGGTCAGAAGGGCGACACGACGGACCGACATGGGACACACCTCTCGTTGGCACAGCACTGACGGACGCGGCGCGGGACGACGTGCCCGGCCGGCGCCCAGCGTGGGGCCCTGCGACGACGCCCCGCCGGGACCGAGGTCCTCCGGCGGTCCGTCGTCCAGGTGACGGCGGGCACGCACCCCGACGGGCACGCGCACGGGCCCGACGCACGTCCGGGTCCACCTCATCCTACTGACGGCGGCGCCTCGTCCTGCGGCGGGACCGGAACCTGGACATCGGGCACGGGCCGGCCGCCCGGCGCCGCCGGCATGCGGCCACCGCCGTCGACGTCCTGGTGGCCCGTCGCGATGCGCGCCTTCTGCGTCGCGGCGTAGACGTCGACGTACTCCTGGCCGGACAGGCTCATGATCGCGTACATGATCTCGTCGGTGACCGAGCGCAGGATGAACCTGTCGTTCTCCATGCCGCGGTAGCGGGAGAAGTCCATGGGTTCGCCGATGACCACGCCGATGCGCATGACCTTCGGGATGCGTCGCCCGAGCGGCTGGGCGACGTCGGTGCCGACCATCGCCACCGGGACGACCGGCGCGCCGGACTCGAGCGCGAGCCGCGCGACGCCCGTCTTGCCGCGGTAGAGCCGCCCGTCGGGGCTGCGCGTGCCCTCGGGGTAGATGCCGAACAGCCCGCCCTCGGAGAGTCGGCGCAGCCCGGTGCGCAGGGCGGCCTCGCCGGCCTTGCCGCCCCCACGGTCGACGGGGATCGTGCCGACGCCGCGCATGAACCCCGCGGTCAGGCGCCCTTTGAGACCGGCACCGGTGAAGTACTCCTGCTTGCCGATGAACACGATCTCGCGGTCCAGCACCAGCGGCAGGAAGAACGAGTCGATGACCGCCAGGTGGTTGCCGGCGAGGATCGCACCCCCTTCGGCCGGGACGTGCTCCGCACCACGGACCCACGGCCGGTAGATCAGGCGCAGCACGGGTCCGACGAACACCCGCTTCATCAACCAGTAGAACAACGTGTCTCCTCGCTCGACGTCCACCGCGCCGCCGTCCTCCCGCCGGACACCGGTCGGCTCCGTGGACCCGCCACCGACCGCGACAGGCCGGTACGTCGGGTCCGACTCTAGAGTGCTCCCATGGACGCACGTCCCGACGACGACGCCGGCGCCGACGGCACCAACGGCGCGCACGGTGCCCCGGGCACCCCGGGAGGGACCCCCGACGAGCAGCAGGCAGCGGCCGACGAGGGCACTGCGGCGCGCTCGGACGACCGGCCCGCGTCGCACCCGGACCCCGCACCGGCACCCGGTGACGACGAGGTCTGGGCGTCGATCGTCGCCCGGCTGTCGGACGTCGGCACGGACCCCGAGCCGCCGCCGGAGCGTCGCGTGCTGCGCCGCGCGACGGACGACGACGTGCCGGACGCGGCCGACGACGTGCCCGCGGTCGTGCCGGTGGGCCGCGACTGGGACGGCACGTCGCAGTACGACACGGCCGAGGACGCGGTCGACGACCTCGAGCACTTCGTGCCCGCCGACCCCGGACCGGTGCTCGGTGGCGACCCGCTCCTGACGCTCGCGTGGTGCGCCACCGCCGGTGTGCCCCTGTTCATGCTCGTGGTCGTCGTCGCGTGGCAGGACGCACCGACGATCCTCGTCCGGACGGCGGCCGTCGTGTTCGTCGTGGCCGTGGCGGTGCTCGTGTGGCGGATGCCGCAACGCCGGGAGCCGTCCGACGACGACGGCGCCGTGGTCTGACGCGTCGGACCGGCCCGGCGCGCGCCGGCGACCGGTCGGCTCAGACCCGTGCGAGGTCGGCGGCGCCGACCATCCCGGCGTCGTTGCCCATGTCGGCGACCACGATCGTCGCCTCCGGGCGGTGCCCGCGGCCCGACAGCTGCTCCCCGAACGCCTTGCGCGCGGGGACGAGCAGCAGGTCGCCCGCCGCGCTGACACCCCCGCCGATCACGAAGATCTCGGGGTCCAGCAGCGCGGCGACGCTCGCCGCACCCTCCCCCACCCAGCGGCCGACCTCGGTGAGCAGGTCGACGGCGAGCGCGTCGCCGTCCTGCGCGGCGCGGGTGACGAGCGGCCCGGTGATCGCGTCCGCGCGCCCCCCCGCGAGCGCCAGCAGGCCCGCGGCGCGCTCCGGCTGCGTGATCGCGGTCGCCTGCGCGTCGCGCACGAGGGCGGACCCGGAGACGTACTGCTCCCAGCAGCCCTCGTGCCCGCAGCCGCAGTAGTGCCCGCCGGGGACGACGCGCATGTGCCCGATCTCCGCCGCGGCCCCCCACGCACCGCGCGCGAGGCGGCCGTTCATGACGATGGCGCCGCCCAGCCCGGTGCCGAGCGTCAGCATCACCATGTCCTGCACGTCGCGTCCGACGCCGAAGCGGAACTCCGCCCAGCCCGCGGCGTTCGCGTCGTTCTCGACGACGATCCGCACGCCGGGGTCGCCGATCAGCGCGGCCACGTTGTCGCGCAGCGGGTACTCGCGCCAGGCGATGTTGGGCGCGAAGAGCACGCGCGCACGGTCGGAGGCGACGAACCCCGCCGCGGCCAGGCCGACCTCGCACACCTCGTAGGACGCGCTCAGCTCGCGGTACACGTCCGCGATCGCGGCGTCGATGCTCGCGACGTCGTCGGGGTCGGTGTCCCGGCGGGTCTGCGCGAGGATCGTGCCCTCGTCGTCGACCACGCCCGCCGCGATCTTCGTCCCGCCGATGTCGACCCCGATGGCGTGCATGTCCCTGGTCCGCTCCTGCCCTCGCCGCCACGCGTCGCTCGCGCAGCGCCACCACGCTAGCCGTAGTCACCGTCGTGCGAGAGCGCGCCCACACCCACGGGGCTCCGCGCGGGGCGCAGGCGCAGGTGAGAGGCGTGCGCGACGCCCGACACCACCCGGACCCGGACACGTGACCAGGGACCGACGTCCCGTATCCTCATGCCACGCTTCGCCCCACTGCCACTGGAGTCAGCATGGACGAGTCCCACAGCCCCCTGCTCGTCGAGGTCGATCCGTCGGACAACCTCAACGACCTGCTCGCGTCCCGGGTCCGCAGCACGCCGGACCGCGTCCTCGTCGAGCGGCACGTCGACGGCCGCTGGCTGCCGACGACCGCCCGTGAGTACGACGCCGAGATCGTCGCCGCCGCGCGCGGTCTGGTCGCCAAGGGCGTGCAGCCCGGCGACCGCGTCGGCATCATGTCGCGCACCCGCTACGAGTGGTCGCTGCTGGACTGGGCGACGTGGGCGGCGGGCGCGGTGCCCGTGCCGCTGTACGAGACGTCGTCCGCCGAGCAGGTCGCCTGGATCCTGACCGACGCCGACGTCAGCCTGCTGGTCGTCGAGACGGCCGCGCACGCCGAGCTCGTCGCGGAGGTCCGTGACCAGGCCACGTCCCTGCGCGAGGTGCTCGTGATCGACGAGGGGGCCGTCGACGCGCTGGTCGCCGCCGGGGCCGACGTCGAGGAGGCGGAGATCGCCCGGCGGCGCGGCCTGGCCGCGCGCGACGACCTCGCGACCGTGATCTACACGTCGGGCACCACGGGCCGGCCCAAGGGTGTCGAGCTGACCCACGGCAACTTCTCCGCGCTGACCATCAACGCGGTGGAGAAGCTCAACGTCGTCGTCTCGACGCCGGGCGCCCGCACGATGCTGTTCATGCCTCTCGCGCACGTGTTCGCGCGCTTCGTCCACGTCCTGACGATCCCCGCGGGCGCGGTCCTGGGCCACTGGCCCGACACCAGGACGCTCGTCGAGGGGATCGGCACGTTCCGGCCGACGTTCATCCTGTCCGTGCCGCGGGTGTTCGAGAAGGTGTACAACTCCGCGGAGCAGAAGGCGGCCGCCGGCGGCAAGGGCGCGATCTTCCAGCGCGCCGCGAAGACGTCGATCGTCTACTCCCGCGCGCTCGACACGCCGCGCGGCCCCAGCCCGTGGCTGCGGCTGCAGCACAAGGTCGCCGACGTGCTCGTCCTGTCGAAGCTGCGCAAGGTGCTCGGCGGGCAGGTGGAGTGGGCGATCTCCGGCGGCGCCCCCCTCGGCGAGCGGCTCGGCCACTTCTACCGCGGCGTCGGCCTCAAAGTGCTCGAGGGCTACGGCCTGACGGAGACCACGGCCCCGGCGACCGTCAACCTGCCGGAGCGGACCAAGATCGGGACGGTCGGTCCGGCGCTGCCGGGCACCTCGCTGCGCATCGCCGCGGACGGCGAGATCGAGATCAAGGGCATCCAGGTCTTCCGCGGCTACCACGAGAACGCGCAGGCGACGGAGGAGTCGCTGCACGACGGGTGGTTCCGGACCGGCGACCTCGGGGCCCTCGACGAGGACGGCTTCCTGACGATCACGGGCCGCAAGAAGGAGATCATCGTGACGGCGGGCGGCAAGAACGTCGCGCCGAGCGTGCTCGAGGACCGGCTGCGCGGCCACCCCCTGGTCAGCCAGGTCGTGGTCGTCGGTGACCAGCGCCCCTTCATCGGGGCGCTCGTGACGCTGGACCCCGAGGGCGTCCCGGGGTGGCTCACCGCGCACGGCAAGCCCTCGATGACGATCGAGGAGGCCGCGAAGGACCCCGACGTGCTCGCGTCGCTCGACAAGGCCGTCGAGCGCACGAACAAGGCCGTCTCGCGCGCCGAGTCCATCCGTCGGTACCGCATCCTCGACCGTGACCTCACGATCGCGGACGGGTACCTCACGCCGAAGCTGAGCGTGCGGCGGGCCGAGGTGCTCAAGGACTTCGCCGCCGACGTCGAGGCGCTCTACACCGACGGCGCCCGCTGAGCGGCCGCCCGGACGTCTCGTCCGGGCGTCTGGCCCGTGCCCCCGGACCCCCGGTCCGGGGGCACGGGCATGTCCGGACCCGCACTCCTCGCGGCGTCCTCAGCGTCGGCGCAACCGCTC
This sequence comes from Cellulomonas wangsupingiae, assembly GCF_024508275.1. Classification (NCBI taxonomy): domain Bacteria; kingdom Bacillati; phylum Actinomycetota; class Actinomycetes; order Micrococcales; family Cellulomonadaceae; genus Cellulomonas; species Cellulomonas wangsupingiae. The sequence goes on from NZ_CP101989.1 coordinate 2,353,340, forward strand.
GACGAGCGTCGCCGAGGGGACCGCCCACGCCCCCGCGCCCTCGACGTCGTGCACGACCTCGCGGTCGGACGTCGCCACGACCAGCACGCGTCCCGCAGGCTCGGCGGCCACGAGCCGGCGCAGCAGGTCGTCGGCGGTCTCGCCGGCGGTGAACAGCACCCGGACCCCGCGCACCGCGGCGACGGGACGCAGGCCCGGCTGCCCGTCGAAGCAGCACGTCACCTCGGCCCCGGTCTGGGCGGCGAGCGCTGCCATGCCGTCGACCAGCAGGCGACGCTGGTCGACGAGCGTCGTGTGCGGCCAGCCCGTCTTCGAGACGTTGTAGCCGTCCACGAGCAGGTGAGCCCGCGGCAGCCGGAGCAGGTCGTCGAGCAGCACGGGGTCGTCGACGGACCGCCCCCGCGACGACGGCCGCGGGTGCGGCGCCACCTCGGGCGGCGCCACGAGGTCAGCCGGCAGGTCGCGCACCGGGGGCAGCGCCAGCTCGGCACGCAGGCCGCTCGCGGCGTCCACGACCGTGTCGAGCAGCAGCCGGACGCGCGTCTCCGCGAGGCGCTGGCCGGTGCGCGCCTCGTCCCGGACCGCCGCACGCTCCGCGGCGACGGCACGCAGGTCGGCCGCGGCGAGCGCGCGCTCGTCCGCGGCGGCGGCGAGGTCGGCGGCGGCACGCTCGGCGTCCTTCTCGGCGGCGGCGGCCAGTGCGCGCGCCTCGCTGCGTGCGCGGTCCGCGTCGGACCGGAGCCTGCGCAGCTCGCGCTGGAGCCCGGCGAGCTCGTCGCGGGCGGCTCTCTCACCGTCGCGGGCGGCGGCGAGCTCGGTACGCAGCCGCGCGACCTCGCGCTCGGCCCCCTCGAGCCGGCGGGCTGCGGCGCCGTCGTCCGCTCCCGGGTCGGACGGCGGGACCAGGTGCTCCCACGGCAGGTGCCGCAGCCACGCGCCGACCGCGTCGTCGAGCGCCGCCACCGGCCCGTCGGTGGGCGCCGCCGCGCCGCCCGCCGCCTCGTGGTTCTCCACCCACGCCCGACCCACGCGGGCGCGGAACTCCGGGTCGTCGCGCAGCGCCGCCCACAGCGGCAGCGCGCCGGCGGCGGCGCGTCGACGCGGCGCGAACCGCCGCACGGCCACCAACGACGGCGGCGTCCGGGCGGGCTCGATGTCCGCGAGCACGTCGGCGGCCAGCCGGACGAGTGCAGCACGCAACGCCTCGGGCACGTCCGCGCCCTCCCCGGCGCCCGGGCTGTGCTCCTGACCTGCCATGACGCCAGCCTAGGCGTGCGCCCGCCCCGCGCCCGCCCGGGTCCTGTCGGTCGTGCCCGGTACCGTCCGCCACATGCCGAGCCCTCGACGCCTGCACCCGTCGGCGGACGCGCCGTCACCGGTGCCCGGGGCGACCCCCGTGCAGCTCGGGCTCGACGAGCTGGGCACGCCGCTGCGCGACGTGACGTTCGTCGTCGTCGACCTCGAGACGACGGGGGGACGCGCCGCGGACGACGCGATCACCGAGATCGGCGCCGTCAAGGTGCGGGGCGGCCAGGTCCTCGGGGAGTTCCAGACCCTGGTCGACCCGGGCGGCCCGGTGCCACCGTTCATCCAGGTGCTCACCGGCATCACGACCTCGATGCTGATCGGTGCCCCCACCATCGCGCAGGTGCTCCCCAGCTTCCTGGAGTTCGCACGCGGGTCCGTCCTGGTAGCGCACAACGCGCCCTTCGACGTCGGCTTCCTGCGCGCGGCCGCCGCGCGGTGCGACCGCGCGTGGCCGGGGTTCCAGGTCGTCGACACGGTCCGGCTCGCGCGTCGCGTCGTGCTGCGCGACGAGGCTCCCAACCACAAGCTCTCGACCCTGGCCGCGCTGTTCGGGGCGCAGGAGACGCCCAACCACCGCGCGCTGGCGGACGCCCGCGCGACGGTCGACGTGCTGCACGCGCTGCTGGGGCGGCTCGCACCGCTCGGGGTCACGCACCTCGAGGACCTCGCGACGGCGACCGACCCCGTCCCCGCCGACGTGCGGCGGCGCAGCACCCTCGCCGACGGCCTGCCCGACGCACCCGGCGTGTACCTGTTCCGCGGACCACGCGAGGAGGTGCTGTACGTCGGGGTGTCGACGACGTCGCTCCGGCGGCGCGTGCGCAGCTACTTCACCTCGGCGGAGAAGCGCGGCCGCATGAGGGAGATGGTGCGCCTCGCGGTGCGCGTCGACCCCGTCGTGTGCGCCACCTCGCTCGAGGCGCGCGTGCGCGAGCTGCGTCTCATCGCCGAGCACGCCCCCCGGTACAACCGGCGGTCGCGCGCACCCGAGCGCATGCCGTGGGTCCGCCTCACCGACGAGCCGTTCCCCCGGCTGTCCGTCGTGCGCGACGTGCGCGACGGTGCCGCGCACATCGGCCCGTTCGCGTCCCGCACGGTCGCGCAGCAGGCCGTCGACGCGCTGCACGCCACGTTCCCGGTGCGCCAGTGCACCGGCAGGCTCCCGGCGGTCCCCGCCGCCGGGGCGCACGCGTGCGTGCTCGCCGAGGTGGGCCGGTGCGGCGCACCGTGCGTCGGCGGGCAGGACGTGGCCGCGTACGCGCCGGTCGCCGACGCCGTCCGCGACGCCATGCGCGCCGACCCGCGCTCCGTCGTCCAGGCGCACGCCGGGCGCATCCGGACGCTGGTCACGCAGGAGCGCTTCGAGGAGGCCGCGGCCGTCCGCGACCGGCTCACCGCGTTCCTCCGGGGGGCGGCGCGTGCCCAGCGCCACGCGCGGGCGGCGTCGTGCCGGGAGCTCGTCGCGGCGCGCCGCACCGAGGAGGGCGGCTGGGAGCTCGTGCTCGTGCGCCACGGACGCCTGGCGGGCACCGCCGTCGTCGACCGGCGCACCGACCCGCGGCCGGTCGTCGCGAGCCTGCGGGCGGGCGGCGAGCACGTGCCCGCACCGGTGGCGCCCGCGACCGCCGCCCACCCCGAGGAGACGGACCTGGTGCTCGCGTGGCTCGAGCAGCCCGGCGTGCGGCTGGTCGAGGTCGACGGCGAGTGGTCGTCGCCCGCGCGCTCGGCCCAGGCGGTCCGTGACGCTGCCGCGGCGGTCACCCTCGACCTCGTCGCACCCCGCGCGCCGCTCCTCGACGACGCGGTGCCCACGGCCTCCCCCGCACCACGCCGCACGGCATGATGGGTGCCATGCTCACTGCCATCGTCCTCATCGACTGCGACGCCGCCCGCATCCCCGAGGTCGCCGCCGCGACGGCGGAGATCGAGGGCGTCAGCGAGGTCTACTCCGTGACCGGCGAGGTCGACCTCATCGCCCTCGTGCGCGTCCGCGAGCACGAGCGGCTGGCCGACGTCATCGCCGACAAGGTCAGCAAGGTCGACGGGGTGCTGCGCACCCAGACCTACATCGCCTTCCGGGCGTACTCGCGGCACGACCTCGAGGAGGCGTTCGCGCTCGGCCTCGAGGACTGACCGGCCACGGGCCGCGGCCGGCCGGGCGCCCCCGGCCTGTGCGGCCTCAGGCCTGTGCGGCGACGCGCCAGCGCTCGAGCACGTCGGCGGCCGCGCCGTCGTCGAGCGCCCGTTCCGCGTGCGCCGCGCCCGCGAGCAGGCGGTCGAGCAGCGTGCCCTCGGCCGTGCCCGGCAGCGTGGCGTCCGCGACCAGCGCGGCGCCGGCGTTGAGCACGACCGTGTCCCGCACCGGTCCCCGCGCCCCGGCGACGAGGGCCCGCACGACGTCGGCGTTCTGCGCGGCGGCGCCGCCGCGCAGCTGCTCGACCGTCACGGCCGGCACCCCGGCGGCCGCCCAGTCGACGACCTCCTCGCGCACCGACCCGTCCCGGACCTCCCAGAACCGGGTGGAGCCCGTCGCGGCGATCTCGTCGAGCCCGTCCTCCTCGCCGCGGAAGACGAGGGCGGACCGCCCGCGCGCGGCCAGGACGCCGGCGATGAGCCCGGCCATGCGGGCGTCGGCCACACCGATCGCGCTGGCCTGCGGCTGCGCCGGGTTCGTGAGCGGGCCGAGGAAGTTGAACGCCGTGGCGATCCCCAGGTCCCGGCGGGTGACCCCGGCGTGACGCATCGACGGGTGGAACGCGCCGGCGAAGCAGAACGTGATCCCGACCTCGGACGCGAGCGCGGTCACGCGGTCGAGCGGCAGGTCGAGACGGATGCCCAGCGACTCCAGGACGTCCGCGGAGCCCGTGGACGACGACGCCGCCCGGTTGCCGTGCTTGACGACGGTCAGCCCGGTCGCGGCGACGACGAGCGCCGCCATGGTCGAGATGTTCACCGTGTGGAGCCGGTCGCCGCCCGTGCCGACGATGTCGACGGTCCGGCCGGGCACCTGGAAGCGGTGCGCGTGCCGGAGCATCACGTCGGCCAGGCCCGCGAGCTCGTCGACGGTCTCGCCCTTCGACCGCAACGCCACGAGGAAGCCCGCGACCTGCGACGGCGATGCCTCGCCGCTCATGATCCGGTCCATGGCCCACGACGCGTCGGCGCTGTCGAGGTCCTGGCCCCGCACCAGCGTCGTCAGCAGGTCGGACCAGGTGGTCGTCGGCGTCATCGGCCGGCCGGCTCCGCGTGCAGGAGTCCGGCGACGGCGGTGTGCACCACGACCGGGTCGAGGGGGCGGCTCACGACGGCGTCCGCGTTCGACCACGACGCCAGCCACGCGTCCTGCGGGCGGCCTGTGAGGACGAGGACCGGGGGGCAGCGGTAGACCTCGTCCTTGAGCTGGCGGCACAGGCCCAGCCCTCCGACCTTGTCCGCCTCGCCGTCGAGCACCAGCAGGTCGAGACCGCCGGCGTCCGTCGCGGCGATCACGGCGTCCGCCGTCGCGACCTCGGTCCACTCGATGTCGGGCTCGCCGCGCCCGAGCCGGCGACCGACCGCGAGACGCACCTGCTCGCGCGCGTCGACGTCGTCGCTGTACAGCAGGATGCGCGGCGCGCGGGCCGCCGGGTCTGCGGTGCTCATGGTGCCCCTCACTCGTCGTCGACGTGCAGAGGGCATCTTGGCACGTCGCCGACAGGTGGGGCACCGCGGACCGGTGCCCGGGCGCGCGCAGGGCACCCGCGGTCACGAGAAGGTGACGATGTGACATATCCCAAGGTGCGCGGGTGGGTCGAACGACCCATGCGGCGCGCTCGTCGGCCATAATGTCCACGTGTCGACCGCAACGGCTGCCTCGCGCCCCGCCCCCCACCTGACCGTGAACCGACCGAACCCTGTGTCGGTCGGGACGATCGTGTGGCTCGCCAGCGAGCTCATGTTCTTCGCCGGGCTGTTCGCGATGTACTTCACGGTCCGCGCCGCCGTCCCGGAGGAGTGGGCGGAGCAGACGGTCAAGCTCAACCTGCAGTTCGCGTTCGCGAACACGACGGTCCTGGTGCTGTCGTCGGTGACCTGCCAGATGGGCGTGTGGGCGGCCGAGCGGCTCCAGCCCGTCCGCACCGGCTCGCTGATGCAGTTCTGGCGCTGGGGCATGAACGAGTGGATCACCCTGACGTACGTCATGGGAGCCGTCTTCATCGGCGGTCAGATCTTCGAGTACGCCGAGCTCGTCGAGCACGGCCTGACGATCTCGTCGTCGCCGTACGGCTCGGTGTTCTACCTGACGACCGGGTTCCACGGCCTGCACGTGGTCGGTGGGCTCATCGCGTTCCTCTTCCTGCTGGGACGCTCCTTCGCCGCCAAGCGGTTCACGCACCACGAGGAGACGACCGCGATCGTCACCTCGTACTACTGGCACTTCGTCGACGTGGTCTGGATCGCGCTGTTCGCGGTCATCTACCTCGTCCGATGACGACGGCCGGCCCGCACACGGGCCGGCGCCACCCCCTGCACACCACCCCCACATGCGAGACGAGGACCGATCCGTGAAGGCACTCGCAGCCCGCAGGCACGACCGGCGTGCGCCGGTCGTGCTGCTCCTGCTGGCGCTGCTCCTCACCGGCGCGCTGTACGCCGTGCTGTCCCCCACGTCCGCCGACGCCGCGCCCGCGGCGGCCACGGCGGACGAGGTCGAGACCGGTGAGAAGCTGTTCCAGGCCAACTGCGCGACGTGCCACGGGCCGGACGCGACCGGCACGGAGGTCGTGCCGTCGCTGGTCGGCGTCGGCGCCGCAGCCGTCGACTTCCAGGTCGGTACCGGCCGCATGCCCATGCAGATGAACGGCCCGCAGGCGCCGGCCAAGCCGGCCCAGTTCGACGAGGACCAGATCGCCGCGCTCGCGGCCTACGTCGCCTCGCTCGGCCCCGGCCCGTCCGTCCCCACCGCGGAGCAGGTCGACCCGACGCTGGGCGACCCGGCGAGCGGCATGGCGCTGTTCCGTACCAACTGCGCGATGTGCCACAACGCCGTCGGAGCCGGCGGCGCGCTCTCCGAGGGCAAGTGGGCACCGAACCTGTGGGACACCACGCCCACGCACGTCTACGAGGCGATGTCCACCGGCCCGCAGTCCATGCCGGTCTTCAACGACGCGACCCTGACCCCGGACGAGAAGCGCGACATCATCGCGTACCTCGACCTGCAGGGCGGGGCCGCTCCCGGCGGTATCGACCTCGGCAGCCTCGGACCGGTGAGCGAGGGCCTGTGGGCCTGGGTCGTCGGCATGGGGCTCCTCATCGGCGCAGCAGTCTGGATCGGAGCGAGGTCCTCGTGAGCACCACCCACGACCACGGCCACGACGGCCACGAGCCCGGCGACGGACTCGGGACGGACGTCGTCCTGCGCGAGGGCGAGGACGCCGGACGGTTCCCGAACCCCGGCATGGGTCCGCACCGGCCGCGCCGGTCCGACGTCGACCCGGCGGCGAACAAGCGGGCGGAGCGACAGGTCGTCGCCCTGTTCACCGTCTCGATCGTCGGCGCCATCGGCTTCATCGTGGCGTACTTCGCCCTGCCGCTCGACGAGACCCCCGAGCGCTTGCGCATCTCCAACCTCGCCCTCGGGCTCGGGCTGGCGCTGTCGCTGCTCGGCATCGGGCTCGCGGCCGTGCACTGGGCCAAGGCGCTCATGAACGACCACGAGAAGGCGGAGGACCGTCACGCGCAGCGCAGCTCGGACGAGACCCGCGCCCAGGCGGTGCAGGTCCTCAAGGACGGCGCGCAGGACTCGGCCATCGGCCGGCGCGGGGTGCTCAAGGGCGCCCTCGTGTCCTCGCTCGCGCTCTTCCCGCTGACGATCGCCCTGCCGCTGATCGGCGAGGTCGGCGAGGACTGGGACGTCTCGAAGTTCAAGCGCACGATGTGGGCGAAGAACAAGAAGCTGACGATCGACCCGACGGGCCGGCCCATCAAGGCCGCCGACGTCACGATCGGCTCGGTCGTCCACGTCATCCCCGAGGGTCTCGACGAGACCGACGCACCGCTGGACGAGAAGGCCAAGGCCGTCGTCCTGCTGGTCCGCCTGGACCCCCGGGACATCAAGTCGGAGCAGGGCGAGGGCTGGTCGTACGACGGCATCGTCGCCTTCTCGAAGATCTGCACCCACGTGGGATGCCCGGTGGCGCTCTACGAGCAGCAGACGCACCACCTGCTGTGCCCGTGCCACCAGAGCACGTTCGACGTCGCCGACAGCGCGAAGGTCGTGTTCGGTCCTGCCAAGCGGCCGCTGCCCCAGCTGCCGATCACCGTCGACGACGAGGGCTACCTGGTCGCGCAGAGCGACTTTCACGAGCCCATCGGTCCGAGCTTCTGGGAGCGGCTGCGATGAGCGCCACCACCGCACCGAGCGGGAACAAGGCTGCCGCCACCGCCGACTACCTCGACCAGCGCACCGGCGTCGGGAAGGCGGTCAAGGAGTTCGCCCGCAAGATCTTCCCCGACCACTGGTCGTTCCTGCTGGGCGAGATCGCGCTGTACAGCTTCGTCACGCTGCTGATCTCGGGTGTCTTCCTCACCCTGTTCTTCGTCCCGAGCATGAACGAGGTGCACTACGAGGGCCCGTGGCCCACGATGCACGGCGTCGAGATGTCCGAGGCGTTCGCGTCGACCCTGCGCCTGTCGTTCGAGGTGCGCGGTGGCCTGCTCATGCGGCAGATCCACCACTGGGCCGCGCTGATCTTCATGGCGTCGATCGTGACGCACATGATGCGCGTCTTCTTCACCGGGGCGTTCCGCAAGCCGCGCGAGCTGAACTGGGTCGTGGGCTTCGTCCTGATGATCCTCGGCCTCGCGGCGGGCTTCACGGGCTACTCCCTGCCCGACGACGTGCTGTCCGGCAACGGCCTGCGCATCACCGACGGCGTGGTCCGGTCCATCCCGATCCTCGGCAGCTACCTGTCGTACTTCATCTTCGGCGGCGAGTTCCCCGGCCACGACGTGATCCCGCGGCTGTTCACGCTGCACATCCTCGTGGTGCCGGGACTCATCCTGGCCATGGTGGCGCTGCACCTGTTCTTCGTCGTGCTGCACAAGCACACGCAGTACCCGGGCTCGGGCCGTACGAACGCCAACGTCGTGGGCTACCCGCTGTTCCCGATCTACGTCGCGAAGGCCGGCGGCTACTTCTTCGTGGTGTTCGGCGTCATCGCCCTCATGGGCGCCACGATGTCGATCAACCCGGTCTGGAACTACGGGCCGTACGACCCGTCACCCGTGTCCGCCGGCGCTCAGCCCGACTGGTACATGCTGTTCCTCGAGGGCTCGCTGCGCCTGATGCCGGGCCAGACGGAGTACGTGCTCTTCGGCCCCGACGGGTACACGCTCGCGCTCAACGTCCTCATCCCGGCCGTGGTCATCCCGGGGGCGCTGTTCTCCATCCTCGCGCTGTACCCCTTCGTCGAGGCCTTCGCCACCGGCGACAAGCGCGAGCACCACGTGCTGGACCGGCCGCGCAACCGCCCGTTCCGCACGGCGCTCGGCGTGTCGGTGCTGGTCGCGTTCTTCATCCTCGTGCTGGCCGGCTCGAACGACATCATCGCGACCCACTTCGACCTGTCGATCAACGACATCACGTGGGTGTTCCGGTTCCTGTTCTTCCTCGCACCGTGGGCCGCGTTCGTCATCACGAAGCGCATCTGCCTCGGTCTGCAGCGCAAGGACCGCGAGCTGGTGCTGCACGGGCACGAGACCGGCCAGATCGTGCGGTTCGCGTCCGGTGAGTACATCGAGGTCCACAAGCCGCTCGACGAGCACGAGCGCTGGCTGCGGGTGCAGCACGACCCGACGCGCCCCATCGAGATCGAGCCGGCCGAGGACTCCCGCGGCGTCCGCCGCAAGGGGTACCGCCTCGACCGCATGCGCCAGCGCCTGTCGCAGGTCTTCTACGAGGACCGCGTGGAGCCGGTGACACCTGCCGAGCTGCAGGCGTCGCACTCGCACGGCGAGCACGACGAGCTCGGCTCCGACCAGGAGAAGGCACCCGCGCAGATGCTCGGCGAGAGCGCCCCGACGGGCGGCGGATCCCGCCTGCGCCCGGAGGATGAGACGGACCTCGACACGCGGAACAGGTGATCCTGGGCCAGAGTTGACCTGAAAGACCACCGCTCGCGGTGTCCGGCCGGATGTGCCGGGCACCGCGAACGGCGTTTACGGGCGGATGCCTGGCACCGCCACCCGACGCAGGAGAGGTACGAGATGGCTGACTACACGCTCCCGGATCTGCCGTACGACTACGCGGCGCTCGAGCCGCACATCTCCGGCAGGATCATGGAGCTGCACCACGACAAGCACCACGCCGCGTACGTCGCGGGCGCGAACACGGCGCTCGAGAAGCTGGCTGCGGCGCGCGAGGCGGACGACTTCGCGACGGTGAACCTCCAGGAGAAGAACCTCGCGTTCAACCTGGGCGGGCACGTGAACCACTCGGTCTTCTGGGAGAACCTCTCCCCCGACGGCGGCGACCAGCCCGTCGGTGAGCTGGCGGCCGCCATCGACGAGTTCTTCGGCTCGTTCGCAGCGTTCCAGAAGCACTTCGCCGCCAACGCGCTGGGCATCCAGGGCTCCGGCTGGTCGATCCTGGGCTGGGACTCCGTGGGTCAGAAGCTGGCGATCTTCCAGCTGTACGACCAGCAGAGCAACTACCCGCTGGGCCTCGTGCCCATCGTCGTGCTCGACATGTGGGAGCACGCCTTCTACCTCGACTACGTCAACGTCAAGGCGGACTACGTCAAGGCGTGGTGGAACATCGTCAACTGGGCCGACGCCGCGGAGCGGTTCGCGCGGGCCCGTACGCAGACCGCCGGGCTCATCGTCCCGACCGTCTGACGACTCCTGCGGACAACGCCTGCGGCCGTCCACCTCGTGAGGTGGGCGGCCGCAGGCGTTCGTGCTTCGTGCGCCGCGCCACCGGGTGGGTCCCGCACGAGCGCTCCACGGGCCGAGAGCGGAACGACGACGGCCCGCCACCTCGCGGTGGCGGGCCGTCGACCGGGTGCGGCAGGGGTCAGTGCGCGTGCTGCCCGCGGGAGAACTCGAAGAACCAGCCGACGAGCCCGACGACGCCGAGCGGCACGGCGACGGCCATGAGCCACCAGCCCACCGCCATCGCGAGGAACGCCACGGACGCGGCGAGCGCCACGACCAGCGGCCACCAGCTCCACGGGCTGAACGTGCCCTGGTTGCCGGCCCCCTGCTCGATCTCGCCGAGCTCGTCGTCCTCGGGGCGGGCGTCGATGCGACGCGCCAGGAGGGCGAAGTAGCCGCCGATCATCCCGACGAGGCCGCCGACGAGCGGGATGCCGACCGTCCCGACCGCCTCGCCGTCGCTCCAGAAGCCGTAGACGAGCCCGACGGGGATGAAGAACAGGATCCCGTACAGGAAGAGCTTGGCCTCGATCTTCATCGCTGCTCCTCCTCGTCGTCGCGGCGCGCCCGCACGTCGTCGATGTCGTCCTCGACCACCGTGGCGGACGACTGGCGCTCCTGGCCCGTGCCGCGCTCCATGCGCTCCTCGGCGAGCTCACGCTCACCGGTGCGCTGCGGCGCCCAGTCCAGCGGTCCCGGGTCCTCGGGCTCCACGTGGTCCATGGCCGCGACCTCGGGGTGGTGCAGGTCGAACGCGGGGCGCTCGGAGCGGATGCGCGGCAGCGACGTGAAGTTGTGCCGCGGGGGCGGGCAGCTCGTCGCCCACTCCAGCGAACCGCCGTAGCCCCACGGGTCGTCGACGGTGACCTTCGGCGCGTTGCGCCAGGTCGTGTACACGTTCCAGAGGAACGGCAGCGTCGAGGCGGCGAGGATGGCCGAGCCGACCGTCGAGACCTGGTTCATCCACGTGAAGCCGTCGTCCGGCGAGTAGTCGGCGTAGCGACGGGGCATGCCGATCACGCCCAGCCAGTGCTGGATGAGGAACGTCATGTGGAAGCCGACGAACAGGATCCAGAAGTGGATCTTGCCGAGGCGCTCGTCGAGCATCCGGCCGGTGAACTTGGGCCACCAGAAGTAGAAGCCGGCGAACATCGCGAACACGACCGTGCCGAACACGACGTAGTGGAAGTGCGCCACGACGAAGTACGTGTCGGACAGGTGGAAGTCCAGGGCGGGGCTCGACAGGATCACGCCCGTGAGTCCTCCGAAGAGGAACGTCACGAGGAATCCGATCGACCAGAGCATGGGAGTCTCGAAGGTGAGTTTTCCTCGCCACATCGTGCCGATCCAGTTGAAGAACTTCACACCGGTCGGCACGGCGATGAGCATCGTCATGAACGAGAAGAACGGCAGCAGGACGGCACCGGTCACGTACATGTGGTGCGCCCACACCGTCACGGACAGCGCGGCGATCGCGATCGTGGCGTAGATGAGGCCCTTGTAGCCGAAGATCGGCTTGCGGCTGAAGACCGGCAGGATCTCGGTCACGATGCCGAAGAACGGCAGCGCGATGATGTAGACCTCCGGATGCCCGAAGAACCAGAACAGGTGCTGCCACAGCAGCGCACCACCGTTGTCCGGGTTGAAGACCTGGGCGCCCAGGCGCCGGTCCGCGCCGAGCGCGAACAGGGCGGCCGCCAGCGGCGGGAAGGCCATCAGCACCAGCAGCGACGTCACCAGGATGTTCCAGGTGAAGATCGGCATGCGGAACATCGTCATGCCGGGCGCGCGCATCGTGACGACCGTGGTGATGAAGTTGACGGCGCCGAGGATCGTGCCGAAGCCGGTGAGCGCGAGGCCGAAGACCCACAGGTCTCCCCCGAGGCCCGGCGAGTACATCTGGTTCGACAGCGGCGCGTACGCGAACCAGCCGAACGACGCGGCGCCCTGCGGCGTGAGGAAGCCGGCGGCGGCGATGAGTCCGCCGAAGAGGTACAGCCAGTACGCGAACATGTTCAGCCGCGGGAACGCGACGTCCGGCGCGCCGATCTGCAGCGGCATGATGATGTTGGCGAACCCGGCGAACAGCGGCGTCGCGAACAGCAGCAGCATGATCGTGCCGTGCATGGTGAACGCCTGGTTGTACTGCTCCTTGGACTGGAACAGGTCGATCCCGGGCGCGAACAGCTCGGCGCGGATGAGCAGCGCGAGGATGCCGCCGATCGCGAACCAGATGAACGAGGTGATCAGGTACAGGTACCCGATCGTCTTGTGGTCGGTGGAGGTGATCCACTTCACGATCGTGCGTCCCAGCGACTGCCGCCGGGGCGCCAGTCCGGGGATGACCTCGGTGTGCGCCGCCATCAGTGCTCGTCCTTTGCCACGTCGTCAAGGTCCTGCAACCGGCTGTACTCCAGGCCCAGCGAGCCCGTCTGGCCGCGCTCGCGCAGCTCCTCCATGTGGGCGTCGTACTCCTCCTGGGAGACGACCGCGACGTTGAACAGCATCGAGGAGTGCTCCTCCCCGCAGAGCTCGGCGCACTTCCCGCGGAAGACGCCCTCACGCGTCGGCGTGACCTGGAAGGTGTTGGTGTACCCCGGGATCACGTCGAGCTTGTAGAGGAACTCGGGGATCCAGAACGAGTGGACGACGTCGCGCGAGTCGAGCGTGAACTCCACGCGCTGGTCGACCGGCAGGTAGAGCGTCACCTGGTCGTCGAGCGACGGGAACTCCACGCCGAAGTTCTGGGCCTGCTGGCCCGTCTCGTAGACGTCCTCGTCGAGGTAGTTGAAGTCCCAGCTCCACTGCTTGCCGACGACCTGGATGTTCACGTCCGGCTCGGCGGAGGTGTCCTGGATCGCGAGCGTGTCGTCGTTGGTGTGGTAGAAGAGCACGCCCACCATGACGATCGGCAGCAGGATGTACATGATCTCGAGCGGGACGTGGTACCTCAGCTGCACCGGCAGCGTGTGGTCGTCCTTGCGCTTCCGGTAGACCGCGACGCACCACAGGATCAGACCCCAGGTGATGACGCCGACCGCCAGGGCCGCGACCCAGGACCCGACCCACAGGGAGACGATCCGACCGGTCTGGTCGGTCGCCTCGTGGTCGGAGTCGCCGGGCAGCCAGCCGCGCTGGACGGTCTCGGAGCAGCCGCTGAGCACGAGCACGAGCGCCGTGGCCAGCACGGCGACGATCGTTCGCCGTGTGCGGCGGGGGGGAAGCGGGTGCACGGGGGACCTTCCACTCGCGTCCCTCGGGCCGCGCCCCGTAGGTGGGCGCGCAGCCGTGTGGGACCTTCGTCCTCGACGCGGTCAGCCTAGCGTGGGATCGGAGCCCTCACGTGCTGCGCCGCACGTTTGACGACGTGGTGTCAGCACCGTCACACCGGCACCGTCCCGCCCGGCCCCGACCCGCACCGCGCGCACGACGCTAGCGTGCGTCGCGTGACCACCACCGTGCCCCGCGACGCCGCCCCTCCCCCGCGGGCCGTGCTCGACGTCGCGGGCCACGCGCCGCTGCGACCCGCCGCACGGGCCGCCCTGCTCGAGTCGCTCGACCAGGGCTGGGCCGACCCGCGCCGGCTGCACGCCGAGGGCCGGCGCGCACGCCTGCTGCTCGACGGCGCCCGGGAGGCGATCGCCGCCTGCCTCGGCGCACGCACCGACGAGGTCGACCTCGTGCCCACGCACACGCTCGCGCTGCACAACGCCGTGCGGTCGGTCGCGCGCGGGCGCCGCCGCGCGGGCGCCGACGTCGTCGTGGGCGCCGTGGAGCGCGCGGCGCTGCACCACGTGGCGACGTTCGTCGCGGACCGCTCCGGCGGCGAGGTCCGCACCGTCGGCGTCGACGGGTACGGCCGGGTGGACCCCGAGGCGTTCGCGGCCGCCGCCACGGCAGGCACCGGCCTCGCGGTCCTGCAGCACGCGAACGGCGAGGTCGGCACGCGGCAGCCCGTCGAGGAGGTGCACGGCCGGCTGCAGGCGCGCGGCGTGCCCCTGGTCGTCGACGTCGGCGCCAGCGCGGGCCACGTGGACGTGGGCCGTGCCGGCGACGTGCTCGTGGCCGACGCCGGCGACTGGGGTGGGCCCGCGCTGGGCGTCGTCGTGACGCGGGCGGGCGTGCGCCGCAGCCCGGACTGGCCGGAGGACGAGGACCGGTGGTCACCGGGCGGGGTGCACGTGCCCGTCGCGCTGGCGGCCGCCGTCGCGCTGCAGGAGGCGGCGGCGGGCCGGGCGGCGGCCGACGCGCACCGCCGCGGCCTCGTCGACGAGGTCCGTCGCCGGGTCGCCGCCGAGGTGCCCGACGTCCAGGTCGCCGGCGACCCCGTCGACCGGCTCCCCCACGTCGTGACGTTCTCGTGCCTGTACGTCGACGGTGAGGCGATCGTGGAACGTCTGGACCGCGCCGGGTTCGGCGTGGGCTCGGGCTCCGCGTGCACGTCGAGCGCGCTGGAGCCCAGCCACGTCCTCGCCGCGATGGGCGTGCTCACGCAGGGCAACGTGCGCCTGTCGCTTCCCCCGGACGTGGAGGCCGCGGCCGTGCGGAGGTTCTGCGACGTGCTGCCCGGCGCCGTCGCCGACGTGCGCGCCGCACTCGGCGCCTGACGGGCCGTCGGCGCCCGGACGCGCGCGAGCCCGCACCCTGCGCGGGTGCGGGCTCGTGCGGACGGGCCGGTCCGGTCAGCTGAAGGAGCCGCCGCACGCGCAGGCGCTGCCCGCGTTGGGGTTGTCGATCGTGAAGCCCTGCTTCTCGATGGTGTCCGCGAAGTCGATCGTCGCGCCCTCGAGGTAGGGGACGCTCATGCGGTCCACCACGACCTCGACGCCGTCGTAGTCGCGGGTCGCGTCCCCGTCGAGCAGGCGCTCGTCGAAGTACAGCTGGTAGATCAGGCCGGAGCAGCCGCCGGGCTGCACCGCGACGCGCAGGCGGAGGTCGTCGCGACCCTCCTGCTCGAGCAGGCTGCGCACCTTCTCGGCCGCCACGTCGCTGAGCTGGACGCCGTGCGTCGCGGTCTGCGTGGTCTCGCTCATGTCACTCCCGGGTTCGCCAGAACGGTCCTTCGAGGACGCAACACCATCCGCCGGGCCGTTTGTTCCCGGCCAGCCTACGCGCCGGTGCCGCGCCGGGTCATGGCCCCGGCGCGACGCAGGGCGCGCTCCCGGGTGCGACGCCGCGTCACGACGCGCGCGCCGGTGACCACGTGCGCGCGACGCGCGCCGCGCGCGCCCGCAGCGTGCCCGTCGGGTCGCCGAGCGCCGCCCGGACGGCGTCGGTCCCGTCCGCGACGGCGTACGCGGCCGTGATGCCGGCCGCGGACAGCTCGCGCCGTCCCACGAGCACCTCCCCGGACACGACGACGGCGGGGACGGCGTACGGCAGCGCCCGGGCGGCGACCTCCGCGACGACCTTGCCGTGCAGGGACTGCCAGTCGGTGCGCCCCTCCCCCGTCACCACCAGGTCGTGCGCCGCGATGCGCCCGGGCAGGTCCACCGCGTCGGCGACGAGCCGTGCGCCGGGCAGCAGCCGCGCCCCCAGCAGCGCGAGCGCGAAGCCGAGACCGCCCGCGGCGCCGGCGCCCGGCAGGGCCGACAGTCGGCCCGCACGTGCGTCCGGCGACCCGAGCAGGTCGGCGCCCGGCCCCGTGCGCACCGGTCCCAGCGCGGCGGTCGCGGCGTGCGCGAAGGCGCCCAGCGCCCGCTCGAGGTCCTGGGCCTGCTCCTGGGTCGCGCCCTTCTGCGCCGAGAAGCCGGCCGACGCACCCTGGAGGCCGAGCAGCGGGACGTCGACGTCCACAGCGGCGACGAGGTCGGCGCCGCGCAGGGCGGCCCGCAGGTCGGGCAGCCAGCGCAGGTCGTCGACGCCGAGGGAGCCCAGGGCGCCGCCACCGCCCCCCAGACGTGCCGCGACGTCCGGCGCGACGGTGCCGGCGGGGAGCAGCGCGTCCGCCAGCGCGAGCAGCAGCCCGGCGCCCGCGTCGTTGGTCGCCGACCCGCCGAGGCCGACCACGACCCGGTGCGCACCGGGCAGCACCGCCGCCAGGAGCTCGCCCGCGCCACGGCTCGTCGTCCGGGTCGGGTCGCGGCGGTCCTCCGGCACCAGCGCGAGGCCGACGGCGTGGGCCGACTCGACGTGCACGGTCGCGCCCACGCGCAGGACCGCCGCGAGGGCGGGCTCACCGAGCGGCCCGGTGACCGTCACCGGCTCGAGGTCGCCGCCGAGCGTCGCGTGGAGCGTCGCCACGAACCCCGGGCCGCCGTCGGCGAGCGGGCAGACGTCGATGACGTCGTGCGGGGCGCCGTCCGACCAGCCCGCGCGCAGCGCGTCGGCCGCCTGGGCGGGGGTCAGGCTGGTGCCGAAGCCGTCGGGGGCCATGAGGACGCGCACCCCCCGATCGTGGCACGCGCGCGGCGGTGGTCCGGACACGGGGGCCGGCACTCGACGAGGTCGGCGGGGCGGGAGGCCGCTGTGCGATCATGCGGCCGTGACCACCTCGACCGGCACGTTCGCCGAGCCCGCCCCGTCAGCGCTGCTGCTCCTGGGGCGCGGTGCCGACCTGGCCTCCGAGCGCGGTGTCGAGTGCGTCGGGGCGCTGCCTGCGCCGGGTGACCCGACGCTCGTGGAGCGCGCGCGGGCCGCGCGGGCCGCGCTGGGCGACCGGGCCTTCGTGCTGGGGCACCACTACCAGCGCGACGAGGTCATCGCCTTCGCCGACGTGACCGGGGACTCCTTCAAGCTCGCGCGCGAGGCCGCGGCCCGTCCCGACGCGGAGTTCGTCGTGTTCTGCGGCGTGCACTTCATGGCGGAGTCGGCCGACATCCTCACGTCCGACGCGCAGCAGGTGGTCCTGCCCGACCTGGCGGCCGGCTGCTCGATGGCCGACATGGCCGCGATCGACCAGGTCGAGGACGCGTGGGACGTCCTCGTCGACGCGGGCGTCGCGCAGGACACCGTGCCGGTGACGTACATGAACTCCACCGCCGCCATCAAGGCGTTCACGGGCCGGCACGACGGGACGGTCTGCACGTCGTCGAACGCGCACGTCGCCCTGCGGTGGGCGTTCGACCGGGTCGGCGGCCTCGACGGCCGCGGCAAGGTCCTGTTCATGCCGGACCAGCACCTGGGACGCAACACCGCGGTCACGCAGCTCGGCCTCTCGCTCGACGACTGCGTGGTGTTCGACCCGCGCCGGCCCGGCGGCGGCCTGACCACCCGGCAGCTGCGCGACGCCCGGATGATCCTGTGGCGCGGCCACTGCTCGGTGCACGGCCGGTTCTCGGCGCGCAACGTGGCGGACGTGCGGGCGGCAGTGCCCGGCGTGACGGTCCTGGTCCACCCCGAGTGCACGCACGAGGTCGTCACCGCGGCGGACATGGTGGGGTCGACGGAGTACATCATCAAGGCGCTCGACGCGGCCGAGCCGGGCACGTCGTGGGCGATCGGCACCGAGCTGAACCTGGTGCGACGCCTGGCGGCCCAGCACCCCGGGCTGTCGGTGCACTACCTCGACTCCACGGTGTGCTTCTGCTCCACCATGAACCGGATCGACCTGCCGCACCTGGTGTGGACGCTCGAGTCCCTGGTCGAGGGCCGCGTGCCGAACCGCATCGTCGTCGACGCGGACGACGCCCGGTGGGCGCGCGTCGCGCTGGACCGGATGCTCGCGCTGCCCGGTCACTGACCGACGCCGCACGTCCGGACCGCGCCACGCCCCACCGGTCGGTAACGTCTGCGCGGTGTCCCGGATGATCCAGCTGACCCTCGCGACCCTCCGCCCGCGCCGCGCCGTCCCCGGCCGTGACGTCCTCGACGCGTCGGTCACGCACCTGCGCGTGCGTCCCGGCGACCTCGACCTGTACCGCCACGTCAACAACGGGGTGTACCTGCAGTACATGGACCTGGGCCGGTCGAACTACCTCGCCGACCTCGGCGCGTTCGGCCGGCTGTCGGACCGCGGCTGGTATCCGGTGGTCGCCGCCTCGACCGTGAAGTACCGCCGCTCGCTGACGCTCGGCCAGCGCTTCACGGTGACGACGCGTGTGCTCGGCTGGGACGAGCGCGTCGTGTACCTCGAGCAGCTGGTCGACCGCGACGGGCAGCACGTCGCACGCGGCTGGGTCGCAGGCCGGTTCCTGTCCCGCGCGGGCGACCGGATCGCACCGGCGGACGTCGTCACGGCCATCGCCGACGAGCCCCGGCTCAGCCCGCAGCTGCCCGACGACGTCACGGCCTGGGCGCGCGCGGTCGACGTCGCCCACCGCTGAGCGTCGGCCCGCCGGGGAGCCGGCGGGCCGTCGCGCTCAGGCGTGCGGCGCCAGCACCTCGAGCAGCAGCGTCTCGGCCAGCACGGCCCGCTCCAGCTCGCCGAGGTGCACGGACTCGTCGGCCCCGTGCGCACGCGAGTCCGGGTCCTCGACGCCGGTGACGAGGATCGTCGCGCCGGGGAAGACGTCGAGCAGGTCACCGATGAACGGGATCGACCCGCCCAGCCCGATGTCCACCGGGGGCGTCCCCCACGACGTGCGCATGGCCCAGCGGGCGGCCTGCATGCCGGGCGAGTCCTCGGGCGCCTGGAACGACCGGCCGAGCTCGCCCTCGTGCACCGTCACGCGCGCCCCGAACGGCGCGTGGGTGAGCAGGTGCTCCCGCATCGCCGCCATCGCGGCGGCGGGCTCCTGGCCGGGCGCGAGCCGGACGGAGAGCTTCGCCGACGCCCGCGGGGCGATCGTGTTCGACGCGCTCGCGACGCGCGGGGCGTCGAGCCCGATCACGCCGATCGCCGGTCGTGTCCACAGCCGCGCCGTCAGCGGCCCGGTCCCCGCCAGCCGCACGCCCGGCAGCACGCCGGCGTCGGCGCGCAGGTCCGCCTCGTCGTAGTCGACCTCGGGGTCCGCGGCCCGCAGCAGCCCCGACACCGCCACGTCGCCGTGGTCGTCGTGCAGCGTCGCGAGGAGACGGGCCAGCAGGGTCGGCGCGTCGAGCACCGGGCCACCGAACATCCCGGAGTGCACCGCGTGGTCGAGCACCTCGACCTCGACGACGAGGTCCACCAGCCCACGCAGCGACGTCGTGAGCCCGGGGACGCCCACCTTCCAGTTCGACGAGTCGGCCACCACGATGACGTCGGCCGCCAGCAGGTCGCGGTGCGTGTGCAGGAAGTCGACGAACGTCGGGGAGCCCACCTCCTCCTCGCCCTCGACGAAGACGGTGACGCCGACGCCCAGCTCGTCGCCCAGCGCGCGCAGCGCTCCGACGTGCGCCACGACGCCCGCCTTGTCGTCGGCGGCGCCCCGCCCGAACAGCCGGTCGCCGCGCTGCGTGGGCTCGAAGGCCGGCGACGACCAGTGCGCGTCGTCACCGGGCGGCTGCACGTCGTGGTGGGCGTAGAGCAGGACCGTCGGCGCACCGGCCGGTGCGGGCCGCCGCGCGACGACCGCGGGTGCGCCCGCTGCGCCGTCCGCCGTGGTCACCCGCAGGACGTCGACCTGGGGCATCCCGGCCCCGGCGAGCAGTTGCGCCACCGCGGCGGCGGACGCCTCGACGTGGGCCTGGTCGAACTCGGTGTTCGAGACGCTCGGGATGCGCACGAGCGCCTCCAGGTCCGCGCGGACACCGGCGAACTGCTCGGCGACGCGCGCCCGCAGGAGCGCCACGCGCTCCTCGGTGGGGGCAGGGACGGGGTCGATGGTGGTCACGTCCCACGACGCTACTCGACTACCCTGGAAGCGTGTTCGGACGCAAGCAGGACCCTCCGCCGACCGTCGAGGCACCCGTCGTCGACGACCCGCCCCAGCCGGTGCCCTCGGGCAAGGGCCGGCCCACGCCCCGGCGCAAGGAGGCGGAGGCACGCAACAAGCGCCCCCTCGTCCCCGCGGACCGCCGGGCGGCGGCCAAGGAGGCACGTGTCAGGGCGCGCGCCCAGCGCGACCTCGAGTACCAGGCGATGCGCAACGGCGACGAGCGGCACATGCCGGCCCGCGACCGCGGGCCCGTGCGCCGGTTCGTGCGCGACAGCGTCGACGCCCGGTGGAACCTCGGCGAGTTCTTCCTGCCGCTGGCGGCGGTGTTCCTGGTCCTGCAGTTCGTCACCGCGCAGGGCGCGCCGGTCGTGGCCTTCGCGTCCCTCATCCTGCTGTACGTCTACATCCTGTCGGCGATGGTCGACGCCTGGCTGATGTGGCGCGGGCTGAAGAAGCGCCTGGTCGCGAAGTTCGGCGAGACGGCCCTGCCCCGCGGCCTGGCCATGTACGCGGTGCTGCGTGCGTTCCAGGTGCGTCCCTCGCGCCTGCCGAAGCCGATGGCCAAGCACGGGCAGCACCCGGCCTGACGGTCGCCGCGTCGGCCCCGGGCCCAGCCCGGCGGCTCAGCCGCAGGCCCGCAGCACCTGCAGCACGACGAACCCCAGGACCAGCAGCGGGACGAACGGGTTGACCCTGTTGCCACGCGGTGCAGGTGAGCGCGGCGTCCCCGGGCCGGGCACGGACGCGCGCGCGCCGGGCTGCCGGGGGCCGGGCCGACCGGGCACGGGGACGGGGACCCACCGGTGGTCGGGCAGCAGGACGTGCCCGTTGACGACGTCACCGACCCGGTAGGTGCGGCGGGCCGGGGCCGGGGCGTCCTGCCGCGCCGGTGCCGACGCCGCGGCCTCCCGGGCCGCCGCGCGGTCGGCCGTGGCACGCTCGGTCGCGGCGCGGTACTCCACCGTCCGCTGCTCGGCGGAGGCGCTCTGCGCGGCGTCACGACGTTCCGTGGTGGCGCGCTCCCGCGCGAGCCGGTGCTCGGTGGCGCGGGTCGCCGCGCGCTGCGCGGCGGTCTGCTCGGGACGGCGCGTCCCGCCCGGCTCCTGCGCGGCGGCGGGCCTCGGGCGCCGCGCCGCGCCCGCCTCCACCCTGTCTCGCACACGCGAGGCGAGCGGCACCCAGTCGCCCCCGGGCGTCAGGACGTGGCCGTCGACGACGTCGCCGGGCGCGTACGGCTCCGACGGGTCACGGCGCAGCGGCACCCACGTCAGGTCGGCATCGAGCATGTGCCCGTCGACGACGTCCCCCAGGCGGTACGGGGAGCCCGCCGTCGGGGAGCGGCGCACCCAGTCCCCCGACTCGGTCAGCTCGAAGCCGTCCACCACCGCGCCGACCGTGTACATCGTGCTCCTCGCCGCTCGTCCCCTGCTCGTCCCCTGCCCTGTGGCCGCAGGCTACCCGTCGGCGGGCACGCTCAGGCGGGGCAGCAGCACGTGCACGACCGGCCCGATGGCCAGCGCGTAGGCCAGCGTGCCGACGCCGACCGTGCCACCGAGCAGCCAGCCGGCGGCCACCACCACGACCTCGATCGACCCGCGCACGAGCCGCACCGGGCGACCGGTCCGGGCCACGAGTCCCGTCATGAGCCCGTCGCGCGGCCCCGGACCGAGCCGCGCGCCGACGTACAGCGCGGTGGCCAGCCCGTTGACGACCACGCCGACGGCGACCAGCCCGCCGGCTGCGGCGAGGGGCAGCGGGTCGGGCAGCAGGTCCGTCAGGGCGAGGAACGGGTCGACGAGCAGCCCGATGACGACCACGTTGGCGACTGTCCCGAGTCCCGGGCGCTGGCGCAGCGGGACCCAGCAGAGCAGCACCGCGAACGACACGACGACCGTGGCGGTGCCGAACGACCACCCGGTGACGCGCGTGAGGCCCTGGCTGAGCACGGCCCACGGCATCGAGCCCAGCTGGGCGCGGACCAGCAGCGCGACGGACGCCGCGTACAGGACGAGGCCGACGAGCAGGCGCCCGCCGCGGCGGGCGTGCGCGTGGGCGCTGCGGGGCGCCGGCCGGACGTCGGGCGACGCGCTCACCACGGCCGGTCCACCGTGTCGCGCGGGTGCGAGGGGGGCGGTGGCCGGTGGCCGAGGCCGTCGTCCCGCACGGTGCGGACGAGCAGGGCCAGGAGACCGAGGGCGAGCAGTGCACCGGCGACCACAGCCGGAACGAACGACGACGTCATGGCCCCACGATCGGAGATCGGTGGCCTTGTCAGCCATAGCCACTTGCTCGATAGTGGCCCCATGCCACTGCCCGCCGACCGCCGCGTGAACGGACCACGGCTGCGCACGCTGCTCGGCTCCTGGCAGCGGCGTGGGCCCGCCTACCAGGCCCTCGCCGATGCGCTGCGCGGCCTGACCCGCTCCGGGACGCTCCCGCTCGCCACGCGCCTGCCAAGCGAGCGGGAGGTCGCCGACGCGCTCGGCGTGTCCCGGACCACCGTCACCGCGGCGTACGACCTGCTGCGCGACGAGGGTTTCCTGGTCAGCCGGCGCGGCTCGGGCACCGTGACCACCCTTCCCGCCCACGCGGGCGACCGCGCGCCCGCCCGGCTGGGCACCGTCGACGACGGCCTGGTCGACCTCTCCGCGGCCGCGCCGGCCGCCCCGCCGCAGCTCGCGACGGCGTGCGCCGCCGCGCTGGACGCCCTGCCGCGCCACGCGACCGGCGCGGGGTACGTGCCGCTCGGCCTGCCCGAGCTGCGCGCGGCCGTCGCCGAGCGCTACACGCGCCGCGGCGTGCCGACCGGCCCGGACCAGGTGCTGATCACGACCGGGGGCCAGCAGGCCATCCACCTGCTGGCGAGCGCGTTCGCCGGCCCGGGCGACCGGGCGGTCGTCGAGCACCCGACCTACCCGCACGCGATCGACGCGGTGCGGGCCGCCGGCGCCCGGGCCGTGCCCGTACCCGTCACGCCGCAGGGCACCGACCTCGACCTCCTGGAGTCCACGGTCCGGCAGTCCGCCCCGCGCCTGGTGTACCTCGTGCCCGACCACCACAACCCGACCGGCACCTCGCTGTCCGCCGCCGGACGCGAGCGGGTGCGGGACCTGGCGCGGCGCACCCGGACGGTCGTCGTCGGCGACGAGACGCTCGTCGACCTGCGGCTCGACGGCCCCGAGCTCGCGCCGTTCGCCGGCGCCGGTCGCGGCACCGACCGGTACGTCGTGTGCGTGGGATCGGCGTCGAAGTCCTTCTGGGGCGGTCTGCGCGTCGGGTGGGTGCGCGGCCACCCCGACCTGGTCAGCGCGCTCGCGCAGCGGCGCGCCCACGTCGACCTGGGCACCTCCGTGCTCGACCAGCTCGTCACGGTCGAGCTCCTCGCCCAGGCGGACGAGATCGTGGCCCAGCGCCGCACGGCCCTGCGCGAGCAGCGCGACGCCCTGACCGGACTGCTCGCCCGCGAGCTGCCGGACTGGCGCCTGACCGTCCCGGCCGGCGGACTGTCGACATGGGTCGACCTCGGCGCCCCGGTGTCGACGGCGTTGGCCGCGCTCGCCCACGGGCACGGGGTGCGCATCGCGCCCGGTCCCGCGTTCGGTGTCGACGGGACCTTCGACGACCACCTGCGCGTCCCGTTCTCCCAGCCGGTCGACGCGCTGCGCCGTGCCGTCGACGGCCTCGCGGCGGCCTGGGCGGCGCTGGGCGGCGCGAGCCCGGTGCGAGCGTCGGGCGGGCAGCCCGCGCTCGTCTGAGCGCCCGCTCTCAGTCGGTGGGCAGGTCGATCCCGGGCGGCAGGTCCGCCCCGTCGTGCTGCAGCACGACACGCCGCACCCCCTGGCCCGCGAGCGCGCGCCAGTGCTCGCCGAGCCACTGCTCGGCCTCGAAGCGGGCGAGGAACACCGGGCTGCCCGGACGCTCGACGTCGCCGCCGTCCACACCCTCCAGCCGCCACTGCCACCGCGGGCGCGCGACCATCACCGCACCCCCGGGGCGCGTACCGCGTCGTCCGCGAGCGCGCGGGCGACGCGCGCCGGGAAGGCCGGGCCCTCGTAGATGAACGCGGTGTACGCCTGCACCAACGTCGCGCCGACGGCGAGGTACTCCCGTGCGTCGGCGGGTCCGCTCACGCCGCCCACCCCGATGATCACCGCCTCGTCGCCGAGCCGGGTGCGCAGCCGCGCCACGACGTCGAGACCGCGGGCCAGCAGCGGGGGCCCGGACAGCCCGCCGGGGCCGAGGTCGTGCGCGATCGTGGTGTTGACAGCGACGACGCCGTCGAGCCCCAGCTCGGCGACGAGGTCGGCGACGGCGTCGACGTCCTCGTCGGACAGGTCGGGGGCGATCTTGACCAGCACGGGGACGACCGGGCGGCCCGCACGCGCGGTGGCCTCGTCGGCGGCGACACGTGTCGCGGTGAGGACGGGCCGCAGGGAGCCGACCGCCTGCAGGTCGCGCAGCCCCGGGGTGTTGGGCGACGACACGTTGACGACGAGGTAGTCCGCGTACGGCGCCAGGCGGCCCGCGCTCGTCGCGTAGTCGGCCGCCGCCTCCGCCGCGGGTGTCGCCTTCGTCTTGCCGATGTTCACGCCGACGACGATCCGCCGGCCGTGCGGGGTCGCCCGCAGCCGGCGCAGGCGTGCCGCCACGGCCTGCGAGCCCTCGTTGTTGAAGCCCATGCGGTTGCGCAGCGCGCGCCTGTCGAGCACGCGCCACAGGCGCGGCCCCTCGTTGCCCGGCTGCGCGTGCGCCGTGACGGTGCCGATCTCGACGAACGAGAACCCGAGCATCGCCAGGCCCTCGACCGCGCGGGCGTCCTTGTCGAAGCCGGCCGCGAGCCCGAAGCGCCCGGGCAGCTCGCGTCCCCACACCCGCACGCGACCGGCGTCGCCGCGGGGCACGCGCAGGACACGGGAGACGAGCGTCCGCAGGCCGGGGACGCGCCCCAGGCCGCCGATGAGCGCGAACGCCAGCTCGTGCGCCCGCTCGGGGTCCATGCGACGGAAGACCAGGTCGAACAGCAGCCGGTACACGCGGGTCACCCTACGGCGGGAGGTGCGCCGGGCGGCGGGGCGTCCACGGCCGGCCCGGGTCGGCCGGTGCGGCGCAGCCACCACAGCCCGACGAAGGGCAGGACGAGCGGCACGTAGCCGTACCCGGCACCGAACCTCGACCAGACCGTCTCGTCGGGGAAGTCCCCGACGTCCACCGTCGACAGCGTCCCGACGAGGAGCACCCCCACCATCTCGAACACCACGGCGCCCCACGCCAGCGGGCGCAGGTCGCGCGCGAGGGCGTACGTCGCGACGACGTACACGAGGCCGGCCACGAGCGAGAGCAGGTACGCGAGGGGCGCCTCGTGCAGCTTCGTGCCGACCTGGTACAGCCCGCGGGCGGACGCGGCGAGCGCGAGCACGCCGTACACCGCGACGAGCAGCCGGCCGGCCCCTGTCCCCGTGGGGCGCGGTGGCACGGCGGCGTCGGCGGTCCCGGCCACGGTCACGCCCCCCAGATCTGCATCAGGCGCAGCTCGAGGAAGGCGACCGTCAGCGCGGCCACGACCAGCACGACCGAGCTCCAGCGGGTCCGCTCCGCGAACGCCCACGCGGCCGCGACGGGCAGCACGACGAGCTGCGTCACGACGTACCCCCACAGCAGCACGCCGTCGACGTCCTGGTCCCCCGTCGCCTGCACGACGGCCAGGACGACCGCCTGGACGAGCAGCACGCCCTCGACCACCGCCCCGCCCCACAGCTGGCGCAGCACGACGGCGCGGTCGGCGACGACGAACCACCCGGCCCAGGCGGAGAGGGCCAGGCACAGGGCGGCGACGAGCAGCGCGAGAGGGACGAGCACGGGGCAGAAACTACCCGCCGCGACGCCGTGGTTCCTCCCTGCGGGTCGCGCGCCTGGGCGCCGCTACGATCGGTGCGTGATCTCCCTGACCTCCACCGACCCCACCCGCCTCGACGTCGACGCGGTCGTCGTCGGCGTCCACGCACAGGGGACGTCCCTGGTCCCCGCCGGCGCGGACTGGCTGCCTGCGGAGCTCGCGCGCCAGATCACGCAGGACGGTGCGCGCCTCGGCATCACCGGTGCCGTCGACGAGGTCCGCCGGCTGCCCGGCACGGGTCTGCGCGCGGCGACGCTCGTCGTGACGGGCCTGGGCGACGGTCCCCTCGACCCCGCGACGCCCGCCGGCGCGGAGCTGCTGCGCCGCGCGAGCGGTGCCGCGACACGCGAGCTGGCCGGCCTGTCGTCGGTCGCGATCGCCCTGCCGGCCCCCGACGCGGACGCCGTCGCGGCGATCGCCGAGGGCGCGCTGCTGGGCGCCTACGGCTTCGGGCGGTACCACGTGCAGGACGCCCCGGTGGAGCGCGTCGAGGTGGTCACCGCCGCCGCGCGGGACAAGGCGGCCAAGGCCGCGCTCGCGCGGGCCGAGGTGCTCGCCGCCGCCGTCCACGGGACGCGGGACCTGGTGAACACGGCACCCAACGACCTGTACCCCGCGGCGTTCGCCGACGCCGCGAAGGCGGCCGTGAAGGCGTCCGGCGCCAAGGGCCTGAAGGTCACGGTGCTCGACGAGAAGGCGCTCGCCGCCGGTGGCTACGGCGGCCTCGTCGGCGTCGGGCAGGGCTCGGCCCGGCCGCCGCGGCTCGTCAAGGTGACGTACTCCCCCGCGAAGGCGGCCGGCCACGTGGCGCTCGTCGGCAAGGGCATCACGTTCGACTCCGGCGGCATCTCGATCAAGCCTGCCGCGGGCATGGAGGCGATGAAGTCGGACATGGCCGGTGCGGCCGCCGTCCTGCACACCGTGGTCGCGGCCGCGCAGCTCGGTCTGCGCGTCGCGGTCACCGGCTGGCTGTGCCTGGCGGAGAACATGCCGTCCGGCACCGCGCAGCGACCGTCCGACGTCATCACGATCCGTGGCGGCAAGACCGTCGAGGTGCTGAACACCGACGCCGAGGGCCGCCTGGTCATGGCCGACGGGCTCGTCGCGGCCGTCGAGGAGAAGCCCGACCTCGTGGTCGACATCGCGACGCTGACGGGCGCGCAGGTCGTGGCGCTCGGCCACCGGGTGTCGGCCGTCATGGGCACCGACGCCGCCCGCGCCGAGCTGGTCGACGCCGCGCACGGCGCAGGTGAGCAGTTCTGGCCGATGCCGCTGCCGGCCGACCTGCGCGCGGGCCTGAAGTCCAAGGTGGCCGACCTGGCGAACATCGGAGACCGCTTCGGCGGCATGCTCACCGCCGGCATCTTCCTGCAGGAGTTCGTCGGGACGACGCCGTGGGCGCACCTCGACGTGGCCGGCCCGGCGTTCAACGAGCGCACGGCCTTCGGCTACACCCCCGTCGGCGGCACGGGCGTCGGGGTCCGCACCCTCCTGCGGCTGCTGGAGCAGCGCGCGTCCTGACGCCACGGGCCCGCGGCGCCCGACCGTCAGGTGCGGTCGGCGCTGCGGCGCTTGCGCTCCAGCCTCTGGCGCGCGTTCCAGTCCCGGACCCGCTGCGGGTAGCCGGTGCGCTGCACGTCGTACACGGGGATCTGCAGGTCACGCGCGATCGAGGCCGCCGCCCGCTCGTCCGGGACCTTGCGGCGGGTCCACTCGCCGTCCGTCGCGACGAGCATGATCGTCGTCGGCGTCACGTTCGTCCGCGGTTCGACGTAGGCCTCGACGCCGACGCGTGTGGTGACGAAGTCCCGCAGGTAGGCGAGGGTCTCCGCCCGCGCGTCGCGACCGGTCGGCGCGTCCGCGGACGAGCCGGTACGGCCCGGCCGGCGACGTGAGAACAGACCCATGGCGTGCACCCTACCGACGCCACCGGGGAGCCACCTGGACGTGGCCGCCCGCCGCCGGGGCCGGCCGCGGCGCGCACCGTGTCATGGGACGACTGTCGCGGGTCTCACACGCCCGGATGTGCTAGACGGTTCGTCGCCGCGCGGGCGGGATGACAAGATGGGCGCGCAGCAAATCCCACACCCTCGAGGAGTGCGCACGTGGCCGACAACGGCACCGCTTTCGACATCGTCGTCCTGGGCGGAGGTAGTGGCGGCTACGCAGCCGCCCTGCGTGCCGCCGAGCTCGGCAAGACCGTGGCCCTGGTCGAGGCCGACAAGGTGGGTGGCACCTGCCTGCACCGCGGGTGCATCCCCACCAAGGCCCTCCTGCACGCGGCCGAGCTGGCCGACAACGCCCGTGACGGCGCGCAGTTCGGGGTGCACAGCACGCTCGAGCGCATCGACATGGGTGGCGTGAACACCTACAAGGACAACGTGATCGGCCGGCTCTACAAGGGCCTGCAGGGTCTCATCAAGTCCCGCAAGATCGAGGTCGTCGAGGGCTACGGCAAGCTCACCGGCCCGAACACCGTCCAGGTGGGCGACCGCACGCTGACCGGTGAGCACATCGTGCTCGGCACCGGCTCCTACGCGCGCTCGCTGCCCGGTCTGGAGATCGGCGGCCGGGTCATCACCTCGGACCAGGCGCTCACGCTCGACTGGGTCCCCCGCTCGGCGATCATCCTCGGCGGCGGCGTCATCGGCTCGGAGTTCGCGAGCGTCTGGAAGTCGTTCGGTGCCGACGTCACCATCATCGAGGCGCTGCCCCACCTGGTCCCGAACGAGGACGAGGCGATCTCCAAGGCGTTCGAGCGCGCGTTCCGCAAGCGCGGCATCGCCTTCAACCTCGGGGTCCGCTTCTCCGGCGTCACGCAGGACGACAACGGCGTGCACGTCTCGCTCGAGGACGGCAAGACCTTCGACGCCGACGTGCTGCTCGTCGCGGTGGGCCGCGGCCCGAACACCGGCGGCCTGGGCTACGAGGAGCAGGGCATCACGCTGGACCGCGGCTTCGTCATCACCGACGAGCGGCTGCACACCGGTGTCGCGAACATCTACGCGGTCGGCGACATCGTCCCCGGCCTGCAGCTCGCGCACCGCGGCTTCCAGCAGGGCATCTTCGTCGCCGAGCAGATCGCGGGCCTCAACCCGCCGCTCATCGACGAGTCCGGCATCCCGCGCGTGACGTACTCCGACCCGGAGGTCGGCTCGGTCGGCGTCACCGAGAAGCGCGCCAAGGAGCTCTACGGCGACGACGGCGTCGACGTCCTCGAGTACAACCTGGGAGGCAACGGCAAGAGCCAGATCCTCGCCACCCAGGGCTTCATCAAGCTCGTCCGCAAGAAGGACGGCCCGGTCGTCGGCGTGCACATGATCGGTGCGCGTGTCGGCGAGCTCATCGGCGAGGGCCAGCTCATCGTCAACTGGGAGGCCTACCCGGAGGACGTCGCGCAGCTCGTCCACGCGCACCCCACGCAGAACGAGGCTCTCGGTGAGGCGTTCCTCGCGCTCGCCGGCAAGCCGCTGCACGCCCACAACTGACCCCAGGACCCAAGGAGACACGAGCGGTCATGTCCGACAACGTGCAGCTTCCCGCGCTCGGTGAGTCCGTCACCGAGGGCACCGTCACCCGCTGGCTCAAGAACGTCGGCGACACCGTCGCCGTCGACGAGCCCCTGCTCGAGATCTCGACCGACAAGGTCGACACCGAGATCCCCTCGCCGTTCGCCGGCGTGCTCGAGCAGATCCTCGTCCAGGAGGACGAGACCGTCGAGGTCGGCGCCTCGCTGGCCGTCATCGGCTCCGGCGAGGGCGGCGGCGACGCCCCCTCCGGCGAGCAGCAGGCCCCCGCGCCGCAGGCCGACGAGGCCGCGCCGGCCGAGGAGCCCGCGCAGCAGGCGCAGCCCGAGGAGCCCGCAGCCGAGGCCTCCGCACAGCAGCCGGTCGAGCAGCACGAGGACGCGCCGGCACCGGCCGCGTCGTCGGGCGGCGACGGCCAGGAGGTCACCCTCCCCGCGCTCGGCGAGTCCGTCACCGAGGGCACCGTCACCCGGTGGCTGAAGGCCGTCGGCGACCAGGTCGAGGTCGACGAGCCGCTGCTCGAGATCTCCACCGACAAGGTCGACACCGAGATCCCGTCGCCGGTCGCGGGCACGCTGCAGGAGATCAAGGTCGGCGAGGACGAGACCGTCGAGGTCGGTGCCGTGCTCGCGGTCATCGGGTCCGGAGCGGCCGCGTCCGCACCGGCCGCCGAGCAGCCCGCCGCGCCGCAGGAGCCGGCGCAGCAGGCCGACGCCCCGCAGCCGTCCGCCCCCGAGGCCTCCGAGGCACCCGCCGAGAAGGCCCCGGAGCAGCCCGCACCCGCCGCGCAGGAGCCTGCCGCCGCGCAGTCGTCGGCGCCGCAGCCCACGGCCGGAGGCTCGTACCTCACGCCGCTGGTCCGCAAGCTCGCGGCCGAGAAGGGCGTGGACGTCTCGACGCTCACCGGCTCGGGCGTCGGCGGGCGCATCCGCAAGGAGGACGTGCTCGAGGCCGCCGCCAAGGCCGAGGAGGCCCGCAAGGCCGCCGCGGCGCCGGCACCGGCCAAGGCAGCAGCACCGGCGGCCGTCTCGCCGCTGCGCGGCACCACCGAGAAGGCCAGCCGGCTGCGTCAGATCATCGCCGAGCGCATGGTCGAGGCGCTGCACACGCAGGCGCAGCTCACGACCGTCGTCGAGGTGGACGTCACCAAGATCGCGCGCCTGCGGGCACGCGCCAAGGACGACTTCAAGGCACGCGAGGGCGTCAACCTCACGTTCCTGCCGTTCTTCGTCCAGGCCGCCGTCGAGGCCCTCAAGACGTACCCCAAGGTCAACGGGGTGCTCGAGGACAAGACGATCACGTACCACGGCCAGGAGAACGTCGGCATCGCGGTCGACACCGAGCGCGGGCTGCTGGTGCCGGTCATCCGCGACGCGGGCGACCTCAACATCGCGGGCATCTCCCGCAAGATCGCCGACCTCGCGGCACGCACGCGCGCCAACAAGGTCACTCCGGACGAGCTGTCGGGCGCGACCTTCACGGTCACGAACACCGGCTCGGGCGGCGCGATCATCGACACGCCGATCGTCCCCGGCGGCACGTCGGCGATCCTCGGCACCGGCGCGATCGTCAAGCGCCCGGTCGTCGTGAAGGGCGCGGACGGCGAAGAGGTCATCGCCATCCGGTCGATGTGCTACCTGTGCCTGTCGTACGACCACCGCCTGGTCGACGGCGCGGACGCGTCGCGCTACCTCACCGCGGTGAAGAACCGCCTCGAGGAGGGCGCGTTCGAGGCCGAGCTCGGTCTCTGACGCCACGCACGACCCCGCAGGGCCGCCCACCGACCGGTGGGCGGCCCTGCGTCGTTCCGCCGGCGCGCCCCTGTGCCGCCGCGTGGCTAGGGTGACCCGCATGCGTGTGCTCGTCGCCGGGTCGTCCGGCCTGATCGGGACGTCGCTCGTGCAGCACCTGCGCGAGTCCGGCCACGACGTCGTCCGGCTGGTCCGGCGGGCCCCCCGACGGTCCGACGAGGTGGCCTGGGACCCGGTGGCCGGCAGCGTGGACACGGATGCCGTGGCGTCGTGCGACGCGGTCGTCGACCTCGCCGGCGTCAACGTCGCGTCCCGGCCGCTCACGGCCGCGCGCAAGCGGGAGGTCGTCGCCTCCCGGGTGCGGACGGCCGGTCTGCTGTCACGGACGCTCGCCGCCCTGGCCGACCGGGACGACCGTGCCCCGCGTGTGCTGCTCCAGGCGTCGGGCATCGGTGCCTACGGCGACCGCGGTGACGCCTCCCTCACCGAGGACGAGCCGCTGGGCGACACGTTCTTCGCCGGCGTGGTGCGCCGCTGGGAGGCCGCGACGGCCCCGGCGCAGGAGGCCGGCGTGCGCGTCGTGCACCTGCGCACGGGCATCGTGCTCAGCCCTCACGGCGGTGCGGCGGCCCCGCTGCTCCTGCCCCTGCGCGCGGGGATCGCGACGCGGCTCGGCTCCGGACGGCAGTACTGGAGCTGGATCAGCCTGCTCGACGAGGTCCGTGCGATCGAGCACCTGCTCTCGGCACCGGTCCACGGCCCGGCGAACCTCGTGGCGCGTGCGGACCGGCACGGTGAGCTGGTGGAGGCGCTGCGCCACGCCTGGGGCGCACGCCTGACGCTGCCTGTCCCGGCACCCGCGCTGCGCGTCGCGCTGGGCGACTTCGCCTCGGAGGTCCTGGGGTCGGTCAACGCGGACCCCGCCGTCCTGCGCGGCTCCGGATTCGTGCCGCAGCACCGCACCGCGACGGCCGTGGCCCGCTGGCTCAGGGCGTCGCGCCGCTCGGCTCCCTGACGTCCCACACGCGCCACCCGTCGCCGGTCCACCGCAGCACGAGCGCGACGGTGCGCGGTGCGGTGGCGGCCACGTCGGTGCGCTCGCCCGCGGGTGTGACCCGCACGTGGGCACTGAGGGCCGACGTGACCTCGACCGTGACGTCCCCGGAGTCGTCCGTGGCCGTGGCGACCGCCGACGTGACGTCGGCCGTCAGCCCTTCGCTGCGCGCACCTGCCAGGTCCTGCAGCAGCGCGGTGTCGGCGGCGAGCGCGGGCGAGCCCGCCACCCCCACGTCCGCCACGCCCGCGGCGTCCGCGTCAGCGAGCGCCGCCGTCCGCAGCCGCGTCAGTGCCGCGGCCGCGCCCGCCGGGTCCTGGTCGTCCGTCGTGAGACGGACGTCGTCGGCGGGAGGGCTCGCGGCCGTGTCCGCTGCCCCGGCCGCCGGCCCGGCAGCAGGCTGGTCGGGCAGGGCGCGCACGACGAGCGCGCCGCCGCCGACCAGCAGGAGCGCCGCGGCGACCGCCGCCACCGGCCACCTCGCGCGACGCCGCGTCGATCGCCGGGCACGCCGCACGGGCGGCGCCACGGGGGCCACGGCCCGCGGCGCGCCGCTGCGACCGGCGGCGAGCGCGACCTGCGCACCGGCGAGCTCGTCGGGGTCGGGCACCTGCACCGGCTCGGGGCTCGCGGCGGCGAACACCGTCTCGACGAGCCCTTCGGGCGTCGCACGGCCCCGTAGGAGGCCCTCGAGCGCGTCGCGCAGGCGCACGGCGTCCTCGAGGCCTGCCGCCAGGTGCGCGTCCAGCGGCGGCATGAGGCCGAGCAGCGCGGCGACCAGCCGGTGCACGTCGCCCGACGCCGTCCCCACCCCGCGCAGCGCGCCGCGCAGGTCGACGAGCACGGGCATGCCACCGGGTCGCAGCACGACGCGGTCGGCCCCGACGGCACCGTGCGCGAGCCCCGCGGCGTGCAGCGCCGCCAGCGCCTGGGCGACGGGCACGGCCACGGTGACCACCTCGCCGTCGGCGAGCGGCGGGCGCGCGGCGCGGACGGCCGCCAGCGTGGGCCCCGGCACGTGCTCGCAGACCAGGGCGACACGGCCCGGGGCGAGCGGCTCGACCGCGAGCACCCGGGCCAGGTGCGGGTGGTCCAGCCCGGTGAGCAGGCCGGCACGTGACGCGAGCGCGCCGTCCACCGGGACGTCCGCGACGAGCACCTCGAGCCACGGACCGTCCGTACCGTCGTCCGGACGCGCGACCCACCAGGACCCGTCCGTGCCGACGGGCGAGGCGACCCGCGTGCCGTGCGCCTGCAGGAGCCGGGTCACATCGTCCGGGGGTGGGGAGGCGGTGTGCACGGGCGACATCCAACACCGGCGGACGGCCCGTGCGGGAGGGTCGTCCACAGGCTCGCTCAGCCGAGCAGCTGCGCGACCCCGGTCTCGGCGGCCACGCGGGCCGCGTCGAGCACGCGCGCGGTCGCCACGGCGTCCGCGGGGTCCACGGGCCGCGGCCCGTCGGCCCGCAGCCACGCCTGCAGCGCGCGGTACAGGTCGCCGTGCCCGCCGGCCGCGCGGGGCACGGGCGTGCGCTCGGCGCCGCGCACGAGCCAGCCCTCGTGCACCGGCTCGCCCGGCCGGCGTCCCGCCTCCTGCGCGTCGTCGAGCACCGCGAACGGCGTCGGCTCCCCCTCGAAGCTCGTCACGAGGTAGGCGCCGCGCTCCCCCAGGACGCGCGTGCGGGGCCCGGGCGCGCCGACCAGCCCGCCCGCCCACAGGTGGGACACGACGTGGTGCCCGTCGTCGTCGGGGGCGTGCTCCAGCGCGAGGAACACGTCGTCCGGCGCCGGCGTGGTCAGTGCGCGCAGCTCGGCGTGGACGCGCCGCACGGGCCCGAAGAGCTGCACGGCGGAGTCGACCAGGTGCGTGCCGAGGTCCAGCAGGAGGCCGCCGGAGACGGGGTCCTCCTCCTTCCAGCGGCGCTGCGGCTCGGGGCGGTACCTCTCCCAGCGGCGCTCGAACCGGTGCACCCGGCCGAGCGTCCCGGCGTCGAGGAGCCCTCTCAGCGTCAGCTGCTCGGGGTCCCACCGGCGGTTCTGGAAGACCGTGAGCCGCCGGCCGCGCTCCTGGGCGAGCCGGACGAGGCCCGCCGCCTGGACCCGCGTGGTGGCCAGCGGCTTGTCCGCCAGGACGGGCACGTCGGCCTCGAGGGCCGCCCGCACGTGCGCGGCGTGCTCCCCCGTCGGGCTGGCGACGACCACGAGGTCGAGGCCCGCCTCCGCGAGCAGCGCCTCCACGTCGGGCAGGACGCGCGCGTCGGGCCAGTCCGCGCGCACCTGGTCGCCGCGGTGGCGCGTGACGACGGCGACGACCTCCTGCCCCGTCTCGCGCGCGAGCCGGGCGTGGATCCCACGCCCGGCTCCGCCGTACCCGATCAGCCCGATGCGCAGCGGCTCCATGCCGCCACTCTAGGAGGACGTGCTCGCCGCCCCGACGGACGCGTGCGCGCCGTGCTCGGGGCGTCGCGCGAGCGGGCTCGGCCACCACGTGCGCGGTCCCAGGTCGTGCACCAGCCCCGGCACGAGCAGGCTGCGGACGACGAACGTGTCGATCAGCACGCCCAGGGCGACGATGAAGGCGAGCTGGGCGAGGAACAGCAGCGGGATCACGGACAGTGCGGCGAACGTCGTCGCGAGCACCAGGCCGGCGGACGTGATCACCCCGCCGGTGACCGCGAGACCACGCGTCACGCCCTCCCTCGTCCCGACGGACTGCGACTCCTCGCGCACCCGCGTCATGAGGAAGATCGAGTAGTCGACGCCCAGCGCGACGAGGAACACGAAGCCGTAGAGCGGGACCACCGGGTCCGCGTCGGGCCAGTCCAGCACGTGGTTGAAGACGAGTGCGGAGATCCCGATGGTCGCGGCGAAGGACAGCACGTTGGCCGCCATGAGCAGCAGCCCCGCGACGACCGAGCGCAGCAGCAGCACCAGGATGAGCAGGATCACGACGAGCACCACCGGCACGATGACCCGCAGGTCGCGCTCGCTCGCGATCTGCGTGTCGAGCGTCTCGGCGGCCGGTCCCCCCACGAGCGCCTCGGGCGCCACGGCGGTCACGGCCTCCCGCAGGTCGGCGACCGTGTCGACGGCCTCCTGGCTGTCCGACGGTGCCTCGGTGACGACGTCGACGCGGACGTCGCCGTCCACGACGACCGGCGGTGCACCGGCAGCACCCGGGGCGCCACCGGGCGCACCGGTGTACGCCGCCGCGGACTCCACGCCCGCCACGCCCTCGGCGGCGGCGACCACGGCGTCCAGCTCGCTCTCGGGCACGATGACGAGCGCGGGCTGCACGGCGCCGGCGGGGAAGTGCTCCGCAAGCACCTCCTCCCCCGCGACCGAGTCGACGGGAGTGAGGAAGACGTCGGTCTGGCTCGTGCCGCCGGCACGGAACGTCGGGACGAACACCGCGGCGAGCAGCAGCACGGCCGCGCTGACGATCCACACGGGCCGTGCGCGGCGCGCCACGAACCTGGCCCACCGGGCCCACAGACCGGCGCCCTCGGCCGCGTCGACCGCCGCGGGCGGCAGGTCGGCGGCGTGCCCGCCGTGC
This sequence comes from Cellulomonas wangsupingiae, assembly GCF_024508275.1. Classification (NCBI taxonomy): domain Bacteria; kingdom Bacillati; phylum Actinomycetota; class Actinomycetes; order Micrococcales; family Cellulomonadaceae; genus Cellulomonas; species Cellulomonas wangsupingiae. The sequence continues at coordinate 2,389,085 of NZ_CP101989.1, forward strand.
GTCGGCCGACCGGCCTCGGCCGCCACGACGTACCGCGGCACCCGCGGCCAGAACAGGACGCGCGAGCGACGGCCGGCGATCAGCAGGATCGCAGGCAGCAGCGTGAGCGCGGCGAGGAGCGCGGCACCGATCCCGATGGCCGCGACCGGCCCGAGGCTGCGGTTCGACGCGAGGTCGGACAGCAGGAGGCACAGCAGGCCCGCCACGACGGTCCCGGCGCTCGCGGCGATGGGCTCGAGCGACTGCCGCCAGGCGACGCGCATGGCGTCGGCCGGCTGCTCGGTGTGCCGCAGCTCCTCGCGGTACCGCGCGACGAGGAGCAGCGAGTAGTCGACGGCGGCGCCGACGACCAGGATCGACAGGATGCCCTGGGCCTGGCCGTTCAGCACGAGCACGCCCGCGTCGGCGAGCTCGTAGACGACGAGCCCCGCGAGCGCGAGCGCGAACACCGCGGTGAAGATGACCACGAACGGCAGGAACGGGGACCGGTAGACCACCACGAGGATGAGGAGCACGGCGCCGAGGGCGACGAGCAGGAGCAGGCCGTCGATGCCCGCGAAGGCGGTGCCGAGGTCGGTGACGAACCCCGCAGGGCCGGTCACCCACGCCTCGAGGCCGAGGTCGCCGGCGCTCGACGCCGTGGCGCCGAGGTCGTCGGCGAGCCCGGCGCGCAGGTCCTCGACGAGCAGGTTGTTGAGCGTCTCCTCGCCGACGAGGATCTCGGCGTCCTCGGCGTCGAGCGGGACGGCCAGCAGGATCGCCTCGCCGTCCTCCGACGGCACGGGCACCACGGGGCCGGTGAGGTGGTCGGCCCACGTCCCGTCCTCGACGGCCTCGTCGGGGAACGTCTCGGCGAACGCCGTCACGGCCGCGAGCTGCTCCGGGGTGACCTCACCCCCGTCGGCCGGGGTGAGCACGACCAGCGCGGGTAGGGTCTGCGTGTCGACGAACTCGCGCGAGGCCTCCGCGGCCTGCGTGGACTGCGCCGACGACGGCAGGAACGCCGCCGAGTCGTTGGTCTGGACCTGGGACAGACGTCCCTGGGCGGCACCGCCCACGGAGCCGACAGCGAGCCAGGCGACGAGCACCACGGCGACGGCGACCGCACGGGCCACGGGATTCCTCAGCATGCTGAGTATCATGGGCCCCGCAGAGCGACACGGCAAACGGGAGGTCGCGTGAGCACGGAGCAGGGCCAGCCGCCGGACCACTGGCCGGTCGGCCGGATGCTGTCCGCAGCGGCACGGCGGATCGAGCGCGCCTGGGACGCCCACCTCGCGTCCTGGGACCTCAACCACGCGAGCCTGCCCGTGCTGGTCTACGTCACCGAGCAGCCGCTCTCGCAGCGCCAGCTCGCCGACGCGTGCGGTGTGACCGAGCAGACCATGAGCCGCGTCGTCACCCGCCTCGTCCGCACGGGCTACGTCACCCGCGGCCCCCACCCGGACGACCGGCGGCGCCACGTCGTGGCGATCACCCCCGCCGGTGCGGCCGCCCTCGCGGCATGCGCCGACCCCCGTCCGGCCCAGGAGGCCGTCCTGGGCCACCTCCCGCCCGAGCGTCGCGCCCTGCTGGACGACCTCCTGCGCGAGGTCGTGGGGCCGCGGGGCGGCATCCCGGAGCCCACCCGCGCTCCCGACGCCGTCGAGAACCCTCCTCCGGCGAGGGCTTAGCCTGACGACCATGCGCGTCGAACCCCTCGAGCTCGGCACCCGCCTCCAGCCGTACGTGCCGGTGTGGGACCTACAGCGCGAGATCCACGCCGCCGTCGCGGCCGGCGAGCGCGAAGACACGCTGCTGCTCGTCGAGCACGAGCCCGTGTACACCGCCGGCAAGCGGACCGCGCGCGCCGACCGGCCGGTCGACGGCACGCCCGTGGTGGACGTCGACCGGGGCGGACGCATCACGTGGCACGGCCCGGGTCAGCTGGTCGGGTACCCCGTCGTCCGGCTCGCCGAGCCCGTCGACGTCGTGCGGTACGTCCGCGCGCTCGAGGAGGCGCTCATCCGCACGTGCGCGGACCTGGGCGTCACGGCCGGGCGGGTCGAGGGGCGCAGCGGGGTGTGGCTCCCCGCCGACGACCCCGCGGCCGCCACGGGACCGTCCGTCCCGCGCCGCGCGCGCAAGGTCGCGGCGATCGGCGTGCGCGTCGCGCGCGGCACGACGATGCACGGCTTCGCGCTGAACTGCACCGCGTCGCTCGACTGGTACGCGCGGATCGTCCCGTGCGGCATCGACGACGCCGACGTCACGACGCTGTCCGCCGAGGCCGGCCGCGAGGTGACGATCGCCGAGGCGACGCCGCTGGTCGTCGGGCACCTGCAGGACACGCTCGCGCCGCTGCTGGTGCGCGCCGGAGCGGCGCCCACGACCGCCTGACGACGGCCGGCTACGCCTCGCGCGCGATCAGCCGCAGGGACCCGGCGACGCCCTGGGCCCACGCACGCACCTCGTCGAGGTCCCGGAAGTCCCCCGCGTCGGCCCGCGTGAGCGCCACCAGCGCACGCTCGGAGATGTTCAGGCCGTCGCGGTCCAGCCGCCCGGCGAACACCGCGACGTCGCGGGCGCCGACGGTCCGGGCGATGTCGGTCACGTCGTCGGGCACCGTCTCGGGGACCGGCGGGTCGCCCACGGGCCCGGACCAGAAGAGCCACACGGGCCGCTCGCGCAGCTGACCGGACTGCCGGTCGACCAGGTCGCGCAGCCCGAGAGCCAGCCGCCCGACGTACACGGCCGACCCCAGCACGACGGCGTCGTACGGCTCGACGTGCTCGACGTCGTCGGGCTCGATCTCGTCGACCTCGTGGCCCGCGGCGCGCAGCTGCGCCGCGACCTCGGCCCCCATCTCGCGCGTCGCACCATGCCGCGACGCCACTGTCACCAGGACGCGCACCGCGCCACCTCCTCCGGGCCGCCGGCCGTCGTTGGACCGCAGACCCCCCGCGGGTCCGGCCGGCTGCTCACCAGCCTGGCCCCGGATCGCCGCCCGCGCGCGGGACGGAGGTCCCCGTCACACCCCGGGGGCAGGGACGGCCCATGACCAGCGGGGTTAGTCTGGCGCGGTGACGATCGCACCCGAGGGACGACGCATGCTCCGGGTGGAGGCGCGCAACGCCGCCACCCCGATCGAGAAGAAGCCGGAGTGGATCCGCACGCGGGCGACCACGGGCCCGGAGTACAGCGAGCTCAAGGGCCTCGTCCGCCGCGAGGGCCTGCACACCGTGTGCGAGGAAGCGGGCTGCCCCAACATCTTCGAGTGCTGGGAGGACCGCGAGGCGACGTTCCTCATCGGTGGCGACCAGTGCACCCGGCGGTGCGACTTCTGCCAGATCGACACGGGCAAGCCCGCCGACTTCGACGCCGACGAGCCGCGCCGCGTGGCCGAGTCGGTGCAGGCGATGGGCCTGAAGTACTCGACGGTCACCGGTGTCGCGCGCGACGACCTCGCCGACGGCGGGGCGTGGCTGTACGCGGAGACCGTCCGCCAGATCCACGCGCTGAACCCCGGCACGGGCGTCGAGCTGCTGATCCCCGACTTCAACGCGACCCCCGAGCTGCTGGACGTCGTCAACGAGTCCCGACCCGAGGTGCTGGCGCACAACCTGGAGACGGTGCCGCGCATCTTCAAGCAGATCCGCCCGGGCTTCCGCTACGAGCGCTCGCTGTCGGTGATCACCCGCGCCCGCGAGGCCGGGCTGGTCACCAAGTCGAACCTCATCCTCGGCATGGGCGAGACGACCGAGGAGGTCGTGGAGGCGCTGCGCGACCTGCACGACGCGGGGTGCGACCTCATCACCATCACGCAGTACCTGCGGCCCTCCGTGCGCCACCACCCCGTCGCCCGGTGGGTCCGGCCCGAGGAGTTCGTCGAGCTGTCCGACGAGGCCGAGCGCATCGGCTTCCTCGGGGTCATGTCCGGCCCGCTGGTGCGCTCGTCGTACCGGGCCGGTCGGCTCTGGGGCCAGGCCATGCGTCGGCGCGGCCTGCCGATCCCCGCGGCGCTCGCGCACCTGGGCGAGCCGACGACGGCCCGCCAGGAGGCGTCCTCGCTCCTGGCCCGCACGCCCGTCGGCTGAGCCGCGCGCGGCGCCGCAGCGGGTGCACGCCGACGGCGGCGTGCGCCCGCTCCGGCGCCGGTAGACTCCCGCCTCATGGCACGCGAGCGCTCCACGGCCCCGCAGGGCTCGGCCCACGGCACGGCGAAGGACACCGGCAAGGTCAAGAAGACCCGCTGGTACCACCAGGTCTGGCAGGCCTACAAGATCACGCGGCAGTCCGACCCCGCGGTGACGTGGATCATGCTCGGGGTCTTCGTCGCCATCGTGGCGATCGGCGTCGTCGTCGGCCTGCTGCTCGACCAGCTCGTGTACGTCCTGGTGCTGAGCGTGCCGTTCGCCCTCATGGGCGGCATGTTCGTGCTCGCTCGCCGCGCCGAGACCGCCGCCTACACCCGCATCGAGGGCCAGCCGGGTGCCGCTCTGGCCGCCCTGGGCACGCTGCGTCGCGGCTGGACGTTCACGCAGGAGCCCGTCGCCGCCGACCCCCGCACGCAGGACCTCGTGTTCCGCGGCGTGGGCCGCCCCGGTGTGGTGCTGGTGGGCGAAGGGCCCTCGCACCGCATCGGCAAGCTGCTCGAGGCCGAGCGCAAGCGCACGGCGCGCGTGGTGTCCGGCGCGCCGATCCACCTCATCCAGGTGGGCGACGGCGAGGGTCAGGTCCCGCTGCGTCGGCTCCCCCGCACCGTCACGAAGCTCAAGCCGCAGCTCACCAAGGACGAGGTCGCCGTGGTGCTGCGCCGGGTCACGTCCCTGGGCGCGGCGCGGCTGCCCGTGCCCAAGGGCATCGACCCGATGCGTGCCCGCCCGGACCGCAAGGGCATGCGCGGCCGCTGATCAGCGGCGGACGATGACCGTGCCGGCGGCGCGGTCGTGCAGCCCGCGGCCGTCGCCGTCCCAGACCGCGGCGGGCAGGACGAGGCACAGCAGCAGCGCCCGCAGCAGGCTCTGGACGAACCCCGGCGCCCTGGGCGGCACCGACGCGCCGGCCGTGGAGCCACCACCGACGACCGGTCGCACCTGCAGGCCCAGCAGGCGGTGCCCGAGCGTGTGACCCAGCGTCGCCACCAGCACGAGGTTCTCGACGGCGAACACGGCCAGGGTGCCCAGCGCGTCACCGCGCAGCAGGAACGGGCCGTCGGCGCGGACCGGGAGCAGCACCGCCGCGACGGCGAGGCACGCCACCCAGTCGACCGCGAGCGCGGCGACCCGGCGCCCCAGGCGCGCCATGGACCCGGGACCCGTCGGCGGCAGGCCGAGCCGTGCGCCTCGGGGCGAACCGTCGTCGTGACCTCCCGGGCCGCCCTCGAGCCAGGAGCCCACCGAGTCGCGCGTCGCCATGCGTCCCAGGGTACGTGCGCCACCCGTACGGGCCGACACACGCGTCATGTCGTGCGATCGTTACCTCGCACACCGCCCCGTAACGTCCCGGAAACAGTGGTGGCACGGCAGGGAAACGCCATGCTCCTAGCCTCGCTCTGCCCGGGACGACCGGGCACCATCGACCGAGGAGCAGCGGATGTTCACCAAGCCGGAGGAAGTCCTGGCGTTCATCAAGAGCGAGGACGTCAAGTTCGTCGACGTGCGGTTCTGCGACCTGCCGGGCGTGATGCAGCACTTCAACGTGCCGGCCGGCTCGCTCGACGCGGACTTCTTCACCGACGGCCAGATGTTCGACGGCTCGTCGATCCGTGGCTTCCAGGCGATCCACGAGTCCGACATGAAGCTGATCCCGGACCTGACGACGGCGTACGTCGACCCGTTCCGCACGGAGACGACGCTCAACATCAACTTCCACATCGTCGACCCGTACACCGACGAGCCCTACAGCCGCGACCCGCGCCAGGTCGCCGCCAAGGCCGAGGCGTACCTCAAGTCGACCGGCATCGCGGACACCGCGTTCTTCGCGCCCGAGGCCGAGTTCTACATCTTCGACGACATCCGGTTCCAGACCCGCCAGGACGCGTCGTTCTACTACATCGACTCCATCGAGGGCGCGTGGAACACGGGCCGCAAGGAGGAGGGTGGCAACCTCGGGCACAAGACGCCCTACAAGGGTGGCTACTTCCCCGTGCCGCCGGTCGACCACTTCGCCGACCTGCGCGACCAGATCTCGCTGCAGCTCGACGCGCTGGGCTTCCAGGTCGAGCGCGCCCACCACGAGGTCGGCACGGCCGGACAGGCGGAGATCAACTACCGCTTCGACACGCTCGGCAAGTCGGCCGACAAGGTGCAGCTCTTCAAGTACGTCGTGAAGAACGTCGCGCACGAGAACGGCCGCACGGCGACCTTCATGCCGAAGCCGCTCTTCGGTGACAACGGCTCGGGCATGCACGTGCACCAGTCGCTGTGGAAGGACGGCGAGCCGCTGTTCTTCGACGAGAAGGGCTACGGGGGCCTGTCCGACATGGCCCGCTGGTACATCGGCGGCCTGCTGAAGCACGCGCCCGCGCTGCTGGCGTTCACCAACCCGACGGTGAACTCCTACCACCGCCTGGTGCCCGGGTTCGAGGCGCCGGTCAACCTGGTCTACTCGGCCCGCAACCGCTCCGCGTGCATCCGCATCCCGGTGACGGGGTCGAACCCCAAGGCCAAGCGCATCGAGTTCCGCGTGCCCGACCCGTCGTCGAACCCGTACCTGGCGTTCGCGGCCATGCTCATGGCAGGCCTCGACGGCATCCAGAACCGGATCGAGCCGCCGGACCCGATCGACAAGGACCTGTACGAGCTGCCCCCCGAGGAGCACGCGCTCATCCAGCAGGTCCCGGGCTCGCTGTCCGAGGTCCTCGACAACCTCGAGGCCGACCACGACTGGCTCACGGCCGGCAACGTCTTCACGCCGGACCTCATCCAGACGTGGATCGACTACAAGCGCACGGCAGAGGTCGACCCGATCCGGCTGCGTCCGCACCCGCACGAGTTCGAGCTCTACTACGACTGCTGATCGGCTGCTCCCGATCAGTGAGGCACCGAGGGGCGTCCCGTCAGGGGCGCCCCTCGTGGCGTGTCCGGCGCCCGTGCAGGCGGCGACGACGGACATCCCCTGCCACGCGCGTCGGAGCTCACGCCCTCGCGTCGGGTCGGCCGGCACCGTCCGGCCGGCGCCCGTCGTCGACACCGGGCCGCATCCCGGCCAGCACGATGTCGACCATCCGGGGCACCAGGTCGGGCACGTCGCGCGCCACGGGCTCGGGCAGCGGACGGGTGATCAGCCCGATGCCGAGCACGAGGTCGAGCGGTTCCAGGTCATGGCGGACCAGGCCGGCGGCGCGTGCGGCACCCAGCAGGTCACCCACCCCCGCGAGCGTCGTGGTCTGCGCCGCGCGCACGTGCGCGGACATGTCGTCCGTGAGGTGCTCGGTCAGCGCGGCTGACAGGGCCCCCAGGTCGAGCTGGACGAGCCGGCGGACGTACGCGTGCCAGGCTGCTTCCGGCTCGTCGGACATGCGGTCCAGCGCCTCGTCGGCCGCCGCGTGCACGTCGTCCAGGATGGCGAGGGCCACCTCCTCGGCCAGAACGGCCCGCGAGGAGAAGTTGCGGTACAGCGTCGCGATGCCCACGTCGGCCGCCTCGGCGACTGCGTCGAGGGCGATGTCGCTGCCGTGCAGCGCGAACAGGTGCCGGGCCGCGCGGATGAGCGCGGCACGACGACGCGCTGCGTCCGCCCGCATGTCTCCCCCTCGGTGTGACGATGCCCACGAGCGGGGCATTCCGACACCTCCAGCCTAACCGGAGGGCTATCATCCACATAAGCGGACGGTCATCCTCCGCTTGTCCCGGATGAAGGAACTCATGACTGCGACGACCGAGCTCGCCCCCGCCCTGCGCGACCCTGAGGGCGAGGTCGCGCCCCCGCGCAAGCGCAAGCAGCTGACCACACTCGTCGGCATGACCGTCGCGCTCGGCGCGGTCCTGGCCGCGCTGCTGGCCATCTTCATCCTCCCGTCGCTGAAGAGCGGGCCGACCGACCTGCCGGTCGGGCTCGTCGGGTCCTCGCAGGAGGCCGACCGCTTCGAGGAGGCGTTGACGGCCTCCGCGCCCGGCGCCTACCACGTCCAGGAGTTCACCGACCAGGCGGCGCTGGTCGAGGCGGTGCGCGGGCGCGAGGTCGTCGGCGGCTTCGTCGTCGGGCCCAACGGTGTCCACAGCGTCGTCGCGTCCGCCGGTGGCGGCGCCATCGCGCAGTCCGTCTCCTCCACCGCGCAGGCCATCGGCACCGCGATGGGCGTCCCCGTCACGACCGCCGACGTCGTCGCGCTGCCGACCACCGACCCGTCGGGCATCGGCATCGGCGGCCTGGCGTTCCCGCTCGTGTTCGGCGGCATCGTGCCCGTCGTCGCGTTCCGGACCGCCTTCGCGCGCAGCAACACCTGGAAGCTCATCGGCCTGCTCACCTTCTCCGTGGTCGGCGGCCTCGTCGTCGCCGCCGTGCTGCGGTTCGGCTTCGGCAGCATCGACTCCGCGTTCCTGCCGGTCGCCGGGGCCATGGCACTGGGGATCGCCGCCATGGCGTTCCCGCTCACCGGGCTCCAGGAGGCCTTCGGCGGCAAGGGGTTCACGATCGGCGCGATGTCGATGATGTTCCTCGGCAACCCGTTCGCGGGCATCGCCACCACCGCCGCCTGGCTGCCGTCCGGGCTCGGGGCGTTCGGGCAGGTCCTGCCTCCCGGGGCGACCGGCACCCTCGTCCGCTCGGTCGCGTACTTCGGTGGCACGGGCGGTCTGACCGCCGGTCTCACGCTCGGTGCGTGGGTCGTCGTCGGGCTCGCGGTCCACGCGATCGGCACGCGTCGCACGCGGCAGGCACCCACCGCCCTCGAGCCCGCCGTCGCCTGACGGGTCGGCCCGGCCGCGGCGCTGAGCGCGTCGCGGCCGGCCGCTTGCGCTGCCCGTCGGCGGCGCCGAGCATGGCCTGGAGGCCCCGCGCGGGGGACGTCACCACGGACGACGGCGTCCGAGGACGGAGCGGAGCATGCGCAGGCTCGACCTACGTCAGGGATGGGTCGCGACGGGCGGTGTCCTCGCCCTCGCGCTCGGGCTGGCCGCAGGAGGTGCGGACGACGCCCGCGGGGGCGAACGCGGCAAGCCCCACCCGCAGCGCGCGAGGAACGTCGTCCTGCTCGTCGGGGACGGGCTGGGCATCGGTGCCCGGGACGCGATCCGGCTGGCGACCGTGGGGCACGACGGCACGCTGGCGATGGACCAGCTGCGGTACGCGGGCTGGACCCGGACCGACTCTGCGGACCCCGACGAGGCGGTGACCGACTCCGCGGCGAGCGCCACGGCGTTCGCCACCGGGGTGCGCACCTACAACGGCGCCGTCGGCGTCGACGCCGACGGGCGACCCGTGACCAGCCTGCTCGAGCACGCGACCGCGCTGCGGAGGTCCACCGGCCTCGTCACGACGGCACAGGTGACCGACGCGACGCCGGGTGCCTTCGGCGCGCACGTGGCCGACCGCGCCGACCAGAGCGAGATCGCCCGCCAGCTCGTCGAGGAGTCCAGGCCGCACGTCGTCCTGGGCGGCGGGGAGGACTGGTGGTACCCCGAGGGCGACGAGGGCGCGTACCCGGACGACCCCGACGACCCGCGCCCCGAGGTCAGCCGCAGCACGCTCGGCAACCTCGTCGACCTCGCCGTCGACAACGGCTACACCTACGTCAGCACCCCGCAGGAGCTCGCGGCCACGGATGCCGGACGGATCCTCGGCCTGTTCGCCAACGAGGAGATGTTCGAGCAGGCTCCCGAGGGGCAGGGCGACGAGTACGCCCCGGTCGTGCCGCTGCGCACCATGACGCAGAAGGCACTCGACGTGCTCTCCGCGGACCGCGACGGCTTCTTCCTGCTCGTCGAGGAGGAGGGCATCGACGAGATGGCGCACGCCAACAACGCGGGCCTCGCCATCCGCGCCGGTCAGGCGTTCGACGAGACCGTCGCCCTGGTCCGCGACTTCGCGGCGCAGCGGCGCGACACGCTCGTCGTCGTGGTCGGGGACCACGAGACCGGTGGCCTGGCGGTGGAGAACCTCGACCCCGACGACGAGTCCGGCGACGGTGCGAGCACCTCGCCGGAGGTGCTGCAGAGCGGCGAGGACGGGCCGTTCGACATCGCGGGCAGCACGCTGACGTTCACCGTCGACTGGACGACGAGCGGCCACACCGGTGGTGCGACGCCGCTGACGGCGCAGGGCCCCGGTGCCGAGGAGCTCGCGCGGACGCAGCACAGCACCGACGTGTTCGCGACCATCCTCGCCGCCATGCGCCACGGTCGCGGCTGACCCGGGCGGCGGCTCCCGTACGGGACGCGCCGACGCCTCACCGCGGCAGGGGCACCCGCCGCACGCGCAACGCCGTGAGGTCGTACCCCTGGCTCTGCTCGCTCCACCGGACGCGGGGCGGACCGGCGGCCGCGAGGTCCTCGCGCAGGAGGGCGGAGACGAACACCTCCGCCTCCGCGGAGGCGAGCGGCGCACCCGGGCACCGGTGATGACCGTCGCCGAAGGCGAGGACGGCCGGTCCGGACGCACGCGCCATGGCCCGGTGGGGGTGCACCGCGTGCGGGTCGGCGCCCACGACCCGCTCGTCGGCGTTGACCGCCCGGACGTCCACGTCGATCAGCGCACCGGCCGGCACCTCGACCGGGCCGTCAGGCCCGTGGAACGTCAGCGGAGCCGTCGTGCGGCGCAGCAGGTGCCCGACCACGGGCTCGACGCGCAGCACCTCCTCGATGATCGCGACGCGGCCGTCGCGGTCGGACGCGCGGTACCGCGCACGCAGCGCGCCGTCGTCGAGCAGGTGCCACACGGCCGCGGCGATGAGCTCCCGCGTCGTCACCATGCCCGCAGCCGCGTACGTGACGCACTCGGTGAGGATCTCCAGGTCCGAGTAGCCGGCGTCCACCAGGGTGCTGATGAGGTCCTCGCGCCGACGACGCCGCCGCGCGCGGATGGCCGGCTTCACGTCGAGCAGGTAGAACCGCAACATCGCGGTGCCGCGCAGCGCCTCGCGCACCCCCGCGAGCGGCGAGCCCGGCCGCGGCGGTGGTGCGAAGAACTCGTCCAGCCGGGCACGCATCCGCGGTGACCCACCGTGGTCGAGGCCGATGACCCGGGACGCGACCTCGACGGCCATCTGCATGCTGAGCCCGGTCAGGTCCGTCCACCGGTCGGTGCGCACCTGAGCGACGAGACGCTCCGCGGTCTCCCCCATCCAGTCCCGGTAGCCGGCGACGACGCGCGGGGCGAACAGGTGGGCCGCCGCGCGGCGCTGGGCGTGGTGGGCCTCCCCCTCGACGAACAGGATCGGCGGACGGATCCGCACCGGTCCCCCGCCGCCCAGCTCCTCCGCACCGAAGCCCGCCTGCCGCGTGTGCTCGGGGTGCCGCAGCACCGTGCGGGCCAGCGCGTACGACCGGATGCGCCAGCGCGGCCGGTCCCCGGTGACGTGCTCGATGTCGGGGCCGGTGCCGTCGTCGGGCTGGGCCAGCTTGCGCACCGGGCAGCCCGTCGGTGCGTCCTGCGTCTGCCCGTCCGCGGTGGCCGTCACCCGTTCGACACTAGGGGCCACCCGTCCGGCCCACCACCCCCGGGGAGGGTCGGCCCGAGGCGTCAGCCGTAGAAGGCGCGCTCCACCACGGCACGCGCGCGGCGTGCGGTCCGCAGGTACGTCTCCTCGAGCATCGCGCCCGACCCCGGGGGGTGCCCCAGCACGCGCGCGACGCCCGCGAGCGCCGTGCGGTCGTGCGGCAGGACGTCGGCCTGCACACCCTCGGCGCGTCCGGTCCACAGGACGTTGGCGTCCCGGATGCGCGAGGCCAGCTCCCACGCGTCGCGCAGCACGCTCGCGTCGTCCGCCACGAGCAGCCTGGCGTCCCGGGCGGCGGCCAGCGCGTCGAGCGTCGACGTGGTCCGCAGCCCGGGCACCTCGTGCGCGTGCTGCAGCTGGAGCAGCTGGGCGGTCCACTCCACGTCGCTGATGCCTCCGCGACCCAGCTTGAGGTGACGGCTCGGCTCCACGCCGCGCGGCAGCCGCTCCGCCTCGACCCGCGCCTTGATGCGCCGGACCTCGCGCACCGTCGCCGCGTCGAGCCCGCCGGCGGGGTACCGCAGCGGGTCGACGAGCGCGACGAACCGCTCCCCCAGGGCCCGGTCTCCCGCGACCGGCCGCGCGCGCAGCAGCGCCTGGCTCTCCCAGGGCGAGGACCACCGCTGGTAGTACTCGGCGTACGCGTCGAACGACCGCGCCAGCGGGCCGTTGCGACCTTCCGGACGCAGGTCGGCGTCGACGCTCAGGGTCGGCTCCGGGCCGACGCTGCCGAGCAGCTGGCGCACGCGCGTGGCCACGGCCACCGCGAAGTCCTGGGCGACCCTGCCGTCCGCGCCCGGCTCCGGGTCGTGGACGAACAGCACGTCGGCGTCGGAGGAGTACGCCATCTCGCGGCCGCCGAGCCGCCCCATGGCCACCACCAGCAGCCGTGTGGGGTTCGCGTCGATGCCGGCGGCCGTGCGCGCGTCGGACTCCGCGACCCGCAGCGTGCCGGCGAGCACGGCGTCCGCGGTGATCGTCAGGCTCTGCGACGCCCGCACGCCCGTGGTCACACCGAGGACGTCGGCCACCGCCGTGCGCGCCAGCTCCCGGCGCCGCAGGGCCCGCAGCGCCGTGACGGCGGGCACGGGCTCGGCCGCACGGCGCAGGACGGCGTCCGCCTCCGCCGCCAGCCGCTCGGCGGAGCGCGGCGCGAGCTCGGCGTCGTCGCCCAGCCAGGTGACCGACTCCGGCGACCTGCGCAGCGCGTCGGCCGCGTACCGCGACGTCGACAGCACCTGCGCGAGGCGCTGCGCCGCGGTACCGGAGTCGCGCAGCAGCTTGAGGTACCAGTGCGTCGTGCCGAGCTGGTCCGACAGGCGCCGGAAGGCGAGCAGACCGCCGTCGGGGTCGGGACCGTCGGCGAACCAGCCGAGCATGACGGGCAGCAGCTGCCGCTGGATCGCCGCCCGCCGGGAGACGCCGTCGGTCAGCGCAGCGATGTGCCGGACGGCGCCGGCCGGGTCGCGGTACCCGATCGCGGCCAGCCGGGCGCGCGCCGCCTCGGGCGCGAGGCGCGCCTCCTCGGTGGACAGCGCGGCGGTGGCGGGCAGCAGCGGCCGGTAGAACAGCTCCTCGTGCAGCCGTCGCACGTCGCGGCGGATCGTGCGCCACCGCTCGAGCAGCCCTTGCGGACCCTCGGCCCGCATGCCCATCGTGCGGGCCAGTCGCCGCAGGTCCGCGTCCGAGGTCGGGACCAGGTGCGTGCGCTGCAGCCGGTGCAGCTGGATGCGGTGCTCCATCATCCGCATCCACCGGTAGCAGACCGCGAGCTGCGCCGCGTGGTCGCGTCCGACGTAACCACCGGCGGCGAGCGCCGCCAGCGCCGTCAGGGTGCTCGGGCTGCGGATCGTCTCGTCGGCGCGCCCGTGCACGAGCTGGAGCAGCTGGACGGTGAACTCCACGTCCCGCAGGCCCCCGCTGCCGAGCTTGAGCTGACGGTCCGCCTCGGCGCGCGGGATGTGGGCCTCGACCCGGCGACGCATCGCCTGCGAGTCCTCGACGAAGTTGTCGCGCTGGACCGCCGACCACACGAACGGTGACACCGCCTCGACGTACGCGCCGCCCAGCGCGCGGTCACCGGCCAGCGGCCTGGCCTTGAGCAGCGCCTGGAACTCCCACGTCTTCGCCCAGCGCTCGTAGTACGCACGGTGGCTCGCGACCGTGCGCACCAGCGGGCCGTCCTTGCCCTCCGGGCGCAGCGCCGCGTCCACCGGCCACAGCGCGGGCTCGCCCGCGGGACCGCAGCACGCCCGCGCCAGGCCCGCGGCGAGGCGCGCACCGGTGATCATGGCGTCGTCCTCCGGCGTCCCCTCGACCGGCTCCGCGACGTACACGACGTCGACGTCCGAGACGTAGTTGAGCTCGCGCCCACCGGCCTTGCCCATGCCGATGACGGCCAGGCGCACACCGCGTCCCTCGTCGTCGAGGTCGGCCCGGGCCAGCGCCAGGGACGCCTCGAGCGCAGCCGCCGCCAGGTCCGCGAGGGCCGCGCCGACGCCGGGCAGCCGGCTCAGCGGGTCGGCCGAGGTCAGGTCGGTCGCCGCGACGCGCAGCAGCCGGGTCCGGTACGCACGCCGCATCGCGTCGATCCCGGGCGTGCCGGCGAGACCAGCCACGGGCACCTCGGCGTCCGGGTCCGCGTCGACCGCGCGCAGGAGCTCGGCGCGCACCCGCCCGGCGTCGACACCCAGGCCCGGCTCCGGGTCCGCGACCACGCGCAGGTTGCCCGGGTGCGCGGCGAGCGTGTTGCCGATGGCCGACGAGGCGCCGGTCAGCGCGAGCAGCCGGCGGCGCGCCGGTCCGTCGTCGGCCAGCACGTCGCGCAGCAGGCCCGACAGCGCCGGGTCCCGCTGCACCGCCCCGGCCACCTTCGCGAGCGCGAGCAGCGCCTCGTCGGGGTCGCCGACGTCCCGCAAGGCGTCCACGACGTGGTCGACGACGTCCGGGTCGACCGCCGTCAGCGCCGCGTCGGCCAGGAGCCGCTCGGCCCGTGGCACGTCGGCCACGCCGACGCGCGTCAGCCGCGCCGCCAGCGAGGCGCCACGGCCGGTCGACGTCGACATGGCGTCAGATCAGCGGCAGGAACCGCTGCAGCTCGTACGGGGTCACCTGCGCACGGTACTCGGCCCACTCCTGGCGCTTGTTGCGCAGGAAGTAGTCGAAGACGTGCTCACCCAGCGTCTCGGCGACGAGCTCCGAGCGCTGCATGACGTCGATGGCGGCCTCCAGCGACGTCGGCAGCGGCTCGATGCCGAGGGCCTTGCGCTCGGCGTCGGTCAGCTCCCAGACGTCGTCGTCGGCGCCCTCGGGCATCTCGTACCCCTCCTCGATGCCCTTGAGGCCCGCCGCCAGCAGCACGGCGAACGAGAGGTAGGGGTTCGTGGCGGAGTCCACGGCGCGGTACTCGACGCGGCTGGAGTTGCCCTTGCCCGGCTTGTACATGGGCACGCGGACGAGCGCGGAGCGGTTGTTGTGACCCCAGCAGACGAAACTCGGCGCCTCGGCGCCGCCCCACAGCCGCTTGTAGGAGTTGACGAACTGGTTCGTCACGGCCGTGATCTCGGCCGCGTGCGTGAGCAGGCCGGCGATGAACGACCGCGCGACCTTCGACAGCTCGAGCGGGGCGCCCGGCTCGTGGAACGCGTTGCGGTCCCCCTCGAAGAGCGACAGGTGGGTGTGCATGCCGGAGCCCGGCTGGTCCGCCAGCGGCTTGGGCATGAACGACGCGAAGACGCCCTGCTCGAGGGCGACCTCCTTGACGACCGTGCGGAACGT
This sequence comes from Cellulomonas wangsupingiae, assembly GCF_024508275.1. Classification (NCBI taxonomy): domain Bacteria; kingdom Bacillati; phylum Actinomycetota; class Actinomycetes; order Micrococcales; family Cellulomonadaceae; genus Cellulomonas; species Cellulomonas wangsupingiae. Next base: position 2,404,500 of record NZ_CP101989.1, read on the forward strand.
CATGATGTTGTCGGCCGTCGTCAGCGCGTCGGCGTAGCGCAGGTCGATCTCGTTCTGACCCGGGCCGGCCTCGTGGTGGGAGAACTCGACCGAGATGCCCATGGACTCGAGCATCGTGATCGCGGCGCGTCGGAAGTCGTGCGCCGTGCCGCGCGGCACGTGGTCGAAGTAGCCGCCCTGGTCGACCGGCACCAGGGGACGGTTGGGGTCCGCCGGCGCGTCGAACAGGTAGAACTCGACCTCGGGGTGCGTGTAGAAGGTGAAGCCGCGGTCGCTCGCGCGGTCGAGCGCGCGCTTGAGCACGTACCGGGAGTCCGCCAGCGACGGCTCACCGTCCGGCGTCAGCAGGTCGCAGAACATCCGCGCGGTGCCGTGCCGCTCCCCCCGCCAGGGCAGGATCTGGAACGTCGAGGGGTCGGGCTTGGCGATCATGTCCGCCTCGTAGACCCGCGTCAGACCCTCGATCGCGCTGCCGTCGAACCCGATGCCCTCGCTGAACGCCTGCTCGAGCTCGGCGGGCGCGACGGCGACCGACTTGAGCATGCCGAGGACGTCCGTGAACCACAGACGGATGAAGCGGATGTCCCGCTCCTCGACGGTGCGGAGAACGAACTCCTGCTGCCTGTCCATGGCGTACATCCTGCCTGATGAACGCGCCGGTCGGTGCGTGCGTCACGCACGTGGCCGAGCGCGTCGGCGTGTGCGGGACCTCACAGCCCTCGACCAGCCGCCGCGGCTAGGCTCGCGACATGTCGCCCAGTGACGTCCCGACACCGCGCCGCGTGCGCGTCCACCACCTGCAGGCCGCCAAGGACCGCGGCGAGCGGCTGACCATGCTGACGGCGTACGACGCGCTCACCGCGCGGCTGTTCGACGACGCGGGCATCGACATGCTGCTCGTCGGCGACTCGATCGGGAACACGATGCACGGGCACGCCACGACGCTGCCGGTGACGCTCGACCACATCGTGGTCGCGGCGCGGGCCGTCGCCGGTGCGGTGCGCCGCGCGTTCGTCGTCGCGGACCTGCCCTTCGGCACCTACGAGGCGGGACCCGAGCAGGCGCTCGCGAGCGCCGTGCGGGTCATGAAGGAGACGGGCGTCTCGGCCGTCAAGCTCGAGGGCGGCCACCGCTCGGTGCCGCAGATCCGCGCGCTGACGCAGGCCGGCATCCCCGTCGTGGCGCACCTGGGCTACACCCCGCAGTCGGAGAACGCCCTCGGCGGGCCACGCGTGCAGGGCCGCGGGCACGCGGCCGAGCAGCTCAGCGACGACGCCGTCGCGGTGACCGACGCCGGCGCGGTCGCGATCGTGCTGGAGATGGTGCCGGCGACCGTCGCCGCACGGATCACCGAGGTCGTGCGGGTGCCCACCATCGGCATCGGCGCCGGCCCGCACTGCGACGGGCAGGTGCTGGTCTGGGTGGACATGGCCGGCATGGGCGACTGGTCGCCCCGGTTCGCCAAGCGGTTCGGTGAGGTCGGCGCGGCCCTGACGGCGGCCGCGCGCGACTACGCCGACGAGGTCCGCTCCGGGACGTTCCCGGACGCCGCCCACTCGTTCGACGCGTGACGTCGGCGTGACGGCCGCGCCCGGGCGGCCGTCGCGCGGCGCTCACTGCTCCGCGTCCTGCGCGTCCCACGCGTCGTTGCGGGCGCGCGCCCGCTCGAGCGCCTGCAGGGCCTCCTCGCGCGTCGCGTACGGGCCCATCAGCTGCGACCAGTCGCTCTGGCGCCCCTCCTCCACCTCGTGCGTACGGGTGTTGTAGAAGTACTCCGCCACCTCGGCTCCTCTCGCCCGGCAGGCCGGTGCGGCCCGCCGCTACGTAGACTGACCAGCATGCCGTCGGTCCACCCGTCGCGCACCGCGCTCGTCCCCGGGCAGGTCAGCCCGCGGCGTCCGGTCCCCGCGCACATCCCCCGTCCGGAGTACGTCGACCGCCCGATGCCGGCGCCGTGGCGCGGGCCGGACGTGCTGGACGACGCGACGATCGAGCGCATCCGCGTGGCCGCCCGCATCGCGGCGCAGGCCCTGCAGGAGGTGGGCCGCCACGTGGCGCCCGGGGTGACCACCGACGAGCTCGACGCGGTCGGGCACCAGTTCCTCCTCGACCACGGCGCCTACCCCTCGACGCTCGGGTACCGCGGCTTCCCCAAGTCGCTGTGCACGTCGGTCAACGAGGTCATCTGCCACGGCATCCCGGACTCCACCGTCGTGCAGGACGGCGACATCGTGAACATCGACGTCACGGCGTACGTCGGCGGCGTGCACGGCGACACGAACGCGACGTTCCTCGCCGGCGACGTCGACGAGGAGTCGCGGCTGCTCGTCGAGCGCACGCGGGAGGCCCTCGAGCGCGGGATCAGGGCGGTGCGGCCCGGCCGCGAGATCAACGTCATCGGTCGCGTCATCGAGAAGTACGCGGCACGATTCGGCTACGGGGTCGTGCGCGACTTCACCGGGCACGGCGTGGGGCCGGCGTTCCACACGGGCCTGGTCGTGCCGCACTACGACGCCGCACCGCAGTACGCGACCGTCATCGAGCCCGGCATGGTCTTCACGATCGAGCCGATGCTCGACCTGGGCACCGCGGACTGGGAGATGTGGGACGACGGGTGGACGGTCGTCACGGCCGACCGCAGCCGGTCGGCGCAGTTCGAGCACACCCTGCTGGTCACCGACTCCGGGGCGGAGGTCCTGACACTGCCATGAGCAAGGACGACAGGCACGAGACGGAGCACGGCAAGAAGCACGGCAAGCGCCACCCGGCGACGGCGTTCGGCGTCGACATCGGCGGCTCGGGCATCAAGGGCGCGCCGGTCGACCTGGAGACCGGTGAGTTCGCCGCCGAGCGCGTCCGCATCCCGACGCCCCAGCCCTCGACGCCCGACGCGGTCGCGCGCACGGTGGCCGAGGTCGTCGACTCCTTCGACCTCGACAAGGACGTGCCCATCGGGGTCACGTTCCCCGCGGTCATCCTCCACGGCGTCGCGCAGTCGGCCGCGAACGTGGACGACTCGTGGATCGGCACGGACGTCGCCGCGACCGTCGGCGCTGCCACGGGCAGGCGCGTGCTGGCGGTGAACGACGCCGACGCCGCCGGGTACGCCGAGGTCGTCTACGGCGCGGCGAAGGACGTGCCGGGCGTCGTCCTGGTCGTCACGCTGGGCACCGGCATCGGGTCCGCGCTCGTCGTGGACGGCGTGCTGGTGCCCAACACCGAGCTGGGCCACCTCGAGATCGACGGGCACGACGCCGAGTCCCGCGCGTCCGACGCCGCGCGCGACCGCGAGGACCTGTCGTTCGAGCAGTGGGCGCAGCGCCTGCAGCGGTACTTCACGGTCGTGGAGAACCTGTTCTGGCCCGACCTCATCGTCGTCGGCGGCGGCGTGAGCAAGAAGCACGCGCAGTTCCTGCCGCTGCTCGACCTGCGCACGAAGATCGTTCCGGCGGACCTGCGCAACGCCGCCGGCATCGTCGGCGCCGCGCGCCTGGCGGCGGCGCACGCCCACTGACGGCCGCGCCTGCGCGCCGGGCGTCCGGGGCCGAACGGGTAGAACTGTGCGCGTGGCGCGCCGTTCGACGGCACCCCGGGACAGCGAACCTACGGTCGCGTAGGGTAGGAGCATCCGCGAGCGCCCGCTCACCCCCCACGGCTGGGAAGTCGACCCGAGCCCTGGAGGTCACATGGCTCCTGCACCCGTACCTGCGCCCCCCGTTGCGACGCCCACCCGACAGACGGCCGCCACCGGCAGCTATCACGAGCTGTCGGCGAAGGTGCGCGAGGCAGGTCTGCTGGACCGCACACCCGGCTTCTACATCTCGCTGCTCGCGGGACTGACCACCGCTCTCGGTGGTCTCGTCGCCGCGTTCGTGCTGCTCGGGCACTCCTGGTGGCAGCTCGCCGTCGCCGCCGGCCTCGGCCTGGTGCTCACGCAGTTCGCGTTCGTCGCGCACGAGGCGTCGCACCGTCAGGTCCTGCTCACCGGCCCCGCCAACGACCGCCTGGGCCGGATCCTGGCCAACGGCGTCGTCGGCATCAGCCACTCCTGGTGGATGACCAAGCACACCCGCCACCACGCGAACCCCAACCGCGTCGGCAAGGACCCGGACATCGAGTGGGACACCGTGTCCTTCCTCGAGGAGGACGCCGCCAAGCAGCGCGGTCTCATGGCCGCGATCACGCGCCGCCAGGGCTGGCTCTTCTTCCCGCTGCTGACGCTCGAGGGCGTGAACCTGCACGTCCTGGCGTTCAAGAGCCTGCTCGCGAGCCCGCCGTCGCGGATGCGCACCGTCGAGCTCGTGATGATCACGGCCCGGCTGAGCATCTACGTCGCCCTGGTCGTCTGGGCGCTCCCCCTCGGCATGGCCGCGGCGTTCCTCGCCGTGCAGCTCGCCGTCTTCGGCGTCTACATGGGCGCGTCGTTCGCCCCCAACCACAAGGGCATGGCGATCATCCCGGCGGACAGCCGGCTCGACTTCCTGTCCAAGCAGGTCCTCACGTCGCGCAACATCAACGGCGGCATGACGGTCACGATGCTCATGGGCGGCCTCGACGCGCAGATCGAGCACCACCTCTTCCCGAGCATGCCGCGGCCCCACCTGGCCCGCGCCCGCCGCATGGTGCGCGAGCACTGCGAGAGCGTCGGCATGCCGTACACGGAGACCTCGCTCGTGCGCTCCTACGTCCTCGTCGTCCAGTACCTCAACCGCGTCGGCCTGGCCGCCCGCGACCCCTTCGACTGCCCCATGGTCCAGCGGTACCGCCCGCGCTCGACGCGCTGACCCGCGCGTGGCGCCCGGTGTGGGGCGCCGCACAGGATCTGCACAGGTCCCGCCGAGAACCCACCCGCCGAGCAGCCCCCGTCCCACCGCACCGCCGCGGTGGGATGGGGGGATGCTCCGCGACCTGCGCCTGACGCTCCCCCGAGCCGGTGCGCGCGAGCTCACGATCGTCGAGGAACGCATCGACGCGTGGGCTCGCGGCCGTCTCGCGCTCGTGCCCGGGAGCCGGGCGCACGCGTGGCTGGTCGAGCTCGTGGTCTTCGTCCTCAAGCAGGGCTGGGCCTGCCTGTTCGGCGGTGCGCTGCTCACCTTGCTGCTCGCGGCCCGGTTCTGGTACCCCGAGTCCGCGTCGCTCGCCCGCAACGACGCGCTCACCCTCGCCGCGCTCGGGCTGCAGGTCCTCATGCTGGCCACGCGCCTGGAGACCGTCCGCGAGATGCGCGTGGTGCTGCTCTTCCACCTCGTCGGCACCGCGATGGAGCTGTTCAAGACGGACGCGGGCTCGTGGTCGTACGCCGCCGAGGGCGTCCTGCGCGTGGGCGACGTGCCGCTGTTCTCCGGGTTCATGTACGGCGCCGTCGGGTCGTACCTCGTGCGCGTGTTCCGGATCTTCGAGCTGCGCTTCGACCGTCACCCGCGCCGATGGGTGACCGCCGCGCTGGCCGTGGGCATCTACGCCAACTTCTTCACGCACCACTGGGTCGCCGACGCCCGTTGGGTCCTGCTCGCCGCCGTCGTGGCGGTGTACGGACGTACGGTCATGCACTTCCGCGTCCACGCGGCCCGCCTGCGCATGCCGCTGCTCCTCGCGTTCACCCTGGTCGCCGCGTTCATCTGGGTCGCCGAGAACCTGGCGACCTTCGCGGGCGCCTGGCTCTACCCCTCGCAGGTGGACGGGTGGCACGTCGTCGGGGGCACCAAGCTCGTCTCGTGGTTCCTGCTGATGATCGTCTCGGTCGTGCTCGTGACCTGGGTGTACCCGCCCCGCCCCCCGGACGGCGCGGGCGCCGTCACGCGATGACCTCGGCGGGCTGCAGCGCGGACTTGTCCGGCTTGCCGCTCGGTGCCAGCGGGACGCCGTCGACGACGCTCACGGTGCGCGGGACGGCACGCGCACCGAGGACCCGCGCGACGTGCGCCCGCAGGGCGCCGGGGTCCGGCGTGCGCCCCGCCGCGGGCACGACCCACGCGTGCACGGCCTCGCCGGTCGTGTCGTCGGGGCGGCCCGTGACGTAGGCCTCGGCGACCGCCGGGTCCTGCGCCAGCACCCGTTCGACGGCGCCGGCGTGCACGAGCTGCGCGTCCACGATCACGACGTCCCGGGCCCGGCCCCGCAGGTGGACGTACCCGGCGGGGTCGACGTCCCCGAGGTCGCGCGTGCGCACCCACCCGTCGACGAAGACGTCGGCGGACTCCTGCGGGTCGTCCCAGTACCCCTGCGCCTGTGCGCCGGTGCGCACCCACAGCTCCCCGTCGTCGACCCGCACCTCCACGGCGGCCGGGGGCCGGCCCACCGACGCGAGGACGGCCGGGTCGGCGAGCATCTCGTCGGGCGTGGCCATCGCGATCATGCCGGTCTCGGTCTGCCCGTAGCCGTGGAAGACGACCGGGCCCAGGACGTCGAGCGCCTCGGCCAGGCGTACGGGCTCGAGCGGCGACCCGGAGACGATCAGCGCTCGCAGCGTCGACAGGTCGCGCGGGTGCTCGCGCTGCGCGCGCACCAGCTGGTGCAGCCGCCCGACGGTGATGACGCTCGCGGTCGCCCGGTGCCGGGTGAGGGCGTCGGGGAACCCCGGCGGTCGCGCCGCGACCAGGACGCCGCCCGCGGCCAGCGTCAGCACGCCGTACTCGAGCATCACCTGGCTGCCGAGCGTCCCGAACACGAGGTAGCGCTGCAGCCGGGGCGCGAGCGCGGCGACAGCGGGCGGCCACCGGTCGGGGTGGGCGGCCCACGCGGCGCTCATCGCCGCGTACGACTCGACGCACCCCTTCGGGCGTCCGCTCGTGCCGCTGGTCCACGTGACACGGGCGACGCCGGCGGGCTGGCCCGCCGCCACGACGGACGTCACCGGCGGGCACGACAGGAGGTCCGCGAGGCGGTCCTCGTCGACGACGAGCGCGACGTCGGCACGGGAGAGCAGGTCCGTCCTGTGCTGCGGCGTGAGGAGAGGCGGCACCGCGCACACCCGCGCACCCACGGCGAACGACCCCACGGTGACGGCGAACGCCTCCGGTGACACCCCGAGGTCGAGCGCGACCCCGACACCCGGGCCGACGCCGGCCGCACGCAGCCCTGCGACGGCACGCGCCACCGCCTCGAGCATCTGGCCCGCCGCGACGACGCGGTCGCCGTCCTCGAACACCGGCCGGTCGGGGTCCCGGGCCAGCAGGTCGAGCACGGGCTGCGGCCAGAGAGGCGCCGTGCCGTGCGTGACGTCGTCGTCCATGCCGACGAAACTAGGTGACCCATCTCACATAGTTTTGAGATCAACTACCTACCGTCGGGCCCATGAGAGCCCGCGCCGCGCTGACGACACGCGTCGACCTCGCCGCCCCTCTGCGGACCCACCACCTGGTGGCCGCCGCCGGCCCGGTCGACGTGGTCGTGCCGCTCGAGGCACGCGAGCGCACCGGCGCGGCGCGGGCCCTCCTCGACACGGCCGTCGCCGACGACCGCGCGGTGTACGGGCGCACCACGGGGTTCGGCGCCCTGGTCGGGTTCCGGGGGCGCGCCGACGGCGGGGACCAGGCGGACAACACCCTCGCGCACCTCGGCGCCGGGCAGGGGCCGACGCTGCCGCCGGGGCTGGTCCGGGCGACGGTGCTGGTCAGGGCCCGTTCGCTCGCGCAGGGCGCGTCGGGCGTGGGGCCGCACGTCCTCGAGGCGCTCGCCGCGATGCTCGCCACGACGTTCACCCCCGTCGTCCCACGCTGGGGGTCCGTGGGCGCGAGCGGCGACCTCGTGCCCCTGGCCGCCGTCGCCGCAGCCCTGCGCGGAGACGGCGAGGCGGACGTCGACGGACGGCGCATGCCCGCGCGCGACGCGCTCGACGCCGCCGGGCTGACCCCCCTCCGGCTCGACGGCCGCGACGCCCTGGCGCTGGTCAACGGCACGTCGCTGACGACCGCCGCCCTCGCACTCGCGCTGGACGGCATCGACCGGGCGCACGGCGCGCTCGTGCGCCTGGCGTGCCTGCTGACCGACCTGCTCGGCTGCGACGGTCAGTTCACCGACGCCGACCTGCTCGAGCGGTACGCCCACCCGGGCGCCGCCGCCGTGGGCGCCCGCATGCGCGAGCTCCTGACGGGCCTGCGCCCGTCGGGCACCCGTCCGCTGCAGGAGCCCTACTCCATCCGGTGCACGCCGCAGCTCCTGGGCGCCGCCCACGACGCGCTGCGGTACGTCGGGGACGTGGTCGCGGCCGACCTCGCGGGGGTCAGCGACAACCCGCTGCTGTTCCCCCAGGACGACAAGATCGTGCACGGCGGCAACTTCTTCGGTCAGCCGGCGGCGTTCGCGGCCGACCTGCTCGCGCTCGTCACCGCCCAGCTCGGGAACCTCGCCGAGCGCCAGCTCGACCTGCTCGTGGACCCCACCCGCAACGGCGACCTCCCGCCCATGCTCGCCGCGGGCCCCGGACGCCAGCACGGGGTCCAGGGCGTGCAGCTCGCGTCCACGGCGCTGGTCGCCGAGCTCCGCCGGGACGCGACGCCGGCGAGCATGCAGTCGCTGTCGACGAACCTGCGCACGCAGGACGTCGTCCCCTTCGGCACGCAGGCGGCGCTGCGCTCGCTCGACGGCGTCGAGGTCCTGCGCCTGCTCGTCGGCTCGCTCGCGCTCGGCCTGCGCCAGGCCGCCCACGTCGGCGCCCGACCCCCCACCACGTCGGCGTCAGGCGCGCTGCTGTCCGCGCTCGCCGCCGCCGTCCGTCCCGTCGACCCCGACCGCCCGCTCGCGCGGGACGTGCGCGCGTGCGCGCACGTCCTGCTGCCCACAGATCCGGAGGACCAGCCGTGACCCTCGACCACCTCGTCATCGGAGCGGGCCCCGCCGGCCTGCAGCTCGGCGCGCTGCTGGAGGCCGACGGGCGTCGCGACTACCTCGTCGTCGAGCGCGCCGACGTGCCCGGCTCGTTCTTCACGCGGTACCCGCGGCACCGCCGGCTCATCTCGATCAACAAGCCCCGCACGGGCAGCGACGACCCCGAGCTGAACCTGCGTCTCGACTGGAACTCGCTGCTGAGCGACGACCCCGACCTGCGGTTCACGCGCTACACCGACCGCTACTTCCCCGACGCCGACGTGATGGTCCGCTACCTCGCGGACTTCGCGGAGCGGTCGAAGGTGCGGGTGCGGTACGGCGCGGCGGTGACCCGGGTCTCCCGCCGTGACGACGTGTTCGAGGTCGAGGTCGGCGGCGACACGCTGACCGCGCGCTCGGTCGTCGTCGCCACCGGTGTCAGCCGCACGCACCGGCCCCCGATCCCCGGGTTCGAGCTGGCCGAGGGCTACGACACCATGTCGGTCGACCCGGCCGACTACCTCGACCAGCGCGTCCTCATCATCGGCAAGGGCAACTCCGCCTTCGAGACGGCCGACGCCCTCATGGAGACCACGACGGTCATCCACGTCGCCGGCCCGGAGTCGGTCCACCTGGCGTGGCGCACGCACTACGTCGGTCACCTGCGCGCGGTGAACAACAACTTCCTCGACACCTACCAGCTGAAGTCCGCCAACGCGGTGCTCGACGGCACGGTCGAGCGGATCGAGCGCGACGGCGAGGGCCTGGCGGTCACGTTCCGGTTCACGCGGGCCGACGAGACGCGCGTGCTGCACTACGACCGCGTGCTCGCGTGCACGGGCTTCGCGTTCGACGCCTCGGTGTTCGACGCGTCGTGCCGGCCGGCCCTCGCGATCGGCGGCCGCTTCCCGGCGCAGACCGACGAGTGGGAGTCGGTGGACGTCCCCGGCCTGTTCTTCGCCGGGACGATCAGCCAGCAGCGTGACTTCCGGCGCTCCACCAGCGGTTTCGTCCACGGGTTCCGCTACGGGGCGCGCGCGCTGCACCGGGTCCTGGCACGCCGGTACGCCGGCGAGCCGTGGCCGTCGGTCCCCGTCGACGCGACACCGGCCGCGATCACGGCGGCGGTCGTGGCGCGGGTCAACCGCACGTCCGCGCTCTGGCAGCAGTTCGGCGTGCTCGCCGACGTGGTGACCGTCACCGGCGGGCAGGCGCGCTACCACGACGAGGTCCCCGTCGACTACCACGCACGCGTCGGGCTGGGGCCCGACGGCCACGACGACGACGCGTTCGTCGTCACCCTCGAGTACGGGCCGGACCACGACAAGGTCGACCCGTTCGACGCGACCGTGAGCCGCATCGCGCAGGACACCCCGGGGGTCGCGCACGACGCCGCCTACCTGCACCCCGTCGTCCGGCACCACCGGCACGGCGAGCACGTGGCGACCCACCACGTCGCGGAGAACCTCGAGAACCGGTGGGACCGCCCCGACGCGCACGTCGCGCCGCTCGAGGCGTTCGTCGCGGGCGCCCTGGCGGGGGACTGACATGACACCGTCGCGCGAGCCCGAGCGCCGTGCGCGCGACGTGCTCGACCCCGTGCACTTCGACGCCCTGGCCGGTGGCGCGGGCAGCGAGCGCACGCTGACGGGCAACGAGGACGCGTTCGTGCGTCGCCGGCTGCGGCCCCGGGTCCTGCGCGGGCCCGGGACGCCCGACCTGTCGACCCACCTGCCCGGCGCGCGGCTCGCCGCACCCGTCGTGGTGGCCCCGACGGCCTTCCACCGCCTCGCGCACCGCGCCGGCGAGGTGGCGACCGGCGAGGGGGTGGCCGCCGCCCACGGCCTGCTGACCGTCAGCATGATGGCCACGACGGCCGTGGAGGACATCGCGGAGACCGGCGCCGCCCTGTGGTTCCAGCTCTACGTGCAGCCCGACCGCGCGTTCACCGCGGACGTGGTCGCGCGCGCCGAGGCCGCCGGGTGCAGGGCGATCGTCCTGACGGTCGACTCCCCCGTGCGCGGGCGCCACGTCCGCGACGAGCGCCACCGGTTCACGGACCTGCCCGCCGGCCTCGTGTGCGAGAACATGCGCGGGCGCGACGGGCGCCTGCGGGACCTCGTCGTCGACCCCGACCTGGGCTGGGACGCCGTCGCCTGGCTGCGGGGCACGACGTCGCTCCCGGTCCTGGTCAAGGGCGTGCTGCACCCGGCCGACGCACGCCTCGCCGTCGAGCACGGCGTCGACGGCGTCGTGGTCTCGAACCACGGCGGGCGGCAGCTGGACGGCGCGCTGGCCACGCTGGACGCCCTGCCGGCCGTCGTCGACGCCGTGGCGGGCCGCGTCCCGGTGCTGCTCGACGGCGGCGTGCGCAGCGGGGTCGACGCGCTCGTCGCGCTCGCGCTGGGCGCGGACGCCGTCATGGTGGGCCGCCCGGTGCTGTGGGGGCTGGCGCTGTCGGGGGCCGACGGCGTGCGGGCCGTGCTCGACGACCTCGCCGACGCACTCGCCCACGCGATGGCGCTCGCCGGCGCGCACCGCCCGGCCGACCTCACGCCGGACCTGGTGGTGGTCCCGTGAAGGTGTCCACGGTCGCGATCGGGGCGCTCGCCCTCGGGACGGTCGGCACGCTGCCCAGGTGGCTGCCGCGGGCCGTCGTGCGGCTGCGGGAACGGGTCTTCACGCGCGTCAACGGGACCGAGGGCATCGCCGTGCCCGGCCCGCTGGTCCCGGCCGAGCACTTCGAGCGGGTGTACGCGGACCCCGCGGCCGACGGCCGCAGCGCCGGCGCGGGGCTGTCCGACCTCTTCTGGTACTGGCTGTCCCCCGGGCCCCACATGCACCAGGAGCACCTGGAGCCGGGTGAGCGGTACCGCACGGTCGCGCGCACGACGCGCCAGGTGCTCGCCGTGCGCCACGCGCGCAGCGACGAGCTGGCGACGGCCGCCGTGCGGCGCGCCCTGGACGCACTGCCCCCGGGTCGCACCACCCTCGTGCGGCTGCGGGACCTGATGATGCCCGTGTGGGCCGAGGTCTACCACGAGCTCGTCTTCGCCGAGCCGTGCCCACGCGAGGCCCGCGACCTCGTCGTGGCCAACGCGGACGACGTCGTGACCGCCCTGAAGGGCACCGGCCTGCGGCACATGGACCGCCGCGACCGCCTCACGCAGTACCTGCGGCGCCGCGTCGAGGACGGGACGTGCCCCGTCGTCCTGCCGCCACCGTTCACGGCGCAGGAGACGGCCTGGTACCTCCAGGGTGCGTTCTTCAACACCGCGATCGTGCAGATGTCCGAGGCCGCGGCCCACCTGCTGCTGTGCGCGGGCGCGTACCCGCCGGCGCGCGACCAGCTCGACGACGACGACGCGCTCGACCGGATCGTCGACGAGACGCTGCGGGTGCACCCGCTGTTCGGTGTCGCGCACCGGATCACGTCCGCACCGATCGTCGTGGACGAGGACGTCACCCTGCCGACCGGGTCCGTCCTGCTCTTCAACTACCTCGCCTACCAGCGCACGGGTGCCGCGGGCGACGATGCCTTCGACCCCGAGCGGTGGCGCACGCTGCGGCACCACGACGCACGGTTCATCCCGTTCGGCGTGACGGCCAACAGGGCCTGCCCGGCCCGCGGGTCCGCACCGGTCATGCTGCGCGCGGTGCTGCGCGAGGTGCTGCGCCGGTACGACGTCACCTCGACGGCCGTGCACACCCGCTCGTTGCCCGATCGCGGACCCGCCCACCTCACGCCCGTCGGAGCCCTCGGGCCCGGTCGCGTGCGGCTCGCGGCGATGCGGGTGGGCGACCGCTGGGCCGACGTCGGGCGCTCGGTGCAGCAGCTCGTCCTCGGCACCTACATGGTCCTCGAGGCCCGTCGGATCAAACCCTGCACCACCTACTTCGCGGAGGTCCGCGCATGACACCCGTCGAGCTGGCACCACGCTTCTTCCTCGCCGTCGTCGTGATCCTGGTCGTGTGCCGCGGCGTGTCCGCGCTCATGCGCCGCGTCGGCCAGCCCCCCGTCGTCGGCGAGATGGTCGCGGGCGTCCTCCTGGGCCCCTCCCTGCTCGGCCTGCTCCTGCCGGCGGTGCAGGAGGCGCTCTTCCCCGACGAGCTGCGGCCCGTGCTGTACGTCGTCGGGCAGATCGGGCTCGTCCTGCTGATGTTCCACGCGGGGTACGCGTTCAGCACCCACCGCTCCGACGGCCTGGCACGGACGGCGGCCGCGGTGTCCCTCGGGGGCGTCGCAGCGCCCCTGCTGCTGGGGACCGCGCTCGTCCTCGTCGCGGCCGACCACGTGCCGCTGCGGCCCGACGGCGTGCCCGTCGGTGTCGTCGCGGCGTTCGTCGGCGTCGCGCTGGCGATCACGGCGTTCCCGATGCTCGCGCGCATCATCACCGAGCGGGGGCAGGCGGGCACCCGGCACGGGTCGATCGCCCTGGCCAGCGGCGCGGTCGACGACGTCGTGGCCTGGGTGCTGCTCGCGGGCGTCCTCGCGGTCGCCTCCGGCAGCCCCGGCCCCGCCCTGCTGACCGTGGGCGGCGCGCTGGTGTTCGTGGCCCTCGTGTGGTTCGTCGCGCGCCCGGGCATGCGGCGGCTCATGGCCACCACGCGCGTCGACGACCACGCACGGCTCATCGGCACGGTCGCGGTCCTGTTCGCCGCCGCGTGGTTCACCGACGAGATCGGCCTCTACGCGGTCTTCGGCGCGTTCGCGCTCGGGCTGGCGGTGCCGCGCGTGCCGGCGGCCGACCGGGTGGTCGCCGGGCTGACGCCCGTCACGGGGGTCCTCGTGCCGCTGTTCTTCACGTACTCGGGCCTCAACACGCAGTTCGGGCTGTTCACCGACCCGGCCGTGCTGCTGTTCGCGGTCGCCTGCGTGGTGCTCGCCGTCGTCGGCAAGTTCGGCGCCTGCTGGGCGGCCGCACGACGCCGCGGTGAGCCGCAGGGGGTCGCGCTGCGGGTCGCGTCGCTCATGAACGCGCGCGGGCTCATGCAGCTCATCGCCCTGAACATCGGGCTCGAGGCCGGGATCGTCGGGCCCGCGCTCTTCACCGTGCTGGTGCTCGTCGCGCTCGTGACGACGATCATGACGAGCCCGCTGCTGACCTGGGTGGAGCGTCGTCACCCCGCCGTCGAGCCGACGCCGGACGTCGGCGAGCCGGTCCGCGCGACGCTGTGACGAGACGGGTATTACTCAGGTCACACCGGGTGTGCCATTGTCGGGACATGTCCGGACGAACCCACCGGCTCCTCGTCGTCGAGGACGACCGGGAGCTGTGCGACACGCTGGCCGAGGTCCTCACCGACGAGGGCTACGTCGTCGACCAGGCCCGCGACGGTCACCGCGGCCTGCACCTCGCCCTCACGCGCCCGTACGACGTCCTCGTGGTCGACCGCCGGCTCCCCGCCGTCGACGGCCTCGACATGCTCGCCCGCCTGCGGTCACGGGCGGTCGGCGCCCGCGCCCTCGTGCTCACCGCGCTCGGCTCGGTCGCCGACCGCGTCGCCGGCCTGGACGCCGGCGCCGACGACTACCTGACCAAGCCGTTCGAGCTCGACGAGCTCAGTGCCCGCATCCGCGCGCTGTGCCGCCGCGTCGACGAGGCGGACACCCTGCTCCCCCTCGGCGAGGGTGCCATCGACCTGGTGACGCGGCAGGCGGTGCTCGCCGACGGCACCCGGGTGGACCTGTCGGCACGCGAGCACGCGCTGCTGCGCGCGCTCGCCGACCGCCCCGCGGCGGTGCACACGCGCCACGAGCTGCGCCGCGCCGTCTTCGCGGACACCGAGGCGGCGTCGATCGTCGACACGTACGTGTACTACGTGCGCCGCAAGCTCGGCCGCACCGTCATCCGGACGGTGCACGGCGCCGGCTACCGGCTGGGCACCCTGTGAGCGCCGGCACGCCCGAGGAGCGCGTGGTCCGGCGCGCCCGGCTGCGGATCGGCTCGCTCGTCGGCCTGGTCATCGCCGCGCTGCTCGGCCTCGCCGGTGCCATCTCCTACGGGATCCTCCTGCACAGCCAGGAGCAGCAGATCGACGGCGAGCTGGCCTGGGGCGTCACCCACGGCACGATCGCCGGCCCGCCCGCGTGCAGCTGGATCTTCACGTACGACGGGTCCACGGTGGACACCGGCGTGGCGCCGCCACCGCCGGGGTTCCCGCTGCACGACGACCTCGTGGAGGTCGCCGCGACGGGCGCGACCCAGGACGCGCGGATCGCGCGCGACGGCACCGTCTATCACGTGCGCACCGCGCGGCAGGGCGACGAGGTCGTGCAGGCCGTGTTCGACGCCCGGTTCCAGCTGGCCGACCGGCGGCACCTGCTCATCGCGTTCGGCGTCGCCGCCGGTGCCGGCGCGCTCGCGGCGGTCGTGGGGGGCGTCGTCGTCGGTCGCCGCGCCGTCGCACCGCTCGCCGAGGCGCTGCACCGCCAGCGCCGGTTCGTCGCCGACGCGAGCCACGAGCTGCGGACCCCGATCGCCCAGGTCCACGCCCGCGCGCAGCTGCTGGCCCGGCGCGCGCGGGCGGCGGACGACGACGCCCAGGCGCGGGACCTGGACCGGCTGGTGTCCACGACCCGCCGGCTCGGCGAGATCGTCGACGAGCTGCTGCTCTCGGCGCGGCTCGCCGCGGCGCAGGGCACGGCCGCGACGCGCCCGGACAGCACGGCGGTGGACATCGCGGCGCTCGTCGAGGACGCGGTCGCGGCCGACACCGCACGAGCCGCCGTCCGCAGGGTCACCGTCACCTCCGTGACGGCGCCGGGGCTGCCCGCCGTCGTGGGCGTCGAGTCGGCGCTGCGCCGGGTGGTGGCCGAGCTGCTGAGCAACGCGCTGTCGCACACGCCGCCGGGCGGTCACATCGGTGTCGCCGCGCGCGCGGCGGAGCAGGACCGGGTGGTGGAGGTCGTCGTGACCGACACGGGCCCAGGCCTGGACCCCGGGGACGGCGAACGGATCTTCGACCGGTTCCACCGGGGCACCGGTGCGGACGAACGGCGCTTCGGCCTCGGGCTGGCCCTCCTGCGCGAGGTCGTCACGAGCCACGGCGGCACGATCCGCGCCGGCGGCGCGCCCGGGCAGGGCGCGACGTTCGTGCTCCGGCTGCCGGCGACGACGGCGGGCGTGCCCGGACCGCGCGGCCTCGCGTCGGCGGCACGCGACGAGCAGGAGGTGGGGGCCGCGCTCTGAGAGTGCCGGCCTACCAGCGGGCCAGGCTGCGCTCCTTCGCCTCGGCGCGCTGCAGCCTGAGCACGAGCCGGAACAACGTCTCACGCGTCCGCTCGTCGACGTCGAGCAGCTCGCAGCCGTAGCGCCACTCGTGCTGCCCCTCCTCGATGCGCAGGACCCGCGCAGCGAGCTCCACGTCGCCCTCGCCGACCGCCATGGCGAAGCGCACGACGTCACCGCTCGCCAGGCGGCGTCGCGTGACGAACCGCACGCCGGCGGCGCTGACGTCCACGACCGTCACGGGCAGGGGTTCGACACCCGTCGCCGTCTCGAGCTTGCCCGTGCACTCGACGCGGTACGCCGCGCGCGCGGCGGAGCGCCGCTGGTCCGGCAGGCCACGCTCCAGCACGACGAGCTGCACGGTGCTCCCGGCCATCCCCCCGAGCAGCCCGACGTACCGGCACAGACCCCGCACCGGGTCGAGCACCGTGAGGCTCGCGGCGTCGCCGATCTCGCGGCCCTCCACAGGTTCCCGGACCTCGAGCACGATCACGTCGGAGTCGAACGTCGCCACGTGCCCTTCGACGTCACCGGACTTCGTGCGCAGGTAGCAGGTCGCGAGCTCGTGCACGCGTCACCTCCGGCACCACACGCCACCGGCCGGCTGCCTGGTGCCCTCGCGTGTTGGTCAACCGTCCAGTTGTACGTGGGGCACACGGGCCCGGGCTACCGCCGAGCGGGTGGTGGTGCGGATGAGCCAGCCGGTACGCCGGGTTCTGTCCCCGCGCGCGGTCACCCCCGCGCGGGTGGCGACCATCCATCTACGACGTACGTTGCCGCACGCCTCCAGCGGCCTACCCGGGAGCTCGGGCGGGCAACCCTCGGACGCTCCCTGTCTGGCCTTGCTCCGGGTGGGGTTTGCCGAGCCGCACCGGTCACCCGGTGCGCTGGTGGTCTCTTACACCACCGTTTCACCCTTACCCCGCCGGCGAGCCGGTGGGGCGGTCTGTTCTCTGTGGCACTGTCCCGCGGGTCACCCCGGGTGGGCGTTACCCACCACCCTGCCCTACGGAGCCCGGACGTTCCTCGGCAGGACCCGAGGGCCCTGACGCGGCCGCCTGGCTGACTCATCCGCGCGGCCAGCCTAGCGGACCGCACCGGGCGTCATCGCGCGAGGCGGACGGCGACGATCCCGTGGTCCGGGTCGTCCACACGGGCGCCGTCGGCGCGAAAGCCGTTGCGGTCGTAGAACCGTCGGGCCCGCGGGTTGTCCTCGGCGACCCACAGCTGCGCGGGCGTGCCCGGAGGGACGACGGCGTCGAGGAGCGCCTGGCCCACCCCCGTCCCGTGGTGCGACGCGAGCACGTACAGCTGGAACAGGTGCCGCTCGCGCACCGGCGGGTGCTCCCCCACCGGCACGGCGTCACCGGCGAGCGCGATCCCGACGATCCGCCCGCCGACCTCGGCGACGGTGAGCGGCACGCCGTCGGCGAGCGCCCGCCGCCACCGTTCGGTGCGTCCGTCGAGCGTGTCGGTCTCCCAGTGCGAGGCGGGGAGCAGCCCGGAGTACGTCTCCACCCACGACCCGTGGTGGACCGCCGCGACCGCGGCAGCGTCGTCCGGGACGGCGGCGCGCAGCAGGACGTCGCTCGTCATGCGGCAGCGTGCCGCGTCACACGTCGACCCGGTACGACAGCGCCAGCTCGTCGCCCGCGACCCCGCGGATGCCCCAGTGCGTCGGCGGGCTCTCGAGGACCACGACCTCGAGGTCGTCGGGGCCCAGGCCGAGCGCGGGCGCGACGTCGTCGAAGAACGCGGCGATCAGCGCGCGCACGGCCGCCGGGCTGCGGCCGGCGAAGCACACGACCTCGACGACCAGGTACTCCGGCGAGCGCGGCGCGACGAGGTCCTCGTCGTCGAGCAGCAGGAACCGGTGGAACCGCTTGTCCGGCGGCAGCCCTCACGCACCGACGAGCGCGCCGTGCACGGCGTCCGACACCTCCGCGCGTCGCGGGGCCCACACCGAGCGCCGCCCGTAGAGCTTCACCTGTGCCACGTCCCACACCTTCCGCGTCACCGGACTCCGGGGCGCACACCGTACCGTGGTGCGGTGCTCGTGCTGCTGCCTCCCTCCGAGGGCAAGACGCCCGCACCCCCCACCGCTCCCCCGCTGGACCTGGCGGCGTTGTCGCACCCGGGCCTGACGCCGGTGCGCGAGAAGGTCCTCGACGCGCTCGTCGCGGCCAGCGGACGGCCGGACGCGTGCGAGGTCCTGGGCGTGTCCCCCGGCCTCGCGGACGAGGTCGCGCGCAACACGACGCTGCGCGACGCACCCGCCGCGCGCGCGTCGCGGGTCTACTCGGGCGTCCTGTACGCCGCCGCCGGGCTCGACGCGCTCCCACCGGCGGCCCGGGCGCGCGCGGTCGCGAGCGTGCGGGTCGTCTCGGCCCTGTGGGGCGCCCTGACGGTCGACGACGCCGTGCCGGCGTACCGCCTGTCGATGGGCACCGACCTGCCGGGGATCGGGCCGCTCGCGGCGGCGTGGCGCGGGCCGCTCGGGGTCGAGCTGGCCGAGGAGTCCGAGGGCCGCCTCGTCGTCGACTGCCGCTCCGCGGCGTACCGCGCCGCGTGGACGCCGGCCGGTGCGCACTGGGTGGACGTGCGCGTGCTGCGCGAGCTCGACGGCCGGCGCACGGTCGTCTCGCACCACGCCAAGCACACCCGCGGCGTGCTCACGCGGCACCTCGTCACGCGACGCGGCCGCGAGCCGCGCGACGCCGACGAGCTCGCGCACGCGGCGAGCGCACTGGTCGGCGACGCGCTGCACGCCGTGGAGCTGGGCCCGGCCCCGCGCCGGGGCCCTCGCACGCTGTCCCTCGTCGTCGTCTGACGGCGAAGCGTGCAGCGTCGGGGACGTCTGACGACCCGAACGCGGCTCGCTCAGCGGTCCGTCCCCGTCACCAGCCCTCGCTGGGCGCGCCGGCCACCGCGATCTCGTCGCGGCGGTCGGTGAAGAGCCGCACGATGCTCACCGACGCCGGTGCGACGCGCAGCTGGCTCCACGTGCCCGGCGCGGCGCCCATCGTCACGCCCAGGGCGGCACGGATCGCGACCGCGTGCGAGACGACGACGACGGTGCGACCGCCGGTGCCGCGCAGCGAGTCCAGGCCGCGTGCGAGCCGCAGGCCCACGTCCTCGATGGACTCCCCGCCCGGCGGGCGCAGGCGGCCGTCGGTGTGCCACGGCTCGAGCTGGCCGGGCCATCCGGCCTCGATCTGCTCGGCCGTCAGGCCCTGCCACTGCCCGAAGTCCGCCTCCTGGAAGGCGGGGTCCGTGCGGACCTGCAGGCCCAGCGCCGCCGCCACGACCGCAGCCGTCTCCTGGGTGCGCACCATCGGTGAGGCCACGACGTCGCTGGGGTACGGGATGTCCCCCCACAGGTCCCGCCCGATGCGTTCGACGAGAGTCGCCGCGGCGACGGCCTGCGCACGCCCCCGCTCGTCCAGCGGCGGACCGGGCTCGGACGACCCCGAGTACCCGCGCGACACGGTCATCGTGGTCTGCCCGTGCCGCACCAGGACGACCGTCGTCGGCTCCTCGTCGTCGAACCGCGGGGACGCCCCCGACGGACGCAGGGCGCGCAGCCGGGTGGCCTGCGCGACGGCCTCCGCACCGGAGCCCGTCGGGTCGGCCCGGTCGTCGCCGAGCGGGGCGTCGGGCGCGGTGGTGCCGGTCGGCGCGTCCCGCCGGTCGTGGTCGTGGGGTGCTCTGCTCACGCGAGCAGTCTTCGCCGCGGCGCGCCGCGGGTCCACTCGACCCGCGCGCGCCGGCCCCTCCCGGTCAGTCGGTGAGCCGCACCAGGATCCGGCCGCACTCCTCGCAACGCACGACCGCGTCGACCGGGCGCGCACGGATCGCCTCGAGGTCGAGCGGGTTCAGCTCGAGGCGGCAGCCCTCGCACCGGTTGCCCCGCAGAGCCGCGGCACCGCTGCCGCCGAGCTGACCGCGCAGCCGCTCGTACAGCGCGGTCAGGCCCGCGTCCAGCCCGTCCGCTGCGCGGTCCCGCTCGGCGCGCACGCGGGCGGACTCGGCGTCCACCTCGGCGTAGCCGGCGTCACGCTCGGCCACGACCTCGTCGCGGTTGGCCACCAGGGCGGCGTGCGCCTGCTCGAGGTCGGTCAGGACGGCCTCGTGCGCCTCGAGGCGCTCCATGACCTCGAGCTCGACGTCCTCCAGGTGCGCCTGCCGCGTCGCGAGGCTGGCGAGCTCGCTCGTCAGCGCCTGCGCGTCCTTGGCGCCGACCTGCCCGCCGTCGAGCCGCTGCTGGTCGCGGGCCGCCCGGCCGCGCACCTGGGCGACGTCGGCCTCGGCCTTGGCCAGCTCGGTGCGCAGGTCGGAGGCGGCGGTGCGCGACGTCACCAGCGCCGTCTGCAGATCGGCCAGCTGGGCGTCGATCTCGACGAGCCGCGCGAGCGCCGGCAGCGTGCGCCGCTTGTGCGCGAGCTGCGCGAGGCGGGTGTCCAGGTCCTGGACGTCGAGGAGGCGGCGCTGGTCGGCTGCGGGGGCACTCGTCACGGGGTTCCTTCCGGCTGGTCCGTCTGCGGCACGTGACCCGTCCACGGGTCGGTGCGCCGCGTGCTGACGCGGGTCTCCACCGTAGTGCCCGTGGCTGCCAGGTCCGTGCGCAGCGCCTGCGCGGCGCGCGGCAGCCACAGCCACTCGGACGCGGAGTGCGCGAGATCGATGAGTGCCGGGCGCGGCGCACCCCCGCGGGCGTCGAACGCCGCGCGCTCCTGCTGCTCGGAGGCCGGGTGGTGGCGCAGGTCGGCGGTGACGTACACGTCGACGTCGGCGGCGCGCACCGCGTCGAACAACGAGTCGCCCGAGCCGCCGAGGACGGCGACGCGGCTCACCGGCATGTCGGGGTCGCCCGCGTACCGCACGCCCTGCGCGGTGGCCGGCACCGCGCGCGCGACCGCGGCGGCGAAGTCACGCAACGGGACGGGCGACGGCAGCGTGCCGACACGTCCCAGGCCCGTGTCCCCCGGCAGGGCCGCGAGCTCCAGGACGTCGAACGCCGGCTCCTCGTACGGGTGCGCGGCCCGCATGGCCGCGACCACCCGCGCGCGCAGCCCGCGGGGTGCGACCATCTCGACCCGCGTCTCGGCGACGACCTCGCGCCGCCCGACCTCGCCCACGGCGGGGGCCGCGCCGGGCAACGGCGTGAACGTGCCCTCGCCCGTCGTGGTCCAGGCGCACCGCTCATACGCACCGACGTGACCGGCGCCGGCGGCCGCGAGCGCGTCGACCAGCGCCCCGGCCTGCGCGGCAGGCACCAGCACCACGTGCTTGTCGAGCGCCGGCGCGTCGGCCGCCACCAGGGGGGACGTGCCGACCAGACCCACGGCGTCGGCGAGCGCCTCGGCCACGCCGCCGTGCGCGGAGTCCGCGTTGGTGTGGGCGGTGTACAGCCCGCAGCCGGCACGCACGAGCCGGTGCAGCAGCGCCCCCTTGTACGTCGTGGCCGCGACCGAGTGCACCGGCCGCAGGAGCAGCGGGTGGTGCGTGACCAGCAGGTCCGCCTCCCACTCGACCGCCTCGTCGACCACGGCGGCCACCGGGTCCACGGCCAGCAGCACGCGGCGCACGGGGGCGTCCGGGTCCCCGGCCGCCAGCCCCACCCGGTCCCACTGCTCCGCGGTACGCGGCGGGTAGCGCCGATCGAGCGCCGCGACGACGTCGGCCAGCGTCGCGGTCACGGCCGCACCAGCGCCTTCGTGCAGGTGCGCTCGTCCATCGCGCGGTAGGCGTCGGCGATGTCGTCGAGACCGAACGTCGCGTCGAACACCAGCCCGGGCTCGATCGTGCCCGCCCACACGTCGGGCATCAGGCCCTCGATGTAGCCGCGGACGGGGGCCACACCCCCGACGACGCCCTTGTTGCCGCTGAACATCGTCTGGACGCGCAGCTCGGGGCCGCCGGCGGGGACGCCGACGAAGCCGACACGGCCGCCCGGTCGCACCGTCGCGAGCGCCTGCGCCATCGACTCCTTGGTCCCCACGCACTCCAGCACGCCGTCCGGCCCCACGCCGCCGAGCAGGTCGAGGACGGCGGCCGCGCCCTCGTCACCCCGCTCCTCGACGACGTCCGTGGCACCGAACCGGCGCGCGAGCGCCTGCCGCACGGGGTTGCGCGACATTGCGACGACGCGCTCGGCACCGAGCCGGCGCGCCGCGATGATGCCGCACAGCCCCACGGCCCCGTCGCCGACCACGGCGACGGTGGAGCCCGCGTGCACGTCCGCGGACAGCGCGGCGTGGTGGCCGGTGCCCAGCACGTCGGTGAGCGTCAGGACGTGCGGCAGCAGCGCGTCGTCCGGGTGCTCGGGGGTGACGACGAGCGTGCCGTCGGCCAGCGGGACGCGCACGTACTCGCCCTGCGCGGCGTCCGTCGGGACGCCCTCGTGGTCGGGCGACCCCCACCACGCCACCTGCTCGCACGACGTGTGCACCCCGTTGCGGCAGTGCACGCAGGTGTTGTCGCTGACGGAGAACGGCGCGACGACGAAGTCACCGACGCGCACGCGACGCACATCGGAGCCGATCTCCTCGACGACGCCCACGAACTCGTGGCCGATGCGGTGGGGCTCCGGCGTGGACCGCACGCCGCGGTAGCCCCACAGGTCGGAGCCGCACACGCACGTCGCGACCACGCGCACGACGGCATCGGTGGGGCGGTGGATCACGGGGTCCGGCACCTGCTCGACGCGCACGTCGCGGGGGCCGTGGATGACGGTGGCTCGCACGTCGTCGAGCCTACGGTGCGACCCCGAGCGGCTGCCCGCGGCGCACCCTCCGGCGACGTGCGACGCAGGGCGGACGCGCCGGTAGGCTGACCGACCGCAGGGGCCTGTAGCTCAGTTGGTCAGAGCGCCGCGCTTACACCGCGGAGGTCGTCGGTTCGAGACCGGCCGGGCCCACCGACGTGCCGATGCCCTCACCTGCGACGTGTCACGGATGCCGCCCTCCCGCGGTCGCGGACCCTCGGTCCCGGTGACGGGGATCATCGGCTCTCCGTCCGGTCCGCGGCGGGCCGTCGGCCGGCGAGGACGAGGACGACGACCGCAGCGACGGCGAGGACCACGGCTCCGGTGGAGCTCGCGCCGGCGTATCCGCTGACGACCGCGGTGGTCGTTCCCGAGGTCGGTGCCTCCGCGAGCAGTGCTGCGGTGGTGGTCGCCGCGATGGTGCCGAGCAGGGCGAGCCCGATCGACGAGCCGACCTGCTGGGCGGTGCTCGCCACGGCCCCCGCCACGCCGGAGGCCGGGCCGGCGCGGTGCGTCGCGGCGCTGTTCGCCGCGGGCTGGACGCACCCGGTACCGAGCCCGAGGAGCAGCAGCACGGGCAGGACGCGGGACCCGTACGGCGCATCCGGCGTCAGCCAGGACAGGACGAGCAGCCCCACGGCCAGCAGCGCGAGTCCGGCGGCGAGGAACACCCGTGGCGGGGCCGCGGTGAGCGCGGGGCGGACCAGGCGTACGGCGAGGAGGATCGCGGCGGTGTAGGGAAGGAACGCCAGACCGGTGACCAGCGGCGTGAGCCCGGCGACCTGCTGCAGGAACACGCTCAGGAACAGGAAGGTTGGCAGGACCGCCACTCCCCAGGCGAGCATGGCCGTGAACGCGGCGACGCGAAGCCGGTCCGAGAACAGGGACAGCGGCATCAGCGGGGACTGCGCTCGTCCCTGGACGACCGCGAACACGGCCAGTGCCCCCAGTCCCGCCACGAGCAGCCCGAGCCTGGGAGCGGACACCCAGCCGGACGACCCGGTACCGGTCAGCCCGAGAGTCACCGCCGTGAGCCCCGCGGCGCTGAGCAGGCCTGCGGTCACGTCGACGGGGCCGCGCCCGCCCGGGTCGACCCGCAGCGACAGCAGCAGCCCGAGGCCGGTGGCGACAGCGATCGGCACGTTGATGAGCAGCGCCCACCGCCAGCCCCACGAGTCGGTCAGCACGCCACCCAGGACGACACCGATCCCGGAGCCGGATCCCATGATCGTGCCGAACACGCCGAACGCTCTCGCCCGGTCGGCACCGTCGGGGAAGGTGACGGACAGCAGGGCGAGCGCCGAAGGGGTCACCAGCGCACCGAAGACCCCTTGGACGGCGCGTGCCGCGAGGAGCATCGCACCGCTCACGGCCAGCCCGCCGGCGATCGACGCGAGCGCGAAACCCACGAGGCCGATCAGCAGCGCCCGACGCCTTCCGATCACGTCCGAGACCCGACCGCCGAGCAGGAGCAGCGACCCGAACGCGAGCACGTAGACGGTGAGGACCCACTGGCGCTGCACGTCGGACAGGCCGAGCTCCTGCTGAGCCGACGGGACTGCGATGTTCATCACCGTGCCGTCCACGACCATCATCACCTGGGTCACCGAGATCCACGCCAGCGCCCACCACCGGCGGGTTCGCGACTCGCCCACCACTGTCGTCCTCAGCCTCATTGCACGCTCCCCTACCATTGGCGTCACCAATATTGGCAGGCCCGACGATACACGGATCGTGGGTCGCGCCAACACTGCTGGTAACGTCGGGGCATGGACGAGGCCGAAGGTGCGAGCGGGACCCAGCCCGCACGGCTGCGTGCGACGCCGAGCTGGCTCCTCACCCAGGCCGCGACCCTGACCCAGCGCGTGATCACGACCGCCCTGGCAGAGGTCGGCGCCACGCGCTACCAGTACGCGGTACTGGCCGCCCTCGAGGAGTTCGGGCCGCTCAGCCAGGCCGAGCTCGGCAGGCGGTGCCACATCGACCGCAGCGACATCGTCGCCACGGTCAACGACCTCACCGCGCACGACTACGCCGACCGTCGCCAGGACCCCGGCAACAGACGGCAGAACCTCATCACGCTCACGGACGCCGGGAGACGGCGGTTGGAGCAGGTGGCCGCGACGCTCGACGCGGCACAGGCAGACCTGCTCAGCGGCCTCGCACAGGCTGACCGGGACGCCCTGACGTCGACGCTCCAGCGCATCCTGGACGCCCGTGCGAAGCCCCACGACGCGCCTCGCTAGGCGCTGCGGCAGGACGATCCGCAGCGACGTCCACCGGGCGGCACGACACGTTCATGGGCGGTCGGTGCACGTCGTGCCGGCGCCGGGTCATCGCGCCGAGGACGAATGAGCCGCCGCTCAGCGCGCCAGTGCGGCGAGGGCCTCGCGGTAGGCCGAGAGCGGGCGGGCCTGCCCGCGGGGGTGCACGACGCTCCAGCGCAGCACGCCGTCGGCGTCGACGAGGAACGAGCCGCGCACGGCGTGCCCGGTGGCCTCGTCGAAGACCCCGTAGGCGCGCGCCGCGGCGCCGTGCGGCCAGAAGTCCGACAGCAGGTCGAAGGTGTAGCCCTCCTGCTCGCCCCAGGCCCGCAGCGCGAACATGGGGTCGCAGGACACCGCGAGCAGACGCACGCCGGCCTGGTCGAACGCGGCGATGTTGTCCCGCAGCTCGCACAGCTCGCTCGTGCACGTGCCGGAGAACGCGAACGGCACGAACACCAGCGCCACGGGCGTGCCGCGCAGCTCCGACAGCGTCACGGGCGTGCCGTGCGTGTCGGGCAGCGTGAACCCGGGTGCGGGCGCCCCGACCGCCGGGGCGCTCGCGGCACTCACTTGCCGCGGCCCCGGGTCGCCAGCCGCGTGGCCGACCAGTCGGGGCTGACCGCGAAGGTCGACATGGCGTGCAGGCCCGAGGTGGTCGCGGCCTCCTCGATGTCGGAGTGCGACACGTGGCCCGCACGTCCTGCCTTCGGCGTGAACACCCAGATGGGACCGCTGTCGTCGAGCACGGTCATCGCGTCCACGAGGAAGTCGGTCAGATCGCCGTCGTCCTGACGGAACCAGATGATCGCGCCGTCCGTGACGTCGTCGTAGTCCTCGTCGACGAGCTCGTTGCCCGTCAGGGTCTCGAGCCCCGCGCGCACCTCGCTGTCGACGTCGTCGTCGTAGCCCAGCTCCTGGATCACCTGCCCGGCTGTGAAGCCGAGCCGGGTGACCTGCGTCGCGGAGTCGTCCGCGGTGGATGACACGTCGGCCGGTTCCCTTCTCCCCCGGTGCGCCGCACTGTCCGCGGACCCACCTGTCGATGTCGGCACACGTTAGCCCACCGCAGGCCGGGCGGCCCTGGCAAGAGGGCGTCCGGGGCCCGTGTCACGGACGTCACGCGCCGTTCGGGGGGCATCGGTGTGACTTTCGGCCCCCGACGGACGGAGAATGGCCGCACTACCCGCACCCGCGCCTGCACAGGACGCAGCGCGCCGGGTGCAGGACTGGAGCGTACCGGGGCGCCACACGCACGGCCCCGGGAACGCACGAGACGCGAAGGAGCACCGGTGGCTTCCATCGACGAGACGGGACCGCTGATCGGCGGCCTGCTCAGCCAGGTCCCCGACATCGACCCGGAGGAGACCGGTGAGTGGGTCGAGTCCCTCGACGGGCTGATCGAGGACAAGGGCGGACCGCGGGCGCGGTACGTGCTGATGAGCATGCTGCGGCACGCACGCGCGCGCAACGTCGCGATCCCGGCGTCGCTCAACACGCCGTACGTCAACACCATCGCCGTGCACAACGAGCCGTACTTCCCCGGCGACGAGGTCATGGAGCGGCGCTACCGCTCGTGGATCCGCTGGAACGCGGCCGTCATGGTCACGCGCGCGCAGCGCCCGGGCGTGGCGGTCGGTGGGCACATCTCGTCGTACGCGTCCGTCGCGACGCTCACCGAGGTGGGCCTCAACCACTTCTTCCGGGGCAAGGACCACCCGGGCGGCGGCGACCAGGTCTACTTCCAGGGCCACGCCTCCCCCGGCGTCTACGCCCGCGCGTTCCTCGAGGGCCGGCTGTCCGAGCACCAGCTCGACGGGTTCCGCCAGGAGCTGTCGCACCCCGGCGGCGGTCTGCCGTCGTACCCGCACCCTCGCCTGGCGCCCGAGCTGTGGGAGTTCCCCACGGTGTCGATGGGCCTGGGCCCGGCGTCCGCGATCTACCAGGCGTGGACCAACCGGTACCTGCACAACCGCGGGATCAAGGACACCAGCCAGCAGGACGTGTGGGCGTTCCTCGGCGACGGCGAGATGGACGAGCCGGAGTCGCGCGGCATGCTGCAGCACGCCGCGCAGCAGGGTCTCGACAACCTCACGTTCGTCGTCAACTGCAACCTGCAGCGTCTCGACGGGCCGGTGCGCGGCAACGGCAAGATCATCCAGGAGCTCGAGGCGCAGTTCCGCGGCGCCGGCTGGAACGTCATCAAGGTCATCTGGGGCCGCGAGTGGGACACCCTGCTCAACGCCGACAAGGACCGCGCGCTGGTGCACCTGATGAACACCACGCCCGACGGCGACTTCCAGACGTACCGCGCCGAGAGCGGCGCGTTCATCCGTGAGCACTTCTTCGGCCGCGACCCGCGCACCAAGCAGCTCGTCGAGAAGATGACGGACGACGAGATCTGGGCGCTCAAGCGCGGCGGGCACGACTACCGCAAGCTCTACGCGGCGTACAAGGCCGCCCGTGAGCACACCGGCCAGCCGACGGTGATCCTCGCGCACACGATCAAGGGCTACGGCCTGGGCTCGGGCTTCGCGGGGCGCAACGCGACGCACCAGATGAAGAAGCTCAAGGTCGAGGAGCTCAAGACGCTGCGCGACTCGCTGCACATCCCGATCACGGACGAGCAGCTCGAGGAGAACCCGTACCTGCCGCCGTACTACAACCCGGGGCCGGACGACGAGGCGATCCGCTACATGCTGGACCGCCGCCGCCAGCTGGGCGGGTTCGTGCCCGAGCGCCGCACCGAGCACACGAAGCTCTCGCTGCCCGGCGACAAGGTGTACGAGGGCCTCGCGAAGGGCTCGGGCACGCAGGAGGTCGCCACGACCATGGCGCTCGTGCGCCTGTTCAAGGACCTCGTGAAGGACAAGGAGTTCGGGCACCGCCTGGTCCCGATCATCCCCGACGAGGCCCGCACGTTCGGCCTGGACTCGATCTTCCCGAGCGCGAAGATCTTCAACACCAACGGCCAGAACTACATGGCCGTGGACCGCGCCCTCATGCTCTCGTACAAGGAGTCCGAGGCCGGGCAGATCATGCACACCGGCATCAACGAGGCCGGTTCCGCGGCCGCGTTCCAGTCGGTGGGCACGTCGTACGCCACCCACGGCGAGCCGCTGATCCCGTTCTACTTCTACTACTCGATGTTCGGGTTCCAGCGCACCGGCGACCAGTTCTGGGCCGCCGGCGACCAGATGGCGCGCGGGTTCCTCATCGGCGCCACCGCGGGCCGCACCACGCTGACCGGCGAGGGCCTGCAGCACGCGGACGGTCACTCGCCGCTGCTCGCCGGCACGATGTCGCACGTCGTGCACTACGACCCGGCCTACGGGTACGAGATCCGGCACATCGTGCGCGACGGCATCGAGCGCATGTACGGCGACGGGTCCGACGGCCGTGACCAGGACGTCATCTACTACCTGACGGTCTACAACGAGCCGATGGTCCAGCCGGCGGAGCCCGAGGGCGTCGACGTCGAGGGCATCCTCAAGGGCATCCACCTGATCGCCCCGGCGCAGGGCGACGGGCCGCGCGCCCAGATCCTCGCGTCGGGCGTGGCCGTGCCGTGGGCGCTCGAGGCGCAGCACCTGCTCGCCGAGGACTGGGGCGTGCGCGCCGCGGTGTGGTCGGTGACGAGCTGGAACGAGCTGCGCCGCGACGCCCTGGCCGCCGAGCAGCACGCGTTCCTCCACCCCGGCGACGAGGTCCGCACGCCGTACCTCACGGCCAAGCTGCAGGGCGCCGAGGGCCCGTTCGTCGCGACGACCGACTACGACCACCTCGTCCCCGACCAGGTGCGGGCGTGGATCCCCGGGCGGTACGCGACGCTCGGCGCCGACGGGTTCGGGTTCTCCGACACCCGCGCGGCCGCCCGCCGGCACTTCAAGATCGACGGGCCGTCGACCACGGTGCGCGTGCTCCAGCAGCTCGTGCTCGAGGGCAAGGTCGACCCGTCGGTCCCCGCGCAGGCGATCGAGCGCTACCGCCTGCACGACGTCACCGCCGGCACGTCCGGCAACACGGGCGGCGACTCCTGACGCGCCGCTGACGCACCGACGCCCCCGGCCGAACGGCCGGGGGCGTCTGTGCGTGCGGGGCCGGCGCCCGGGGCGCCGGCGTCGTCAGGTGCCGGGGATGGCCTGCTGCGCCTGGGCGATCTCGCGGGCCAGCTCGGCCTTGAGGTCCGCGACCGCGGCCTGGTCCGGGTAGAGCTCCAGCGACGCGAGGTGCTGCTTGGCCTCGAGCGGCCGGCCCGCCGCGATCGCCGCGAGCACGAGCTCGCGTGCGACCTCGGGGACGTGGTCGCGCGGACGCCAGTGGCCCACCCCCAGGTTGAGGGCGTCGACCGGCTGGCCGGCCTCGGTGAGCAGGGCCAGCCCCTGCACGAGCGCCTGGCCCGACGTGTCGCGCTCGGCGGCCGTGGTCAGGCGACGGATCGTGCCCTCGTGGTCGTCACGCAACGACAGGCGTGCGACCTCGATCAGCGGGTACCAGGCGCGGGGGTTGCCCGCCAGCTCCTCGCCGAGCGACCAGACCGCGAGGTCCGCCGCGTGCTGGCGCTCGTGCTCGACGTTCGGCGCCGTCAGCGGGTCCTCCTCCGGGACGGACTCGGCGGCGCGGCGACGCACGATCTCGGCGAGCGCCTGGAAGGCGCGCTCGTTGTTGGGGTCGTCGCTCAGCATGGAACGCAACGCGTCCTCGTGGAGCGTGTCCCCGCGTCGGGAAGCCGTCGTCGGGCGACGCGCCCCGACCCGGGAGGCCGAGGAGGGTCGCCGCATGAGCTGACGCAAGCGGGGCAGGAGAGCCATGCGGCGACCTTATCCGTTCCGTCCCATGCGCAACCATCCGAGCGCACCCGAAGGGGCGCACGGCACGCACACAGGTTTGTCGACTTCCCACAAGCCCCGCCCTATGCTCGCGGCATGGCGACGCTCCCGAGGACTCCGGCGACGCGGGGGCCGCGCCGCGCCGCGCCCGCCGGACCGGCGGCTGCGCCCGGCCCGCAGGACCAGAGCGAGACGCAACGCCGGGTGCGTGACGGCACGGGTCTGCTCGCGACCGCCGCGATGCGCCGCCTCGACGCCGACCTCGAGTGGTACCGGGCGCTGCCGGCCGAGGACCGCTCCTGGGTCAACCTCGTCGCGCAGGCGGGCATCACGGCGTTCGTCACCTGGTACGCGGACCCGTCGCGCACGCCCCACGGCGTCGGCGAGATCTTCGCGAGCGCCCCGCCCGAGCTCACGCGGTCGATCTCCCTGCAGCACACCCTGCAGCTCGTGCGCGTCGTGGTCGACGTCGTCGAGACGCACTCGGACCGCCTCGCGGCACCGGGTGCGGAACGTGAGCTCCGCGAGGCCGTGATGCGGTACTCGCGGGAGGTCGCGTTCTCCGCGGCCGAGGTCTACGCCCGTGCGGCCGAGGTCCGCGGCGCCTGGGACGCGCGCCTCGAGGCGCTCGTGGTGGACGCGCTCGTGCGCGGTGACGCGGACGACGCCCTGCGCTCGCGGGTCGCGGCGCTGGGCTGGGGCGGTCGCGGGTCGACCCTGGTGGTCGTGGGCACCGCCGCGGCGCAGATGGACGAGGTCCAGGCCGCTGACCTGCGCCGGGCGACCCGACGCGCCGCCGACGACGCGCTCGTCGGGATCCTCGGCGACCGGCTGGTGGTGTTCCTCGGGGGCGAGGGCGACCTGCGCGCCGCCGCGATGACGCTGCTGCCCCGGTTCGGCCCCGGCCCCGTCGTCGTCGGGCCGACCGCACCCGGCCTGGCCGAGGCCACCGGGTCGGCCCGCGCCGCGCTCGCCGGTCTCGCCGCCGCCCCGGGCTGGCAGCAGGCCCCGCGTCCCGTGCACGCGGACGACCTGCTGCCCGAGCGCGTGCTGGTGGGGGACGCGGAGGCCCGCCGGGCACTGGTCGAGCGCGCCTACGCACCGCTGGCCGCCAGCCAGGGCGCACTGCTCGACACGCTGTCGGCCTACCTGGGCGCGGGACGCTCGCTGGAGGCGGCGGCCCGCACCCTCTACGTCCACCCCAACACCGTGCGCTACCGGCTGCGGCGCGTGGCCGACGTGACCGGGTGGGACCCGCTCGAGGCGCGCGAGTCGTACGTGCTGCAGACGGCGCTGGCGGTCGGGAGGCTCGACGCCGCGGCGCGCTGACCACCGGCTGGCAGGCGGGCTTTGTACAGGTCCGACAAGCCTGGGTCCCGAGGTTGGTGCGCGCCGCGACCGGGCCCACGGTCGGGTGCCGGGCACAGTTGTCGGGTGCTCGTCGTCGCCTGCCCCGGCCAGGGTGCCCAGTCCCCCGGCATGCTCGTCCCGTGGACGGAGGTCGACGGCTTCGCCGACGCGCTGACCCGCGCGGGCGACGTCGTCGGTCTCGACCTGCTGGCGCACGGCACCACCTCGGACGCGGGGACGATCCGCGACACGGCCGTGGCGCAGCCCTTGCTGGTCGCCACCGCGCTGGCGAGCCTGCGGGCGGTGCTGGACGTCGTCGGGACGACCCGCTCCCTGCCGGACGCGGCAGCGGGCGTCGTGGACGTCGTGGCGGGCCACTCGGTCGGCGAGCTGGCCGCCGCCGCCGTGGCCGGCGTCGTGACGGAGGACGAGGCGCTCGGGCTGGTCGCGGTGCGCGGTGCGGCCATGGCGCGCGCCGCGGCGACGGAGCCGACGGGGATGAGCGCGGTCCTCGGCGGCGACCCCGCCGACGTGCTGGCTCGTCTCGAGGCGCTCGACCTGGTGCCGGCGAACGTCAACGGGGCCGGCCAGGTCGTGGCCGCCGGCTCCCTGGCTGCGCTCGCCGCCCTGGCCGACGCGCCGCCCGCGCGCGCACGCGTGGTGCCCCTGCAGGTCGCCGGCGCCTTCCACACCCGGTACATGGCACCCGCCGTCGACGAGCTGGCGCACGCCGCCGCGGGCGTCGCTCCCCACGATCCCGTGGTGCCCCTGCTCGCCAACGCCGACGGTGCGCAGGTCGCCGACGGCCGTGACGCCCTCGCCCGCATCGTCGCGCAGGTGGCGCGGCCCGTGCGGTGGGACCTGTGCCAGGCCACGCTGCTCGCGCTGGGGGTGACGGCCCTCCTGGAGGTCGCCCCGGGCGGTGTCCTGACCGGCCTGGCGCGGCGTACGCTGCCCGGCGTCGAGACCCTCGCCCTGAAGTCCCCCGCCGACCTCGACGCCGCACGCGACCTCGTCCGTCGGCACGCCGGGACCCCCCTGACCGCACAGGAGAGCCAGTCGTGACCCGTCCGACCCTGACGCAGGCCACCGGCCCCGCGCACACCCGCATCCTCGGCCTCGGCGGCGTCCGCGGTGAGCGCGTGGTCCCCAACGACGACCTCGTCGGGCCCATCGACTCCTCCGACGAGTGGATCCGCCAGCGCACCGGCATCGTCACCCGGCGGCGTGCCGCCGAGGGCACCGACGTGCTCGACCTCGCCGAGGGGGCGGCCCGCGCCGCCCTGGCCGACGCCGGGCTCACGGGCGCGGACATCGACGTCGTCATCCTGTCGACCGTCACCTACTTCCGTCAGACGCCGGCGGGTGCCGCCGTCGTCGCGGACCGCATCGGCGCGACCCCGGCCGCCGCGTTCGACATCTCCGCGGCCTGCGCCGGCTACTGCTACGGCATCGGCCAGGCGGACGCGCTCGTGCGCGCCGGGACGGCGCGGCACGTGCTGGTCATCGGCGCGGAGAAGATGAGCGAGTTCGTGGACCCCACGGACCGGTCGATCTCGTTCCTGCTCGGCGACGGTGCCGGTGCGGTCGTCATCGGCCCGTCCGACACGCCCGGGATCGGCCCGACCGTCTGGGGCTCGGACGGCGGCCAGGCGCACGCCATCGGGCAGACGCACTCCTGGCTCGCCACGCGTGACGAGGGCGCGGGGTGGCCCACGCTGCGCCAGGAGGGCCAGTCGGTGTTCAAGTGGGCGGTGTGGCAGATGGCGCCGGTCGCGCAGAAGGCCATGGACGCCGCGGGCGTCGCGCCGCAGGACATCGAGGCGTTCGTCCCGCACCAGGCGAACATGCGGATCATCGACCAGATGATCAAGCAGCTGAAGCTGCCGGACACCGTCGTGGTGGGCCGCGACATCGCCGACACCGGCAACACGTCGGCGGCGTCGATCCCGCTCGCCACCGAGCGCCTGCTGCGCGAGGGCCAGGTCGGCTCCGGTGCGCTGGCGCTCCAGATCGGCTTCGGCGCCGGTCTCGTCTACGCCGCCCAGGTCGTCGTCCTGCCCTGAGTCACCCCCGCCGGCCGGCGCACGCCCCGGCTGTACCGTTCAGCACGTCCCTGCACCACCCGACATGAGGAGACACCCGATGGCGCACAGCGAGCAGGAGATCCTGGCCGGCCTGGCCGAGATCGTCAGCGAGGAGACGGGGCTGCCGACCGACTCCGTCCTGCCCGAGAAGTCCTTCACCGACGACCTCGACATCGACTCGCTGTCGATGATGACGATCGTCACGCTCGCGGAGGAGAAGTTCGACGTCCGCATCCCCGACGACGAGGTCAAGAACCTCGCCACGGTCGGCGACGCCGTGAGCTTCATCGCCGGCGCCCAGGCCTGAGCCTGCACGCCGCACCCCGCGTGCACCCGGGCGGTGCGCAGGACCTCACGGCCGTGCGCACCGCCCGCCTGAACCGAGGAGAACCCATGAGCACCGTCCCCGAGGTCGTCGTCACCGGCCTGGGCGCCACCACCCCGCTCGGTGGTGACGTCCCGAGCACGTGGCAGGCCGCGCTCGCCGGCGAGTCGGGCGCGCGCGCCTTCGACAACGACTGGGCCGAGCGGTACGACATCGCCGTGAACTTCGGGGCGACGCTCAAGGTCCCCGCCGACCAGGTGCTGCCCCGGCCCGAGCTCAAGCGCATGGACCCGTCCGCGCAGTACGCGATCATCGCGACGCGCGAGGCGTGGGCCGACGCTGGCTCGCCCGAGGTGGACGGCGACCGCCTCGGCGCGGTCGTCTCGTCCGGGATCGGTGGCATCTGGACGACGCTCGACGGCTGGGACACGCTCCGTGAGAAGGGCGGCCGACGCGTGCTGCCCATGACCGTGCCGATGCTCATGCCGAACTCCCCGGTCGCGTACGTGTCGCTGGAGCTGGGGGCCCGCGCCGGTGCGCACGCCCTCGTCTCGGCGTGCGCGTCCGGCGCCGAGGCCATCGCCTACGGCGTCGAGATGATCCGCAACGGCCGGGCCGACGTGGTCGTCGCCGGGGGGACCGAGGCCACGATCCACCCCATGCCGATCGCCGCCTTCGCGGCGTCCCGCACGCTGTCCACCCGCAACGACGACCCCGCCGGGGCCTCGCGCCCGTACGACGTCGACCGCGACGGGTTCGTGATCGGTGAGGGCGCGGGCGTGGTGGTCCTGGAGTCCGCCGCGCACGCCGCCGCCCGTGGAGCGCGCGTCTACGGCCGGGTCGCGGGTCTGGGCCTGTCGGCCGACGGCTACCACCTCACCTCCCCCGAGCCGTCCGGCGACGGGCAGATCCGGGCGATGCGCGCCGCGATCGCGGACGCGGGCGTCGCCACGACCGACGTCGTCCACGTGAACGCGCACGCGACCTCCACCGTGGTCGGCGACCTCATCGAGGCGCGGTCGATCCGGGCGGTCCTGGGCGACGACGCGGACCACGCCGTGCTCTCGGCGACCAAGTCGATGACGGGACACCTGCTCGGCGGGGCGGGCGCGCTGGAGACGATCTTCACCGTCCTCGCGCTGCACGAGCGCACGGCGCCGCCCACGATCAACGTGGCCAACCCGGACCCGGAGCTCGTGCTCGACCTGGTGCGCGACGAGCCCCGCGCGCTGCGGGCCGGACCCGTGGCCGCGATCAACAACTCGTTCGGGTTCGGCGGCCACAACGTCGCTCTCGTGGTCACCTCCGCCTGACGGCTCCCTCCGGGCGCGCTAGCGTCGGGCAGGTGAGCACCTCTCAGCAGGACGACGGCGCGCGACCCTCGGCGCTGGTGCGCCTGCTCGACCAGGCGCTCGTCGGTGGCCCGGAGGTGCGCACGGTGCACCGCGTCAGGGCGGGCGTCGTCCTGCTGGGCGTCCTGGTCCTGCTCGTGATCGCCGTGCCCGTCGTGATCTCACGGGTGGGGCGTGACGACGTCGAGCTGGCCGTGGGCGTGGTCTTCGTCGTCGTGCTGGGAGCCGGCGGCCTGGTGTGCCGCGGCGTCGGCGAGCACAGGTCGAGCCAGGTCTGGAAGTCGACGGGGTACTTCCTCGGCGCTGCCGCGTACGGCGCGTCCGCGACCGTGGCGCTCGTGAACGGGCTGCACACGCTCCTGCGGGGGTCGTAGCCCGGCCGCGCGCGTCGCCGACACCTCGCCCGGCAGCGCGAGCGCTACGCGTGCGCTGCCGTCGGCGCGCAGCTGCACGTACGTGTGCTCGGCGACGC
Source organism: Cellulomonas wangsupingiae (assembly GCF_024508275.1). NCBI lineage: Bacteria > Bacillati > Actinomycetota > Actinomycetes > Micrococcales > Cellulomonadaceae > Cellulomonas > Cellulomonas wangsupingiae. The sequence continues at coordinate 2,439,982 of NZ_CP101989.1, forward strand.
CCTGCAGGACGTCGGGGTCGGCGAGGAAGAGCGCGGTCGGGAGACCGTCGGCGACCATCGCCCGCTCGCCGACCACCCACGTCGCGACCACGCCGGCGAGGCTCGTCAGCCGGGCATCGGCGTCCTCCGCAGGCGACAGACGCACCCCGCCTGCGGTCCGTCTCACCCGGATGGCTGTCGACGCACCCGGCGGACCCGGCGCGTGGGAGGGACGGTAGCGGAGGACGCCTCGCGCGCCGAACCCGCGCGGGAGATAGGAAACGATTCACCACGCGGGCGGGCGGCCCGCCCACCCGCACGGCGAGCCGCCCGCCCTCGCCGACGACGAGGTCAGCCGACGCGGTGCAGCCAGCGCACGGGCGCTCCGGCGCCCGCGTAGCGGAAGGGCTCGAGCTCGTCGTCCCAGGCCTGGCCGAGCGCGAGGTCGAGCTCGGCGCGCAGCCGCTCCGGGTCAGCGGCGTGCTCCAGCGCCGCACGGATCCGGTCCTCGGGGACGACGACGTTGCCGTGCACGTCCGTCGCGGCGTGGAAGATCCCGAGCTCGGGCGTGTGGCTCCAGCGGGACCCGTCGACACCGGCGCTGGGCTCCTCGGTCACCTCGTACCGCAGGTGCGCCCACCCGCGCAGGGCGGAGGCGAGCCGTGCGCCCGTGCCGGGCGCGGCCTGCCACGAGAGCTCAGCGCGGTAGAAGCTCGGACCGGCCGGCTGCGACGTCCAGTCCAGGCTCACGCGTGCGCCCAGCGCGTTGCCTGCCGCCCACTCGACGTGGGGGCACAGAGCGCGCGGCGCAGAGTGCACGAAAAGTACACCGCGGGTGACGGCACCGGCCATGTGGTCCTCCCGGATGGGTTCGAGGGTCGCCTTCCCCAACGACCTCGTCCCCGACGGGAGCCATCACGGCGCAGCTTCTCGCACGCGGCGTGCACGGCACAGGATGCCCCATGCGTCACCGCAGGTCCAGCGGACGCGCGGAACCGGCTCAGAGCTGCTCGCGGATCGCGCGCATCGCCTTCTTGCGCACGGAGCGCTCCAGCCGGTCGAGGTACAGCATCCCGTCGAGGTGGTCCACCTCGTGCTGCAGGCAGCGCGCCATGAGCTCCGTGCCCTCCACCACGACCTCGCGGCCGTCGAGGTCGGTGCCGACGACGCGCGCGTACCAGGCGCGGTGCGTCGGGTACCACAGGCCGGGCACCGAGAGGCAGCCCTCGTCGCCGTCCTGGTACTCGTCCTCGGACAGCTCCACGATCACGGGGTTCAGCACGTAGCCGACCTCGTCGTCGATGTTCCAGGAGAACGCCCGCAGGCCGACGCCGATCTGGTTGGCCGCGAGCCCGGCCCGCCCCTCCATGTCCACGGTCTCGAGCAGGTCCTCGACGAGCGAGCGGACGCGGTCGTCGACGGTCGCGATCGGGTCGCAGGGCGTGCGAAGGACGGGGTCACCGACGATGCGGATCTCACGCAGGGCCATGCCCCGATCCTTTCACGTCGGACGGACCGCACGGGTCGCCCGTCGCGGCTGGGGCGCCGGCACGCCGACGGTGCGCAGACGACATGACGCCGGCGGTGACCAGGGTCACCGCCGGCGTCATGTCGTGTCGTGGCTCCGTCGTCTCCGACGGCGCAGGTCACTCCCCTGCGCGCTGCTGCGGGACGCCGGTCAGGAGCTGACGGACCTCGGCCTCGTGGAAGCGGCGGTGCCCACCGAGCGTCCGGACCGCGGACAGCTTGCCGGCCTGCGCCCACCGCGTCACCGTCTTCGGGTCGACGCGGAACAGCACCGCGACCTCACCCGGGGTGAGCAGCGAGCCCTGCGTGAGAGGGGCCTCGTGGGACGTGTGAACAGCCATGGCTGGTACTCCTTCGTCGTTCGGTAGCTCGGCTGGCCCAGAGGGCCCCGTGGCTTTGCGTCCCCACCTCGCGGCGGGTTTGCCGTTGTCGCTGACATCCCCAACTATGCCCCGAACTGGACAACTGTGCAAGAACCGCCGCCGTGCCAGATCTGTCCGGAGCGGGTGAAAAGTCACAGCCTGCCGAAGCGGGACCTCACGCCACAATATGCCCCGAAAGCGACGAGCCCGAGCGCCACGAGCAGCAGCAGGACCGGGCCGCCCGGGGCGTCGCGCAACGTCTGCAGCGCGCCGTCGAGACCCGTGGCCTCCTGCGCGTCGGCGTGGACGGCCGCCACGACGAACAGGGCACCGACGATGCCCAGCGCGACACCCTTCGCCACGTAGCCCACGATCCCGGCCCGCTCGGCGACGCGGCCGGCGGTGCCGGCCGGCAGCCGGCGCAGGTCCTGCAGGAAGCGACGCCGCAGCCCCTTGTGCACGTGGTACGCGGCGACGGCGATGGTCCCCAGACCGACGGCGCCGACCAGGAAGCGCCCGCCCGGCGCCTGCATCAGCTCGGCCGTCATGGACGACGTCTGGCTGCCGCTGCCCGTGCCGGAGCCGCGCGCGAACGCGAACGCGGTGGCCCCCAGCGCGAGGTACATCACGGCCTTGCCGCCCGCCTTGGCACGGTCGGACGTCCGGCCCGCCGCGCCGCTGACGGCCGCGGCGGCGTACCAGGCACCGAGCGCCGCGAAGGCCACGACGGTGATCCAGAGCACCACGGTGCCGAACGGCGTGCTCGCGATCTCGGAGAACGCCCCCGACTGGTCGGCGCTCCCACCCGAGGAGCCCACCGCCAGCTGTGCCGCCAGCACCCCGATGAGCACGTGCACCAGCCCGCTGGCGGCGTACCCCGCCCGTGCGCCCAGCTCCCACGCGCCCTGCCGGGACGACGTCGCGATCGTGGCCATGTCACCTCCTCGACGCGGGCTCCCCCACCCTCCGACGCGCGTCGGTACCCGCAGTGATGGTGGCAGCGACCGGCGTGGTCGGCATCCGCAGGGCCGGGCTGCCCGGCCGAGCGCGTCGGTAGGCTGCCGTCCGCGGGCCAGTAGCTCAGTCGGTCAGAGCAGCGGACTCATAATCCGTCGGTCGTGGGTTCAAGCCCCACCTGGCCCACCGACGTCCGCACGCCCGGCGTGCGGGACCCGCGGGCCACCCCTACTGTCTCGCCATGCTCGCCGCCCGCGACCGTCGCCGCGCCCTGCTGCGGGCCGCCGCGCTGGGCGCCGCCGTCACGCTCCCCGTCGTCGTGCTGGCCGTCGTGGTGCGCGGCGAGTCGGGCACCCTGGTGCGACTCGACGAGGCCGCGGTCGTCGGGGCGACCGACGTCACGCGCCGGTCGCCCACCCTGCGGACCGTGCTCCTCGTCTGGCAGGAGGTCTTCGCTGCCCGCTGGCTGAACCTGGTGCTCGTGCCCGCGGTGGGCGTCTGGGCCTGGCGCCGCCACCGACTGCACGACCGGGTCGTGTGGGCCGCGACGACCGTCGCCGCCGGGTGGGTGCTGCAGCTCGCCGCCAAGGGCCTCGTCCAGCGCACGCGGCCGGTGATCGACGACGCGGTCGCCCACGTCCCCGGCTCGAGCTTCCCGTCCGGGCACGCCACGAACACGACCGTGGTCGCCGTGGCGCTCACCGTGCTGGTGTGGCCGGTCCTCGGGCGCACGGCGCGCGTGGTCGTCCCGACGACGGCCGGGGTCCTGGTCCTCGCGACCGCCGCCGACCGGGTGCTGCTGGGTGTCCACCACCCGACCGACGTCGTCGCGGGCATCGTCCTGGGCACCGCCATCGCCGCCGCGTCGTTCGTCGGCTTCCGCCACCGTGCCGCCGCGCCCGCAGGCGGCCGCGCGCCGGCCGCCACCCCGACCGCCGCCGACTCCCCGTGATCCCGCCCGAGGTCCTCGCGACCCCGACCCCCGGAGGACCTGTGCACGCGTTCTGGCACCGCTACGAGATCGACACCAGCAGGCCGGACGGCCGGCAGGTGCGCCGCGATCTCGTGCGGCGCGTCCTGCTGCCGGCCGCCGCGCTGTGGTGCGTCGTCGTCGGCACCGGCCTGCTCGTCACCGGCCCGCTGGGCGGCCTGCCGGCCGAGGCCTCGATCAACGAGTGGTTCGTCACGCAGCGGACACCCGCGCTCGACGCCGTCACGACGGTGCTCTCCGCGATCGGGCAGACCGAGTTCCTCATCGGTGCCTGTCTCCTGGCCATGGCCCTGATCTGGTGGCGCACGAGGCAGTGGTGGTACGCGATCATCCCCGGCCTGGCGGTGGCGGTGCAGGCCGTGATCTTCCTCACCTCCGCGCTCGTCGTGGGCCGGGAGCGTCCCGAGGTCGAGCACCTCGACCACGCACCGCCCACGTCGAGCTTCCCGAGCGGCCACACGGGCGCGGCGACCGCCTTCTACCTGACCATGGCCTTCGGCGCCCAGCGCATCACGCACCCCGTGGCCCGCTGGGCGGCGACCGTCCTGTGCGTGCTCGTCCCCGTCGCGGTCGGCGTCGCTCGCACGTACCGCGGGATGCACTCGCTCAGCGACGTGGTCGTCGGCTTCCTCAACGGCGCGACGTGCGCCGTCATCGCGTGGAACTACCTGCGCCGCACGACGTGACGCCGCCCCGTCGGCCCGCGGCCGGGCCCGGCGGCGCACGCGGTTACGGTGGTGCCGTGGCCCTGTTCTCCCGGCGACGCCGGCTGCCCGACGACCTGCGACGCGTCCTCGACCTGCGCGGTGACGCGATCCTCGCGACCGCTCCCCTCGACGACGGGCGGTGGCTCGTCGCGACGCGCCGCGCGCTGCACCTCGTCTCGGACGCCGGCGCCGCGCGCACCGCGTGGGCGGACGTCGACCGCGGCTCGCTCGACGCCACGTCCCGCACGCTCACGGTGCACTGGGTCAGCGGCGCCCGCGCCGAGCTGGTGCTGGCACCGGACGTCGACGCGTGGGACCTGTCGCAGGCGTTCCGCGAGCGTGTCCAGCGCTCGGTGGTGCACGTGGAGCACGTGAGCCTGCCGGGCGGAGGGTCGCCGGTGCGCGTGGCCCTGCGCCGCGACGAGGACGGCGCCCTGTTCACGCAGGTCATCGGCGACAGCACGGTCGACCTCGAGGAGCCGGACGTGGCCCGCCGCGTGGCACGCGCCGAGGCGCACGTGCGCGCCGAGGCCGGCCTGGCACCGTGAGACCTCGTCCGGCCGCGGCCCGGGCGCCGGTCGTGTCGGCCGCACACCCCGGAGCCTGCTAGGGTTTTCCCCGCACGATCCCCCGTAGCTCAATTGGCAGAGCATTCGACTGTTAATCGAAGGGTTACTGGTTCGAGTCCAGTCGGGGGAGCATCGCAGCAGGTCAGACGACGAGCGGCGCCCCGAGAGGGGCGCCGTTCGTCGTCTGGGCCCAGATCCGTCCGTGGGCACTGCACCTGGCGGTCCGTGCGGCGCGGTTCCCTGCGCGCGGTGACGGGCAGGACGTGAACCTACGAGCTCTCGGCCACGAGGCGAGTGACCGTCGTCCTCGGGCTGGTGGCGCGCCTACGGGGCGGCCGGGTGGAGCAGCTCGGCCATGCCGAGCCGCTCCACGAAGGCGGCGCGCGCCTGGTAGGCCGCCCAGTTCACGTGCTCGACCCCTGCGTCGGCGTCGTCGATGACCGTGCGGAACGGCTTCGCCCCGAAGGGCAGGGCCAGGACCCGGACGACCTCCTTCGCCACGCCCTCGGCACCCTGGAGCGGTCCGGGTCCCAGGAGGCCCGCGGTCGCCTGCTCGTTCGCGGCGACCAGCGGGTCGAGCGCCCGGTAGGCGCTGGTCCGCTCGAGGTCGCTCGCACGGCCGGCGTTCGGGAAGTGCTCGGTGCCCTGCGTGATCGGGCCCGGCATGACGATCACCGTCTCGATGCCGAACGCGTTGGCCTCGTAGGCCGTGGTGACGGCGAGGGCGTCCATGGCCGCCTTCGAGACGACGTAGGGCCCGAGGAACGGTGGCGTCGTGACGGGGATGGTGCTGCCGACGTACAGCAGCGTGCCCGACCTCCGCTCGCGGAAGTGCGGCAGGACGGCGCGGTTCACCCGGTGGACGCCGATGGTGTTGACGTCGATCAGGTGCAGGAGCTCGTCGGGCGTGAATGCCTCGACGTACCCGACGTTGAGGTGGCCCGCGTTGTTCACGACGACGTCGAGCCCGCCGGCCTCGGTGACGACCCGGTCGACGGCCGCCTGCACGGAGGCGTCCGACGTCACGTCCAGCTCGACGACCCGGAGGTCGACGCCGTCGCGCGCCGCGGTGTCGAGGAGGCTCGCGGCGTGGGCGGCGTTGCGTCCGTCGACGCCGCGCATGCTGGCGAAGACGATGTGCCCGCTGGCGGCGAGGTGCCTGGCGGTGAGGTTGCCGATGCCCGTGGCGGCACCGGTGATGAGGATGACCGACATGATTGCCTCTTTCGAAAGGTGGTGTGGGTGGTGGCGGACGACCGGCCCCGCGGGACCTAGGCCTGGCCGCCGTTGACGAAGAGCGTCTGGCCGTTGATCCACCGCGCGGGGCCGGCCAGCGCGGAGATCACCTCGGCCACGTCGCCCGGGGTGCCGATGCGTCCCATCGGGTTCTGGGCGGCGATCTGCTCGACGAGCTCGGCGCTCTTGCCCTCGAGGAAGAGAGCAGTCGCCGTGGGACCCGGAGCGACGGCGTTGACCGTGACGTCGCGGCCGCGCAGCTCCCGGGCGAGGACGAGGCTGAGCGCCTCGACAGCCGCCTTGCTCGCGGCGTACGCGGCGTAGCCGGGGGTGCTCAGCCGTGTCACCGACGTGGACACGTTGATGATCGCTCCGCCCCCTCGGACGCGCCGGGCCGCCTGCTGACCGACCACGAAGGTGCCGCGCACGTTGGTGCGGTGCATGCGGTCCAGCGCGACGAGGTCGATGTCCGCCACCGGCGCCAGGACCATGACCCCTGCGGCGTTGACGACGACGTCGACGCCGCCGAAGTGCCGTTCCGCCGCGTCGAACAGTGCGGCGACCGCGGCCTCGTCGGCCACGTCCGCCCGGACGGCGAGGGCGCGGCCACCGGCGTCCTGGATGCCGGCCACTGCGGCGTCCGCCTCGGCCTGGTTGCCGACGTACGCGATGACGACGGCGAGGCCGTCGGCGGCAAGCCGCTCGGCAGCGGCTCGACCGATGCCTCGCGAGCCTCCCGTCACGATGGCGACGCGATCCGTTGTCCCGTTCATGTGATTCTCCTCGGCCGAGTTGGTGTCGTTGATAACGCCGTCAAACTAGCACCGCTAAGTACCGTTGACAACATCTTGATGTTGGCGGTGGTAGTGGCGTAGCCATCGTCGGCCCGTTATCATCGCCAGGTGGCCACCGCATCGACCCGCGAGCGCATCGTCCGGAGCGCAGCAGCCCTTCTCGCCGAAGGCGGCCGCGAGGCCGTCTCGACGCGGTCGGTCTCCGCTGCCGCGGGCGTGCAGTCGCCCGCCATCTACCGGCACTTCGGCGACATGAGCGCACTCCTGGACGCCGTCGCCGAGCACGGGTTCGAGGACTACCTGCTGACGAAGGGCGCTCTGACCCCGTCGGGCGACCCGGTCGAGGACCTCCGGCGGGGTTGGGACCTGCACGTGGAGTTCGGGGTGAGCCATCCCGCGCTCTACTCGCTCGCGTACGGCCAGGGGCAGCCCGGCGTGCAGACCCCGGCGGCGAAGCGGGCCGGCGCCATCCTCGCGGGGCAGGTCAACGCCATCGCTCTCGCTGGACGGCTCCAGATGAGCGAGGGCGCTGCGGCGCACCTCGTTCACGCCGCGGGTTGTGGCGTCACCTTCACCCTCATCTCCATGCCGCAGGACCAGCGCGACCCGGATCTCTCAGCGCGTGCCCGGGAGGCGACGATCGCGGCGGTCACCACCGGTGGCGGCGCCGATGACGTCGGCCGCGGGCGGCGCGGCGCCGTCGTCGCGATGCGTGCCATGGCGCCGGAGCTCACCGGGCTCAGCGACGCGGAACGCGCGCTCCTCGTGGAGTGGATGGACCGCGCCTCGCGGTAGGACCGCCGACGACGTCGCGGGACTCGACGAGCACGAGCGCGTGACCGATCCGGCGATGAGGACGAGCACCGAGGTGGGATCCAGGGTCCGCAGCACCTCGTCGACCCACGGGCCCCGGTCGGGCCCGTGGTGCAGCGCGCCGGGACGAACGGCATGACGACCGACAGCCCGTGGACCCCGAACCCGACGATCTTCCACGGGTCGCGCGTGCCGCCGCAGCTGCGCTCCCTCGCCCACCGGAGCGCCCGGGTCTACGTTGGCCCCATGGTCCGGCTGCTGCTGCGCGCGCTGATCTTCCTCGCCTCGGCCGCCCTCGGGCTGCTCGCGGCGGCCGCGGCGCTCGACGACTTCACCGTCACCGCATCGGGGTTCATCGTCACGGTCGTCGTGTTCGCGGTCGCGCAGTCGGTGCTCTCGCCGTTCATCCTCAAGATGAGCACCCGGTACGCCCCGGCGTTCCTCGGCGGCATCGGGCTGGTCTCGACGTTCGTCGCGCTGCTGCTGGCGCACCTGCTGACCGACGGGCTGCGCATCGACGGCGCCGCGACCTGGGTGCTCGCCACGATCATCGTCTGGGCGGTCACCGCGCTCGCGACGTTCACCCTGCCCTTCGTGCTGCTGCGGGAGCGGCGCCGTGGACGGACCGACGACGCGGAGCCTGCGCGCGGCTGAGCGCAGCCGCGCGCACCGGCCCCGCGGCCGGCGCAGACCGCGGGGGGAGGCTCCCCCGCGCAACCGGCTCCGCCCACCGGGATCACGGCTCTGACCTGCACCGATGCATCGGTGAGGAGCAGGGCTGGACGAACGACCTCATGAGCCTCACACTTGCCTCACTCCCGCTCGTCACGGGACCACACCCCCGCCTCGCCCCTGCTTCGCCGTGCCCTCGTCCGGGTGCCCTCCGCCATCGCCGGCGAGGTTCCGGACACGTTGTCGACCCCCCGTCACCACCCGTCGTCCGACCCGTCCTGGTCGGGGAAGGATGCGTCGTCCGTGCTGCGCTCCGTGGCCGCCCACCTCTCGCTCGACGTGCACGCACCGCTCGAGCTGCTGCTCTGCGTCGCCGTCGCCGAGGGCCCGTACGAGCGCAGCGAGGTGCTGTTCGCCCGCTCCGACGACGACCCGCTCGACGTGCAGGAGATCAAGACGCCGCACGGTGGGCGCATGCACCGCATCCTCGCGCCGGCGGGCCGGGTCGTCGTGGACTACCAGGCGAGGGTCACGGGGCAGTGCGAGGCGCCGCCCGTCGAGGACGTCGACCTGGTCGAGTACCGGCGTCCCAGCCGGTACGCGGACTCCGACCGCCTCCTGGCGTTCGCCCGCGACCAGTTCCGCGGCCTGTCCGGCGCCGACCTGCTGGACGCCGTCGTGACGTGGGTGAGCAAGCACGTGACGTACCTGTCCGGGTCGAGCCTGCCGACCGACGGTGCCACCGACACCCTGCTCAAGCGGCGCGGCGTGTGCCGGGACTTCGCGCACCTCGTCGTCGCGCTGCTGCGGGCGTGCGACGTGCCGGCGCGCCTCGCGTCGGTGTACGCGCCGGGCCTCAAGCCGATGGACTTCCACGCGGTCGCCGAGGCGTACGTGGACGGCGCCTGGTACGTGGTCGACGCGACACGCCTGGCGCCGCGGGAGTCCCTGCTGCGCATCGCGACCGGCCGCGACGCCACCGACACGGCGTTCCTGTCGTACTACGGCGGGAGCCTGCGGCTGCGCTCGATGACGGTGACCGCGGTGGCCGACACCCGGCCGGTGGACGACGGCACGGGGCTCGTGGCCCTGCGCTGACCCGCGCGCGGCACCGGGGCGTCAGGCGCTGCGCAGGCCCCGGCGCTGTGCCTCGAGCTCGAGCAGCTCGCCGAGCAGCGCGCGCTGCTCGGCCGGGTCCGCGTCGTCCCCCAGCCGCTGGAGACGGCCGCGGACGTCGGCGATGCGGCGCGTGACCCCGATGTCGACGAGGCGCAGGACGACGCCGCGCACGTAGCCGGGCAGCGACTGCGGGCGGTCCTCGGGCAGCGGCGAGACCGACAGCTCCGTGAGCAGAGCGTGCACGGGCTCGGCCGCCTCCTCCAGCACGGCACCGACCCACGCCGTCTCGCCACCGCGCGCGACGACGTCGCGCGCAGCGGCGATGCCGCCGGCGGCACGCACGGCCTCGTGGACCGCCCGGTAGGCGGGCGCGGTGCACGCGTCGGGGGCCAGCGCGTCGAACTCCGCGGGCACGAGCGTCGGGTGCTGCAGCACCACCTCCAACGCCGTGCGCTCGACCTGCGCGACGGGGTCGCGGCGGTCGGGCACGGCCATGCGGGCCACGGGCACGGGGGTGGGTGCCCCGTCGGACGAGCTCCCCGGCCGGCGGCCGGCGTCCCGGTCCGACCCGCCGCGCGGGGCCTGGCGCGGCGCACGCCGCGCGTCGGCGACGGCGCGCCGCACACCGGCCACGTCGTCCATGCCGAGCCACCCCGCCAGCAGACGCTCGTACTCGGGCCGCAAGGCCGAGTCGCGGATGCCCGCGACGACCGGCGCCGCGGCGCGCAGTGCACCCACGCGTCCTTCGGCGGTCCGCAGGTCGTGCGCGGCGAGCGTCGAGCGGATCACGAACTCGAAGAGGGGCTGGCGCGACGACACGAGGGCGCGCACGGCGTCCGGACCGCGCGCCTGCCGCAGCTCGCAGGGGTCCATGCCGGACGTCTCGACGGCCACGAACGTCTGGGCCGTGAAGGCCTGGTCCTCGCCGAACGCCCGCAGGGCGGCCTTCTGGCCGGCCGCGTCGCCGTCGAACGTGAAGACGATCTCGCCGCCGACCGACGACCCGCCGGCGAGCTGCACGCCGCCCGCGCTGCCGGAGTCGCCGACGAGCCGACGCACGATGCGCGCGTGGTCCGGGCCGAAGGCCGTGCCGCAGGTCGCCACCGCGGTGCGGACCCCGGACAGGTGCATCGCCATGACGTCGGTGTACCCCTCGACGACGACGACCTGCTTCTCCCGGGAGATCTCCCGCTTGGCCAGGTCGATGCCGTAGAGCACGTGGGACTTGCGGTACAGCGGGGTCTCCGGGGTGTTGAGGTACTTCGGCCCGGTGTCCTCGTCGAACAGCCGCCGCGCGCCGAACCCGACGGTCTCCCCCGTGACCTCGCGGATGGGCCACACCAGGCGCCCGCGGAAGCGGTCGTAGATGCCGCGCTGCCCCTGGCTGACCAGGCCCGACACCGTCAGCTCGGCCTCGGTGAAGCCCCGGCCGCGCAGGTGCCGCAGCAGCCCGTCCCACCCCTGCGGGGCGAACCCGACACCGAAGTCGTCGGCCGCCGAGCGGTCGAACCCGCGCTCGGCGAGGAACGCGCGGGCCGCGGCCGCGGCCGGCAGCACGAGCTGCTCGCGGTAGAACTCCTCGGCGATGCGGTGGGCGTCCAGCAGACGGCGCCGACGGCCCGGCTCCTCGCCCGGTCGCGACGGTCCGCCGCCCTCCTCGTACCGCAGCTGCATGCCGGCGCGCGACGCCAGGTACTCGACGGCGTCCGTGAAGCCCAGGCCGTCGACCTTCTGCACGAACGCGATGACGTCCCCGCCCTCGCCGCAGCCGAAGCAGTGGTACCGGCCCACCTGCGGGCGCACGTGGAACGACGGCGACCGCTCGTCGTGGAAGGGGCACAGCCCCTTGAGCGAGCCGACGCCCGCGGACCGCAGCGCGACGTGCGCACCGACGATCTCCTCGATGTGGACGCGCTCGCGGACGGCCTCCACGTCCTCCCGCAGAATCCGTCCGGCCACGACCGTGAGTCTAGGCGGCGGCGGGGCGCGCGAGGGACGCGTCGACCGTCCGACGCGCCCGGCGCCGCCCGTGGTGTCGAATGTCTCCGGTGCCGCGCGTCATGGCGGTGACGGGCGGACCCGCGCCCGTGAGGCACGAGGAGGACGACGTGGAGTACATCCTGTTCATCTGCACCGACCCCGAGGGCGAGGACGCCGCACCGGGCGACCTGACGACCGAGCAGTGGGGTGCCGACGTGGACGCACGCGGCGTCTGGCGGCACGGCGACCGGCTGCGGCCGGTCGAGGCGGCCACGACCGTCCGCCGGCGAGGCGACGACGTCCTGCTCACCGACGGCCCGTTCGCCGAGACCCGCGAGCACATCGCCGGCTACGACGTCATCGAGGCGGCCGACCTGGACGAGGCCGTCGCGATCGCGGCCGCGCACCCGATGGCCCGGGCGGGCAGGATCGAGGTGCGGCCGGTGTGGCCGCTGGACGGCGGCGACTGACCCCACGGCGCCTCGCGGCGCCCGCTCAGTGCCGCGGGGGGTGGACGAGCCGCGCGTGCAGCGCGACCGCCGAGACGTCGGTCAAGGAGGCCACCTGGTCGACGACGACGCGCAACCGCTGCGCGTCGTCGTCGGCGGCGCGCCAGTCCGCGGCGAACGGCGGCTCCAGGGCGTCGGGCCCGCGGTCGGCGAGCACCTCGACCAGCGAGGTGAGGACCTCCCGCTGCCGCTGGTACACCGGCTCCAGCTCGCGCGGCGCCATGACGTACGCCACCGCGAGACCCTTGAGGACGAGGATCTCCGCGAGAGTCTCGTGCGGCACGACCAGCTCGGCCGCGTAGCGCGTCAGTGGCCCGTCGCCGTACCTCGCGCGCGTGGCCTGCTGCGCCGCCTTCGCGAACCGGCCGATCAGCTGGCTCGTCGCGTCCTTGAGGACGGCCAGCGCACCGCGCGACCCGTCGAACCCGCGGCCCCAGAGCCGGGCCGCGACGAGCCGGTCCATCGCGCCCTCGAGCTCCGCCGCGGTGACCTGGGCGCCGTACCAGGTGTCCACGGCCTCGACGACGCGTGCCCGCTCGTCGGGACGGGTCAGCACCGCGAGGTCCAGCCGCCCGCCGACCACGGCGTCCTCGACGTCGTGGACCGAGTAGGAGATGTCGTCGGCGAGGTCCATGACCTGCGCCTCGAGGCACTTGCGTCCCGGCGGTGCGTCGGCGCGCAGCCACTCGAACACGGGCAGGTCGTCCTCGTAGACGCCGAACTTGTGCGTCGGCCGTCCGCTCGCCGGGCTGATCGGTCCCTGGCCGTACCGCCACGGGTACTTCACGGACGCGTCGAGGCTGGCGCGCGAGAGGTTCAGCCCGACGGAGCGGCCGTCCGGGGCGACGACCTTGGGGTCGAGGCGCGTCAGGAGCCGCAGCGTCTGGGCGTTGCCCTCGAACCCGCCGATGCCGCGCGCGAGGTCGGCGAGCGCCCGCTCGCCGTTGTGGCCGAACGGCGGGTGGCCCAGGTCGTGCGCGAGGCACGCGGTGTCGACGACGTCCGGGTCGCACCCGAGGGCCTTGCCGATCTCCCGCCCGACCTGCGCGACCTCGAGCGTGTGCGTCAGCCGGGTGCGCACGAAGTCGTCGGACGACGGGCCGAGCACCTGCGTCTTCGCGCCGAGCCTGCGCAGCGCCGAGGAGTGCACGATGCGGGCGCGGTCGCGCTCGAACGGGGTGCGCTCGCGCGACTTCTCGCCCTCGTGGACCCAGCGCTCGCGGTCGGCGTCGGCGTACCCGTCGACGTCGTGGGCGAGGAGGTCGGGAGCGGTCACGCGACCAGCGTAGAGGCGCGTGACCACCCGGCTGCCGGACGTCCGCCGATCACCCCTTGACGGCCCCCGCGGTCAGGCCTCCGACGATGTACTTCTGCAGGAACAGGAAGAGCAGCAGCACCGGCAGCGCGGAGATGACCGCCCCGGCCGCGAACAGCCCCCAGTTCGCCTCGAGCAGCGCCGACACCCAGCCGAAGAGCCCGACGGCCACCGTCCAGTTGCGCTCCGACTGCAGCACGAGCCGGGCGATGATGAACTCGCCGAACGTGCTGATGAAGGACAGCAGCGCGACCACCGCGAGGATCGGCGTGACGAGCCGCAGGATGATGGTCCAGTACGTCTGCGCGTGCGTGGCTCCGTCGATCTTGGCGGCCTCGTCGATCTCGCGCGGCACGGTGTTGAAGAACCCGTACATGAGGAAGGTGTTCACCCCGAGCGCACCGCCGAGGTAGACGGCGATGAGCGCGAGCTTGCTGTTGAGCCCCAGCGCGGGCACGACGTTGCCCAGGGTGATGAGCAGCAGGAAGATCGCCACGAAGGCGAGCATCTGCGGGAACATCTGGATGATGAGCAGCGAGGTCAGGCCGGCTCGGCGGCCCGTGAACCGGAAGCGTGAGAAGGCGTACGCCGCAGCGGCGCCCATCAGCACGGTCCCGACGCCCGTCGCGATCGCGATCTGCAGCGAGTTGGCGAGCCACGTCCAGAACAGCGTGCCGCCGAGCGCCTCGTAGTTGGCCGTGCTGACCTCCGCGAACAGGTCGTTGGAGCCGGTCAGCGTGCCGCCCTCGGACAACGACGCCGAGATCACGTAGACGATCGGGAAGAGCGCGTACGCGACCGCGACGACGCCGACGAGGTGGCGCCAGCCGAGCTCGGCGAACCACCGGCTGCGCGGCATGCGGTTCGTGTCGCCCCGGGACGCGGTGCGGGACGAGGGCGTGACGTCGGTGGTGACCATGTCAGCTGATCTCCTCGAACTGCTTGGTCCGCTTGAACGTGATCGCCGAGATCGTCGCGACGATGACGAAGATGACGATCGACAACGCGCTCGCCAGGCCGTAGTTCTTGGCGGCGGTGCCGTCCAGGCCGGACACGGAGTACACCATCGAGATGAGGATGTCCGTGTGCCCGAGCGGCACGGACGCGTCGGCGAAGCGCGGGCCTCCGCGGGTGAGCATGTAGATGAGCGTGAAGTTGTTGAAGTTGAAGGCGAACGACGAGATCAGCAGGGGCGTCGTGGCGACCAGGAGCAGTGGCAGCGTCACCGAGCGCCACGTGCGCCACGCGCCCGCGCCGTCGACCTTGGCCGCCTCCAGCACGTCGCCCGGCAGCGACTGCAGCGCGCCGGTGCAGATGAGGAACATGTACGGGAAGCCGAGCCACAGGTTCACCCCGAGCACCGACGCCTTCGCCAGCCAGGGGTCCGTCAGCCAGGGCACCGCGGCCCCACCCAGCAGCACCTGGTTGACGAAGCCGTACGAGCGGTTGAGCATCCCCGACCACAGCAGCGCGGCGAGGAACCCCGGGATCGCGTACGGGAAGATCAGCAGGGTGCGGTAGAGCCTGCGGCCGCGCACGCGCGTGTCGTTGAAGGTGATCGCGAGGAACAGCCCCAGCAGGAACGTCGAGACGACCGACAGGATGGCGAACGCGAAGGTCCACAGGAGGATCTTCACGAACGGCTGGGCGTAGCGCTCGTCGCCGAACGCGGTGCGGAAGTTGTCGAACCCGACCATCACGCGCCAGCCGACGTTGAGGCGTTCGCCGTCGTCCGACCGGAACGACCCGTCGGACGTCGCGTGGTAGACGGTGCCGGTCACGACGTCGGTCATGGTGTCGGCCTCGGGGTCCCACTCCAGCGACGGGACGGCGACGAAGCCGGTGCGGGCGTCCTGCGTGCGCACCCACCCGTCGTTCGGGTCGTCCGAGAACGGCACGCGCAGGCTCGTCACCTCGGCCTGCCGCTGCAGGACCTCCTGCCGGCTGAGGACGGTGGCACCGGGCACCTCGGTGACACGGTCGTCGTCGACCGTCGCGTCCGGCTCGGGGCTCAGGGGGTCGTCGGCCGTGCCGACCTGCGCCTCACCGTCGTCGACGATGGCGAAGCCGAGCGCGCCCCCGCGCTCCACCACCGTCAAGGGGTACGTCGCGGACCCCTCGACACGGCGCTCGTTCTGGATGAGCAGCGCCTCGACGGCCTGCTCCTTGGTGGAGTTGTGGCCGTCCCCGTAGTTGGTGAACGCCACCCAGCCGGTGTAGCCGACGACGTACACCTGGAAGACGAGCAGGAAGGCGAGGCCGGGCAGGACGTACTTGAGCGGCAGCGTGCGCCGCGAGAAGTACACCCAGTCCGCGACCACGAGGAGCACGACCATCGACGCGAGGATGCCCATGTGGCCCTCGCGCCACGCGGCGAGGATCCCGAAGACACCGAGGGCGTTGATGACCGCCATCAGCGCGATCTTCACGAGGGTCCCGGGACGCACGGGACCGCGGGACGGGCCCTGGCGGTCACGCGTGGGCGACGCCGGAGGACCGGACGTGCCGCCGGGGGTCCCCGTGGGGCCCGTGGCGTCGCCGGTCAGGGTGGGCTGGGTGGGCATCGTGCGCCTTCCGTGCGGTCGGTTCGGCGCGGCAGAGCGCCGGAAGGTGGGGACCCGGCGCCGGGAGCGCCGGGTTCCGGGACCGGTCGCACCGCGGACGGACCGCGGTGCGACCGGTGCGGGTCAGGACCCGATGGCCGCCTGGATGTCGGCGATCATCTTGTCCCAGGCCGCGACGGGCTCGGCCGCGCCCGAGAGGATGTTCGCCTCGGTGACGCCCCAGAAGGCCCAGACGGAACCCATCTCGGGGATCGAGGGCATCGGCAGCGCGTCCTCGCCGACGGCCAGGAAGCCGGCGGTGATCGGGTCGGCCGACGCCTCCTCGGCGGCGGAGGCCAGCGCCGGCGGGCGGTTGCCCGCCTCGTACAGCGCCAGCTGGACCTCGTCGGTCGCGACGTAGTTCACGAGGAAGTCGTTCGCCAGCAGCGCGTTGTCGCTCTGCGCCGAGACGTAGAAGCCCTGGACGCCCACGAACGGCTGCGCCGGCTCACCACCGGCCGACGGGACGGGGTCGATCGACAGCTCGAGGCCTTCGAACTGCTCGATCATCCACGGGCCGCCGATGATGAAGGGCGACTCGCCGTTCTTGAACGCCTCGACCGCGATGTCGTAGGTGATGTCCGTGGACAGCGTGCCCGCCTGGCCCTGCGCCTGCAGCCAGGTCGCGAACGCCTGGCCCGGTGCGCCGCCCATGGCCAGCTCGGACGTGTAGGTGCCGTCCTCGTTCTGCACGAACACCGGCGCACCGAAGGACGTCTGCAGCGGGTAGTACGTGTACGGGTCGCCCTCGGTGCCCGTCTGGATGAGGACCTGGTAGGGCGTGCCGGCGGCCTGGCCGGCGGCGACGGCGGCGTCCCACGTCGACGGCGCCTCGGTCGCGAGCGCGGTGTTGCGGATGAGGGCCACGTTCTCGATGGCGTAGGGCAGCCCGTAGACCTGCCCGTCCTCCGTGAACGCCTCGATCGCGATCGGGAGGAACTCGCCGGCCGTGTCACCGAGCTCGATCGGCGCGACCACGCCGTTCGTCGTGAGTTCGCCCAGCCAGTCGTGCGCACCGACGGTGAGGTCGGGACCCTCGCCGGTCGGGACCTGGGCGAGGAAGTCCGTGCGGATGTCCTCGAAGTTCTTGAGCACGACCTCGACGGCCACGTCGTTCTCGTCCTCGAACGCCTGGGCGGCGCTCTCCACGGCGGCCTGCCGCGTCTCGTCGACCCAGATGACCAGGGCGTCCTCGGACGCCCCGCCACCTGCCGTGGTCTCGGAGGTGGCGCCTCCGGTGCTGTCGTCGCCTGACCCGCTGCACGCCGTGAGCGCCAGCACGAGGCCGAGCGTCACCGCAGCGGCCGGGATGCCTCGTCGCATCGTTGTCTCCTGTTGTCGTCCCCCGCCGCGTCGGCAGAACGCCGACGCTGGCCTATACCGCGACGTTAGGCGCGGTGCACCCCCTCATGCAAACCGTTGCGGTAACTTTCAGGCTACGCTTTCTGACCATCTCCACACGCCCACGTGCGGGGGACGAGGAGGGCCGGTGTCCGGGACTACGCTGCCGACTGTGCGCACCCGACTGACCGACCTGGCTGCACAGGCCGGGGTGAGCACCGCGACGGTCTCCCGCGTGCTCAACGGCAAGCCGGGCGTCTCCCCACGAGCCCGTCAGGCGGTGCTGACCGCCCTGGACGTCCTCGGCTACGAGCGTCCCGAGAAGCTGCGGCTGCGGTCGGCCGGCCTCATCGGCCTGGTGGTCCCCGAGCTGACCAACCCGGTCTTCCCCGCGTTCGCCCAGGTGATCGAGACGATGCTCAGCGACCGCGGCTACACGCCGCTGCTGTGCACGCAGTCGCCGGGCGGCACCACCGAGGACCAGTACGTCGAGGTGCTCCTCGAGCACGGCGTCGACGGCATCGTGTTCGTCTCCGGCCTGCACGCCGACGCGTCCGCCAGCAAGGACCGCTACCACCGGCTGCGCGGCCGTGGCGTCCCGCTCGTCCTCGTCAACGGCTACGCCTCGGGCGTCGACGCGCCCGCGGTGTCCACCGACGACACCGCGGCGATGGACCAGGCGTTCCGCCACCTGCACTCCCTCGGCCATCGTGCGATCGGGCTCGCCGTCGGGCCCACGCGCTTCGTTCCTTCGCAGCGTAAGCGCGACGCCTTCGCCGCGCTCGCCGAGCAGCACCTCGGCGCCACGGACCTCGACACGCACGTCGTGTCCACCCTCTTCACCGTCGAGGGCGGGCACGCGGCCGCCACCCAGCTGTTCGCGTCGGGCCACACCGCCGTGATCTGCGGGTCGGACCTCATGGCGCTCGGCGCCGTGCGCGCCGCACGCGCCCTGGGGCTGCGCGTCCCCGAGGACGTCTCCGTGGTGGGCTTCGACGACTCCCCCCTCATCGCGTTCACCGACCCGCCCCTGACGACGGTGCGCCAGCCGGTCGCCGCCATGGGCCACGCCGCCGTCTCCGCGCTCGTCGCGGAGATCAGCGGCACGCGGGCGGCACGCGGTGAGCTCCTGTTCCACCCGGAGCTGGTCGTCCGCGGCTCGACCGGCAGCGCCCGTGCCGACGCGCACGCCACCGCCACGCACGTCGCCGCCCCCGCCGCGCGCTGACCCCACCGCGCGCCGGCCCGCGCGTCCGCGCGCCTCCGACGTCCCTCGTCGTCCCCACCGACCACAGCACCACGTCAGGAAGGCCCCCGTGACCCTCGAGACGCTTCCCACCGGGCTCGTCGCCCACCGCCCCGACACCGACGCGCAGTGGTGGCGCCACGCCGTCATCTACCAGGTCTACCCCCGGTCCTTCGCCGACGCGTCGGGCGACGGCATCGGTGACCTGCCGGGCGTCACCGCGCGCCTCGACCACCTCGTCGAGCTCGGCGTCGACGCCGTCTGGCTGTCCCCGTTCTACCGCTCGCCCCAGGCCGACGCCGGGTACGACGTCGCCGACTACCGCGACGTCGACCCGCTGTTCGGCACCCTGGCGGACGCGGACGCGCTCGTCGCACGCGCGCACGAGCTGGGCCTGCGCGTCGTCGTCGACCTCGTCCCCAACCACACCTCCGACGAGCACGTGTGGTTCCGGGCGGCCCTCGCGTCGGCGCCCGGGTCGCCCGAGCGCGCGCGCTACCACTTCCGCGAGGGCCGCGGCGAGCACGGTGAGCTGCCCCCGAACAACTGGGAGTCGGTCTTCGGCGGGCCCGCGTGGACGCGCACGACGCAGCCCGACGGCACGCCCGGGCAGTGGTACCTGCACCTGTTCGACTCCAAGCAGCCGGACCTCAACTGGGAGAACCCCGAGGTGCGGGCCGAGTTCGAGGACGTCCTGCGGTTCTGGCTCGACCGCGGCGTGGACGGGTTCCGCGTCGACGTCGCGCACGGCATGGTCAAGCAGGACGGCCTGCCGGACTGGGACGGCCACGTGGCGATGATCGACGGCAGCGACGACACGGACGCCGTGGCGGGCACCGGGAACCACGGCCCGATGTTCGACCAGGACGGCGTGCACGACATCTACCGGTCGTGGCGCCGCGTCCTGGACGCGTACGACGGCGACCGCGCGATGGTCGCCGAGGCCTGGGTGGAGCCGCTGTCCCGCCTCGCCCGGTACGTGCGCCCGGACGAGATGCACCAGGCCTTCAACTTCGCGTTCCTCGCCGCCGGCTGGCACGCGCCGTCGCTGCGTCGCGTCATCGACGCGTCCTTCGCCGCGAACGACGCGGTCGGCGCCCCCACGACGTGGGTGATGTCCAACCACGACGTGGTGCGGCACGCCTCCCGCCTGGGCCTCACGGACCCCACGCACCGCCCCAACGGCATCGGCGACGGTGACGAGCAGCCCGACGCCGTGCTGGGCCTGCACCGGGCTCGCGCGGCCTCGCTGCTCATGCTGGCGCTGCCCGGCTCCGCCTACGTCTACCAGGGCGAGGAGCTCGGGCTCCCGGACCACACCGCGCTCGACGACGACCTGCGTCAGGACCCCGCGTTCTTCCGTACCGGTGGCGCGGAGCGCGGCCGGGACGGCTGCCGCGTGCCGCTGCCCTGGGAGGGTGACGCGCCCGGCCTCGGCTTCTCGCCCACGGGCGCGACCTGGCTGCCGCAGCCGACCGCCTGGGCCGACCTGGCGGTGGACCGCCAGCGGGGCCGCGAGGGCTCGACGTACGAGCTCTACCGCGCCGCCCTGCGGCTGCGCCGTGCCGAGCGGCTCGGCGCCGGCGGCCTGCAGTGGCTGACGGAGCCCGCGGGCGAGCACGTGCTCGCGTTCCGCAACGGTGACGTCGTGGTGGTCGCCAACCTCGACGAGGCCGACGTCGAGCTCCCCCTGAGCGGTGAGGTGCTGCTCGCGTCCGGCCCGCTGCGCGACGGCGTGCTGCCGGCCGGCACGACGGTCTGGCTGCGCGCGGCCTGACCCGCGGCCTCGCCGACGGCCGGCGCCCCGTGGGCGACGGGCCGTCGGCGTCAGGCCAGGGTCGCGGCCACGGCGTGCTCGACGACGGCCGGCAGACCGCCCTCGCGGGCCCACGCCCGCTGCTCGTCGGCTCCCGTGCCGCGCCGCCACAGCCGCGCGAGGAGCTCCTGCACCGTGGCGAGGTCCCCGCTGTCCACCAGCGCCGGGCGCACGTGGTCGAGCAGCTGCGCCACCGCGTCCCGCGCCGGCACGGGTGTCATGGACGGCGGCAGCAGCAGGTCCCCGCCCAGCCCGGAGCGGGCTGCGCGCCACGTCGCGGCGCGCAGCGGCTCGACGCGGTCGTGCGTGGGCGCGACGCCGTCGGCCGCCTGCCGGGCCGCCGTCTCGACCAGCGCCCGGCACAGGGCCGCGACCAGCACCGCGTCGTCGGCGCGCAGGCACACGTCCGCGACCCGGATCTCGACCGTCGGGTACCGCGGCGAGAGCCGGGCGTCGAAGTACATCATCGCGGGGTCCAGCGCGACGCCCGAGGCGACCAGCCCGGCGACGGTCCGCCGGTAGGCCTCTGCCGTGCGGAAGGGCGCCGTCGGCCCCGCCGTCGGCCACCGGTTCCACATCTGCGACCGGATGGACGCGTAGCCCGTGTCCTCGCCGCGCCAGTACGGCGAGTTCGCGCTCAGCGCGAGCAGCACCGGCAGCCACGGGCCGACGCGGTCGAGCACCGCGACGCCCTCGTCGTCGTCCGCCACGGACACGTGCACGTGGCAGCCGCTGGTGAGCTGCTCACGGACCGTCAGCGCGTAGGCCTGCGCCATGGCCTCGTAGCGGGCGCCGTGCGACAAGGTCGTGGGCCCGACCATCGGCGACGTCGCCACGGCCACGAGCCGCCCGTCGGCCTGCAGCGCGGCGCCGGACGCCCGTGCGCGCCCCTCGCGGACCTCCGCCGCGAGGTCGTCGAGCTCGAGGCACGGATGGGTCCCCGTCTCGACCTGCTGCTCCTGCAGCTCCTTCTCCAGGCCGCCGCCGGGCTGCCCCTCGTCGGCGGCCTCACCGCCGCCACGCTCGTGCGCGCGCACCGCCGCGTCCGCCACACCTGTCGGGACGCCCTCGGCGTCGACCAGCAGGTACTCCTCCTCGACTCCCATGGTTCGCACGCGGTGCAGTCTGCAGGCACGCGGCGGGCGGCGCGCGTCGAGACGGGTGCGTCAGCCGCCGGAGACGGACAGCTCGGCCTCGTGCAGGTCGCGACGGAAGTCCTCGGACAGCTCGCGCGAGTCGAGCCACCCGTAGGGCAGGATCGGGCGCTTCGGCGAGCCGGCCCGGCCGCGCGGCCCCTCGGCCGCGTCCCCGGGGTACGGCTGGTCCAGGTCGAGCCGCGCGAGCAGGTCGTCCAGCTCGGCCAGCGAGGACACCAGGCCGAGCTGCGCCCGCAGCTCACCCCCGACGACGTACCCCTTGAGGTACCAGGCCATGTGCTTGCGCATCTCGCGCAGCGCCTTGGACTCGTCGCCGAAGTGGTCGACCATGAGCTCGGCGTGCCGTCGCACGACCTGGGCGACCTCGGCCAGCCCCGGGCGGATGCGCGCGTCCGACCCCGCGAACGCGGCCGCCAGGTCCGCGAACAGCCACGGGCGGCCCTGGCAGCCACGTCCCACGACGACCCCGTCGCACCCCGTGTGCGCGACCATCGCCACGGCGTCCTCGGCGGACCAGATGTCGCCGTTGCCCAGCACCGGGATGTCCGTGACGGCCTGCTTCAGGGTCGCGATCGCGTCCCAGTCGGCCGTGCCGGAGTAGTAGTCGGCGGCCGTCCGTCCGTGCAGCGCGACGGCGGCGACGCCGGCGTCCTGCGCGGTGAGCCCGGCCTCGACGTACGTCAGGTGGTCCTCGTCGATGCCCTTGCGCATCTTGACGGTCACGGGGACGCCGCCCGGGCGTGCGGCCTCGACCGCCGCCCGCACGATCGCGGCGAACAGGTCACGCTTCCAGGGCAGCACCGCTCCCCCGCCGCGACGCGTCACCTTCGGCACCGGGCAGCCGAAGTTGAGGTCGACGTGGTCGGCCCGGTCCTCCTCGACCAGCAGGCGCACGGCCGCGCCGACCGTGACCGGGTCCACCCCGTAGACCTGCACCGAGCGCGGCACCTCGTCCGGCTCGAACGCGATGATCCGGAACGACTCGGGGCTGCGCTCGACCAGCGCGCGGCTCGTGAGCATCTCCGCCACGTACAGCCCGGCCCCGGACTCCCGGCACAGCCGGCGGAACGCCGCGTTGGTGACGCCGGCCATGGGGGCGAGCACGACGGGCGTGTCGACGGTGATCGGGCCGATCCGCAGCGGGGGGAGCACCGGGGCCGGGGTGTCGTCGGAGGACGTGGCGGTGGGCAGCACGCGACCATTGTCGCCCGCGGACGACGGGCAGCGCCGCCGCCCACGGGCCCGCACCGTCCGCGCGGGCCCGCACGGCTCCGCACGCGGGGCGCACGGTAGCGTCCGGGCATGTCCCAGCGCCGCGTCCGGCAGCCGTCCGGGTGACCGCGCGCCCCGCCACGCAACCTGCGGCACCGGTCGTGCGTCTGACCGGTCGTGACGACGACACCCGTGCACCCGCCACCCGGTGACCCCGCCCCGGCCGACCGGACGGGCGAGTCGATCCCGGTGGTGCCCCGCCCGGCGTCCCCGCCACGCACCGCCCACGACGACGAGTTCACCGCCTTCATGCTCTCCGCGGGCCCCGACCTGCTGCGCACGGCGTGGCTGCTGGTCGGCGACGCCCACCGTGCCGAGGAGCTGACGCAGCAGGCGCTCGTCCGGACGTACGTCGCCTGGCCACGGGTTCGCGGCGGCAACCCCGCGGCGTACGCACGCCGGACGCTCGTCAACCTGCGCACCGACACCTGGCGGCGCCGCCGCCGTGAGGTCCTCACCTCCGACCTGCCCGACGCGGGCGCCGCGCCCGACCCGGGGCCGGACGACCGCGACGAGGTGGTGCGGGCGCTCGCGGGACTCACACCACGGCAACGGCGGGTGGTCGTGCTGCGCCACCTCGTCGGCCTGAGCGAGCAGGAGGTCGCCGACGACCTCGGCATCAGCGTCGGGACCGTCAAGTCGACGGCGTCCCGCGCGCTCGCGTCCCTGCGCAGCACCCTCGACCCCCACGACGACGGCGCACACGGCGCCGTGCCGTCCGCCGCCCGGAGGAGCCACCGATGAACCGCACCGCCGACGAGCTCACCGCCGCCCTGCACCGGGCCGCGTCCCGCGCGCCGCACATGTCGCTCGACCCCGTCGAGACCGTCCGGCTCGGGCGCCGCCGGGCCCGCACGCGGCGGGCCGGGGCGCTGGGGGGCGCCGCGGTGCTGGTGGTCGCCGTCGCGGTCGGGGCCAGCGCCCTGCCGGACCGCGCACCCACCCTGCCCGCGGCCCCGACCGACCTCGTCGCGTCGTCGGCGGCCGCCCCGCAGCCGACCCCGGACGTCGTCGCCCTCGCACCGACGCTCCGGGCCACCCGGTCCCCCGCCGCGACCACGTCGCCCGGCGGCACGACGTGGTGGCTCACCGGCCTGTCCGCGAGCGGTGAGCACCTCGTGCTCGGGGACGCGCCCGTGCGGTGGGGCACCCGGACGAGCGTCCCGTTCGCGGCGGGCGACCCGGGGTCCGACGCGGGCGTCGCCTCGCTGGAGCTCGAGTGGGACGCGCAGGCCGACGTGCGTGACCACGGCCCGGGCAACGGCTACCCCTCGCAGGCGTCGACGTCCCTGGGGGTGCCGGGCGACGCGCTCGAGATCACGATGGGTGCCGTCCCGGCCTGGATGCCCGGAGCCCGGGTGGCGCTGACCTTCTCGTACGGCGTCCCCGACGCGGACGGGGAGGTCCGCCACGTGGTCGAGCTCCCGACGTTCCCCGACCCCTCCGGCACCGGCGCGCAGCTCTACGCGGTCGCCGGCGACCCCTCGCTCCCCGACCTGACCGGGACCGTCCCGCGCGGCGGGTCCGTCTCGGGTGCGTCCTGGGTGGTGTTCGTCGGCGCCGACGGCTCGACCTACGTCAACGGGCTGCCCGTGACGCCCGGCCAGCTGGGCGTGTGGCTCGGCGAGGGCGCCGTGGACGAGGTCGTCGCGGAGCTCCGTGCGATGGGCGCCGCGCTCTGACGGGCGGGGGCACGGACCGCCGCCGGTTGCGGGCGAACACATGCCTTGCCGTGCATATGCCGATGGGCGCATGCTTCATGGATGAACGTGTTCGAGGCCGTGGTCGAACCGCGGCGCCGACAGATCCTCGACGAGCTGCGCGGTGGCGAGCGGGTCGTGAGCGACCTCGTCGACGCGCTCGGCGTCGCGCAGCCGAGCGTCTCCCAGCACCTGCGCACCCTGCGGACCGCCGGACTCGTCGACGTCCGCCCGGAGGGGCGCCTGCGCTGGTACCGGCTGCGACCGGCGCCGCTCGCAGAGCTCGACGCCTGGCTGCTCCCGTACCGCGAGGCATGGGCCGACACCTTCGACGCGCTCGCGGACCACCTCGACTCCCTGCCCGCCGACGCACCCGAGGAGCACCCGTGACCACCACCGACCCGCGGCTGGGCACCGTCCTGCGCGACGGCCCGCGACTCGGCCTGCGCTTCGTCCGCACCTTCCCCCACCCGCGGGAGACGGTGTGGGCCGCGCTGACCGAGTCCCGTCACCTGCGGCACTGGTTCCCCGCCGACCTCGTCGGCGAGCGGCACCCCGGCGCCCCGCTGCGCCTGCCGTTCTGGCCCGAGCACGTCACGCGCTACGGCATCGCCGAGCCGGTGGTCGAGGGCACCGTCGAGGCGTGGGAGCCGCCGTCCCGCGCCTCGTGGACCTGGGGCGGCGACCTGCTGCTCTTCGAGCTCGAGGAGGACGGCGACGGGACGCGGCTCACGTTCACGACCTGGCTGGCCAGGGCGTCCGGCGAGGACGCGGCCGGCACTGCGGCGGGCTACCACCTGTGCCTCGACCTGCTCGAGGACCTCCTCGCCGGCGCGCCGCGGCCGACCGCCGGGATCCCGGACGACGCCGAGGCCGCGATGCGCGCACGCTACCGGGGGGCCGTCGGCGGACCGTGACGGTGGACGACGCGGCGGCGGGCCCGGGCGCTGCTGCCCCCGGACCCGCGCCGCGTCGTGGGATCAGGCCCCGACGAGCCGCTGCGCCAGGTAGCCGGTCACCTGGTCGAGCGCGACGCGCTGCTGCGACATGTCGTCGCGGTGGCGGATCGTCACGGCCTGGTCCTCGAGGGTGTCGAAGTCGACCGTGATGCAGAACGGCGTGCCGATCTCGTCCTGGCGGCGGTAGCGGCGACCGATCGCGCCGGCGTCGTCGAACTCGACGTTCCAGCTCCTGCGCAGCTCGGCGGCGAGGTCGCGCGCCTTGGGGCTGAGCTGTTCGTTGCGCGACAGCGGCAGCACCGCCGCCTTGACCGGGGCGAGCCGCGGGTCGAGCTTGAGCACCGTGCGCTTGTCGACCCCGCCCTTGGTGTTGGGCGCCTCGTCCTCGGTGTAGGACTCGACGAGGAACGCCATGAGCGAGCGCGTCAGGCCGGCCGCGGGCTCGATGACGTACGGCACGTAGCGCTCGTTCTTGGCCTGGTCGAAGAACGACAGGTCCTGGCCCGAGTGCTCGGAGTGCGTGCCGAGGTCGAAGTCGGTGCGGTTGGCGATGCCCTCGAGCTCGCCCCACTCGCTGCCCGTGAAGCCGAACTTGTACTCGATGTCGACCGTGCGCTTGGAGTAGTGGGAGAGCTTCTCGGCCGGGTGCTCGTAGTGGCGCAGGTTGTCGCGGGCGATGCCCAGGTCGACGTACCAGTCGGTGCGCGTGTCGATCCAGTACTGGTGCCACGTCTCGTCGGTGCCGGGCTCGACGAAGAACTCCATCTCCATCTGCTCGAACTCGCGCGTGCGGAAGATGAAGTTGCCGGGGGTGATCTCGTTGCGGAACGACTTGCCGATCTGCCCGATGCCGAACGGCGGCTTCATGCGGGCGGCGGTGTAGACGTTCTTGAAGTTCACGAAGATGCCCTGCGCGGTCTCGGGCCGCAGGTAGTGCAGCCCGGACTCGTCCTCGACGGGGCCGAGGTAGGTCTTGAGCATCATGTTGAAGTCGCGCGGCTCGGTCCACTGGCCGCGCGTGCCGCAGCTCGGGCAGGCGATGTCACCG
The DNA here is from genome assembly GCF_024508275.1 of Cellulomonas wangsupingiae. Taxonomy (NCBI): domain Bacteria; kingdom Bacillati; phylum Actinomycetota; class Actinomycetes; order Micrococcales; family Cellulomonadaceae; genus Cellulomonas; species Cellulomonas wangsupingiae. The sequence continues at coordinate 2,466,654 of NZ_CP101989.1, forward strand.
AGGCCGTTCTCGGGCGCGCGGCCCTTCTTCTCCTCGAACTCCTCCAGCAGGTGGTCCTCGCGGAACCGCTTGTGGCAGGACAGGCACTCGGTGAGCGGGTCGGTGAAGACGCCGACGTGGCCCGAGGCGACCCAGACCTGGCGCGGCAGGATCACGGAGGAGTCGAGACCGACGATGTCGTCACGGCTGGTGACCATCGCCCGCCACCACTGGCGCTTGATGTTCTCCTTGAGCTCGACGCCCAGCGGTCCGTAGTCCCACGCGGAGCGGGTGCCTCCGTAGATCTCGCCGCTCGGGAAGACGAACCCCCGGCGCTTGGCGAGGGAGACGACGGCGTCGAGACGGGAAGGTGTGGCAGCCACGGTGGGGTTCTCCTGGGTCGAGGGACCCGCGGCTGGGTGCCGCGGGGGCAACCTGACCAGGCTATCGGTCACCCGCGGGACCTCCGACCGGCACGGCACGCGGCGCGACGGCGCATGCTGTGTTGACAACGGTTCTCGTAAAGTTGAGAATGGATCTCATGTTCAGCCCGCCCCGTCGCGCCGTCGCGCTCGCCGCTGCGCTCGTCGCACCCCTGCTCGCGGTCTCGGCGTGCTCGTCGAGCGGCGGTGACGACGGCGCCGTGGACGTGCTGGCGTCCTTCTACCCGCTGCAGGTGGTGGCCCAGGAGGTCGGCGGCGACCGCGTCGACGTCGGCTCGCTGACCCCTCCCGGCGCCGAGCCGCACGACGTCGAGCTCTCCCCCGCCCAGGTGGCCTCCGTGGACGGCGCCGACCTGGTCGTGTACCAGTCGGGCTTCCAGCCGGCGGTGGACGACGCGCTCGCGCAGGCATCCCCGGAGCACGTCGTGGACGCGACCGACGTGGCCGACCTCACGACCCTGCGGGCCGACGAGGACGCCGACGGGCACACGGAGGACGACGGGCACGACCACGACGGTCCGGACCCACACTTCTGGCTCGACCCCACCCGCATGCCCGCCGTCGTCGACGCGGTGGCCGACGCCCTGACCGAGATCGACCCTGACGGCGCCGAGACCTACCGCGCCAACGCCGAGGCCCTGAACGCGCGCTTCGCCGCGCTCGACGAGGCCTACACGACCGGACTGGCGACGTGCGAGCAGCGGGTCTTCGTCACGTCCCACGAGGCGTTCGGCTACCTGGCACAGCGGTACGGCCTCGAGCAGGTCGGCATCTCCGGGATCGACCCCGAGAGCGAGCCGTCTCCGGCCCGCCTGCGCGAGGTCGGCGAGATCGTCGACGCCGAGGGCGTCACCACGATCTTCTTCGAGACGCTGGCCTCCCCCAAGGTCGCGCAGACGCTCGCGGCCGACCTGGGTGTCGAGGCCGCGGTCCTCGACCCGATCGAGGGCCTGGCGGACGACTCCCAGGACTACTTCTCGATCGCCGAGGCGAACCTCGACGCCCTGCGCGTGGCATTGTCCTGCTCGTGAACGCCATCGAGGCCTCCGACGTCCGGGTGACGCTCGGCGGCCAGCCCATCGTCCGCGGCGTCGACCTGACCGTCCCGACGGGCCAGGTGCTCGCGCTGCTCGGGGCCAACGGCTCCGGGAAGTCGACGCTGGTGCGTGCCCTGCTCGGCGTGGTGCCGCTGGCCGGTGGCACCGTCCGGCTGCTCGGGGAGCCGCTGGGACGTGCGGTCCCCTGGCGACGCGTCGGCTACGTGCCGCAGCGGATGGCCGCCGGCGGCGGGGTGCCCGCGACCGCGCTCGAGGTGGTGGTCTCGGGACTGCTGCACGGCCGCCGGCTGCGGCCGCCACGGGACAGCCACGCACGCGCCGCCGCGGCGCTCGAGGCGCTCGGCGTCGCCGACCTGCGCGACCGGCGTGTGCAGGAGATGTCCGGCGGCCAGCAGCAGCGGGTGCTCATCGCCCGCGCGCTGGTGCGCGAGCCCGCGCTGCTCGTCCTCGACGAGCCGACGTCCGGCATCGACCTGCCGACGCAGGAGTCGTTCGTGCGGGTGCTCTCGAGCCTGCGCGACGCGGGGACGACGGTCGTCGTGATCCTGCACGAGATCGGGTCGTTCGCACCGCTGATCGACCGGGCGGTCGTCCTGCGGCACGGCCGCGTCGTGCACGACGGCCCACCGCCGCCCGCCCGTGGTGAGCACGGCGATGCTGGCCACGACCACACGCATCCGCACGCGGACCCCGGCCCCCCGACGGACGGGCCCGACCTGACGCTGGAGGTGACCCGGTGACCGGGTGGGAGCAGGTGCTGGAGCTCCTCGGCTCCCCGCTCATGCAGCGCGCCCTGGTCGCGGCCGTGCTGGTCGGCGCCGCCGCGCCCGTCGTCGGGACATTCCTCGTGCAGCGCCGCATGGCGCTCATGGGTGACGGCATCGGCCACGTGGCCCTGACCGGGGTGGCGCTCGGGTGGCTCGTCGGCAGCTGGGCCGCCGTGTCACCGGCGGACGCGCTCGCCGTCCCCGGTGCGGTCGTCGCCGCGGTGGTCGGGTCCGTCGTCATCGAGCTCGTGCGCGAGCGCGGCCGCACGAGCGGGGACCTCGCGCTCGCGATCATGTTCTACGGCGGCATCGCCGGTGGCGTGCTGCTCATCAAGGTCGCGGGTGGCACCAACGCCAACCTCATGAGCTACCTGTTCGGGTCGATCTCGACGGTGTCGACCGGAGACCTGTGGTGGACCGCAGGGCTCGCCGTGCTCGTCCTGACGGTGGGCGTCGGACTGCGCTGGGCGCTGTTCGCGGTGAGCCACGACGAGGAGTTCGCGCGCGCCGGCGGCCTGCCGGTCCGCGCCCTGTCGATGCTGGTCGCGACCCTCGCAGCGCTCACGGTGACGATCTCCATGCGGGTGGTGGGGCTCCTCCTCGTCAGCGCCCTGATGATCGTGCCCGTCGCGGTCGCCCAGATCTACGCGCGATCCTTCGGGCGCACCATGGCCGCCGCGTGCGCGATCGGCGTCACGGTCAGCGTCACCGGGCTCGTCCTGACGTACTGGAACGACATCCCGCCGGGTGCCACCATCGTCGTGCTCGCGATCGTGCTGTACCTCGCGGCCGCGGTGGCGCACCCGCTGGTGGCGCGCCGACGAGCCGCGGACGACCCGCACCCGGACCTGTCGGACGACGTGCTCGTCCCGGCGACCGACGCCGCCTGTGCCGACGAGCCGTCTCGATCCCCGCACCGCGGAACCGTCGACAGGTAAGGCAAACCTCTGTTCCGGCGTACGATCGATCCGTGACCTCGACGCAGGTGCTGGCGGAGTACGGCCTCGACGGCCTGCCCGTCGCGGTCGCCCTGCTCTGCCTGTTCGGCATCGTCCTGGCACGCTCCCACCTCACGTACTGGGCCGGCCGCGGCGTCGCGCGGGGCGCACGGATCGAGGGTGGGCACCGGCGCGGTCCGCGCTGGTGGCAGCGCACCGTGGACAGGACGGCCCGGCTGGCCTCCACACCTTCGGCCCGGCGGGGCGTCGCGCTCGTGCACCGCTGGGGGCCCCTCGCGGTGACCCTCGCGTACGTGACCGTCGGCATCCAGACGGCCGTGTTCGCGGGAGCCGGCCTGCTGCGCATGCCCTACCTGCGCTTCACGCTCGCGTCGCTGCCCGGCGCGGTGATGTGGGCCGTCATCTGGGGCACCGTCGGGATCGGCGCCGTCTGGGGTGCGCTCGCGATCGCCGCCGGGTCGCCGTGGGGGCTGGCGGCGCTGTGCGCAGCGCTCGCGCTGGTCGCCACGCTCGTCGTCGTCAGCGCCCGCCGGAGGCGGCGCGGCGAGCCCCACCTGGCTGTGCCCGAGCCCCTGCCCGCGGAGGACCTGGCCGCCCAGCACCGCTGACCACGGCTCTGCACCGGCCGGACGGGCCGCGGGTGCGCTCACCCCGGGTGAGCCGGGGAGACGCAGAAGTGGTTGCCGTGCGGGTCGGTCAGCACCGTCCACGCGAAACCGTCGTCCATCGCGTGCTCGGCGACCTTCGAAGCCCCGGAGGCGACGAACCGCTCGACCCAGGCCGCGGGGTCGTCCACCCCCAGGTCCACGTGCACCCGGTTCTTCCCCGGGGTCGGGTCGTCGACCCGCTGGAACCCGAGCGCGGGCTGGCCCGGCGACGCCGGGAGCACCATGACGAACTCGTCGTCGTGCGCCTGCACCTCACCGCCGCTGTGGCTCGCCCACCAGTCGGCCAGCGCGCGTGCGTCGTGCGTGTCGAAGGTCACCATGCTCACGGTCAGTCCCATGCCCGCAACGTAGCGCCGACCGCCGACGTGAGCCGGACCCCGGCGCCCGCGACACGGTCAGCCCCGTGCGGGGGCGTCGACGGCACCGCCGTAGCGCCGGTCCCGTCGGGCGTACGTCTCGACCGCCCGCCACAGGTGCCGCCGGTCGACGTCGGGCCACGGCTCGTCGAGGAAGACCAGCTCGGCGTACGCCGACTGCCAGAGCATGAAGTTCGAGATGCGCTGCTCCCCCGACGACCGCAGGAACAGGTCGACGTCGGGCAGGTCCGGCTCGTCCAGGTACTTCTGCACGGTCTTCTCGGTGACGCGCTCGGGCTTGAGGCGCCCGGCTGCGACCTCCCGCGCGATGGCCTGCGCGGCGTCGGCGATCTCGGCGCGGCCGCCGTAGTTGACGCACATGGTCAACGTGCAGGTGGTGTTGTCGACCGTCTGCCGCTCGGCCGTCTCGAGCTCGTTGATCACCGACCGCCACAGGCGAGGGCGCCGCCCGGCCCACCGCACGCGCACGCCCCAGGAGTCCATGAGGTCGCGCCGCCGGCGCAGCACGTCCCGGTTGAAGCCCATGAGGAAGCGCACCTCGTCGGGCGAGCGGGACCAGTTCTCGGTCGAGAACGCGTACGCCGACACGTGCTGCACGCCGATCTCGATGGCCCCGGCGACGACGTCGAGGAGCGACGCCTCCCCCGCCCGGTGGCCCTCGACGCGCGGCAGCCCGCGCGCGTTGGCCCAGCGGCCGTTGCCGTCCATGACGACCGCCACGTGCCGCGGCACCAGCTCCCGCGGGATCTGCGGCGGGCGGGCGCCGGACGGGTGCGGGTAGGGCGGGACGATCTCGCGGGGCACGCCCACATCGTGCCACCCGCGGGCACCGGCACGGTGCGGGTCAGACGCGCTCGACCATCGGCAGCGAGCGCAGCCGCCGCTCGAGGTGGAACTGGCAGAACACCGCCACCAGGCCGTTGCCCTCCGCGCGGTGGCGCTCGGCGCTCGCGTCCGCGACCGCCCAGTCACCGGTGAGCAGCGCCGCGAGCAGCGTGAAGGTCTCGGGGGCCGGCGCCGCGGCGCCCGGCGGGCGGCACGCCCCGCACACGGCACCGCCCACGGGCGCGGCGAAGGCGTGGTGCGGTCCCGGCTCGCCGCAGCGGGCGCAGTCGGTGAAGCTCGGGGCCCAGCCGGCCACCGCCAGCGCCCGCAGCAGGTAGGAGTCGAGCACCAGCCCCGGGGCGTGCGCGCGCGTCGCCAGCGCACGCACGGCACCCACCAGCAGCCGGTACTGCTGCACCGACGGCTCGCGCTCGGCCTCGACGAGCCTCTCGGCGGTCTCCAGCATCACCGTGCCGACCGTGTACAGGGAGTAGTCCTCGCACACCTGGCGCCCGTACGACCCCAGCGTCTCGACCTGCGTGACGACGTCGAGGTTGCGCCCCGTGCTGAGCTGGACGTCCACGTGCATGAACGGCTCGAGGCGCGAGCCGAACCGCGACGTCGTCCGGCGCACACCCTTGCCGACGGCGCGCACCTTGCCGTGCTCACGCGTCAGGAGGGTGACGATGCGGTCGGCCTCACCCAGCTTGTGGGTGCGCAGCACGATCGCCTCGTCGCGGTAGAGGCTCACGGGGCCATTGTCCCCCGTGCCGCCGACACCACCGCCCGACGCGCGGCGCCCGCCGTCAGCGCTCGTGCCGGTTGACCGCCGAGACGAGCGCCTTGAGCGACGCGGTCGTGATCGACGGGTCGATCCCGACGCCCCACAGGATGTCGTCGCCGATGGCGCACTCGACGTACGCCGCCGCGGTGGCGTCGCCGCCCGCCGACAGCGCGTGCTCGGCGTAGTCCAGCACCGCGATGTCCACGCCCGTCGAGCGCAGCGCGGCGACGAACGCCGCGACCGGCCCGTTGCCCGTGCCGCGCAGCGTCTTGGCGACGCCGCGGTCCACGAGGTCGACCTCGAGCGTGTCCTGGCCGCCCTCGGTGCTCGTGGCGCGCGTGCCGCGCAGCGCGAACCGGCCCCAGGGCTCCAGCGGCCCGTCCGGAGCCGCCGGCAGGTACTCGTCGCTGAAGATCGACCACAGGTCGTCGGCCGTGACCTCGGTGCCGTGCTGGTCCGTGTGCCGCTGGACGACCTGCGAGAACTCGATCTGCAGCCGGCGGGGCAGGTCCAGGTCCTTCTCGGACTTGAGCAGGTAGGAGATCCCGCCCTTCCCGGACTGCGAGTTCACCCGGATGATCGCCTCGTACGACCGGCCGACGTCCTTGGGGTCGATCGGCAGGTAGGGCACCGCCCACTCCACGTCGTCGACGCTCCTGCCGGTCGCGGCCGCCCGCGCCTCCAGCGCGTCGAGCCCCTTCTTGATCGCGTCCTGGTGCGAGCCGGAGAACGCCGTGAAGACGAGGTCCCCGCCGTACGGGTGCCGCTCGTGCACGGGCATCTGGTTGCAGCGCTCGACCGTCCGGCGGATGCGGTCGATGTCGGAGAAGTCGATCTGCGGGTCGACGCCCTGGCTGAACAGGTTCATGCCCAGGGTCACCAGGTCGACGTTGCCGGTGCGCTCCCCGTTGCCGAACAGGCAGCCCTCGATGCGGTCGGCACCGGCCAGGTAGCCCAGCTCGGCCGCCGCGACCGCGGTGCCGCGGTCGTTGTGCGGGTGCAGGGACAGCACCACGGACTCGCGGTACCGCAGGTGCCGGCTCATCCACTCGATCGAGTCGGCGTAGACGTTCGGCGTCGCCATCTCGACCGTCGCCGGCAGGTTGATGATGACGGGACGCTCGGGCGTGGGCTCCAGCACGTCGAGCACCGCGTTGCAGATCCGCACGGCGTACTCCAGCTCCGTGCCGGTGTACGACTCGGGGCTGTACTCGTAGAGGACCTCGGTGTCCGGGACCATCTCCTCGTACTTCTTGCAGAACCGCGCGCCGGAGACCGCGATGTCCGTGATGCCGTCCTCGTCGGAGCGGAACACGACCTCCCGCTGCAGGACCGACGTCGAGTTGTAGAGGTGCACGATCGCCTGCTTGGCGCCCGCGATCGCCTCGTACGTGCGCTCGATGAGGTGCTCACGCGCCTGGGTCAGCACCTGGATGACGACGTCGTCCGGGATGCGTCCCTCGTCGATCAGCATCCGGACGAAGTCGAAGTCCGTCTGGGAGGCCGAGGGGAAGCCGACCTCGATCTCCTTGAACCCCATGTCGACCAGCAGCTCGAACATCTCGAGCTTGCGGGCGGCGTTCATCGGCTCGATGAGGGCCTGGTTGCCGTCCCGCAGATCGACCGCGCACCAGCGCGGCGCCTGCGTGATGCGACGGTCGGGCCACGTGCGGTCCGGCAGGTCGACCGTGATCTGCTCGTGGAACGGGCGGTACCGGTGGACCGGCATGCCGGAGGGCCGCTGGGGGTTGCGCTCGCTGCGGGGTGCCGGGGTGATCGGCGCCTGCGTGATCGGGGTGTGGCTGCTCATCGGTCATCCTTCGTCGCGGGTGTCGGCGGGCTCAGCCGGGCACGACACACACCGCGACGAGGGGCCGGCCTAGAGGGCCTCGTCGCGGCGACGAAGGAGCAGCGAGCGTACGCGCACGGGATGACCCTACCCCCGTCCGGACCCCGTCCCGCAACCCCTGCCGCCCGCGGGCGAGCCTCAGCCGAGGACGAGGACCTCGGTGGCGGTCACCGCGACGACGTGACCGCCGACGGCCGCCACCGCGTCCGCGCCGGCCGGCAGCGCGACGCGCCACGCCTCGACGCCGTCGCGCAGGCCGCGGGCGACGAGGACCAGGCCGTCGTCCTCCTCGGCCTGCGCGACCAGCACGTGCAATCCGTCCGTCAGCGGCCGCGACCGCAGCTCCGCGGCGAGCTCCTGCTCCCACAGCAGACGGCCGTCGGACACGCTGACCGCCCCGACCGAGGCACCGCCGCGCAGCACCGCGACGCCGTCCACCACCGCGACCGGGGTCATCGACGTCGGCAGCGACCACGCGGTCGCGCCGTCCCGTGCGGAGACCGCGAGCAGCCGGTTGCCGGCGTCGACGAGCAGGCCGTCGAGGGACCCGTCCCCCACCACCGGGACCGGCAGGGCCGGCACGGTGGCCCGCACCGTGCCGTCGGCGTCGCGCAGCTGGCCCTCGAGGCCCGACGACCACGTGGCGTACCCGCCGCCGGGCAGCGCGCCGACGAGGATCTGGCGCCCCGGCGGTCCCTGTTCGAGCACGCGTCCCGTGCGGGAGTCGAGCACGGCCGTGGACTGCGCGAGGAGGGCGACGACGTCACCGCCGGCCCGCAGCGTGGGCATCGGCCGCACGCCACCGCGGTCGACGAGCGGCCCGGGCGAGGTCCACGACCAGCGCACGGTCCCGTCGGACGCGTCACGGCGCTCGACGAGCACGCGGCGGTCCGGGAGGGCCGTCGCGACGACCACGGCGTCCTCGTGGCGCACGATGCCCAGCACCTCGCTCTCGATCTGCCACGCGCCGCGCTCGGCGCCGTCCGCCGGGTCCAGCGCGACGATGCGTGTCGCCGGTCGGCCCGCGTCGAGCGCGTCGGGCTGCTCCCAGGCGCACAGCAGGTCGGCCGTGACCTCGGCGGCCCCCTCGCACGTCACCGCCACGGATCCGTACCCGGCTCCCACCGCCCCCACGACCGGCACCTGCCACCTCACGGCACCCGAGGCCGGGTCGTGGGAGCCGACCGCCCACCGCTCGTCGACCTGCGAGACCGTCACGATCGCCCCGCGCGCGGCCGTCACCGGGGTCGGCCCCCGCACGGGCGCGCGCCACAGGACCGTCGGCGCCGACTCGAGCGGTCGCACGAGGCCGGGAAGGCCGGCGAGCAGGTCGGCACGTGCACGCGCTGCGCGCTCGGTCACGACCGTGGCGACGGCACCGGCGGCGACGACGACCGCGAGGGCACCCGCCGCCCAGGGCCACCAGCGGCGGGCGGGCCCGTCCGGTCCAGTCGACCCGTCGTCGCGCCAGGCTCCGGCGCGCGACGGTGCACTGGTCGACCGTGGACCGGTGTCGTCCCCGTCGACCAGCTCGACCGGCCGCATCCGCGAGGCCGGGCGCCCGGCACCCATGGCCTGAGACTAGGCCACGGGCGAGCGGGGCGGGCCGCTCGTCAGACCCACTGCACGAGCTGCCACACGAGCCCGTTCGGGTCGGAGAACTGGCAGTACCGCTCACCCCACGGCTCGGTCTCCGGCGGGGTGACCACCTGTGCGCCCGCGGCGCTGATGCGCGCGAACTGGGCGTCGACGTCCTCCACGACGAAGGCGAGGAGCAGGCCCTGGCCTGCGGGCCCCGCGATCCGCGCGGGCTTGAACGTCGGCAGGCCGGTCCGCAGCAGCGCCAGGTTGTAGCCGGCGTCCGGGTGGGTGAGGGCGATGAAGCCGTCGGCCGACATCTCCTCGGTGAAGCCGAGGTGCGTGCGGGCGAAGTCGGCCGACGCCGCCGGGTCGGGGACGTTCAGGGACACGGCGGATCCGAGGATGCGCACGCCGATCTCCTCTCGAAGGTATCTTGTACGACGTACAACGTAACCGCCCGCGAGTTGTTCCCGGAAGGCGCCATGGCCAACCACCTCGTCGACCTCCTGTGGCGCGACCACCCCGGCGCGCCCGACGGCGGCACACGCGGCCCGCGCCCCAAGGTGTCGACGTCGCAGGCCGTCGACGAGGCCATCCGGCTCGCCGACGACGGCGGGCTCGCCGCGGTGACGGTCCGGCGGCTGGGCGCACGCCTGGGGATCGCGCCCAACGCCGTCTACACGCACGTCGGGTCCCGGGACGACCTGCTCGTGCTCATGGCCGACACGGTCCGGGCGCGCCGAGCGCCCCGGCCCTACGCCACCGACGACTGGCGCGGGCGGGTGCGGCACGTCGCCGAGGCGGAGCTCGCCCTGTACGACGCGCACCCGTGGCTCGTCGACGTGACCGATCAGCGCACCGCGTTCGGCCCCGGCACGATCGCCGCGTACGACCAGCAGCTCCATGCGCTCGACGGCACGGACCTGACCGACGTCGACCGGGACGCCGCGCTGACGTTCGTCACCGACTTCGTCCGCGCGGCCGCCCGCGCCCGCCGCCCCGACCCGCAGGCGGTCGACATGGCGGCGTCGTGGGAGGCGTGGGGCGGACGCCTGGCCGGGTACGTCGGCGACCGGTACCCGCTCGCGCGGCGCGTGGGTGCGGCCGCGGGCGCGGCGATGGACGCCCCGTACGACGCCGAGCACGCCTGGCGCTTCGGCCTCGACCGGGTCCTCGACGCCCTGTCCGCCCTCGTCGGGCGCGGCACGGGCCTCCCCTAGCCGCGCTCGGCGCCCCCGGCGGCCGCGGGCACCGCCAGCACCCGCAGCGAGCGGTCACCGAACACGACGACCGCCCCCTCGCGCAGCCGCACCGGGTGGTCCACCCGGCACACCACCTGCGCACCGTCCGGCAGGGTCACGACGGTGCCGTTGGTCGAGCCGCGGTCGACCACCCAGGAGCCCCCGCGCGGGTCCACCGCCAGCTGCAGGTGCGTCTTGGACACCGAGCGCGACTGATCGACGACGCGGACCACCTGCACGTCGGGCCCCGGTGAGGGGTTGCGGCCGACCAGCGCCAGCCGCTCGACCGTGACCACGCGACCGTCGTCCAACGCCACCCGCAGGCCCTGCGCCGTTCCGGTGCGGGGCGCCGGGACCACGTCGGTCCGCGGCGCGGCGGGGCGGGTCAGCTCGAGCTCGGGTGCCAGCCCGAACGCCAGGGTCGGCGTCGCGCGCACCAGGGGGATCGCCCGGGTGTCCAGGTCGGGGGCGGCACGCTGCGGGTGCAGCGGCGCGAGCACCAGGCCGGCCGCGGGCGTCGGCGGCGCCGCGGGGTGCCGGGGCGCGGGCAGGTCCGCGCGGACCGCTGCCGGTCCCCCGGGCTGCCGGCCGGCGGGCGCCGTGTCGCGCGACGCGGCGGGTCCCGCGCCCGCGCGCGCCGCCGCCCTGCCCGCGGGCACCCGCTGCGCGGACGCGACGTGGGCGCGGGCCCCGGCTGCGTGGCCCGCGCGCAGGACCTCGGCGTCGACGGCACGGTCGTGCCAGCCACGACGCCGGCCGGTCCGGTCGAGGAGCGGCGAGAGCAGCACGACGTACTGGCCCAGCCCGCAGGCGAGCACGCCGACCGCCACGACCACACCGCGCACCAGCACGCGCCAGGGCCCGATCGGGCGACGGCTGTGGACGTCGACCGTCCGGACACCCAGCACGCGCCGGCCGACCGTCCAGCCGTACCGGCCGTGCACGAGCCACTGCGCGACCGTGACCGCGAGCGTGAGGAGCGCGCACGCGGCGAGCAGCGGCCCTGGCACGCCGGGGGCCGGGACCGCGGACGCGGCGCCGGCGTCCGCCGCGGCCAGGGCGGCGCGCGCCGCGGCGGTGACCAGGACACCGCCACCGAGCAGCAGCACGAGCACCTGGTCGAGCAGGACCGCGAGGAACCGCCGGCCGAGGCCGGCCGGTCGGTCGTCGGGAGCTGTCGCGGGTCGGGCGGTCATCGCTCACCTCGGCGGGCTCGGCGGGTACGGACGGATGGGGTCGGTGACGGCGGTTCCGGTCGCGGCCGGGCGCCGCGAGGCGCGCGGCGCTGCCGTGCCGGGCTGCGCAGCGACACCCACGAGGCCCGGGTGCGCACCCGACGGCGCCACGGCAGGGTCCGGCGCAGCGCACCGACGGTCGCGTCGACGTCGGCCCAGTAGGCCTCCACCTCGGACCTGTCGGGCACGCCTGCCGCGAAGACGGCGCGGTCCGCGCGGCGCGCGAGCGCGTCGACGCGCGCCGCGACCGCGGGGTGCCCCACGGCGATCGTCGCCGTCCACGTCCGTGCCGCCTCGCGCCGCGTGGCCGCGGCCGGGGGCGCGCCCCCCATGTCGCGCGCGGTGTCGACGACCTCGTCCCAGCCGCCCGCGACACGGCGCACCGGGTCGGCCGCGCGTCGGCGCCGCCGGCGCCGCCGCGCCTTGAGCGCGAGCACCACGAGGACGGGCGACAGCAGCACCAGGAGGGCGCCCAGACCCACCCCGGTCCACGCGGCGACACGGAGCCACAGGGCGAGCCCGGAGTCGTCCTGCGCGGGGTCCTCGGTCTGCGGCTGCTCGGTGTCGTCCTCGGGCGGGGTGACGCGGTCCGGGGGCAGTGCGGGCGGCTGCACGACCTGCGGCTGCGGGTCCGTGTCCGTCTCCTCCTGCTCCTGCTCGGGCGTCCGCGAGCGTGGCGGCGTGACGTCGAACGGCACCCAGCCGTGCCCCGCGAACGCGACCTCGACCCAGGCCTGCACGTCCCGTCCGCGGATCTGCACCGCGCCGTCCTCGTCCGTCGGCACGACGGCCTCGCCGTCGCTCTCCTCGTCGTCCCCGGACCCGGGCACGAACCCGAGCACGACACGCGCCGGCAGGCCCCTCTCCTGGAGCATCAGCGCCGCCGCCGCCGCGTACTGCTCGCCGTCGCCGACCATCAGCTCGCCGGCCAGCAGGTCCGCGAGGCGCGCCGCACCGTGCCCCGACAGCGACGGGTGGTCGCCCGCGTCGGTCAGTCCGTGGCTGAAGTAGCCCTGCTCGGCGAGGTGCGTCGTGATCGCGTCGGCCACCTGCACAGGCGTCCCCGCGTCGCGCGCGATGTCGGCGGCAGCGACGGAGACCGCCTGCGGCAGGCCGACGGGCCGCGGCTGCGCGACGCCGCCGGCGCCGGAGCCGCCGATGGCGTCGAGGTCGGGCACGTCCGGCACCACGACGTCGAGCTCGTACGTCATGCCCTCGCGCACGCCCGACGTGACGACCGCCGCTCCCGTGGCGTCGTTGAACCGCAGGTCCCCCGAGGCGCGACCCAGGTCGATGGACCTCGCGTGCCCGACCGTCGGCAGCCACACGCCCTGCAGGGCGCCGACCGTGACCTCGACGCGCGCCGACGTCCCCCGGACGGGCACGTCGAGCCGGTCGCCCACGCGCCGGAACTCCCCGGACGCCTGCGCGGACCCGTCCCCCGCGACGTTGAACACCACGCCGTCGTACCGGTCGAAGGTCGCCAGCCGCACGCGCCCACCCTGCGGCAGCCCGTCGACGGTCATGAGCACCGTGTCGTCCATCTTCACCAGACGACGGAACGACGCCAGCGGGCTCGGGTAGTCGCGCGGGTCGAACGGCGGCACGATCTCGTCGCGGACCACGACCCGCGGCTGGTCCGCCGCGACGAGCGGACCGCCGACGACGCCGCCGCCGAGGGCCACCGCGGCCAGCGCCGCGGTCGCCACCACGCGCCGCGGCCGCCACGCCCCCGTGCGCCAGGCCGCCCACGTCAGCCCCACCAGGGCGAGCGCCGTCCCGGCCACGGCGGGCGGCACCGGAGGGGTGCGCGTGCCCAGCACGATCGCACCGACCAGCACCAGCACCGGCACGCCGGCGGCGAGCGTCGCGACAGCCGCCCGGCGGACCCGCAGCGTGAGCGAGAGGGCCGCAGCCGTCCCGACGAGCGCGAGCAGGAACGCCGCGACCAGCAGCGTCCCTCCCGTCCCGACCGGCGGCTGCAGCGTGAGCACCTGCTTCCACGTCGAGGCGGCACCGCGCGCCAGCGCGAGCAGCGTCTGCGGCGTCGGCACCACGCCGGCGACCGTGGTCGTCGGCGCGGCGAGCGCACCGCCCGCCAGCACGTACGCACCGATGAGCACCGCGACGACGACGAGCGCCGACCAGCGCCGGAGCGCGCCGACCACCACGACCGCCGCCCCGAGCACCATGCCGCCGAGCAGCGCCGGCAGCACCGCCGACGTCCCGTAGACCGGCAGGAGCGGCGTCAGCGCCAGCCCCACGAGCACGACCAGCACCAGGACGTCGCGCACGGCGTCCGCCGGCTCGCGCACCCCGATCCGCTGCCCGGGCCTCATCGTGCACCCCCCGGTGCCGCCACGGCGTTCACCCGACCACCCGACGCAGCGCGCGCGGCAGGTCCTCGAGCCGCCCGATCGTCGCGAGCGTCAACGGACCCTGCGTGCGCACGGCGACCTCCTCGTCCAGCGCGCACCGGACCACGACCGCACGGGTCCCCGCCGGCAGCGCCCGCGCACCGAGCCGCAGGTCCGCGTCCGTGGGGACGCCACCGGTGACCAGGAACGCCACGGACGCGTCGGGCGTCTCGCGCACCACGCGGCGGCCGAGCAGCACGACGCCGGCGCCCGCGGACGACCACGACAGGCGGGAGCAGTCGTCGAGGAGCAGCGGCGGGGTCCCCGTCCGCAGCCGGCCCGCGCCGGCGAGCACCTCGACGTCCCGCTCGTCACGGATCGCCTGGACGGCGATCGAGGCGGCCACCGACACGGCCAGCTCGAGCTCGTCCGGGTGCGCGTAGTCCGCGACGGCGGTCGCCAGGGCGATCGACGTGAGCGTGCGACGCGTGTCCTCGAACTGCTTGACCATGAGCACCCCGCGGCGCGCCGTGGTGCGCCAGTGGATGTACCTGCGGTCGTCACCGGCGACGTAGTCGCGCAGCGCGTGGAAGTTCAGGTCGGAGTCCGACAGGTCGCGCGTCGCCTGACCCTCGAGGTCGCGCAGGAGGCCCGCGTTGGCCCCCCCGAGCGCGACGACCTCCGGGTGGACGAACAGCTCCGCCGGCTCCGTCCAGCGCAGGCGCCGCTGCAGCAGCCCGAGCGGGTCGCCACGACGGGAGACCACGGGGCCGACGACGATGACCGCGCGGCGGTCCGTGGGGACGGCGAACAGGTCGTCGTGCTCCCCGCCCGGGGGCAGGCCCGGCACGGACAGCTCGACGACCCGGTCACCCACCGGCAGGTCGACCTGCGACGGCAGGGACCGGCGGCGGGCGGCGTTGCGGACGTCGACCCGGCCGACCGCGCGCTGCCCGATGCGCACGCGGTGGTCCGCCAGGTCCAGCACGACCCGGTAGCGGGTGCGGCCGGCCGTCATGAGCAGGGAGGCCACCAGCACGGCCAGCAGGGCCGCACCCAGCGCGGCGAGCTCGCCCCAGCCGAGCAGACGCCCCGCCACGAGGGCGCCGAGCGCCGCGAGAGCCACCCCCCACCCGAGGGGCGCGACGCGCAGACCCACGGCTCAGGCCTGCCGCAGCGACGGCGGCGCGACCTGCCCGAGGACGCGGGCGAGCACCTCCTGGGCCGTGACGCCCGCGAACTCCGCCTCGGAGTCCAGGATCAGCCGGTGCGCCAGGACCGCCTGCGCGAGCACCTTGATGTCGTCGGGCAGGACGTAGTCGCGCCCGTCCGACGCGGCCCACACCTTCGCGCAGCGCACGAGCGCGAGACCGCCGCGCACGCTCGCGCCGAGGGAGGTCTGCGGGTCGTCGCGCGTCGCCTCCAGCAGCCGGGCGACGTAGTCGAGCACGACCTCGTCGACGTGGACCGTCAGCGCGAGGTCCGCCATGGTGCCGACCGCCTGCGTGGTGATCCGGGGGCGCAGCGCGGCCGTCCGGTCCTTCGCGCCGCCCAGGATCTCGACCGTCGACGCACGATCGGGGTACCCGAGCGACGTCTTGATGAGGAACCGGTCGAGCTGGGCCTCGGGCAGCCGGTAGGTGCCCGCCTGCTCGATGGGGTTCTGGGTCGCGATCACCATGAACGGGCGACCCACGGGGTGCGTCACGCCGTCGACGGTGACGTTCGCCTCCTCCATGACCTCCAGCAGCGCGGCCTGCGTCTTGGGCGAGGCGCGGTTGATCTCGTCGGCGAGCACGACGGACGCGAAGATCGGCCCGGGGTGGAACTCGAAGCGCTGGGACGACTGGTCGTAGATTGTCACGCCGGTCACGTCGGACGGCAGCAGGTCCGGCGTGAACTGGATGCGGTGGTGCGAGCCCTGCACCGTCGCCGAGATCGCCTTGGCGAGCGACGTCTTGCCGGTGCCGGGTGCGTCCTCGAGCAGCACGTGCCCGTCGGCGAGCATCGCGGTCAGGACCAGACGGACGGACTCCTCCTTGCCGAGGAGGGCCTGCCCGACGTTCGCCACGAGCGCGTCGAAGGTCTCGGCGAACCAGGTGGTCTGCTCGGGGGTCATGTGGCAGGGCTCCAGTCGAGGGTTGCGGAGGGGGACGTGGGGTGGGTGCGACGGTCGGGCGACCGGCGCCGGGTCAGGGGTCGGGGGTCGGTGTCGGTGTCGGTGCGGGTGGTTCGGGCACGCGGTACGGCGCCGACTCCGCCCAGGAGCCCGAGGTGCCGAACTGGTTGACCGCCTTGACCTGCACGCGGACGATCGCACCCGGCTTCGCCGCCGTCGGGAGCGGTGCGTTGTCGAGCCGGTCCGAGGCCGCCCGGGGCAAGCCTTGCCAGGTGCCGCCGTCGAGGGACACCTGCACGTCGTAGCCGGTGATGGTGGTGTCCCCGGTGTCGTTCGGCGGCGCCCAGTCGGCGGTGACCGACGACCCGTCCGCCGAGACCGAGACGGGGAACCCGCCGCGGACGTCGCCGGGCTCGCTGGCCCGCCGGAACTCGCGCTCGGCCGATCCGGAGCCGCCCGCGCCCGCCGCGTTGGTGGGGGTGACGACCACGCCGACGGTGACGCGCCGCTTGAGGAAGCCCAGCTCGGGCAGGCCGGCCGACGAGGTCGCCGACGTGCCCGACACGTTGCGCTGCGTCTCGGTGACGCGGCCGTCGACGCGGAACTCGACGGTGTAGGTGCCCGTCGAGCCGCCCCAGTCGACGGCCGCCCAGCTGACGCCGACCGACGCGATCTGGCGGGAGTCAGTCCACTGCGGCTCACCGACGGTGACCGACTGGACCGCCCCCGGCCGCGTGACGGGGTGCGGCTGCGAGGTCGCGACCGCGCTCCACTCGCCGCAGCCCGCCGCGTTGCATGCCTGGACCTGCACGGACACCGGCACGCCGCCGGTCAGCGAACCGATCTCGAGGCCCGTGCCGGCGCCCACCTCACGGTCCGCGCCGTTGACCTTCACGACGTGCCGCGTGACCGGCGAGCCGCGGTCGTCGGCGCCCTGCCACGACACCGTCGCCGAGCCCGCACCGACGTCTCCCCCGGTCGCGCCGACGACGCGCAGGCCGGACACCGCCGTCGGGACGCCGTACGCGCTCGCGCTGGCCGTCGACGGTGCACCGAGCCCTGCCTTGTTCGTCGCCCGCAGCTCGAACGTGTAGCTCTGGCCGTTGACGGCGTCGGTGAACGCGAAGGACCGCGCGTCGGGGTTCGGGATGTCGACCGTGCGCCCGTTGGGTCCGCGGATGACGAGCTGGAAGCCCTTGAGCGAGTCGCCGTTCGGTGTCGCGTCACCCCAGGCCACGTTGATCTGCCCGCCGACGGGCGTGTCGTGGCGCGCCGCGCTCAACGCTGCCGGTGCCCCGGGCGGGCCGGCGGGCACCTCGGTGGCCGACCACAGGCTCCAGCCGCTGGGCTCCGGCGCCTTGTTGTGCGCGCGGACCCGCACCGCGTACGCCACACCGTTGCGCAGCCGTTCGAACGTGTACGACGTCGACGTCGTGGTCCTGCTCGCGGCACCCGACTCGGGCGCAGGGCTGATCTCGACGGTGTAGCTGGTGACGGACGACCCCGTGGACACGGGAGCCTCCCACGTCGCGGTCACCGCCTGGTCGGCGAACACGAGACGCGGCGGGCCCGGTGTGTCCGGCACCGCGTCCGGACGCGCGGGCGCCGACGTCGGGGACTCCTCCGACCACCCGACGCGGTTGCGCGCCGCGACGGTGAACGTGTACTCGACGTCGTTGGTGAGGCCGTCGATCGTGCAGGTGGTGCTCTGGCAGCTCCGCACGATGCCGCCCGGCGACGCCGTGACGCGGTACTCGGTGATCGGCTCGCCGCGGTTGTCCGGCGCCGTCCACGACAGGACGACCGTGCGGTCACGCACCTCGCCGATCCGCGGCGGCACCGGGGCCAGCGGGACCCCGCTGACCCGCACCCTGACGCGACCCTCGACCTCGCGTCCCGGGTCGCCGGTGACGTCGCGCACGCGGTACCGCACGACCATCTGCCCGACGAAGTCCGCGCTCGGACGCACCGTCACGCTGCTCGAGGTCGCGCCCGCCGTCCCCGCCCCGGGCGTCTCGACGACCGCGCCGACGACGGTGAGCGGCCCCTGGTCGGGGAACGGGTTCACGGAGCCCTCGAGCACGTCGACCGTGCTCTCACGACCCTGCGCGCCGTCGTCCACGACGAAGTCCTGCACGGTCGCCGTGCGGCGGGTGCTGGCGACGACGCGCAGGTCCACGGCCACGTCCATCACGCCGCTGCGACCGTAGGTGAGCTGCATCTCCAGGCGGCCGGTGGTGCCCTTGGGCGTCGTCGCGGGCGCGGAGACCCGCAGGTCGGAGCCCTCGAGCGTGGCCGTGAAGCCGGCCGGCACCCCGGACACCGTCCGGTAGCCGTACCGGGC
Organism: Cellulomonas wangsupingiae; assembly: GCF_024508275.1. Lineage (NCBI taxonomy): Bacteria > Bacillati > Actinomycetota > Actinomycetes > Micrococcales > Cellulomonadaceae > Cellulomonas > Cellulomonas wangsupingiae. The sequence continues at coordinate 2,485,240 of NZ_CP101989.1, forward strand.
GGCCGGGGTGGCAGCGTCGTCGGCCTGCTCCGGGCCGCGCGTCAGAGCGAGCAGGTCCACGCGCCTCGCCGCCTCGCCCGGCTCCACCTCGACGGTCGCGGCGTCGAACGTCGGCGGGTGGTCGTCCACGGCGAAGACCGTGATCTGCAGCGTCAGGAGCGCCGTCCGTGCCGTGACGTCGGACGCGCTCGTGGCGTCCGTGACGGGGATCGTGATCGACGCCGGCCCGGCGTAGCCGGCGGCCGACCTGAACACGAGCGTGCCGGAGTCCCGCACCAGCTCGGCGCCGTCGGACCGGGTCGCGGTGACCTGCGTGGGGTCCGCGATGCTCGGCTCGCGGCCGGGCGCGACCTGCACGTGCTCCGCGAGCGGGATCACGAGCTGGTCGCCGCTGGCGACGCGCAGCTCGGGAGCCCGTGGGCGCAGCTGCGGCGGGAAGAACCCGAGCGCCGGCACGGTGATGAACGCGTACGCGTCGGCCTCGGGGGCCGTGCGGTTGACGAGGCGGTAGGGCACGTTCTGCGCGTGGTCGACCAGCGTCACGACGACGTCCCCGTCCTCGGTCACCCGCGCGACGTCCGCGTGCGAGGCCGGGACCAGCACCTCGAGGTCCGACAGCGGACCCGACGGGTTCTGGGCGACCGCGAGCACGTCGACCGAGACCTCGGTCTTGCCGAGCGTGTCGATCGCCGGCACCAGCACGTCACGCGCGACAGGTGGCTCGACGGGAGCGTCGTCGGTCACGGTCACCGTGAGGACCCCGTAGTCGTGCCCGCCGCCGTCGTTCGTCACCAGGTACTGGATCTGCACGACACCGGGCGACGACGGCGCCGTCACCGCGATGCGGCGACCCTGGATCTCGGCCTCGACGCCGTCCGGCACCTCGATCGAGTCCAGCGTGAGCTCACGGCTCGTCGAGTCGATGTCGTTGGCGAGCACCCGCACCTCGGCCCGCTGCCCGGGCCGCAGCGTCACGGCGTCGTCGACGGCGACGACGCCGGAGGCCCCGGACGGGCGCGGCGCGATGCCGACGCGCACGGTCGCGACGGCACGCTGGCCGATCCAGTCCTCGACCGCGTACGTGAACGTGTCGGTCCCGCGCGAGCCGGGCAGCGCCTCGTACTCGATCCAGTCGGGCCCGACCTCGGTGACGCGTCCGAGCGTCGGCGCGGACGCCTGGCCCAGCAGCGTCACCCCGTCACCGTCGTCGTCGATGCCGACGAGCGGGACCGGGATGCGCACGGTGTCGCCCTCGAAGACGCGCGCCTCGAGGTCCTGCGGTCGCGGCGGGGACTTGGTGGCGGGGTCCGACTCGTGGACGCGGACCGTCACGGTGGCGGCGGTCACGTTCCCGGCGGTGTCCTCGACCTCGAACGTCGCACGCGCCGTCAGCGCGCGGTCGGGTGCCTGGTACCGCAGCACGTCGCCGGAGACGAACAGCAGGCCGTCGCCGTCGGCGAGCGGCTCGGGCAGGTCGCGCCGCACCGTCAGCTTGTCACCGTCGGGATCCGACGCGCCCGCCAGCACCGGGATCGTCACGACCCCGCCCGCGCGGACGGTCGCCTCGACGTTCGGCACGACGGGCGGCTGCGACGACGCCGACGGCGGCACGGGCTGCACGACGATCTCCCCGAACGCCGAGGCCGACCCGTTCGAGACCTCGTACCGCAGCGCGACCGGCCCGTCGGGCGTGCGCTCCGCGCGGATCTGGACGTACCGGTGCTCGAGCACCGCCACCTGCAGCCCGGAGCCCTCGGGGGCGGTCACCGACTGCAGCACGAGCACGTTGTTGGCGGGGTCCTCGTCGTTCGCGAGCGGGTCGACCGTCACCTCACCGCCGGCCGGGAGCAGCGCGAGGTCGCGCACCGCGATCGGCGGCTGCGCCTGCTCGGGCCAGTCGCGCACGTCGATCCGCGCGATGCCCGTGGCCTGCTGCGGCGCTGCCGTGACGACGAACTCGACGTAGTAGGACCCGGCCCGCGGCGCCTTGAACGCGAACGTCCCCGCCTGCAGGTCCGGGACGATCGTGGCACCCACGGTGTCGGACACCGCCGCGAGTCGCGGCGGCTCGGCCGACGCCGACCGCACCGCGTCGAGCGGTCGTACGAGGACCTCCTGGCCGACGTACGTGACGGCGTGGACCGGGTCGATCTGCGGGGGCACGGACCCCGCCGCACGCACGTCGACGGCGACCTCGCCGTCGACGACGTTCGTGCCGTCGGAGACCTGGACCCGCACCGTCGTGCGCCCGAGCGCACCGCCGTCCGCGGTGAACGTCAGCACGCCGTCCTGCCGGAACCGCGCCGTTCCGACGGTCGGGTCGGCGCTGGCGGCGACGAGCAGCAGGTCGTCGCCGTCGGCGTCCTGGAAGTCCGCGAGGACCCCGTGCACGAGCTGCCCGCCCGTCTCGACCGTCAGGGTCGAGGTGCGCACCTGCGTCGGGGCGCTGTCGCCGTCGCTGACCGTGAGCCGCACGGTCGCGGTCGAGGGGGCGTTGACGCCACGGCCGTCGGCCACGGTGTACCGCAGCTCGGCCGTCCCGGTGGCCCCCTCGAGGACGTGCACCTGCAGCGCGCGTCCGCCACGGATCTTCTCGACCGTGCCGAAGTCGGGGGGCAGGCTGTCCAGCTCGGAGATCACGAGGATCCCGCAGTCCGACGAGGAGTCGTTGTCGATGACCGGCAGCACGCGCGTGCGACCGGCACGCACCCCGAACTCGTCGTCCACGGCCACGGGCGGCGCGCTCTGGTCGCTGCACTCGGTGACCGGCTCCTGCATGACCTCACCGCTGTCGGAGTCCTCCTCCGAGTCCTCCGGGTCCTCCTCCGGGACGATGTCCTCCCAGTTGGGGACGCGGACGTCGGTGTCCTCCTGCGGCAGCCACACCCGTCCGCGCGCGGTGTCGTTCAGCACGACGAAGCCGCGGTTGACCCGGAAGGCGAGCTGGTCGCCCGCCGTCATCCCCTCGAGGTCGTCGACCTTCGCGTCCTCGCCGTCGCACAGGCGCAGCGACGCACCGCGGGTGGACGCCCACGCCGCGTACGCGCACTCCCCCACCCGCACGGGCTCGGCGGGCACGCCGGACCCGGTGGTCTCGTGCCGCCGCGGGGTCCCGCCGTCGAGCGGCACCTCCCACAGGGCGGAGGACCCCGCGAGCAGCACGGACGACGCGGCGGGGCCCGGCTGCTGCAGGACCAGGTCGGTGTCGTCGACCGTGACCTCGCCCGCGAGGGTGCGCACGGTGCTGCCGTCGAGCACGACGAGCTCGTCGCCGACAGCGGTCACGTCGTCCACGTCGCCGGCCCCGATCGACCCGACCTGCTGCGGCGCGACCGGCTGCGTCGCCGGCACGAGCGTCACGGTGCCGTCCTCCGGGGCGACGGCGAGCACGGCGCCGCTGCGGGCGACGACCGCCGCGCCCCCCTCGCCCAGCTGCAGGTCCGGGACGTCGCCCTCGAGGTCCAGCAGGTCGAGCTCGGAGACCTGACGCACCCAGCCGTCACCCGCGGGGTCGACGAAGGCGACCCGTCCGGCCGCCATCGAGACGTCGGTGTCGGGGACCGCGAGCTGCGTGGTCGTGGCCACGGTCGCGGGGTCGACGACGGCCACCGCCGCGGGCTCGACGAGCAGCACCCACCCCTCGTCCTGCAGCACGTCGAACGTGCTGCCCGTGGGGACCAGGCCGCCGTCCAGCTCCTCGACCGGCACGTTGTACCTGCCCAGGCTGCGCTGCTCCGTCGCCGTCAGCCACACGCCGCCGTCGTTGAGGTCGACGCGCGCGAGCGGGAAGCCCCGGTCCACGAGCGCCAGCGCCAGCACGATCGCGGGCACCGTGACGACCGCGGCGACCGTGGTCACCGGTTTCCGGCGCCAGGTGCGCGGATCGAACCACGTCACGGGGCGCACCCCTGGACCGGCCGTGCCGAGCTGCTGCGGTCCGCCCGCACGATGGACACCTCGATGCACACCTCACCCGTCGCCTGGTCGGCGGGGACCGTGACGCGCTCCTCGTCCACGAGCGCCATCGTCGGGTCACCGGTCACGGCGAGCACGCCCCAGAGATAGCGGTCACCGTCCTGCGGGTCCGGATTCTGCCACGTGAAGGTCACCGAGCCGTCGGCGGCGCGCGTGCCCTCGAGGGAGTGGGGTGCCGGCACGGGAGCGGCGACGGACCCCGTCTGCGGGGCCGCGAGCTCGTCGCTCGGCGCGACGGTGCCCCCGGGGGCGCTGTCGCCCAGGGTGGCGACGAGGACGCCGACGACCGCGGCCACGACCACCGCTCCCGCCACGGCCGCGACACGCGCACCCCGGCGGGATGCGGGCCCGTCGGGGACCCCGACAGGCCGGGGCGGCGCGGGCGGCGCCGGCGGCGGCACGAGCGTCGGGCGACCCACGACGACGGAGCGCGCCCGCGTCGCGTCCTCGTCGTCCGACGCGCCGCCCGGGGCCGGCAGCGCAATGCCGCGCAGGCGGGTCGCGTCCTCGTCACCCGCGGCTCCGCCCGGTGCCACGGCGGGCTCGTCGGGCAGGTCGAGGGGCGTGATCGGCAGGCGCAGCGCCGCCTCGACCTCCTGCAGGGCGCGCGCGACCGCCATCGCCGAGGAGTAGCGGCGCGACGGGTGCTTGGCCATCGCGCGGTCGAGGACCGCCTGCAGCTGCAGCGGCACGTCCTCGCGCCCCACCGGCGGCAGCGGTGAGCGCTCGATGCGCGCCACGAGCTGCTGGGCGCTGTTGTTGCCGCCCGGCAGCTCGAACGGGGTGCGTCCGGCCAGCACGGAGTAGATCGTCGCCGCCAGCGCGTACACGTCGGACCGCTCGTCGCCCGTCGGGTGCTCCGCCAGCAGCTCGGGCGGCGACCACGGGATCGACATGCCCATGGTCTGCACCGCCGGGCCGGTGGTGGCGGCGATGCCGAAGTCCGTCAGCGCCGGCCAGCCGAAGTCGGTCGTGAGGACGTTCGCGGGCTTGATGTCGCGGTGCAGGATGCCGGCCCGGTGCGCCGTCTCGACGGCGGACGCGAGCCGCACGCCGATGCGCAGGACCTCGGGCACCGGGATGCGCTCGGAGCGGTACCGCTCGGCCAGTCCTGCGCGCGAGCAGTACTCCATGACGAGGAAGGGCCGGCCGTCGGCGGCGATCGCGGCGTGGTGGATCGTGACGATCGACGGGTGGTGCGAGAGCTGGGCCATGAGGTTGGCCTCGGTCTGGAACCGCTCGCGCACCTCGTCGTCGAGGCTGCCCGCCAGCAGCACCTTGACCGCGACCTCGCGGCGCGGCAGGTGCTGGCGGTACAGGAAGACGTCCGCGAAGCCGCCCAGGCCGAGCACGCGCACGTACTCGTACCCGGGCAGGTCCGGCGGCGCGGACGCCTCACGACGTGCGGTCACGCGCTGCGCTCCACGGTGAACGTCACGCCGTCACCGAGGTCCACCACCTCGTCGGTGCCGACCACGCTGGGCTCACCGGGGTGCAGGCGACGCACGCCCTCGCCGGGCCGCGAGACGTGCACGCCGTTGGTCGAGTCCAGGTCGGTGACGACGACGTGCTCGCCCTCGACGCGCACCTCGGCGTGGGTGCGCGAGATGTCCTGGTTCGGGCTCGGGACGGTGACCAGGCGCGGCAGCTCGCGGTTGGTCACCCGCGCGACCTGCGGCGCCCGCCCGAGCAGGACCGCGCGGTCGAGCGCCACGACCAGGCCGGTCGACAGCACGAGGCGGGCCGGCAGCGGCGTCGCCTCGGGCGTCGGGAACGGCCCGGGCACGGCGTCCTGCGACCACGCCGGCAGGCGGTCGCGCAGCCGCGCGAGGTCGCTCGAGAGGATCGTCATGCCGTCGTGGTCGTCCGCACCGGGCTCCGCCGACAGGGCGTCCACGGTGGCGACCGGTGCCGCCGACGGGAGCGGCCCGCTCCCACCGGGCTCGTCGGCCGCGGGTGCGGCCAACGGCCACCACGGGATGTCGGGGACGGCCTCGGGCTCCGCGTCCGGCACGGTCGCGTGCTGCGCGAGCGTCGCCCCGACGGGCTCGGGCTCCGCCATCGGCGGCTCCGGCTCCGCGTCGGCCACGGGCCACGGCTCCACGGACGCGACCGGCTCCGGCTCGGTCACGACCACCGGCTCCGCGGCGGCCTCCGGCTCGACCGCCGGCTCGGGCGCCACGACGGGGATCGCGGCCGGCAGCACCGCCTCCTGCTGCGGCGGGTGCGGCGGCTCGGGCACGACGGGCTGCTCGTGCGTGACGGCACCGGGCGCCACCGTGACCTCGGTCGTGTCCCGCGTGCGCAGCCCGGCGGCGCGCACGACACCGCCGACGAACGGCCACCACGTGCTCCCGGCGTCCTCGTCGACCGCGAGCTCCAGGCCCTTCACGCCGAGCGCACGGTGCTCCGTCCACACCGCACCGTCGCCGGCCACCACGTCCTGGGCGTCGGCGCCGCCGTGCAGCCGCAGCCGCACGGGCCCCCGCAGCACCGCGTGCACGACGCCGTCGGCGTCCGCACGGACCACCGCGAACCGGGGCAGCGCCGCGAACCCGTCGGCGGCCACGACGCCGAGCGCCGCCAGGACGTCGCCCCCGTCGCGCGCGACGTCCCACAGCCCGTCGACCACGCGCCGTGACGCGTCCGGCTCGACGAGCGCGAGGAACCCACCGCCCGCCACGGCGGTCCACGGCCCGTGCTGGTACTCGTGGTGGTCGCGCTCGGTCATGCGTGGTCCTCCTGGACGTCGTCCGGCGCGGTGGCCGTCGGGAAGGGGTCGGCCGTACCGGCGGGGCTGCCGGCGGACCGGGGCACGGTGGCGCCGTTGAGCATCTCGTCCCACAGGTGCGGGCCGAGGTCGGGTGCGGAGCGAGGAGCGGTCGCGTGCGTCCGGTCGGGTGCGGCGGCGGCCGCGACGTCGACGACGACCGCGCTGACGTTGTCGCGGCCACCGCGCTCGAGCGCGTGCTGCACGAGGCGAGCCGCGGCCTCCTGCGGGTCGTCGACCCCGGCCAGGACGAGCGCGATCTCGTCGTCGCCGAGCTCACGGGTGAGGCCGTCCGTGCACAGCAGCAGCCGGTCGTCGACGCCGGCGGGCAGCAGCCAGTAGTCCGGCTCGGGAGGCTCCCCGGTCCCCAGGGCCCGCGTCAGCACGTGCCGCTCCGGGTGGCGCCGTGCGCCGCCCGCGGTGAGCGCACCGGACTCGATGAGCTCCTGCACGACGGAGTGGTCGACGCTCACCTGCGTGAGCCGGCCCTCCGACCAGCGGTACACGCGCGAGTCGCCCACGTTGAACACCAGCCAGTACCAGCCGCCGTCGTGCTCGGTGACGGCGACACCCGCCACCGTCGTCCCGCCCTGGCGCCCGCGCGTGAACTCGCTGCGGATGCGGGTGGAGGTGCGCGCGAAGCAGGCGTGCACGTCGTCCGACGTCGCCGACGCCTGGCCCGCGAGCTGCGCGAACTCCTCGACGGCGATGCGGCTCGCGAGGTCGCCCGCGTCGTGGCCGCCCATCCCGTCGGCGACGAGGAAGACCGGCGGGTACGCCAGGAGCGCGTCCTCGTTCACCTCGCGGACGCGTCCCCGATCCGTCGCCGATCCCCACGACGTACGCACTGCACCACCCCGTCCCGACCCGTGTCAGTCATCGGCGCACATGGTGCCTCACCTGAGCGGTGCGGTTCACGTCCGTCCGTCCAGTTCACCCTCAGATGCCGAGCTGGTAGACGCCCCAGTACGCCAGCACCACGAGCAGCACGGCCGAGCCGAGGACCACGCCACCGGCCGCCACCGTGCGCACGACGCCGGGCGCGACGACGTCGCCGTCCTGCCGCGCGTCGTGCACGCGGCGGGCCAGCAGCACGGCCGCGACGACCGCGGCGATCCCCAGCAGGCGCACGGCGACCCAGCCGCCCTGCACGATCCAGGCGTTGCGCTCGTAGTCCACCGCGAGCCGCGCGACCGACACGACGTACCAGACCAGCGCGACAGCGGTCACGACCGTGGTCCCGGCGACCAGCGCGAGACGTCCCGCGACGCCCCGCGCGTACCGGCGGGGCGGCGCGGCGTCCTGCCGAGCGCGCCGGCCGGCCGTCGCGTGCTGCACGACGCGCGTCGTCCCGACCCCCGCCGCGCAGAGCGCCATCGTCCCGAGGGCCCCGATGACCAGTCCGAGCAGCACGGTGCCGTCGCGCAGCCACCCGGGCTGCGGCACCGGCCCCGCGACGTAGGTCTGCGTGGGCGTGGCGCCGGCCACCCGCGGCGACGCGTCGGCGGTCGCCGGCTGGCCGAGGACCCACCCGGCGAGGTCCTCGAGGTACGTCGGCACGACGCGCCCTCCGACGCGGATGCCGTGGTTGGCCCCGTCGTAGTAGCGGACCGTCACGTCGTCGTTGCCCGCGGCCGCGAGGTCGCTGCGGATCTGCAGGGCACCCTGGACGATCGGCATGGAGGCGTCGCCCGTGCCGTACACCACGAGGACGGGCTGCGTGATCCGCTCCTGCCACGGCTGCACGTCGAAGTCGGCGTACTCGAACCCGCCGCCCGGCATCGACATGCCGACGGCGCGCGGGATGGCCCGGAACACCGCCTGCGGGACGCCGGTGTTGCGCAGGTAGGCGTCGACGGCGAACGCGGCCTGCTGGCGCGGCGGCACGACCGGTGACGAGACCAGGACCAGCGCCTCGATGCGGGGGTCCTCGACCGCCATGACGGGGGCGATCCAGCCGCCCTCGCTCTCGGCGTAGACCACGACGCGGTCGGGGTCGACCTCGGGCCTGTCCCGCAGGAGCTCGACCGAGTGCAGGTAGTCGCGTGCCATCGCCACGTAGTCGCGGTGGCTGGTGGTGTACGTGTCGAGCCGCTTGTCCGGGACCATCGTGACGACGCCGGCCGCCGCCAGGGCCCGCGCCGGCTCGGTGAACGCCCTCGAGAACTTCCCCGTGCCCGCACCGTGCACGAACAGGACCGCGGGTGCCGGCGTCGGCGCGCCGACCGGCAGGCTGATCCGCGCCCGCACGCTCGTCCCGTCGAGGGGGACCGTCACCTCGACGGTCCGCACGTCGTACGTGGCCGGTGCGGGAGCCTCACCGATCGCGGTGCTCACGGCCTCGACCTCGATCTCGTCCGCCAGCGGCGTCGGGTCCCAACGGGGTCCCATGACGGCCCCGATCAGCGCGAGCAGGACGACACCGAGGGCGACGCCCGCGACGAGCCCGTACACGGACGCCGACCGACCCGTCCGGCCACCGCGCCCGGTCAGCCGCGTGACCCGGCGCCACGCGCCGGTGCTCCCCCCCGTCACCTCAGAAGCCCAGCCGACCGAGCTGCTTGGGGTCGCGCTGCCAGTCCTTCGCCACCTTGACGTGCAGGTCGAGGAACACGCGGGCGCCGAGCAGCGCCTCGATCTGCGTGCGCGCCCGGGTGCCGACGTCGCGCAGGCGCGCGCCCCCGCGCCCGATGACGATCGCCTTCTGGCTGTCCCGCTCGACGAACAGGTGGACGCGCACGTCGAGCAGCGGCCGGCCGTCGGCGGCGGGCGGCTGGTCGCGCGGGACGATCTCGTCGACGACGACCGCGAGCGAGTGCGGCAGCTCGTCGCGCACGCCCTCGAGCGCGGCCTCGCGGACGAGCTCCGCGACCATCACCTGCTCGGGCTCGTCCGTGAGCTCACCCTCGGGGTACAGCGCGGGCCCCTCGGGCAGGTGCTTGACCAGCACGTCGGCCAGCACGTCCACCTGGTAGCCGTCACGGGAGGACACGGGCACGATGTCGGCCCACTCCCCCAGCTGGTCCACGGCGATGAGCTGCTCGGCGAGCCGCGCGCGCGGCACCGTGTCGGTCTTGGTGACGATCGCGACGACGGGCGTGCCGGTGCGCCCGGGCTGCGTCATCCGCGCGAGCTGCTCGGCGATGAAGCGGTCACCGGGGCCGATCTTCTCGTCGGCGGGCAGGCAGAAGCCGATCACGTCGACCTCGGTGAGCGTGTCGCGCACGAGGTCGTTCAGCCGCTCGCCGAGCAGGGTGCGCGGACGGTGCAGCCCGGGGGTGTCGACGAGCACGAGCTGGGCGTCCTCGCGGTGCACGATGCCGCGCACGACGTGCCGCGTGGTCTGGGGCCGGCCGGACGTGATCGCGACCTTCTGACCGACGAGCGCGTTCGTCAGCGTCGACTTGCCGGTGTTGGGCCGGCCGACGAGGCACGCGAAGCCGGAACGGTGGGTCATCGGGTGGCCTCCGAGCCGTGGTCGCGCGCGGCGGGGGTGCCGCGCGCCGGGGTGCCCGTGGCGGACGTGCCGCGGGCGGGGGTCGTGGGTGCGTCGTCGTCCGCGTCGGCCGCACGGTGCACCAGCACCGTCGCGAGCCGCTTGCGGCGCCCCTCGACGCGCTCGGCCTGCAGGCGCAGGCCGTGGATCTCGCCGACCGAGCCGGGCAGCGGCACCTTGCCGAGCGCCTTGGCCAGCAGACCGGCCGCCGTGTCGACGTCCTCGTCCTCCACGTCGATGCCGAACAGGTCGCCGAGCTCGTCCCGGCCCAGTCGCGCCGGGACACGGTAGCCGCCGTCCCCGAGCTCCTCGACGCCGGGCGCGCTGGTGTCGTGCTCGTCGGTGAGCTCGCCGACGATCTCCTCCAGCGCGTCCTCGATCGTCACGAGCCCCGCGATGCCGCCGTACTCGTCGACCACGAGCGCGATGTGGCTCGACCCGTCGCGCAGCTCGCGCAGCAGCTCGTCGACCGGCTTGGACTCCGGCACGTACACCGGCGGCCGGGCGAGCGAGGAGGCGGGGGCGTCCAGCGGGTCGGCCTCGCCGGTCCCCGGGCCGCCTGCGCCCCGCGCGGGGATCCGCCGCACGACGTCCTTGAGGTACAGGACGCCGACGACGTCGTCGACCGACTCCCCGACGACGGGCACGCGGGAGAACCCCGAGCGCAGCAGCAGCGCGAGCACCTTGTGCAGCGGCGTGTCGGCCTGGGTCGTGATCATGTCCGGGCGGGGCACCATCACCTCGCGCGTGAGCGTGTCCCCCAGCTCGAGGACCGAGCGGAACATCTCGCGCTCGTTCTCCTCGATCGCGTCGGACTCGCTGACCCGCTCGACCATGTCGCGCAGTTCGGCGTCGTCCTGCTCGCTCGTCGAGCCCGGGGCGTCACCCCGACGTCCCACGCCGCCGGCGACCACCGTGACGGTGAGCAGCAGCCGCGACAGGCTCGCCAGGACGCCCACGGGGTGCCGCCGCCCCATGCTGCGCGGGCTGACGCGCACGAGCAGGAAGGCCACGACCGCGCAGGCGGCGATCGCGAGCAGCGCCGTGGCCCACCACGACAGGCTGCCGGCGCTGATCGCGAGCGTCAGGCACACCGTGGCCGTCATCTCGGCGAGCAGCCGGACGAACGCCGCGGCCGACGCGACGCGCGCCGGGTCGTCGACGAGCCGCCGGACGCGTGCGGCGGCTCCGGGCCGCTCGGTCTCGAGCTCGGTGACGCGCGCACGCGTCACGCGCAGGACCGCGACCTCTCCCGCCGACAGCGCGGCCGCCAGCACGATCCCGAGCAGTGCGACAGCGAGGAGCAGGGCGACAGGGACGCCGTTCATCGACCGGCCAGGAACGTCAGGAGCAGGCGACGCTGCAGCGCGAACATCTCCTTCTCCTCGTCCGGCTCGGCGTGGTCGTAGCCGAGCAGGTGCAGGATCCCGTGGGTCGTCAGCAGCAGCATCTCCTCCGCCGTGGAGTGACCGGCGGCACGCGCCTGCGTGGCGGCGACGTCCGGGCACAGCACGACGTCACCGAGCACGCCCGGGCCGGCGGGCTCGCCCTCGCGCCCCGGGCGCAGCTCGTCCATCGGGAAGGACAGCACGTCGGTCGGGCCCGGCTCGTCCATCCACCGCACGTGCAGGTCCGTCATCGTCGGCGTGTCGACCAGCCGGACGAACAGGTCGGCCTGGGGGTGCACGTGCATCTCGTCGAGCACGTACCGCCCGAGTGCTGCGAACTCCGCCTCGTCGACCTCGACGCCGGACTCGTTGCTGACCTCGATGCTCATGACCTGTCCCACCTGGCGTACGCGTCGATGATCTCGCCGACCAGGCGGTGCCGGACGACGTCGGAGGACGACAGCCGGCAGAACTCGACGTCGTCGACGCCCGTGAGGATCTGCTCGACGACGCGCAGCCCGGAGGTCGTGCTGCTCGGCAGGTCCACCTGCGTGACGTCGCCCGTCACGACGACCTTCGAGCCGAAGCCCAGCCGCGTGAGGAACATCTTCATCTGCTCGACCGACGTGTTCTGCGCCTCGTCGAGGATGATGAAGGCGTCGTTCAGGGTGCGCCCGCGCATGTACGCCAACGGAGCCACCTCGATGGTCCCGGCCTCCATGAGCCGCGGGATCGACTCGGGGTCCACCATGTCGTGCAGCGCGTCGTACAGCGGGCGCAGGTACGGGTCGATCTTCTCCGACAGCGAGCCGGGCAGGAAGCCGAGGCGTTCGCCCGCCTCGACCGCGGGCCGTGTCAGGACGATCCGGTTGACCTTGCGCGCCTGCAGCGACTGCACCGCCTTCGCCATGGCGAGGTACGTCTTGCCGGTGCCGGCCGGGCCGATGCCGAACGTCACGGTGTTGCGCTCGATCGCCTCGACGTACTCCTTCTGCCCGGGCGTCTTGGGGCGGATGGTGCGGCCCCGGGACGACAGGATGTTGAAGGTCAGCACGTCGGCGGGGCGCGCGCCGGAGTCGGCCGTGAGCATCGCGACGGAGCGCGTGACGACCTCAGGGCTCAGCGGGGTGCCCGCGGCGGCGACCTCGATGAGCTCGTCGACCAGGCGCGTCACGAGGGCGACGTCGCCGGGAGGGCCCGCGAGGGTGATCTCGTTGCCGCGGACGTGCACGTCGACGGTGCGGAAGCCGTCCTCGATGCTGCGCAGCACCTCGTCGCGCAACCCGAGCAGCTCGACCATCGACACGTCCGGCGGGACGGTGATGCGGTGCTCGACGTGCGCGTGCCGGTGCTCCGGGACGCTGGGTGCGGGGGTGGACTCGGCCATGTGCTCGGCAGGTGCCGTGCGCTCCTTCTCTCGACGCGTGCCCTGCTGCAGAGGCACCGCACCATCCTACGGCTCCGACCCGCCGGGCACCGGCCCGGTCGCGCACGACCGGCGAAACGGCCCACGGCGCCCAGAACGCCCGGTCTCGCGAGACGCGGGGGGTGTGGGCGTCCCGTGTGGGCCCTTCGTCCCCGGGCGTCCGCGCCCCGGCGGGAGAACACTGGGAGCAGGACGCCGGGCAACGGAGCCTGGTGAACGCGTACGACGGAGGAAGCACCATGGCGCGTTACGTCAAGGACTTCAGCGAAGGCGACAAGGACCAGAAGGACCTGCTGGGCGGCAAGGGCGCGAACCTCGCCGAGATGACCCGGCTCGGCCTGCCCGTGCCGCCCGGCTTCACGATCACGACCGAGGCCTGTCGCGCCTACATGCGCAGCGGTGAGGTGCCGGCGGAGCTGCGGGTCGAGGTCACGATGGCCGTGCGGCACCTGGAGGACCAGCTCGGACGCCGGCTCGGCGACTTCCACGACCCGCTGCTGGTCTCGGTGCGGTCGGGCGCGAAGTTCTCCATGCCCGGGATGATGGAGACGGTCCTGAACGTCGGGCTCAACGACGCGTCCGTGCAGGGCCTGGCGGAGCTCTCGGGCGACGAGCGGTTCGCGTGGGACTCCTACCGGCGGCTGATCCAGATGTTCGGCCGCACGGTGCTCGACATCGATGCGGACCGGTTCGCCGACGCGCTCGACAAGGCGAAGGCCGCGCGCGGGGTGACCGCGGACGTCGACCTCGACGCCACGGACCTGCGTGCCCTCGTCGACACCTACAAGCAGATCGTGCGCGAGGAGTCGGGGCGCGAGTTCCCGCAGCACCCGCGCGAGCAGCTCGACATGGCGATCGTCGCCGTCTTCGACTCGTGGGGCACCGAGCGCGCGAGGCTCTACCGGCGCAAGGAGCGCATCCCCGACGACCTGGGCACGGCGGTCAACGTGTGCTCGATGGTCTTCGGGAACCTCGGGCCCACGTCGGGCACGGGCGTGGCCTTCACGCGCGACCCCGCGTCGGGCCGCACGGGCGACTACGGCGACTACCTGGTGAACGCCCAGGGCGAGGACGTCGTCGCCGGCATCCGCAACACGCTGTCCCTGGCGGACCTGGAGCAGGTCGACCCGGCGGCGCACGCCGAGCTGCGCCAGGCGATGCGGCGCCTCGAGACGCACTACCGCGACCTGTGCGACATCGAGTTCACCATCGAGCGCGGCAAGCTGTGGATGCTGCAGACGCGCGTCGGCAAGCGGACCGCACCGGCGGCGTTCCGCATCGCGTGCCAGCTCGTCGACGAGCACCTGATCACGATGGACGAGGCGTTGTCGCGCGTCACGGGCGCCCAGCTCTCGCAGCTGCAGTTCCCGCAGTTCGCGCCCGCCGCCGACGACGACGAGTCCCGCGTCCTGCTGACCCGCGCGATGCCGGCCTCCCCCGGCGCCGCGGTCGGCATGGCGGTCTTCGACCCCGCGACGGCCGAGCAGTGGGCCGCCGAGGGCAAGGACGTCATCCTGGTGCGCCGCGAGACCAACCCCGACGACCTCGGCGGCATGATCGCCGCGGTCGGCGTGCTGACCGCGCGCGGCGGCAAGACCTCCCACGCGGCGGTCGTCGCCCGCGGCATGGGCCGCACCTGCGTCGTCGGCGCCGAGGAGCTGGTCATCGACGCGACGTCGCGCACCATGAAGGCCCGGGGCCACACGGTCCACGAGGGCGACATCATCGCGATCGACGGCACGAGCGGCGAGGTCGTCCTCGGCGACGTCCCGGTGATGCCGTCCCCCGTGCAGCGCTACCTCGAGGACGGCCTCGACGTGGCGCTCGCCGAGGCGCCCGACGACGAGACCCGCGACCTGGTGCGGGCCGTCGACCGGATCCTGCGGCACGCGGACGCGACGCGCCGGCTGCACGTGCACGCCAACGCCGACACAGCGGAGGACGCCGTGCGCGCCCGCTCGCTCGGCGCGGAGGGCATCGGCCTGTGCCGCACGGAGCACATGTTCCTCGGTGAGCGGCGCGTCCTGGTCGAGCGGGTCGTGCTCGCCGCGGACGACGCGGAGCAGCAGAAGGCGTTCGACGCGCTGCTGCCCCTGCAGCGGCAGGACTTCACCGAGCTCCTGGAGGCCATGGACGGCCTGCCGACCACGATCCGCCTCATCGACCCGCCCCTGCACGAGTTCCTGCCCGACCTGACCGACCTGTCGGTGCGGGTCGCGCTCGCGGCCGAGCGCGGCAAGGTCGACGAGGACGACGTGACGCTGCTCGCCGCGGTGCGGCGCATGCACGAGGCGAACCCGATGCTGGGTCTGCGCGGCGTCCGCCTCGGGCTCGTCGTGCCCGGCCTGTTCGACCTGCAGATCCGGGCGGTCTGCGAGGCGGTGGCGGCGCGGCTCGCGGCCGGCGGCGACCCGCACGCCGAGATCATGGTCCCGCTGGTCGGCTCCGTGCAGGAGCTGCGGCTCGTGCGCGACCGTGCGCAGGCGATCATGGCGGACGTGGCGGCCGAGCAGGGCGTGGCCATCGACCTTCCGGTCGGCTGCATGATCGAGCTGCCGCGCGCGGCCCTGACGGCGGACCGCATCGCCGCCCAGGCGCAGTTCTTCTCGTTCGGCACGAACGACCTCACGCAGACGACGTGGGGCTTCAGCCGGGACGACGTCGAGGGCGCGTTCTTCGCCCAGTACACGGCGAACGGCGTGCTGTCGGTGTCGCCGTTCGAGACGATCGACGTCCGGGGCGTCGGGCAGCTCGTGCAGATCGCGGTCGAGAAGGGTCGCCAGACCCGCCCGGACCTGACGCTCGGGGTGTGCGGCGAGCACGGCGGCGACCCGGAGTCCATCCGGTTCTTCGACGCCGTCGGGCTCGACTACGTCTCGTGCTCGCCGTTCCGGGTGCCGATCGCGCGCCTCGAGGCCGGCCGCGCGGCCATCGAGCACGAGGGCAGCGACTCGCGCTGACCTCACCGGACCCGTGAGGGCGGCGGCCCACCCCGTCTTGCCGCCGCCCTCACGCCTGGGGCCGGATCGCCCTCTCACCCCGGGATCGGCGCCCCCGTCGGCACCCCTCCCCGACCCGGCCGGTGAGAGGTCGGTCCGGCCCGCCACACGGGCGCGGTGCGCCGTCGGTCAGCCCCAGCGGCCGAGCCGGTCGGCCAGCATCGCGAGCGCCACGTGGCCTGCGGTGGACGTGCGCAGCACGTGCGGGCCGAGACGGCACAGCAGCGCCCCGGCGCCCGTCAGGGCGTCGACCTCGCGGTCGCTGATGCCACCCTCGGGCCCGACGACGACCACCAGCTCGCCGGCCCCCGGCAGCGGGGCCTCGCGCAGGGGCCTGGTGGCGGACTCGTGGAGCACGACGACCGTCCCGCCCGCGGCGACGGTCGCGACGACCCGTGCGACGAGGCCCTTGTCGTCGAGCGAGTGCTCGACCAGCGGCATGCGCGCGCGCCGCGACTGCTTGGTGGCGGCGCGCACGGTGCCGACCCAGCGTGCGCGGCTCTTCTGCGCACGCTCGCCACGCCAGATGACGACGGACCGCTCGGCCTGCCAGGGCACGACCACGTCGACGCCGACCTCGGTCGCGGCCTCGATCGCCATCTCGTCACGGTCGCCCTTGGCCAGGGCCTGCACGAGCACGAGGCGCGGCACCGGCTCCGGCTCGACGACGACCTCCTCGACGGCGATCCGCACGCCGTCGGGACCGGCGGTGCGCACCCGCCCCACGAGCCGGACGCCCGCGCAGTCGACGACGTCGACGCGCTCACCGGGGCCGCGCCGCTGCACGACGCCCGCGTGCCGGCCCTCGGTGCCGTCGAGCAGGTACTCGCCGCCCGCCCGGACGTCGCCGAGCTGCCCCGGCTCGACGACGAAGACGGGTGCGCTCACCGGCCCGCGAGCTTGTCGCGCAGCTTCGCGAACATCCCGGGGTTGGCGGCCGACAGGCGCCCCTCGGGACGCTCCTCGCCCCGGAGCGCCGCCAGGCGGCGCAGCAGCTCGGCCTGCTCCTCGTCCTCGGGCGTCGGGACCAGCACCTCGACGTGCACGTGCAGGTCACCGCGGCCGCCGACGTGCAGGTGCCCGATCCCCAGCCCGCGCAGCGTGACGACCTGCCCCGGCTGCGTGCCCGGCCGCAGGTCGACCTCCTGCGGCCCGTCGAGCGTCTCCATGGTCAGGACCGTGCCCAGCGCCGCGGCGGTCATCGGCACCTGCAGCGTCGCGTGCAGGTCGTCCCCGCGGCGCACGAACGTCTCGTGCTTGCGCTCGCGCACCTCGAGGTAGACGTCCCCCGCGGGGCCACCCGCCGGGCCGACCTCGCCCTGGCCGGTCAGCTTGATGCGCGTCCCGGTGTCGACGCCCGCGGGCACGTCCACCGACAGCGTCCGGCGCGAGCGCACGCGGCCCTCGCCGGCGCACTCGGTGCACGGCTCGGGGATCACGGTGCCGAAGCCGTGGCAGGCCGCGCACGGCTGCGTCGTCATGACCTGACCGAGGAAGGACCGGGCGACGCGCTGGACGGACCCGCGCCCGCCGCAGGCCTCGCAGGTCCGCGGCGACGTCCCGGGCCGGCAGCACGTGCCCCCGCAGGTGGGGCAGAGCACCGCGGTGTCCACCTGCACCTCGCGGTGCACCCCGAACGCTGCCTCGGCCAGGTCCAGGTCGAGGCGGACGAGCGCGTCCTGGCCGCGGCGCGCACGCGGCACGGGACCGCGCGGGGCACCGCCCGCCGCGGCACCGAAGAAGGTCTCGAAGATGTCCTGGAAGCCGAAGCCCCCACCCATGCCGCCGCCGGGCGACGACGGGTCGGCCCCCATGTCGTACGCACGACGCTTCTCGGCGTTGCCGAGCACGTCGTACGCCCGCGACACGCCCTTGAACCGCTCCTCGGACGCCGGGTCGGTACCCGCCACGTCGGGGTGCAGCTCGCGCGCCAGGCGCCGGTAGGCCTTCTTGATCTGCTCGGGCGTCGCGTCGCGCGGGACACCGAGGATCTCGTAGTAGTCGGTCACGTGGCGTGCTGCTCGCTTCCTGCTCGTGCGGGGTGTGCCCGGTCCCGCGCACCGGGCGCCGGACGACGCGTGCACGGGGCGTACCGGTCAGCCCGCGAGGATCCGGGTGAGGTACCGGGCGACGGCGCGGACCGCCGCCATGGTCTGGGGGTAGTCCATGCGCAGCGGGCCGACGGCGCCCAGGACGGCGACGGAGGAGCCGTCACCGCCGTAGCCGCTGGTGACGATGCTCGTCTCGGCCAGGCCCTCGTGCTGGGTCTCGCGGCCGATGCGCACCGCGACACCGCCCGAGTCCTCGGCCATCTCCGACAGCAGGCGGAGCAGGACGACCTGCTCCTCGAGCGCCTCGAGCACCGGGCCGATGGTGTGCGGGAAGTCGGCACCCGCGCTGCGCGCGAGGTGGGACGCGCCGGCGACGACGACGCGCTCCTCGCGCTCCTGGGAGAGCGTCTCGGCGACCACCGCGACGACCGACCGCGCGAGGTCCTCGCCGTCGGGCGTGAACTCGGCGGCGAGCGACTCGAGGGCGCCGTCGAGGTCGGCCAGCCGCAGGCCGGCGGCCGCGACGTTGAGCCGCACCCGCAGCCGCGCGACCACGGCCTCGTCGAGGTCCGTGGTGAGCTCGAGCGTGCGCTGCTCGACGCGGCCCGTGGTGGTGATGATGACGACCAGCAGGTGACGCGCGCCGACGGGCACCAGCTCGACGTGCCGCAGCGCGGACCGCCGCAGCGAGGGGTACTGCACGACGGCGACCTGGTGCGTGAGCTGCGCGATGAGCCGGACCGCGCGGTCGATGACGTCGTCGAGGTCGACGGCCTCCTCGAGCAGCGTGCCGATGGCGCGCTTCTCGGCGGCGGACAGCGGCCGCACGCCCGTGAGCCGGTCGACGAACTCGCGGTAGCCCAGGTCGGTCGGCACGCGGCCGGCCGACGTGTGCGGCTGGACGATGAGCCCGGCCTCCTCGAGGGCGGCCATGTCGTTGCGGATCGTGGCCGGGGACACGCCCAGGGCGTGCCGCTCGGCGAGCGCGCGGGAGCCGACGGGCTCGCGGGTCGCGACGTAGTCCTCGACGATCGCCCGCAGCACGTCCAGCCGACGGTCCTCGCTCATCGCTCCCCTCCTGTCCTTGGTCTCCTCGTGGGTCCGTGCGCGGCCGTCCACGGCCGGCGTCACGGCGGTCCTGCGTGGCACTCGCAGGGACCGAGTGCCAATTCTACGCGGTGGACCGCGCCCCGGGGTGGTCCACCGCGCGTCACGGGAGCGGGCGCCCGGCGGACCTCCTAGAGTGCCCGGGTGAACGACGACCGCTACGGCTCCGACGTGCTGTCGGGCGGCCGCGCCGCCCCCCGCCCGGCCCACCACCGTCCCGCGCGCACGTCGCGCGAGCAGGCGGCCGAGCGCGGCCTCGTCGTCGAGGACGTCGAGACGGGCTGGGTGGGGGCCGTCGTGCGCGTCGAGAAGTCCGGGGGTCAGCACGTGGTCGTGCTGGAGGACCGCCGGGGCCGGACCCGCACGTTCCGGCTCGGTCCGGGCTTCTGGGTGGACGGGGAGCCCGTGGTCCTCACCGCGCCCGTGACGTCGCGCGCGCCCGCGCGGCCGACGCGCACCGCGTCCGGCTCCGTGGCGGTCCCCGACGCACCGGCGCGGGTCGCGCGCGGGTCGCGCATCTGGGTCGAGGGCAAGCACGACGCCGAGCTCGTCGAGAAGGTGTGGGGCGACGACCTGCGCGTCGAGGGCGTGGTCGTCGAGCTGCTCGACGGCGTCGACCACCTCGAGGACGCGCTGCGCGAGTTCCGTCCCACCGCCGACCGGCGGGTGGGCGTGCTCGTCGACCACCTGGTGCCCGGCTCGAAGGAGTCCCGGCTGGCCGCGCAGGCGCTGCGGGGCGTGCCCGACGGGACCGTCCTGGTCCTGGGCCACCCGTACGTCGACGTCTGGCAGGCCGTGCGGCCGCAGCGCGTGGGGCTCGACGCGTGGCCGACGATCGAGCGTGGCACCGAGTGGAAGCGTGGCATCCTGCGCGAGCTGGGCTGGCCGGCCGACGACCAGGCGGACGTCGCGCGCGCCTGGCAGCGGATCCTGCGCTCGGTCCGGTCGTACGCGGACCTCGAGCCGAGCCTCCTGGGACGGGTCGAGGAGCTCATCGACTTCGTCACGACCTGACGGCGGCCCGGCCCCGCGCGGCGGGACCCGCCCGGTGGCGACCGGACGGGCCCGCGTGCGCCGGGCCGCGTCAGACCGCGACCTGGCCGCCTGTCAGCCGCCGGTACGCGAACACGGTGAGCAGCGCGCCGACCGGCAGGGAGACGAGCACGCCGACGCCGCAGACGAGCGAGCCGACCCAGCTCACGACCGCGACGACGAGGTAGACGAGCACGCCCGTGCCGAGGTCGCGCGTCTGCAGCGCGATGCTGGTCCGGATGGCCTCCACCGCGCTCTGGTCGCGCTCGACGATCGCGACGACGGCGTAGAACACGAAGAACCCGACGACGACGAACCCGATCTGGCCGACCAGCGGCACGAAGCTCGCGACGAGGCCGACGGCGGCCATGATGACTGCGAGGAGCACGAGCTGGGCCGCGTGCGACGTGTCGAACAGGTCCCCCACGGACAGCGGCCGCCCGTCGGCGACCTTGAGCGCCGCCTTGACGAACGCCGCGCTGAACAGCACGAGCAGCAGCACGAGCAGCGCGACGTAGACGGCCACCCCGATCGACGCGCCGATGCCGGCCACGACTCCCGCGGCGCCGTCGGAGCGACCGGTGAAGGCGGCTGCGCCGCCGACGAGGCTCAGCCCGATCACCGCGACGACGGCGATCACGACGAACCACGCCAGGCCGCCCAGGACGAAGGCCGCCCAGTGCTGTCCGAACTTGGAGAACGCCCACGACAGCCCGCTGCCGATGTCGACCTGGCCGGGCGCCGAGCCGTAGGGCGAGCCGTACGGCGGCTGACCCGCCTGGCCGTAGGGCGGCTGCTGGCCGTAGGGCGGCTGCTGGCCGTACGGCGGCTGCTGCCCGTACGGCGCCGCGGGCGGCGGGTAGCCGGCGCCGCCCGTCGGTGTGCCGTACGGCGGCGGCGGGGGCGCCGCTGCCCCCGGGTGCGGCGGCACCGGCGGCTGCGGGCCGGCAGGCTGCCCGGGCACGGGGGGCGGCGGGGGGACGGCCGGGTCGTCGTCGTCGCGCGGCGGCGTGGCGCCGGTGTTCTCGCTCATGGTGCCTCCTGGCCTGGAGGGACGCGGACACGCCCCTGCGTTCAGCGAACCCACCTGGCGCAGAACGTGTCAAGGCACCGCGCCGCAGCGACGGGCGCATCCGCCCCGCCGACCGGTACGCTGCCGCACGCGGGACGTCCGACCTGCGCAGACGCGGCACGGACGCCACCGACGCCGTCCACGACCAGCTCCGGGAGCCGCACGTGTCCTACGACCCTCGGGCCACCCCGAACGACCGTCCCCCGCAGGGCAGCACGCTGGCGACGGTGGCGCACCTCGGTGGCGTCCTGACCTACCTGTACGCGGGCTGGATCGCGTCTCTCGTGGTGTGGCTGGTGCAGCGTGACCAGGACCCGGCCACCGCGAACGAGGCGCGCGTGGCGCTGAACTTCCAGCTGACGGCACTCATCGCGTTCGTGGTGCTCAGCGTCGTCGAGCAGTTCCCCGTCATCGGGATCCTCGGGTGGATCGGCAAGCTGGCCGTCGGGATCATCGCGCTCGTCCTGTCGATCGTCGCCGCCGCGGCCGCCTACCGAGGCGGTTCGTACCGCTACCCCGTCAGCCTGGAGCTCGTCCGATGACCATGCCTCCTCCCCCGCCCGTCTGGGACGCGCCGGCCCCGGCGCCCCTGCGCCCCGAGGACGAACGGACCTGGGCGGTCCTCGCCCACGTGATCCCGCTGCTCGGGCCCGGTTTCCTCGCTCCGCTGGTCATCTGGCTCGTGTTCCGTGGGCGTGGCCCGTTCCTCGAGCACCACGCCAAGGAGTCGCTGAACTTCCAGCTCACCGCCCTCATCGCGACGGTGGTGGGGTCGCTGCTCACCGTGGTGACGTTCGGTGCCGCCTCGCCCGTGCTGTTCGGCATCGGCATCGCGTGGCTGGTGATCTGCATCCTCGCGGCCGTCGCCGCGAGCCGGTGGGAGTGGTACCGCTACCCCGCGACCCTGCGCCTCGTCTCCTGACAACGCGTCGGTGCGGCCCGCGCTCAGGCGGTGAGGGCCCGCACCACGGCGTCGGCGAGCAGCCGTCCCCGGCGCGTCAGGACGACCCGGCGCGGGCCGTCGGCCCCGAGCGCCGCGGGAGCCTCCACGAGCCCGTCCGCCACGAGGCCCGCGACCGCCGTGCGCGCTGCGGGCGCGAGGTCGGCGAGCGGCAGGCCGTCGGCGATCCGCACGCCCAGCATCACGCGCTCCAGCGCGGCGAGGTCCCCGTCGACGATCTCGCGGCCGGCGGCCGGGCTGAGGCCGCGCGCGAGGCGGTCGGCGTACGCGCGGGGGTGCTTGACGTTCCACCACCGGACGCCGCCCACGTGGCTGTGGGCACCCGGGCCGACGCCCCACCAGTCGTCGCCGCGCCAGTAACCGAGGTTGTGGCGTGACGCGTCGGCAGGGGTCCGCGCCCAGTTGCTGACCTCGTACCAGCGCAGGCCCGCCGCGGTGAGCAGGTCGTCGGCCAGCTCGTACTTGGCGGCCTGGTCGTCCTCGTCGGGCAGCGTGAGCTCGCCGCGGCGCACCTGCACGGCCATCCGCGTGCCGGCTTCGACCACGAGCGCGTAGGCGCTCACGTGGTCCACGCCCGTGGCCAGCGCCGCGTCGAGCGAGCGGCGCCAGTCGTCGAGGGACTCCCCCGGCGTGCCGTAGATGAGGTCGAGCGAGACCCGCAGACCCGCGTCGCGCGCCCACCGCACGACGTCGGGGACCCGGGCCGGGTCGTGCGTGCGCTCGAGCGTGCGCAGCACGTGCGGCACGGCGGACTGCATGCCGAACGACACGCGGGTGAAGCCGGCCGCCGCGAGGCGAGCGAGGCCGTCCGGCGTCACGGAGTCGGGGTTCGCCTCGGTCGTCACCTCGGCACCGGGCGCCAGACCCCACGTCTCGCGCACGCCGTCGAGCAGGCCGACGAGGTCGTCCACCGGCAGCAGCGTGGGCGTCCCCCCGCCGACGAACACCGTGGCCACCTCGCGCGGCGGCACCCCGGCCGCGCGCAGCACGCGGTCCGCGAACGCGATCTCGCTGCGCGCCGTGCCCGCGTACGCGGCGAGGCTCGCACCGCCGCCGAGCTCGGTGGCGGTGTACGTGTTGAAGTCGCAGTACCCGCACCGCACGGCGCAGAACGGCACGTGCAGGTAGACGCCGAACGCGCGCGCGCCCGCGCCATCGGCGGCCGAGGCGGGCAGCGCGCCGTCCGCGGGGGCGGGGTCGCCCTCGGGCAGGGCGGGGCTCACCGGGCGCCGCCTGCGTGCGCGGCGGTGCGGCTCACTTCTTCTTCGCGTCCTTCGCGTCCTTGCTGCCGGCGGCGTCGGACGACAGCGCGGCGATGAAGGCCTCCTGCGGCACGTCGACCCGTCCGATCGTCTTCATGCGCTTCTTGCCCTCCTTCTGCTTCTCCAGCAGCTTGCGCTTGCGCGAGATGTCACCGCCGTAGCACTTGGCCAGCACGTCCTTGCGGATCGCGCGGATCGTCTCGCGGGCGATGATGCGCGCGCCGATGGCGGCCTGGATCGGCACCTCGAACTGCTGGCGCGGGATGAGCTCCTTGAGCTTGGCGGTCATCATCACGCCGTACGCGTACGCCTTGTCCTTGTGCACGATCGCGCTGAAGGCGTCCACGGTCTCGCCCTGCAGCAGGATGTCGACCTTGACCAGGTCCGCCGCCTCGTCACCGATGCGCTCGTAGTCGAGGCTCGCGTACCCCCGCGTCCGGGACTTCAGCTGGTCGAAGAAGTCGAAGACGATCTCCGCCATCGGCAGCACGTACCGCAGCTCGACGCGCTCCTCGGACAGGTAGTCCATGCCCTGCAGCTCGCCGCGCTTGCCCTGGCACAGCTCCATGATCGCGCCGATGAACTCGGCCGGCGCCAGGATCGTCGCCTTGACCATCGGCTCGCGGACCTCGCCGATCTTGCCGCTGGGGAACTCGCTCGGGTTGGTCACCGTGACCACGCTCTTGTCCTCGAGCGTCACCTCGTAGACCACGTTCGGGGCCGTCGAGATGAGCGCGAGGTCGAACTCCCGCTCCAGGCGCTCGCGCACGATCTCCAGGTGCAGCAGCCCGAGGAAGCCGACACGGAAGCCGAAGCCGAGGGCGACCGACGTCTCCGGCTCGTAGTTGAGCGCGGCGTCGTTGAGCTTCAGCTTGTCCAGGGCGTCGCGCAGGATCGGGTAGTCGGTGCCGTCGATCGGGTACAGGCCGGAGAACACCATGGGCTTGGGGTCGGAGTAGCCGCCCAGCGCCGTCGCGGCGGGCTTGCTCGCGTTCGTCACGGTGTCGCCGACCTTGGACTGGCGCACGTCCTTGACCCCGGTGATGAGGTAGCCGACCTCACCGACCCCGAGGCCCTTGGTCGGCACCGGCTCCGGGGAGCTGACGCCGATCTCGAGCAGCTCGTGCGTCGCGCGGGTCGACATCATGACGATCTTCTCGCGCGGGTTCAGGCTGCCGTCGACCACCCGGACGTAGGTGACGACGCCGCGGTACGTGTCGTAGACCGAGTCGAAGATCATCGCGCGGGCGGGCGCGTGCGCGTCGCCGACCGGCGGCGGGACCCTCTCGACGATCCGGTCGAGCAGCTCGACGACACCCGCACCGGTCTTGCCCGACACCTGCAGGCAGTCCTCGGGCTCGCAGCCGATGAGCTTGGCCAGCTCCTCGGCGTACTTCTCGGGCTGCGCGGCCGGCAGGTCGATCTTGTTGAGCACCGGGATGATCGCCAGGTCGTTCTCGAGCGCGAGGTACAGGTTGGCCAGCGTCTGGGCCTCGATGCCCTGGGCGGCGTCGACCAGCAGCACCGCGCCCTCGCAGGCCGCCAGCGAGCGCGACACCTCGTAGGTGAAGTCGACGTGACCCGGGGTGTCGATCATGTTGAGCGCGTAGGCGTCGGCACCCACGCCCCACGGCATCCGGACGGCCTGGGACTTGATCGTGATGCCGCGCTCACGCTCGATGTCCATGCGGTCGAGGTACTGCGCGCGCATGGCACGCGCGTCGACCACGCCCGTGAGCTGCAGCATGCGGTCGGCGAGGGTCGACTTGCCGTGGTCGATGTGCGCGATGATGCAGAAGTTGCGCAGCAGCTCAGGAGCGGTCGCCGCAGGGCGGATCCGCTCGGCGGCGGTGGCGGACGGGATCGGCAACTCGGCGTTCTCCGGCTTCTTGACGGTCTGTCGACGGTCGGGCGACCGTGGCACTGGCGCGCCGCCTCGACGCCCGGGCGTCCGGAGGTCGGCGGTATCTCGACCCACGTCGGCTGGCCCGGCTCTCCCGGGTGTCGGTGGCGGGTCCCACCATGGTCCCATGACGGGCGACCGAGGTGATGCACGGGCGGGCGCGGACCTGACGACGTGCGGGGGCGAGCCCGACCTCGCCACGCTCGGGTCGCTGCAGGACGCGTTCCTGGCGGCCGTGCCCGCGGTGCCCCCCGACACCCGCGTGCCGTGGTGCGGACGGTGGCGGGTACGGCACCTCGTGGTGCACCTGGCGCGCATCCACCACTGGGCCGCGGGCCAGGCACGACGCTCCCAGGAGACGCCGCTGGGCCGCGGGCCGTTCGTGCTCGACGAGCTCTACGGCGCGCAGGCCCGCGAGCTGCGCGAGACCCTGGCGGCACTCGACCCCGACGCACCGGCCTGGACCCTCGACGACAGCCGGGTCGTGCGGTTCTGGCACCGTCGGCAGGTCCACGAGACGCTCGTGCACCTGTGGGACCTGCGGACGGCCGGCGGCCTGCCTCTCGACGTCCCGGCCGCCCTGTGGGCGGACACGGTCGACGAGGTCGTGCGCGTGATGCATCCCCGCCAGGTGCGACTGGGGCGCGTCGGCGCACCGGACCGGCGCATCGGGCTGGCCGCCACCGACGTCGGCCGGGCGTGGACCGTGCACGCCGCGGACGACGCACCCGCGGCGCCCGTCGTCGAGGTGGCGGGCCCGGCCGGCGCGCTCGCGCTGCTGCTGTGGGGGCGCACCACGTGCGACGACCCGCGGCTCGCGGTGACCGGCGACCGCGGCACGCTGGAGGCGGCGCTGGCACCCGGCCTGACCCCCTGAAGAGCCTGGTCCCGCAAACGCGTGGGCAGCGCACCCTGTGCGGGCGCTACGTTCCTGCGCGTGGACGAGGACTACCTGACGATCAACCGGGCCAACTGGGACGCCCGCGTGCCCGTGCACCTCGCGAGCGGGTACGGGACGCACGAGCTCCTGGCGGACCCCACGGCGCTGTCCGGTGTCGTGCGGTTCGACCTTCCGCGCCTCGGTGACATCGCCGGCCTGGACGCCGTGCACCTGCAGTGCCACCTCGGCACCGACACGCTCAGCCTCGCGCGGCTGGGGGCGAGGGTCACCGGCCTCGACCTGTCGGGCGACGCGATCGCTGCCGCGCAGGACCTGGCAGCCCGCGCGGGGACCGACGTCGAGTACGTCGTGTCGGACGTGTACAGCGCGGTCGACGTGCTCGGACCGGCGCGGTTCGACCTCGTGTACACGGGCATCGGCGCGCTGTGCTGGCTGCCCAGCATCGAGCGCTGGGCCCAGACCGTGGCAGGGCTGCTGCGGCCGGGCGGGCGGCTGTTCGTCCGCGACGCGCACCCCGTCCTGCTCGCGTCCCTGGGGATGGTGGTCGGCGCGGAGCATCCCGATCGGGCCCAGCAGCCCTGGATCACCGCACCGGGCACGGCGACGCCCGCGCTGGAGCTGCCCTACTTCGAGCAGTCCGAGCCCTTGCGCTGGGACGACGCGACGACGTACACGGGCGGCGCCGGCGCCGTGGTCTCACCGGTCTCGGTCGAGTGGAACCACGGGCTGGGAGAGATCGTGACAGCGGTGCTCGACGCGGGCATGGAGGTCACCGGCCTGCACGAGCACGACAGCGTGCCCTGGGACGCGCTGCCCGGCCTGATGACCTACGACCCCGCCACCGGCGAGTGCCGGCTGACGGACCGTCCGGAGCGTCTCCCGGCGTCGTTCACCCTCACCGCACGGCTCAGGCCTCCCGCGTGATCCGGACCTGCACGACGAGGTCCTGCGTCTGCGGACCGGCGTAGATCCCGCGCAACGGCGGCACGTCGTCGTAGCAGCGCCCCCGCCCCAGGACGACGTGGTGCTCCCCCGCCCGCACCCGGTTCGTCGGGTCGTAGCCGGTCCACTCGCCGGTCCACCACTCGAGCCAGGCGTGCGACTCGCCCGTGACCGTGGCACCGACCTCCCCCGACGCGTCGGGGTTCAGGTACCCCGAGACGTAGCGCGCCGGGATGCCGAGCGCGCGCAGCGCGCCCAGCGCGAGGTGGGCCATGTCCTGGCAGACGCCCGTGCGCTTGGTCCACGCCTCCGTCGCGGGCGTGTGGACGGTCGTGACCCCCGGGATGTACTCCATCTCGTCGCGCAGCGCCCGGCACACCGCCTCGGCCGCCGCAGCCGGCTCGAGCCCGTCGGCGGCGGCCTGCGCGAGGTCGACGACCTCCTGCGGCACCTCGGTCGCGTCGGTCACGGCGAGGTGCTCCGAGAGCCGGTCCCGCACCTCGGGTCCGCGCAGCACGTCCCAGCCGACCGTCGACGACGGCCCGGGCCGCTCGGCGACCTCCACGACGTGCTCGGCCGTCAGCACGAGCGACCGGTGCGGGGCGAGCACCTCGAACGCGGTCACGTGCGTGCCCCAGTAGTCGCGGTAGTCGTGCGTCCACGTCTGCGGGTGGATGTCGAGGCGTGACTCGAGCACGACCTGCCCGGGGTGGGACAGCGGCGTCATGCGGGCCTCGTTGTACGACGCGACCACCGGGTCGGTGTAGCGGAACGTGGACGTGTGGACGATCCGCAACCTGCTCACAGCGCCTCCCCCACCCACGTCAGCTCGGACCCCGAGGGGAAGTAGCGCCCACGGATGGAGTCGGAGGCGGCCGAGCACGCCCGCTGCACCAGCTCCATCTCCCGCGGCAGCGCGTCGACGATCTCCATGAGCGGCCGGTACTCCAGGTTCGTGCGGACGTGACCGATGTGACGACGCGCGTCACCGATGCTCGCGCGGTCCGCGACCGGCTCGAGCGCCGCGAGCGACGCCTCGGCCTCGTTGAGCGCGTAGACGATCGACCGGGGGAAGAGCCGGTCGAGCAGGAGGAACCCGGCGGCGCGCTCGTCGGAGGCGTTGCCCCGGTACGTCCGCAGGAACGCCTCGTGCGCTCCGCAGGACCGCAGCAGCGTCACCCAGCTCGGCCCGGCGGAGCCGGCCAGCGCCCGCGTCGTCAGCAGCCGCGCCGTCATGTCGGCGCGCTCGATCGAGCGGCCCAGGACCATGAAGTGCCAGGTCTCGTCGCGTGACGTCGTCGACTCGACGATCCCGGTGACGATCGCCGCGCGCTCCCGCACCCAGGTGAAGTAGTCGTGCGGGCGCGCCGGTCGCATCTGCGAGGGCAGCTGGTTCCAGGTGGCGTTGAGGCACTCCCAGAGCTCCGTCGACACGATCTCGCGGGCCCGGCGCGCGTTCTCCCGGGCCGCGACGAGGGCACCGGCGATCGAGGACGGCGAGAACCGGTCGTAGCCGAGCACGTCGAGCACGTGCTCGCGGCCCACGTCGAGGTCGGCGGGCGGCGCCGGCCGGTCCATGACCGACAGCAGGGACCGGCACGCGAGGTCCTCCTCGGCCCACGGGTCCTCCAGGAGGATCTGCACGTGCACGTCGAGCAGGCGTGCCGTGTCGTCGGCGCGCTCCACGTAGCGGCCGATCCAGAACAGCGACTCCGCGATCCGGCTCAGCACGCCGTGCCCCCCGTCGTCCTCTGCTGCTGCTGCTGCATGACCTGCACCCGGGCGTCCGACGGGTTCGAGTCGATCGGGACCGACGCGTCCTTCGGCACCGCCTGCGGCAGCGCCTGGTTGGGCACGGGAGCCCGGCGCGGCACGCGGCCGCCGAGCACCCAGGTGTCCTTGGAACCGCCACCCTGGGACGAGTTCACCACGAGCTGCCCCTCGGGCAGCGCCACGCGGGTCAGACCGCCCGGCAGGACGTACACGGAGTCGCCGTCGTTGACGGCGAACGGCCGCAGGTCGACGTGCCGCGGCCGCAGCCCGTCCTCGACGAGCGTCGGGACGGTCGACAGCTGGACGACGGGCTGGGCGATCCACCCGCGCGGGTCCTCCCGCAGCCGCGCGCGCAGCGTGTCGAGCTCGGCACGTGTGGCGCTCGGCCCCACGACCAGCCCTTTGCCGCCCGACCCGTCGACCGGCTTGACCACCAGCTCGTGCAATCGGTCGAGCACCTCCTCGAGGGCCCCGGGCTCCTCCAGCCGCCACGTGTCGACGTTGGGCAGGATCGCGTCCTCGCCGAGGTAGTACCGGATGAGGTCGGGCACGTAGGTGTAGAGCAGCTTGTCGTCCGCGACGCCGTTGCCGACCGCGTTCGCGATCGTGACGTTGCCGAGCCGCGCGCAGGTCATCAGGCCGGGGCAGCCCAGCAGCGAGTCCGACCGGAAGGTCACCGGGTCGATGAACTCGTCGTCGACACGGCGGTAGACGACGTCGACGCGCTTGCGACCCTGCGTGGTCCGCATCCACACCCGCCCGCCCGAGACGTACAGGTCCCTGCCCTCGACCAGCTCGACGCCCATCGTGCGGGCCAGGAGGGTGTGCTCGAAGTACGCGGAGTTGAACACTCCCGGCGTGAGGACGACGACCGTCGGGTCGTCGACACCGTCGGGGGCCGCCGCGGTGAGAGCGGCCAGCAGCCGACGGGGGTAGTCCACGACCGGCCGGATGCGCAGCGTCGCGAACAGCTCGGGGAACGTCTGGGCCATCGCCCGCCGGTTCGACAGCACGTAGCTGACGCCGGACGGCACGCGGACGTTGTCCTCCAGCACGCGCCACCCGTCGAGCGAGTCGCGGACGAGGTCGATGCCCGAGACGTGCACGCGGACGCCGTTGGGCGGCTCGATGCCGCGCGCGGCGCGGTGGAAGTGGGTCGACGAGACCACGACGGACCGGGGTACCACACCGTCCGCGACCGCCTTCTGCGGCCCGTAGACGTCCGCGAGGAACGCCTCCAGCGCCCGCACCCTCTGCGCGACGCCCGGGGCGACGTGGTCCCACTCGTCGCCGCCCATCACCCTGGGCACGACGTCCAGCGGGAAGGGACGCTCCTCGCCCGCGAAGTCGAACGTGACGCCCTGCTTGAGGTACGAGCGCGCCAGGGTTTCCGCACGTGCCCGCAGCTCACCGGCCGAGAGCTGGGCGAGGGCCGAGTGCACGTGGCGGTACGCCGCCTGGATCTCGCCCTCGGGACCGATCATCTCGTCCCATGCCGCACCCGGCGGGTAGTCGTCGAAGAGGTCCGCCATGGCGCGAATCTAGTCCGCCCGTGTCAACGTCGCGTTACGTGGCGCGGCGGCCACGACACCCTCGCCGCTAGGGTCGGTGACCGTGACCGACGGACGCTGGCGGACCGCCCTGCGCACCGCGGGCCGGCGTCTCCTCACGGGCGGACGGCCACGGCCGTCCGACGCCGTGCCGGGCCGGCGCCGTCCAGGCGCCGGCGACGCCGCCGTCGTCCGCCCCGGCTACGCACCGCGCCCCGACGGGCAGCCCGACCCGGGCGAGGTCGTGTGGACGTGGGTCCCCTACGAGGACGACCCCCGCCGGGGCAAGGACCGCCCCGTGCTGGTGCTCGCGGTCGAGGGCCCGACGGTCGTCGCGCTCATGCTCACGAGCCGTGACCACGACCGTGACGCGGCGGACGAGGCACGGCACGGCCGGATCTGGCTGGACGTGGGGCCCGGCGGGTGGGATCCGCGGGGCCGGCCGAGCGAGGTGCGGATCGACCGGCTGCTGCGGCTCCCCGTCGCCGGCGTGCGGCGCGAGGGCGCAGCGCTCGACCGGCAGCGGTACGACGAGGTGGTGCGGGCCGCTGCCCGGACGCACGGCTGGTAGGATGTCGAACCGCGTGCCCGCCTGGGTCGGCGGGCGCGGGCGCAGGCCTTTCCCGAGGGTGTCCCCACGCCCCAGTCCTGGCGCTGCGCATGCCCTCTACGACCTGTCAGATCGCTTCGGCGACCTAGCCAAGAGAGTCCACACGTGGCGAACATCAAGTCCCAGATCAAGCGCATCCGCACGAACGAGAAGGCACGGCAGCGCAACAAGGCTGTCAAGTCCGAGCTCAAGACGTACGTGCGGCGCGTCCGCGAGGCTGTCGCCGGTGGCGACAAGGAGGCGGCGAGCACTGCGCTCGCCGTCGCGGCCCGCAAGCTCGACAAGGCGGCGTCGAAGGGCGTGATCCACGCCAACCAGGCCGCCAACCGCAAGTCGGCGCTGTCGAAGGCCGTCAACGGCCTCTGAGGCCCCCGCGCGCAGCTTCCACCTGCGCGCACGGGACCGCCGGCCCGCGTGAGCGGCCGGCTCCCGCACGGACGTGCGGAAGGGCGGCACCCCCCGGGGTGCCGCCCTTCCGCACGTCCGCCCTCGGTCAGCTGCCGAGGGACCACGTCTCGCGCGGAGCGCCCGTCGGCACCGACGGCTGGAAGCCGGCCTCGCGCAGCGCACGGTCGAACGCGCGTGCCGCGGCCTCGACGTCGCCGTGGCGCAGGTACCGGTCGCCCAGGTCGCGCCAGACGCCGGCGGAGTACCGCGTGGCGGCCATCATCCCGAGCATGTCGGCGCCCCACTTGAACGCCGCGACCGCTCCCTCGTGGTCGCCGCGCGCGTCGAGGACGTCCCCGAGCGCGATGTGAGCCGTGGCGGCCTCGAGGCGCGGCGCCTCACCCAGCCCGGCGAGCGCCGCTCGCGCGTCGTCCTCCGCGGCCGCCTCGTCGCCGAGCAGGAGGTGCGCGCGCGAGCGCTCGACGCGCAGCCGTGCGACGTCGAGGGCCGACCCGACCGCGGTCAGCCCGGGCTCCGCCTTGTCGATCTGCTGCAGCGCGGCCCGGGGGTCCGCCGGGTCCGAGCGCAGGAGCAGCCAGGCGTAGTTCAGCCGCAACCGAGGCAGGTCACGGTCCGGCTCACCCTCGGAGAGCAGCGCCAGGGCCCGCTCGGTGTACCGCTGGGCGAGCTCGTAGTCACGGCGCTGCTCCGCCACGAGCGCGGCGTTCCAGTACACGCTCCCGCGGCCGCGGGGCGTGCCGAGCGACTCCGCGAGCCGGACGAGCTCCGCCGCCCGGTGGGTCGCGTACAGCAGGTCTCCCCGCTCCACGTACGCCCAGAGCACTGTCGACGCGAGGCGCAGGTGCTCGTCGGTGCCCACCAGGTCGGCGGTGTCCAGGTCGGCGAGCGTCCGCTCCCCGACCTCGACGGCCCGGTGCAGGTCACCCGCCTCGAGGTAGCACCCGACGAGCGCGGTGGTGAGCACGGCGGCGCGCAGGTGGTCGGGCCGCTGCTGCGTCTCCGCCAGCAAGGGCTCGAGCAGCATGATCGCCGTCTCGAGCTCGCCCAGGAGCTCGTGCGCACGGGCGAGCGTCGTCAGCGCCTCCGCCCGCAGCACGGGCGTCACGACCGCCAGGTCGAGCGCGCCGACGCGCGCCACCGCCCCGGCTGCGTCGCCGGTGGCGAGGTCGAGCCGCGCGTAGTCCAGCTCCAGCCGGGTGCGCGCCTCGTTCGGGCCGTCCTCCCCGTGCTTGAGGAACTCGAGCGTCGTGCCGAGCCGGTCGGCCAGCACGCCGAGCGCGGCGTCGGTGGGTTCCCGGTGCCCCGCCTCGATCAGGGAGATGTAGCTGGGCGAGAACGCGCTGCCCGCCAGGGCCGTCTGGGACAGCCCAGCGGCCAACCGCGCCTCGCGGACGCGGTCACCGATTGTCGTCATGAGAAGTCATTGTACGTATGACGATCGCGGACGCCATCCCCCTGGCGCACACGGCGCGTCGCGCCCGTCCGCACGGACGTCGGGGCCGTGCGCACCTCGGCATGCGCACGGCCCCGACGGGAGGGCGCGACGACCGCGACGAAGCCGCCGCGGTCACCGCACCCCGGTCCGACAAGCTCAGACGAAGTCCTTGCAGCACCCGCTGCCGCCGCCGTTGAGCGAGACGGACGCGTTCACTGCGGGCGTGCCGACGACGAGCGCGCCGACGATCGCGAGAGCGGCGACTGCACTGGTGAGGGGCTTCATGTCGTTCTCCTGTCTGAGGGCTGCGTGCTCCCTGGGGACGGGACTTCGACGGCCCGCCAGGTCGGGACACGTCGCCGACAGAGTGACACATCACCAGGAGTGGTGCGAACACCCATGCACCCGAACGTGTCGGGACGGGATTCCACCCTCCGTCCAGGAGATCACGTGTCCGGACTTGTGGTGTCATAGGGCCCATGACATCGGAGGACCGTGACGCGCTGATCGCGCAGCTCGCAGCGGCGGTCGACGCGGCGATCCCGCGCGAGCTGCGACGCGCGTGGGAACGGCACGTCGCGCAGGCGCCGGTGCTCGTGGCACGCCAGGGGATCTACTCGGCCCACGGCCGCCCGTTCGCGTACCAGTTCTCCTACCGGGCCCCGGGTCACCACCCCGAGCTTGCCCGGGGCTGGGACCGCTTCGACCACGAGCGCGCGACGGATCACGTGCTGCACGCGACCTTCGGGCGCGCGGACCTCGAGGACGTGGCGCACGGTCGGCTGCTGTTCGTGCGGTGCCCCCGCGCCCACCTGCTCGGGGAGCTGACCCTCCCCGCGCGCCCCGACCGGCTCGTCATCGAGCTCAGCACCACGACGGACGTGGACGCCGCCGCCCTGGCGGGCCTGCGGCGACTGCGCGAGCAGGGCTTCCGGATCGCCTTGCCGGCCTTCGTCGACACGCCGCAGCAGCGCAGGCTGCTGCCGCACTGCGACTTCGTCAAGGTCGACGTCCGCGACCTCGACGTGGAAGGGCACCCCGTCGTGCGCGTCGCGCGGTCGTTCGGCGCGATGCTCGTCGCCGAGTACGTCGAGTCGACGGACGCGCTGCAGCACGCACGGGACCTCGGCTTCACGCTGTTCCAGGGCAACCTGATCGAGCGTGCCGGCGTCCTGGACCGTGCGGGGGCCCGCCTCGTGCGGTGACACCCCCCCCACCGGCGGGTCGGGTCGGGTCGCCCGGCTGCTGCGTCCGTCCGGGTGACGTGCACCGATGGTGACGTCATGAAGTGGGAGCACCGCCCTCTCCCATGACGTGACCACGAACGAGGCCGGGCCGCCGACCGCACCCGTCGCGCGCCAGCCCATCCGTCGGACCGACGGTGGCGTGCTGGGCCACGAGTACCTCTACCGCTCCCCCACGGGCGAGGTCGCGGGCGTGGACCGCTGGCCGTCGCACCGCCAGGACTCGGCGTCGGCGTCGGTCCTGCGGATGCTGTACGGCACCCGGCCACCCGCCGGCAGCGGGCTCGTGTTCGTCAACGTGACGCGTGCCTTCCTCGTCGGCCGGCTGCCGCTGCCCCCGGCGGACCGCCGCCTGGTGCTCGAGGTCGTGGAGTCGGTGCCCGCCGACGGCGCCAGCCTCGCAGGGCTCGCCAGGCTGCGGGCGCAGGGCTACCGGATCGCCCTCGACGACTGGACCGCCACGCGGGACCAGCGCGCGATGCTGCCGCACGCGGACTTCGTCAAGATCGACTGCCGCGACCTCGACGCCATCGGCGACGCCGGCCTGCGTCGGGCGCGCGCGGGCGGCGCCCGCCTCGTCGCCGAGCGGGTCGAGGACGAGGACCTGCGCGCACGCTGCGTCGCGCTCCGGTTCGACCTGCTGCAGGGGTACGCGCTGGGGCGCCCGAGCCTCGTCACCGGCGCGGCCTGAGGCATCACCGGCCCGCGCGGCGAGCCCTCAGCGGTCGACGGCCGCCGCGACGCGCAGCACGGCACGCTCGACCGCGAACCGCGGGTCGCGCCCCTCGCCCTTCACCTCGGCGTCGGCCTGGGCCACGGCCGAGATCGCGACCGCGAGCCCTTCGGGCGTCCACCGGCGCAGGTCCTGCGTCGCGCGGTCGACCTGCCACGGCGCCATGCCGAGCTCACGGGCGGCGGCGGCCCCCCGCCCGCGGACGGCGCCCACCTTGGCCAGCGTGCGCAGCCGTGCGGCGACGGCGGCCACGATCGGCACGGGATCGAGCCCCGTCGCGAGCGCGTGGCGCAGCAGCGCGACGGCGCGCCCGGGGTCGCCCGCGACCGCGGCGTCGGCGACCTGGAACCCCGTCGCCTCGACGCGACCCCCGTGGTAACGCTGCACGGCCTCCTCACCGATGAGGCCGGTCGTGTCGGCGACGAGCTGTGCGCAGGCGGCCGCGAGCTCCCGCAGGTCGGACCCGA
The DNA here is from genome assembly GCF_024508275.1 of Cellulomonas wangsupingiae. Lineage (NCBI taxonomy): Bacteria > Bacillati > Actinomycetota > Actinomycetes > Micrococcales > Cellulomonadaceae > Cellulomonas > Cellulomonas wangsupingiae. The sequence goes on from NZ_CP101989.1 coordinate 2,520,745, forward strand.
CCGCGTCGACGAGGGCCCGGACCGCCCGCGCGTCGGCACGGCGCCCGGCCCGCTTCAGCTCCTCGGTCACGAACGCGGACTTGTCCGCGTCCGAACGCACCTGGTCGCAGCCGACCGTGGGTACCTGTGCGCGCTTGGCCGCGTCGAGCAGGCGCTTGCCGCGCTGGCCGCCGGCGTGCCGCAGCACCACCACGACGTCGGGCACCGGGTCCGCGAGGTAGGCCTCCGCGTCGAGCAGCAGCGCGTCACCGGCACGCTCGACACCCTCGACGAGCACGACCTTGGCCTCGGCGAACAGCGACGGGCTCGTCAGGACGGTGAGCTCCCCCGTCGCGTACGTCGCCGCGTCGACACGCGTCACCTCGACGTCCGGGTCGTTCTCGCGCGCGCGCACGACGATCCGGTCGCACGCCCGCTCGGCCAGGAGGTCCTCCGGGCCGCTGACCAGGACCACCGGAGCCGGCTCGGCCTGCGTCCAGGGCACCCCCGAGGAGGTGCCGGCGGAACGGCCGCGGCCGGACGAGCCGCCGGCGCCGCGGGACGAGCGTGCAGGGGTTCGGGCGGCCACGGCACCAGCCTGCCAGACGCGGCCGACACCCACGGCCTGCCGGCGCGCTCACCGGTCCGCCGCCGGCCGCAGCACCAGGACGGCCGCGGCGACGACCACCAGCACGGCCGCGACGGCGCCGCCGGGACCGGGCCACCAGGCCAGGCCGGCGCCGGGCAGGGCGGCCGCGCACCGTGCGACGGCGGCGAGCCACCAGCAGGCCGCACCCGCCACCGCGGCGAGCACCTCGGCACCCGCCGGCCAGAGGTCCGCCAGCAGGGCGGCGAGCAGACCCAGCACGGTGGCGGGTGCGATCACGGGCGCCACCACCAGGTTCGCCAGGACGGACCAGGGGCCGAGCGTCGGCCACAGCGCCAGGGTGACCGGCAGGCAGCCCAGCTGGGCGGCGACGGGGGCGGCGAGCAGCGTCGCACCGGCCCGCCCGCAGCGCGGCGACCACCGGGTGACCAGCGGGCCCCCGAGGACGACCAGGCCGGCGGTCGCCGCCACCGACAGCGCGAAGCCGACGTCGACGGCCAGCCACGGGTCCGCCGCGAGGAGGCCGACGACGGCCGCCGCGAGTGCGGCGGGTCCGGCCGCCCGGCGGCCCGCGAGGAGGCCGAGCAGCCCGATCCCCCCCATGACGGCCGCCCGTACGACGCTCGACGCCGGCCCGACCACGAGCAGCAGCCCGGCGCCGGACGCGGCGACCGCGGCGACCCGCAGGAGGCGCGGCGCGCGCACCGCGGACGCAACCGCGAGCGCCAGCGCCCCGAGGATCGCGAAGTGGGCGCCGGAGACCGCCATGACGTGCGCCAGCCCGGCGGACCGCATGGCGGTCACGAGGTCCCCCGGCACCCCCGAGGTGTCCCCCACGCTCACCGCGGGCAGCAGCCCGCGCACGTCGGGCGGCAGGGACGCGGACACCGCCCGGGCGCCGTCGCGCACGCCCGCCGCCCAGGCCTGCGTCGCGGGCGGCGGCGCGGTGACGACGGGCGGCTGCCGTGCCCGCAGGCGCACCGTCGGCCCGGCGCCCCCGGCGACGGGCGCGACCGTGCCGCGCACGTGCACCGCGGCGCCGAGCGGCGCCCCGCCCGGGGCGACGACGTCGACCCGCGCGCGCACCCGGTGCCATCGCCCGCCGACGGCCACCGCCGAGGCGGCCACGGTGAACCGCACGGACCCGTCCGTCCCCACCGCCGGGCGCGGGGCGTCCGCCACCCGACCGAGCACCTGGACACCGCGCCCGTCGTCCACCGCGGCCAGGAGCGGGGCCGGTGCGCGCAGCGCGTGCGCGCCACCGCCGGCGACGACCACGACGGCCGCCGTCGCCGCGCACAGCGCGACCGCCGGCGCCGCCCGGAGCAGCGCGGCCCGTGCACGTCCCGGGACGCGGTGCGCGGCCGTCCGCGGCCCCCGGCCCGGGCGGGACGGACGCCCGGCGACGTGGCGGACGGCGAGCGCCAGCACCAGGACGGCCGCGGCGGACAACCCTGCCAGCGATGCCGGCGCGAGCGCAGCGGCTGCCGCAGGCGCGTGGACGACGGCGAGCGCCGCACCCCACGCGGCGACGGCCGGCGGCACGAGCCGCAGGTCGGCCCTGACCGCGGCTGCCGCCGGCCCGGCGCTCACACGCGGACCCGGGTCCGCAGGTCCGCCAGCAGCGCCGGCCCGATCCCCGGGACGTCGTCCAGCTCGTCGACCGACGTGAACGGGTGCGCGGTCCGGTGCTCCACGATGCGCTCGGCCAGCACCGGCCCCACCCCCGGCAGCTCCTCGAGGGTCGCGGCGTCGGCGGTCGCGAGATCGACGAGCCCGTCGTGCGCGGGCTGCACGGGCGCAGCGGCCACCTCCCCGACGACGGGCACGACGAGCTGCTCGCCGTCGGCGAGCACCCGCGCCAGGTTGACCCCGGCGAGGTCCGCGGCGGGCAGGCTCCCGCCGGACGCCGCGACGGCGTCGCTCACGCGAGCCCCGAGGGCGAGCTCGACGACGCCGGGCCGTGCCACCGCGCCGACGACGTGGACGACGACGCGCTCCTGCGACCCGACGGGCACCGCGGGCGGCGCGGTCCCGGCGGCCGGTGACGTCCCGCCCGCCTCCCCCGGCACCGCGGGCGTCGGGATGATCACCGGCTCACCCCGTGGTGCCAGCCCTGCGCGCAGCGCGAGGCCGCCCGCGACGAGTGCGAGGACGACGACCGCCGCCCCGACCGTCCGCCAGTCCGGCACCCACCGCACCGCCGCCCGCGGCGCCTCGCCCAGCGGGACCGTGGTCGCGTCCGCTGCGGCCGCGCTCAGGGCCTGCGACACCGTGGGACGCCACGGGAGGTCCGCGCCCTCCTGCCTGACGTCCCCGTGCTCGACCTCCCTGTGCCCGATGGCCACGCGCCCGGTGACCTCGTCCCCGGGGCCCGGCGGCGGGACGCGCGCCTGGGGCGTCCAGCCGGACGGCGCCCGCCGGAGGGCGGGACCGCCGTCCGTCCCCACGCCCGGGGCGCTGCGCGGCACGGGACCGCCGTCACGCGGCACGTGGTCGCGGGTCCCGCGCGGCGCGGGCCCCACCTCGGCGCCGTGCCGCGGCGCGGCGAGGGCCGCGAGCCGACGTGCGACGTCGGACGGGGCGCGAGGGCGATCGAGGTGCGGCACCGCAACGACGCTAGGGCGGCGGCCCGGCGCAGGACCGGCCGCTCCGCCGGTCGGTGGACGGTGCGGGCCGACGAAGGGCTTGTGGTCGCCTCGACGATGCCCGCGCCCGGGTCAGGCGTCGGTGACGACCACCGCGAGCAGCCCCGGGCCGACGTGCGCGGTGAGCACCGCGCCCGCGTCGGCGACGAGCACCTCGACCGCCGTCGTGCCCGCGGCGCCGGTGAGCCGCTCGGCGAGCTCGTCCGCCGTGCCGGACGGTCCCACGTGGTGCACCCCGATGCGCGCGGGTCCGCGCGCCACGAGGTCCGCGAGCGCGACCTGCTCCAGCCGCTCCCGGGCACCGCGACGCGTGCGGACCTTCTCGCCGACCACGAGGCGCCCGTCCTGCACCGACAGGATCGGCCGCAGGCCGAGCACCGTGCCGAGCGCGGCGGCGGCGGTGCCGAGCCGGCCACCCCGGCGCAGGTGCTCGAGGGAGTCCACCAGGAACCACACGCGGCTGCTCTCGGCCGCCGCGGACGCGACCTGGGCGACCTGGTCGGCGTCGGGCCACACGGGCTCCGGCCCGCCGCGGTGCACCGCACGGCTGACCCACCGCCGCACGGCCCGACCGCGGCCGTCCCCCGCCGGGTCCGTGTCCTGCTCGACCTCGTCCTCCGGCGTGCCGGCGTGGCGGGCCGCGGCCAGGGCCGCGAAGCCCAGGCCGAGGGCGGCGGTGCGGGTGTCCACCACCCGCACCGGCACAGGGCTGACGGTCGCCGCGGTCCGCGCGGACCGCACCGTCCCCGACATCTCGCCGGACAGGTGCACGGACACGATCTCGTGCGCCCCGGCGGCGGCGGCGCGCTCGTACGCGGCGGCGAACGCCGAGGGCGGCGGCTGCGAGGTGGTCACCTTGGCGCCCCGCTCCAGGGCGTGCAGCAGCTGGTCCGGCGTCACGTCGACGCCCTCGCTGTAGCGCACGCCGTCGATGCTCACGTCGAGGGGCACGACCTGCAGGCCGACGGCCCCGGCGAGCCCCGGCGGCAGGGCGGCGGTGGAGTCGGTGACCACCGCCACCCGCGGGCGCGGCGCGGCCGCCGGGCTCAGGCGGGCACCACGTTCACGAGCTTGGGTGCCCGCACGACGACGGTGCGCACGTCACGCCCGGCCAGCGCACGCTGCACCCCGGCGTCGGCGAGCGCCAGCTCCCGCAGCTCGTCGTCACCGACGGACGGCGCCACCTCGGCGCGTCCGCGCACCTTGCCCTGCACCTGGAACACGCACGTCACCGTGTCGTCGACGAGGTACTGCGGGTCCGCCTGCGGGAACGTGGCGTGCACCACGGACTCGTCGTGCCCCAGACGGGACCACAGCTCCTCGGTGATGTGCGGCGCGATCGGCGCGGTCATCACCACGAGCGCCTCGACCACGGACCGCGGGCTGCGCTCGAGGGTCGTGAGGTGGTTGTTGAGCACGATGAGCTTGGCGACGGCGGTGTTGATCCGCATGCCCTCCATGTCGTCGCGGACGCCCGCGACGGTCCGGTGCAGCACGCGCAGCGTCTCGACGGACGGCTCGTCGTCCGAGACGACCAGCTCGCCGGTCTCCTCGTCCACGACGTTGCGCCACAGCCGCTGCAGGAACCGCTGGGCGCCGACGACGGCACGGGTCTCCCACGGGCGCGACAGGTCCAGCGGGCCCATCGACATCTCGTAGACGCGCAGGGTGTCCGCGCCGTACGCCTCGTACATCTCGTCCGGCGACACCGCGTTCTTCAGCGACTTGCCGATCTTGCCGTACTCGCGGTTGACGGGCCGCCCCTCCCACGTGAAGCCGGTCGGGGACGCCTCGTCCTCGACGACCTCGGCCGCGGGCACGTACACGCCGCGCTCGTCGGTGTAGGCGTACGCCTGGATGTACCCCTGGTTGAAGAGCTTGTGGAACGGCTCGGAGCTGCGCACGTGCCCCAGGTCGTGCAGGACCTTGTGCCAGAACCGCGCGTACAGCAGGTGCAGCACGGCGTGCTCGACACCCCCGACGTACAGGTCCACGCCCCCGGTCGACCCGGCCGGCTGCGCGCCGTGACCGGGGCCCATCCAGTACTCCTCGAGCGCCGGGTCGACGAGGACGTCGTCGGAGCGCGGGTCCAGGTAGCGCAGGTAGTACCAGCACGAGCCCGCCCAGTTGGGCATGGTGTTGGCGTCGCGTCGGTAGCGCTTGGGCCCGTCGCCCAGGTCCAGCTCGACGTAGAGCCAGTCGGTGTTGCGGCCCAGCGGCGGCTCCGGCTCGGAGTCCGCGTCGTCCGGCTCGTAGGTGCGCGGGGAGAAGTCGGGGACCTCGGGCAGCTCGACGGGCAGCGCCGAGTCCGGCAGGGCGATGGGCGTGTCGTGCTCGTCGTAGACGATCGGGAACGGCTCGCCCCAGTAGCGCTGCCGGCTGAACAGCCAGTCGCGCAGGCGGTACGTGACGGTGCCCTCGCCCAGGCCCTTGGCGGCCAGCCACTCGACGATGCGCTCCTTGGCCTCGCCGACCTCCAGGCCGTCGAGGCTGATCTCGTCGTTGGACGAGTTGATGACGGCGCCGTCGCCCGTCCGCGCCCCGGGGGGCGTGCCCTCGGGGGCGTCGACGGTGTAGACGACGGGCAGCTCGAAGGCCTCGGCGAACTGGAAGTCGCGCTCGTCGCCGCCGGGGACGGCCATGATCGCGCCCGTGCCGTAGCCCATGAGCACGTAGTCGGCGGTGAACACCGGCAGCAGCTCGCCGTTGACGGGGTTCGCGGCCAGGTGACCGGTGAACACGCCCGTCTTGCGTCCGGCGTCCTGCTGCCGCTCGACGGCCGTCTTGGCGGCGGCCTGCCGGCGGTAGTCGGCGACGGCCTCGGCGGGCGAGGCGTGCCCGCCCGTCCAGGCGCTCGACGTGCCGTCGGGCCACGCCTGCGGCACCTCGTCCAGCAGGGGGTGCTCGGGCGACACGACGAGGAACGTGGCACCGAACAGCGTGTCGGGCCGTGTCGTGAAGACCTCCACCTCGTCACCGCCCTGGACCGCGAACCGGACGCGGGCACCGGTCGAGCGGCCGATCCAGTGCCGCTGCATCGCCTTGACCTTCTCGGGCCAGTCGATGAGCTCCAGGTCGTCCGTCAGGCGGTCCGCGTACGCGGTGATCCGCATGTTCCACTGGCGCAGGTTGCGCTGGAAGACCGGCATGTTGCCGCGCTCGGAGCGCCCGTCGGACGTGACCTCCTCGTTGGCCAGGACCGTGCCCAGCCCGGGTGCCCAGTTGACGGGCGTCTGCGACAGGTACGCCAGGCGGCGCGAGTCGACGACGCGACGCCGCGTGGCCTCGTCGAGGTCGGCCCACGTCGCCCCGGCGGGCACGCCCTCGACGTCCGTGGGCAGCGGGCGCGTGCCGGCGGCGTACTCCTCGACCAGCTCGGACACGGGGCGCGCGCGGCCCGTGCCGCCGTCGGGACGCACCGCGTCCTCGTCGTACCAGGCCTCGAAGATCTGCAGGAAGATCCACTGCGTCCACCGCACGTAGTCCGCGTCGATGGTCGAGAACGACCTCCGGGGGTCGTGCGCGAGGCCCAGGCGACGCAGCTGGCGCTGCATGATCGCGATGTTCGCCTCGGTGGTGACGCGCGGGTGCTGGCCCGTCTGGACCGCGAACTGCTCCGCGGGCAGGCCGAACGCGTCGAACGCCAGCGCGTGCAGCACGTTGTCCCCGCACATGCGCCGGAACCGCCCGACGACGTCGGTGGCGATGTAGCCCAGCGGGTGCCCGACGTGCAGGCCGGCGCCCGACGGGTACGGGAACATGTCCATGACGAAGAAGGGGCGCGCCGCCGGGTCGGCGTGGCGACCCTGGCCGTCGGTGAGCGGGCCGACCGGGTTGGGTGTGAAGAACGTGCCGCGCTTCTCCCACTCGTCCTGCCAGCGCAGCTCGATCTGCTGCGCGAGGGCGGCGGTGTAGCGGAACGGGACGTCGTCGGGGGTCGGGTTCGGGGACTGGTCGCTCACCGGTGAATCGTACCGACGCCTGCCCGGCCCGCCGTACCCGGCGCCGCGGTCAGCCGACCCGCGCCTCCACCGGCGGGTCGCCCGCGCGCTCGGCGGGCGGCGCCGCGACCGGCGGAGGCGTCCACCCGACCGTCAGCACGATGAGCAGCCCCACGGCCGTCAGGCCCGCACCGACCCACGCGGGGGCGAGCAGCCCCCAGCCCGCGGCGATGACGAGGCCACCGAGGAAGGCGCCCGCGGCGTTGCCGAGGTTGAGCGCCGAGTGGCACAGCGCGGCACCGAGGGACGGCGCATCGGGCGAGAGGTCCATGAGGCGGGTCTGCAGCGACAGCCCCAGCACCTGGGACGTCACGCCCAGCAGCACGATGGCCGTGACCGCCGCCACCGGGTGGCGACCGACGAGCCCGATGACGACGAGCACGACGATGGTCGCGACCATGCCCACGACGACGGTCCCGAGGACGGACCGGTCGGCAAGACGTCCGCCGAGCAGGGTGCCTGCCGTCATGCCGACGCCGTAGAGGGCGAGCACGAGCGGGACGAGGCCGACGTCCAGGCCGGTCACGTCCGTGAGCAGGGGCTTGACGTAGGAGTACACGGCGAACATGCCGCCGAACCCGACGGAGCCCGCCGCGAACGCCACCCACAGCCGGCGGTTGCGCACCGCCGCGAGCTCGCGCCGCACACCGGCGGCGGGGTCGGACGGCAGGGACGGCGTCCACCGGTGCAGCGCGGCGAGGGTGGCGATCCCGGTCGCCCCCACGCCGACGAACGCCCAGCGCCAGCCCGTCGCGTGGCCGACGACCGCGGTCAGGGGCACGCCCACCGCGCACGCGACGGTCAGGCCCGTCATCATCGCCGCGACCGCGCGGCCGCGGCGCTCGGCCCCGACGACGGCGGTGCCCATGGCGGCACCCACCCCGAAGAAGGCGCCGTGCGGCAGCCCGGCGAGCAGGCGGGCCGCGACGAGCGTCTCCAGGGTCGGCGCGAACGCCGCCATGACGTTGCCGACGGTGAAGGCGACCATGAGCAGCAGGAGCAGCCGGCGCCGGTCGAGGCGCGCTCCGAGCGCCGCGAGCGTGGGCGCCCCGAGGACGACGCCGACGGCGTACGCCGTGATCGCGTGCCCCGCGGTGGGGATGTCGACGTCGAGGTCGGCGGCGATCTCGGGCAGCAGACCCATCGTGGCGAACTCGGTCGTGCCGATCGCGAACCCGCCGAGCGCGAGGGCCAGCAGCGCCCGGCCGGCACCGGCGGGCGTGGCGGCCGGCGCGGCTGCTCGGGGCGCTGTGCTCACGGACTGTCCTCGAATCGATTCGACACGGGTGCGACCGAGACGGTCGGTCGCTCAGGGGATCGGGCGAGAGTACGTCAGGGGCGAGCGGTCAGCCAGATCGCGCTCGCCGCGACCTCGCCCAGCTCCACGCGGTCCGCGGCGCCGTCGACCTGCACGCTGACGACCCCGGTCACCGCGCGGCGCTCGTCGAGCGTCACCGGGGCGTCCAGCACCAGTCCGACGCCCTCGAGGTACCGCAGCAGCTCGGGGTCGGCGTCCGAGATCCGCGCGACGCGGTACTCCCCCGGCTCGAGCTCCCACATCACCCGGGCGTCGGGCAGGTGCACCGTGCCGTCGGCCGCCGGGATCGGGTCGCCGTGCGGGTCCCGGTCCGGGTCCCCCAGCACGGCGGACACCCGCTCCACGAAGCGGTCGCTCACCGCGTGCTCGAGGACCTCGGCCTCGTCGTGGACCTCGTCCCAGCCGTAGCCGAGGCGCTGGACCAGGTACGTCTCGATGAGCCGGTGGCGGCGCACCATCGCCACGGCGTGCGCGCGCCCCTCCTCGGTGAGCTCGACCGCCCCGTACGGGCGGTGCGTCACCAGGCCGGCGTCCGCGAGCCGCTTGACGGTCTCCGAGACCGTCGAGGCGCCCACGCCCAGCCGGCTCGCGAGCAGCTTGGTGGTCACGGGGACGTCGGACCACTCCTGCGCCCCCCAGACCACCTTGAGGTAGTCCTGGGTCACCGCCGACAGGGGGGCAGGGCTCTCCGTCACGAGGCCCAGCGTAAGCGCCCTCAGGACCCGTCGACGCTCCAGTGCCACGGCTCGCCCGGCAGGTTCTCCAGGCCGTAGTCCCCCGCGTGCTCGACCATCCAGGCGTACGCGGGGCTGCCGGAGTGCAGCGAGCGGCCGCCGGACGTGAAGTCGATCGCGAGGCCGCGCTCGTGCCGCGAGGACCCGGGACGCGCCGTGCTCGGCGAGCACGCGGACGCGGGCTTGTCGTAGACGTCCGCGTCCGTCGGGCCGCAGTGCGCACGACGCAGCGCCACCTGCTGGTCCGGGCTGCGCCACCCGCCGCCGCCCAGCTCGACGCCGTCCGCGCGAGCGGCGTCGACGAGCGCGTCGACGGCGTCCGCGAGGCACGGGTGGACGCGGATCCCGCTGCGGGTGCGCACGACGTCACCCTCCGCCACCGGCCCGTCCACGTCCGCGCAGTCCGTCGGCTGCACGCCCGACGGGACGAGGGCCTCGGGGGCGTCGACCCGCCACAGCACCTCGCCCTGCGGCGCGACGAGCAGCACCGCCGCCTCCTCCAGGACGAGCCGGGCGCCGGGGCGACCCGCCGTGCCCGTCCCCCACACGGGGGCACCCGCCGCGTCGAGCAGCACGAGGTCGCCGTCCTCCTGCAGCCGCGCCGTCTCGCCGGGAGCCGCGTCGGCCGGCGACGTCCAGAACGGTGTCCCGTCCCACGTCGCCACGAGCACGCCGTCCGCCATCCCCAGGCCGAGGTGTCCCGACGGGGAGCCGAGCGTCGTGCCCGCGGCGAGCACGCCGCCGGGGTCGAGCGTCGCCGGCCCGATCGGGGTCTGCGAGCTCCAGACCGGGGCGCCGGCCTCGTCCAGCAGGACCAGGTTGCCGTCGTCCTGCACGGCGAGCGTCAGCGGGCCGCGGCCGGCGGTGCGGCTGCGCCACACGGGGTCACCCGCCTCGTCGACGGCGACGAGGTTCCCGTCGGCGCGCAGCTCGAGGGCGACGGACGGACCGGCGTCCGGGTCGGTCGCCACGGCATCGGGCGCCCACCGGACGGCCGCGTCGGGGCCCTGCAGCTGGACCCCCTCACCGGGCACGACGAGCAGGGTGTGACGGCCGTCCGGGGACGTCAGGATGTCCGTACCGGTCAGGCGCGCGGGGCCGTCGAGCGTCGTGGGCGCCTGCGCGGTGCCACTGCTCCACACGACGGTCCCGTCGGGCGCCTCCACCACCACGTCACCGTCGTCGCGCACGTGGAGGGCCCCGCCGGTCCCGCCCGTGGCAGTGCTCCACAGGAGCGTGCCGTCGGGTGCGACCAGGCGTACGTCGCCGGACGGGTCGGTCGCCAGCGTGGCACCCGGGACGCCCCGGCCCGACGACCAGCGGGTGACGTCGTCGAGCGCGTACAGCCCCAGCGAGCCGTCCGGCTGGACGACGAGCAGGTGACCGCCGCCCGGCGCCATCAGCGCCTGCCCGGCCGTGAGCTGCTCGCCGGGACGCAGGACGTCCTCCCCCGCACCCGCGACGGCGGGAACGGCACCGGCGAGCACCAGACCGGCGGTGACCACCGCGATCGCCGTCACCCGTCCCATGCGCGTTCCCCCCCGCCGCACCGCGCCGGCTCGGGCGGCCGGCGCGCTGCGCACGGTTCCAGGCCAACATCTCCGTCACGGATGCGCAACCTTTTGGGCCGGATTCATCCCGGAGGAAGCGTCAGCCGCCCTCCTCGGTCGTCCTCGCCGGGTCGCCGGCGCCGGGGGCGGCCCCGTCGTCCGCGGGCGGGGTGACGTCGTCGACGTCGGTCACCGCGTCGTCCTGCGGCACCACGACCTCCGGCCACGGCTGCGGCCGGTTCACGGTCACCGTCGCGTCGGGGGCGACCTGCACCAGCTGGTGGTCGACGACGTTCCCCGACACCGGGTCCACGCGGAGGACCGTGAGCTCGGCGACGCCCCGCAGCGGCCCGACCGTCGGCTGGTTCAGCGTCGCACCGGCCGTGCTGGACGACACGTACCGGACGCCGAGGCCGACCTGCTCCGGGCCGGACCGCCGGTGGTAGTGGCCGGAGACCTGCGCGGGCACGCACCCCTCGTCGAGGGCGGTGTCCCCGACCACCGGGTTGTGGACCAGCAGCAGGTCGACGTCGCCGTCGTCGCACGCGACCTCCGCGAGCCGCTCCGCCGCCTCCGCGGGTGTCTCACCACGCGCCGACGCGGTGCCGCCGGCGCCCACACGCGTCTCGTTCGGGTCGCTGTCGCCGAGGATCCGCACACCCGCGACCTCGACGACCTCGCCGTCGAGCACGAGGGCCCCCGCCCGGGCGTACTGCCCGGACGTGTCCGCGGAGTCGTGGTTGCCGGGCGCGGTCACCAGCTGGACGCCGTCGGGCACGGCGCGCGCGAACGACGTCACGCAGTACTGCTCGACGGACGTCCCGTTCATCGTCGTGTCGCCGGCGTCGAGCACCGCGTCCGCGCCGGCGAGCCGCGCGAGGGTGCCGATCACGGGGGCCATGCCGACGTTGCAGTGCAGGTCCGAGACGACGACCAGCACGACCGGCTCGACCTGCGGGGTCGGTGTCGGGGTCGCTGTCGCCGTTGACCGCGCGCCGCCGGTGCCTCCCTCGTCCAGGGCTCCGTCGGCCGGGGCTCCGTCACCCAGGGCTCCGTCGGCCGGAGCTCCGTCACCCAGGGCTCCGTCGGCCGGGGTGTCACCGGCCGTGCCCCCGTCCGGCGCTCCCGCCTCGCCCGTGCCGAGGGCGTCGGGCGTGGCCTCGCCGCCGGCTGCCGCCTGAGCCGCCGCCTCCTGCTCGGCGGCCCTCTGCTCGGCGGCCGCCTGCTCGGCCGCCTCCTGCTCAGCGGCCTCCTCCGCCGCGAGCCGCACCTCGTCCGCCTCCCACTGCTCCCAGGCGACGGCCAGGGCGTCGTCCGCGGTCTGGTAGAACTCCTCGTTCTCGCGCCAGGCGTCCACGGCGTACACGCCGTACGTGTCGATGACGCCGCCGAGCCGGCCGGTGACCCACGCGCCCTCCAGCGGCGTGCCGTCGAACACGCTCGAGGCGAGCCGGGCGGTCCCGGGCCGGTCGCCCGGCGCCACGCTCGACGTCAGCACGGTCGCGCCGACCACCACGGCGACGACGCCCGCGGTCACGGGCCGGGCGTGGGTGGCGAGCGGCCTCGCCAGCTGGCGACGCCGGTCGGGCCCGAGCAGCAGCCGGACGGCCCACCACACGGCCACGAGGACCACGAACGCCCAGGCCGTCCGCACCAGGGCGTCGCTCACCAGGGCCCGGGCGATGTCCTCGACGGCGGCGGCGGGGCCCGAGAAGAACGAGACGTACGCGCTCAGGTCCTCGCCGAGCGCCTGGAGCGTGCGTGCCTGGCCCAGCTCGGTGACGCTCGCCGGGATCTCGCCGACGGTGGCGCGCACGCCCAGGGCGAGCGGCAGCGGCGACCGGGTCTGCAGCGTGCCCAGCGGACCGAAGTCGATCGTGACCGTCGAGTCGGTCGTCACGTCGTACCGCGTCACGTGCGGCCCGAGCGCTCCCTGCGTGGTCGCCGTCGTCACGCCGAACGCGACCGACACCAGGAGCGCGGCCGCGACCAGGCCCGTCGCCGCCCACCACCCGTGCCGGGGTCGCCACGTGCGCGCCGCGCGCAGGGCGTGCGCGAGGCGCCGCCGCGCGCGCGGGAGCCGGTCGCGCCACGCCGGCGCGCCCCCGGGGACCGGCGGCCGTCCGACGCGTGCGCGGGCGCGGCCGGGCCGGGCTCCGGCACCTCGTTCGTCGGGTCGTCCATCGGGCACCGAGCCTAGACGGGACCGGGCGCCACGACCGCCGGGCCGCGCGAGGTCAGGCGCGCCGGTCGCGCCAGCGCACCCACTTCTCGGCCTGGGTCAGGTCGTAGGCGGGGCCGTCGGCACCGACCGTGAACAGTCGCACGCCCGCGGCGAGCAGCTCGTCGCCGACCTCGTCGGGGTCGGACCCGTCGACGCCCAGCGACCGGGTCACCAGCGCCGCGGTGTCCCGCCCGACGGCCGCCCCGTGCTCGTCGAGGATCGCGCTCTTGCGCCGCAGCGTCTCGACGTCACCGAACGAGTGCCAGATGTCGGCGTGCTCGGCCACGACGCGCAGCGTCTTGCGCTCACCGCCGCCACCGATCATCACCGGGATGTCCCGCGTCGGTGCGGGGTTCATCGCGGCCCACCGCGCGCGGATCCGCGGCATCGTCTGCGCGAGGTCCGCGATCCGCGAGCCCGCCGTGCCGAACTCGTACCCGTACTCCGTGTAGTCGCGCTCGAACCACCCGGCGCCGATCCCCAGGATCAGCCTCCCGCCGCTGATGTGGTCGACCGTGCGGGCCATGTCGGCCAGGAGGTCGGGGTTGCGGTACGAGTTGCAGGTGACCAGCGCGCCGATCTCGACGCGGCTCGTCTGCTCGGCCCAGGCACCCAGCATCGTCCAGCACTCGAAGTGCTTGCCGTCGGGGTCCCCGTAGAGCGGGAAGAAGTGGTCCCAGTTGAAGACGACGTCGACGCCGATGTCCTCCGCGCGACGCACCGCGTCGCGGATCTGGGCGTAGTCGGCGTGCTGCGGCTGGATCTGGACGCCGACGCGCACGCCGGCCGGGGACGTCTCGGTCACGGGCACACGCTAACCGACGAACCGCTCAGGGCCCCTCGTGCTCAGAGCTCCTCGTAGACGCCCGGGTCCTGGTCGGACATCCGTCCGTCGGGGCGGCCGAGCGCGGTGATCGCGGCCACCTCGTCGTCGTCGAGCGTGAACGCCAGGACCCCGAGGTTGGCGCGCTGCCGCGCGGGCGTCGCGGACTTCGGCAGCGGCACGGCACCGAGCTGGGTGTGCCACCGCAGGATCACCTCGGCCGGTCCGACGCCGTGGGCGCGCGCCACCTGCGCGACCGTCGGGTCGTCGAGCAGGTCGCCGCCGTGCCCCAGCGGGCTCCACGACTGGGTGACCACGCCCAGGACCTCGTCCGCCGCACGCTGCTCGCGCTGCGGGAACCGCGGGTGCAGCTCGACCTGGTTGACGCTGGGGACGTGCCCGGTCGCGTCGAGCACCGCCGTCAGGTGCTCGGGCAGGAAGTTCGAGACGCCCACGGACCTGATCAGCCCGGCGTCCCGGAGCTCCAGGAGCGTCGCGAAGGCCTCGACGAAGTACCCCTGCCGCGGGTTGGGCCAGTGGACGAGGTACAGGTCCCAGTGGTCCAGGCCCGCGCGCCACAGCGACTCGTGCACGGCGCGCACGGCGTCGTCGCGCCGGTGGTAGCGGCCCGGGAGCTTGGAGGTGAGCACGAGCTCGTCGCGCGGGACGCCGCTGCGACGCACCGCCCGGCCGACCGCGCCCTCGTTCTCGTAGCTGTACGCGGAGTCGACAAGCCGGTAGCCCGCGTCGATCGCGTGGCGGACGGCGTCGACGCCGTCCGGACCGCGCAGCCCGTAGGTGCCGAGACCGAGGACGGGCAGCTCGAGCCCGTCGATCAGCGTGCGGGTGGGGACGGGTCCGTCGGTCATGCCTGCCACGGTAGGGCCCGGCGCGCATCCGGCACCTCGTGGCAGGCCGTCACTGGTAGGTGACGAGGTCGGGCACCGGCTGCACCTCGAAGGTCTGCGCGGGGTCGAGCATCGGCACGTCCTCGTCGTAGAAGTTCTTCCACCCCCAGTGCACGGGCGGCGCGGCGTTGCGCAGCGCCGCCCAGGTGCCGGCCTTGGCGGGCTGACCGCCCTGGCCGTCGACGTGGATCAGCGGGGCCAGCTCGTCGTGCGACGTGTCGAGGCGCTCGCGCTCACTGATCATGCGCAGCGAGAACTGGTGCAGGACGAACATCTTCTGCGGCAGCGCGCGCTCGCGCGTCAGCTGCGCGAGCCACGCCGCGGTCGCGTTGACCTCGTCGATGCCGACGGACCCGATCTGCCGCAGGTGCACCTGGCCGGGCGCCAGCCGCCACTCGGGGTCGAGCGCGAGCCCCACGTGCGGCAGGGCGAGCAGGTCGGTGTACAGCTGGGCCTGCGTGACGAAGTCCTGGTGGCCGGGCTGCAGGTCGAGCACGACGTACTGGCCGGCCGCGCCGGCCGCCTCGACGAGAGGACGCAGCTCCTCGACGGAGCGCTTGCGCGAGTAGCTGCCGTCGGGCTCGGCGCCCGCCGACGCGATCGTCGCGATGATCTCCACGGCGGGCACCACGGTGTCCGTCGTCAGCCCGCGGTACGGCGCCGCGTGCTGCTCCGCCCGCGCGACCGTGGCCGGGACGTCCTGCTCGCCGAGCACGCCGAGCGCACCCGAGCCGGGGGTGCCGTACAGCGCGACGTACCGCTTGCCCGGCTGGCCCTCGACGGCCGGGAACACGAGCTGGCCGCCGCCGGGCAGCTCGGCGCCCGTGCGTGCCGCAGCCACCCGGTGCACCAGCCGGTCGGCCGGGGCGAACGACGACCCGTACGCGACCACGGCCTCGGGCGACGCCCCGGCAAGCGCCTGCACGGCGGCCGAGGTCGCGCGCGGGTCACCGCCCGGCACGTCCAGGACGTCGACGCCCAGCGCACGCAGGGTGGCCGCCGCGGCGGGCGGCACGGGACCGTCCGCGAGCGCGAGCACGCCGGGCACCGTGACCGCGGTGGTCGGCGGGAGGACGGTGGCCTCCTGGTCACCGGGGGTCGCCGCGGGATCGGCCGACGCGGTCGCGGTCGCCCCCTCGGCGACGAGGACGGCCGGCTCGGGCGCGGCCAGGGCCCGCACGGCGGCCGCCTCGCCGCCGGCGGGCACGGGGGCCGGCTCGCCGAGCGGCCGGCCGACCGCCGCGGACAGCACGTCGGCCCCCGCGCCGGAGGGCACCGCGACGGCCACCACGTCGTCGGGCAGCACGGCCGGGTCGACGTCCCCGACGACCAGCGCGTGCCGCGCCCCCAGGCGCGCGAGCTCGGACGCGACGTCGGCGTCCGCGCCCGTCAGCAGCGCCGGGGCACCCAGCGCGACCGCGGCCGTCGCGGCCGTGAGCGTGCCCGGGACGTCCCCGGCGGCGGCGAGGACCACGACGGGCGCGGCGTCGAGCAGCGCCGCCGACGTCGCGAGGGCCGCCGCGGCGTCGTCCCCGTCGACGACGGTCGCCGGGGCGGGCGCCTCGAGGGGCGTCACCGCGACGGGCTCGGGGGTGGCGGAGGCCGAGGGCGTCGCCGGCGCGGCGTCGTCGGCGGTCCCCCACGTGCACGACGCGAGCAGCGCGACGACGACCGTGACGATGCCGGCGCGCACCCGCGCACCCCGGACGTGGTCCCACCCGTGCACCCAGAGCCTCCCCGGCGGTCGTGCGGCGTCACCGCCGCCGGCCGGCGGTCGCCGACGCGCCGCCACTGTAGGCACGTCACCGGGGAGGCGCAGCCCCACGGGCGACCGCGAGGCCACCGCGGCGCGGGCGGGCCTAGGCTCGCCCGCGTGGTCGATCCGATGCACTTCGAGGAGCACGCGGACGTCTACCGCACGGCCCGTCCGCCCTACCCGCCCGCGCTCTGGGACCGGGTGCTGCTCCTGGTCGCGCCGGGCACGCGCGTGCTGGACCTGGGGGCCGGGACAGGTGAGGCGACGGGCCCGCTGCTGGCGGCGGGCGCCCGCGTGACGGCGGTCGAGCCGGGCCCACGGCTCGCCGCGAGGCTGGCGGCCACGCACCCGGCGGCGACGGTCCTGGTGACGCGCGCCGAGGAGGTCGAGCTGCCGGCGGGCGGCGTCGACGTCGCGGTCGCCGCGACCGCGGTGCACTGGTTCGACCTCGGGATCGTGCTGCCCCGGCTGCACCGGGCGCTGGCGCCCGGCGGCAGGTTCCTCGTGTGGCGCCACGTCTTCGGTGACCCGGACGTGACGACCCCCTTCCGCGAGCGCATCGGGCAGGTCGTCGCGGCGCGGTCCGGGCCCGGGCGCCCTGGACCGGACGCGCAGGACGCCGCCGCGGTCGCTCGGGCGCTGACCGACGGCGGGTGGTTCGCGCTCGAGGACACCGCCACGTTCCGTTGGCGCACCGACCTCGACGCCGAGCAGGTGCGCGCCCTGTTCAGCACGTTCAGCGACTGGAGCCCGGCGGAGGTCGACCAGGCATCGGCAGCGGTCACCGAGCTCGGTGGACGCGTCACCGAGCACTACCGTTCGTGGTTGCTCGTCCTGCGGGCGACGCGCTGACCGGCCGTCAGATGCCGGTCATGCGGTGGTCGCGTCCGAAGCCCTGCAGGAACCGCGGCCCGTCGCGCACGAGCTCGGCCTCCCAGGCGCGCGCCCACCGGCCGTAGGGCGTGTGGGCCAGCCCGTCGTTGGCGAACCGGGGGTCGGTCGTCACCTCGGTCACGCAGAAGTCGGGGATCGCGAGGTCGGTGACGGGCCCGCCGCGCTCCACCTCGGCCACCACGAGCGGTGCGTTGGCGCCTGCGAACACGTCGACGACCCAGCCGTCCTCACCGAGCCACACCGAGTGCCGCACCTTGGCGACCCGCGCACCGCCGCGTCGCACCATCTCGACGCCCACGAGCGGGTCGATCTCACGCTCGGCCTCGTACCGCGTGCCGCCGTTCATCGGGCCCTTGACCGTCACGGCACAGAAGTCGACCTGCTCGGCGTACCGCTCCAGGAGCGTGAGCTCGTCGGAGCGGACGTCCACGCCCGGCACCGAGGACACCTGGGCACGTACACGCAGCGCGAAGCCGGCGTCGGCGAGGTAGTAGCTCTGGACGATGAGGGCCGGTGCGGCGTCGAGCAGCTCGGGAGGCACACCACGCGCGACGAAGCGCCGCTCGAACTCGAAGTCCCCGTACCCGGTGTCGCTCATCGTCGCCGCCCGTCCGACAGCCCGACGGCCGCCTGCCCATACCGTACCCACCCGCGGCGTGTCGACCCGCGCGGACGTGCCGCGCGGACGGGCGTGGCACAGTGCAGGGATGACGAGGGGGGCGTCGGACGACGCGGCGACCGTCGTCGGCCCTGCGGCCCGGACGACGGCGCCACCGGGCGGTGACGGCCCTCGCGAGGGCGCACCCCGGCTCGTCGCCCGGGTCGCGGCGCGCGCGGCCCGGTGGTGGGCCCGCTTCTCCCCCGCCGGCCTGGTCGGGGCGCTCGTGCTGTTCGCGGCCGCGCTCGGACCGTCCCTCATGCCCCGCAGCCCGGTCTACCAGGGGGCCATCGCGGGCGTCTGCGCGGCGATCGGGTACGCGGTGGGGACCTTCGCCGGGTGGGGTGCCCGCCGCATCGGGCTGCGGGCACCCTGGCCGCCCGCGCGACGTGTGCTCGTCCACCGCGTCACGGCCGCGCTCGCGCTGCTCGTGGTCGCCGCGGCGCTGCTCGTCGACGCCGACTGGCAGGCACGCTCGCGCGGCCTGCTCGACATGGGGCCGGCGGCACCCGCCCGGCCGCTGCAGGTGGTCGCGCTGGCCGTGGCGCTGGGCCTGCTCCTGGTCCTGCTCGCGCGCGCCCTGCGCGCGACGGCGCTCGCCGTCGCCCGGCTGGCCGGCCGGCTGCTGCCACCCGTCCCCGCGCGGCTCGTCGCGGTCGTCGTGGTGGGCGTGGCCGCGTACCTGGTGCTCGACGGGACGGTCGTCGCCGGGCTGCGGCACGTCCTGACGACGACGTACGCCGCGCTCGACGAGGAGACGTTCCCGGGCGACGAGCAGCCGACGGACCCCGAGCGCAGCGGGTCGCCCGCGTCCCTCGCGGCGTGGGACTCCCTGGGCCGCGAGGGACGCCGCTTCGTCGCCGGGGGCCCGGACGTCGACGAGCTCGCGCGGTTCTCGGCGGCCACCGGGCTCGAGCGCGAGGTGCGCGAGCCCGTCCGCGTGTACGCCGGCCTGGACACCGACGCCGACCTGGACCAGGTCGCGGCGCTCGTCGTCGCGGAGCTCGACCGCACGGACGCCTGGGACCGCTCCGTCCTCGTCGTCACGACCACGACGGGCACGGGCTGGGTGGACCCCGCCTCCGCGGCGGCCGTCGAGCTGCTGTGGGGCGGGGACACCGCGGTGGCCGCCATGCAGTACTCCTACCTGCCGAGCTGGGTGAGCTTCGTCGGCGACCGCGCGACGCCGCCGGCCGCCGGCCGCGCGCTCTTCGAGGCCGTGTACGCACGGTGGTCGCAGCTGCCGCCGGACGACCGCCCGGCGCTCTACCCGTCCGGCATCTCGCTGGGCAGCTTCGGCTCGCAGGGAGCCTTCGCGAGCCTGTCCGACGTGGCGGCGCGCACCAGCGGCGCCGTGTGGGCGGGCACCCCGGGGTTCACGCCGCTGTGGAGCGAGCTCACGAGCGACCGGGACGCCGGGTCGCGCGAGGTGTACCCGGTGCTCGACGGCGGACGCACCGTGCGCTGGGGGCGCACCCTGCCCGACGACAGCGCGTCCCTGGCCGACGGGGACGCGGAGTGGCGGCACCCGCGGGTGGTGTACCTGCAGCACCCGTCGGACGGCGTCACGTGGTGGTCGCCCGACCTGGTGCTCGACCGCCCGGACTGGCTGCGCGAGCCGCGGGGCGCGGACGTGCTGCCGGACGTCTCCTGGTTCCCCGTCGCCACCTTCTTCCGGGTGGTCATCGACCTGTTCGTGGCGGGCGAGGCCCCGCCGGGTCACGGCCACACCTTCGTCGGCGAGTACGCGGACGCGTGGGCGGCCGTGGCGCCGCCCCCGGGGTGGACGCCCACCGCGACGGCCCTGCTGCACACCGCGCTCGACGCCCCGCAGGACACGTCCGTCGCGGACCGCTGACCTGCGGCTCGACCCGTCCACCAGGGCGCCGGACGACGGGTGTGAGACAGTGGGGGCCAGAGGCAGCGCGATGTACCGCGCGCCCGCGTCGTGGAGTCCCCCCGGGAATCGTGCGGCGGACCCCGACTCTTCTCCCCCGAGAGGCACCATCCCTGTGACCACTTTCACCGACCTCGGCGTGCCCGAGGCGCTGGTGCGCGCCCTCGCGCACCAGCAGATCACCACCCCGTTCCCCATCCAGACCGCGACGCTGCCGGACACGCTGCGCGGCGCCGACGTGCTCGGCCGCGGCCGCACCGGCTCCGGCAAGACGCTCGCGTTCGCGCTGCCCGTCGTGGCCCGCCTCGCGGCGTCGACCACGACGCGTCGTGCGCGCCGCCCGCGCGCCCTGGTCCTGTGCCCCACCCGGGAGCTCGCCACGCAGATCGAGGCCGTGTTCGCGCCGCTGGCCGCCGCGGCCGGCCTGCGCACGACGGCCATGTTCGGCGGTGTCGCGCAGTCGCGCCAGGTCACCGCCCTCGACCGGGGCGTCGACGTGCTCGTCGCCTGCCCCGGCCGCCTGGAGGACCTGCTGCGCCAGGGGCTCCTCACGCTGGACGGGATCGAGATCACCGTCCTCGACGAGGCCGACCACATGGCCGACCTCGGCTTCCTGCCGGTGGTCCGCCGCCTCATGGACCGCACGCCGAAGCGCGGGCAGCGCCTGCTGTTCTCCGCGACGCTCGACAACGGGGTCGGCACCCTCGTCGACCGCT
Source organism: Cellulomonas wangsupingiae (assembly GCF_024508275.1). NCBI lineage: Bacteria > Bacillati > Actinomycetota > Actinomycetes > Micrococcales > Cellulomonadaceae > Cellulomonas > Cellulomonas wangsupingiae. The sequence goes on from NZ_CP101989.1 coordinate 2,541,458, forward strand.
ACCTGACGTCGCCGGTCGAGCACGCCGTCGACCCGGCCGCGCAGACGGTCGTCGCGAGCACGCACCACGTGCTCGAGGTCGCCGACGCCGCGGCCAAGAAGGAGGTCGTCGAGATGCTCGCGGCCGGCTCCGGTCGCCGGGTGCTGTTCATGCGCACCAAGCACCACGCCAAGAAGCTCGCACGTCAGCTCACGCTGGCAGGCATCCCGGCCGTCGACCTGCACGGCAACCTCGGCCAGGGCGCGCGCGAGCGCAACCTGGCGGCGTTCACCTCCGGCGAGGCGCGCGTGCTCGTCGCGACCGACATCGCGGCCCGCGGCATCCACGTCGACGAGGTCGAGCTCGTCGTGCACGTGGACCCGCCGGCCGAGCACAAGGCCTACCTGCACCGGTCGGGCCGCACGGCCCGCGCCGGCGCCGCGGGCACGGTGCTCACCCTGCAGCTGCCCGAGCAGCGCGCGGACGTCCGGGCCATGACCCGCGCCGCGGGCATCACGGTCACCCCCGTCGCCGTGCGCCCGGGCGACGACCTCGTGCGCCGGCTCGCGGGCGAGCCCGGCACGGTGCCCGCGACGGGTGGCGCCGGCAGCGGCGCCGCGGTGTCGCACGACGCTGCGCGCCACGTGATGACGGGCGACCGTCCCGCCGGCTCCGGGCGCGCGCCGTCCGGCAGCGGCCGGTCGGGCGCACCGCGTGCGCAGTCCGCCACGGGCGGCCGGTCGCAGCGTGCTCCCCGGGGTGCGTCGGCCCAGCCCGACGGCGGCGCCCCGCGGCGCTCCGGCTCCCGTGCGGCGTCGCGTCCGGCAGGCCCGGCGACGACGTGGACCTCGGAGACCCCGCGCGACACGCGTGGCACCCGCGCGCCGCAGCCCACCGGCCCTTCGTCGGTGCGCGACGCCGCGCCGGGCGGGGAGGCCACCGACGCCCCGCGTCGCCGCCGCCGCGGTGGCCGCGGCCGCAGCCACCGTCCGGGCGCGCCCACCACGGCCTGACCGCTCGGCACACCGCACCACCGACGAACGCGGGCTCCGGCCGCTCCTGCAGGTCAGGAGCGGCGGGGGCCCGCGTTCCGTCGTCGACGGTGCCCGCAGCAGATGCCCGATGTGGGGGGATTGCGCTTTCCCTGCCCGGTGTGCCAGGCTGACCGCCCGACGGGAAACCGCTTTCTCGCCGTGCCGGCGACAAGGGAGTCCCATGCGCGACACCGCTGCCACCCCGCCACGCCGCCCGGGAGCCGAACAGACCTCGTCCCGACGCGCCGAGCCCGTGCGGCCGTCGCCCCCGCGGCGGGCGGCCGTCGCGGTCGTCGCGGTCGCGCTGGCCGCCGGGACGGCCGCCGCCGCGACCACCGCGACGGCCTCGCCCGCCCGGGCGGACACCCCCGCCACGACACGCGACCTCGGGCAGGAGACGCTCGCACCCGGGGACGGCTGGGCGTCGTGGACCGGGACCACCCGCCCCGACGGTCGTGTCGTGCAGGCCACCGGCACGACGGGCGGCGCAGCGGCCCATGCCGCGCAGGTGCACGTCGTCGAGACCTGGACGCAGCTGCGCGACGCGCTCGGCGGCGGCCCGGGGTCCACCGGCACGACGGCACGGACCGTCACCGAGCCGCGGATCGTGTACGTGCGCGGCACGCTCGACGCGTTCGCCGGACCCGACGGTGCGCGGCTGACCTGCGACGACTTCGCCGCGCAGGTGACGGTCGCCGGCACGGACGAGCCGTTCTCGATGGCCGCCTACATCGCGCACTTCGACCCGACGGGGCCGTGGGGACGCACCGACCCGGCCGGCCCCCTGGAGGACGCACGCGTCGCCGCCGCCGCGCTCCAGGCACGCCAGACCCAGCAGCACGTCGGCTCGAACGTCACGCTCGTCGGCGTCGGGGACGACGCCCGGATCGTCGGCGCGAACCTGCGCATCCGCGACGCCTCGAACGTCATCGTCCGCAACCTCACGCTCTCCGACGCCTACGACTGCTTCCCCCAGTGGGACCCGGGCGACAGCGACGCGGGCAACTGGAACTCGGCGTACGACAACCTCTCGGTGTGGGCGTCGACGAGCGTCTGGGCCGACCACCTCACGCTCGACGACGGCGAGCACCCCCCGAGCCTCCTCGAGACGGTCTACGGACGGCCGTACGAGGTGCACGACGGCCTGCTGGACGTCACGCACGGCTCCGACCTCGTCACCGTCTCGTGGAACCACTTCGACGACCACGACAAGACGAGCCTCGTCGGATCCTCGGACTCCCGGCTGCAGGACCGCGGGCAGCACCGTGTGACGTACCACCACAACCTCTGGACCGACATCGGGCAGCGGGCGCCCCGGGTCCGCTTCGGCGACGTCCACGTGTACAACAACGTCTACGAGCAGAGCCGGGCACAGGGGTACGCGTACCTCCTGGGTGCCGGTGTCGAGTCGAGCGTCGTCGCCGAGGAGAACGTGTTCGACCTCGCGCCCGGCGTCGACCCGGCGTCCGTGGTCACGGCGTGGAAGGGCACGATGCTCGCCGAGCGCGGCTCGCTCGTGCGCGACGTGCCCGTCGACCTCGTCGCGGCGTTCAACGCGACCTCCCCCACCCCGCTCGCGGACGAGGCGCGCTGGGTCCCGGGCGACCACTACGCGCCGCACGTGCAGCCGGCCGCGGACGCGGCCGTCGCCGTCCGCGCCGGCGCCGGCGCCACGCTCCCGTCGGGAGCACCCGGCACCTCGGCGGCGCCCGACGCACCCCGGCTGTCCGACGACAACGGCTGGGACACCGGCCTGCACGACGGCGACTACACGATCACCTCGACGCTGTGGTGGGGGCAGAACGCGACCGTCGTCCGGCTGTACGAGAACGACGTGCTGGTCGAGGCACGACGGGTCGACGCCCGGTCACCCGCCGCGCAGCACACGGCCTTCACCCTCACCGGGCGGCCCGACGGCACGTACACCTACGTCGCCGAGGCGCTGAACCCGTGGGGGACGTCGCGCTCGGCGCCCCGCACGGTGACGGTCCGCGACGCCGCACCGGGCACCCCGCGCCTGAGCACCTCGACAGCGGCGGACGGCACGGTGGGCGTCACCGCGACCCTGTGGTGGGGCACGAACGCCTCCGAGTACGTGCTGACGGCCGACGGGCGTGAGGTGGACCGCCGGCAGCTGTCCCCGCGGTCACCCGCGCGCCAGACCGTCACGACGTCCACGGCGGGGTGGGCGCCCGGGCGCCACACCGTCGTCGCGACGTTCCGCAACGCGGCCGGCGAGTCCTCGAGCCTTCCCCTCGAGGTGGTCGTCGGCCCCTGACCCGCGCGTCGCCCGTCCCCACCTCTCCGGGGTCGGGCGACGCCCGGTGCCGCTGCGGCGGCTCAGGCCAGCTCGGCCGGCAGCCCGAAGCGCGCGAACAGGTCCCGGCCGAACCAGACGGTCACGTGCCGCACGCCGTCGGCCGTGACGGTCACCTGCTGCACCTGGAAGGCGCGGTGCCGACCGCGCGCGTCGCGCATGTACACCGCGAAGGCCGGGAGCCCGTTGGCCGACGTCGGCACCAGCCGCATGTCGCCCGGCCCCCGGGCGGGGCACCACCTGTCGATGAGCTCGCCGACCGCCGTCGGCCCCGCGTACCAGCCGGGAAACGGGGGCATCTCCCACACCACGTCGGCGGCGAGCAGCTCCACGATGGCCGCGACGTCGTACGCCTCGAACGCGGCCACGTACCGCGCCAGCAGCTCCTGCTGACGCGGGTCCGTCGGCTCCAGCGGCGGGACGTCGTGCACGCTGGCCATGTGGCCGCGCGCGCGCTGCAGCGTCGAGTTCACGGCGGCGACCGACAGGCCGAGCGCGTCGGCGACCTCGGCGGCCGACCAGGCGAGCACGTCCCGCAGCAGCAGGACCGCGCGCTGCTGCGCGGTCAGGTGCTGCAGGGCCGCGACGAACGCCAGCCGCACCGTGTCGCGGTGGACCGCGGTCTCAGCGGGGTCCGCCGGCGGCTGCGCCCAGACCAGGGAGTCCGGCAGCGGCTCGAGCCACGACGTCCCGTGGTCCTCGCGCGGCTGGTCCCGCGGGTCCGCGGCCGGCGCGCCGAGCCCCGTCGGCAGCGGGCGGCGCCGGCGGCCCTCGAGGTGCGTCAGGCACGTGTTCGTCGCGATCCGGAACATCCACGTGCGCAGCGACGAGCGGTTCTCGAAGCCGTGCATCGCGCGCCACGCGCGCAGGTAGGTCTCCTGCAGCATGTCCTCGGCGTCGTGGACCGAACCGGTCATGCGGTAGCAGTGCGCGAGGATCTCGCGGCGCATCGGCGCGAGCCGCTGCGCGAACTCGTCGGCGGTCAGGTCGGCGGGCACGGACGCGGTGGTCGCACCGGAGCCGGACGTCTGCTCGGATGTGGTGGTCGTCACATCTGCGACGGTAGTCCCGGCCACCGACATCGCACACCCCCCGTGGAGTTGCACGGAAGCTGCGCCGAGCGCACACCGTCGTGAGGGGGCGGTGACGACGACCACCGATGAGCCGCCCTCGCGGCGCGCGGCAGGCTCGAAGCCGTCCGGGAGCCCGACTCGTTCGAGTCACACGGCGCGGCGCCGGATGCTCGCAATGAGCGCGCCGATGCCGGCGCTCAGTAGGACCAGCCCACCGGCTGCGATGCTGCGCTGGGTCCGGAGCTCCGCGTGCCCGCACGGCGTGAACGCCCCTCCGGAGCTGTAGAACTCGTCGAGGCTGACCTGCTCGTCGTCGGTCGTGACGACGCCGGGCGTCAGTGGCCCGTCCGGCACGCTGACATACGACGCGTAGCAGCCGTTCGTGACGACGACCACCGCGCCACCGGGGATCGCCGCCCCTTGCATCGCATGGCTCGCCATGAAGCCCTTCGGGACGTCGCCGAGCCCGACAGTTCCGTCCCACGACGAGCCTGGTACCCGGTCGATCTCCCAAAGAACCGTCCGGTCGGTGTCAGACACCCGGACCTGGACCTGGGTCACGCTCGTGGCTCCGGACCGTTGGACCACGACGGTCGGCGTGCCGTCCGGACCTGGCACGAAGCCCACCCAGGGCGTCGCCGGGTGGGACATGACCGTGAGCATCGTCACGAGGGTGATCGCGCCGAGCACGACGGTGCCGACGATCGCGAGCGTGGCGCCGACCGGGCGGAGCCAGCGCACCACCTTCGGAGGGGACGCCGCCGTGAACGCCGGTGGGGCGGTGGGCATCGTCACGGGACGAGTGTGGCGGACGCCGGTCACGGCTCGGCGTCGAACCGGCAGCGGTCCTCCAACGAAGGCTCAGGGTGACGCCAGGCGCCGCGGTGGTGAACCGGTGCCCCACTCCGGTGCGGAGAGCAGCCTGTCGCGCAGCGCCGGACGGGGGCTCGGGCTCGATCGGCGCGTCGATGCTGCGCCTGTGCCGCTCCACGTTGCGCTCGCGCAGTTCGGCGCAGCTGCCACGCGACTCCCCACCCCCGATGAGCCTCGACCCCCGCGACGGTCGGCACAGGTGACGCCCGGCCCCACCCACCCGCAGGAGCCCTCGTGGAGCGCATGATCATCGTCAGCCTCCCGGTGCGGCACCTCGGCGCGGCGCGCGCGTTCTACGCCGGGCTCGGCTTCGCGGTGAACGAGGCGTGCAGCGACGACGACGTGGTCTGCGTCGTCGTGTCCGACGCGATCTGCGTCATGCTGCTCGAGCGCGCGCGGTTCGCGCGGCTCACGTCCCTGCCCGTCGCGGACGCGCGCGCGAGCACGCAGGTGCTCCACTGCCTGACCGCACGGTCCCGTGACGAGGTCGACGCCCTCGTGCGCGGCGCCGTGGCGTCCGGGGGCGCCGAGCCCCGCGCCGTCCAGCAGGGAGGCGGGGTGTACGCGCGCACGGTGACCGACCCGGACGGCCACGTGTGGGAGATCCTGCACACGGACCTCTCGGGGGCGGGCTGATCCGAGGGCGCCCCGGGCCGGCACGCCCGCGAGCCGTGCCAGACTCGCGCCATGCCTGCGCCCCCCGACGGCTACGCCCCGGACGACCACCTCGGCGAGCGGACGCTGCTCGTCGCTGCCGCGTACGTGGTGCTGCGACGCACCGGGCCCGGCGGGGACGAGGTGCTGCTGCAGCGCCGCGCCGGCACGGGCTACATGGACGGGTGGTGGTCGGTGCTCGCCGGGCACGTCGACCCGGACGAGTCCGTCCACGAGGCGGCCGTGCGTGAGGCCGCCGAGGAGTCCGGGGTCGTCGTGGCGCCCGACGCGCTGCGGCCGCTCACGGCGCTGCACCGCTTCGAGCGCGGCGGACCCGCGGTCGAGCAGCGCGTCGACGTGTTCTTCGAGGTCACGACGTGGAGCGGGGAGCCCTCGCTCCGGGAGCCGGACCGCGCCGCCGAGATGGGCTGGCACCCGCTGCACGCGCTGCCCGACGACGTCGTGCCCCACGAGCGGCTGGTGCTCGACCTGCTGGCCTCCGGCGCACCCGTCCCCGCGGTCGTGTCGCTGCCGCGCTGACGCGTGCGGGTGGACATCGCGGCCGCACGCGCCGCGGTGCACGTCGTCGCACCCACCGGGCGCTAGCCTCGCCTGCGTGCAACCGGAGCCCACGCGCGACGACCTCGCGGCGCTCGTGGCCGCACGAACCCCGATCATCGTCCTCGAGACCGACGACGAGGGCGGCGCCGTCGAGCTGGTCCTGCGTGCTGCCTCCCGCCCGCCGGGCGGCCGGCCGCCGCAGCCCGTCTTCCGGTGGAGCGTCACCGACGGTCTGCGCCGGCTCGACGTGGACCTCGGCGGCGCCCAGCGGCACAACAGCGAGCCACCGGCCCTCCTGCGCACGATCGCGGACTCCGTCGAGCCCGCCGTCCACGTGCTCCTCGACCTGCACCCGTGGTTCGACGACCCCGTCGTCGTCCGGCTGCTCAAGGACGTCGCGCAGCGGCCCATGGGGCTGCGCAGCACGCTCGTGCTCGTGTCGCGCGCGCTCGTCCTGCCGCGGGAGGTCGAGCACCTCGCCGTGCGCGTGCCCGTGTCGTTCCCGTCCCCCGCGGAGCGCGGGCTCATCGTCGACCGCACCGTCGCGGCGTGGTCCCAGGTGACCGGCCAGGTCCCCCACGTCGACCCGCGGGCCCGCGAGCTGCTCGTGCAGCGCCTCGCCGGGCTGTCGCGGGGCGAGGTGGCCCGGCTCGCGCACGGCGCGGTCGTCGACGACGGAGCCCTCACGGACCGCGACGTGCCGGTCGTCGAGCGGGCCCGGTTCGACGCGCTCGCCGCCGACGGCGTCCTGTCCTACGAGTACGCGACGGTCGCCCCCGGTGACCTCGTCGGGCTCGACCGGGTGGTGCGCTGGCTGGTGCTGCGGCGTCCGGCGATGGACGGCACGGCACCGCACCTCGACGCGCCGCGCGGCGTCCTGCTGGTCGGCGTGCAGGGGTGCGGCAAGTCCCTCGCCGCCCGTGCCGCCGCCTCGATCCTCGGCGTGCCGCTGCTGCGGCTCGACCTGGCCGGCGTGCACGACAAGTACGTCGGCGAGTCCGAGCGACGGCTGCGTGACGCGCTCGCCGCCGCGGACGCGCTCGCACCGTGCGTGCTGTGGGTCGACGAGATCGAGAAGGCGATCGCGACCGGCGACGGTGACGGCGGCTCGGCCCGCCGGGTGCTGGGCACGCTGCTCACCTGGCTCGCCGACCGCGGACACCGCGTCTTCGTCGCCGCGACCGCGAACGACATCTCCGCGCTGCCGCCCGAGCTCGTCCGCAAGGGCCGCTTCGACGAGCTGTTCTTCGTCGACCTGCCGGACGAGGGCGCCCGCGACGCGCTGCTGCGGCTGCACGCCGCCCGCCGAGGGCTCACGCTGCGCGGCGACGAGGTCCCGGCGCTCGTGACCGCCTCGCACGGGTTCTCCGGTGCCGAGGTCGAGCAGGCCGTGGTCGCCGCGACGTACGCGGCGCACGCGCGGGGCGTCGACCTCGACGCGGCGGCCGTGCTGGACGAGCTGCGGGCGACACGCCCGCTGTCCGTGGTGATGGCCGAACGCCTCGGCGCGCTGCGGGCGTGGGCGGCCACCCGGACCGTCCCGGCGCGCTGAGCCGCCCACCGCGGCGGCACCGGGCAGCACGACGCCCCCGCCGCCGCCGCGAGGGCGGGACGGGGGCGGGTGCGCGCGGTCAGCCGGTGTTCTGCAGGCCCGCGGCGACGCCGTTGACGCTGAGCAGCAGCAGGCGGCGCAGCTCGTCCGCCGACTGGGGGTCCTCCCCCGTCCGCAGGCCGCGCAGCGCCCGCAGCTGCAGCAGCGACAGCGCGTCGACGTACGGGCTGCGCAGCTGCACGGCGCGGCCGAGGATCCGGCGGCGGGACAGCACGCCCGTGCTGCCCGTCGTCGCGAGCACCCAGCGACGGGTCAGCGCCATCTCGTCGAGCACCATCCGGGCCAGGTCGTCGCGGTCGCCGAGCGCCAGGTACCGGGCGGCGATGCGCTCGTCCGTCTTGGCGAGCGACATCTCGACGTTGTCGATGATCGTCGCGAACAGCGGCCACTCGGCGTACGCCGCGCGCAGCTCGGCCTCGTCGCCGACGGCCGCCAGCGCACTGCCCAGGCCGTACCACCCGGCCAGGTTGATGCGGGCCTGCGACCACGAGAACACCCACGGGATCGCCCGCAGGTCGTCCAGGGACGAGACGGACAGCCCGCGCCGCGCCGGGCGCGACCCGATCGGCAGCAGGCCGATCTCCTCGAGCGGCGTCACCTGCGCGAACCACGACGGGAACCCGTCGGCGCGCACGAGCGCGTGGAACCGTTCGCGCGACGACGCGTCGAGCCGGGCGGCGAGGTCGGCGAACCGCGCGGCCGCCTCGTCGTTGCGGCGCACGACGCTGGGTGCGTCGGCGAGCAGGGTCGCCGCCGTCACCTGCTCGATGTGCCGCGTCGCGATGTCCGGGTCGCCGTAGCGCGCGAAGATGACCTCGCCCTGCTCGGTGAGCTTGAACCGGCCGTCGACCGAGCCCGGGGGCTGCGCGAGCACCGCGCGGTTCGCGGGGCCGCCGCCGCGGCCCAGAGCGCCGCCACGGCCGTGGAAGAGCGTGAGCACGATGTCGTTGCGCCGCGCCCACTCGGCGATCCGGCGCTGCGCGTCGTCGAGCGCGAGCGTCGCGGAGACCGGGCCGACGTCCTTGGAGGAGTCGGAGTACCCGAGCATGACCTCGACGCGGCGGCCGTTCGCGGCCAGCCGCTCCTGCACGCGCGGGTGCGCGAGCGCCGCGTCGAGGATCTCGACGCTGTTCTGCAGGTCGGCGAACGTCTCGAACAGCGGGACCGCGTCGATGACGGGCGCGTGCTCCGTGCCGCCGAAGGCGAGCTCGGCGAGGCGGTAGACGGCGGGCAGGTGGTCGGCCGACTGCGTGAAGGACACGATGTAGCGGCGCGCCGCGTCGACCCCGAAGCGCCGCTGCACGGTGCCGAGCGCCCGGAACGTGTCGAGCACCTCGACGGTCATCGGCTGCAGGTCGCCGTCGATGCCGTGCTCCTCGATGTCCGCGAGCGCCGCGGCGTGGACCTGCGAGTGCTGGCGTACCTCGAGCTCCGCGAGGTGGAAGCCGAACGTCTGCACCTGCCAGATCAGGCGCTGCAGGTCGCCGTACGCGGCCCGCCGCGCGCCGGCCGCGACGAGGGACGCCTGCACCGTGCGCAGGTCCGACTCGAGCTCCTCGGCGGTGGCGTAGGCGAGGTCGGCGTCGCGCCGTCGCGTGGCCGCGATGCGCTCGATGACGCCCAGCAGGGCGCGCCGGTGCGGCTCGTTGGGCGCGTCGCCCGCGATGCGCGCGGTGATCGCGTCGGACAGCGAGCGCTGCCGCTGCCAGAGCGCCAGCAGCTCGGCGGACGCCGGGGTGCCGGAGCCGTCCAGCGTCAGGCCGTCGCTGGTGCGGCGCGCGGAGGCGAGCAGCGCGTCGAGCGCGTGCTCGGACGCGAGCACCGCGGCGGCGCGGGTGACCTCGGCCGTGACGTTGGGGTTGCCGTCGCGGTCCCCGCCGATCCACGTGCCGAGGCGTGCGAAGGGCGCCACGACCGGGGCGGTGGTCCCGGCGGCGTCCTCCAGGAGCCAGTCGTCGAGGCGCCGGTAGACGGTCGGCAGCACGTCGGCGAGCGTCGAGTCGAAGATCGACAGGACGGTCGCGACCTCGTCGATCACCGTGGGCTTCTCGGCACGCAGCGGCGACGTGCGCCACAGCGTGTCGATCTCGGCGAGCAGGCGTCGCTCGTTCTCGGCGAGCGTCGTCCCGCCGATCTGCAGCGTGTCCCGTTCGGCGACCAGCTCGGCGACGCGCCGGATGGAGCGGGACACCGCGCGGCGACGCGCCTCGGTGGGGTGCGCCGTGAAGACCGGCCGGAACTCCAGGCCGCGCAGCCGGGCGCGCGCCTCGTCCTCGCCGACCTCGGTGACGAGCTGCTGGTACGCGGCCGGCAGCGAGTCGTCGGGCGCCAGCTCGTGCGGCGCGAGCCGCGACTCGCGGTCGTGCAGCACCCGCACCCGGTGGTACTCCTCGGCCAGGTTGGCCAGGTGGAAGTAGCACGTGAAGGCGCGGGCCACCTGCTCGGCGCGCTCGTGGCTGAACCCGGCGACGAGTGCCTCCGCCTCGTCCAGCGCATGACCGTTGGGCTCGCTGTGCGAGGCGATCGCCAGCTCGCGCAGCCGCTCGACGTCGGCGAGCAGGTCGTCGCCCCCGGCCTCCCGCAGCACACGACCGAGCAGCTCGCCGAGGAGCCGGACGTCGTTGCGCAGGAGCTCCGGTACCTCATGGCTGACGACGCCTCGAGGGACGTCCGGCCCGTTCTCCACTTCGTTCACGGGAGAAAGGTAGATGACGTGGCGGGCAGGTGCCCCGGCCGCCCAGCCGGTGGGCGCCGCCGGACGTGCCCCGCAACGCGTCCGACGTCCCGTGGCATGCTGGGCGCGTGCCCCTGTTCCGTCGTCGGCCCGAGGTCTCCGCGGACGTCCTCGTGGGCTTCTGCGCGGCCGAGGCGCCGGCGATGCAGCGCTCCCTCCTCGCGGCGCTGGGGCTCGGCGAGCACCCCGCCCCGACCGTCGTCCCGGCCCGGCTGCAGGTCGACCGGGGCGCCGACGACCGTCTCGTCCTCGTCTGGCGCAACGTCATCGTGGGCTTCGTCCCCGCGCACGCGGCGCCGGACCTCGCCGTCCGGCTCGACGCCGCGGGGGACGCGACGCTCATGGTCCGCGGTGCGGTGCACCGCGCGGACGGGACGTGGCGGGTGTGGGTGGGCGACGTCCCGCCGGACGGGTTCCCGCCGGTGCCCGAGGGGCTCGACACGCTGCCGCCCCCGGAGCCCTCGATCCTCGGCGTCCCGCTGCGCCGGCTGGACGGCCACGCCTGATTGTCGCGTCAACCTCGTGACAGGATGGGGCCGTGACCTCCGAGACCCCCTGGCTCACTCCGGCCGAGCTGCGCGCGTGGCTCGGCCTCGTCACCGTCGCCGAGCTGCTGCCGGCCCGGCTCGACTCCCAGCTGCAGCGCGACGCCGGCCTGACGCACTTCGAGTACCAGGTCCTGGCCATGCTGTCCGAGGCGCGGGACCGGACGCTGCGCATGTCGGCCCTCGCGCAGCGCACCAACGCGACGCTCCCCCGCCTGTCGCACGTCGTGCGCCGCCTCGAGGAGCGGGGCCTCGTGGAGCGCGCGCCCTGCGCGCAGGACCGCCGGGCCACCAACGCCCACCTCACGGACGCCGGGTGGGACCTCGTCGTGCGGACGGCGCCCGGGCACGTGGCGGCGGCGCGCGCGCTCGTCGTCGACGCGCTGAGCGCCGAGCAGGTCGCCCAGCTGGAGGAGCTGACGCGCACGATGCTCCTGCGCCTGGACCCCGACGGGCGCCTGACACCGCCGCTCGACGAGGTGGGTGCTCCCGAGCCAGGGCGCTAGCGTGGACGGGTCGTCCCGGGAGCGCCCCGCACGACCGGCGCCGGACGGGGCCGCCATGACGAGCCAGGACGCCGCGGACGCCCGGGACGTCGTCGGGGTCCTGCGGCGCTGGGAGGACTCCGGGGCGGTGTGGCGCGTCCTGGGCGCGGACGGGGAGCGCCTCGTCGTCGGGCTGTGGACCTGCACGGGCGGCGAGGTCGTGGAGCGGGTCGAGTCGGACGACCCCGCGCTGGCGCGGTTCGTGGCCGGACGCGCGAGCAGCGAGGAGCCGGTCCCGGACGTCGGGCCGGGCACCGCGGCAGCCCGGCCCGACGCCCCCCGCTGACGCGTGCGCCGACGCGGGGCAGCGGTGCCCCGCGTCGGCGACGTGCTCGGGCCGTCAGCCGGCGTACGTCTCGAGCTCCGCGACGCGCGGCGTCCCGGACGAGCCGAGGATCTCGAAGTTGAGCTTCCGCAACGACGTCGCGGCGAAGCGGATCGTCCCCGCCCCGGTCCCCGTGGCGAGCACCGCCCCGGTGTCGTTGTTCACGACGCGCCACGAGCCGATGGCCCCGGCCGAGCCGGACGCCTCACGCACGACGACCCGTCCGACCGTCGTGGCCGACTCCCACTTCACCGAGATGCGGCCTGTCGAGCCGCTCGGCTGCCACCAGGTGCTCGTCGAGCCGTCGATCGCGTTCCCGTAGCTCGTGCCGCCGCCCTTGCCGGAGCCGTCGGCCCCGGCGCCGATGCTGAGGTTCTGGCCGGTGGGCGACGACGTGGGCGCCGGGGACGGCGTGGGGCTCGCCGTCGGGCCGACGGTGGGGCCGGGCGTGGGGCTCGCCGTCGGGCCGGCCGTCGGCGTCGGGGTCTGCGGTGAGCAGGACCCGTCGGAGACCCGGTTGCCCGTGTTCGCCCCGGCGGTCGCCCGCACGAGCGCCGGCACGCAGCTCGCACCGTCGAGCGTGTAGCCGTACGGGATCGAGACCGTCGTCGTGGACGTCGGGTTCGGTCCCGCCGGGCGGGTGTCCTCGCCCGCGGCCGACCACGTGACGCCGTCGAAGACGTTGCCGGAGACCTGCCAGTACCCGGGCAGGTCGGTGTAGAACGTGCCGAGGACGTCCTTCGAGTCCTCGAAGTAGTTGTTGTCGACCTTGGCCCTGCCGCCCGCACGCACGTTGATCCCGGACTCCTTGATGCCCAGGTAGTGGTTGTTGTAGACGTGCGCGGTCGCGCCGCGCAGCAGGGGTGCGCGGGAGTCGAGGTTCTGGAAGAGGTTGTGGTGGTAGGTCACCGGACCGTTGGCCAGGTCGCTGTCGCTCGACCCGACGAGGCCGCCGCGGCCGGAGTTGCGCAGGATGCTGTAGGACAGCGTCACGTACCTCGTGCCGGCCTTCATGTCGAACAGGCCGTCGTAGCCCTCGGACTCGCCGCCGGACGCCTCGAGCGTCACGTGGTCCACCCACACGTTGCTCACACCGCTCTCCATGCCGATGGCGTCGCCGCCGTTCGACGTGGGCGAGCCCGACTTCTTGACGTTCCTGACCGTCACGTTCTGGATGATGACGTTCTGCGCGTCGCGCAGGTGGATCCCCACCTGGTCGAACACGGCACCGCTGCCGACGCCGACGATCGTGACGTTGCTGATCTCCTTCAGCTCGACGACACCGGCCGCGGTGCTGCAGCTGTCGCCCGACACCTTCGCGGTGTTGCCGTGGTCGATCGTGCCGGACACCTCGATGACGATCGGCGTGGCGGCGCTCGCGCGGCTGCACAGCGCCTGGTGGATCGCGGTGCCCGTGGTCGCGCGGACCGTCTGGCCGCCCGCGCCGCCGGTGGTGCCGCCGTTCTGGGACGCGAAGCCGTTCGCGCTGCCGGTGGCCGCCTGCGCCGGCAGTGCCGCGGCCTGCACGCCGATCACGGCTGCCAGGGCCGCAGCCGCCCCCGTCGCCAGGGCTCGTGCTGCCAGTGGTCGTCTCATGGTCGCCTCTTCCTCGTCGTCGTCGACGCGTCGTCGCGGCCGGCGCCCCGGGGCGCGGACCGACCTGTGCCGGCAGGTCCGCGGCGTGGACGCGCCGCGGGCCGGTGAGAAACCGGTTTCTCAAACGTAGGCGAACGCTTTCCCGGCCGACAAGGGCGCGCAGCGCTGCGAATGCTATAGCCGTGCGGCGCCGGTCGCTTCGGGGCCCTCGCCACTTCCGTCCGCTGCGGGCACACTGTCGGGATGGCCGAGCTGACGCTGTGCTGCCTGCTGTGGGCCACCCCGGGCCAGGAGGCCGCCATGACGCGGTACGAGGACGCGGTCCTCGAGCTCGTGGCGGACCACGGCGCCCAGGTCCTGCACCGCGTCGTGGGCGACGGCGCCGACGGGCACCCGCACGAGGTGCAGGTCTACCGGTTCCCCGACCGCGCCGCGATGGACGCGTACGTGGCGGACCCCCGGCGGGCGCGGCTGGCGGCCGACCGCGAACGTGTCGTCGCGCGCACGGAGCTCTTCCCGGTCGAGGTGCGCTGACGGGGACGGTCCCGGCCGGCGCCGCTCAGCAGTCCACGTCGGCGACGAGCTCGCGCAGCGCGTCCCGGACGGCGGCTGCGTCGGTGCGCAGCGCGTCGACGGCCTCGCCGACCGTCTCGTCGCCGCGCAGCCCGCTGACGTCGTCGTCCAACCGGTCCCACGCCTCCTCGACGTCGCGGGCACGGGCCTCCACGACGTCCTCGGCGGCGTCGTCCAGCGCGTCCTGCGCGTCGTCGACCCGCTGCCGCGCGTCCCGGAGCTCGTCCACCGTGGCCTCGGGCGACAGCGCGTCCTCGAAGTCCGACAACGCCTTCTCCAGGTCGTCCGCGGCGTCGCACGCGCGCGTCGAGCTCGCCTCGGTCGAGTCGTCGGAGCAGCCGGCCGCGGCCAGCAGCACGGCCAGGACTGCCGTCACCCGGACCCCCCTGCTGCGACGCATGGCCCCACCTCTCACGAGTCGATCCCTGCCCTGCCGAGCCTGCGGTGCGTCCGGCCGCGGCGCCTCACCCCCCGCGCATGAGCGCGCGGCGCGCGCGGGCTGTCACCCGGTGCGGATGAGGCCCGGCCCGCGGCGCCCTGGCAGGGTCGACCCAGGCCCGTCGGAAGTGGGGTACCCGATGCTGTACCACATCCGCGTCGTCGCTCCCGTGCACGACCTGTCCTCGCTGGCGGACTACGCCGACGTGGTCGCGACCCCGACGGAGGACGGCGCCCTGCTGTCCTGCCGCGTGCCGGACGCGGCGGCGCTCGCCGGACTCATCGCGCTCCTGACGGACCTGGGCGTGCCGATCACCGAGATGTACGCCCTGGAGGACACCGGCGGCACCGCGCGCGGCTGACCCCCCGGACGGTCAGAGCATCCCGCGCGACGCGGCGACCCGCACCGCCTCGCGCCGGCTCTCCACGCCGAGCTTGCGGTAGACGGCGCGCTGGTGCGTCTTGACGGTGTTGACGGACACGAAGAGGGACGACGCGATCTCCTCCGCCGTCATGGGCGACCGCAGGCACGCCAGCACGTCCCGTTCCCGCGCGGTCAGGTCCCACCCGGCCCGCGTCAGCCGCGGCGCCGAGTCGAACCGGGCCAGGACCCGCGCGACGAACGCGTCGTGCCCGCCGTTCCAGCCGAGGTGCTCGAGCAGGAGCGGACGCAACGGCTCCTGGAGGAACGCGCGGACCGCTCCCTCCGGGGCGCCGACCTGCAGCGCGCGCTCGAGCAGCACGTGCGCGGCGTGGCCGTGCGACGCGGCGGTCCGCACGAGGAGCGCCAGCACCTCCACGTGCCGCGCCTGGCGGCCCCGCAGCGCACCGAGGGCGCGCTGCGACCCTGCCCGGTCGCCCGCCCGGAGCAGGAGGTCGGCCTCCCAGCACCGCGCGAGAGGGTGCCGAGCCGCCGCGGGCAGCGCGCGCACGGCCTCGACCGCGCCGTCGAGGTCGCCGCGCACGTCCAGCTCGTGGGCGCGGAGCATGTCGACCAGGTCCGGCAGGTGCGTGGGCAGCACCTGCCCCGTGCGCGGGCCGTCGAGCAGCGCGTGGGCGCGGGCCAGCGTCGCGGCGTCACCGGCCGCGAGCGCGGTCATGGCGAGGAGCACGGCGGCGTGGAGCACGACGTCGGGCCGCGTGGGCGCCGCCGCCGCGGCGGCGTCGGCGAGGTGCGCCGCACCGGCGGTCAGGTCGTCGCGCCAGTGCGCAGCGATCCCCAGCGTCAGCGACGCGGTGCCGGTGACGCTGGTGCGCCGCCAGCCGTGCCGGCGCGTCTCGGCCAGCGCGTCCGTCGCACGCTCCTCCGCGGCGGACGTCGCCCCCGCCGCCAGCAGCGCGAGGCTCGACTCCGCGAGGCAGCCGACGCGCACGCCCGGCCACTCGTGCGCACCCGCGAGCGCCGCCCCCTCCTCCAGCAGCCCGATCGCGTCGCCGCCCGACGTCGGCTCGTGCACCTCGGCACGGCCGAGCAGGTACAGGCCGAGCGCGCGCGTCGCCGGGGGCAGGGGCCCACCGTCGACGAGCGCACGCCCCGCGGCGACGGCCTGCGGCAGCGGGGGCCGCCGGTCGCCGACGAACAGCTCCACGAGGTGGCGCACGGCACCGGCAGCCGGCGCGTCGTCCGTCCAGCGGCCCGCGGGGGCCGCCAGGTACGCCCTGCTCGCGGCGAGGGCGACCTGCAGGTCGGGGCTGTCGCCCACGGCGACCGGGATGCGGGCCACGAGCCGCTCGACCACCTGCGCGTCGCCCCGGACGAGCAGGTCGGGCCACCGCTCCGCGAGGATCTCGACCGCGAGGCCCGGATCGCCGGCGGCGAGCGCGTGCGTCACACCCGCCACCGGGTCGGCGACGCGGACGTGCGCGGCGACCACCCGGTGCGCCTGCGCCGCGCCGGCCGGGTCCGTCCGCTCGTACGTGATCCGCGCGTGCGCCGCGAACAGCGCGTGCCACGTGTAGGGCGCGGAGCCGTCGGGGGCGCGCGCCGTGAGGAACAGGCCGCGGTGCACGCACTCCTCGAGCGCCGCGGCACCGTCGGGAGCCAGCGCGGCGGCGAGCACGGGGTCCACGGTGCCCGCGGCGCTGGCACGCAGCACGAAGGTGCGCAGCCGGGACGGCAGCCCGTCCAGGACCTCCTCGACGAAGTACCCGGTCAGGGGCACGGCAGCCGCCTGGGCGCGCGTCAGCCTCTCCCCCAGGTCGCCGGCGCCCGGTGCCGCCAGCGCGAGCCGCACGGCGACGGGCCATCCCCCGGTGACGGCGTGCAGCCGGCGGACGGTCACGTCGTCGACGCCCGCGCGGACGTGCGCCGCCAGGCGGGCGACCTCGGCGACGGTGAACGCCAGCTGGTCGGACCGCACCTCGTGGAGGCGACCGCTCAGGCGCAGCCGGTGCAGCGGCAGGACCGCGTCGTACCGGCTGACCAGGACGAGGCGCAGGGCCTCGGGCCGGTACCGCACCAGCGGCCCGAGCACGCCCCGCAGCGACGAGGTCGGCAGCTCGTGCACGTCGTCGAGGACGAGGTGCACCGGGCCGTCGAGGGCGTCGAGCGCGGACAGCAGCTCGTCGACGCCGGCCGCGACGTCGAGGCGGCCCCCGCGCAGCGCGTCGCCCAGTGCCGCCAGCGGCCCGGCGAGCACGGGGACCGACCGGCCCAGCGCGGCCACCAGCAGGCGCAGCAGCCGCAGCCCGTCGTCGTAGGCGTCGAGCGTGGCCCAGGCGACCGGCCCCGGGGTGGTCGCGGCCCACGAGGCGGCGAGGGTGGACTTGCCGTACCCGGCGGGTGCCGTGATCACCGTGCAGGTGCTCTCCTCGACGTCCGCGTGGCACCGCGGACGGTCCACGAGGTCCGCCGGGAGGTCGGGCGGACTGAGACGCAGGGCAGGGACGCCCACACCCGCGAACGGCTCACGTGCGACATGACCGAGCATGTCTCTCCCCCCGGAGAACCTCGTCGCAGCGTACAACCCGCTGTGACGAGCGACACTCCGGCCACTGCGCGTGGGAGGGGCGGCGGCACGACCTGCCCTGCAACGACCAGAGGCCACGTCGGTCCCTGTGTCCAGGATCCGTCGTGGCCTCTGAGCGAACGTCCGGTGGAGCTGAGGGGACTCGAACCCCTGACCCCCTGCATGCCATGCAGGTGCGCTACCAGCTGCGCCACAGCCCCGTGGTCCGCGAGCGGACCTCGACGCCCCGAGGGGCGCCCCGAGAGTCTAGGACGAACGAGCGGCGGAACGCCAATCGCGTCCCGCGGGGGCCGGGCGCAGCCCGTCCCACCGCCCCGTGACGTCAGTCCGGGTCGCGGGTCGTGTCGTCGGCGTCCGCGTCGACAGGCTCCGGGTCCGGCCCCGCGTTCCAGTCCGACGACGCGTCCGTGGGACCCAGGTTGTAGCCCAGCAGACGCCACGCCGGGTCGACGCCGGGGCCGGACCCCAGCAGCTCGGCCCAGTGCGCGTTGTGCATGCCGACGACCCCGCGCCACGCGGGGTCCTGCCCCAGCAACTCGGCCACCAGCGAGCCGAGCGCCGAGCCGTGCGAGACGATCACGAGGCTCCCCCGGCCGGCGGTGCGTGCCACCTGGTCGAGCACCGCCTCGCCGACGCGCGCCGCCACGTCCGCCCGGGCCTCGGCACCGACGCCGACCGGGTCGCCCCCGGCGCGCCACGCCTGGAACTCACCGGGCCAGCGCGCCTCGATCTCGTGGCCCGTCATGCCCTCCCACGCACCGAACCCGCGCTCACGCAGCCGCGGGTCCAGCTCGACGGGCACGTCGAGCGCGCGGCTCAGGTAGCCGGCCGTGTCGGCAGCACGGGTCAGGTCGGAGGCGACGATCCGCACGGGACGGTGCCGGGCGGCGATGCGCGCCGCCGCCGTGCGGGCCTGCCAGTGGCCGACCTCGTCCAGCGGGATGTCGATCTGCCCCTGCAGCCGCGCCTGGGAGTTGTAGGCCGTGCGGGCGTGGCGCCAGAGCAGGAGGTGCTGCATCACGCGTCCGCCTGCTCGCCGCGCTCCTCCGGGGGCAGCTCGATGAGGGGGCAGTCCTTCCAGAGCCGCTCGAGGGCGTAGTAGACCCGGTCCTCGGCGTGCTGCACGTGGACGACGATCTCGCCGAAGTCGATGAGGACCCACCGGCCCTGCGCCTTGCCCTCGCGACGCACCGGCTTGGCACCCAGGTGGTGCAGGGCCTCCTCGACGGCGTCGACGATGCCGCCGACCTGCCGCTCGTTGGTGCCGGACGCGATGAGGAAGACGTCGGTGAGCACCAGCTGCTCGCTCACGTCGAGCGCGATGATCTCCTGCGCCTTGAGGTCGGATGCGGCGCGGGCGGCGGCATGGGCCAGCTCGATCGCACGGGGGCTCGCGGGCACGGTGGCTCCTCGGGTCTGTCGGGACGGCGTCGGCCGGGCGGCGCGACGCCGGAAGGTGTCGGGCGGTGGGTCAGAGCGTGCCGGCGCGGCCGGCGACCCAGCCGAGCAGCGCGGCGGCCGTCTCGCCGCTGTCGTTGACGTCGCGCGCCTGGATGACCAGCAGCATGATGAGGAAGCCCAGCACGAACGCCACGACCGCCAGCACCAGCACGTGCAGCCACGTGTAGGGGTGCAGCCGGCGCGCGGGCTCGTCCTCGTCCTCGAAGTCGTCGTCCTCGAGGTCGTCGTGCGGCGTGGACGCCGGGCGCAGCCCCGCCCACGGCGGGGTCGCGGGCTCGTCGGTCAGCCGCTCGGGCGGTGCCGGCCTCGGCGCCCCTGTGCGCGGCCACGCGTCCGCGGCGGACGCCGGTGCCGACGTCTCCGGGGCGTCCGCACGGGTCGCGGGCGTCCACGTCGACGGGGACGCCGTCCGCGACGCCTCGGGGGCTGCGGTCGCGGACTCGAACGAGCTCACGGTCGGCGCGGCCGGGGCCGCCTGCGACGGGCCGGCCGACGGCGACGCGGGCGCCCACGACCGCGAGGTCTCGGCACGTTCGCGTGCTGCGCCCGGGGCGGCAGGGGCCTCGGCCCCGGTCCCCCAGGCCGACGTGCGCGGCGGGGCGGCGGACGCCGGGGCGGCGGCGGCCCAGGCGGGCGCACCCCCCGCCGGGGCGGTGCCGCTGCCGCGGGCCCACGGCGATCCCTCGCCCGGACGCGGCGACGGCGCGGGCGCCGGCACCGGGGCCGGCGGGGACTGGCCCCACGGACGGCTCGTCGCGGGCGGCGTGCTCGCGGCCGGGCGCGAGGTCACGCGCTCGTCCCCCCCGCGCGGCCCGGACGGCGCACCCCACGTGGGGCCGGCCTGCGGCGTGGGCGCGGGACGCGGCGACGGGGTCGGTGCCGGGCGCTGCTGCGACGGCGGGGCGGCGGTCTGCCACGCGGGCGCGTCGGGGCGTCCTGCGGTGGCGGGGCGCGGCGCGGACGTCGGGTCGAGCGACGGGTCGCGGTACGAGCGGCGCGACCGCGACGTGTCGCCCGCCGACGGCACCTGCGGGGCCGGCGGGCCACCGGGCGCCGGGCGCGACGGCTGGGCGGGGCCGGCGGACCAGGCGGGCGTCCCCGTGGTAGCGGCCGGCGACGTGCCGGCGGGTGGGGTCACCAGACGGCTGCGCATGGCACGGCGCGAGCTCGGCGTGGCCGGCCCGTCACCCGAGGGCGGGGACGCGGCCGGGCCGACGGGGCCCTGGTCGCCGTCCTGGGACGCCCGCTCCATCTCACGACGGCGGCGGCGCTCTCCGGGTTCACTCATCACGACCTCGATACAACCTGTGCTTGGCGATGTACTGGACGACCCCGTCCGGGACGAGGTACCACACCGGCTCCCCCGCACGCGCGCGTGCACGGACGTCGGACGAGGAGATCGCGAGGGCCGGGACCTCCAGCACGTCGACCCGCCCGGCGGGCAGGCCGTCCACCGACAACGCGTGGCCCGGGCGGGTGACCGCCACGAACCGCGCCATGTCGAACAGCTCCACAGCATCCTTCCACGTGAGGATCTGCGCGATCGCGTCCGCACCGGTGATGAAGAACAGGTCGGCGTCCGGACGCTCCTCCTTGAGGTCCCGCAGCGTGTCGACCGTGTAGGTCAGCCCCGCGCGGTCGATGTCGACCCTGCTGACGGTGAACCGCGGGTTCGACGCCGTCGCGATGACCGTCATGAGGTACCGGTGCTCGGCGGGCGAGACGTCCAGGTGCTGCTTGAACGTGGGGTGCCCGGTGGGGACGAACACCACCTCGTCGAGGTCGAACCTCGCCGCGGCCTCGCTCGCCGCGACCAGGTGCCCGTGGTGCACGGGGTCGAACGTGCCGCCCATCACCCCGAGGCGTGGACGCGAGGGGACCCCGACGGTGGCCTGCACCGTCAGTGGCGCGTCCCGACGGACCGGAAGGCGTACGTCACCAGGAGCATCGCGACCAGCCCCGCGAACGCACCCAGGCCGAAGACGAGGGGCGGGAAGGGCAGAGCCTCGGTGTGCTCGGCAGCCGTCTCGGCCGCGGCGATCAAGGTGGCGTGCACGTCGTCCTCCTGCTGGTGCTCGTCGGTGGTGCGTCATCCGGTGCGGCTGCCGGTCGACCCGGCGCCGCAGCGTCCCAGTGTCGCACGCCGGGGCCGCCGGACCGGGCCGCGTCTCGCGGCGGCGGTCAGGGCCGGACGTGACCGTCACCGTGCACGACCCACTTGGTCGTCGTCAGCTCCGCCAGCCCCATGGGGCCGCGCGCGTGCAGCTTCTGCGTGGAGATCCCGATCTCGGCCCCGAGGCCGAGCTGCCCGCCGTCGGTGAACCGGGTCGAGGCGTTGACGATGACGGCCGCCGCGTCGACCTCGGCGACGAAGCGCTCGGACGCGCGCAGGTCCTGCGTGACGATCGCCTCGGTGTGACCGGTCGACCAGCGCCGCACGTGCGCGATGGCGGCGTCCAGGTCGTCGACGACGCGCACGGCGAGGTCGAGCGACAGGTACTCGGTGCCCCAGTCCTCGTCCGTCGCGGGCACCGTCGGGGTGCCGAGCGGGGCACGCCGGAGCGTCGCCTCGTCACCGTGCACCGTCACGCCGGCGGCCGCGAGGGCGGCGAGCGCCGAGGGCAGGAAGTCGTCGGCGGCGTCGCGGTGCACCAGCAGCGTCTCGACGGCGTTGCACACGCCCACGCGCTGGGTCTTGGCGTTCAGCAGGATCGCCAGCGCGTCGGCCCGGTCGGCGGTCGCGTCGACGTACAGGTGGCAGTTGCCGACGCCCGTCTCGATGACCGGGACCGTCGCCTCCCGCACGACCGTGGCGATCAGGTCGGCGCCGCCGCGCGGCACGAGCACGTCGACGAGGCCCCGGGCGCGCATGAGCGCCACGGCACCGTCACGGCCCCAGGCGTCGACCGACTGGACGAGCTCGCCGGGCAGACCGCGCCCGACCAGCGCCTGCGCGAGGACGTCGACGATCACCTCGTTGCTGGCGGCAGCCGCCGACCCGCCGCGCAGGACCACCGCGTTGCCGCTCTTCAGCGCGAGCCCCGCGGCGTCGACGGTGACGTTGGGACGGGCCTCGTAGATCATGCCGACGACACCCATGGGGACGCGCAGCTGGCGCAGGCGCAGACCGTTCGGCAGCGTCGAGCCGCGCACGACCTCACCGACCGGGTCCGGCAGCACGGCGAGCTCGCGCAGCGCCTCGGCGATCGCGTGGACGCGCTCGGGGGTCAGCGCGAGGCGGTCGAGCAGGCCCGGCGACATGCCGTTCGCGCGCCCGCGCTCCAGGTCCGTGGCGTTCGCGGCGAGGATGCGGTCGGTGGCGGCCACGAGCGCGTCGGCGAGCGCGCGCAGCGCGTCGTCCTTCGTCGCACGGGTCGCCGTCGCGAGCGCCCGCGAGGCCTCGCGGGCACGGGTCGCCACGGCCAGGACGGCGGCGTCCGTGTCGTCCTGGACGGGCTGCTCGAGCGACGTGGTCATGGCACCAGGCTAGCCGCGCTCCACCGCCCGCTCACGCACCCGTCCGCAGGCCGATCCGCTCCCTGTCGCCCCGTGGCACGCGGCTCAGCGGCGGCGTCGCACGAGCACGAGGTCGTCGCGGTGCACCAGCTCACGGTCGTACCCGGGGCCCAGGGCGTCGCGCAGCTCGGACGTGCTGCGCCCCAGCAGCTGCGGCACCTCCTCCGCCCCGTACGCGACCAGGCCCCGCGCGACGACCGCACCCTCGGCGTCGACGAGCTCGACGGGGTCCCCCGCCTCGAACGCGCCCTCGACGTCGGTGACGCCCGCCGGCAGCAGCGACGTCTGCCGGTCGACGACGGCGCGCACGGCACCGTCGTCGAGCACGAGCCGCCCCCGGGTCCGCGCGGCGTGCGCGAGCCACAGGAGCCGGATCGACCGTCGCCGTCCGGTCGCGGTGAACCACGTGCCGACGTCCTCGCCCCGCAGCGCCGAGGCCGCGTGCGCGGCGGACGTGAGCACGACCGGGATGCCCGACTGCGTCGCGATCGCGACCGACTCCAGCTTGGTGACCATGCCGCCGGTGCCCACGGCGCTGCCGCGCGCCGTGACGTCGATCCCCTCGAGCTCATCGGGTCCATGGACCTCGGCGATGCGCCGCGACCCGGGGCGCGACGGCGGGCCGGTGTACAGCGCGTCGACGTCCGTGAGCAGCACGAGCGCGTCGGCGTGCACGAGGTGCGACACCAGAGCCGCGAGCCTGTCGTTGTCACCGAACCGGATCTCGTCCGTGGCGACGGCGTCGTTCTCGTTGATGATCGGCACGACGCCCAGGTCGAGCAGCCGCGTCAGCGCGCGGTGCGCGTTGCGGTACTGGCCGCGGCGCCACGTGTCCTCGGCCGTGAGGAGCACCTGCGCGACCGTCAGCCCCTGCGCCGCGAAGGCCCGCGTGTAGTGCGCCACCAGCAGCCCCTGCCCCACGGACGCCGCCGCCTGCTGCGTCGCGAGGTCCCGCGGCCGGGCGGCCAGCCCCAGCGGGCCGATCCCCGCCGCGATCGCACCGGACGACACGAGCACGACCTGCGTGCCCGCCCTGCGGCAGGCGGCGAGGACGTCGACCACGGCGGCCAGCCGCTGCGGGTCGAGGTGCCCGTCGGGCGTGGTCAGGGACGACGAGCCGACCTTGACGACGATCCGGCCCGCGCCGGGCAGCTGGTCACGTCCGGACAGGGCGGCGGCACTCACGGCCCCCATGATGCCTCGCCGCGCGCCGCGACCCGTGCACCGACCGGCCCCCGGACGCGCGCGTGGCAACGCGCGGGGGCCCGACCGGTCAGGCGTCGGGGTCCGTCCAGACGCCCTGCTCCCGCTCGGTCCACAGCTCAGCCCGGGCGGCGGCCTTGGCGTCCATGCGCTCGGTGTACTCGCGCCGCTTCTGCCCGCGCGTCGGCCGCGCACGGTCCTCGAGGCGCACGTCGGTGCCGCGGGGGCCACCGAGCAGCTCGGAGCCCGTCAGCAGCGTGGGCTCCCAGTCGAACACCACCGAGTTGTGGTCCGGCCCGATGCGCACCTCGTCGCCCGCGACGGCGCCGGCCTTGAAGAGGGCCTCCTCGACGCCCGCGCGTGCGAGCCGGTCCGCGAGGTACCCCACGGCCTCGTCGTTCGCGAAGTCGGTCTGACGGACCCACCGCTCGGGCTTCTCGCCACGGATCGCGAACCACACCTGGCCGCCGCCCTCGCGGCGCGTCACGGTGAAGCCCGACTCGTCCACGGCGCGCGGCCGCAGCACGACGCGCGTGGGCTCGGGGGCGGGCGCCTCGCGACGGGCGGAGCCGACGCGCTCGGCGAGCGCGAACGTCAGGGTGCGCAGGCCCTCGTGGCTGGCCGTGGAGATCTCGAAGACCGGCAGCCCTCGTGCCTCGAGCTCGGGGCGCACGAGCTCCGCCAGCTCGCGGGCCTCGGGCACGTCGATCTTGTTGAGGACCACGACCCGGGGACGCTGCGCGAGCGGCACGCCGTTCGCGGCGGTCTCGAGGTCCTCGGCGTACGCCGCGAGCTCGGCCTCGATGACGTCGAGGTCCGTGACCGGGTCCCGGTCCGGCTCGAGCGTCGCGCAGTCCAGCACGTGCACGACGACGGAGCAGCGCTCGATGTGCCGCAGGAACTCCAGCCCGAGCCCTCGGCCCTGGGACGCGCCCGGGATGAGACCCGGCACGTCGGCGACGGTGTAGCGGGCGTCGCCGGCCTGCACGACACCGAGGTTCGGCACGAGCGTCGTGAACGGGTAGTCGGCGATCTTGGGCCGGGCCGCCGAGATCGCGGCGACCAGGCTGGACTTGCCGGCCGACGGGAACCCCACGAGCGCGACGTCCGCGATGGTCTTCAGCTCGAGGACGACGTCGGCCTGCTCGCCGGGCTCCCCCAGGAGCGCGAAGCCGGGCGCCTTGCGCCGGGGCGAGGCGAGCGCCGCGTTGCCGAGACCGCCGCGGCCGCCCGCGGCGACGACGTAGCGGGCGCCGGCGCCGACGAGGTCCGTCAGGACCGTGCCGTCGGGCGACTTCACGACGGTCCCGTCGGGCACCCCGAGCACGAGGTCCTCACCGGTGGAACCGCTGCGGTGGTCGCCCATGCCCTGCGTCCCCGACGGCGCGTGCCGGTGGGGAAGGTGGTGGAACGGCAGCAGCGTGGTCACCTGGGGGTCGACCTCGAGGATCACCGAGCCGCCGTTGCCCCCGTTGCCGCCGTCGGGCCCGGCGAGGGGCTTGAACTTCTCGCGGTGGATGGACGCGCAGCCGTGCCCACCGTCACCGCCGGTCGCGTGCAGCACGACACGGTCGACGAACGTCGCCACGGCTGGACCTCCTTCGTCTGCGGGTGCAGATCTCGATCGTCACACGACGAAGGGGCGCACCGCACCGGTGCGCCCCTTCGACCGTCAAGCTGGGGTGTGTCGCAGGCTCAGGCCTCGGCGACCACGATGTCGATGACCTTGCGGCCACGACGCGTGCCGAACAGCACCGAGCCGGCGGCCAGGGCGAACAGCGTGTCGTCGCCCCCGCGGCCGACGTTGTCGCCGGGGTGGAAGTGCGTGCCGCGCTGGCGGACGATGATCTCGCCGGCCTTGACGACCTGACCGCCGAAGCGCTTGACGCCGAGGCGCTGGGCGTTCGAGTCGCGACCGTTGCGCGAGGAGCTCGCGCCCTTCTTGTGTGCCATGACAGACCTGCTCTCCGGGTGCTCAGAAAAGATGGACGGCCGCGTGAGCGGCGCGGGCTCACTCGATGCCGGTGACCTTCAGGCGGGTCAGCTTCTGGCGGTGACCCTGGCGCTTGCGGTAGCCGGTCTTGTTCTTGTACTTGAGGATGTCGATCTTGGGACCCTTCTCGTCCCGCACGACCTCCGCCGTCACCGTCACCTTGGCCAGAGCCGCGGCGTCGGTGGTGACCTTCTCCCCGTCGACGAGCAGGAGCGCCGGCAGCTGGACCGACGACCCCGCCCCGGCGGCGAGGCGGTCGACGACGACGACGTCGCCGACGGCGACCTTCTCCTGGCGGCCGCCAGCCTTCACGATCGCGTACACCACGTTGCTGCTCATCTCTGCTCGTCGGACCTGCTCATCGGTGCTTCGTTCCTGCCGTCGGTGCCGCGCGACCCGCCGGTACCCGCGCACCGCCCTGCCACGAGGGCGAGGGGTTCGCGTCGGCGGTGTCATCCGCAGCGCCTGGACCGGGACCCTGTGAGCCACCGCCACCCGAGTCTCCTCGGTGAACGGGGCGCTCACGCCTCCCGGAACGCGCGCGACGCACCGACGTTCTAGGGTACGGACCCGCCTGCGCCCGGTCAAACGACGCGGGTGCGGCGCCCGTCACCGACGGGCGCCGCACACCCCGTCAGACCTCGTCGTCCGCCACGCGCCCGTCGGCGTCGCCGTCGTACGTCGTCGCGGCCTGCTCCTGCGGCTCGTCCGCGTCCTCGAACACCTCGGGCGCCACCGCGTGCAGCTGCAGCTGCGCGTCGGTGGGCAGAGCCGTCGCCGCCCCGGGACCGGCCTCGACGCCTGCGGCGCTGAGCTCGGCGACGACGTCCAGCGTGGCGGCGGAGCCGCCCGTCGGGGGCACCACGTCGACCACGAGCGTCGTGCGCCCGTCCTCGGGCTCGGCGGGCTCCGCGCCGTCCGGCGCGGACCCGTCGTGCTCGTGCGCGTGCGCGGCCGCAGCGGCGATCGTGGCGAGCGTCGCCTTGACCGCCTCCCGCGCCTCGGGGAGCACCGGCACGGCTGCGGGCTGCGTGGCCGCGGTGCCCGACTGCTCGGCCGCGGCACGCTTGCGGCGCGACCGCTTGGACTCGGCGGGCTCCGCCGGGGGCTGACCGCCGGCGTCCGGGCGCCCGCTCCTGCCCACGGGGTCCGTGTGCACGATGAAGCCGCGCCCGTGGCAGTGCTCGCACGTCTCGCTGAAGGCCTCGACGAGGCCCTGGCCGACGCGCTTGCGGGTCATCTGCACCAGGCCGAGCGACGTGACCTCGGCCACCTGGTGCTTGGTCCGGTCGCGGCCGAGGCACTCGACCAGCCGGCGCAGCACGAGGTCACGGTTCGACTCGAGCACCATGTCGATGAAGTCGATGACGATGATGCCGCCGATGTCACGCAGCCGGAGCTGGCGCACGATCTCCTCGGCCGCCTCGAGGTTGTTGCGCGTGACGGTCTCCTCGAGCGTGCCGCCCGCACCGGTGAACTTGCCGGTGTTGACGTCGACGACCGTCATCGCCTCGGTGCGGTCGATGACGAGCGAGCCGCCGGACGGCAGCCAGACCTTGCGGTCCATGCCCTTGGCGAGCTGCTCGTCGACGCGGTGCACCGTGAAGACGTCCTGCGTCCCCGTCCACTTCTCGACGCGCGCGGCGAGGTCGGGCGCGAGGTCGCCGACGTACGTCGAGATCGTCGACCACGCGTCGTCGCCCTGGACGACCAGCGAGGAGAAGTCGTCGTTGAAGATGTCGCGGACGACGCGGATCGCCATGTCGGGCTCGCCCTGGAGCAGAGCGGGGGCGTTCGCGGTCTTCCGCTTCTTCTCGATCGCCTCCCACTGGCCCTGCAGGCGGGCGACGTCGGCGCGCAGCTCCTCCTCGGAGGCACCCTCGGCGGCCGTGCGCACGATCACGCCGGCGGAGTCGGGCACGAGGTCGCGCAGGATCTTCTTGAGGCGCGAGCGCTCGGTGTCGGGCAGCTTGCGGCTGATGCCGGTCATCCCGCCGCCGGGCACGTACACGAGGTACCGGCCCGCGAGCGTGATCTGGCTGGTCAGGCGGGCGCCCTTGTGGCCGATCGGGTCCTTGGTGACCTGCACCAGGACCGCGTCGCCCGACTTCAGCGCCTGCTCGATGCGACGCGGCTGACCCTCGAGCCCGGCCGCGTCCCAGTTGACCTCGCCCGCGTAGAGCACGGCGTTGCGGCCCTTGCCCACGTCGACGAAGGCCGCCTCCATGCTGGGCAGCACGTTCTGCACGCGCCCGAGGTACACGTTGCCGACCATCGAGGCCTGCGCCTGGTTCGACACGTAGTGCTCGACGAGCACGCCGTCCTCGAGCACCGCGATCTGCGTGCGCGCGTCGACCTCACGGACGACCATCGAGCGCTCGACGGCCTCACGACGCGCGAGGAACTCCGCCTCGGTGATGATCTGCCGGCGCCGGCCCGCGTCGCGACCCTCACGCCGCCGCTGCCGCTTCGCCTCGAGCCGCGTCGACCCGCGCAGGGCCGTCACCTCGTCGCCGCCGGAGCGCCGACGCGGCTCCTCGGCCACCTCACCGCGTGCGCCGCGCCGACGACGCCGACGACGCCGGCTGGAACCGCCGGCCTCCTCGTCGCCACCGTCGTCCACGGGCTCGGCCGGGGTCTCCGGCTCGGTCTCGTCCTGCTCGGAGTCGTCCGCGCCGTCCTCGCCGGCGCGTCCACGGCGTCCGCGCCCGCCCCGGCGGCGACGGCGGCGCGGGGACGTCCCGTCCTCGCCGACCTCGTCGTCACCGTCGGCGTCGGTGTCCGCGTCGTCGGCGGACTCGGTGAGGTCGACGGGCTCGACGTCGTCCTCGTCGGTGTCAGCCGACCCCTCGGCGGGGACGGCGTCCTCGGCGACGGCCTCGTCGACGTCCGTCGACGCACGGCGGCCCCGTCCACGGCGGCGACGTGCGCGGCCCGCGCCCTCGTCGGCGGCGGGTGCGGCCTCCTGCGGCTCCTCCGGCGTGACGTCGGCGTCCGGGGCCTCCTCGACCCGTGCGGCCTCGGAGATCTCGGCCGGTGTGCCGGCCGTCGCCTGGGAGCGGCGGCGGCGGGGGCGCGCGGCGGGGTCGGGCGCCTGGAAGAGCAGAGCGGTCGTGGCGAGGCGCGCGCGGGACGGCGGCTCCTCGGTCGGGCGCACGGGCCCGAGCTCCGCGAGCACGTCGAGCGCGGCCACGCTGCCGGGCGCGTCGCCGGCGGCGTCGGTCACCGTGACGTCGGCCGCGGCCTCCGCCGGGGCGGCTGCGTCCGAGGGCTCGGCGTCCTGCGCCGCGCGCGACGACCGGCCACCGCGCCGACCCGACCGACGACGCCGGGGAGCGCGCTCCTCGGCCTCCTCGTCGACCGACTCCGCGACACCGCTGGCCTCGGGCTCCTCCGCGTCCTGCGCGGCGGTGGCCTCGGCGGCCGCCGCGTCGTCGTCCTGCGCGGAGGTCGGCTCGTCCTGCACCGGCTCGTCCTGCACCGGCTCGTCCTGCGTCAGCTCGTCCTGCACCGGCTCGGCCGGGACCACCGGCTCGGGCGTGGCGGCGGGCGGGGCGTCGTCCAGGACGACGGTCCGCGTCACGCGGCGCGAGCGGCGTGCGCGCGGCGCGGCCGGCGCGTCCTGGGTCGGCCCGTCCTGCGTCGGCGGGGCCTCGACCGGCGCCGCGGCCTCCGGCGGGGTGACGGGCTCCGGCTCGACGACCGGCGGGACCGGCTCGGCCTGCGGCTCGGACGCCGGCGTCGTGGGCGCGTCAGGCGTCACCACGTCCCGGACGACGCGGCGACGCCGCTTCTTCGGTGCCTGGTCGGCGACCGCGGTGGCGTCGACGTCGGAGGGGTTCTCGGGGCTGTTCACGGGAGACAAGCGCGTGCTCCTGGGTACAAGGGAGCCCGCCCACACGACGTGCGCCCCTTGGTGGTCGGTCGTCGCTCACGGCCGGGCGTCCGGCGCGGCGACGGAAGTCGTCGGTTGCGGCTGCCGCCCGTCCGGCGCCATCGCCTGCCAGGCCGTCTCGGGGCTCCGGGCTGGAGCCCGCCGAGGGCGGGGCGGCGGCTGGCCTGCACGGTCACTGCTGCGGCGAGCTCGTCGGCCCCGACGGTGTGGTCGCCAAGGCCTGCCGTCAGTATCGCACAGGACCGCCCGTCCGCCGGGACGACACCCCCATCGAGTTGACGACGAACCGTCAGCACCCGGGACCTTGGTCCCCGAGGCGCCGCCGGTCCCGGCCTACGGTCGACAGAGGGCGCCTCGTCAGCTCCGCGCCCTGTCGCGACCACGGTCGCGCCCCGTCCGGCAGCATCACCCGCTTCGCACCAGCCCGGAGACCCGCGTGGACGCCCTCGACCTGGCACGGTGGCAGTTCGGCATCACGACCGTCTACCACTTCATCTTCGTCCCGTTGACGATCGGGCTGTCGC
The DNA here is from genome assembly GCF_024508275.1 of Cellulomonas wangsupingiae. NCBI lineage: Bacteria > Bacillati > Actinomycetota > Actinomycetes > Micrococcales > Cellulomonadaceae > Cellulomonas > Cellulomonas wangsupingiae. Next base: position 2,571,878 of record NZ_CP101989.1, read on the forward strand.
CCCTCGTCGCGATCATGCAGACCGCGTGGGTCCGCACCGGCAACGAGCGGTGGCTGCGCCTGACGAAGTTCTTCGGCAAGCTCCTGCTGATCAACTTCGCGATCGGTGTCGCGACCGGCATCGTCCAGGAGTTCCAGTTCGGCATGAACTGGTCGGAGTACTCGCGTTTCGTCGGCGACGTCTTCGGCGCTCCGCTCGCCATGGAGGCGCTGGCCGCGTTCTTCGTCGAGTCGACGTTCCTCGGCCTGTGGATCTTCGGCTGGGACAAGCTGCCCAGGAAGATCCACCTGGCGTGCATCTGGGCCGTCGCGATCGCGACCAACCTGTCGGCGTACTTCATCCTCGCCGCGAACTCGTGGATGCAGCACCCGGTCGGCACGACGTACAACTTCGAGACCGGCCGCGCCGAGATGACGGACATCCTCGCGGTGCTCACCAACCCGACGCTGCTGGCCGCCTTCCCGCACACCATCGCCGCCGCGTTCCTCACGGCCGGCACGTTCGTCGCGGGCATCGCCGCGTGGTGGATGGTCCGCAAGGTGCGCAGCGGCGACACCGCGACGGCGCGCGACGTCTACCGCCCGGCGGTCGTGCTCGGCCTCGTGACGATGCTGGTCTCCGGCGCCGGCGTGGCGCTGACGGGCGACTGGCAGGCCAAGCTCATGTTCGACCAGCAGCCGGCCAAGATGGCGGCCGCCGAGGGCCTGTGCGAGACGCAGGACGGTGCGGCGTTCTCGATCCTGGCGATCGGCGACCTCACCAACGACTGCGACGGCGTGCGGCACCTCATCGAGCTGCCCGGGTTCACGTCGTTCCTCGCGACCGGGGACTTCGACTCCCGCATCCGCGGCGTCGACGAGCTGCAGGGCTACTACACCGACTGGATCAGCCAGTGGGAGGCGGACAACGGCGTCGAGGCGACCTTCGACCCGCAGGACACGCGCTTCTACCCCAACCTCGCGGTCACCTACTGGTCGTTCCGCCTCATGATCGGGTGGGCCGCGGGCTCCGCCGCGCTCGCGCTGGCCGCGCTGTGGCTGCTGCGCCGCAAGGGTTCCGTGACGGACAAGCCCTGGTTCGCCACGCTCGGTGTCGCGGCGATCCCGACGCCGTTCCTCGCGTCCGCGTTCGGCTGGATCTTCACCGAGATGGGCCGCCAGCCGTGGGTCGTCGCGCCCAACCCCAACTCCTCGGGCGTCGACGGCGTGTGGCTGCTCACCGCACGCGGTGTCAGCGAGGTCGTCTCCCCCGGCATGGTGCTGTTCTCGATGATCGGCTTCACACTCCTGTACGGCGTCCTCGCGGTCGTCTGGTTCCGCCTCATGAAGCGGTACGCCGTCGAGGGCGTCGCCGACACCGAGCACGACCCGAGCCCCGACAACCCCGCCAACGCCCCCGACGCGGACGGCACCGACCGTCCCCTGTCCTTCGCGTACTAGAGGAGCCGGCCATGGATCTCGCGACCTTCTGGTTCCTGCTCATCGCCGTCCTGTGGACCGGCTACCTCGTGCTCGAGGGCTTCGACTTCGGTGTCGGCATGCTGCTGTCGATCCTGCCCCGCGGCGACAAGGCCCGCCGCGAGAAGGAGCGGCGCCTGCTCATCAACACGGTCGGGCCGGTGTGGGACGGCAACGAGGTGTGGCTGCTGACCGCGGGCGGCGCGACGTTCGCCGCGTTCCCCGAGTGGTACGCGACGCTGTTCTCCGGCTTCTACATCCCGCTGTTCCTCATCCTGATCGCGCTCATCGTGCGTGTCGTGGCGTTCGAGTGGCGCGGCAAGATCAACACCCCGGTGTGGCGGGCGTGGGCCGACCGCGCACTGATCTTCGGCTCGTTCGTGCCCGCGCTGCTGTGGGGCGTCGCGTTCGCGAACCTCGTGCGGGGCGTCGAGCTCGACGCCGACCACCAGTACGTCGGCGGGTTCCTCGCGCTGCTGTCCCCGTTCGCGCTGCTCGGCGGCGTCATGACGCTCTGCGTCTTCCTCACCCATGGCGCCGTGTTCCTCGCGATGAAGACCGACGGCGAGATGCGCGAGCGCGCCGGTGCCTTCGCGGCCCGCAGCTCCGTCGTCACCCTGCTGGTCGCCGGCGTCTGGGCCGTGTGGGCCCAGCTCGCGTACAGCGGCAAGGGGTGGACGTGGGCGGCCGTCCTGGTCGCCGCCGCCGCGCTGGTCCTCGTCGTCGCGGCGACCCGCAAGCGGCGCGAGGGCATCGCGTTCACGGCCTCCGCGGTCGCCATCGTCGCCGCCGTCGTGCTGATCTTCGGCTCGATGTTCCCCGACGTCATGCCGGCGTTCGACCCCGCGAACTCCCTGACGATCGAGAACGCGTCGTCGACCGACTACACGCTGACGGTCATGACGTGGGTCGCCGCGATCCTCACGCCCGTCGTCCTGCTCTACCAGGGCTGGACGTACTGGGTGTTCCGCAAGCGCCTGACGGTCGAGCACCTGCCCGAGGCGACGGGACTCACGTTCAGCCGCGTGATCTCGCGGCCCTGACCGTGGTGTGCTGGGCCGCGTGAAGCCTCTCGACCCCCGCCTGCTGCGCTACGCGCGGGCCGCCCGGGGCTACCTCGCGCTCACGGTCGTGCTGGGCGTGCTCACGGGTGCGCTCGTCGTCGCCCAGGCGCTGCTGCTCGCGCACGCGCTGGGGTCGGCGGTCGCGCAGGGCGCGTCGCTCGCGGCCGTCGCGCCGCTGGTCGGCTGGCTCGCCGTGGTCGTGGTCGTGCGCGCGGTCGTCGCGGGCCTGCAGGAGCGCTACGCGCACCGTGCCGCGACCCGGGCCGTCGCGGAGCTGCGCGAGCGGGTCGTGGCGCACGCCGCCGCGGTCGGGCCGCGCCGCGCCGCGCCGGCGGACGGGGCGAGCCTCGTGACCCTCGCCACGCGCGGGCTGGACGCCCTCGAGCCGTACTTCGTGCGGTACCTGCCGCAGCTGGTCCTCGCGGCCACGCTGACGCCCGCGACGCTGCTCGTGGTCCTCGGCCTCGACTGGGTCTCGGCCGCGATCATCGCCGGCACCCTGCCCCTGGTGCCGGTGTTCATGTGGCTCGTCGGCGTCATGACGCAGGGCCGCTCCGAGCGCGGCCTCGCGACGATGCAGCGCCTCGGCGCCCAGGTGCTCGACCTGCTCGCCGGCCTGGCGACGCTGCGGGCGTTCGGCCGCGAGCGCGGACCCGTCGCGCGCGTGCGGGACCTGGGCACCGCGCACCGCCGCGCGACGATGGGCACGCTGCGCATCGCGTTCCTCTCCGGCATGGTGCTCGAGCTGCTCACCACCCTGTCGGTCGCGCTCGTCGCGGTGGGGATCGGCCTGCGGCTCGTGTACGGGCACCTCGACCTGGTGACGGGGCTCGCGGTGCTGGTCCTGGCCCCCGAGGTGTTCAACCCGCTGCGGCAGGTCGGCGCGCAGTTCCACGCGTCGACCGACGGCGTCGCGGCCGCGCAGCGCGCGTTCGCGGTGCTCGAGGTGCCCGTGCCTGCCCCCGGCACGAGGCCCGCGCCCGACCTGGCCGGCGGGGCGGTGCGCGCCCGCGGCGTGGCCGTGCGCAGCCGGGCCGGCTGGGCACCGGCGCCGCTCGACCTCGACCTCCTGCCCGGCCGGGTGGTCGCGCTCGTCGGCCCGTCGGGGGCCGGCAAGTCCTCGGCGGTCGAGGTCCTGCTCGGACTGCTCCCGCCCGACGCGGGCACCGTGTCGCTCGTCGACGCCGACGGCACCGCGACACCCCTGGCGGACGTCGACCTGCACGACTACTGGCGTCAGGTCACGTGGCTGCCGCAGCGGCCCCTGCTCGAGCCCGGCACCGTGCACGAGGTCCTGGGCTCCCCCGCCCCCGCCGACCGGGCCCGCGCCGCCGCCCTGACGGGCCTCGACGACGTGGTCGCCACGCTGCCCGACGGCTGGGACACGCCGCTCGGCGGCGGCGGGTCCGGGCTCAGCGTCGGCCAGCGGCAGCGTCTCGCGCTCACGCGTGCGCTGCTGCACCCGCGTCCCGTCGTCGTGCTCGACGAACCGACCGCCCACCTCGACGCGGCCGGTGAGCAGGTCGTCCTGGCCACGCTCGACGCGCTGCGCGCGTCCGGCAGCGCGGTGCTCCTCGTCGCGCACCGCGCGACGCTCACCGCGTCGGCGGACGTCGTCGTCGCCGTGACGTCCACCGCCGACGCCGCGGACCCGGTGGCCCGGCAGGTGACCACGTGAGCGTCCGGCAGGCCGACCCCGTGACGAGCGGCCGAGCGGCGCGGGGCACGCTGCGGCGCGCCGTGCGCCTCCTGGACGTCGACCCCCGGCGCTTCGCGCTGGCCGTCGTCCTCGGCACGCTGGCGCTGGGCTGCGCGGTCGCGCTCGCCGCGGTGTCGGCCTGGCTCATCGCCCGGGCGTCGCAGATGCCGCCGGTGCTCCAGCTGTCCGTCGCGACCGTCGCGGTCCGGGCGTTCGGCATCGGACGCGGGCTGCTGCGCTACCTGGAGCGCCTGGTGTCCCACGACGTGGCGCTGCGCGGCATGGCCACGCTCCGCACGACCCTGTACGCCCGGCTGGCCGCCGGGAGCCCGCAGGCCCTGCTCGCCGTGCGGCGCGGTGACCTCCTCGCGCGCGTCGGGACCGACGTCGACGCGGTCGGGGACGTCGTCGTCCGGGGCCTGCTGCCCGCCGCGGTCGCCGCCACGCTCGGCGTGGGCACGAGCGTCGCGATGGCGCTGTTCTGGCCGCCGGCCGGCGCGGCGCTCGCCGCGTGCCTGCTGGCCGCCGGCGTCCTCGCCCCCTGGCTGGCGGCGCGCGGCGCCCGCACCGCCGAGGCACGCGGTGCGGCCGCGCGGGGCCGGATGAGCGCGACGTCCCTGGGCGTGCTCGACGACGCCGGACCGCTGGCGGTGTCCGGGCGCCTGCCCGGTGAGCTCGACGCGCTGCGCGCCGCGGACGCCGACCTCGCCCGGGCGACCGACGCCGGTGCCGGCCCTGCGGCGCTCGCCACCCTCATCGGGCAGCTCGCCGTCGGGGTCGCCGTCCTCGCGGCGCTCGTCACCGGGGTGCCCGCCGTCGGCGCCGGTCTCCTGGCCCCCGTCGAGCTCGCGGTGGTGGTCCTCACGCCCCTGGCGGCGTTCGAGGCCACCGCGCTGCTGCCCGCGGCCGCGGTGCAGGTGCAGCGGTCACGGGCCGCCGCCGCCCGCGTCCTCGCCCTCCTCGACGCGGCCGCGGAGCCGGGCGTCGGCGACGCAGCCGGACCGGGACGCACGGCGGCTGCCCGGCAGACGCCGGCCACGGCGGCCGGCACCGTCGGGTCGCCCGCGCTCGTCGCCGACGGGCTCGTCTGCGGCTGGCCGGGGCGACCACCCGCCGTGCGCGGCGTCGACCTGGTCCTCGCCCCCGGCACCCGCCTCGCCGTCGCGGGGCCCAGCGGCGAGGGCAAGACGACCCTGCTGCTGACCCTCGCGGGCCTGCTGCCCCCGGTCGCGGGCTCCCTGACGCTCGACGGGACCCCGCTGACCGCCCTCCCCCGCGACGAGGTCGTGCGCGACGTCGTGGTGACCGGAGAGGACGCCCACGTCTTCGGCACGACCGTCCTGGAGAACCTGCGGGTGGCACGCGGTGACGTGACGCCCGACGAGGCGGCCGACGCCCTGCGGCGTGCCGGCCTGGGGCCGTGGCTGGCCGGGCTGCCCGACGGGCTCGAGACCCTCGTGGGGTCGGACGCCCGGACGGTGTCCGGCGGCGAGCGACGCCGCCTGCTGCTGGCGCGCGCGCTCCTCGCCGACGCGCCCCTCCTGCTGGTCGACGAGCCGGCCGAGCACCTGGACGCCGCCACGGCCGACGCCGTCCTCGACGAGCTGTGGCACGCGCCCGCCACGCGTGGCGGCACCGCCCGGGGCGTCGTCGTCGTGAGCCACCGCCTCGCCCCCCTCGCGGCGGCCGACGAGGTGCTGTGGCTCGCGGGTGGGCAGGTCGCGGCGCGCGGCACGCACGCCCGGCTGGCGGCGCACGTCCCGGGCTACCGTGAGGCCGTGCGAGCCGAGATGCGGGAGACGTCGTGAACGAGCACCGGGGCGAGATGCGTGAGGTCCAGGGGCGGGCGCCGGCGTCCGGCGCGCCGTTCGAGCGCGGTGTGCTCACCGAGGACGCACCGGCCCCCGCACCCCTGACGGGCGATGCCCTGACGGACCTGCTGGGGGCGATGCTGGCCGTCGCCGGCCACCTCGAGCTCCCCGCCGTCCTCGACCGGTTCGTGCAGGTCAGCGCCGAGCTCACGCACGCCCGGTACGGAGCCATCAACGTGCTCGACCCTGCGGGGGCGTCCACGACGTTCGTGTACACGGGCGTCCCGACGGCCGTGGCGCGCATGATGCGCCACCCCCCGCACGCCCAGGGCGTCCTCGGCAAGATCCCGATCGACGGGGTGCTGCGCCTCGACGACCTGACGCAGCACCCCGCGTTCCAGGGCTGGCCGGCGCACCACCCGTCGATGGGCTCCTTCCTCGGCGCGTCGGTCAAGGTCGGCGAGCACGTCTACGGGCAGCTCTACCTGTCGGAGAAGGACGGCGGCGGGCCGTTCACGCGGACCGACGAGAACATGGTGATCGCCCTCGCCGCCGCCGCGGGCGTCGCGATCGCCAACGCCCAGCTGTACGCCGAGGCCGAACGCCGCGAGCACTGGCTGCGCGCCGGTCAGGACATCACGACCATGCTGCTCGAGGGCGTCGACGAGGAGTCCGCGCTCGAGCACGTGGCCCGCACGGCTCGGGAGGTCGCGGACGCCGACACGGCCGCCCTCGCCCTGCCGGGCATGGGCGGTGAGCTGTTCATCGAGCTGGCCGACGGCCACCAGGCCGACGTCCTGACGGGCCTGGTCATGCCGCGCGGCGGCCGCGCGTGGACCGTCCTGGAGGAGGGGCACGGGCTGCTGACCCCGTCCCTGTCGGCGTCGCGCACCGTGAAGCTCGACGAGATGCGCGCCTTCGGACCCGCGATGTTCGCGCCCCTGCACTCGTCGGGGCGGGGCGTGGGCGTGCTGGTGCTGCTGCGGCGCATCGGACGCACCCCGTTCGACGAGAGCGACCTGGCCACGGCGGAGTCGTTCGCGGCCCAGGCGGCGCTCGCGTACGTCCTGGCCGAGGCCCGTCACGCGCAGGACGTCGCGGCCCTGCTCGACGAGCGCGAGCGGATCGCCCGCGACCTGCACGACCTGGCCATCCAGCAGCTGTTCGCGACGGGCATGCAGCTCGAGACCGTGCGGCGTCGCGCGGCACGGGGCGTCGACGCGCACGAGCTGACCAGCATCGTCGAGGAGGCCCTCGACAACGTCGACTCCTCCGTGCGCCAGATCCGTCAGATCGTCTACGCGCTGCGCGACCCGGACGCCGCGACGGGACTCGTCGAGCGGCTGCGGCGCGAGGCGTCCCTGGCCCGCACGGGGCTGGGGTTCGCCCCGTCGCTCGTGATGTTCCTCGACGGCGAGGGCCTGACGCCCGGCGACGGCGAGGAGGAGGACCGCATCGACGAGCGGCTGGAGCAGCAGCTGACGGACGACGTCGTCGCGGTGGTCCGCGAGGGTCTCGCGAACGCGGCACGGCACGCCCAGGCGTCGTCGGTGACCGTGCGTGTCATGGTCCGTGGGGCCGGCCCGACCGGCTCGGTCGAGGTCGAGGTCGAGGACGACGGGGTCGGCCTCCCGGTCGAGCGCGAGCGCAGCTCGGGCACCGGCAACCTCGCGTCCCGCGCGCGCCAGCACGGCGGCACGTTCAGCGTCGGTGCGTCGCCCAGCGGCACGGGGACGCTGCTGAGCTGGCAGGCGCCGCTCGGTTGAGAGCGGCGCCCGCGCGCGGGCTCAGTGCCCGGGCTCGGCCCGCCAGCCGGAGTTCTTGCGCGACGCCACCCACGCGGCCACCTGCGTGCGCCGCTGCAGGCCCATCTTGGCCAGCAGCGAGGTGATGTGGTTCTTGACGGTCTTCTCCGCGACCCCGAGACGCTCGGCGATCTCGCGGTTCGACATGCCCTCGCCGATGAGGTCGAGGACGCGCAGCTCGCTCGGCGTCAAGGACTCCGTGGGGTCCTCGTGCCCGGCCCGGCGGCGGGCGACGGTCCGGTCGTCGAGCAGCGTGCGCCCGGCGGCGACCGCGCGGATGACGTCGGTGATCTCGGCGCCGCGCACGCTCTTGAGCAGGTAGGCGGCCGCACCCGCGTCGAGGGCGGCGGCCAGCGCGTCGTCGTCGTCGAACGACGTCAGGACGATGGCCCGCGCCTGCGGCAGCGTCTCACGCACCGCCTTGATGAGGTCGATCCCCGTGCCGTCGGGCAGCTGCAGGTCGACCAGCATCACCTGCGGCCGGACCAGCGTCGCGCGCCGGACCCCGTCGGCGACGGACCCCGCCTCGGCGACGACGGTCATGCCGTCGGTGCGCTCGACGACCTCGGCGATGCCGCGGCGGACGACCTCGTGGTCGTCGACGATCATGACGGAGATGGGCCCGGACCGCTCACCCGCGGGGGGAGGCGGAGTCGACTGGCTCGTGGCAGACACAATGGCATCGTATCGACCCGTGACCACGATCCTGATCCCCCGTGACGTCGACGGCGCGCCGTCCCTCCCCTCCGGCGTCGTCGCCGTCCCCTACGACGTCACCGCACCGCCCCCGCCGCAGGCCGCCGAGGCCGACGCGCTGGTCGTGTGGGGCAACCCGCCCGACCGCCTCGCCGAGCTCGCAGCGGCCGCGCCACGCCTGCGCTGGGTGCAGACCCTCGCCGCCGGGCCGGACGCCGTGCTCGCGGCCGGGTTCGCGGACGACGTGGTGGTGACGAACGGTCGTGGTCTGCACGACGCGACCGTGGCCGAGCACGTCCTGGCCCTCACGCTCGCGTGCGTGCGCCGCGTCCCGGACCTCGTGCGCGCGCAGGCCGAGCACCGGTGGGCGCACGAGCTGGGCGGCCTGCAGCCCTTGCACCCGGCGGGTGCCGTGCGCACCCTCATCGGTGCGCAGGTCACGGTGTGGGGCTTCGGCTCGATCGCCGCACGGCTCGCCCCCCTGCTCGTCGGCCTCGGCGCCCGGGTGACGGGCGTCGCCACGTCGGCCGGTGAGCGCCACGGGTTCCCCGTCGTCACGCCCGCCGACCTGCCGGACGTCCTGCCGCGCACGGACGTGCTGATCGGCCTGCTGCCCGCGCTGGACGCGACCCGCCACGCCATCGGCGCGCACGTCCTGGACCTCCTGCCCTCCCGCGCCTGGGTGGTCAACGCGGGCCGCGGGTCGACGCTCGACGAGGACGCGCTGCTCGCGGCCCTGCGCGCCGGCGGCGTCGCGGGGGCCGCTCTCGACGTGTTCGCGACCGAGCCGCTCCCGGCCGACTCACCGCTGTGGAGCGAGCCGGGCGTGCTCGTCAGCCCGCACGCCGCGGGTGGCCGTCCGGTCGGGTGGACCGACCTGGTGGCGGACAACGTCGACCGGTTCCTGGCCGGTCGCACCCTGCGCAACGTCGTCGACCGGTGACGTCCCGTCGTCCCGCCCGTCACTGACGCGGGCGGGGCGGCCGCGGGCGCGGCTGGCACCGCGGGCACGTGAACGACGAGCGGTTCGCGAACGCGTCGCGTCGCACGGGCGTGCCGCAGCGCGGGCACGGGCGGCCCTCCTGGCCGTACACGGCGAGCGACCGGTCGAAGTACCCGGAGGCGCCGTTGACGTTCACGTACAGCGCGTCGAAGCTCGTCCCGCCCTGCACCAGCGCCTCGGCCATGACCTCGGCGGCGGCCGCGAGGACCCGGACGGCGTCGGCGCGGCGCAGCACCGCGGTGGGACGCGCACCGTGCAGGCGCGCCCGCCACAGCGCCTCGTCGGCGTAGATGTTGCCGATGCCCGACACGAGCGTCTGGTCGAGCAGGGCGCGCTTGAGCTCCGTGCGGCGGGCGCGCAGGGCGTCCACGACGGCGTCCCGGTCGAGCGCGGGGTCGAGCAGGTCACGGGCGATGTGCGCGACCGGGGCGGGCACGACGGCCCGGGACGATCCCAGCCCGCCGGGCGCGCCGTCGTCGGTGGCGACGAGATCCGGCACCGACAGGTGCCCGAACGTGCGCTGGTCGACGAAGTCGAGCGCCGAGCCGTCGTCGAGCTCCAGGCGCACGCGCAGGTGGGGGTGCTCGACCCAGCCCTCCGGGCCCGTCGCGACGACAGGGCCGCCGGGCGTCGCGCCACCGTCCGCCGGCGCGGCACCTCGCACGAGCAGCTGCCCGCTCATCCCGAGGTGCGCCAGCAGCGCGTCGTCACCCCGGCCGGGGCCCTCGTCGAGCAGGAGCCACAGGAACTTGCCGCGGCGGACCGCCGCGTCCAGCCGTCGCCCGGTGAGACGAGCGGCGAAGTCGGTCGGTCCGGCGTCGTGCCGGCGCACCGAGTAGTCGCGCCGGACGCGGACCGCCGTGACGGTGCGGCCGAGCACGTGGCGTGCCAGACCGTCGCGGACGGTCTCGACCTCGGGCAGCTCGGGCACGCGTCAGCGCGCGTCGGCCGTGGGAGGTGCCGCCCCGCCCTCCACCGCGACCGGCTCGGGAGCGGACGCGGTGTCCTGCGCGGCGTCCCGCAGCGCGCTGAGGGCTGCCCAGGCGGCCGATGCCGCCTGCTGCTCGGCGATCTTCTTGGCCGATCCCGTGCCGCTGCCGCGGACCTCGCCGGCGACGACGGCGTGCGCCGTGAACGTGCGGGCGTGGTCGGGGCCCTCGCCCGTGACCTCGTAGGAGGGCGCGCCCAGGCCGAGCGCCGCGGACAGCTCCTGCAGCGACGTCTTCCAGTCGAGGCCGGCGCCGAGGTCGGCGGCCGCGGCAAGCGTGGGGCTCACGAGCCGGAAGACGAGCTCGCGTGCCGGCTCCAGGCCGTGCGACAGGTAGACCGCACCGAAGATCGCCTCGAGGGTGTCGGACAGGATCGAGTCCTTGTCGGTGCCGCCCGTCGCGAGCTCACCCTTGCCGAGCAGCACGTAGCTGCCGAGGTCGAGCGTGCGCGCGACCTGCGCGAGGGCACGCTGCGAGACCGTCGCGGCGCGCATCTTGGCGAGGTCGCCCTCGGCGTGCGTGGGGTGCGTCCGGTAGAGGTGCTCGGTGACGACGAGCCCCAGCACGGTGTCGCCCAGGAACTCCAGGCGCTCGTTGGTGGGGATGCCGCCGGCCTCGTGGGCGAACGACCTGTGGGTCAGCGCCAGCACGAGAAGCTCGGGGTCCAGGTGGACCCCGAGCTTCTCGAGGAGCGACTGCGCTGCCGTGCTCACGCGACGTCGGTGTCGACGGGTGTGCCGGTCATCGGGGCCGCGAAGGTCAGACGGCCTCGTGCTCGCTGCGCACGGCCTCGACGTAGCGACGGCCGTTGTACGCACCGCACGACGGGCACGCGATGTGCGGCCGCGTCTGCGACTTGCACTGGGGGCAGGTGGTGAGCGTCGTGGCAGTGGTCTTCCACTGCGACCGACGCGCACGGGTGTTGCTGCGCGACATCTTGCGCTTCGGAACCGCCACGGTCAGCTCTCTCTCTTCTCGTCGTCAGTACCCGCCAGGCTGCCGAGGGCAGCCCACCGGGGGTCGATCGTCTCGTGCGTGTGGTCCGGGTCGTCCGCGAGACGCTCCCCGCACTCCGAGCACAGTCCCGGGCAGTCCGGCCGGCACAGGGGCCGGAAGGGCAGCACGGGCACGATCGCGTCCCGCAGCGCGGGCTCGAGGTCGACCAGGTCGCCCTCCAGCTCGCGCACGTCCTCGTCGTCGTCACCGCTCTGCGCCGCGGCCTCGGCACGCTCGGGGTAGACGTACAGCTCCTGCAGGGGGGCGTCGACATCCTCGACGACCCGCTCCAGGCACCGCACGCACTCCCCGACGGCCTCGCCGCGGATCGAGCCGGTGACCAGGACCCCCTCCATGACCGCCTCGAGCCGGACGTCCAGCTCGAGGTCGTTCCCGGGGGGGATGCCGATCATGCCGCTGCCGAGATCGTCCGGTGCCGCGACCGTCCGCTGCACCGTCCGCATCGACCCCGGACGCCGACCGAGCTCATGGGTCTCGAGCACGAACGGCGAGTGGGGATCGAGGTGGGATGGGCGCACGGTCCGGTCCCCTCGTTCCAGGTGGGTGCCGCACGCGGGCGTGCGGCACGGTCTTGCGGCATGGATGACTCGGCCCACGCCACGAACGGCAGGACCGACCGTCAACTCTACGGCACGGCGGGCCCCTGCCCAAACCGCCACCGCGACGCCCGACGGGGCGCGGTGGCGGCACGGCGCTAGGACTCGCCCGGCGCGAGCCTGCCCGCGAGCTTGGCGCGTCCGGCCTGCACCTGCGAGAGCACCTTGCCGAGGTCGATCTCGAAGTCCGCCAGGCGCCGGTCGCAGTAGTCGTCGGCGTCGCGGCGCAGCGCGTGCGCCGTCTCCTGGGCCTCGGCGACGATCTGGGCCGCCCGCTCCTGCGCGGCCGTCACGACGCTCTCCTGCTCGACCAGCTCCGCCGCGCGCGCCCGCGCCCGCGCGAGGACGGCGTCGGCCTCCGCCTGCGCGGCCGACCGGGCCGCGTCGGCGTCCGCCAGGACCTCGTCCGCGCGGTGCAGCTGGTCGGGCAGCGCCGCACGCACCTGGTCGACGAGCTCCAGGAGCTCGGCGCGGTTCACCAGCACCGACGACGACATGGGCATCGCCCGCGCCTGGCCCACCGCCTCCTCGATCGCGTCGAGCACCCCGGCGACCCCCTCGGTGCGCTCCTCGGCGTCGTCCACGTCCTGCGTCATCGTGCGTCCCCTCCCTCGTCGCCGGCAGCGGGCGTCAGCGCGTGCCGCACTGCCGCCGCGACCGTCGGCGTCACCATGTCCTCGATCCGTCCACCGTGCCGGGCCACGTCCTTGACCAGCGACGACGCGACGTGCGCGAGGCCCGGGTCACCGAGGACGAAGACCGTCTCGACACCTGACAGGTGCCTGTTCATCAGCGCCATCGCGAGCTCGGCGTCCAGGTCGGCCCCGCTGCGCAGCCCTTTGACCACGGCGCGCGCGCCCAGGTCGCGCACGAGGTCGACGAGCAGCCCGTCCGTCGCCACGACCCGCACGCCGTCCACCCCTCGCAGCGCGTCGGCGGCGAGGCGCACCCGCTCGGTCGGCGACAGCAGCGAGCGCTTGGACGAGTTGTGGGCGACGGCGACGACGACCTCGTCGAACATGCTCCGGGCGCGCCGCACCACGTCGACGTGGCCGAGCGTGATCGGGTCGAACGACCCCGGGCAGACCGCGATGCTCACGGACGCCAACCTACGTCACGGACCCGCGACGCTCGCGGCGGCGACCCGCTAGCGTGCGGCGATGGCGACGATCCGCGCGGCGGGACCGGCCGACGTCGCGCACCTGCGGACCGTGTGCGCGCTGGCCTACCGCGACAACCCGCTGATGCGGTGGGTGCTGCCCGACGCCGCGACGCGCGACGACGCGTGCGCCGCCTGGCTCGGTCCGGCGCTCGAGCGGTACCTGGCGGCGGGCCGCGTCGACGTCCTGACGGCGGCGGACGACGTCGTCGCGGTGGCCGCCTGGCGCGTGCCCGGCCTCGACCCCGCCGGCACCGCGGCCGCGGCCACGCTGCCGCAGCCGGCGGGCGTGCTGCGCGCGCTCGTGGGGCGGGCACGCGCCGCCGAGGTGCTGGCGGCGCTGGCAGGCTCCGCCGGGCTCGCCCCCGCGGTGCCGGGCCCGTACCTCAACTACCTCGCGGTGCACCCCGACCGGCAGGGGCGGGGTCACGGGGGCGAGCTGCTGCGCCACGGGCTCGACGCCCTCGCCGGCGCGGCCGGCACGCCGTGGCTGGGGACGACCGACGCGCGCAACGTGCCGTTCTACGAGCGGCACGGCTTCGTCGTCGCGGGCTCCTACGACCTCGCCCCGCACGGTCCGGCGCTCGCGGTGCTGCACCGGCCGTGACGGCGCGGTTGCGACCCGCGCGCGGTGCGGCGAGCCTGACCGGATGACCGGCCCCGCGCGCGACCACGACGTCGTCGTCCTCGGTGCGACCGGGTTCGCCGGCGCGCTCGTCGCGGAGCACCTCGCGCGGCACGCCCCGGCGGACGCCCGGATCGCCCTCGCGGGCCGCTCCCGCGAGCGGCTGGAACGGGTGCGTGCGGGCCTCCCCCCACGTGCCGCGGACTGGCCGGTGCTCCTGGCCGACACCGGGGACGCCGCGTCCCTGCGGGCGCTGGCGCGGTCCGCGCGGGTCGTGGTCAGCACCGTCGGCCCGTACCTGCGCCACGGCCTGGGCGTCGTCGAGGCGTGCGCCCGCGCCGGGACGCACTACGCCGACCTGACCGGCGAGGTGCCGTTCGTCCGGCGGGCGGCCGACGCGTTCGACGAGGTCGCGCGCGCGACCGGCGCACGCCTGGTGCACGCGTGCGGGTACGACGCCGTCCCCTCCGACCTGGCCGTCCTGGTGCTGCACCGGCGGGTGGCCGCCGACGACGCGGGGACGCTCGGGCACGTGCGCCTCGTCGCGTCGGCCCGCGGGGGCGTCAGCGGGGGGACGGCCGCGACGGTGCGCGGGCTGGCCGAGCTCGCCGGTCGCGACCCGTCCGTGCGACGCCTGCTGGCCGACCCCTACGCCCTGAGCCCCGCCCGGGCCGCCGAGCCGGTGACGCCCCAGCCCTCGGACACCCCGGTCCCGGGCCGCACCCAGGACGGCGGGTGGGTCGCGCCGTCGCCGATGGCGTCGTTCGACACGCGCGTCGTCCGCCGCTCCAACGCGCTGCAGGGCTGGGCCTACGGGCGCGGACTGCGCTACGAGGAGGTCGCGGCCACCGGCCCCGGGCTGCGCGGGGCGCTCACCGCGGCCGCCGTGGCCGCCGGCCTGCCCCTCGCGCTCGCGGCCCTCGCGCTCCCGCCGACCCGCGCGCTCCTCGACCGCGCCCTGCCGGCACCGGGCACGGGACCGGACGAGCACACGCGCCGCACCGGCTGGTTCCACATGGACGTCCACGCCGTCACGACCACCGGCCGGCGGTACCGGTCCGTCGCCGCGGGTCCCGGTGACCCCGGCTACAGCGCGACGGCCGTGATGCTGGGCGAGGCGGCGCTGGCCCTCGCCCTCGACGCCGACCGGCTCCCGGCCCGCGCCGGCTCGCTCACCCCCGCGACGGCCCTCGGGGACGTGCTCGTCGAGAGGCTGCGTGCGGCCGGGCACACCTACGAGGCCTCCCCGTCAGCACCCGCTCCCGCGCATCAGTCCACGGGTCGCTCGGCGAACCACACCCGCGTCTCGCCGTAACGGCGGTCGTCGACGGCCACGAGCGGTGCCGGCCAGGTGGGCGCCGCCGCGCGCGACGAGCGCTCCACGACCACGACGCCACCGGCGGCCGTGCAGCGCGCCGCACCCGCGATCGCACCCGCCAGCTCGTCGTCGGCGAGGTCGTACGGCGGGTCCAGCAGCACCAGGTCGAACGCGTCGGTGGCAGCGGGAACGACCCGGGCCAGGTAGCGGTCGACCCGGTCGGCCACCACGTCG
Organism: Cellulomonas wangsupingiae; assembly: GCF_024508275.1. NCBI lineage: Bacteria > Bacillati > Actinomycetota > Actinomycetes > Micrococcales > Cellulomonadaceae > Cellulomonas > Cellulomonas wangsupingiae. The sequence continues at coordinate 2,587,351 of NZ_CP101989.1, forward strand.
ACGCGGTCGGACAGCCCGAGAGCGCGCGCGTTGCGGCGGCACACCTCGACGGCGCCCCGCGCCGCGTCGACGAGGACGACGTGGACCGCGCCGCGGCTCGCCGCCTCGAGGCCCAGCGCGCCGGACCCGGCGTACAGGTCGAGGACGCGCGCGCCGTCGACCGCGTCCAGGTGCTCGAGGCGGGAGAACAGCGCCTCCCGGACCCGCTCGCTCGTGGGCCGCGTCCCGGACGGGGGCACGCTGAGCCTGCGTCCCCCCGCGCTGCCGGCCACGATGCGCGTCACGACGACGCACCCTTGCGCTGGTCCTGCTCCTCGAGCATGCGCTCCATCCAGCCCTTCTCGGCGGTCGACGACGCGATCATCACGGCGACCACCGACAGGAGCAGCTGCGACGTGACCATGATCGTCGAGACCGTGGTCAGCCCGATCGCGATCCACAGCGGCAGCAGGCACAGCGCGACCAGGTCGGGGCCCCGCGCGATCACCTGCAGCACCCCCGTCGGCAGGGCACCGGCGGGCGTCGCGATGAGCGGCTTGTCCCACCGCGGGGCCGGGCGGTAGGCGGCACGGACCGCGGCGGCCGCCCACACGGGTGCGGACACCACGGCCAGCACCAGCCAGTCCGGCGTCGCACCGGCCCAGCGTCCGACGGCGGCGAACGCGACGAGCGACCACACGAGCATGACGACGCCGGGCACGACCATGCGCAGCCGGCGCACGGTGCGGTCACCGAGCGGCAGCAGGCGGTCGAGGATCGGCGCCATCTCGGCCCAGCGCGCACCCTCCGCGCTCGCGCTCGACGCCATCCACCCACCCAGGAGCACCGCGACGAGCACGCCGACCGGGCTCGCCAGCTGCGGCACCACGGTCGCGAGCAGCGGCAGGCCGGCGGCGACGACGAGCTGCACGAGGTGGCGCAGCGACCGCCGCAGCACGACGAGGTCGGCGGTGACCAGCGCCGTCGCGGGCCCACGTGCCGTGCGCAGCCGCGAGACGCGGCGCCGCGTGGCCGCGACGGCCCCGCCCGACAGGGCCCGGCCCAGCTCCCGGGAGTCGAGCGACACGACCGCGCCGACCGCCTGGGCGGCGACGGACCCGCCCTCGCGCAGCGTGCGACCCGGCAGGTCGCCCAGGCGCCGGTCGAGCTGCACCGCCAGCACGGCGGCGAGCACCGCCGCCGCGAGCACGACGGGCCAGGCCGGGGACGGCAGCGTCGCGGGCGTCCGCCCGGCGAGGACGACCACGCCGGCGAGCACGGGCGCCGCGACCAGCACGGCGTCACCCGCGAGCGCGATCCTCCGCCGCGTGGCACCGAGGGACTGGGCCAACGCGGCGATGAGCACGACTCCGGCAGCGGTGACCGCGCCGAGCAGCCCCGCACGCACGAGGTCGGCGCCACCACGGCCCAGGAGTCCCGCCTCGAGGACGACGACGACGGCCCCTCCCGCGAGCGCGGCCACCAGCGGGAGCCGCGCGGCGGCGGGCCGCAGCAGCCCTCGGCGGTCGACGGGCAGCGGCAGCCACCACGCGGACTGCGCGCCCTCCGTCCCGACGGGACCGAGGCTGCCGGCGGTCGACAGCAGCGCGCCGGCGGCCGCCAGCAGGAGGAACGCGCCCAGCATCGGCAGGCTCAGCCCGCCCGGTTCCTGCACCGGGGGCGCCGGGGGCAACGAGTCCCGCAGCTGCTGCACCACGCCCAGGACGATCAGCACCGAGATCGCGATGCTGGTGACGACGCTGTAGAGGTCGGTGAGCAGCGACCCGATGCTCGCGCCCGCCCGCGCCCGCGCGGCCTGCGCGGTGAACCGCCGGATCGACCTCGCCGACGGCACCTCGCCGAGGTCGAAGCCACCCACGCGCGGGTCGTCGTCCACGGGCGAGGCGTCGCCGCCGGGCGCGTCGAGGTCGGTCACAGCGCGACCCGGGCGATGCGGTCGGCCGCCTCGGCGGGCGAGAGCACGCGGGAGGCGTCGTCGGACACGTGCACGGCCTGCGTGCACACCGCGGTGACCAGGTCCGGGTCGTGCGTCGCGATGAGCACGGCGCCGCCCGCCTCGCGCTCGGCGCGCAACCGGTCCGCCAGGCGGGCGCGCATGCGCTGGTCGAGCCGCTGCTCGGGCTCGTCGAGCACGAGCAGCGAGCGCGGACGGGCGAACCCCGCGGCGAGCAGGAGGCGCCGCCGCTGGCCGGACGACAGCGACACGGGCGTGGCACGCGCGTGGTCGGCGAGCCCGAACTCCTCGAGCAGCGTCACGACCTCGTCCTGGGCGCCCAGGACACCGTGCCCGCGGGCCGTGAGGTACAGGTGCTCGGACACCGTCAGCGCCGGGAAGTACGCGTCGTCGTCGAGGACCGAGGAGACCTCCCGGCGGAACGTCACGTCGCGCTCGTCGACGGGCCGCCCCAGCACCTCCACGGACCCGGCCAGGGGGTCCAGGAGTCCGAGGACGGTCTTGAGGACCGTCGACTTGCCGGAGCCGTTGGCCCCCACGAGCGCGACCGCCCGGCCCGCCCCGAGGGTGAACGAGACGGGTGCGCACACCGACGTCCGCCCGTAGCCGACCTTCAGATCACGCGCACGCACCACGGGAGCCATGCGGTCAGGGTAGTCAGCGCGGCGCACGGCACCGGACGCCTCGGGCCCCGGGGTCACGCCCGGTCGAGGAACTCCTCGCGCTCGCCGGCCAGCGACGCCTGAATCGCCGCCTGCAGCGCGGGCCACGCACCGAGGTCCTCGTCCTGGTCGACGAGCGCGCGGGCGTCCGTGCGGGCGCGGGCGATGACGTCGGCGTCCCGCGTCACGCGCAGCAGGCGCAACGAGCTCCCCCGCCCGTGCTGGGCCGCACCCAGGACGTCGCCCTCCTGCCGCAGCTCGAGGTCGAGCGCCGCGAGCTCGAAGCCGTCGGTCGTGGCGGCCAGCGTCTCCAGGCGCGTGTGCGCGTCCGTCCCGGGCTGCGCCGAGCTCACCAGCAGGCACAGCCCCGGCCGCGACCCGCGTCCCACGCGGCCGCGCAGCTGGTGCAGCTGGGACAGGCCGAACCGGTCGGCGTCGAGGACCACCATGACGGTCGCGTCGGGCACGTCCACGCCGACCTCGACGACCGTGGTCGACACGAGCACCGGCGCGTCGCCGGAGGCGAACGCCGCGAACGCCCGGTCCTTCTCCTCGGGGGACAGCCGGCCGTGCAGCACACCGATGCCGATGCCCGCGAGGTCGGGCCGGGCACGCAGCTCGTCGGCCACGTCGAGCACGGCCCGCAGCGGCCGGCGTGCGCCGGTGTCCGGTGCGCCGACCGTCGGTCCGGCGTCGACCACCAGGTCCGACCCGTCCTCGTCCGCCGGGTCGCCCGCGGTCGCGTCGCCGTCGATGCGCGGGCACACGACGTACGCCCGTCCCCCACCGGCGACCTCCTCGCGCACGCGCTGCCAGGTCCGGTCGGTCCAACGGGGGTTGTCGGCGGGCACCGTGTGCGTCGTGATGCCCTGCCTGCCCGCGGGGACCTCGCTCAGGACCGACGTCTCCAGGTCCCCGAAGACGGTCATCGCGACCGTCCGCGGGATGGGCGTCGCGGTCATGACGAGCGTGTGCGGGGTCCGGCCGGCCTTGGCCCGCAGGGCGTCGCGCTGCTCGACGCCGAACCGGTGCTGCTCGTCGACGACCACCAGGCCCAGCTCGGCGAACTGCACGTCCTGCGAGAGCAGCGCGTGCGTCCCCACGACGATCCCGGCAGCTCCGCTCGCGGCGTCGAGCATCGCCGCTCGCCGCGCCGCGGTGGGCAGCGACCCGGTCAGCAGCGCGACCCGCGTCGCGTCGCCCGCGCCGCCGAGGAACCCGCCCTCGGCGAGGTCGCCCAGCAGACCGCGCAGCGTGCGCGCGTGCTGGGCGGCCAGGACCTCGGTCGGCGCGAGCAGCGCGGCCTGGCCGCCGGCGTCGACGACCTGCAGCATGGCCCGCAGCGCGACGACGGTCTTGCCCGAGCCCACCTCGCCCTGCAGCAGCCGCTGCATGGGCCTCGGCGCCGCGAGCTCGCCGGAGATCTGCTCGCCGACCGTGCGCTGGCCGGCCGTGAGCGTGAACGGCAGGCGGGCGTCGAACGCGTCGAGCAGCCCTCCGTCACGCCGTGGCCGGGCGACGGCCTCCTCGCGCGCCACGCGGGCGCGGCGCCGCGCGAGCTCCGCCTGCAGGACGAGCGCCTCCTCGTACCGCAGGCGCGCGCGGCCCCGCTGCCAGTCCGCCTCGTCCTGCGGGACGTGCACGAGGCGCAGCGCCTCCACCAGCGTCGGCAGCGCGTCGCGCTCCCGCAGGGCGGCCGGCACGGGGTCGGGGACGTCCTGCTCGCGCAGCGGGTCGAGGACGGTGCGGACCGCCTGCGCGACCTTCCACGACTCGAACCCCGCGACCGCCGGGTACACGGGGATCGGCCGACCCGCCTCGACGAGGGCCTCGTCCTCCTCCTGCGCGTCGTCGTCCGCACCGAACAGCCGGCACTCGGGGTGCATGAGCTGCAGCGTGTCCCGGTACACCGAGACCTCGCCCGTGAACAGCCCGCGCCGGCCGGGGCGCAGCTGGCCCTGGCGCCACTCGAGCTTCTTGACGTGCGACGCGAAGAACGTGAGCTCGATGCGGCTGCGCCCGTCCGTGATGGTCGACTGCAGGAGCCCGCGACCCTGCGCCGTGGGCCGCAACGACGTGCGCACGACCTCGGCGACGACGGTCACGTGCTCCCCCACCCGCAGGCTCGCCATGTCGGTCAGCGTGCCCGGCTCGGCGTACCGGCGCGGGTAGTGCCGCAGCAGGTCGCCCGACGTCTCGAGGCCGAGCTTGGCCAGCGCCTTGGCGGTGCGGGCGTTGAGGCGCGTCAGGGGGACGGCCAGCGGGTCGGCGGCGAGCACGTCAGTCCACCCCGACCCACCAGGCGGCGCCGGCCGCGGGGCCGGCGACGACGACCTCGACCTGCGGCAGCGCGTCGGCCAGCGCGTCGGCGACGGCGCGGGCCGCGTCCGCACCGACGTCGTGCCCGTGCACGAGGGTCACGCCCTGCGCCGCCGGTACCTGCGGCAGCAGACCGGCGACGACCTCCGGGACGGCGTCGGCCGGCACCGGACCCGCGGAGCGCAGGCGCCGCAGCGCCTGCCGCGCGGCGTCGGGCGCGAGGCCGGGGTCGGCCACGAGGGCGAGGCAGGCGACGACCGCGGGACCGTCGCCGGTCGTCACGAGCACGTCGTCGGCTCCGCCGTCCCGGGCGCCGGCGGTCCCGACGCCCGCGTCGACGACGACCGCGCGACCCGCGCGGGTGTCGAGCGCCGCGCGCGCGACCTCGTGGGGGCCGGGGTCGGGGCCGACGAGCGTCACCGCACCACAGGTGGCGTACCAGGCGGCGAGGCCCGGCGACGTCGTCAGGACCACGAGCCCGCGCTCGGCCGGCGCCGGCTCGTCGACCCGCCGCACCACGACCTGCGCACGCGCGTCCGCCGGCACGAGCCCGACGGCCGCCGCGGGGTCGTCGCAGTGCACGTGGGCGTGCCTCACGCCGCCGGCGTCGACGACCGCGACCGCGTCGCCGACCTCCTGCAGCGCCGACGCCAGGGCACCCGCCCCGGGCCAGCCCGGACGCACGAGCATCATCACCTCGAACGCGCCCCCGGCCGCGGGCGCGCAGCCGGCGACGACGTCCGGGCCCGCCTGCGGCAGCCAGCTCAGGTCGACGTCCGCGCCGTCCAGCTGCCGCCCGCCCGTGCGCAGGGTGTGGGCGAGGGCGTCCACCACCACGAGGAGCGCGCACGCGCCCGCGTCGACGACACGGGCCGCGCGCAGCACGTCGTGGCCCGCGCTGAGCCGGCCGAGGTCGGCGCGGGCGGCGTCCGCCGCTGCGGCCAGGACGTCGCCGGCCGAGCCGGCGGCCGCGGTGCCGGCGGCGCGCCGGGCGTGGCCCGCGATCTCGTGGGCCACCGTCAGGACCGTGCCCTCCTGCGGGTCGGGCACCGCGCCGCGCGCGGTCACGGACGCCCGGTCGAGGGCACCGACCAGCGCCTGCGTGCCGATGCCGTCGGAGCCCGCGGCGAGCCCGGCGGCGAAGCCCACCAGCCACTGGCTCAGGATGATCCCGGAGCTGCCCCGGGCCGCGCGCGCGGCCCCGTCCGCGAAGGCCGCGGCGACCGCCGCGGCGTCGGCCTCGGGGCCCGCGGCGGCCACGGCGTCCGCGCCCCCCGCGACGGTCAGCGCGACGTTGGAGCCGGTGTCGGCGTCGGGCACCGGGAACACGTTGACGGCGTCGATGCGCTCACGGGCCGCGCCGCACGCGGTCGTCGCGGCCACCGCCCACGCGCGCACCACGACACCACCGAGCACGTCCTGCCCCGACACGACCCCCACCGGCCCCTCCTCACGTCCGCTCGCCCGAGGTCACGTCCCACGCCCGCCGGGCGTCGGGCGCACCGGCGCCCCACTGTGCCGCACCGCGCCCACATTTGGGTGCCACCCCGGCGATGGGCTAGTCTTGCCCGGTTGCCCGGGCCCCTGTCCGGGTACCCCCACAGACTTCCGACGCATCGTCGTGCGGTCCTGGCCCACGGGCCCGGTCCACGCAGGGCGGGCGCGGGACGAGCACGACACCGGGTCGCCGTCGGCCCGCGACAGGACAGAACCAGGAGAAGACCGTGGCTGCCAACTGCGACGTCTGCGCCAAGCGCCCGAGCTTCGGGCACAGCATCTCGCACTCGCACGTGCGCACGAAGCGGCGCTGGAACCCGAACATCCAGCGCGTGCGCGTCGTGGTCGCCGGGACGCCCAAGCGCCTCAACGTGTGCACGTCGTGCCTCAAGGCCGGGAAGGTGCAGCGCGCCGTCTGAGCGCGACGCACCCGAAGGACCGACACGCCGCAAGGCCCGCGAGCTCAGCTCGCGGGCCTTCGTGCTGCCCCCCGCCTGTGGCAGGGTGGGCGCCATGGTCGAGCACATCGACGAGGTCACCATCCGCCCCGCGACCACGGACGACGCGGCGGCGATCGCCGCCGTGCACATCCGTTCGTGGCAGGAGGCGTACGCCGGCATCGTCCCGGACGACTACCTGCGCTCCCTCGATCCCGCGCAGCGCGCCGAACGGTGGGCGCAGAGGCTCGCGCAGGGCCCCGCCGACCACGTGCGCACGCTCGTCGCCGAGTCGGGCGGCCGGATGCTCGGGTTCGCGTCCTTCGGGCCGAGCCGGGACGAGGACGCGCGGCGCCGCGAGCGGGAGATCTACTCGATCTACCTCGACCCGGGGACGTGGGGGCACGGCGTCGCCCGCGACCTGATGCGCACGGTGCTGGCCGAGACCGGCGAGCACACGCCGATGTCGCTGTGGGTGCTCGCCGACAACGCCCGCGCCCGCCACTTCTACCGTCGCCACGGGTTCGCCCCGGACGGCGTCGAGCGTCTGGAGTCCGTCGGCGGCGCCGACCTGCTCGAGGTGCGGTACCGCCGGGGCTGAGCGGTCCCACCGGCACGCTGCGTGCCGGTGGGGTCACGCGCCGAAGTGGTCCCATCCCGTCGAGGCGGCCTGCGGCGGCCGACCGCCGACGAGCACGGGGTCGAGCGACCGCCCCGTCACCGACCCGATGGGTCGGAACGCGGGCGGCAGCGGCGCGTCCGGCGGGAAGGTCGCGAGCAGTCCGTGGTCCTCTCCCCCGGCGAGCAGCCAGTCCGACGCCCGGGCGCCCACGGCGTCCGCCGCGCCCGCCAGGCGGGCGCCGTCCTCGGGGAACGCGTCGGCGGGGTCGTCGAGCTCGAGCGTGACGCCGCTGGCGCGTGCGAGCCGCCGGGCGTCGCGCAGGAGCCCGTCGGACACGTCGAGCATCGCCGTCGCACCGGCACGCGCGGCGGCCGGTCCGGCGGCGAGGTCGGGCTCGGGCACCCGGTACGCGGCCACCAGCTCGGGGTCGACGTCGGCCTGACCGGCGGTCAGCAGCGCGAGCCCGGCCGCCGACCAGCCCCTGCGGCCCGCGTGCGCCACGACGTCACCCGCGCGGGCCCCCGCGCGGGTGACGGCCGGCCGTCCCTCGAGGTCGCCGAGCGCGGTGACCGACACGACGACCACCGGACCCCCGGACAGGTCCCCGCCCACGACGCCGACGTCCAGCGGCCGGCACGCCGCGCCGAGCCCTCGGGCCAGCCCTTCGACCCAGTCGACCGGCGTGGTCCCCGGCACGACGAGCCCCACGACCAGCGCCACCGGTCGCGCGCCCATCGCGGCGACGTCCGCGAGGTTCTGCATCGCTGCCCGGCGTCCCACGTCCTCACCGGTGGACCACGCGCGGCGGAAGTGCACGTCCTCGACGAGCACGTCGCACGTGACGACGTACCGGCCGTCGGGAGCGACCACGACCGCCGCGTCGTCCCCGGGGGGCACGAGCGTGCGCGACCCCACGGGCAGGTGGGGGAAGATCCGGTCGAGCAGGTCCTGCTCGGCGAGGTCGGCGACGAGCGGGCTGTCGGGCGGCACGCGACCACGGTAGACGGTCCGGTCGCGCGCAGCGGCCACCCGGCACCGGCCGGCGGCCCGCGGTCAGGTGCCGGCGTCACGGGCGCACCGCGGTGCCGGGTAGCGTGGCGGGGTGCACCACCGCCCCACCGTCCTGACCGCCGCAGCGACGGTCACGCTCCTCGGGGTGTCGGCGTGCTCGTCGACCGTGCCCGTCACGGTCGCCCCGCACGCGACCGACCCCGTGTGCGCGTCCGTCGTGCTGTCCCTGCCCGCGTCGCTCGGCGACGGCCTGACGCGCGTCGACACCGACGCCCAGGCCACGGCCGCCTGGGGCGAGCCGCGCGAGGCCGTCGTGCTGCGCTGCGGCGTCGAGCCGCCGGGCCCCACGACGGACCGCTGCGAGTCCGTCACCACGCCGGGCGGACCGACCGTGGACTGGGTGGTCGTCGAGGACGACGGCGACTGGACGTTCACCACGTACGGTCGCGTGCCCGCGGTCGAGCTCCGCGTCCCGGCGGCCGTCGCCGCCGAGCGCTCGACGTCGTTCGTGGACCTGCTGGGCCCGGCCGTGGCGAGGACCGCGCAGGAGCGCAGCTGCCTGTGACGTCGGGCGCGTCCGGCGGACCGCGGCGGCTCAGCGCAGGCCGGTGGGCCGCTCCAGCGCGAGGCCGACGAGCTCGTCGACGAGCGTCGCGTAGTCCACGCCCGTGACCTCCCACATCCGCGGGTACATCGAGTAGGGCGTGAAGCCGGGCATCGTGTTGATCTCGTTCACGACGACCTGGTCGTCGTGCGTCACGAACACGTCGACCCGCGCGAGCCCTTCGCACCCGACGGCCTCGAACGCACGCACCGCGGCGTCCTGCACCCGCGCGACCGTGTCGGGCGCCAGCTGCGCCGGGCACGCGAGCGTCACGCCGGCCTCGTCGAGGTACTTGGCCTCGAAGTCGTAGAACGCGTGGCGCGTGTCCGTGACGACGATCTCGCCCGGCAGCGACGCCCGCGCCGGGGCACCGGCGCGGCCGCCGAGCACGCCGCACTCGATCTCACGGCCCACGATCGCCGCCTCGACGATGACCTTCGGGTCGTGCGCACGCGCGACCTCGATGGCGGCCGGCAGCTCCGCGGGGTCGTCCACCCGGGAGATGCCGAGGCTCGACCCCGCGCGCGCCGGCTTGACGAACAGCGGCAGGCCGAGCTCGGTGACGATCGCGTCGACCGTCGCCGCGTCGACCGCGCGGCCCGCCGGCAGCACGCGGTACGGCCCGACGGCGAGGCCGGACCCGGCGAGCACGAGCTTCATCATGTGCTTGTCCATGCCGACCGCCGACGCGAGGACACCGGAGCCCACGTAGCGCACGTCGGCCAGCTCCAGGAGGCCCTGCAGGGTCCCGTCCTCCCCGAAGGGCCCGTGCAGCAGCGGGAAGACCACGTCGACGGCGCCGAGCGGCGTCCCGAGCCGACCGTCGTGCAGGACCTGGACCTCGCGGTCCCCCGTGCCCTGCGGGAGCAGGACGCGGGTCCGCGTGTCCTCGACCTCGGGCAGGTGGCCGTCGCGGATGGCCCAGCGGTCGGGGTCGTCGTCCGCGAGCACCCACTGCCCCGTGCGCGTGATGCCCACGGCGACCACGTCGAAGCGGTCGCGGTCGATGGCGCGCAGCACGCCGCCGGCCGTCGCGCAGCTGATCGCGTGCTCGCCGGAGCGGCCGCCGAACAGCACCATGACACGGGGACGACGGTCCCCGGTCTCGCCGTCGGTGCGCCCGTCGGCGTCGGGCAGGGGGATCTTCGTGGCGTCCATCGCGCACCGACCCTACCCTCCTGCGCGGGCCCCGGGGCCGCGCCCGCGCCCGTCGTCGCCGGGCGTAGCCTGCCGTCGTGACCACGCCGGCGCCCGCCTCCCCCGACCTGCCGCACGCCACCGTCTCACCGCGCACGCTCGCGGTCAGCGCGGGGCGTCCCGCCCGCACCGCGGGGGGCTCGGTGAACCCTCCGGTGGTCCTCACCTCGACGTTCGTGTCGCAGGGCGCCCCGGCCGCCGGCGAGCACCTGTACGGCCGCATGGGCACCCCCGCGTGGGAGCCGTTCGAGGAGGCGCTGGCCGTGCTCGAGCGTGCCGACCACCTCGCGACCGGCCGCCCGGCCGACGGGCCCCCCGCGACCGTGTTCGCCTCCGGCATGGCGGCGATCGACGCCACCCTCGCGCTCGTGCCCGTGGGAGGGCGCGTGGTCGTGCCCCGCCACGCCTACCAGGTCACGCTCGTGCTGCTGCGGGAGCAGGCGGAGCGCGGGCTGCTGCGCGTCGACCAGGTGGACGTCGCCGACACCGAGGCGGTCCTCGCGACCCTGCGGGGACGGGACGGCGACGCGCCGGCCGCGATGCTGTGGCTCGAGTCGCCGACCAACCCCATGCTCGAGGTCGCGGACCTGCCGGTGCTGATCGCCGCGGCGCACGACGTCGGTGCGCTCGTCGTCGTCGACAGCACGTTCGCGACGCCGCTGCTGCAGCGGCCCCTCGCGCACGGTGCGGACGTGGTCGTCCACTCGGTCACCAAGTACCTCGCCGGGCACTCGGACGTCGTGCTGGGCGCCACGGTCACCGACTCCCCCGCGCTGCACGCACGGCTCGTCGGGCACCGCACGACGCACGGGGCGATCGCCGGCCCGTTCGAGGTCTGGCTCGCGCTGCGCGGGCTGCGGACGCTCGCCCTGCGCGTCGAGCGCGCGCAGCACAACGCGGCCGAGCTGGCGCGGCGCCTGGACGCCCACGCGCACGTCGTCGAGGTGCGGTACCCCGGCCTGCCCGCCGATCCCGGCCACGACCGCGCCCGCGCCCAGATGGACGGCTTCGGCGCGATCCTGGGGTTGCGTCCGGTCGGCGGCCCGGCGGGCGCCGACGCGCTGGTCGCCGCGGTGCGGCTGTGGGTCCCCGCCACGAGCCTCGGCGGGGTCGAGTCGACGCTCGAGCGGCGCCGCCGGTTCGCGACCGAGTCGCCGACGGTGCCCGAGGACCTCGTGCGGCTGTCGGTGGGCATCGAGGACGTCGAGGACCTGTGGGCAGACCTCTCGGCCGCCCTCGACGCCGCGGCCGGGGTCTGAGCCGCGGGCCGTCGGCTCAGACGCCCTCGGCCCGGTGCGGCCGCGCGAGCAGGAGCCCGGCCAGGTCGTCGACCGGCAGGCCCTCGTGGAGCACGCGCACGACCGCCGACGTGATGGGCATCTCGACGCCGAGCGACGTCGCGAGCTCGAGCACGGACCGGCACGACTTCACGCCCTCGGCGGTGCCCCCGGTCGCGACGACGGCCGCGTCGAGCGTCATGCCGCGACCGAGGTGCACCCCGAGCGTGTGGTTGCGCGAGTCGGGGGACGCACAGGTCGCCATGAGGTCCCCCATGCCGGCCAGCCCCGGGAACGTCTCCGCGTCGGCGCCGAGCGCGAGCCCGAGGCGCGTGATCTCGACGAGGCCCCGTGTGATGACCGTGGCCATGGTGTTGAAGCCCATGCCCCGCCCCTGCGAGATCCCCACCGCGAGCGCGATGACGTTCTTCACGGCGCCGCACAGCTCGACGCCGACGACGTCCGGGTTGGTGTAGGGGCGGAAGTAGGACGACGCGCACGCACGCGCCACGAGCCGCGCCGTCGCGTCGTCCGTCGACGCCACGACCGTCGCGGTCGGCTGCCGCAGCGCGATCTCCCGCGCCAGGTTCGGCCCGGAGAGCACCGCGACACGAGCCGGCGCGATGCCCAGGCTCTGCGCGACCACCTCGCTCATCCGCTGGTCGGTGCCCAGCTCGACGCCCTTCATCAGCGAGACGACGGCCGCACGGGGCGACAGCGCGTCCGCCAGCGGCGCGAGCACGTCACGCGCGCGCTGCGACGGCACGGCGACCGCGACCACGTCGACGTCCGCGACCGCGGCCCTGACGTCGTGCGTCGCGGTGACACCGGCCGGCAGGTCGATGCCGGGCAGGTAGCGCGTGTTGCGCCCGTCGCGTGCGATCTCGTCGACCGTGGCGGCGTCCCGGCCCCACACGGTGACGTCGCAGCCCGCGTCCGCCATGACGGCGGCGAAGGTCGTGCCCCAGCTGCCGGACCCGAGGACCGCGGCCCGCAGCGGCACGCCCTGGGTGGTCACGACGCCGACCCGTCGCCGGCGGCACGCCGGCGCATGTCGTGCCGCTGCGCCGGCGCCTTCTCGCCGCGGATCTGCTCGAGCAGCCGCGTGATGTCGGCCATGACCCGCTCGGTCGCCTCGCGCAGCGTCGCGTTGTCCAGCGGCCGGTCGTACAGGTCCGACAGGTCGACCGGCGGGCCGGCCACGAGCGTCACCTTCTTGCGCGGGAAGGGGCGGGGCACCTTGCCGTAGCGCGCCAGGAGGTCCTGCGGCCCCCACTGCGCGACGGGGACGACCGGCGCCCGCGTCGTCAGCGCGAGGCGCGCGACCCCGGTGCGTCCGACCATCGGCCACAGGTCCGGGTCCCGCGTGAGCGTGCCCTCGGGGAAGATCGCCACGCACTCCCCCTGCTCGACCGCGGTGACCGCGGCGCGCAGGGAGTCCCCGGCGGCGGCCGTCTCGCGGTGCACGGGGATCTGCCCCGTCGCGCGCAGCACGGCGCCGACGACCGGGACCGAGAACAGGGAGGCCTTGGCGAGCACCCGCGGCACGTGCCCGTGGTCCCACAGGTAGTGCGCGAACGTCAGCGGGTCGGCCTCGGTCATGTGGTTGGCGACGACGATGAACCCGCCCTCGGCGGGCAGGTGCTCGGCACCGTGCCAGTCGGGACGGGTCGTCGCGAACAGCAAGGGCCGCACGATACGTGCGACGTTGCGGTAGGCGAGGTTGGAGCGCGACGGCGACGGCACGGCCCCGATGGTAGCCGCGGCCGCGCGTGCTCCGGTCCGGCGTCCGGGTCAGCGACGCCCGTCGGCCTCACGGCTGAACTGCGCGCCCAGCGCGTCGAGCTTCTCCGCGAACCGCTCGTAGCCGCGGTCGATGAGGCTGATGCCGCGCACCGCCGACTGTCCCTTGGCGGTCAGCGCCGCGATGAGGTGGCTGAAACCGCCCCGCAGGTCCGGCACCTCGATCTGGGCGGCGGACAGCGGGGTCGGTCCGGAGATGACGGCCGAGTGGTAGAAGTTGCGCTGCCCGAAGCGGCACGGCCGCCCACCCAGGCACTCCTTGTACACCTGGATCGTGGCGCCCATGCCGACCAGGGCGTCGACGAAGCCGAACCGGTTCTCGTACACCGTCTCGTGGACGATCGACAGGCCACGGGCCTGCGTGAGGGCGACGACGAGCGGCTGCTGCCAGTCGGTCATGAACCCGGGGTGCACGTCGGTCTCGAGCTGGATCGAGCGCAGGTCACCACCGGGGTGGAAGAACCGGATGCCGTGGTCGTCGATGGCGAACTCGCCGCCGACCTTGCGGAACGTGTTGAGGAACGTCGTCATCTCGGGCTGCGACGCACCGCGCACGTACACGTCACCGCCGGTCGCCAGCGCGGCCGACGCCCAGGACGCGGCCTCGATGCGGTCGGCGAGGGCGGTGTGCTGGAAGCCGACCAGCCGGTCGACGCCCTCGATGCGGATGACGCGGTCGGTGTCGACCGAGATGATCGCGCCCATCTTCTGCAGCACGTTGATGAGATCCATGATCTCGGGCTCGATCGCCGCGTTGGCGAGCTCGGTGATGCCCTCGGCGCGCACGGCCGTCAGCAGGAGCTGCTCGGTGGCGCCGACGCTGGGGTACGGCAGGGCGATCTTGGTGCCCTGCAGACGGTGGGGCGCGCGGATGCGGATGCCGTTGTCGCTCTTGTCCACCACCGCACCGAACTGCCGCAGGATGTCGAGGTGGAAGTTGATCGGCCGGTCGCCGATGCGGCAGCCGCCGAGGTCGGGGATGAAGGCCTCCCCCAGCCGGTGCAGCAGCGGGCCGCAGAACAGGATGGGGATCCGGCTGGATCCGGCGTGCGCGTCGATGTCGGCGACGTGGGCCGACTCGACGTCCGTGGGATCGAGCCGGATCGTGCCCGCGTCCTCGTCGATCTCGACCTGGACGCCGTGCAGGCGCAGCAGGCCGGACACCACGGTGACGTCGCGGATCTGGGGGACGTTGCGCAGCATGCTCGGGGTCTCCCCGAGAAGTGCGGCGACCATCGCCTTGGAGACGAAGTTCTTGGCGCCCCGGACGGTGATCTCGCCCCGCAGCGGGTTGCCACCGTCGACGTACAGCAGGTCGGTCATGCCCCTATCGTCCACCACGCGGCCCTGTGCGCGCGTCATCCACGCGCCACGGCCGGCTGTCCTCGCAGAACCCTCACAACGTGTGCGGCCGGGCCCGCGGCGTACGCCGCAGGCCCGGCCGGGGCGACCGTGCAGGTGAGGACCGGGTGCCTCAGACGGCGCGCGTCGGGCCCAGGTCGACGCTGACCACCGGACGGGCCGGACGCACCGGCACCGGCGGCAGGTGCTTGGCCGGGAGCGTCGCCGGGCGCCACGGCTCGCGACGCTGCTCGAACGCGGTGATCTCGTCGGCGTGCTGCAGCGTCAGGCCGATGTCGTCGAGGCCCTCCAGCAGCCGCCAGCGCGTGTAGTCGTCGACCTGGAAGGGCACCACGACGTCGTCGCACGTCACGGTGCGTGAGACCAGGTCGACGGTGACCTCGGTGCCCGGCCGGGTCTCGAGGAGCTTCCAGAGCAGCTCGACGTCCTCCTGCGCGACCTGCGCCGCCAGCAGACCCTGCTTGCCGGAGTTGCCGCGGAAGATGTCGGCGAACCGCGAGGAGATCACGACGCGGAAGCCGTAGTCCTTCAGCGCCCACACCGCGTGCTCACGCGACGAGCCGGTCCCGAAGTCGGGGCCCGCGACCAGCACGGATCCCGCCTTGTAGGCGTCCTGGTTGAGGAGGAACTCGGGGTCGCCCCGCCACGCCGCGAACAGCGCGTCCTCGAAGCCCGTGCGCGTGACCCGCTTGAGGTACACGGCGGGGATGATCTGGTCGGTGTCGACGTTGCTGCGCCGCAGGGGCACGCCGACCCCGGTGTGCCGAGTGAACTTCTCCATGATGGCCTACCTGTCGTGTGTCGGGGGGCGTCAGACGGTCTGCAGCGTGTCGTGCGGGGCCAGCGGGCTGCCGTCCGGTACCTCGACGTCCGCGCCGAGGTCGGCGACGGAGGACAGCGTGCCGCGGATCGCGGTGGCCGCGGCCACCAGGGGCGAGACGAGGTGGGTACGCCCGCCCTTGCCCTGACGGCCCTCGAAGTTGCGGTTCGAGGTGGATGCCGACCGCTCCTGCGGTGCCAGCTGGTCGGGGTTCATGCCCAGACACATCGAGCAGCCGGCGTTGCGCCACTCGGCGCCGAAGTCGAGGAAGATCTGGTCGAGCCCCTCGGCCTCCGCCTGCAGCCGCACGCGTGCGGACGCGGGGACCACGAGGACGCGCACGTCCTGCGCCTTGGTGCGCCCCTTGACGAGCTTCGCGACGGCACGCAGGTCCTCGATGCGGCCGTTGGTGCACGAGCCGATGAAGACGGTGTCGACCTTGATCTCGCGCAGCGGCTGGCCCGGCGTCAGACCCATGTACTCGATGGCCCGCTCGGCGGCGACACGCTCGTTGGCGTCCGCGATCTGCTCCGGGACGGGCACGTTGCCGGACAGCGGCAGGCCCTGACCGGGGTTGGTGCCCCACGTGACGAACGGCTCGAGGTCCGCCGCCTCGAGCACGACCTCCGCGTCGAAGACCGCGTCGTCGTCGGTACGCAGGGTGCGCCAGTACTCCACGGCGGCGTCCCAGTCCGCGCCCTCGGGCGCGTGCGGGCGGCCCTTGAGGTACTCGAAGGTCGTCTCGTCGGGCGCGATCATGCCCGCACGGGCGCCGGCCTCGATCGACATGTTGCAGATCGTCATCCGCCCCTCCATCGAGAGGTTGCGGATCGCCTCGCCGCGGTACTCCAGGACGTAGCCCTGACCGCCGCCGGTGCCGATCTTGGCGATGATCGCCAGGATGATGTCCTTCGCGCTCGCCCCGATCGGCAGCTGCCCGTTCACGGTGATCGCCATGGTCTTGAAGGGCGCGAGCGGCAGCGTCTGGGTCGCGAGCACGTGCTCGACCTCGCTGGTGCCGATGCCGAACGCGAGGGCGCCGAAGGCGCCGTGCGTCGAGGTGTGGGAGTCGCCGCAGACCACGGTGAGGCCGGGCTGCGTCAGACCGAGCTGCGGACCGACCTGGTGGACGATTCCCTGGTCGGCGTCGCCCAGGGAGTGGATCCGCACGCCGAACTCGGCCGCGTTGGTGCGCAGCGTCTCGATCTGGGTGCGGCTCGTCGCGTCCGCGATCGGGCGGTCGATGTCGAGCGTGGGGGTGTTGTGGTCCTCGGTGGCGAGCGTGAGGTCGGGACGACGGACCGGCCGGCCAGCCAGCCGCAGGCCCTCGAACGCCTGCGGGCTCGTGACCTCGTGCACCAGGTGCAGGTCGATGTACAGCAGGTCCGGTGCACCGTCCGTGCCGCGGCGCACGACGTGCGCCTCCCAGACCTTCTCCGCCAGCGTGCCGGCCATGTTCGTCGTTCCTCTCGTCCGGGCGGGGGCGTCCCGGTCACCGAGCCGATGACTGTGCGTGCCCGGGGGATCCTGTCCCCCGGCTTGCATCTCAGCCTGCGAGACGCCAATATCGACCTATGGACAACTCTAGCGGAGTCGGCGTGCTGGACAAGGCCGCGTCGGTACTGAGCGCGCTGGAAGCCGGACCCGCGACCCTCGCGCAGCTCGTCGCCGCCACCCATCTTGCCCGCCCGACGGCCCACCGTCTGGCCGTCGCGCTCGAGCACCATCGTCTCGTGGCTCGTGACCTGCAGGGCAGGTTCGTCCTCGGGCCCCGCCTGTCGGAGCTCTCGACGGCAGCCGGGGAGGACCGCCTGCTGGCCGCCGCCGGCCCCGTCCTGACGCTGCTGCGCGACCACACGGGCGAGAGCGCGCAGCTCTACCGCCGCCAGGGCGACCAGCGGATCTGCGTCGCGGCCGCCGAGCGGCCCATCGGCCTGCGCGACTCGATCCCCGTGGGCGCGACCCTCACGATGCAGGCCGGGTCGGCCGCCCAGGTGCTGCTGGCGTGGGAGGAGCCGGACCGGCTCCACCGGGGCCTGCAGGGCGCGAAGTTCACCGCCACGATCCTGTCCGGCGTGCGCCGTCGGGGGTGGGCCCAGTCGGTCTCCGAGCGCGAGGTCGGCGTCGCGTCGGTCTCGGCACCGGTGCGCGGGCCGTCGGGGCGCGTCGTGGCCGCCGTTTCGGTCTCCGGGCCGCTCGAGCGGCTCTCGCGGCAGCCCGGTCGGCTGCACGCCGCCGCTGTCG
The DNA here is from genome assembly GCF_024508275.1 of Cellulomonas wangsupingiae. Taxonomy (NCBI): domain Bacteria; kingdom Bacillati; phylum Actinomycetota; class Actinomycetes; order Micrococcales; family Cellulomonadaceae; genus Cellulomonas; species Cellulomonas wangsupingiae. Next base: position 2,605,160 of record NZ_CP101989.1, read on the forward strand.
TCTCCGCCGCGAACCGCCTGACGGAGGTCCTGCGCCGCACGGCCGAGTGAGGGGGCCGGGTGCGGCCTCGGCCGCACCCGGGTCCCGGCCCGCGGGCGAATGCCCGCGCACGGAGCAGGTACGCACGAAGAAGGTACGCACGAAGAAGGCCCGGTCACCTGTGGTGACCGGGCCTTCGACCGTACCCCCGACCGGATTCGAACCGGCGCTACCGCCGTGAGAGGGCGGCGTGCTAGGCCGCTACACAACGGGGGCCTTGCTCACGAACCCGTAGGCCGTGTGCCGAGTGGATACTGTACCCGACGTTCGCCCGGAGTCGAAAACTCGCCGGCGTCCGCGGGCCCGCCACCAGGGCGGACGCGTCCGTGCTGACCGTCGACTGACGCCGACGAACAACGCTGGGGTACCAGGACTCGAACCTAGACTAACTGAACCAGAATCAGTCGTGCTGCCAATTACACCATACCCCACGGGCCGTGACCGGCAGGAAGCCGTGCACAGCACCATCGGCACGTGTCACGCGGACCCCGCACCGGCCGTGAACATTACCCGAGCGAGGGGGGCTCGGTCCAACCGGCGCCGGGTGGCGCAGGTCACCCGCCCCCCGGGGACGTCAGGGAGCCGGGATCTGCCCGATCTCCGTCACGTCGTACCAGAGCAGGTCCCGCTCGTCGAGCCTCGCCAGAGCCGTCTCGTCACCGGAGGCGGCACCCGCCACGTCGGCCGCAGCCGCCGGCTCGTCGACGTGCACGCTGACCACCTGGCCCAGGTCGACGCCGCACACCACCTCGACGGCCGAGGCCACCGGGGGGTCGTCGAGCGTCTGCACGCACGCCTCCGCCACGTCGGCCGCGACGACGACCCGTAGCGGCGGAGCGGCGCGCCGCGACGCCAGCAGGACCAGCGACCCGTCCCCGGCGTCGGCCTGGGCGGCGTACTCCCAGCCCTCATCGTCCTCCTCGGGCCACAGCGCGCGCAGCGCGGGCGTCACGGCGTGGGCGACGCGCGGACCGATGAGCACCGGATCGGCGCCCTGGAGCTCGTCGAGGGTCACAGGCAGGTAGACGCGCACGTGCCCAGTCTGCCGCCCGGCGTCTCACCCGACCGCGACCTGCGCACCCGGCGCGTCGGCGCCCACCGTCGCGGCGACCTCGGCGGCCAGGTCCGCCAGGCTGCGCCGGGCGGGCGATCCCGGCACCACCTCCCGCAGGGCACGCCCCTCGAGCATCGCGGCGTCCGCGGCGGCACGGTCCTCGGGCACCAGGACGACGTCCTCCACCCCGGCGTACCGCGCCAGCGCGGCAGCCACCGCCTCCCCGGGGCGCGACCCCGCCACGGTCGGGCGCACCCGGTTGACGACCACCCGCCGCGAGAGGACCAGGCCACGCTCGGCCGCGTCCGCGAGCGCGCGCACGAGCCGTTGCACGCCCACGGGATCCGCTGCGCCGACCACGACGACGAGGTCCGCCTGCTCGAGCGCCGTCACCGTCGCGGCGTTGCGCGCGGGCGCCCGCGTGTCGTAGCTGAGCATCTCGTCCTGCTCCAGGCAGAAGCCCGTGTCGACGACCGTGACGTCCGCGAGCGCGCGCGCCTGCGAGAGCACGAGCTCCAGCGAGCTCGCAGGGAGCTCGGGCCACCGGGCGGCCCGCGAGATGCCCGAGAGCAGCCGCAGGCCCGGCAGCACGACCGGGGCGAGGCGGGCGAGGGTCGGCAGGTCCAGCGCCCCCTGTCCGGCCGCGCGCGCGGCCGCGGCGATCCCGGGCGCCTCGTCGAGCACGCCCAGCACCTGCGCGACCGCGCCGCCGTACGTGTCCGCGTCCACCAGCAGGGTGGACCGACCCAGCGCGGCGAGCTCGGCCGCGAGGTTCACCGCCACGAACGTCCTGCCCGGCGCGCCGGTCGGGCCCCAGACGGCCACCGTCGCACCGCGACGGGTCGGCGGCGCGGGCGCCGTGGGGACCGCCGCGGCGGGCGGACGCCCGACGTCGAGCACCGCGAGCGCCTCGCGCACCACGTCGGGGACGTCGCCCTCGCTCGTCACGTCGACCACCAGGTCGGCACCGTGCGCGGTCAGGCGCTCGGCGAGCCACGGCCGGGTGGCGTCACCGAGCCCCACGACCCGCACCCCGCAGCGGTGCAGCGTCGCGACCGCCTCACGGTCGAACCGGTCGAGGTCGCCCGACACCACCGCGAGGCCCCCGAGACCCGCCTCCGCGGCAGCGAGCAGCTCGGTGAGGTCGGCGCACCGGCGGGTGACCGACAGGCGCCCGCCCGACCGCTCCACCGCCTGCACGATCGCCGACTCCGCGGCGCCCTGGACGGCGCACAGCACCCCGACGCCCATCACGCCCCCGGCACGGGGACGACGTCGACGGTGCCGTTGCCGGCGAGGGCACCCAGCACGTCCGGGAGGTCGTCGACGGGCACCAGGACGTGCACCGTGCGCGTCCCGCCGCTCGCGAACGCGCCGTCGGCGCCGCTGACCTCGGCCACCGTGAGCGCCGCCGCGAGCTCGCGGGGCGTCGCCTCCCCCGGTGCGGCGCCCCGGTCCGTCGCGTCCCCGGACTCGGGCGTGAACCACAGGTCGACGCGCGCACCCGCGACCAGCCCGCTGGACGCGGGTCCGGACAGCGGGACGGGCACCGCGCGCACGTCGAGCTCGTCCGCCCGGCCGACCGCCGCGGCGGGGACGAGCTCGCCGGCGCCCACCGCGCGCAGCACCACGGCAGCCTCGGGCAGCGGGGCGTCGGCGCGCAGGTAGCCGTCCGCTCGGTCGGCGAGCCGCACGTCCGCGACCACGAGCGCCGCCGACGTCAGGGAGGTCCCCGGCACCAGCACGTCCCGCGCGACGTAGACGGGCACGGTCCGTTGGGACGTGGTGACGACCCAGCTGCCGAGCACGACGGACGCGGCGATGAGGGCGATCCCGACGAGCAGCCGCGGGTCGCGCCACCCGGGGCGGCGCAGGCGCGCGGCCGTCGGTGCGGGCAGGTCGAGCACGGACGTGTCCACTAGGACTCCTGGTCGGCGGGGCGCGGGTCGCGTGGACCGGCGGAGGGGTGCGGTCGGGTGGCGCCGGGCGTCGGGGCCAGGCTCGTCCGGCGCGACGAGTGTGACGCGCCCCGGCCCGTCTCCGACAGGGCGGCGGCACGGCCTGTGGACAACGCTCCGGTACCCGCCCACCGTGGAAGACTGCCGACATGGCACCGAGGTTCCTGACGCTCGCCGACGTGTCCGAGATCCTCAACATCTCGGCGCCCCAGGCGTACGCGCTCGTCCGGTCCGGCGAGCTGCCGGCGATCCAGATCGGCGGGCGCATGCAGTGGCGCGTCGAGTCCAGCGAGCTCGAGCGGTACATCGAGCGGATGTACGAGGAGACGCGGGCGCGGAACGCGCACGGCGCCGCGTCCGACGGCACCGTGTGACGGCACGCGCGGCGTCATCGCGACTCCACCGCTCGCAGCGCGCCGAACGGCACGCTGACGGCACGCCGCGCGGGAACGTCGAGGACGAGGTCGAGGTGGTCCGCGCCGACGCGGTCGAGGCGACCGGTGAGCGTTCCCGCACCCGTCCTGACCGTGACCACGGCGCGGTCGCGGGCGAGCGCACGCAGCACGTGACCGAGCCCCAGCCCTGACTCCACCCGGCCGGCGGGCGGTGCCGCGTGCGTGCCCAGCCCGTCGACCGTCAGCACGGCGGCGGTCGGGACGAGGGCCCGCCGCCCGCCGCCGAGGTCGAGGAGCACCCACTGCGCGGCGGCCTCGGCGACGACACCCTCGAGCGACTCCCCGGGGCCTGTCACGACGCGCAGCCGCGTCCCCACCGCGGCGCGCAGCCGGTCACCGAGCGGAACCCGGGCCCGCTCCGCGCGCGTCAGGTCGGCGACGTCCCACCGCGCCTCGTCGGCGCGGCCGGCCGCGAGCTGCGCCTCCAGGTCGCCGAAGAGCTGCTCCCAGCGGCCTGACGCTGCGGGCGACCCCGCACCTGTGCCCTCGCGACTCACGGACCGGACTTTACTGGACATACCTCCCCGAGTGGGCTACATCTATCTCCTACGTACTTCATCAAACGACATCAAACTGCATCATCGAGGAGAATCCGTGACCGCCCCGCCCTCGCCTGCTCGCCCGAGCACGTCACGCCTCGCGGTGACGGCTGCCGCACTGTCCCTCGCCGGCGCAGCCGGGCTCGTCGTGGCCGCGCTCCTCGCCCTGTGGGTCGCAGACCAGCTGGGGTCCACCCGGCTGTGGCGCGTGGAGTCGGTGGTCGCCGCCGCCGTCGTGACGCTCGGCGTCCTCGCCTGCGGGTGGGTCGCCGTGTCGTCGCTGGTGGCCGCTGCCTGCGCAGGGGCCCGCGCGGCCGGAGGCGCCTGGCGGGGCGGCGAGGCGGTGGTCCACCGGTGGGCGCCCGGCCTCGTCCGCCGGGCTCTGGCCGTGGCGCTGGCCGCCGGCGTCGGGCTGGGGACCGCCGCGGGGGCGCACGCGGCGCCGACCGTCCCGGTCGACCTCGCACGTGCGGTCGTCACGGCCGACCTCGGCTGGGCCCCGACGGCGGACCGCCTGCCGGCCTCGGCCGATGCGACCGCGGCCGTCCCGGGCTCGTCGCCCGAGGCACCGCCTGCGGCGAGCCCCGCGCCGGGGGGCGCGATCCCCGAGGCCCCCGCCGCGACTCCCTCGCCGGCACCGGCCACGTCGACGTCACCCACCGCCGACGCCTCACCCGCGACCGCGGCGGCGGGGGGACCCCTCGCACCGGTGGCCGCGCCGGTCCCGGCCTCGGTGGCACCCCCGGCCCTCGCGCACCCCGCACCGCCGGGCGCGCCCCCCGCCGGGCGCACGGTCGAGGTGCAACCGGGCGACACGCTCTGGGCGGTGGCCGCACGCAGCCTGGGGCCGGGCGCCTCCGACGCCGCGATCGCCGCCGAGTGGCCGCGGTGGTACGCCGCGAACGCGTCGGTCATCGGGCCCGACCCCGACCTCCTGCACCCCGGTCAGGTGCTCACGGCACCGACCGCTCCCGACGGGAGCACCCGATGACCACGACGCGCCACGACGACGTCGCGCCGACGACGGCGGTCGAGGAGGCCCTCTCGGTGCTCGACACCACCGACGCCGGGCCACGCCCCCACGCGCACCTGCGTGCCGTCGACTCCCCCGTGCCGCGGCCGGCGGGCGTGCGCCGGCCGGACGCGAGCACCGCGACGGGCCGGGCGCGCGTCGGGACGGCCCTTCCGGCCGACACCGCAGCCGCGCAGACCTCTCCCGGACCGCGGCTCCGGCTCGTCCCGGCGCTCCGGCCGGTCCCGGCCCGGACGGCGGCGCCCGCAGCGCCGCCACCGGTCCTCGTCGAGCGCGTCCGCGGCCTCGCGATGGTCGACCGGGTACGGACGACGGACCACGACGACGACCGCGGCGCCGCCCCCGCGGCCGACCCCGGTCGGTTCGCGCACGGGGTCGGGCTCGCCTGCGTCGAGGTGACGCTCGGCCGCCGGCCCGCCGCGCAGCTCGCCCGGTGGGTGGGGCCGGGCGTCCTGGAGATGCTCCAGCAGCGCGCCGACCTGGTCCGTCGCTCCGGGATCCGCGCGCACGCGCGACGCCCGGCGGCGCGCCGGGTGCGGGTGTGCGCCGTCGACGCGCACACCGCGGAGGCGTGCCTGGTCGTCGACGACGGTGCGCGGGTCCGCGCGGTCGCCCTGCGCCTGGAGGCGCACCGCGGCGCGTGGCGCGTCACCCAGCTGGAGATCGGCTGACCGTCGCCCCTGGGACGACGGTCAGCCGGTCACCCGCGCGGGCGGGTCAGCGCTTGCGCTGCTTGGCCTGCTTGCGGCGGTCGGCACGGTTCGCGCCGCCCGCGCCCCCGGTACGCGCTGCCGCACCGGCCGGCGCGCCGCCCTTCTCCGCCTGGGTGACGACCTCGCCGTCACCGTCGGCCGACGGCGCCGAGTACTGCAGCGGTGCGCGCTCCGCCGGCCCGTCCAGCCCCTTCGCCACCAGGGCACCCGGTGCCGGTGTCTCGTCCGACGGCCGCGTCGCTGCAGCAGACGCACCCGCCGACGCCGCGGCTGCGGCCGCCGAGTCCGCGCTGACGAGCGGGGCGTCGGACGGCTGGGAGACCTGGACCTCGAGGTTGTAGAGGTACTGGACCGACTCCTCCTTGATGGCGTCGGTCATCGCGGTGAAGAGCTGGAAGCCCTCGCGCTGGTACTCGACCAGCGGGTCGCGCTGCGCCATGGCGCGCAGCCCGATGCCCTCCTTGAGGTAGTCCATCTCGTACAGGTGCTCGCGCCACTTGCGGTCGAGCACCGACAGCACGACGCGTCGCTCGAGCTGCCGCATGTTCGCCTCGCCGAGCATCTGCTCCCGCTCGGCGTAGGCGTGCTCGGCGTCGGACAGCACCTCGCGCGTGATCAGCTCGGCCGACAACCGTGTGGGGCCGCCGGCCTCCTCCACGACCTCCTCCGGCGTGATCGAGATCGGGTACACGCCGCGCAGCGCCGTCCAGAGCGACTCGAGGTCCCAGTCCTCGGGACGGCCCTCGGCGGTCGCGAGGGCGATGTAGTCCCCGAGGACGTCGGTGCGGAAGTGCGTGACCTGCTCCTGCAGGTCCTCGCCCTCGAGCACCCGGCGGCGCTGGTCGTAGATGACCTCGCGCTGACGGGACATGACGTCGTCGTACTTCAGGACGTTCTTGCGGATCTCGAAGTTGCGGGCCTCGACCTGCGACTGGGCGGACTGGATGCCGCGCGTCACGATCTTCGACTCGAGCGGCATGTCCTCCGGGAAGCCCGCGCGCGTCATCATCGACTCGGCGAGGCCGGAGTTGAACAGGCGCATGAGGTCGTCCTGCATCGACAGGTAGAACCGGGACTCCCCCGGGTCGCCCTGACGGCCGGACCGTCCGCGCAGCTGGTTGTCGATGCGGCGCGACTCGTGCCGCTCGGTGCCCAGCACGTAGAGCCCGCCGAGGGCCGTGACCTCGTCGTGCTCGGCGGCGACCGCGAGCTTCGCCCGCTCCAGCACCTCGGGCCACGCCGCCTCGTACTCGGCCGCGTTCTCGGCCGGGTCCAGCCCGCGCTCGGCCATCTCGGCGACGGCCATGAACTCCGCGTTGCCGCCCAGCATGATGTCGGTGCCTCGGCCGGCCATGTTGGTGGCCACCGTCACCGCGCCCTTGCGCCCGGCCTGCGCCACGATCGACGCCTCCCGCGCGTGCTGCTTGGCGTTGAGCACCTCGTGCGGGACGCCCTGCTTCTTGAGCTTGGACGACAGCAGCTCGGACTTCTCCACGCTCGTCGTACCCACCAGCACCGGCTGGCCCTTGGCGTGACGCTCGACGATGTCCTCGACGACCGCGTCGAACTTGCCCTCCTCGGACTTGTAGACCAGGTCCTTCTGGTCGATGCGCAGCATCGGCCGGTTGGTCGGGATCGGCACGACGCCCAGCTTGTAGGTGCCCTGGAACTCGGCCGCCTCGGTCTCGGCGGTACCGGTCATGCCGGCGAGCTTGCCGTACAGGCGGAAGTAGTTCTGCAGCGTGATCGTGGCGAGCGTCTGGTTCTCCGCCTTGATCGCCACGCCCTCCTTGGCCTCGATGGCCTGGTGCATGCCCTCGTTGTAGCGGCGGCCGGCGAGGATGCGCCCGGTGTGCTCGTCGACGATGAGGACCTCGCCGTTCATGACGACGTAGTCCTTGTCGCGCCGGAACAGCTCCTTGGCCTTGATGGCGTTGTTGAGGAAGCCGATGAGCGGGGTGTTGAGCGACTCGTAGAGGTTGTCGATGCCGAGGTAGTCCTCGACGCGCGCGATGCCGGGCTCCAGGACGCCGACGGTGCGCTTCTTCTCGTCGACCTCGTAGTCGCGCTCGGGCTGCAGACGGCGCACGACCTTGGCGAACTCGCCGTACCAGCGGTTCGCGTCACCCGAGGCGGGCCCGGAGATGATGAGCGGCGTGCGCGCCTCGTCGATGAGGATCGAGTCGACCTCGTCGACGATCGCGAAGTGGTGGCCGCGCTGCACGAGGTCGTCGACGCTCCACGCCATGTTGTCGCGCAGGTAGTCGAAGCCGAACTCGTTGTTGGTGCCGTAGGTGATGTCGCAGGCGTACTGCTCGCGCCGCTGCGCGGGCGTCATCTGCGACAGGATCGTGCCCGTCGTCATGCCGAGGAAGCGGAAGACGCGGCCCATGAGGTCCGCCTGGTAGCCCGCGAGGTAGTCGTTGACCGTGACGACGTGGACGCCGTCGCCGGACAGCGCGTTGAGGTAGGCAGGCGCCGTTGCGACCAGCGTCTTGCCCTCACCGGTCTTCATCTCGGCGATGTTGCCCAGGTGCAGCGCGGCGCCACCCATGATCTGGACGTCGAAGTGCCGCTGGCCGAGCGTGCGGCGCGAGGCCTCACGGACCGCCGCGAACGCCTCGGGGAGCAGGTCGTCGAGCTTCTCGCCGTCGGCGAGGCGGGACTTGAACCTGTCGGTCTCCTCGCGCAGCTCGGCGTCGGACAGCGAGGTGAAGCTGTCCTCCAGCGCGTTGACCTGGCTCGCGACGCCGGACAGCTTCTTGAGGATCCGCCCCTCGCCCAGCCGGAGGACCTTCTCGAGGATCGCCGTCACGCAACTCTCCCGACGTCGTTGGCGCCCGTCCGCTCGCGGCGTCGGGGCGGTGCGTGTGACCCGACCGCGCGGCCGGGGCCCGACCATCGTAGGCGAGGTGCGGGCCCCGTGTGGTCGCCGCTCAGACCAGGGCCGGCACCAGTGCCCGGGTCAGGGGCCCGACCAGGTCACCCGCGGCGTCGGCCGGCACGTGCACGTCGGACAGGCCGAGCCAGTCGGCCACCGCCCACAGCTCCGCAGCGAGCTCGTGCGCGACCTCCGCGTCGGCCGGGAGCCTCGTGCCCGCGGCGGCCGCCGGCCCCGGGGCCCGGTGGACGGCGTGCACGCGCAGCGCGCCCGCCCGCCGATCGGCCTTGAGGTCGACCAGCGCGACGAACCGCTCCCCCAGCAGGAACGGCAGGACGTAGTACCCCCAGACCCGCGCCGCCGCGGGCACGTAGATCTCGATGCGGTAGCGCAGCCCGAACAGCGCCTCCGTGCGCGTGCGCTCCCACACCAACGGGTCGAAGGGGCTGAGCAGGGTGCGTCCGCGCGCACGGCGCGGCACGGTCGCGTCGCGGTGCCGGTACAGGGGCCCCCGCCAGCCCTCGACCTCGACCGGCAGGAGGACCCCCTCCTCGACGAGCTCGTCCACGGCCGTGCGGGTCGGCGCGGTGGCCGTCCGCCAGTGGTCCGCCAGGCACCGCACGTCGACGACGCCGTGCGCGCGCGCCGCGACCTCGACGAGGTGGCGGCGCGCCGTCGCCTCGTCGAGCGCCGGGGCCGCCAGGACGTCGGCGGGCAGCACCCGGTCGGGCCGGTCGTAGCGCCGCTCGAACTGCGCGTTGCGACCCGCCGACGTCAGCTCCCCCACCACGAAGAGGTGCTCGAGCGCGCGCTTCGCGTCCGTCCAGGCCCACCCCCACGCCTCCGCGCGGCGGCCGTCACCGCCGAGCACCGTCTGCACCTCGCGCGCGGTGACGGGGCCGAGCTCGTCCACGACCGCACGGACGCGGGCGACCTCCGGCGACCGTCCGACGGGGACGCCGTGCATCGAATCGCCCCGCCGCTCGATGCGGGCGCGGTTCTCCGCGTGCTTGAACGCCAGGTGCCGGAAGGTCGCCGCCGGGACGAGCGACGCCTCGTGCGCCCAGGTCTCGACCAGGCGACGCGGTGCACGCCCGGTCGCACGGTCCAGGGTGCCCACGTCCCACGGCCCGACGCGCGCGTAGACGGGCACGAGGTGCGCGCGCGCGAGGACGTTCACGGAGTCCACCTGCAGCAGGCCGAGCCGGTCGACGACCTGCTGCAGCGCGCGGGTGCCGGCGACGGCACGCTGCGGCCGGGGCGCGTCGAGCCCGGACGCGCGCAGCACCAGCCGGCGCGCCTGCGAGCGGGACAGGAGGTCGGGTCGGGTCGCGGCCATGCCCCGATCCTGCCCGCAGCCACCGACACCCGAGCCGGCGCCCTCGACACTTTCGGGAACGATGGCCGGGTGCATGCCGACCGCGGGGCAGTACGGGTCGGGAGGAAGGCAAACGTTCTCGCGTCGTCAGGCCGGCGCTGGCACGCCCACCAACGAGCGAAGTTGCCGAAAGTTCTCCGAAAGTCCGGTCCGGGCCTTGACGCGACGTGGCCCCCCGGGCGACCGTCGTGCCCGGCCGCGTCCGCCGCAGCGGTGGGCGGCCCACGGACCCCGGTGCCGGACGGACCGCGCCGTCCGGCACCGGGCCCGCGACGCGGGGGGCAGCGGGCGGGCGCGCCCGCTGCCCCGTCGCTCCGCGCTCGCCTCAGACGGCCGCGCGGCCCGTCCCGGTGACGGCGACCGGCGTGTCGAGCTTGATCACGCCGTAGCTCCAGCCCCGTCGGCGGTAGGCGACCGCGGGCTGTGCCGTCTCGGCGTCCACGAACAGGAAGAAGTCGTGCCCGACGAGCTCCATCTCGTAGAGCGCGTCGTCGACCGTCATCGGCTGGGCCCGGTGCACCTTCTCGCGGATGAGGACCGGGGAGTCGCCCAGCGTCGTCTCGACGACGCCGTCCGGCAGCTGCACGGGTGCGTCCTCCGGCTCGGGCTCCGGCTCCGGGGGTCGCACGTCGACGGGCGCCAGCGGAGTGTGGTTGCGGTGGTCCTTGCGCCGGTCGCGCGCACGGCGCAGGCGCTCGAGCAGGCGGCCGAGGGCGACGTCCAGGGCGGCGTACGCGTCGTCGGCGCACGCCTCCGCCCGGATGACGGGACCCTTGTCGACCACCGTCAGCTCGACCTTCTCGCTGCTGCCGGACTGGCGCGGGTTCGGTTCGTGCGACACGAGGACGTCGACGCGCTGCGCGCGTGGGGCCAGCTGCTCGATCTTCGCGAGCTTGCTCTCGAGGTGGGCGCGATACCGCGGGGACACCTCGGTGTGCCGGCCGGCAACCACGATCTCCATGTGGGCCTCCTGGGAGGTCAGGGGTGGGCACTGCCCACCCGGACGAGACGTACGTCTGCTGCCCCGAGATGGGCGGGCGGCATCACCTCCTCCGCCGCACGTGCCCCGCCCGCATGCTGCGGGGGCCGAGTCGCGGCGTCGTTCCCTGAGCCCCACGCTAACCCGCTTCGACACCCGGATGCACACCTGGCTGGGCCGAACGAGCGGCCGGCGGTGCGGTAGCCGCGACGGCACCCGCGCCGAGGACGCGGGCGCCGGCCGCCACGAGCGCGGCGTGGCACGCCGCGAGCGTCGCACCGGTGGTCAGCACGTCGTCCACGAGCAGCACGACGCGCCCCCGCACGACGTGCCGGCGGCGCACGCGGACGCGTCCGGCGAGGGCCTCGCGACGTGCGCGGGCCCCCAGCCCGGCCAGGTCGGCGCCACCCGACCGGTGCAGCGCGCGCGCGACCCGGGCGTCGACGCCGCCGTCCGCGAGCCCTGCGACCAGGCCGGCGGCGAGCACCACGACGGGATCGCGCCCGCGACGGCGTCGCGCCCGCACCGTGGACGGCACCGGCACCACGAGGACGGGACCGACCGTGGCCGGTACCGCCGCGCACACGTCGTCGGCGAGGGTGACGCCGACCCGACGCGCCACCGCGCCGAGGTGCACGTCGAGGTCGGCGCGACCCCCGTCCTTCCACGCCACGAGCGCATGACGTACCGGTCCGGCGTACGCCGCAGGCGCCCGCACCGGCAGCAGCGTGCGTCCATCCAGGAGGTCGAGGCGACCCGCGCCGTGGTCGCGCCGCACCGCGGGCGCACGCCACCAGGTGTCGCAGGCGCTGCACCAGGGCACGTCGGGCCGCCCGCACCCGGCGCACGCAACCGGCACCAGCAGGCCGGACAGGTCCCGGCAGGCGCCCGCCAGGAGCGTGCGGGCCCGGCGCGCGCGTGATCCGGGCACGCGCGGCGCACGGCGGTGGCCCGGCGCGGGGTGGTCCGGTGGCATGCGGCCAGCGTCCCGTGCGCCGGCCCCGCGGTGCACCGCACGCCGGCGACCCGGTGGACGGCCCGGTCACCGGAGGGGCTGTGGGCGGCCCGCCACCGCAGCGCCGAGAGGCCTCAGCCGGGGAACGTCGCCGCCGCCACGTCCAGCACGCCCGTGACCTGCGGCACCGCGACCCAGGTGCCCCCCTGGTGCCGCAGCAGGTCGCCGCCCGCCGTAACCACGAACACCGAGCGCTCACCGCGGTCCGCCGCCAGGCCGACGGCGTCGGCGACCGCCGGCAGCGGCGTGCTCATGCCGGAGACGGGGACGAGGTAGGGCGTCCGGCCGGCCTCCTCGTCCGACAGCACGCCGAGCGTGACGTCGTCGACCCACACGAGCGACGTCGTGGGGGTCAGCGAGGCCCCCGCCCGGACACCTGCCCCGATCGTGACCGGAACCGCCTCGTCGTCACGGACCACACCGGCGACGTCGAGCGTCGCGCCGTCGGGACCGGCGGACACGATCGCGACCCGCGTCCCGTCGCGCGACACCCGGACCGCCCGCACGGTCCGTCCCGCGAGCCAGTCGGCCGTGAGCTCCACCGTCGTCCCGTCCGTCCACACCACCGCCAGGTAGCCGGGCACCGAGGCACGGGCGGTCCACACCCAGGAGAACCTGTCCACCGACGGCGGTGCCAGCGCCGGGCCCTCGAGCAGCGTGCGCTGCCCGCTCCCCCCGGAGGGGACCGAGACCAGCGTCGTGGCGTCGGCGAGCGCCACGCGGACGGACTCGTCGGCGGACCGGGCGAGACCCTGCGGGCTCGCGCCGAGCACCGGGCCCACCCCCTGCCGGGGGGTGGGCGTGTCCCCGGCGAGGCTCAGCGTCTGACCGTCGACGAGGATCTCGAGGTCCTCGGGAGCGGCCGCCGGCAGGTCGGCCGCGACCTCCTCCAGCACGGCCCCGGCCGCGCCCGCGCGCACCTGCACCTTGGTCGCGCCCAGCGACCGCAGCGAGTGCTCGAGCTGCGCGAGCAGCAGGCCCCGGTCCGCGTCCTGCACGGCCCGGGCGGGCTCCAGCGTCACCTCCGCGACGCCGTGCTGGAGCAGCACGGCCTCCGGCTTGAGCTCCGCGTCGGGGGGCAGCGCCGTCGTCACGGCATGACGCAGCCACGGCGACGGCCCGGCGAGCAGCGCCCGCACGACGGCCGTCGGCACGTTGCGGTCCCGGAACCACCTGACCTCGGGGACGAGCATGCGATGGTCCGGCGTCAGGAAGTACAGGGTGGTCGGGCGGAACTGCTGGTCGAACCTCCGCGAGTTCACCACGACGACGTCCGGGGCGTGCGCGATGCGCCAGTCGCCGCGCGCGTCCTGCACGAGCTCGTAGCGCAGGGTCTCCAGGGCGTCGGCCGCGGTCTCGAGGTAGCGCCCCTCGGCATCGACCTTGCCGGTCACGCTCAGGGAGACCGTGACCTGGGCGTCGCCCGTCTGCTCGACCTTGCGCGCGCTCGCCACGACCGTGCCCGCGCCCGGGTCCCACTGCGAGCGCTCGTCGGCGGCGAGGAACTGCCGGGTCACGTCGAAGTCGCCCGTCACCTCGGCGTCCGCCGCCAGGAGGAACCCCTCGACGATCCCGGTGGGGTCGGCGTCGGGCTGCGGCCCCTGGGCGAGGACGACCACGCCGTCCTGCTCACGCACCTCGTCGGCGTCGCCACGGGTCACCGTGCCCGTCGTCGGGATCCCGACGCACCCCGCCAGCACCGCGCCGACCAGCAGGACGACCGTGGAGGCGCGCAGCCGCGCACGGCGCGTGGGCCGGGGGCTCACCCGACCCTCCCCGGCTCGGCCGTCGACGTGGCGGGGTGGTCGACGCGCACGTCGGTGCGGACCGGGTCCGTCGGGTTGCTCACGATCGCGATCTCCCCCGTCATCGGTGGCAGCTCGGGCAGCGCCGTGGGGTCCGTGCTGCGCCGGGGTCCCGCCTCGGCAGCCGGCGACACCTCCGGGCCGGGGACCAGGGGCAGCGGTGAGTCCTCGAGCCGGATGCCGGCGCGGCGCGGCAGGGTCAGGCGGAAGCACGCTCCGGCGCCGGGTCGGCCCCAGGCCTCGAGCCAACCGCCGTGCAGGTGCGCGTCCTCCAGGGAGATGGCCAGCCCGAGGCCGGTGCCTCCCGTGGTCCGTGCACGGGCCGGGTCCGCGCGCCAGAACCGGTCGAACACGTGGGAGGCCTCGTCCGACGTCATGCCGACGCCGTGGTCGCGCACCGTGACCGCGACGGCCCTGGCGTCGACGCCGACGCGCACCTCGACGTCCGACCCGTCGGCGTGCTCGATGCCGTTGACCAGCAGGTTGCGCAGGATGCGCTCGACACGACGTGGGTCGACGTCCGCCTCCGCACGCTGGTCCGTCAGGTCGACGTGGAGCCAGGACCCGCGGCGCCCGGCGAGGGGGATCACGTTGTCCACGGCCTGCGCCACGATGTCGCGCACGTCGCGGTGCTCCGCGTCGAGCACGGCCGCGCCCGCGTCGAAGCGGCTGATCTCGAGCAGGTCGGCGAGCAGGTCCTCGAACCGGTCCAGCTGCGTGGCCAGCAGCTCGGCCGACCGCTTGACCGCGGGGTCGAAGTCCTGGCGCGCGCCGTGGATCACCTCACCGGCCATCCGGATCGTGGTCAGCGGCGTGCGCAGCTCGTGCGACACGTCCGACACGAAGCGGCGCTGCAGCGTCGACAGCTCCTCCATGCGGTGGATCTGGTCCTGCATGCTCGCGGCCATCTCGTTGAACGTGCGCGCGAGCGTGGCCATCTCGTCCTCGCCGTGGACGACCATCCGCTCCGACAGGTGACCGTCGGCCAGGCGCTCGGCGACGTGCGCGGCGCGCCGCACCGGGTGGACCGTGCGCCGCGTGACCAGCCAGGTCACGGCGCCGAGCAGCACGACGATGGCGGCCGCGCCGAGCGCCAGCGTCCCGAGCAGGAAGTCGAGGCGGTCCTGCTCCGCCTTCAGGCTGTACAGGAAGAACATCTGGTAGGTGCCGGCCATGGGCACCTCGACGTCCTGCCCCACGACGATCCCGGGCTCGACGCCGCCGCCGGACGTGGGGATGGCCACCGACTGCCACTGCTGGCCGCCGTCGGACACGGCCTGCTTGAGCTCGCGGCTCACGACGCCGACGAGCGAGAGGTCCGACGCGGTCGCGCCCACGCCGATGCCGGTCTGCCGGGGGGCGCGGAGCAGGAACACGTCCCGCTCCCCCGAGCCGCCGTTGCGCTGCGCGGTCGTGACGTCCTCCAGCAGCAGCGCGACCTCGGAGAACGTGTTGGCGGCCGAGGCGTCGAACACGTCCTGCGCCTGCTGCGTGCTGCGCGCGCTCTCGGAGAGCACCTGCTGCCGCCGCGCGTCGAACAGGCCCGCGCTCATGCGGTCGCCCACGTAGGCCCCGATGAGGGCGAGCGCCACGAGCCCGATCGTCAGCGTCGAGGCCAGGACGCGCAGCTGCAGCGACGACCGCCACCGGCGCACGAGCCCGCGCAGCCGTCGGCCGGCCCGCGCCCGCACGAGCCGACCCCGGGCGGTCAGCCGCGGCACGTCGCGCCCCCCTGCGTGCGCGCCCGGTCCTGCGTGGTCACGGCCCGCCGACGCCCGCCTTGTAGCCGACGCCCCGCACGGTCACGACGATCTCCGGACGCTCCGGGTCCGTCTCGATCTTGGAGCGCAGTCGCTGGACGTGGACGTTCACCAGCCGCGTGTCGGCGGCGTGGCGGTACCCCCAGACCTTCTCGAGCAGCACCTCGCGCGTGAAGACCTGCCACGGCTTGCGTGCGAGCGCGACCAGCAGGTCGAACTCGAGCGGGGTCAGGGAGATGAGCCGCCCGGCGCGCTCGACGCGGTGGCCCGGCACGTCGATCGTCAGGTCGCCGATCGACAGGTGCTCGGGGGCGGGCTCGTCGCTGCGGCGCAGGCGCGCGCGGACCCGCGCGACGAGCTCCTTGGGCTTGAACGGCTTGGAGATGTAGTCGTCGGCGCCGGACTCCAGCCCCAGGACGACGTCGACCGTGTCGCTCTTGGCGGTGAGCATGACGATCGGCACGCCCGACTCGGCCCGGATCTGGCGGCAGACCTCGTTGCCGTCCTTGCCGGGCAGCATGAGGTCGAGCAGCACGAGGTCGGGCTGCGTGGCCCGGAAGACGCCGAAGGCCTCGTCCCCGTCCTCGCAGAACACCGGCTCGAACCCCTCGGAGCGCAGCACGATGCCGATCATCTCGGCCAGGGCGGTGTCGTCGTCGACCACCAGGACGCGTCCCTTCATGGGGGTGATCCTCTCACCGACCGGGGCCGTCGCGGGGTCACTCGCGCCGCGCAGGCGGGTGACCGGTGCGTCAGCGGCACTGCGCCACGTGCACCGTGGCACCATGGGGCCCCCCGGCGCGCAGCGGTCGGGACCGCCCAGCCCGCCAGGACACGAGGAGCCGGACGCATGACCTCCCCGCAGGACGACGGCGCCGGCCCCGCCGGGTGGGCGAGCCCGGCCGGCCCCCCGGCGGGTGGCCGTGCCACGCCCCCGCCCCCGCCTGCTGCACCCGGCGCGCCCGGCGGCGCGAGCTCGTGGGGCGAGCCGCCGACGCCGCCGGCGTGGGGCGGGCCCCCGGCACCGACGGGCTGGGGACCGGCCGCGGCACCCCCGGGCACCGGTGCGGCCCCGCCCGTCGCGGGCACGCCGGGATGGCACCTGCCCGTCCTGCAGCCCGGGATCATCCCGCTGCGCCCGCTCGGCCTGGGCGAGATCCTGGACGGCGCGGTCCGCGCCATCCGCGCGAACCCCGCCGTCATGTTCGGGCTGTCGGCCGTCGTCGTGACCGTGGCCGTCGCCCTGCAGACCCTGGTCCAGCTCTACGTCTCCAGCCTCCTGGGCATGGCGCTCGGCGACGCCGCCCTCGAGGAGGGGCTGTCGTCGGCCGACACGGCCGTGATGTCCGAGCTGCTGTCGACCAGCGGGGGCCAGGTGCTGACGCAGCCGCTCCTCGTGCCCGTGACCTCGGTGCTGACCGGCCTGCTCATCGTGTCCGTGAGCCAGTCGGTGCTGGGCCGGCGGGTGGCGCTGCGCGAGGTGTGGCGCACACGCCGGGTGTGGTTCCTCGTCGGGTGGGGTCTGCTGCAGCTCCTCGCGTCCCTGCTCGCCGCCGCCCTGGGGGTCGGTGCGGTCGTCGCCCTCGCCGCAGCGGGGGCCACGGGCGCAGCGGTCGCCACCGCGCTGCTCGGAGGCGTCGCGCTGTTCGCCGCCCTCGTGTGGGTCACGACGCGCACGTTGCTGGTCCCCCCCGCGCTCATGCTCGAGGGCAAGCCCTTCTGGCGCTCCGTCGCGCGCGCGTGGCGCCTGACGCGCGGCAGCTTCTGGCGGCTGCTGGGGATCTACGTGCTCGCCAACCTGCTCGTGCTGGCGCTCATGTACCTCTTCGTCGTGCCGGCGGGCATGGTGGCGGGCCTCGTGTCCCTGTCGTCGGGCTCAGACGACATCACGGTGCTCGTGTCGGCCGTCGCCCAGGTCCTCGGCATGACGCTGTCCACGACGTTCCTCGCGGCCGTCGTCGCGCTGCTCTACGTCGACGTCCGCATCCGTCGCGAGGGGCTCGACCTCGAGCTCGCGCGGGCCGCGGCCGCCGACGCATGACCGGCACGCGACGCACCGGGCGGGCCTGACGTGCGCACCGTCGGCGGCGTCCCCGTCGAGCCCGATGCCGCGACCGCACGCCGCTGGGTCCGCGAGGAGCTGCTCGACCCCGCGTACCACCAGCAGGAGTCGCTGCTGCAGCGCGCCCTGTCCTGGGTCTTCGACCAGCTCGAGGACCTGCCCGCGATCGGGATGTCCGGCACCGCCGGCCTGCTCGTGGTGGTCGGCGTGGTCGTCGTCGTGGTGCTCGTCGCGCTGCGCGTCGCGGGGCCGGTGCGGGCAGGCGCCCGACAGCGCCGCGCGGGAGTGCTGCACGTGGACGACCGGCGCACGGCGGCGCAGCTGCGCGACGCGGCCGACGCCGCGGCACGTGCGGGTGCGTGGTCGTCCGCCGTCGCCGACCGGTTCCGGGCGGTCGTCCGGGACCTCGAGGAGCGGGGGCTGCTCGACGAGCGGCCCGGGCGGACCGCGCACGAGGCCGCGCGGGTCGCCGGGGCTGCGCTGCCCGCGCACGCGGCCGCGCTCGCGCGCGGCGGCGACCTGTTCGACGACGTCGTCTACGGGGACCGGGAGGCGACCCGGGCCGACGACGACGTCCTGCGGGAGCTCGACGCCACGGTCCGCGCCGCACGGCTCGCGAGGGCCGACGCATGACCACCCCGACGACGACCCAGGACCCGTCCGGCGCGCCGACCGCGAGCGCCGAGGTGCTCGGCGACGGGTCGACGGGGCGCAGCCGCGCCGCGCACCGGTGGCGGCGCTCCCGGCCGTGGCTCGCCCTGCTGGGCGTGGTGATCGTCGGCGGCGTGGTCCTCACGCTGCCGGCACCCCCCGCGGGCACCGCGCTCGGCGCACCCGACAACCCGGGTGCGTCGGGCTCCCGGGTCGTCGCGCAGGTGCTCGAGCGCCAGGGGGTCACCATCGAGCACGTCACGACGACGTCCGCCGTGGTCGCGGCCGCGACGGGTGACAGCACGGTCCTCGTCATCGGCGACCAGTGGCTCACCGACGACCAGGTCGACGTCCTGGCAGGGCTCGAGGACGACCTCGTGCTCGTCGACGCCGGCTGGGCGCTGACGTCCATCGCCCCCGACGTCGTCGCGTCGAGCACCACCGCGTCGCGCGGCGCGCGGGCGGCGGACTGCAGCGACCCGGACGCGGTCGCCGCGGGCACGATCACCGCCGCGGGCGGGTACGAGGACCTCGCGCGCACCGCACGGGTGTGCTTCCCGGCGCCCGACGACGCGACGGCCGGCGCGTACCTGACCCTCGACCAGGGAGTCCGCCGGATCACCGCGCTGTCGGACATCGACCCGCTGACGAACGCCTCCGTCGCGAACGACGGCAACGCCGCCCTCGTGCTGCGCATGCTCGGCCGGCACGACCACCTCGTCTGGTACGTCCCGAGCTACGACGACCTCGGCCACGTCGACGAGGGCGGCTCGGGCACGGCGCTGACGGACCTCGTGCCGTGGGTGCGCCCGGTGGCGGGCTGGCTCGTGCTCGTGCTCGCCGTGACGGTCGTGTGGCGCGCCCGCCGGCTCGGTCCGGTCGTCCCCGAACCGCTGCCCGTCGTCGTGCGCTCCGCCGAGGCGACGCGCGGGCGCGGGCGGCTGTACCGGCGCGCCCGCGCCCACGGCCACGCCGGGGCGGCGCTGCGTGCCGGGACCGCCGCGCGCGTCGCGCACCGCCTCGGGCTGCCGCGCTCGGCGGACGCCCCGTCGCTCGTCGACGCGCTCGCCCGGACCACCGGGCGGTCCACCCGTGACCTGGAGGCCCTGCTGTACGGGCCGCCCCCGACCGACGACGCGGGCCTGCTGCGGCTCGCCGACGACCTGCACCACCTGGAGAGCGAGGTACACCGACCGTGACCGACGAGACGCCGCGTCCCGCCACCCCCGACGCACCGGAGGGCCTGTACGCACCCGCGGCCCCGCTCGCTCCGGCCGGTGCACCGCACCCGGCCGTCGACGGGCCCGCGCAGGCCGCTGCCGTCGACCACGCGCCCGACGCCGCGGCCCCCGACCTGCGCGTCGCGCTCGCGGCCGTGCGTACCGAGGTCGCCAAGGCGGTCGTCGGCCAGGACGCCGCGGTGACCGGCCTGATCATCGCGCTGCTGTGCCGCGGCCACGTGCTGCTCGAGGGTGTGCCGGGCGTCGCCAAGACGCTCCTCGTGCGCTCGCTGTCCGGCGCGCTGTCGCTGGGCACCAAGCGCGTGCAGTTCACCCCCGACCTCATGCCCGGCGACGTCACGGGATCGCTCGTGTACGACGCCCGCACCGCGCAGTTCTCCTTCCGCGAGGGCCCGGTGTTCACGAACCTGCTGCTCGCCGACGAGATCAACCGCACGCCCCCCAAGACGCAGGCGTCGCTCCTCGAGGCCATGGAGGAGCGGCAGGTCACGGTGGACGGCGTGGCGCGCCTGCTGCCCGACCCGTTCGTCGTGGTGGCGACGCAGAACCCCGTCGAGTACGAGGGCACCTACCCGCTGCCCGAGGCCCAGCTCGACCGGTTCCTGCTCAAGCTGCTCCTGCCGCTGCCCGAGCGTCTCGAGGAGGTGGAGGTGCTCTCGCGTCACGCCGCGGGCTTCGACCCCCGGGACCTCGCGGCCGCCGGCGTCCGGGCCGTCGCCGGCGCGCAGGACCTGGCGCGCGCCCGCGAGCAGGTGCAGCGCGTGCAGGTCGCTCCCGAGGTGCTCGGCTACGTCGTCGACGTGTGCCGCGCCACCCGCACGTCGCCGTCGCTCAGCCTCGGGGTGTCCCCCCGCGGTGCGACGGCGCTGCTGGCGACCTCGCGCGCGTGGGCCTGGCTGTCCGGCCGGGACTACGTGACCCCCGACGACGTGCAGGCGCTCGCCCACCCGACGCTGCGGCACCGCGTGCAGCTGCGCCCCGAGGCCGAGATCGAGGGCGTCACCGCCGAGTCGGTGCTCGACACCGTGCTCGCGTCCGTGCCCGTCCCCCGCTGAGCCCGTGGCACTGACGTCGCGCGCGGTGCTGGTCGCGCTGGCCGGGCTCGTGCCGGTCGCGCTGCTGCCCGCCCCCCTGACGGTGCTCGTCTGGGCGATCGTCGTCGTCGCGCTGTGCGCGGTCGACGCCGTCCTCGCCGCGTCACCGCGCGAGCTGGCCGTCTCCCGTCGGCTCCCGGCGTCCGTGCGCCTGTCCGGCACCGCCGACGCCGTCCTCACGCTGCGGAACACGGGGCGCCGCACGGCGCGTGCCGTCGTGCGCGACGGCTGGCCGCCGTCCACGCTGCCCGACGGCGACCAGCCGACCGGGGCACGCACGCCACGGCACCGCGTCGACGTCCCGCCCGGCGAGTCACGACGCGTCACGACGACGCTCGTGCCGACAAGGCGCGGGGACGCCGTCGTGGACCGCGTCACGGTGCGCACGCTCGGCCCGCTGGGCGTGGCGGCGCGGCAGGCGTCGCTCCAGGTCCCGGGCCGGCTGCGGGTGCTGCCCGAGTTCGCGTCCCGCCGTCACCTGCCGTCGCGCCTGGCCCGCCTGCGTGAGCTGGACGGCCGGGCGGCGGTCCAGGTCCGCGGCGGCGGCACCGAGTTCGACTCGCTGCGCGAGTACGTCGACGGCGACGACGTCCGCTCGATCGACTGGCGGGCGACGGCCCGGCGGCGGGAGGTCGTCGTCCGCACCTGGCGCCCCGAACGCGACCGGCACGTGCTGCTCGTCCTCGACACCTCGCGCACCAGCGCGGCGCGCGTGCTCGACGGCACCCGCCTCGAGGCGTCGGTGGAGGCGGCACTGCTGCTCGGGGTCCTCGCGGCCCACGCGGGCGACCGCGTCGAGCTGCTGGCGTACGACCGGCGGGTCCGCGCCCGCGCGGCGGACTCCCACTCGTCGCGCGTGCTGCCCGGGCTGGCCGAGGCGCTGGCGGGTGTGCAGCCGGCCCTCGTGGAGGCGGACTGGCCCGGGCTGGTCGGGCAGGTGCGCTCCCGGCTGAGCAGGCGGGCGCTGGTCGTGCTGCTGACGTCGCTGGACCCGGCGTCGGTCGAGCAGGGGCTGCTGGACGTCGTCGGCGGCCTGACCCGCCGCCACCAGGTGGTGCTGGCGTCCGTCGCGGACCCCGAGCTGGAGCAGCTGCGCACCGCGCGACGCACGGTCGACGAGGTGTTCGACGCCGCGGCGGCCGAGCGCACGTCGCTGGAGCGCACCGCGGTCGCCGTGCGGCTGCGCCAGCGGGGTGTCGAGGTCGTGGAGGCGGCCCCCGACGACCTCGCACCCCGGCTCGCCGACACGTACCTGGCCCTCAAGGCGGCCGGCCGGCTGTAGCCGTACCGCCGCGCCACCGGGTCTCGCGCGACGCCGGTGTGGGTGGTCGTCGCTAGGTTCGGGGCATGCTCGACGACCGCGCGCTGAACCGCGCGCTGCTCGCGCGTCAGCACCTGCTCGCGCGCACGGGCGACGACGTGCCCACGGTGGTCGAGCACCTCGTCGGGCTGCAGGCGCAGAACCCGTGGTCGCCGTTCGTGGGTCTGTGGAGTCGCGTCGAGGGCTTCTCGACGCGCGACCTGGACGCCGCCCTCCTCGCACGCACGGTCGTGCGGGTCGCCGCGATGCGCTCGACCGTGCACCTCCTCACGGCCCGGGACGCCCCCGTGCTGACGGCTCTGGCCCGACCGGTGATGACCCGGGAGCTGACCGCGAACCCGCGCAGGCGCGCCGCCTGGGACGTCGTCGACCTGGACCGCCTCGTGGAGCTCGCGGCCGCGTACGTGCGCAGCGAGCCGCGCGTGACCACGGACCTGGGCGCGCGGCTGGCCCAGGAGTGGCCGGCCGCCCACCCGCAGGACCTGTCGGCGTTCGCGCGGGCGCTGCTGCCGCTCGTCCAGGTGACGCCGCGGGGACTGTGGCGCCACCCGGCGGCCACGACGTGGACGACCCTCGACGCGTGGCTGCCCGAGGCCGCGGCCGGAGCGGACCTCCGCGACGACGAGGCGCGCCGGTGCGCGCTCGAGACGGTCGTCCTGCGGTACCTCGCCGCCTTCGGGCCGGCGAGCGTGGCCGACGTCCAGGCGTGGTCGGGCCTGCGAGGGCTGCGGGAGGTCGTCGACGGGCTCCGCGACCGTCTGCTGACGCTCCCGGCCGTCCCCGCGCGGCCCGGTGGCCGGACCCGCGAGCTGCTCGACCTGCCCGACGCACCGCGGCCCGACGCGGACGTACCCGCCCCGGTGCGCCTGCTGCCCGACTACGACAACGTGTGGCTCTCGCACGCCCAGCGCAGCCGGGTCGTCGACGACGCGCACCGCCGGGCGCTGCAGACGCCGAACGGCCGGATGCCCGCGGCCGTGCTCGTCGACGGATCCGTACGCGCCACCTGGGTGCTGGAGCGTGGGCGTGCGGGCGAGCGCGGGACGCGCCGTACGACGGCGACCCTGACGGTGACGCCGCTCGAGCGGCTGTCACCCCGCGAGCGGCGTGACGTGCTGGCGGAGGCCGAGCGCTGCGTGCGGTTCGTCGCCGACGACGCCGACGCGCACGCGGTGCGGTACGCCGGCTGACGCCCGCCCGGTCAGCCGGCGGTCGCGACGGAGTACCCGGCGCGGTCCGCGTCGAGGTCACCCGTGTGACCGGCACGGACAGCGCGCCGGCCGAGGACGAGCACGTACGTCCAGAAGGCGGCCAGCACCACGGCCCCGATGGCGACCTTGACGGGCCACGGCAGCGCCGAGCCGGTCACGAAGCCCTCGACGAGCCCGGACACCGCCAGCACCCCCACCAGGCCGAGCGCCACCGTGAACAGCGCGCGCCCCTCCTGCGCCAGCGCCCGGCCGCGTGTGCGCGGCCCCGGGTCGACCCACGTCCAGAACAGCCGCAGCCCGGCCGCGCCGGCCACGAAGATGGCCGTGAGCTCCATGAGCCCGTGGGGGGCGATGAGCTGCAGGAAGACGTCGAGACGACCGTGCGCCGCCATGAGGCCGCCCGCGGCGCCGACGTTCACGGCGTTGGTCAGCAGCACGTACGCCGGGACGACCCCCGTGATGCCCGTGCCCACGCACAGCGCCGCGATCCAGGCGTTGTTGGTCCAGACCATGGCCGCGAAGCCGGCGCCCGGCGCGTAGTACTCCGCGAACGCGTGGTCGACGTACTCCTGCTGCTCGCTCGGCGTCCCCATGAGCGAGAGGGCGTCGGGCGACGTGGCCACGAAGACGCCCGTCGCGATGCCCACGGCGAGGAAGGCGGCGGTGACGGCGACCGTCCACCACCTGATCCGGTACAGCGCCGCGGGCAGCCGCAGCACGACGAACGAGGTGACGTCGGAGAGCGACGGCGCGTGGGTGCCCGCGAGGCGCGCCCGCGCCCGCGCCAGCACCTGCGACAGGCGCGTCACCGTCTCGGGGTCGGGCGCCGCCGACCGCACCGCGGAGAGGTCGGTCGCGGTCGCCTGGTAGAGCGCCACGAGCTCGTCGGCCTCGGCACCCGTGAGGCGGCGACGACGGCTGAGCACGTCGAGGCGCTGCCACGTCGGGGTGCGCGCGCGGGTGTAGGCGTCGAGGTCCACGGGACCAGCCTGCCATCGCCGACGACCGGCACGTGCCCGGTCCGGCGCGCGCCGCCCGTTAGTCTTCGCAGGTGACAGGATCGACGCCGCGCCCGACGCAGCTGCAGGACGGGGTGGTCATCGGCGAGGGCGTCGTGCTCGACACCCGCCCCGCGACGGTCGCGTCGAGGTTGCTCGCCGCGTTCGTCGACCTCCTCGCGCTCCTCGCGCTCGCCGTCGTGACGTTCGTCGTGCTCGGTGGCCTGGACGTCACCTTCGACGCCCGGACGGCCCGCATCCTGTTCGTCGTCCTCCTCGTGACCGTGACCGTCGTGCTCCCGACGACCGTCGAGACGCTGAGCCGCGGACGCTCCCTGGGCAAGCTGGTGGCGGGCGTCCGGATCGTGCGTGACGACGGCGGGCCCATCACGTTCCGGCAGGCGTTCGTGCGGGCCCTGGCGGGCGTCGGCGAGCTGTGGCTGACGTTCGGCTCCGTGGCCGTGATCTGCTCGATCGTCCACCCGCGCGGCAAGCGCGTCGGTGACGTGCTCGCGGGGACGTACGGCTCGCGGGTCCGCGCGGCGGCACCGGTGCGCACGGCGGCGGTCATGCCGCCGCAGCTCGCCGGCTGGGCCACGCACGCCGACGTCGCGCGGCTCCCGGACGGGCTCGCGCTCGCCGTCCGGCAGTTCCTCGGGCGGGCGACGCTCCTGCACCCCGGCTCGCGCGTCGAGATCGGCCACCGGCTCGCGGCCGAGCTGCGTCCGTTCGTGAGCCCTCCCCCGCCGGACGGCACCCCGCCGGAGGCGTTCCTGTCCGCCGTGCTGGCGGAGCGCGGCCGCCGCGAGTCGCTCATCGAGCTCGAGCGCGTGCGTCGCGAGCAGGCGGAGGCCGTGCTGCTGCGTCGCCTGCCGCACGGCGTGCCGGACCCGGAGCTGTGACGTCCCCCCACGCCGCCGCCCTCGAGGCGGGCCGGACGTCCGTCGACGCCCCCGAGGACGCCGCGCGCGGCTGACGCGTCCTCAGGACGCCGGGCGCGCCTCGTCCACGAGCAGCACCGGGATCCCGTCGAGCACGGGGTACGCCAGCGGGCGGTCGGGGTCGGTCGAGACCAGGACGGGCGCACCGTCGCCGTCGACCGAGTCGACGAGCTCCGCGCCCGTCACGGGGCAGCGCAGCAGCGCGCGCGCCCAGGGCTCGAGGTCCGTCGCGGGGCGGTCCGTGGCCGTCATGGCATCTCCAGGGTCGTGGTCGTTCGGGTCCGGTGCGCGCGTCAGGGGCGCGCGACGCCGTCGGGGCCGAGAGCGGTGCCGTCGCCGTCGACGACGAACCACGCCGTCGCCTCGCAGTCCGGGCACGACGCGAACACCGCCGGTCGGCTGTCGGGCATCGCGAGCCGGACCCGCGTCAGGTCGGTCGCGCCGCACCCGTAGCACGCGGGCGCCGTCGCGGTCTCGTCCGCCAGGGGACGCGTGATGGAGCCCAGCGGCTCGTCCGCCGGCGGACGACGGTCACGCGGGGCGCTCACGCCTGCTCACCGGGCACGGCACCGGGGACGACGCGCAGGTGGCCACGGCGGCGGGACGTGTCGGGCAGCGGCGCGGCGACCGGAGCGAGCGCGGGAGCAGGCTCGGGAGCGCGCCGCCGGCCGGCCTCCCGGACCGCCTCGGCGAGTGCCACGAGGTCGTCGTGGCTCGGTGCGGCTGCCTGCAGGTCCGGCAGCAGCCGGACGACCTCCCACCCCCGCGGTGCGGTCAGGCGGTCGGCGTGCTCGACGCACAGGTCGTACGAGTGGGGCTCCGCCAGCTGGGCGAGCGGACCGAGGACCGCCGTCGAGTCGGCGTAGACGTAGGTGAGCGTCGCGACGGCAGCGTGCGGGCACGCCGTGCGCGAGCACTGCCGGACGGATCTCACGTGCAGACGGTACCCCGCACAGGTCCCGGACCGCCGTCGGCGCGGGCAGCGTGTCGGGGCACGGCGGGCTGGATAAGGTGACGGGGTGAGCCCGTTCGGTCCCCTGCGTCCGTCCGCGTCCGGCGAGGGTGCGCGCCCGTCCGGCCTGCGGCGCCGTGCCGCCGCCGTCGGGACGCCCGCGGCACCCGTCCGCCGCCGTGACCGTCGCGGCCGCGGGCTGCGCGGGACGGTCCTGCCGATGAGCACGCCGGGCTACCGCACGCGCGCCGAGCGGTTCGACGACCTCGTGCTGGACGCCGTCGAGGACCTCGAGCGGCGCTGGGCGCACCAGCTCGACGGCGCCGAGTTCGCGGTCGAGGACGTCCCGCCGTCCAACCCCGCGCCGTGGGAGCACGGCGGCGTTCCCCTCGGTCGGTACTTCCCCGCGGACGCCGGGCTGCCGCACCGCATCGTCGTGTACCGCCGCCCCGTCGAGGCGCGCGCCGCCGACCCGGCGGACCTCGCCGACCTCGTGCGCGACGTCGTCGTCGAGCAGGTCGCGCACCTGCTGGGGCGCGCCCCCGAGGAGGTCGACCCCGGGTACGACGACGGGCACTGAGCCGGGCGCACTAAGGTGACGCACGATGACCACGTCCGCCTCCCCCGAGCCCGTCGGCACGCAGACCCGCGTGCCTGATCCGGCTGCCCCCCTCGTCCGGGTCGTCTGCGTCGTCTACCACCCCGGTGACGAGCTGACCCGCTTCGCCGAGACCCTCGCGACGGCGTCCCGACGCCCCGTCGAGCTGGTCGTCGTCGACAACGGCACCGACCACGCGGTCGCCGAGTCCGTCGTCGCCCGGTCCGGCGCCCGGCTCGTCGTGCCGGGCGCGAACCTCGGCTACGGGGCCGCGGCCAACCGCGGCGCGGCGGGCGCCCGCACGCCGTGGCTGGTCGTCGCCAACTCGGACATCGAGTGGACGCCCGGCTCGCTGGACCGCCTCGTCGCCGCCGGTGAGGAGCAGCCGCACGCCGGCGCGCTCGGGCCGATGCTGCTCAACACCGACGGCACCATGTACCCCTCGGCGCGCGCGCTGCCGTCCCTGCGCCAGGGCGCGGGCCACGCGGTCTTCGCCCGCGTCTGGCCGGGCAACCCGTGGACGCGGCGGTACCACGCCCGCCAGGAGTCCGCCGGCGGCTACCTGCGCGAGGCCGGATGGCTCTCCGGCGCGTGCCTGCTGCTGCGGCGCGAGGCGTTCGAGCAGCTCGGTGGGTTCGACGAGTCGTACTTCATGTTCTTCGAGGACGTCGACCTCGGCGAGCGTCTGGGGCGGGCAGGCTGGGAGAACCTGTACGTGCCCGACGTCCAGGTGACGCACGTCGGCGGCACGTCCTGGCGCGAGCGACCGGCGCCCATGATCCGGGCCCACCACGCGAGCGCCCGGATGTACCTGGAGCGCCGGTACGACCGCTGGTACCACGCGCCCGTGCGGCTCGCCCTGCGTGCGGGCCTGCGGGTCCGCGAGCACCTGCAGCTGCGCAGCCCTGCGGGCTGAGCCGACGCCACGCGGGTGGCGCCGGCCGTCAGCGGCGTGCGGGGCGCGCGTCCTCCCGCACCTCGACGGCCGATCGCGCTCCGGTCACCGGCACGGGGTCGAGGACGGCGACGAGGTCGCCGTCCGCCTGCGGGAGCGTCAGGGCGACCGCCCACACGAGCGTGGCCCCGCCGGTCGGCTCGAGCTCGACGGCCGCGGCGTCCGGGGCGAGGTCGGCCACGTCCCAGGCACCGGTGGTGCCCGCGTCGACGCGCACCGTGTGCTGCGACAGCACCTGCCCGTCGGCCCCCAGCACCCGGAGCGTCGCGGTCCCCTCGCCTCGCCCGACGGCGTCCTCGCCGACGGCCCCGACGACCACCCGCGCACCGCTTCCCCGCGGCAACGCCACGGTCCCGTGCGTGTCGCGGGCCGCCGCGGGCGACCACGCGCGGTCGACCCGCGGCTCGTCGTCCAGGTCACCCGGCAGCCCCGTGCGTGACGTCACGGCGCCGGCCACGACCGGCACGTCGGCGTCCACGACGACCGTGTAGGGGCCCGCCGGGAGGCCACCGAGCGGGACCTCGGTCACCTCCCCCGCCTCGAGCGGCACCTGCTGCGCACCGGGCAGCTCGACCGGGCCGTCGGCGCCCAGCAGCGTCACCTGCGCCGTCGTCGCCGCGTCACCCGGCGCCAGCAGGCGCAGCACGGGGGCGTCCGGCGATCCCACCTGCGAGGCCGGCGCGACGACACCCGTGACCACCTGGCGCGTGGCCGGTGCCGCACCCGGGACGACGAGGTCCGTGCCCGCGGGGGTGAACCCGCGCACCACGGTGTCCTGCACGTGCGCCGCGACCAGCCCGCCGGTGACGGTGACGTGCACCACCAGGGCCGCCTGCTCGGCGGCCGCACCACCGAGGTCGACGCTCTGGGTCGCACCCGGGGCGACGGCGTACTGCGTCGTCGTGGGCACGACACGCCCGTTGGGGCCGTAGAGCTCCAGCTCGACCTGTGCGGCGGTCAGACCGGGGTTGGTCAGCACGAGCGTGGACGTCGCACCGACCGACGTCGAGCCACCGACGAACCAGTCGTCGCCGGCCGGTGCGCGGCACGACGCCGCGGCCAGGCCGCGGGCGTCGCCGTCGGTGACGACGGACACCCCCGTGGCCGCGGCGACCGGCGCGACGTCCCCCGGCTCGGCGCGCACGACGAGCGGGCCCTCCACGCCGTCACGGTGCACCGAGCCGCCGCCCGCCGTCACGTCCTGGGCGGTCGGCGTGCCGCCGAGCGGCTGCACGGACAGCGCACCGGCACCGGCACCGGCGGCCGTCACGGCGTCGACGGTCACGACGGGGGCCACGGGAGACGGGTCGAAGGCCGCGTCCCCGCGCTCCGCGCGCTGGGGCAGCAGCACAGGCCCGGGGCACTGCAGCGTCACGGGGGCGGGCGCGACCTCGACCTCGTCGACGGTCGCGGCTCGTGCGTCGGCGGACCCGAGCTGTGCGGCACCGGCGAGCGCGCCGCCCGCGAGCCCGAGCACCAGCAGCCCGGAGGCGGCGCGCACCGCCCGCTGGGTGAGCCGTTCGCGGGGCCGGTCCGGCAGCGGCGTGCCGGACGGCGGCGTGGTCGGGGCGGCGGTCATGTGCGCATCCCCCGACGACGTCGCAGCGGCAGTGCGAGCAGTGCGGTGACCAGGGTCGTCAGGCCGAGCGCGGCGAGCCACGGACCACGTGGGGGCGACACGTACCGCACCTCGAGCTCACCACCGTCCGCACCCAGCTCGAACGCCTGACGCCATCCGGCCTCCGCCGTCGCCAGCCGTCGCCCGTCGAGCCACGCCTGCCAGCCGGCGTCGGCGCGTTCGGCGAGGACGAGCACGCGCCGCCCACCGGCCGGCGGGACCTGCGTCTCCACCGTGCGCCGCTCGGCCGCGACGGCGAGGGCGGGGCGCCGCGGGTCACCGTCGGTGCCGTCGACGAGACGTGCCCAGGCGGTCACGACGTCCCCCTCGGCACCGCGCACCCGCCAGAGCGTGCCCGCGCCGTCGTGCGTGACGCGCTCGAGCCCGGCGGTCGCGTCGAGCACGCCCACGAGCCGTGCGCGGGCGGCTCGCGTCGCCGCCGCGTCGTCCACCGGGGCCGGGACGAGCACGTCCCCGACCCCGAGGGCGGCGACGTCCGGCGCCACGTCGCCCGACGCACCCTGCACGAGACGCGCGGCGAGGCCGCCGACCTCGGCCGCGGCCGCGTCGGGGTCGGCGGGGCGCGGTGCGTCGAGCGGGCCCGTGACACCGCGCAGGGCCACCGACGCGGCGTGGTCGACGTGCTGGTCGCCGTCGGCGCGCAGCAGCGACCAGTCGACCGAGCCGTCCGCGCGGACGCTCAGGGCCAGCACGCGCGAGGCGGCGTCCGAGCGGCCGCCCTGCTGCCCGACGACCGGCACGACCGGCACGGTCGAGGCCTGCAGCCCGACCGCCTCCCCCGCCCGGGCCGTCCAGCCCCAGCCGACGGTGGCGCACGTCACGGCGACGACCGCGAGCGCCGTGCCGAGCGCCACGAGCGGCTGTCGCCAGCCGAACGACTGGCGCCCGAGCCGGTCCATGAGCCGGTCGCTGCCCAGGACGGTGGCCCCGAGCAGCCCGAGGGTGGTCAACGAGACCGTCGCGCCGGTCCAGGAGGCCCCGACGACGTCGGGCGTGACGTCCGCGGGCAGCGCCGCGACCGCGGCGCCGGCCGCCACGCCCACCGCGGCGACCGTCCAGCAGACGCGCGTGCCGCGGGCGACGGCGCGCCCGCGCAGCAACGCGACCGCGGCGAGCACGACGAGCACGGCGCCGGTGAGGTAGGGCCAGGCGTCGGCGATCGGGGACGGCAGCACCGGCGGCACGAGCGCGGCGGGGTCGGAGGGCACTCCGAGCACGCGGGCGAGCGCGGACGCCGGCGGGTCCACGGCCGCGGGGCCGGGCGACGCGAGGAGGAGCCGGACGCCGGCGGCCCCGCGGGTGCCCGCCTCGACGAGGAGCGGCGCGAGCAGGACCAGCGACGGGATCATCACGCCGAGCACCCGTGCCCGCCCGCGCGGGACCGTCACCGCCACCACCAGCAGCAGCACGACCGCCGGCACGAGCAGCACCGGGGCACCGGCGACGGCGACCGCGAGCGCGAGCGCGGCACCCGCCGCGGCGGCCAGCGAGCCGGTCGGGTCCGGTGCCCCGACGAGCACGGGGCGCGCGGCGGACCCGTCCGCGTCGGGACCGGGTGCCGCCGCGGCGGGCACCGCCCCCGACGCGGGCGCACGGGGGGCCGGGACGACGTCGACACCGCGCACGGGCGTGACCACGTCGGCCTCGGCGCCGTCGGGGACGTCCGGGACGTCCGCGCGCACGCCGCGGTGGCGAGGTCGGCGCAGCGCCGCCTCGGCAGCGCGGGCCTCGGCCGCGACGTCGGCGTCCTGCGCCTCCTCGTCACGGCGTGCCGTGGAGACACCGGTGAGCACCTGGTCGACGCGCTGCACGCCCACGGCGCGCACGAGGCCCAGCGCGACCCACGGCAGCGCGACGTGCGCGACGACGGCACCTGCCCGGCCGTCCCCGACCGCCAGCAGCAACGCCGGCGCCGACGCCCACACCAGCGCGGCCCACGCACGCACACCGACCGACCGGGTCGCGGCCCCGGCCGCCGCCCAGGCCCCGACGCCGGCCAGCACCACGCCGCCGAGCACCAGCAGCGCGACCACCGCGGCGACGTCGCCGCCGACGGGCGCGGCGAGGGCCGCCAGGACCACCAGCAGCGGGTCGGCGGGGCCCGGTGCGCCCAGCCCACCGGCGACCCAGCCCGACGTCGCCGCCGCCCACACGTCGTCCAGGTCGGTCGTCACGCGCGCGAGCGCCTCGCCGACGAGCGGCGCGCCGGCCGCGACGGGCCCGAGGAGCCTGCCCGCGGCGGTGACGGTGAGCAGCAGCAGCCCGGCGACGACGAGCGCGAAGGTGACGCGTCGCCGCACCGCGAGCGCGGCGAGCTCACGCAGCTCGAGCTCGCTGGGGGCGGTGACGACCCGCCGCGCCTCGAGCCGGGCGAGACGCCGGTCCCGTGCCTGGCGCCACACGTCGCGCCACGTCGCCTGCAGGGGCCGCAGCGTGCGCCGCGGGACCACACTCGTCGCCCGCGAACGCCGCCGGGCGCGGACCACCGGGCCGGGGCGGAGCAGGACGAGCAGCGCGACGCGCAGCTCGGCGATCGCGAGCTGCGGGTGCTTGGCGGCGACCTGGCCGAGGCTGCGCAGCACGGCCGCGCCGAGCGTCAGCAGCACGACCACCGGGACGAGCGGGAGCGGGGCGGTGGTCAGCCGCTGGTGGAGCAGCGCGCGGCGCCGGGCGGCGAACGAGCGCGTCGGGTCGGCGTCGTCGGGCTCGCCGTCGCCGTCCAGGTCGACGTCCGCGCCGGTCGCGCCGTCGTCGGCGCCGCCGCGTGCGGGACGCAGCCCGTGGTACGCGGCCTGGGCGTGCCGCACGACGGCCGTCGGGACGACGACGACGCGGTGCCCGGCCAGCCGTGCGCGGCGTGACAGGTCCAGGCCGTCGCCGTACGGGCCCAGGGCCGGGTCGGTGCCCCCCAGCCGGTCCCACACGTCGCGTCGCACCAGCGCCCCGGCGAGGCCGACACCCAGCACGTCGGTCCGCCCGTCGTGCTGTCCCTGGTCCAGCTCACCCGGCTCGACGTCGGTCGTGCGACGTCCGGACCGCGTCGTGCGGACGCCGACCTCGAGCAGCCTCTCGGGGTCGGTCCACGTGCGCTGCTTGCAGCCCGCGACGGCGACGGAAGGGGCGTTGGAGACGGTGCGCACGAGCCGCGCGAGCGCCTCGGGCGCGGGCGCGCTGTCGTCGTGCAGCAGCCAGAGCCACGCGGTCGGCCGCTCGTCCAGGGCCGCCGCGAGGGTGTCGAGCCCGGCACGCACCGCCTCGCCGAACGTGCGGGCGTGCGGTGCGTGGGCCGTCGACAGCCGCGGCGCCGGCGCGGGCGCCCCGGCGTACGCCCGGTCGAGCACCTCGCCCACGTGCGAGTCCTGCGGCCCGACGTCGACGACCAGGACGCGCGACG
The DNA here is from genome assembly GCF_024508275.1 of Cellulomonas wangsupingiae. Lineage (NCBI taxonomy): Bacteria > Bacillati > Actinomycetota > Actinomycetes > Micrococcales > Cellulomonadaceae > Cellulomonas > Cellulomonas wangsupingiae. Next base: position 2,637,826 of record NZ_CP101989.1, read on the forward strand.
GCCGTCGCGACTGGGCGGCCAGGGCCGCGAGCGTCGCCGCCAGGTACCGCGTGCGGCCGCGGGTCACGACGACCGCGGTCACCGGTGTCGTCACCGGTACCGCGGCGGTGGTGATGTGGTCCACGGGGGACAGCGTGTCAGTCATGCTCGCGCCATCATGCCGTCGCGGTGACGTCACGGGCGGTAGGCCGACCGGGCGTGGCGCACCCTGCCGGCACGGGAGCCACCCGTCAGACCACGCGGCGCTTCAGCTTGCGCCGCTCCCGCTCGGACAGGCCGCCCCAGATGCCGAAGCGCTCGTCGTTCTCGAGCGCGTACTCCAGGCACTCGGCGCGCACGTCACACTGCGTGCACACCTTCTTGGCCTCGCGGGTCGAGCCGCCCTTCTCGGGGAAGAACGCCTCCGGGTCGGTCTGCGCGCACAGCGCGCGCTCCTGCCACCCCATGGGACCGTCGTCCTCGGGCGCACCGAAGATCGACAGCACGTTCGAGACCGGCTGCGCGGGCGCGGGGGCGGCGACGTCGTTGGGGAAGCTCTCGTCGTCGAGCAGGTGCCACATACGTGCCTCCGCGAAAAGTCGTGCTCGGTGCTGGTGCAGGCCGTTGCCGCCAGGTGGGCGTCGTCCTCGCTGATCACGCCCGATCCGGCCGGTGCGGCGCGGAGGCCGCGACGGTGGTGCGCGCTGGAACCAGTTCTTCAGGAATTACACGCGTGTCGTTCCCGATCGTCAACCGCGGACGTGCTAGTTGCCCGAGTTGTCCGGGTGAAATCTCGCACACCCCGGCGTGGCGCGTCCGCGCGTCTAGCCTTGGTCCCCATGTCGACCCTGAGCAGCCGTCCGCCGACCGACGTCGAGACCCTGCTCGGCGTGCTGCAGCGGGACCCCGGACGCCCGCGGATCACCTGGTACGGCCCCGACGCCGAGCGCGTCGAGCTGTCCGGGGCCGTGCTCGCGAACTGGGTCGCCAAGTGCACGAACCTGCTCGTCGAGGAGGCCGACGCCGCGCCGGGTGTGCGCGTCCGCCTCGACCTCCCCCCGCACTGGCGGGCGCTGGTGTGGGCGCTGGCCGCGTGGCGCTGCGGCGCCTGCCTCGTCCTGGACCCGGCGGCGGACGCGGACGTCGTGATCACGGCCCGCCCGGACGCGCAGCCCGACGGCCCGCTCGTCGTCGCCGTCGCCCTGGCGGCACTGGCCCGCACGTTCGGCGCCCCGCTCCCCCCGCACGCCGTCGACGGGGCCGCCGTCCTGTCGTACGCGGACGTCGTGACCTGGGCGCCGGCGACCGACCCCGCGGCCCCGGCGCTCGTCGCGGGCGACGGCACGCTGACCCACGGCCGGCTGCTCACCGACCTCGCACCCGCGGGCGGACGCGTCGCGCTCGCCGCCGACGACCTCGCCGCCGTGGTGCGCACCGCGCTGGCCACGTGGGCGGGCGACGGGTCGGTCGTGCTGGTCGAGGGCGCGACGGCCGCGGCGCTCCGGGAGGACCCCGCACGCCGCGCGCGGGTCCTGGCGCCCGAGCGCGTCGACGTGGACCTGGTCTGAGCCCTCTGCCCCCTCGCCGCGGCGCCACGACGGGCGCCCGGCATCCGGGACGGCACCGGGGCCGCGGACGGGCAGCGCCGTGCGGCGTCCCCTGATGCGGCACACTTGGGCGTCATGCGCGGAATCATCCTGGCCGGCGGCTCCGGCACGCGGTTGCACCCGATCACCCTGGGCGTCAGCAAGCAGCTGGTCCCGGTGTACGACAAGCCGATGATCTACTACCCGCTGTCGACGCTGATCCTCGCGGGCATCCGGGACGTGCTGGTGATCACGACGCCGCACGACGCGGAGCAGTTCCAGCGGCTGCTGGGCGACGGGTCGCAGTTCGGCATCTCGATCTCGTACACCGTGCAGGCCGAGCCCAACGGGCTGGCCCAGGCGTTCGTCCTGGGTGCCGACTTCGTCGGTACGGAGCCGGCCGCCCTCGTGCTCGGCGACAACATCTTCTACGGCCCCGGTCTCGGCGCGCGCCTCGAGCGCTTCGAGCAGATCGACGGCGGCGCGGTCTTCGCCTACCGCGTGGCGGACCCCACCGCGTACGGCGTGGTGGAGTTCGACCCGTCCGGCCGCGCGCTGTCGCTCGAGGAGAAGCCCGCTCAGCCGAAGAGCTCGTACGCCGTGCCCGGCCTGTACTTCTACGACAACGACGTCATCGCGATCGCCCGCGACCTGCAGCCGTCCGCGCGTGGCGAGTACGAGATCACCGACGTCAACCGCGTCTACCTCGAGCAGGGCCGCCTGCAGGTCGAGGTCCTCCCCCGGGGCACGGCGTGGCTCGACACCGGCACGTTCGACTCGTTGCTCGAGGCGTCGGACTACGTCCGCACGATCGAGCACCGGCAGGGCCTGAAGGTCGGCTCGCCCGAGGAGGTCGCCTGGCGTCGTGGGTTCCTCAGCGACGACGAGCTGCGCGAGCGGGCCGAGAAGCTCGTGAAGTCCGGGTACGGCGCGTACCTGCTCGGGCTGCTCGACGCATGAGCACGAGCGACGAGGGGACGACCTCCTTGTTCACGCGAGCACGGAGAGCCGCCCTCGGCGCCCTGCCTCCCGGCACGTTCCCGCTCGCGTGCGCGACCGCCGTGGCCGGCATCACCGTCTACGGCTTCCTCGGCCTCACCGCCCGCGTGCTCGGACCGGTCGAGTACGCCCCCCTGTCCGTGCTGTGGTCGCTCGTGCTGATCATGGGTCCGGGGCTGTTCGTCCCGCTCGAGCAGGAGCTGGGACGCTCGCTCGCCGGGGTCGGTGCCGGCGGACCGCTCGCGGGGTCGCTCGTGCGCCGCTCCGTGATCGTCGGGACCGTCGTCAGCGCGTTCGTGGTGACGGTCGCCCTCGTGGGATCGCAGCCGCTGCTGGAGCACCTCTTCGGCGGGTCGTGGGCGCTGCTCGCCGCCTGCTGCATCGCGGTTCCCGCCCTGGCGGCGACCCACCTGCTGCGCGGGCTGCTGGCCGGTCAGGGCCGGTTCATGCCGTACGCGTGGCTGCTGGGCGCCGAGGGTGTCGTCAGGTTCGTCGGCGCCGCCCTGCTCTTCCTCGCGGGCGCGACGCTCGTCGGCGAGTACGGCATCCTCGTCGGCCTCGCCCCGCTGATCGCGGTGGTCGCGGTGGCGCTGGCCTCCCGGCCGAGGATCCCGCCGGTGCGCGAGGTCGTCCCGTGGCGCCGGGTCATCGAGTCGGTGGCCTACCTGCTCGTCGGGTCCCTCGGGCTGCAGGTGCTCATCAACGCGGGTCCGCTGGCCGTGCAGCTCATCGGCGGTGGTGAGCAGCCGGACGCCGCGGGCCGTCTGCTCGCGGGCCTCGTGCTGACGCGGGTCCCCCTCTACATGTTCCAGGCGGTCCAGGCGGCGCTCGTCCCCGAGCTCGCCGCCATGGGAGCCGCCAGCGACCACACCAGCTTCCGGCGCGGCATCACGCGGCTGCTCCTGGCGATCGGGGCGTTGACGGCTCTCGGGGTGCTCGGAGCCGTGACCGTCGGTCCCGCCGCCCTGTCGCTCCTGTTCGGCCCCGAGTTCACGCTGACGCGCCTCGACCTCGCCCTCCTGACGCTGGCGAGCTGCACGCTCATGAGCGCGCAGGCGTGCGGGGGCGCCCTCGTGTCGGTGCACCGCCACGCACGGGCGGGACTGGGGTGGGCGGCGGGCGTCGTCGTCTTCGGGCTCGCCCTGCTCTGGCCCGGGCCGCTGTTCCTGCGCGTCGAGCTCGCACTGCTCGCCGGGTCCCTGGCGAGCGCCGTCGCCCTCGGTGCCGCCCTCGCCTCCACGGTGCGGCGACAGCGTCGCACCGAGCCCGCGACGACGGTGGCGCACGGAGCCTGAGGCTCCGTGCACCGGCCCGACGCGCGGCGCCTCAGGCCTCGGGTCGGGGCGTGCGACGCACGGGGCGCAGGAACGGGGCCGATCCCAGGCCCGCCCGGTGGCGCGCGTACCGCGCCAGCGTCCAGAGCGTCTTCATGCCGTACACCGCGCTGACGCGGAAGTTGATGGACGACGCGTCCGGGAAGTAGCGGGTCGGCACCGGGACCTCGACGACGCGCTGGCCGTAGGCCACGGACTGCACGATGACCTCGGAGTCGAAGACGAAGTCGTTCGAGTTGCGCAGGAACGGCACCGACTCCAGGAAGCCCCGCGAGTAGGCGCGGTACCCGGTGTGCAGCTCGCTGAAGCCGGTACCGAGAACCGTGTTCTCCGTGGTGGTCAGGAAGCGGTTCGCTGCGAGCTTCCACCACGGCATGCCGCCCGCGCGTGCTGCCGAGGCCCCGGCGGCGAGCCGCGACCCGAGCACCATGTCGGCCTCGCCGTCGAGGATCGGCTGCACCAGGCGCGGGATGAGCTCCGGGTCGTACTGCCCGTCGGGGTGCAGCATGACGACGACGTCCGCACCGTGCCGCAGCGCCTCCAGGTAGCAGGACTTCTGGTTGCCCCCGTACCCCACGTTGTGCGGCAGCGGGAGGGTCGTGACGTCCAGCGTGCTCGCGACCGTCAGCGTCGCGTCGAGCGACGCGTCGTCCACCACGATGACCTCGTCGGCGTAGCCGGCGGGGATGAGGCGGACCGTGTCCTCCAGCGTGCTCGCCGCGTTGTAGGCGGGCATCACGATCACGATCTTCCTGCCGCCGCCGGGACCCGGCGTGTCGACCCGCGCGTTCTCGTCGGCGGTGCTCGCGCTCATCGTTCCTCCCACAGTTGGACGTTCGGTGTCTCGCTCACGAGGCGGTAGGCCTCGGGCAGCAGGTCGAGGACCTCCTCGCGGACCTCCGGTGGCTCCGGACCGGTGTGGACGAGGTCCACGACGACCCAGCGCGGGGGGTCCTTCGGGATCGTCGGACGCACGGACCGGCCCGGCCAGCTCGTGAGGTACCGCCCGTTCCACGCCGGGTAGAACGGGTTGGGGAACATGTAGACCTCGGACCGCTCGGCCAGCTGCGGCAGGAGGTTCGCCGACGCGCTGACCGACCCCTCCCCGACCTGCGCGAGCACCGCACGGGCGTCGGCCCGGAACTCCGGCGTGAACGTGCGGGCCAGCTGGTCCGGGACGGTCGCCGGCTTGCCCCACGCGTCCGGGCCCCGGTACCCGAGGTCGGTGAACGGGGAGCCGACGACCACGGTGACGGCGACGACGGCCGCCACGACGGGCGTCACCACGGCACGTGCGCGCGGGCGCAGGGCTGCCAGCCGCACCATGCCGTCGGACACGGCGATGAAGATGAAGACGGTCGGCAGGAAGCCGTAGTGGAAGTAGATCGTCTTCTGCATCGGCAGCGTGGACAGCAGGCTCAGCACCAGCAGCGGGAGGGCGGGCAGCAGGCGGGTCCAGCGCGCCAGGAACATCGGTGCGGCCGGCAGCAGGAACCCCAGGACCATGAGCCACCCGTTGAGCCCCAGGTGCAGGCCTGCGAACGTCTCGGCGGGCTGGGCCAGCCGCGCGACGACCTCACCCGGCGTCGTCCCCAGGTAGCCGAACCTCTCCTCGAGCACGGACAGGCCCCACGGGTTCGCCGCGCGCTGCGCGAGCGTCGCCACGACGAGCCCGCCGACGGCACCGCCGATGGTCAGCAGACCGACACGCCAGCGCCGCTCGAGCACCAGCAGCAGACCCATGAGCCCGACGGCGACGCTGGCGTCCTCCCGGCAGGCCAGCGCGAGCACGACCATCACCGCGTACACCACGTGCCGACGCCCGTCGACCGCCCAGAACGCGAGCAGGAGCAGCGTCGTCGCCATGACCTCGGGGTGGAGGTCGAACAGCGCCGTCCACTGCAGGCTCGGGTACGCGAGGAACAGTGCGGCCGCGACCAGTGCCGCCCACCGCGGTGCACGTCGTGCCGTCAGCAGGTAGACGGGCACGGCTCCGAGTGCGAGCGTGAACGACTGCGCGACGAAGAGCGCCTGGGCCGGCAGACCGAGCAGCGCCAGCGGGTAGAGCATGAACCGGGCGTGGTCACCGAGGAACGGGAGCCCCGTCACGGTGTTGACGTCACCGCCGTGCCGGATGGTCCAGAACGCCTGGATCATCTGGCCGGCGTCGAACGCGTGCGTCAGCAGGCCGCGGTGCCGCGCGATCCCGAGCGCCCCGAAGACGGCCGTGAACGCCAGCACCATCACCACGAGCACGCCGTCGTGCCAGGTCCGGCGAGCCCACCACACCCGCGCGCGTCCCCCCAGGACCTCGCGGCGGGCGTCGGCCGTCGTGCCGTCGTCCGGTGTCGCGTCGACGCTCACAGGCGTGACCCCCACGGTGGACTCCACAGCACCTATCCCCTGGTCGCGCACCCTCGACGCCGGAATGTCCGTAATCGAGCCCCAGGCACCTTAGCGCAGAAGTGCAGCTCGACCCTCACGCCGGGCGACGGCGGCGTCGAACGCCAGGACGTGCGCACGTGCGGCTGCGGACCACGTGAACGACGCCGCACGGGCCTGCGCCGCCGTGCCCAGCCGGGACCGCAGCGCCGCGTCGGCCAGCACCGTGCGCAGCGCGTCGGCCACCTCGGGCGCCGACGTGCCCGTGTAGGCGACCGCGTCCCCGCCCACCTCCGGAAGCGACAGCTCGCGCGAGGTGAGGACCGCCGCACCGCACGCCATCGCCTCGAGCACGGGCAGACCGAAGCCCTCGCCGAGGCTCGGGTAGGCGACGACCGCCGCTCCCCCGAGGTACCCGGCGAGGTCGTCGACCGGGAGGTAGCCGGGCCGCACGACCCGCGGCCCGCCGCCGGGCAGGCTCGCGACGACGGCATCGAGCTCCGAGTCCCACCCGCGTCCTCCCGCGAGCACCAGGTCGGGGGCATCCGTCGCGTCGCCGAACGCCGACCACCACCCGCGCACCAGCGCCGGCAGGTTCTTGCGCGGCTCGAGCGTGCCGAGGAAGGCGACGTACCCGCCGGGTCGCACCCCGAGCGACGCCGCGACGCGCGCCTTCTCGGCCTCGTCGACCGGGTGGAACGTGGACGCGTCGACCCCGTGGTGCGCGACGTGGAACAGGGCAGGGTCGCCGCCGGCGTGCCGCAGCACCTCGTCGCGGGTCGCGGCCGAGGGCACGACCAGCGCGTCGGCGTGGCGGACCGCCCACGACGTCGCCTGCCGGAAGAAGACCCGCTTGTCTCGCGAGTGCACGTCGGGCCGGCTGAAGAAGGTGGCGTCGTGCAGCGTGACGACGCGTGCCGCGGGCACCGGCGCCACCGGCATCGTGTAGTGCGGGCTGAACAGCACGTCCGCGCGCGTCCTGCGCACGAGACCGGGGAGCCCGACCTGCTCCCAGGCCATGCGGGCGGGCCGCGAGGACGCGGCGGCACGGGGCACGACGACGGCGCGCGCCTGCGGCGCGCGCTCGGCGACCCAGCCCTCGGTGCCCGGACGGCAGGCGACGACGACCTCGGGCCCCAGCTCCGCGAGCTCGGGCACGAGCTCCACGACGTAGCGGCCGACGCCGCCGAGGTCGGCCGGGATGGCCGTCGCGTCGACGAGGACGCGTCGCGTGTCAGGCACCCGGCCGCACCGCTGCGTCCAGACCGAGGACCTCGTCGGCGGCCGCCCGCCACCTGTCGGCCCAGTCACCGATGGGCGCCACGCCCGCCCGCTCGTCGTGCGCCAGCACGGAGTACGCCGGCCGGGGCGCGGGGCGCACGAAGGCCTCGCTCGTCGTGGGCCGCACGACGTCCGCCGCCAGGCCCATGCTGGCCGCGACCGCACCGGCGAACCCGAACCACGAGGTCTGCCCCTGGGACGTGCCGTGGTACGACCCGGTGGGCGCGCCGGCCTCGACCAGGCGCACCACGTACGCGGCGACGTCACGCGTCCACGTCGGCTGCCCGACCTGGTCCTGGACGACGTCGATCCCGCCGCGCTCGGTCAGGACCCGCTGCACCGTCCGCGGGAAGCACGGCCCGCGGGCGCCGTAGAGCCACGCCGTGCGCACGACGAGGTGGTCGACGCCGCTCGCGGCGACGGCCCACTCGCCTGCGGCCTTCGTGCGGCCGTACGCGGACCGCGGCCGCTGCGGCGCGTCCGTTGCGTACGGGTGCTCGGCGTTGCCGTCGAAGACGTAGTCCGTCGAGATCTGCACGAGTCGTCCGCCGGCCCCCGCGATCGCTCGCGCCAGGGTCGCCGGCCCGACCGCGTTGACGGTGAACGCGTCGCCCTCGCGCTCCTCGGCCGCGTCGACCGCCGTCCACGCGGCGCAGTTGACGACGACGTCCCGGTCGGCGACGGCGGTGGCGACCGCCCCCGGGTCGGTGATGTCCACCTCCTCGCGGTCGACCGCACGCACGTCGGGGCCTTCGCCCCCGAGCACCTCCACCAGGTCCTGACCGAGCATCCCGGCAGCACCTGTCACGAGCCAACGCACCGTGGCGCTCCTCTCCTCCGACCGACGGCCAGCCACGATACCCGGCGGTAGGGTGGTCCGGGCGACCGACCGAGGTCGTCCGGGCTGGGCGGCGATGGAGGTTCGATGCGGTTTCGTGAGCTGAAGGTCAGTGGCGCGTGGGAGGTGACGCCGGTGATCCACGGCGACTCCCGGGGCGCGTTCCTGGAGCTCTACAAGTCGACCGCGTTCACCGAAGCCGTCGGCCACCCGTTCGACCTGCGGCAGGTCAACACGTCCGTGTCGGCGCCCGGTGTGCTGCGCGGCGTGCACTTCGCCGACGTCCCGCCCGGCCAGGCCAAGTACGTCACGTGCCTGCGCGGGGCGATCCTCGACGTGATCGTCGACATCCGGGTCGGGTCCCCCACGTTCGGCACGTGGGACGCCGTGCTGCTCGACGACGTGAACCGCGCGGCCGTCTACCTGGGCGAGGGCCTGGGCCACGCCTTCTGCGCGCTGGACGACAAGACGACCGTGCAGTACCTGTGCTCGTCGGAGTACAGCCCGACGCGCGAGCACGGCATCCACCCGCTCGACCCGGAGCTCGCGATCGACTGGCCCTCGACGGACCGCCACGGCCGCCCGATGGAGCACGAGCTCTCGCAGAAGGACCTCGCCGCCCCCACGTTCGCCGAGGCGCTCGCCTCCGGCCTGCTGCCGACCTGGGACGCCACGGCGGACTACGTCGGCGGTCTGGACGCCGCCGCGCGCGCATGACCCCCTTGCGCGCCTGCCTCACCGTCGAACAGCTGTGGCAGCCGCAGCCCGGGGGCTCGGGCAGGTACGTGCTCGAGCTGGCCGCCGCTCTGCGCCGGCGTACCGACGTCGAGGTGACGGGGGTGCGGGCGCGGCACGGCGGGCCGCCGGAGGGCACCTGGGCGCCGCCGGAGGACCTGGCCGTTGTGGCGTCGCGCCTCCCCCGCCCGGCGCTCTACGAGGCGTGGGCGCGGCTTCGTCGTCCCCACACGTGGCGCCCCGCGCACCCCGACGTCGTGCACGCCACCACGTGGGCCGTCCCGCCCAGGGGGCCGGGTCTGGTCGTCACCGTGCACGACCTGGCCTTCCTGCGCGACCCGACGCACTTCACACCGCGCGGCAACGCGTTCTTCCGGCGCGCCCTGGAGGTCGTCGCCCGCGAGGCCGACGAGGTGGTCGTGGTCTCCGAGGCCACCCGCGCCGACGCCGCCGCGGCCGGCATCGACCCCGAGCGCCTGCACGTGGTGCCCCACGGCGTCGAGGTGCCGCAGGTGGCGGCCGCGACCGTCGCCGAGGTGCGCGAGCGGCTCGGGCTGACCCGGCCGTACGTCATGTGGTGCGGCACCATCGAGCCGCGCAAGAACGTGCGCACCCTGCTCGAGGCGTTCGCGGTGGTGGCCCGCTCCAGCGACCTGGACCTGCTGCTCATCGGTCCCCGCGGCTGGGGCGACCCGGACCTGGACCGCGCCCTGCGTGCGCTGCCGGAGGGCAGGGTGCACCTGGCAGGGCAGGTCGACAGCGCGACGCTGCACGCGGCGTACGCGGGCGCGCGCGCCTTCTGCTTCCCGTCCGTCTGGGAGGGTTTCGGCATGCCGGTGCTCGAGGCGATGGCGCACGGCGTGCCGGTCGTGACGTCGGCCGGGACGTCGATGGCCGAGATCGCCGGCGCCGACCGCGCCCTGCTCGTCCCGCCGCTGGACGCCGCTGCCATGGCCGATGCGATCCTCGAGGCCGCGGGCCCTTCGCACGGTCGGCTGGCCACCGCAGGGCGCGCGTACGCGGAGCAGCAGACGTGGGACCGGTGCGCCGAGCAGACCCTCGCGGTCTACCGGCGCGCCGCCGCCCGGCGCTGACGCCAGCTCAGCGGACGGCCGCCGTGACGTCGGCCTCGTCGACGGTCAGGTCGCGCAGCGTCACCGGGGCGGCCGCCTCCAGGTCACCGTGCACGACGAGGCTCAGGGTGGAGTGCCCCGGCGGGACGTCCACGACCACGTCGAGCGTCGCGAGCCCGGAACCGGACACCTCGATCGTCTCCTCGATCCCGGGGGCCTCCACGACGAGATGCCCCGCGCCGGGGGCCTCGACGACACCCCGCACCCGGACCGGCACCACGACCTCGCGGGGGTTGTCGAAGGTGAAGGTCCCGTCCCCCGTGGGCAGGGCCCGCAGGTCCAGACCGTCCTCGTCCGTGGTGGTGCCCACGCCGCGCCCGTCGTAGATCGCGACAGGAGCCACCACCTCCTCGCGCTGTGCCGCCAGCTCCTCGTCGCCGAGCTCGGCGTCGAGCCGCGCGTGCTCGGGCGCGAGCGTGAAGAGCGCGAACCTGCCGTCGGCGCTCTCGGCGACCGACACCCCCACGCGCGAGGCGATGCCCGCCTCCACCTCACCGGCGCGCTCGAGCCCGTACGCCGCACGGTCGACGAGGATCCCGTCGAAGCCCGCGAGCGTCACCGACTCGACCAGCTCGGCCGGCTCCTCCTGCGCGACGGCCGCCGCCCAGTCCGTCGCGGCGCGGCCCTTGATGCCACCACCCGACCAGTGCAGCGTCGCGGAGTGCAGGTACAGCTTGAGCTGCTCGGTGTCCGCCACGCCGTTGACGGGCGGGGTCTCGGGGAAGCCCGCGTGCGGGAGCCGGAACACCGCTCCGCCCGGGGGCATCTGCCGTTCGACGGCCGCCACCCACGCCGCGTCCGCCTCGAAGGCGGCACGGGTCCCGGGGTAGTCCGGGACCGCCCCGGGCGCGATCTGGTCGGCGCACCCGACGACGAGCAGCGCGCCCGCCACGCTCCACGCAGCGGCCCGTCGCGCGGCCGGACGCGGCTGGACGCGGCGGGCCCACGCCCGCACCGCGGCGTCGACCACCAGACCGACGACCGCGAGGCACAGGGCCGCGATCACGATGGACATCCGGTTCCAGCCCCGCAGGCTCGCCGTGACGAACGACAGGAAGGTCGCCAGGCCGCCGACGGTGGCGCACAGGAAGGCGACGAACGTGAGCATCGACAGGTGCGCGATCGTGACCGTGCTCGCGACCTGCTCGGCCGTCCGCTCCGCACGCCTGCGGGCGCCCTGGGCGCCCAGCGTGTACGCGACGACGACGAAGCAGATGACGAGGCCGACCGCGGCGACGACGCCGAGGGCGGGCTGCTCGGACACCAGCGGGTACGACGAGTCGTACCGCGAGCGCAGCGCCGCGAGCAGGTCGACCCGGTGCCCGGGGACGGGCAGCAGCAGCTGCGCGAGCTTGAGCGCGTAGATCTCGACCTCGGCGGGGTCGCGGACCAGTCCCGTCGCGCTCGGACCGTGCTGCGCCTCGTACAGGAAGTCCGGGAGCATGTTCGCGAGCATCACCGCGAGGGTCGTCAGCCCGGCGACGGCCGCGCCGACGAACCGCCGCCAGTCGCGCTCCCGCAGCCAGGCGGCCAGGCCGGCCGAGGCCAGCAGCACCAGCAGGAACACCGCGTAGTAGGACGACGCCGTGGCCACGAGCCCGACGCAGAGCACGGTGACCGCGCCCCGGCCCGTCAGGAGCCCGAGCACGGGCCCACCGCGGCGGCCCCGTCCCCACAGGGGCTCGCCGCGCACCGCGCGCAGGACCACGACCAGACCGAGCGGCAGCGTGAAGTACGACGCGAGCCACAGGTGCCCGACGCCGCGCAGGAAGTGGTACGGCGCGACGGCGAACAGCACCGACAGCGCGACGGTCACCGCCCGGGAGACGCCGACCTCCCGCAGGAACCACACCATCGCCACGGCGGCGAGGGGGAACCCGACGAGGTAGTACAGGTTGGTGGCCAGCGCCCAGTCGGACGTGAACCAGCCGAGGACGCGGGCGGCCGCGAAGTTGAGGTTGTCGGCCGTCGGGAAGTCGTGGTACGTCTGCCCGGCGGGATAGCCCAGCAACGGCTGGAACTCGTACCAGCCCGTCTCGATGACGGTCTTGACGTGAGCCGCGATCGCGACCGCGTCGCCGTGGTAGGCGAACGGCACCCGCAGGTCGGCCTGCCACAGCCGCAGGCCCAGGAACGTCGCGACGACCGTCGCGAGCGCCGAGGCCACGTACGTCGCCGGCTCCGCGAGCAGCGCGAGGCGCGCGCCCCGACGGGACCGGGTCTCCCCGGTCCCGTCGGGCGACGTCGACGGCGCCCTCAGACCGACCTCGGTGGTCACGGCCGCCGGCCCACCGCCGCGAGCAGGGCGAGGTCGTGGTCCACCATCGCGTCGACGACGTCCGTGAAGCCCTTCGTGGGCTGCCAGCCCAGCACCTCACGTGCGTGGGTGGAGTCCCCCACCTGGAGCGACGCCTCCGCCGGCCGGACGAACGCGGGGTCCGTCCGCACGTGCGCGGCCCAGTCGTCGATGCCGGCGCGCGCGAACGCCGCGCGCACGAAGTCCTCGACGGTGTGCGCGACACCGGTGGCGATCACGTAGTCGTCCGGCACGTCGGCACGGACCGCGGCCACCATCGCCTCGACGTAGTCCGGCGCCCAGCCCCAGTCGCGCCGCACGTCCAGCGAGCCGAGCGTCAGCGTGCTGTCCAGGCCGGCGGCGATGCGCGCGGCACCCCGCGTGATCTTGCGGGTCACGAACGCCTCGGGCCGCCGCGGCGACTCGTGGTTGTAGAGCACGACGGCCGACGCGTGCAGACCGCGGGCACGGTAGACGCCCACCATGTGGTGGCCGTACGCCTTCGCGGCACCGTAGGGCGACCGCGGCCGGACCGGCGTGCGCTCGTCCTGCGGGGACGTCGGCGCCTCACCGAAGATCTCGGCGCTGGACGCCTGCACGAACCGCACCTGCCGGCCCGTGCGCTCCTGGAGCTGCCACGCGGCGTCGAGGAGGACGCCGACGGCGAGCCCGCTGACCAGGCCCGTCGCGACCGGCTGCGCCCAGGACTGGGCGACCGACGAGATGCCGCCGAGGTTGTAGACCTCGGTGGGGGCCACCTCGGCGACGACGGCGCTCAGGGCGTCGGCGTCACCGAGGTCCGCCTCGTGCTCCACGAGGCCCGGGACGACGGCCCGCAGGTCGTCGAGACCCGGGTCCTGCGTGCCGTCGTCCGACGGTCGCACCACCGCGTGGACCTCGAGGCCCGCCGCGGCGAGGCCCTGGCACAGGTAGTACCCGTCCTGACCGGTGGCACCGGTCACGAGTGCAGCGGGCACGTCTCAGAGCCCGGCCAGCGCCCGCTGCTCGGCGAGGTCGTTGTCGACCATCATCCGCACCAGCTGCTCGAACCCGACCTGCGGCTTCCACCCGAGCTTGTCGAACGCCTTGGCCGGGTCGCCGATGAGCAGCTCGACCTCGGCGGGACGCATGAACCGCGGGTCCTGCAGCACCAGCGAGCTCCAGTCCTCGATGCCCACGTGCGCGAAGGCGACGTCGAGGAGCTCGCGGATCGAGTGCGTCTCCCCGGTGGCCACGACGTAGTCGTCGCCCTCCTCCTGCTGCAGCATCCGCCACATCGCCTCGACGTAGTCGCCGGCGAAGCCCCAGTCACGCTTGGCGTCGAGGTTGCCCAGGGAGATGTTCTCCTGCAGGCCGAGCGAGATGCGCGCGACGGCCTGCGACACCTTGCGGGTGACGAACTCCGGCCCGCGGCGCGGCGACTCGTGGTTGAACAGGATGCCCGACGAGGCGTGCATGCCGTACGACTCGCGGTAGTTGATCGTCATGTAGTGCCCGTAGACCTTCGCCACGCCGTACGGCGAGCGCGGCCACAGCAGCGTCGACTCCCGCTGCGGGACCTCCTGGACCTTGCCGAACATCTCCGAGCTCGACGCCTGGTAGAAGCGCACCTTGCGGATGTCGTCGCCCGCGTAGAGCCGGATGGCCTCGAGCAGGTTCAGCACGCCCTTGCCCGTGACGTCGGACGTCAGGTGCGCGTTCTCCCAGGAGTACGCGACGAAGGAGATGGCCCCCAGGTTGTAGACCTCGTCGGGCTGTGCGACGTTGAGCGCACGCAGCAGGGACGACATGTCCATGAGGTCGCCGGTCAGGACCTTGACACCTGGGACCGTCTGCTCGAGCAGCGCGAGCTTGGGGTTGTTCTGCCCACGGACCAGGCCGTAGACCTCGTACCCCTTCGACAGCAGCAGCTCGGAGAGGTACAGGCCGTCCTGGCCGGTGACACCGGTGATCAATGCGCGCTTCATCAGGACCTAACTCGTCGGGTCGGCAAGGGTCGGCTCGACTCTACCGGGTGGGCGTGCGGCGCGAGGACGCGCCATGCCCGGCACTAGACTCGCCGACGTGCCCCGAGAGCCGTTCGTGTCGACCGCCGCACGCGCCGAGGACGTCGTCCTCCTGCGCACGCTCGGCCATCTGCCCGCCGTTCGTGTCGTGGAGGTGACGGCGGACGGTGCGCCGTCCGTCACCCGTTCGCTCGCGGCCCTCGGCTGGGAGGCGCGCGCCGTCGCGGCCGACGACGTCGACGCCGCCCTGGACGTCGACGCGCCGCCGCACGCGCTGGTCCTCGCGGAGGCGGCGGCAGCCGGCGTGGCACGGGCCCTGGCGGCCGGCGCCCGGCCGTGGCTGGTCGTCGTCGCCGGGACGGGTGACGGCGAGCCGGACGCGGCGCTCGTGGCGCTGGGGTACACGCCCGCCCTGTTCGACGGCGCGTCGTGGTGGTACGCCGCACCCGGGCGGACCGCGCTGCTGCTGCCCGGCGACGAGCCGTCCGGCACGTCCGCCGCGCCCGACGACGACGCATCCGCGGCCGCCCTCGCCGAGGCGCAGGCGGAGGCCGCGTCCTGGCGGTCGCTCGCCGTCGACGGCTGGGCGCAGGCCGTGGCCGAGCTGGGACCCGGACGGCGCGGGACCGAGATCCAGCACGCCGAGGCCGAGGCGATGCGCGCGACGCTGTCGTGGCGGATCACCGCCCCGCTGCGCGCGGTGCGCGGGTGGATCCCCAGGTGAGCGACGGGTCCACGCCCGCCGACGTCCTGCAGGCCCTGCACGCGCGCCTGCAGGCGGTGGCCGACGCCGTGGGGATGCCGACCGGCCACCCGGACGGCGCGCTGCCCCCGGCCGGGGACGGCACCACGCGGCCCGCCGACGACGCGTTCGTCGTGGCACCCGCTTCGCCGGAGCGGGTCGGCGACCTCCTCGCCCACCTCGTCGACCGGGCGCGATCGCACCCCGACGCGTCGATGACCTGGCTCCTGCTCGTCGCGCTGACGGGCGCCTTCCCCACGTCCGAGGAGGTCCTCGACGCCCGCCGCCGGCTGGTCGCGGACACGCCCGGCGCGTCCGCCCGGTGGCTCCTGACGACCGCGCTCGCCCTCGCCACCGTGACGGACTGCCTCGCCGGGATCGACATCGTGCACGACGGCGTGGTCGTCGACGTGGACTTCTCCGCCCGGCACGACCTGAACACGGGCATCCAGCGCGTCGTGCGCAGCACCGTGCCGCGGTGGGCGCGCGAGCACGAGCTCACGCTCGTCGCGTGGACCGGTACGGGCGCGATGCGGCGGCTCGACGACGCCGAGACCTCCCGGGTCCTGCGGTGGCGGGGCCCGATCGGTGTCCAGCCCCTGACGGCGCGCCCGCGCGTGGTCGTGGTGCCGTGGCGCAGCACGGTCGTGCTGCCCGAGGTCCCCGCCCCGCACCTGTGCCTCCCCCTCGCCGCCCTCGCCCAGCACTCCGGCAACGCCGTCTCGCTCGTCGGGTACGACGCGATCCCGGTGGTGAGCGCGGACCTCATGCCGCCGGCCGAGCCCGAGCGCTTCGTGCGGTACCTCACCGTCGTCAAGCACGCCCGCCGGGTGGCCGCGATCAGCGCGTCGGCCGCCGAGGAGTTCCGCGGGTTCGTCGACATGCTGCCCGCCCAGGGCCTGACGGGCCCGGGCGTGGCGGCCTGCGACCTGCCGGTCGACGTGCCGGCCCGTCTGCCGGACGCCGTGACTCCCGAGGACGGGTTGCCCCAGGTCGTCGTGGTCGGCAGCCACGAGCCCCGCAAGAACCACCTGACGGTCCTGCACGCCGCGGAGGTGCTCTGGCGCGAGGGGCACCGGTTCCGCCTGCGGTTCATCGGTGGGTCGAGCTGGGCCTCGCGACCGTTCGACCGCGCGGTGCGGACCCTCGCCTCCCGCGGCCGCCCGGTCGAGGTGGGCCGCGCCGTCGGTGACGACGCCCTGTGGTCCGCGTACCGGACCGCGCGCTTCACCGTGTTCCCCTCCGTGCACGAGGGGTACGGGCTGCCGGTCGCGGAGTCCCTGGCGGTCGGCACGCCGGCGATCACCAGCAACTTCGGCTCGACGCGCGAGATCGGCCAGGACGGCGGCACGCTGCTGGTCGACCCGCGCGACGACGACGCCGTGACGGACGCGATGCGCCGGCTCCTGGTCGACGACGCGCTGCACGCGCGCCTCGTCGAGGAGGCGCGCTCGCGCCGGCGCCGCACCTGGGACGACTACGCCCGCGACTCCTGGGCGGCGCTGGTCGCCGGGGACGTCCCGAGCACCGCCACGACCGACGAGGACACGCCATGAGCACCGAGGCCGAGGTCCGCCGGGCGGTCCGCGCGCTCACCGGCGGCAGCCCTGCCGCGACGGGTGCGCGGGCGCGGCTCGCGACCGTCGTCAGGACGCTGTCGGGCCAGGAGCCGCCCACGGACCCGCGGGGACTGGTCGCGTCGTTCGACGACCTGCTCGCCGGCGCCGCCCCCGACGCCACCTGGCTCACCCTGGCGGTGCTGCAGGGCGCGATGCCGCGCGACGCCGAGGTGCTGGCCCACGTCCGTGCCGTGGCCCTGGACGGGCCGCTCACCGGGTTCGCGGACGTGCTGGCCGGACCACGTGCCCCGTGGCGGCGCGCCGTCGCGGGACGCGACGTCGAGGTCCTGTCGGACGTCGTCCTGGTCGACCTGGCCCACACCTCGCGCACGTCCCTCGCGACGGGGATCCAGCGGGTGGCGCGCCAGACGGCACGTCGGTGGGCGGACGCCCACGACGTGGTCCTCGTGGGGTGGACGGCCGACGGCCGCGCACTGCGGCGCCTGACGCCCGACGAGGTGCGCGTCGCACTGCACGGCGGGCCGGTCCCCTCGCGCGCCCTGGCCACGGACCGCGTCGTCCTGCCGTGGCGGGCGACCTACGTCCTGCCCGAGCTCGCGACGGAGCAGGAGCGCACCGAGCGCATCCTCGCCCTGGCCCGCTGGTCGGGCTCGCGCACCGGGGTGGTCGGCTTCGACTGCGTGCCGATCACCAGCGCCGAGACCATCGGCACCGGCATGGGCGCGGCGTTCGCGCAGAACCTCGCCGCGGTCCGGCACATGGACCGCGTCGCGACGATCTCGCACGCGGCGGCAGGCGAGTACCGCGGCTGGCGCCGGATGCTGACGGGTGCCGGGCTGGACGGCCCCGAGATCGCGCCCGTGGTGCTCCCGGTGGAGGCGCAGCCCGCCTCCGCGGAGGACGTGCGTCGCGCGCGTTCCCGGTTCGCCGCCGACGGCCTGCCGGTGGCGCTGTGCGTCGGCAGCCACGAGCCCCGCAAGAACCACCTCGCGGTCCTCCAGGCCGCCGAGCTCGCCTGGCGGTCGGGCAGCCGCTTCCGCCTGCTCTTCGTCGGGGGCAACGCCTGGGGGTCGCAGACGTTCGAGCGCAGGCTCAAGGAGCTGGCGGCGGCCGGCCGGCCCGTCTCGGCGGTCTCGGCCCTCTCCGACGACGAGCTGTGGGCGCTGTACGCGCTGGCCCGCTTCGTGGTCTTCCCGTCGCTCAACGAGGGGTTCGGGCTGCCCGTCGCCGAGGCGATCGCGACGGGCACGCCCGTGCTGACGTCGGACTTCGGGAGCATGCGGGAGATCGCCGAGGGTCGCGGCGGCCTGCTCGTGGACCCGCGGGACGACGTCGCGCTCGCGCGGGGCCTGCGCCGGCTCGCCGACGACGACGAGCTGCTCGCCTCCCTGACGGCCGAGGCGGTCGCGTCCCCGGCCCGGACCTGGGACGAGTACGCCGCGCAGACGTGGGACTACCTCGTCGCCGGCACCGCCGCGGGCACCACGACCGGGGCCGTCGGCACCGCACGCGGCTGAGGGACCGGCGGCGGGGCCTGGGCGCCACCGGCACGGGCAACGGCGCCGGCGCCGAGGCCGGCCGCGAGGTCACGCATGGTCGCGTGGACGCCGACGACCAGCGGGGTCACCGGACGGCGGTCGAGCTCCGGCCACACCACCGATCGCAGCCGCAGGTCCCGCACCTGGCCCGACGACGCGGGCGATGGGGCCACGAGGATGCGCGCATGGCGGCGCGACAGCCGCCGCACCTCCCCGACCAGCGACGCGATCGAGTCGGCGCGCTGCGACGCGAGGATCTTGGTGAGGACCTGCCCGGGTGCCACGACCTCCGGCAGCCGCTCGAGCCCGTCCACGACGAGCGCTGCGGCGTCGTCGACGAAGAGGTAGTCACGCAGCGTGTCGAGCGAGACGTACACGCCCACGGGCCGGCCGGTGAGCTGGCTGCGGCACAGCTGGGAGACGAGGCCCTGGGGCTTCGCGAGGTTCTGACCGGGTCCGTAGAGGTTCGACAGACGCCCGGTGAGCACGCGCGCACCGCCCTGCGTCGCGAGACGCGCGACGACCTGCTCGGTGGCGAGCTTCGCGCGGCCGTAGGCCGCCAGGGGCACCGGCACCGTCCGCTCGGTGAACGGCGGGCCGGACGAGCCGGCGTACACACCGCCCGCGGAGGACGCCAGGAACACGCGGGCCTGCGTCAGGCCGCCCGGTCCGGCTCGGTCGAGCAGCGCGTCGACCACGCTCTCGATCGTCGCCACCTCACGACCGAGCGCGTCGCCCTGGCTCGACGTCACGCCCGCTCCCGCACACCACACGAGGTACCACGGACCGCTGCCGGCCCGGGCCCGGACGGCGTCGACGGCGTCGGCGACGACAGGGGCGACCTCGGCCGGGTCGTGCCACGGGACGGCGCACCGGTCCACGTCCCAGCCGGTGCGCGCGGCCCGCGCGAGGACGGCGCGACCCAGCAGGCCGCCGCCGCCGACCACGAGTGCCGGCGGACCATCGACCCGCTGCGCGTTCACCGCCCGCGCCCTCCCCGTCCGAGCGGCCCGTCGGCCGGGTCGCTCACGATGAGGTAGGAAGGGCGCCCCATGGCCATGTTGACGGCCACGCCCACGTACTCGGCCACGATCCCGAGGGAGAACAGCACCGCGCCGCTCGTGAGCAGGACGGCGACGACGGTCGACGACCAGCCCTCGGGCGTGTCGCCGCCCGTCAGGGACGAGACGACGACGAACAGCGCGAGGAGCACGCCCAGCACGCCGAACACCACACCGAGGACGCTCACGAACCGCAGGCCGCGCGTGCCGCTCGTCAGGACCATGCGCCAGAAGTGCGACAGCAAGGTGCGCAGGCGGTAGCCCGAGGGCCGGTCCTCGGTCCGCAGCACCACCGGACAGGTGGCGACGTCGCCGACGACCCATCCGAGTGCGACGTCGAGGTAGACACCCGAGCCCGCGTACGCCGCGACGCTGCGGCCGAGCTCACCCAGCACCAGGCGGTAGCTCTGGAAGTCCCTGCTCTGCCGTCCGCCGGTCAGGGCGTCGGTGAGCCGCTTGGCGCCCCGGGACGCCGCGTTGCGCAGCGCGCCGTGCGGCGGCGGGTTGGTCGGCCGGGCGTACACGAGGGACGCGCGCTCCCGCATCGCGACGTCCAGGAGGTCACCGATGGACGCCGGGTCGTGCTGACCGTCCTCGTCCATCGT
Organism: Cellulomonas wangsupingiae; assembly: GCF_024508275.1. Classification (NCBI taxonomy): domain Bacteria; kingdom Bacillati; phylum Actinomycetota; class Actinomycetes; order Micrococcales; family Cellulomonadaceae; genus Cellulomonas; species Cellulomonas wangsupingiae. The sequence continues at coordinate 2,657,921 of NZ_CP101989.1, forward strand.
CACGATCCAGTCCCCACCCGCGGACGCCATCCCGGCCAGGGTCGCGGCGTGCTGCCCGTAGTTGCGGCTCAGCCACACCGGGCGGACGACGTGCGACGTGGCCGCGAGCTTGCGGATCACGTCCTCGGAGCCGTCCGGCCCGTGGTCGTGCACGAGGAGCACCTCGCTCACGACGGCGCGGTGGCCGTCGGACGTCTCGAAGGGCGCGGACCACGCCTCGATCTCCGCGAGAAGACCCGGCAGGGTGCGCTCCCCCTGGTACACGGGAACCACGACCGAGATGCGGTGGGGGGCCGCGTCAGGGGGGACGGGGAGCGACGACACGGGAAGACTATAGTCAGGCGTTCGTATCGGCCCTGACCCCCCACGCACGGACGGATCTGCGAGTGAGCACGCCCCACCCCGGTCGCCGACCGGCCACCACCTGCCCGCCGGTGACCCCGTGAGCCGCGTGTCGGTCGTGGTCCCCGCGTACCGGAACGCCGAGCACGTCGGCGCCACGCTGGACTCGATCCTCGCCCAGACCTACGACGACTTCGACGTCGTGGTCGCGGACCACGGGTCCGACGACGGCACCTGGGAGGTCCTGGAACCGTACGCGGACGACCCCCGGGTGACGCTCCGCCGGACGCCCGCGGGCGGCGGCGCCCGCCGCAACTGGGACGCGGTGAGCCAGGCCGCCGGCGGTGAGCTCCTCAAGCTCGTCTGCGGGGACGACCTGCTGCACCCCCGCGCGCTGGAGCGCCAGGTCGCGGCGCTCGACGCCGCCGGCCCCGGCGCGACGGTCGTCGCGTGCCGCCGCGACCTCGTGGACGCCCGCGGTGAGGTCTTCCTGCGGGGCCGAGGGCTGGCCGGCATGCGCGGCCGGGTCGACGGGCGGCGCGCCCTGCGCACGGCCGTGCGCAGCGGCGGCAACCCGCTGGGAGAGCCCGCGTGCGTCCTGCTGCGCCGTGACGCCCTCGCGAGCGCCGGCTGGTGGGACGACTCCCAGCCCTACTACATCGACCTCGGGACCTACGCGCACCTGCTGCTGCGTGGCGACCTCGTCGCGGTGGACGAGACGCTCGCGTCGTTCCGCGTCAGCGCGTCACAGTGGAGCGTGCGGCTCGCGGCCGAGCAGCACGCCCAGGCCAGGGCGTTCAACGCCCGCATGCACGCGCTCGCCCCGGAGGCGGTGCGCGAGGTCGACGTGCGCGTCGGCGACGTGCGGGCCGGCGTGGCCGCGCTGCAGCGACGCGTGGCCTACGCCGTCCTGGGCAGGCGCATGACGGCGCGCCCCGCGGCCGCCGGCTGAGCGGTCGGCGCCGTCGGCGCAGCGCGCCGCGCCGTCAGCACACGGCGCCGTCAGCACACCGCGCCGTCAGCGCACCGCGCCGTCAGCGCACCGTGACCCGCGTGCACGCCAGGCGCGGGTTCACGCCCGCCGGTGAGTTGATCAGGTAGACGCAGACCTCGCGCGAGCCCGCCACGGCCGGCACCGCGAGCTCGAAGCCCTGGTTCGGGCCCGCCCCGCGCACGCCGGCGGCGACGTCGGGCCGGGGACGGTCCGTGACCGCCGCACCGGCGTACGCGCCGTCGACGTACACGTGCAGCTGCGTCGGCCCGACACCGTCGGAGTCCCACGCCCAGCCGCTGAGCACGACGGCGCCGCTCGCCCCGGTGGCCTGGTCGAGGAAGCCGGTGGGTTCGGCGTTGACGACGTCCACGGTCTGGCACCCCAGGGACGGGTTGAGGGACGTCGGGACGTTGATGGCGTACGCGCAGACCCGGTGCCTGCCCGCGGCGATCGGGATCTCGAGGTCGAAGCCCCGCAGCTCGCCGGCACCGGGCACGCCGGCGGCCACGTCGGGACGCGACCTGTCGGCGCTCGTCGTCGCGATGTGGTTGCTCCCCGCGTACACGTGGATCTCCACCGGGGCCGCCGTGTCGGGGTCCCACGCCCAGCCCGCCACGCGGACCGTCGACGCCGTCGGCGCGACCAGGTCGAGGGTTCCCCGGGGCCCGGCGTTGGTCACGACGACGTCGCGGCAGCCGAGGCCGGGGTTCCCGCCGGCCGGCACGTTGATCGCGTAGGCGCAGACACGGTGCGTGCCCTCGCCGACCGCGATGTCCGCCGTGAACCCGTGCCTGTCGCCCCAGCCGGGGTACGCGGCCGCGATGTCGGGACGCGATGCGTCCGCCCGCACGCCCACCGGGTTGCTGCCGACGTACACGTGGACGTCGATCGGGTCGTAGGTGTCCGGGTCGAGCGCCCACCCCGAGACCCGGACGACACCCGCACCGGCGTACGTCACGCTGTCGAGGAAACCGACCGGGTCGGGGCTGATGGTCGAGCCGAACCAGTCGGTGAAGTACGCCCAGAAGTTGCGGTTGCCGTAGGACGAGCAGGAGTCGCCCGTGCCGTAGCCCGCGGCGAGCGCCGCGGCGTTGGGCTGGTAGGGGGTGTAGTTGTACAGGCTCGCGGTCGCCTGGTTCCGGATGAAGACCTGCGACGAGCCGCACGCGCTGTCCGGGTGGTACCGCACGGTGTTCACCGCACCGGCCCGGTGGTTGAAGCGGGTGGGGCTCAGCGCGTAGGACCGGAGCTGCCACGCCGCCGAGTACACCTGGTTGAAGAAGCCGTAGTACCTGCTGTCACAGGCCGCGGTGTCGGGGCACCCGAAGCCCATGGCCTTGCGGTAGACGGCGTCCGTGCCCGCCGTGGTCCGGGTCACGAGGCTCTGCTCCTTCTGGAGCGTCACCAGCAGCACCCGCGGGTTGATGCCGCACGCCTGCGCGACCTTGGTGATGATCGTCGCCGCGCTCTCGTTCGCCGCTCCCTGGTAGGGCTGGGCGCACCGGGAGTCGGCGGCCCGGTCGTTGCTCGACGTCACGTAGTCCTTCAGGCACGCCGTCCCGTCGGCCGCGCGGTTGCACCTGGCCCCCTTCGAGTCCAGGAACGCCTGGACCGCGGGCGCCGACATCGCCGAGCCGTCGTAGAAGACCGCGTCGCTGATGATGTACCCGGGGTCGAACTGGCTCATGTTCGCGGCCGACGCGGGTGGCGCGGCCGCGACCATCGAGGACAGGAGCAGCGCGAGCATGGTGACGACGGCCGCGATGGGCGCACGCCGACTGCGGACGATGATCACGGGACTCCTATCGACACGTCCGGCGACGAACCTGAGGACTTGTCGGACACGTAGGACATGACCGCGACCCAGGTGCCCGCCTGCGGCAGCCGGTCGCGCGGGACGGCGACGGCGCCGCACGTCGTGGTGGTCGCGTCGGGAGTGGCCTGCTGCTCGGCCGTGACCGTGTGCTCGCCCAGGCGCAGCGTCAGCGTGCACGTCCCGCCGGACTCGACCACGTCGGCGGCGTAGCCGGCGACCTGCACCTGCCCCGCCTGCTCGTCCCACATCGCCCAGCTCACCACCACCTCGACAGGGGTGCGGGCCGGTGCGGCCGGGCCGGGCGCCGGCGCGCTCGGCGCAGGTGACGGCGCCGGTGGCGTGGCCGCGGCGGTGGCCGGCGGGTCGGCCACCGGCGTGGTGGACGGCGACGCGGACGCACCGGTCGCCGACGCCGTCGACGTGGGCCGCGGCGTACCGGCGGCCGGGTCCTGCGGCGTGCCCGTCACGCACCCCGCGAGGAGCACCACGAGGAGCGCACCGGCGAGCGGACGCACGGACCGGACGTCAGCTCGCGACATCGCGGCACCCGACCGAGGGGTTGACACCTGCGGGGACGTTGATGGCGTAGACGCACACGCGCGCCGGGCCGGCGGCGAGCGGCACCTCGAACGAGAAGCCGTGCCTCTCCCCCGCCCACCGGTAGGCCGCGCCAACATCGGGCCGGGCCTGGTCCGCGGACACGGCACCGAGGAAGCTCGCGCCCCCGTAGACGTGCACCTGCACGGGTCCCGCGCCGGCCCCGGTGTCCACGGCCCACCCGGACACGCGGACGCTCTGCGGCGAGGTGCGGACCACCTCGTCGACGAAGCCCACCGGCTCGGGGTTGACGACGTCCACCTGGCGGCAGCCCAGGCCGGGGTTGACCCCCGCCGGCGCGTTGATCGCGTAGACGCAGATGCGATGGCGCCCCGCGGCGATCGGCAGGTTCGCCGCGAACCCGTGCGCGGCCCCCGCACCGGGGTACGCCGCCGCGATGTCCTGGCGTGCCTGGTCGGCCGTGACCGCGCCGACGAACGTGCTGCCGGCGTACACGTGCACCTGGACCGGTGCCGTCGCGTCGTCGGTGTCGAGCGCCCACCCCTCGACCCGCACCGACGAGCCGTCGGAGCCGACGGCGTCGAGGAAGCCGACGGGCGTCGCGTTGACGACGTCCACCTGCGCACAGCCGAGCGACGGGTTCACCCCTGCCGGGGCGTTGATGGCGTAGACGCACACGCGGTGGCGCCCGGCCGCCACCGGGATCTCGCCGGTGAACCCGTGCGCACCGCCGGCCTGCGGGAACGCCGCAGCGATGTCCGGCCGGTCACGGTCCGCGGTGAGCGCGCCGATGAACGTGGGTCCGGCGTAGACGTGCACCTGCACCGGACCCGCGACGTCCGCGTCCAGCGCCCAGCCCGCCACCTGGATCGTCGAGCGCGTCGCCGTCACCCGGTCCAGGAACCCGACGGGCGCGGTGTTCGTCACCGTCACGCGCCGGCACCCCAGGAGCTGGTCGGCGCCGTTGCCGACGTTGCGCACCCACGGGCACACGGTGTGCTCGCCAGGGGCGAGCGGGACCTCGGCCCGGAACCCGTGCGCCGCACCCGCACCGGGGTAGGCGGCGGCGACGTCGGGCCGGTCGTCCCCCGCGAGCACGGGGTGCGAGACGCCGTCGACGACGACGTCGACCACGAGCGACTGCGTGCTCTCGGGGTCGAACGCCCAGCCCGCCACCCGCACGGAGCCGGCGGTGGTCGACGTCGACTCCCAGATCGCCAGCGGCGAGGCGTGCACGACGTCGTTGGCGAGCGCCGCGACACGGTCCCGGACCTGCTGGATCCGCGCGTAGAGCTGCTCGCCCGGGCACGCCGTCTGCGCCGCGTCACGGTGCGCGTAGATCGTGTGGAAGGTCACGGGTGTGCCTTCGGGGTACTTCGAGGCGCCGCCGCCGGAGACCATCGTCACCGTCGTGTTCGCCAGGATCCGCTCGGTCGCGAACTTCCAGGCGATCGCCTGCGACACGCCCTCGAGGACCTGCGCGCTCGGGACCGTCGTGCTGTGGTCACCGATCACGGACACCCCGAAGGTCCGGCTGTTGAAGCCCCCGGTGTGCACACCCACCACCGACTGGTCGAACGAGCCGGCCCGACCCTCGTACACGCGCCCGAACCGGTCGACGAGCGCGTTGTAGCCGATGTCGCACCAGCCGCGGCCCCCGCTGGACTCCGCGCGCGTGTGGTACGCGTAGATGCCGCGGACGACACCGGCCGCCGCCTCGGCGGAGTAGGTGTTGCTCGACACGGTGTGGTGCACCGCAGCCGCCGACGTCGTCGTCGTGTAGTCCGGCGAGCAGGTGCGCATCGACTCGTCGGCGCCCCACTGGGCGCGCGAGATGATCGCCGGGCGCGGCATGCTCGACGCCGCGACGGCCGACTGCGCCGCCGACCTCGAGGCCGCGGCGGCTGCCGGCTCCTGCGCGAAGCCCTCGCCGCCGTCGATGAGCACGACCTTGACGTCGTTCACCGGGCCTGCAGCGGTCCGGACCTCGACCTCGACGGCCGTGCTGGGTGGCACCACCAGCGCGTCGCTGTTGGTCCGGGTCTCCCCCTGCTCGCCCTCACCCGCGCCGGTCTCGCGCCACGGCGTCCAGCGGCCGTCCGCTCGCGTGCGGTACCGGGCGGTGACGTCGGTCTCGGTCGCCGCCCAGCTGATGCCGAGCACCGTGAACTCGTCGACGGTGCGGACGCCGGAGTCGACGACGGCCGTCCGGTCGCGCGCACCCTCCGGCTTCGCGTCACCGAGCTCGAGCTCGCGGAACGTGGTGTCGGTGTCGGACGGCGCCGCCACGTCCGTCGGGGACGGCGACGCGGACGCGTGTGCCGTCGTCGTGGTGAGCGGCAACGCCAGTGCACCCACCAGCGCAGCCACAGCCCAGCTGCGCCTGGTCGTCGAAGTCCTCATCGTCCCCCACCCCTGTCGTCGTCACCGAGCGCTGCGACCCTACGTGCTGGGGGCGCCGCTGGTGGGACGCGGACGCTGGTGTCAGCCGATCTCGCGCAACCGGTCGCTGATGCGCTTCGCGGTGTGCTGCCAGGTGAACTGCTCGGCGACCCGGCGCGCCGCCCGCTTGCCCTTCACCTGCGCCAGGTCGTAGGCGCCGACGACCTCGCGCATGCGGGCCCGCAGGTGCTCCTCGTCGGGCTCGGACCAGTCGAACCCGTCGTAGTACGTGCACCTCGCCTCGGCCGGCACCATGCGGTACCCGATCGGGTACCCGACCTCCTCGTCGAGGAAGTCGGCCACGCCGCCCCAGCCGGTCGCGATGACCGGCAGGCCGCACGCCATCGCCTCGAGGACGGGCTGGCCCCAGCCCTCGCCGCGGGTCGGCAGCACGAAGCAGTCGGCCGAGCGGTAGAGCGAGCCCATCTGGTACCCGGCGAACTCGGGGTTGACCATCACGACGATGCGGGCGGACGCCGGCAGGCCGAGCGCCGCGATCTCCCGGCGCACGTCCACCGCGGGGTCGCGGTTGAAGACCGACAGCAGCAGGGTCACGTCCTCGTGACGCGCGAACTCACGGGCGAACGCCCGCAGCAGCACCTCGGGCGCCTTGCGCTCCCCCCACTCGAAGACGGAGAGGAACGTGAAGGAGTCGCTGGCGCGTTCGCCGCGGATCTCCGGGTTGAAGTACAGGGGGTCGACGCCCAGCGGCATGACGTGGATCGGGACCTTGACGCCGCTCGCGCGGAAGGTCTCGACGTTGAACGTCGCCGGCACCCACACCTCGTCCATGCGGTTGCAGCCCGCGACCCAGTCCTCGGGCAGGCCCGTGACCTCGAGCATCGTGTAGCCGACGTGGTGCCGGTCGCCCGTGCGGCGGAAGAAGTCGGCCTGGCAGTACGACACGGACGTCGCGGACGGGTCCGGCTCCCGCAGCACCAGGTCGTCGATGAGGCGGTCACCCGTCGGGCCGTCCTCCTGCCCGTACGCGTTCTCGAAGGTCACGCGCACGTCCGACTGGTGCAGCTGCTCCATGATCCGCCGGCTGCCCACGGCGTAGCCGAGCGGCGAGTGGATCACCGAGCGCCAGTTGGCGCGGACGTCGTACCGCTCCTCGTCGAGCCACGCGCCCCACTTCTCCGCGAAGTACTCGCGCGACGTGTGGAGCATCTCCCACACGTCGACCTTGTTGGCGCGCGTCGAGGTGTTGTGGAAGTGGACGGGCGAGACGTCGCCCGTGAAGACGACCCGCATCCCGGCGCGGCGTGCGCGCAGGCAGTAGTCGGTGTCCTCGAAGTACGCGAACAGGCCCTCGTCGAGCAGGCCGATCCGGTCGAGGCCCTCACGGGTGAGGTAGGCGACCGCGAAGATCACGGCCTCGACGTCCCGGGTGCCGCGCCCCTGGTTGACGTCCTTCTCCTCGCCGCCCAGCTGCTGGCCGAACACCGAGACCGGCTGGACGAACGCGCCGAGGTGGTTGATGAGGCCGCGCTGGTCGACCAGCCGCGTGCCGACGACCGCGATGTCCGGCTCGCCGTAGGCCGTCGACTGCAGCCGCGCGAGCCACCCGGGGGTGTCGAACCGGATGTCGTTGTTGAGCAGCAGGACGTCCTCGTCAGCCGCGGCGCGTCCGATGCCGAGGTTGACGGCCCGCGTGTAGCCGAGGTTCTCGCCGTTCTCGATCACCTGGACGTCGTCGTTCGCCTCGGCGATGCCGCGCAGCCAGTCGACCGTCCCGTCGACGCTGCCGTTGTCGACGAAGACCAGGTGGTAGTCACCCCGGGGGGTCGTGGCGCGCAGCGACTCGTAGCACTGCTTGGTGAAGTCGAGCGCGTTCCACGTCAGGATGACGATCGCGACGCCACGACGCACGGGTACCTCCGGGCTGCTGACATCGGTCGACATGGTCATCCCTGGTGTGCCTCCGGCTTGCGCGCGACCACCGCGTAGTGCTGGTAGCCATAGATGAGATCGTTCAGCGTGTCGATGTTACGGGCGAGCACGTCCCAGCCGGGCTGGGTCCGCAGGTCCTCCGGCACGGGCGCCAGACGCGCGGCGTCGGGCACCTTCTGGCTGCGCACGACCCGCACGTCCTCGAACCCGCAGGCCTCGAACGCCCAGCGCAGCGCCTCGGGGTGGATCGGCTTGATGTGCGTGAGGTCGACGTAGAAGAACGTCGCGAAGATGAACAGCGCCTCGGGGTTCGGGGTCTCCATGACGAAGACGCCGCCCGGCTTGAGCTTGCGGTACACCAGCTCGATCGAGCCGACGAGCTCGTTGGTCGTCAGGTGCTCGGCGACCTGGCTCGAGAACGCGCCGTCGACCTGACCGGTGCGCAGCCCGTTGAGGTGCTCGACGACGTCCTCGAGCCGGACGTCGCGGCCGGCGGCACGCGCGACCTCGACCTGCGACTCGTCGGAGTCGACGCCGTACGCGGGGATGCCGCGCTCGTTCAGCATGTCGACGAACTCGCCGCGGCCGGCGCCGAGGTCCACGACGTTGGCACAGCCGTCGAAGTACTGCAGGTACGGCTCGAGCAGCGGCCGCACGACGCCCTGGGCCCCACGGTGCCGGTCCTCGAACCTGCTGTAGGAGAGGATGCGCTGCACGCTCGGGGCGAGCGCGGAGGAGTCCGCCGCGACCGTCCCGCTCGTGCCGACCTGCCGCAGGTCGGCACGCAGGCCGTCGACGGTCTCCTCGAGCTGGTCGATCCGGAGCAGGAGGTCGTCGTACGTCGACTCGGTGCGCACGAGGGCGCGCGCCATCCGCCCGAGCGCGTCGAGCAGCCGCTGGTTGAACTGCGACTGCTGGACGGCGGGCGGCTTGGCGTACCAGCGCACCAGGCGGCGGACGACACGCTTCGTGAAGACGATGCCCTGCCCGACGACCGGCCGGGCGGAGCCGGACGGCCGGTCGATGATCACCTCGGCGTCGGGTCGCAGGGCCTCGAGGCCGAAGAGGTCGGGGTGGCGGTCCTCCACGAACACCACCGAGGTGGTGTCGTCGCGCCGCGCTCGTGCCGCGGCGACGCGGACGCGGTGCATCATCGTGGACACGTCGGAGTTCTTCAGCATGGGTGACTCCCGGTCACGAGGCCGTGGTGCGCTGGGGGGCGTCCGCGGAGGTGGTCGGCTTCTCGAGCAGGCTCCACGTCCCCGGCACGTGGACGATCCCGGACTGACCGAGGGTCCGAGGGCCGTCCAGGATCGACAACGGGTAGGCACGGTCGTGCCAGTCGTACACGCCGGCGCTCGACCGGTCGTGGGCGGCGACCGTCACCTGGTGCGGCCCCTTGAGCAGCGGCAGGTCGTCCGTGCTGAAACGCACGGTGCCGGCCTGCGGGAGCGCGAGACCGAGGTCGGACCGCAACGAGTTCTGGCCGTGGACGTGCTGACCCGAGTCCGCTCGGTGGATCGCGAACCCGATGACGAGCTCGTCGACGGGCCTCACCATCTCGTAGTCGACCTCGATGGACGCCGGCGCGGCCCCGCGCAGCGCGGTCGTGGCCCGGCCGCGCTCGTCGAGGAAGCGCACTGCGGTGATGACGACGTCACCGTTGCCGAAACGGTTGTCGCCCTCGAGGCGCGTCTGCTGCTGGCTCTCGACGTGCACGTCACCCAGGTACTGCGCGACGACCTCGTCGGACGGGCCGTAGGCCTTCAGGTCGCCCTTCTCGATCCAGAGGGCGTCGCGGCACATGCTGCGGATCGTGTCGAGGCTGTGCGACACCAGCACGATGGTCCGCCCGGTGTCACGGAAGTGCGCGATGCGGTCGTAGCACTTCATCTGGAACTCCTCGTCGCCGACCGCGAGGACCTCGTCGAGGAGCAGCACGTCGGGCTCCACGGAGATCGACACGGCGAACGCGAGGCGGGCGTACATGCCCGAGCTGTAGTTCTTGACCGGCAGGTCCATGAACTGCTGGACGCCCGCGAAGTCGACGATCGACTCGTACAGCGCGTCGGTCTGCTTCTCGCTGCGACCCAGCACGGAGCTGGCCAGGTAGACGTTCTCCCGGCCGGTGAGGTCGGGGTGGAACCCGGTGCCCAGCTCGAGCAGCGACGCGATCGACCCGTTGACCCGGACGTGGCCCCTGTTCGGGCTGAGGATCTTGGCGAGCACCTTGAGCGTCGTCGACTTGCCGGAGCCGTTGGGCCCGACGATCCCGAGCGTCGAGCCCGTGGGCACCTCGAAGTTCACGCCCTTGAGCGCCCAGAACTCGTCGTACCGGTTCGACCGGCCGATGAAGCGCTCCTTGAGCGTGTGCGAGCGCTCCTGGTACACCCGGAAGCTCTTCCAGAGGTCGACTGCCTCGATCGCTGTGTCGGTCACGTCAGATCATCTCCGCGAAGAGTCGCTCGTTGCGTCGGAACGCCGCGTAGCCGAGGACGAGCAGAACGGCCCCGACGCCGGCGGCATAGCCCAGCAGCGGCCAGTCCGGCGGCTGGTCGAGCAGCACGACGTTGCGCATCGACGTGAGGATCCCCGCCATCGGGTTGAGCTGGATGATGTTGAGCAGCGTCGGCCGGTCGCCGATGATCCCGAGCGAGTAGATGACCGGGGAGCCCCAGAACCACATCTGCATGGCGATCCCGATGAAGTGCTGCACGTCGCGGAAGAACACGGCGGCCGTCGACAGCAGCAGCGCGAGGCCGAACGCCAGCATCGCGGTGATGAGCACGATCACGGGCGCCCACAGCACGTGCCAGCCCGGCAGGCCGACGAAGATCGTCGACACCAGGAGCGCCACACCGAACTCCCAGCAGAAGGTCACGAGCGCCGACAGCACGCTCGTCAGCGGGAGGATCTCGCGTCGGAAGTACACCTTCGACAGCAGGTACCCCGCGCCCACGACCGACCCGGTCCCCGCCAGGATGCTGTTCTGCAGCAGGTTCCAGATCGTCAGACCCACGAAGAGGTACACCGCGAACGGCACGTCGACGCCCTCGTGCACGGGCGACGCGGGCATGATCACCGTGAAGACGAACGTGTAGACCGCGACCGTGAGGATCGGCGTGATCAGCGACCACACGTTCCCCAGCGCCGTCCCGCGGTGCTGGATCTTCAGGTCGCGCCGCACGAGGTTGCGCAGAAGCTCTTTCGCAGCCCGGTACTCCTCGACCGTCTTGCGCAACTCCACTTTGGTAGGTCTCGGACCGCGACTGCTCCGCACCGCAAGGGTGCCGGACGTTCCAGGCATGGGGAGCAGCCTACCGTGCGACCGGGAGGTACCGGTCGCGGTCGCCCCTCCCCGCTCCCCTCGCGGGCGTCGCGACCCGCGGCAGATGGGACGATGACCCGCATGCGGATCGTGCTCGAGGCCACCTCCCTGCTGGGACGACGCACCGGGGTGGGCCAGTACACCGGCCACCTCCTGGACGAGCTGCCGGCGGCCCTCGGACGCGCGGGCGTGGCCGCGGACGTCGCCGTGACCACGTGGACGGCCCGGGGCGGGGCGCTCCACGACCTGCCGGCCGGAGTGCGCCAGGTGGGCCCGCGGGTGCCCGCGCGCGCCCTGCGCACGGCGTGGACCCGCACCGACCGACCGCACGTCGAGACCCTCGTCGGGCGGTGCGACGTCATGCACGGGACCAACTTCGTCAGCCCGCCGACGCGCAGGGCGCGGGAGGTCGTCACCGTCCACGACCTGACCTACGAGGAGCACCGGTCCACGGTGTCGGCCGACTCGCTCGCGTACCGCACGCTCGTCGTGCGGGCGCTGCGGCGCGGCGCGCACGTGGTGACCCCCAGCCGGGCGGTGGCCGACGCCGTGCGTGACTTCTACGACCTCCCCGACGAGCAGGTGACGCCGACGCCGCTCGGCGTCGACCCGCAGTGGTTCACGCCGCCCGCACCGGCACCCGCTGGACGGCTCGACCTCCCCGACGACTACGTCCTGTTCGTCGGCTCGCTCGACCCCCGCAAGAACCTCCCCCGCCTCGTGGAGGCGTTCGAGCGGGTGCGGGCGGGACGCCGGGACGCGCCGGCGCTCGTGCTCGCGGGCCCCGCCGGCCGCGACGAGACGCTGCGCGCGCGACCCGGGGTGCACCTCACGGGCTGGCTCGACGACGCCGACCTGCGTCGCGTCGTGGCCGGCGCGCGCGCGCTCGCGCTGCCGTCGATCGACGAGGGCTTCGGCCTGCCCGCCCTGGAGGCGCTCGCCAGCGGCCGACCGGTCCTGGCCGCCGACATCCCCGCGCTGCGCGAGGTCTCGGGCCCGTACGCCACGTACGTGGACCCGCACGACACCGACGCCGTCGCCGAAGGCCTGGAGCGCGTCCTGCAGGCCGACGACGGCCCGACGGACCGGCAGGCCCGTCGCGCGCACGCGGCGCGCTGGACGTGGGGTGCGTGCGCCGACGCGACCGTGGCCGTATACATGAGGACCGACTGAGCCACGATCCCCGGGGGGGACCCAGTGACGAGCAAGGCGACAGAGCCCGAGGTGAGGGCGCGGGCCCTCGACGCACGACCGGTGGCCACGGCACGACGGCGCGGACGCCTCGCTGCGGTCCTCGTCGCCGCCGCGGTGATCCTGTCCTCGACCTCGGGCCCGGCTGCCGCCGCCGAGCCGGAGTGGCCGCTGCAGCCCGGGTGGCCGCGGGACACCGACCTCGCGTCCGCCCGGCCCATGAACGTGCCCATCGAGGGCAGCACCGGGCGCAGCGGCTGGTCGAAGCACTCGTCGCCCGCGCTCGCCGACATCGACGCCGACGGACGCCCCGAGATCGTCGTCGGCTCGCTCGACGGACGCGTCTACGTCTACCGACGGGACGGCTCGCTGCTCTGGAGCCGGTACCTCGACGCCCAGCACGCGGCGGGCCCCGTCATCGGCTCCCCGGCGGTGGGCGACATCGACGGCGACGGCTCGCTCGAGGTCGTCGTCGGGTCGGAGAACGGGTACGTGTTCGCGTTCGACCGCACCGGTGCCACGAAGGCCGGCTGGCCGCAGTTCACCGGCTGGAACGCCGACTACCCGAACCGCTGCGCGACGGACGCCTGCACGGGCGTCGTCGCAGGCCCCACCCTCGCGGACCTCGACGGCGACGGCACCCTCGAGGTGATCGTCGGCTCCTACAGCCACCTCATGTGGGTGTGGAACCACCGCGGCCAGGCCTTGCCGGGATGGCCCGTCGACGTCTGGGACGGCATCGCCTCCGGGGCGGCCGTCGGGGACATCAACGCGGACGGCCGCCCGGAGATCGTCGTCGGGTCGGACGTGGCGAACGACTGCGCCGACTGCCGCCCCTACGGACGACTGGCCAAGGGCGGTCTGCTGCACGCGTTCACGATCGCCGGCAAGGAGGTCTCGGGGTGGCCCTTCCGCACCGACTCCTTCATGCACTCGACGCCGGCACTCGCCGACCTCGACGCCGACGGCAAGCTCGAGACGATCGCAGGCGGCGGGCTGTTCACCGAGGGCACCGAGTGGCGGGGCCACCACCTGTGGGTCGTGGGGCACGACGGACGCCTGCGCTGGTCGTTCCGTGCGGACTCGGTCATCCTGTCCGCGCCCACCGTGGGGGACGTCAACGGCGACGGCACCCCGGAGATCGCCTTCGGCGACTACGCGGGCAACACCTACCTCCTCAACCGCCTCGGCCAGCTGATGTGGAAGAACAACGGGGTCACCACCCGCGCGCCGCACGGGTCGGGGGCGCACTTCGGCGCACCGGTGCTGGCGGACGTCACCGGGGACGGGCGGGCCGAGGTGGTCGCCACCGACAGCAACTGGCACGTCAAGGCCTTCGACGTGCCGACCGGTCGCGTCGTCGCCGACACCGGGACGACGTTCCCCGTGTGGGCGAGCGCCGCCGTCGGGGACCTCGACGGCGACGGCACCAACGAGGTCGTCGCCGGGTCCGCCGCACAGAACGGGCCGAACACCGGCAACCTCAACGACCTCGCGGGCGCCGGCAGGCTCTACGTGTGGCGGACGCCCGGACGCGGAGGGCTCGTCCACCCGCAGTTCCAGCAGCGCGTCACCCCGATCGACCGGTCCCTCGCGCCGCGGGACCCGTCGGGCTCGACGGCGTCCGTGTACCGGTTCTGGAGCCCGGGGTTCGACAACGCGCACTTCTTCACGACGAGCGGGTCGGAGGCGGTGCGCATCATCGACACCGACGTGAACTGGGTGTACGAGGGGCGCGCCTTCGGGGCCCGGCCGGCACCGGGCGGGACGTGCACGTCCGGCGGCTCGCCCGTGCACCGGTTCTGGTCGGCGGGGTTCCGCTCGCACTTCTACACCCAGAGCGAGGCGGAGCGGGCGCGCATCGTGGCGACGGACCGCAACTGGGCCTACGAGGGCGTGGCGTACTGCGCCTACGCGCAGGCGGGGTCCGGGACGGTCGCCCTGCACCGCTTCTGGTCACCGGGCTTCGGCAAGCACTTCTTCACCGCGAGCGCGGCCGAGGCCGACCACATCCGTGCCAACGACCGCAACTGGACCTACGAGGGCGTCGCCTACCACGTCCTGCCGTGAGCGGGGCTGCCGGTGCGCACTGCCCAGGGGCGTCAGCGCACCGGCATGACGTGGAACGCCACGTTCTCGTAGCTCCACGACGGCTGTGTCGCCCGCAGCCAGTTCGACTCCGCGACGTCGGCGGTGAAGAAGTGCTTGCCGCGCGCCGGTGACCAGAACCGGTGGAGCGGGACGGTCGTGGGCTGGGGCGACGTGTAGGCGCACCACGCGATGCTCTCGGGCCGCCAGTTGCGGTCGTGGGCCGTGAGGTGCGCGGCCTCCGCCGCGTCGATGGTCCAGAAGTGGGTGCGGAACCGGTCCGACCAGAACCGGTGCACCGGCGCCCCGCCCTCGCACCGGTCGTCCTCGAACGGGACCACCGCGAACGCCACGTTCTCGTACGCCCAGTTCTTGTCCTCGGCCAGCGCTTGCGCTTCCGTGGGGCTGGCGGAGAAGAAGTGCGCGTCGGCGAACCCGGGGCTCCACCAGCGCCGCACGGCCTGCCGCGGGATCAGGTCGACGGGGCCGTCGACGCTCACGCCCAGGGCGTCCTCGACCTCCCCTCCGGCGTCCATGAAGGCCAGTCCCTTGCCGCGCTCGTCGCGCCACCCCTCGAGCTGCCACGTCAGCCGACGGGGCGAGCCGATGCACGAGGCCGGGACGGCCACGGTCAGCCGCCCCCCGGCCTGCTGTGTCCACACGGAGCAGTAGTCCGAGTCCTCGCCGTAGGACCACCCGAACGTCCCCGGCTGGGAGGACTCCCCCGCCGCCAGGCTGCCGTACAGCTTCACCCCGGGGCGATCGGGGTCCCGCATCGTGATCTCCAACCGGGCGTCGACCAGGGGCTGCGCCGGGTCGAACCAGGCGGTGAACCGCAGCGTGCTCGCGTCCAGCTCGAGCCGGTGCTGCCGGAGGTCCGGTGTGCCAGGGCCGTTGTCGCCCGCCTCGTCCCACCACGTCACCGACCCCGCGGCCGCGGGGGCCGTCGGCGCGAGCAGCCCCAGGAGGACCGAGACGACGGCAGCCGACACGAGGCGCGTGCGCCGGGACACTCCGCGGCGGGGCCTGTCCGAGGTGATCATGGCCACATTGTGGGGCAGGTCCCCCTCACGGCGAGGGGTTTTCGGCAGGCCGCGAGGGCCGGACCGCATGTCCGTTCTCGAGCGGGTCGACCGTGCCCCGCACGGGCGTCCGTGCGACCAGCCAACCGAGCCCCGCGCAGGCCACGTCGAGCAGCACGAAGACCGCGCGGCTGAGCAGCGCGAGCGTCAGGACCGTGGCCTGGGGTGCGGTGCCCGCGAGGAGCACCACCAGGAGCGACTCCCGGGCACCGACGCCGGCCGGCGCGACGACGACGACCATGCCTGCGACCCAGGCGAACGCGAACGCCGCGGCCGTCCGTGGCACGTCCTGCACCGCCACCGGAGCCAGCGCCGCCAGCAGCAGCCACGCGTGCACGCCTGCCGCACACCACCAGGCCGCTGCCCAGGCGGCGGCGGCGAGGACGTCCCGTCCCGCGATCGACAGCGTCCCGCGCGGCCGGCGCGCGACCCGCTCGGCGACGGCCGTCAGGACACGCGGGACGAGGACCACCGCGCACGCGACGACCACCACCACGACGGCACCGACGAGCGCCGGCGGCGGGCCCGCACCCAGGACGGCCGCCGCCCCCACCGCGCCTCCCGTCGCCAGCAGCACGAGCAGCGACACCGCGGAGGCCAGCCCGCCGAGGGCCCGCGGCACGTGCCGGGACGCGCCCAGGTCCGCGTGGGCGAGCACGGTCCACACGCCACCCGGCAGGTACTTGCCGAGCTGCCCGGTGAAGAAGACGCCCGGCCCGCGCAGGCCGAGGTGGGTGCCGGTCACGGTCGACCACAACCGGCGCCACGAGAGCCAGAGGCAGACCTGCCCCGCCGCTGCGGCGACCACGGCCAGGCCGACCAGGCCGGGGTCGGCCGACCGCAGCGCGTCCGCCATCGTCGCGCCGTCGACGAGCACGAACCGCACGAGCGCGACCACGACCAGGGCCACGACGACAAGGCGACCGATGTGCAGGAAGCGCGCGAACAGCACGCTTCTCTGGGGAGTCTCCCTGCTCATGACACCATTCCTACCTTCGGGTGACGGTCCGGGAAAACGCTCACCGGCCCACCTAGGCTCGGTCGTCAGGCTAGCTCCCGTCCGGGGCCGCCGTGATCCAAGGAGTGCCGCGCACGTGCCACAGACGTTGGTCCTCGTCCCCGCGTACAACGAGGCAGAGAACCTGCGAGTGCTCCTGCCGCGCATCCTCGCCCAGGGTCCGGCCGTCGCCGGGGGGCTCGCCGTGCTCGTCATCGACGACGGGTCGCACGACGACACCGCGGATGTCGTCCGAGAAGTCTCGCCGGGCCCGGAGGTGCTGCGGGTCACCAGCCTGCGGGTGAACCGCGGGAAGTCGGAGGCCCTGCGCGTCGGGTTCCGCGAAGCGGTCGCCACCGGGGCCACGACCGTGGTGATGATGGACGCCGACGGTCAGGACGACCCGTCCGAGCTGCCGCGGCTCGTCGAGCGGCTCGGCGAAGGTGTCGACCTCGTGACGGGCGCCCGTACCGTGCGGAACGACCGCTTCGTGAAGCGGCACACCTCGCGGCTCTACAACCGGACGACCTCCGCCCTTGCCCGGGTCCCCGGCACCGACTTCAACTCCGGTTTCAAGGCGATGCGCAGCGACGTCGTCGCCGAGCTCGCTCCGATGATGTACGGCGAGATGCACCGGTACCTGACCGTCATGGCGCACTGGAAGGGCTTCCGGACGAGCGAGGTACCGGTCCAGCACCACGCCCGGATGCACGGGACGACCAAGTACGGTCCGGCGCGCTTCTGGCGTGGGTTCATGGACCTGCTGACCGTCCGGTTCCTGCTCTCGTACGAGAACCGTCCCTCGCACCTCTTCGGGGGGATCGGCGCGGCCGGTCTCGGCCTGGGCGGACTCATGCTGCTCTACCTGCTCGCGCTGCGGCTGTCCGGCGCCACCGTCGGCGACCGTCCCATGCTCCTCGCGGCCGTCCTCCTCGTGCTCGGCGGCCTCCAGTTCTTCCTCTTCGGCCTGTCCGCGGAGCTCGGCGTGCGGCACCGCAACGGGCGCAGGGCGGACGAGGCTGCCGCCGACGCCGGGTCAGAGGCATGAGGCTCGACCCTCGGGCGGCATGGGTCTCCACGATGCGCACGGCACGCGTCGCGGCTCGGGCCGCCGGCGTGCAGCTCGATGCGAAGGACGGCGACAGCCGCCGCACGCTGTGGCTGAAGTCCCTGCTCGCGATCTACGACGTCCCCGCACTGACCGCGCTCGACGTCCCCTGGTGGACGTTCGAGGCGGCCGCGCAGGTCGAGAGGTTCCTCGCCGGCAGGCCCGGGGCCCGGGTCTTCGAGTGGGGCTCCGGCGCGTCGTCCGTCTGGCTCGGTGCGCGGGCGGGGTCCGTCGTGTCCACCGAGCACGACGGCGCGTGGGCACGCTCGCTCCGTCCGCTGCTGCCTGCGAACGTCGCGCTCAGCGTGGTGCCGGCGACACCGGCGGGGCCGGGTTCCTCCGTGACCTCCGCGAAGAGGGGGTCCACCGGCCTCGACTTCGCCCGGTACGTCGACGCCATCGACGCGCACGACGAGCCGTTCGACGTCGTCGTCATCGACGGGCGCGCCCGTGAGCACTGCCTCCCACGCGCCCTGCGCCACCTCGCACCCGGCGGCATCGTGGTCTTCGACAACGTCGACCGGGCACGGTACCGGGCAGCGCTGGAGGCCCACGGTGCAGAGGTGGACGTGACGTGGACCCGCGGCCTGACGCCGGCGCTGCCGTACCCGACCCGGACCGCTCTCGTCCGACGTCGGGCGGAACCGGCCCCCTGACGGTCAGCCGGACGAGCCCCGGACCTCGAGGGACTCGACCCGCACCCCGATGCGCGCGCCGTCCCGGTCGGGGAACAGGCGCACCGTGAGCCGATCGCCGTCGCGCCGCGTCGCGTCAGCGGGCACGGTGACGACGATGCGCCCCTCCCCCGAGCTCCCCGGTGCTGTCACGTCCACGGGCTGCCCGTTGGCCTCGGCCCGGAGCCGGTCACCGTCCTCGAGGTCGAGCTCGCCCTCCAGCGTGAGTCGCACCTCGCGGCCCACGAGCTGGTCCGGCAGCGCGAAGGCGAGCCACGTCTGCTCGCCGGCGCCCCACAGCTCGCCGCGGGTCGAACGGTTCCACCTGCCGTACAGCAGCCGCTCGTGCTCCGGGTGGGCGGCGTCCAGCACGAGCCGCTCGCCCTCGGACACCTCGGTCAGGCCGAACCGCACGAGCTGGTACGTCTCGTTGAGGTCGATCACCTCGTCGAGCGGTCCGAGGTCCCACCAGTCCCGGTGGATCAGCGCCCAGTCGCCGACCGGGGGGTGGCTCGGTGCGTAGGTGAGCTGGGTCACGACGATGCGCTCGTTGCCGAGGACCGTCGCCGCGACGGGCGCCTCATAGGCGTTCGAGACATGGACGTTCAGCACGGGGACCTGCTCGACACGCCGGTCCCCTGCGAGCGCCCACAGGTCGTCCGGGACGACGACGGGGACCTGCGTCGCCGCGACCCAGGCGTTCGCCGCCCCGAGGGCGACCACCACCGCGACCGCGTCGGCGAGCCGGGTGACCGCGGACAGCAGGCCGACCGCCCGGGCCAGCAGCAGGGGGACGACGACCACGACCGCGAGCGCCACGTACTTGTGGACGCTGTACGACTGCAGCCCATACACGTGCACGAGCAGAGCCAGGTTCGCCGCTGCCGCACCTGCGGCGACCGCGGCCCACCACGGCCCCGGGTGCTTCCGCTTGTACAGGACGTACCCGGCGACGACGAGCACCACGACCGTCCACGCCCACGGGGAGGTCACGTCGTCGACGGTGCGTTGCAGCCCTACGAGCGCGGCCGGTGACGGGAACGGCAGCTCGTACCCGCCGGTCCCGTCGGCCTCGGCGACCCCCAGGCCCAGGTAGTCACCGAGGAACGGCAGGCTGAGCACCACCGCACCGATGACCCCGAGCACCACCGTTCTCAGGTCGAGAGCCCTCGACGCGCGCCGACGCCTGCCCCAGACATAGACGCAGGCACCCGCGACGGCGACCGACGAACCGACGACGAGGGTCGGGTTCATCCCGACCGCGGCGGCGAGGACGACCGCGACAGCGGACGCGGCGACCCACGGGCGGGCAGGAGGCCCCGACCCGGCGAGCAGAGCCAGCACGACGGCGAGGAGCGCGGCCGCCGCCGCTTGGCCGAGCTGGGCGTCGTAGACCCGGCCCAGGGGCACGACCGAGAGCAGCGGTGCCGCCGTCGCCAGGGCGACCGGCCAGCGCCGACCGGGCGCGACGACGGCCGTGACCGCGAGCATCGTCGAGACCAGCAGGAACAGCAGCACCACCGTCGCCGGCGCCAGGAGCTGCGCACCCGGCAGTCCCGTCACCATCGAGGCGAGGAGCAGCAGCGCCGTCGCCATCGGCTTGGCGGTGTGAGCACGCCAGTGCTGGTACTCGCCGAACCCGTCGGGATGCCGCTCGAGGAAGGCGGCGCCGCCCTGCGGCCCCGCGGCCCACACCTCGACCGAGGCGGCGTAGCTCGGGAAGTCGTTGCTGAACGTGGTCCAGTAGGTCAGGCCGTGCCACAGCAGCGGCACGGTGGCCGCCAGGACGACGGCGGCCGCCAGCGCGTCGAGCGGCGTCGCGGCGACCGCACGTCGGACCCACCGCCACAGCGCCGCCGTCCCGCGCTCGCGGCGGACCGTCACGAGTCCCGAGCTGAGCCACGCGACGGCCGCGACGACCAGTACCCCGACGACGGCGTGAGTGGCATCCCCACCGAGTGCGAACACGATCGACACCGGCACCGCCACGGCTGCCGCACCGAGCCCCAGGGTGACCCCGAGCCCGGGGACGACGTCCAGGCGGGCCCCGAGCGCCAGGCGCGCCGCGCCACCGACGAGGAGCAGAACCATGCCGAGCAACAGCGCCGCTGACAGGACAGCCACCATCAGCGCCGCCCGAACGGTCGGGACGCGGTCACCCGCACCACCTCAGCCCGCGAGGTCCGCGAGGAACTGGTCGCGGACACGCTCGGGAGCGAACTCCGCGACGTAGCGCGCCGCGCGGTCGACATGGTCGGCGTAACCCGACCTCTGCCACTCCTGCGAGCCCACGACCTCCGCCCGCCCGCGGAGCGCCTCGCTGAGCGCCTCGACGTCGCCGGTCGGGACGAGCGTGGCCATGCCGTTCGTGATGACCGGCAGGTTCGAGTTGTCGTAGGTCACGATGTCGCACCCACTGGCGAACGCCTCGACGACCGGCACACAGAACCCCTCGTGGTAGGTCGGCAGCACGAACAGGTCGGACTCGCGGAGCACCTCGTTGCGGTGCGCGTCCTGAGCGTTGCCCAGGATCGTGACCGTCAGGCGACCACCGGACGCCCTCTCGAGCCGGCTCGCGGCCGCCTGGACCTCCCGTAGGTGGTCTGCGTCCGAGAAGTCGGTGTTCCCCACCATGGAGAGCTCGACCCGGTCCTGCGAGATCTCGGGAAGCGCCTCGTCGAGTGCGACGAGCAGCTCGAGCGGCCCCTTCGACCTGACGAAACGGCCGAGGAAGGCGATGCGCAGCACACCGTCCGAGTGGCTGGGCTTGGCCGGCGGTGGGTCCAGCGGCACGTCGATCGCCAGCCGCCTGACGAGCGCGGGGGCCCGGACACCGCGCTCGCGCAGGAACGCCAGGTTGACCTCCGAGATGCAGAACACCTCGTCCACGAACCGCATGAGCGCGATCTGCTGCATCGAGAGGTCGATGACCTCGTGGTGCCACGACGGGAGGAGCTCTCTCGGCGTGACGTTGTGGAACTGGACGACCACGCGGGCACCGGTCGGGGCGGCGACCAGGGCCGCGAACTGCGTGTAGTAGATCCCGAAGCTCAGCACCACGAGGTCGCTCGTCCGGAAGAACGGGTCGGACGCCAGCTCGCCGGGACCGGGCACGACCGTCGCCGGTAGGTCGTCGTACTCGCATCGACCTGTGAACAGGCGCACGTCGTGGCCCGCTTCCATCGCCCACCGGACATTCGCGCGCACGGAGGCGGAGATCGCGTCGAACGGCACGCACACGCTCGCGACGAAGGAGATCCTCATCGCAGCGGAGCCCTTGCTGTCAGCACGTGGTCGTAGAAGCGCTCGGTGCGGTCCGCCATCGCCTCGGCCGTGAACTCCGCCGCGTAGTGGTCGGCACCGTTGGCGCCGAACCGCGAGCGGAGCGCGGCGTCCTGCCCGAGGCGCACCAGGGCGTCGGCCAGGGCATCGACGTCGTCCGCCGGCACGAGCAGACCGTCGACGCCGTCGCGGACCACCTCGGGCACGCCGCCGACGTCGGTCCCCACCACCGGCAGACCGCGCATCATCGCCTCGACGAAGACCAGCCCGAACGACTCGTAGCGGCTGGGCGCGACGAACACGTCGGAGTTGCCGTAGGCCAGCGCGAGCTGGTGCTCGCTCACGGACCCGAGGAAACGGACAGCGCGGGCGCTCGGGTCGTCACCCAGCTCCGTCTCGTACCACTGGCGCAGCGTCGTCCCGTGGGCGGGCCACACGATCGTGTCGTCTCCCACGACGTGCAGGGCGAGCGACGGTTCACGCTCCCAGGCCTTCGCGAACGCCCGGAGGAGCACGTCGGGCGCCTTGCGCTCCTCGAGCCGACCCACGAACAGCACGTTCACACGGCCGGCCTCTCGCTCCACGCGGGCGACGTGCCGCTCCGCGTCGAGGAGCCTGGGCGCGCCCACTCCGAGTGCGGTGACCTGGGAACGGCCGCCCAGGTCGAGGCCGTGCAGGGCGGCGACCGTCTCGACGATCGCACGGCTGATGCCTCGAACGGCCGCGGAACGCTCGAGCACCTCCTTCTCGGCGGCGAGCACGGGGCGTCCGAACCCCGCCATCCACTCCTCGTCCGTGGCGAGGCTCTCGTGGGACTCGAGCCACACCGCCAGCGACGTCTGCAGAGCGACCACGACCGGCCAGCGTCCGTCCCGGACGAGCGCGATGCCCTGCGCGTCCCACAGGGGCGCCTCGACGAGGTCCACGGGGGTGACGTCGTCGATGCGCGCGACCTCGGCGAGGCACGCACGCGACCACGCCCAGATGTGCGCCGGTACGGAGCCCGCGTCGGCCGGCCGCTCCTCGTCCGCGACGACGAGCCGATGAACCCACACGCCGTCGTCCCAGTCGACCCGGTCGAAGTCGGCCGACCGCGTCAGGACGTGGACGTCGTGACCGGCCGCTGCGAGCCCGGACGCGAGGTCACGGGTGTACGTGCCGATGCCTCCGAACGACTCCGGCGGGAACTCCTGGGACACGAGCACGAAGCACCGCGGGTCCTGGCGCGACAAGGTGTCGAACGCGCGGAGCTCGTCACGGTGACGACTCACGTCGGTCGGCGCCGGCCCCGTGGTCGACAACGCGCCGCGCAGACCGTCCTCGGTGGCCCGCTGGGCGTCGGCCTCGAGGCGCGCTCGGTCCGCCTCGACGAGGTTGCCGTGCTCGACCTGCCACCTCACGTCCTCGCGGTGGTGATCGACATACGCGTGGAACATCCGGAGGATCTCGTCGATCGACACGAAGTCGTTCGCGTGACGCAGAGCGAAGTACAGCTTGTTCTTGAGGATCGGGTAACGGTCGCGAGGGACACGCGCGGCGTTGCGCACGTGGCTCGGCGCGAAATGGTGGTGAACCCGCGCGCGGGACGTCTGCGCGATGAGGTACCCCGCGTCGGCGAGCCGCACCTGCACGTCGGACTCGTCGAGGAAGTACTCGTAGAACTCGTCGTACCCGCCGATCTCCTCGAGCGCGGTCCGCCGGTAGGACGCATTGGTGCCCATGAGGTGCGGGATCTTCCAGGACGCCGGGTAGCACCTCTCGGGGCACGGAGCCTCGAGGTGCGTCTCGGCGACGCCGAAGCGGTCGACCGACCCGTACGTGTACTGGAAGGCGTGGCCGGTGTGATCGAGGACGAACCCGCCGGCCGCGCCGACGGCGGGCGAGTCGTACGCGGCCACGAGCTCGGTGAGCCACTCCGGCTCAGGGATGGCGTCGTCGTCGAGGAACGCCACGATCTCCCCGGCAGCGAGCCGGATACCCGCGTTCCGTGAGACCGACAGGTTGCGCACGTCGACCGACCCGAGGACGAGGTCCTCCCCCCACTCCTCGAGGAGGGCTGCCGTCCCGTCGGTCGACGGACCGTTCACCACGACGACCTCGAACTCACCGGCGTACCGGATCCGGCGCAGGGCTCGCAGGGTCTGGGCGAGCTCTGTCGCGCGGTCGAGCGTGTTGATCACGACCGAGACCGTGGGCGTGCCGGACGTGCGGACCCGATCAGGCACGGGTCGCACCGATCTCGAACTCCAGCGAGCGCCCGTTGACCCGGCCGCGCGTGGGCACGTCGATGTCGACGAAACCCAGCTCCGCCAGGAGTGCGGACAGCGACTCCGGCGTGAACATGTTGAAGTGGAAGTCGCCGTCGTAGTCCTGCCCGCCGTAGACGACCTCCCGCAGGTCACCGTAGGGGTACCGCCCGGCGACGTACTCCCGCATCATGGCGTCGATGTCGGGTACCACCGCGCGCATCCGCCCACCGGGCGCGAGCTTGTCCCGCAGGTAGGGCAGCACCACGCGGCGCAGCTGCTCCTGGGGGAAGTGCTCGAGGAAGTGGGACGAGAAGAACTCGTCGACCGTGCCGTCCTCGAAGGGCAGGTGGCGCACGTCAGCGACGACGTCCACGCCGGGCAGGTCGCGGTTGTCGACGTTCACGTACCCGTCGAGCGGCACGTGTCCACATCCCAGGTTGACCCGCATCGGACCGGCACGCCCCTCGAGCGGGGCCTTGACCACGGGGGCGGGTGCGACGTCGCCACCACCGGACGATGCGCCGTAGCGGATCTCGAACATCAGCTCGGACCGGACGAACTCCACGCGCTCCAGCAGGTACCCGACGTGACCCGCGGCCTCGTCCACCCGCGCACCCAGGGTCGTGACCTCCTCAGGAAGCACGACGGGCTCGGCCGCCCGGTGCTCAAGACTCGCGAGCCTGGCCTGCGCCTCCTCGAGCTGCAGACGCAGGTCGACGTCGTGCCGGGCGAGCCGCCGCAGGGCGACGGGCACCGAACGGGCGAGGTTGTCCCTGTCGGCGTCCGCCTCGGCCTGCCGGGCGCTGACGTCGGTGACGACCGAGAGGAGCCTGTCCATGTGGACGACGGAGCTCTGCCGGTCCGCGGCCGTCTGCGCCTGCAGCGCATCGAGCCGGACCGTGAGCTCCAGCGCCGCACGCTCGACCTGGTCGAGGCGGACCGCGCCGACGGGTGCACGCCACGCGGCCAGGAGCACTCGCAGCAACCTGCCCAGCACGGGAACCCGCAGGAGAGGCCGGAACAGCGCCTTCAGGAAGTTACGCACGGCGGGGCACCCTCTCGTCGACGACCAGACCACCGGCGAGGCAGCGCCTCCCGGTCCTCACCACATCAGCCCCGCTAGGCACGGATCACCGGGCACAGCGCCATGAGCTCCTGCGCGACGCGCTCGAAGGAGCTCTCCTGGGCGTGCTGCAGCCCGGCCCGGGCGAGCTCCGCGGAGCGGTCTGCATCCTCAAGGAGGTTCTTCAGGCACGCCGCGAGATCGTCCGCACGCACGTCCGGGGGCACCAGGTGGACGACGTCCGCCAGATCGACGGACGATCCGAGCGCCGTCGTCACGAGCGGGACGCCCGCGCCGAGGCAGTCGGCCACCGCCGCCGACGACTCACCGTTCGTGTAGGCACGGAGCTGGACCGCGAGACGCCCGCGCTCGAGCCACCGCGCGTACTCGTCGGGTGTCACCCAGCCCGTGAGCAGGACACGGTCGGCAAGACCGGCGTCGTCGATCATCTCCCGGCACCGGGCGTACGCCTCGTCATCGAAGAAGCGCCCCACGAGCGCGAAGGTGAGCTCCGGGTACTGCGGCGCGAGGTCGACGAACGCCTCGCAGACCTTGACGGAGTCCTTCGTCCAGTGCTGGATCCCCAGGGACACGACCGCGTCCCTCACGGTGCCGGCCGGCACGGGCAGCACCCGGTGGCCGAAGTTGATCACCCCGACCTTGGGTCGCATCTCGGGGGCCAGGTTCAGCCGGGCGAGGCTCTGCGAGCTCGGTGAGTGCGTGAGGATGATCTCGCTGCCCCGCAGCGCGCTGCCGGTGAGCAGGCCGTTGACGAGGTAGTACCGGTGGGAGTCGAGCCACATGTGGTCACGGTGCTGCGACGGCCGACGTTCCGACGCGATGTCGTCGAGCATCTGCGCGACGTCCTCGTCGAGGAGCTCGGGCGCAAGTGCCCGGGCTGCGGCGAGCAGGCCCGTGAAGCGGACGTCGTGGGCGATGGCGACCCCGCCGTACCGACGCAGCAGACGCATGATCGGGACGTGGAACTCGCTGTTCCCCATCGCCATGATCCGCAGGTCCGGGCGACCGTAGAGGCGCTCGACAGCTCCCGCGTCGTCGTACGTGAACCACCTGACGCCGGGGATCGGGTCCCGCTGTGCGTCCGGCGTCGTCATCACGTCGACGTCCGCGAGCTTCGCCAGCTCGCGGAGCAGCGCCATCGAGTAGTCGGCGACCCCGCTCGGGGTCGGCGGCATCGGGCTCACGAGCCACACCCGCGGCCGACGTGCGAGGCGCCGCCGCCCGGCCTTCTCGTAGGACTCGACGGTGCGGCGTGCGACGTCCTCCCACCGGTGCTGCTCGGCCAGCCGCGGCTGACGGAGCGCGGCACGCAGCACGTCGTCCTCGAGGACCTGCATGAGGCAGGCCGCGATGTCGGCCGGGTCGCTCGCGTCGAACCGCCCGCGGGGGTCCGGCACGAGGTCGATGAGGGACGAGTTGTCACCCACGATGACGGGAGCACCGCAGGCGGCTGCCTCGACCACGGGGAGCCCGAACCCCTCGTACAGGGAGGGGAAGATGAAGAGCTTGGCGTGGGCGTAGAGGTCACGGAGCAGGTCGTCGTCGACGTACCCCGTGTAGAGGACGTCCCGCTCGACACCGAGCTCCCGGGCGTACCCGTCGAGGACGTCGCGCTCGACCTGGGACATCCGGCACACGAGGACCAGCTGGTGCGTGCGGCGGACCTCGGGCGCGACGAGGCTCCAGCCCCGGAGCAGCCCTTCGATGTTCTTGCGGAAGTCGATGCCCCCGGTGTACATGACGTACTCACGGTTCAGGCCCGGCACCTCGGGCCGGCCGCCGGCCGGCGTCGACGGTGCCCGGTCGTCGAGCAGCCAGCTCGACGTGCCCGTCCCCACGACGTCGATGCGGGACGGCGAGATGCCCAGGATCCTGGTGGCGTCTCGCGCCGTGGCCTCCGAGATGGCCAGGACCCGATCGGCACGCGCGACCATCTGCGCCCTGACGTTGTACCGGGCGCGCCACCGACGATCGGCGAGGTACTGGTCGGAGAACACGAGCGGGATGAGGTCGTAGAGGGTGACGTACAGGCTCGTGCGAGGGTGCCGGGCCCACTCGGGCCAGACTGCGTCGATCGGGGCGTCCAGCGCCTCGAAGGGCGAGGGCACGTGCCAGATGTCGGGCCGCTCGAGGTCCGTGTCGTCGGACATGGCGACCCGGCCGCGCCAGATGAGGTCGGCGACCTGCGCAGGTACCGGCCCGTCGCTCCGGATGAGCCACTTGTCGACGAACCCGGGCCGCAGCCGCTCCACCGCGCCCGCGTACTCAGCGACGTACCGCCCGATACCCCGTTCCGCCGTGATCCGGTCCTGCAGCGACTGCCCGTCGACGTAGACGCGCATCATCGCGGGGCGTGTCGGTCGCGCGTCGCCGCGCTCGAAGGAGGCTCCTCACTGGCAGCCTGGTCCGGGTGGCCGCTGCGGTCGTCCGTGAAGCCGTCGACGGCGCGGCCGAGGACCGAGATCAGGTGCGCGGTCCGCTCGTCCCGCTCGAGCAGCTCTGCTCGGATGGTCGCCACCTGCTCGGTGAGGTCGAGGAGCCGCTGGTCGAGACCGTGGACGGTCGTCGTCACACGGTCGGAGTCATTCCGGACAGAACGGATTTCACTCGCAATGGACTCGAAGCGGACATTGAAATATCGCCGAAACGGGGCCGAGAGCCACTTCTTCACCACGGTCTGTCTCCACAAAGACGGTTTTCCGGCCCCTCGCGCTGCCACCTGCCGGAAGCAGCGCACGTGCGGATGTCGGGGCCATGACGCTGGGTAGCCTAGGTCATAGATGTGACGCACAATCGCGAACTATGACGAGAACGTTGCAGGCCACGTCGACGGGAAGCCCAGAATCACCCCTTCTCAGCCCTTCTGCAGCGCCCACAGCGCCAGCGTCTGCTCGACACGCCCGTCGTCCGAGAAAGTTCGCCTCTCGATGAACTCCGCCCGCGCGTCCGCGGTGAGGTCGAGCTCGCAGCCCTCGTTGACCAGCAACCACCGCACTCCCCCGCGCATGGCGAGCTCCTGGTCGAAGTCCTGCGGTGCGGCACGGGCCGCGAGCGCCGCGTCGATCGCCTCCTTGTCGCCCGGCCAGGCGAGCCCCGGGTTGTAGTAGGCGACGGGGCCGCCCCACACGGGCTTGAAGATCACCGGGTCGATGCAGGCGTCGGTCAGGACGATGCCCCCGTCCGTGAGGTCGGCCAGCTCGGCTGCCGCGAGGTACCCGGGTGACGTGATCGCCAGGTAGCCCCCCGCCGCCGTGTCCGAGCGGAACGTGCGGAAGTCGAGGCTCCACAGCCCGGCGACGACGACGCACACCGCCACCAGCCCGGCGACGACCCGCCCCTCGGTCGTGCGCAGACCACGGTGAACACCTACGCGCTCCACCGGGTCGGCGGGGGTCCGCTCGTCGGCGGTCCGCGAGACGAGCAGCGACTCCGTCCACGCCCACGTGCCCAGCGGTACGACGAGGACCGCCGTGAGCACGTACGTGTCCAGCCACAGGCGGTACGGCTCCTGGTTCGCACCCCAGTGGTCGTTGGAGGCCAGCAGCGCCCACGTGACCAGCAGGGCCGACGGCACGGCGACCCACAGCACCCGGCGGTGCCGGACCCCGAGCGCGATGACGAGCACCAGCACCGGCAGCACCGCGAGCGCCGCCCACAGACCCGCCGAGGGCGGGACGCCGAGGTTCTTCGACGAGCTCTCCCGGTAGACCAGGAAGTCGTCGCGACCGAGCAGCCCCAGCGCCGTCGCGAGCACCTGCGGCGCGGCACCCAGCCCCAGGGCGGCGACGCACGCGATCCCCCACCAGCGCGTCTCGCGCAGCACGAGCAGCACCCCCGGCACGGCGGGCAGCAGCCCCAGTGCGAGCGCCGCGAGCGGCGACACCCCGTCGGCGACGACCGGCCCCACCACGAAGAGCAGGACGAGCAGGCCGCCGGTGACGGCAAGCGCGGGCCGCGAGCGGTGCCGCACGAGGCCCACGGCGGCCGTCGCCGCCACCAGTACGTAGACGGTCGTGAGGAACCCGTACGTCTGCACGTTGGCGGTCGCGCCGGCCGCGAGGCAGGCGAGCAGGGCGACGACCCACGCCGCGCGCCCCCGGATCCGGCCCGCGGCCACCAGCAGGAGGGCCAGCAGGGCCACGCCGCCGATTGAGAGCGCGACCGTCTCCCCGTTCAGCGTGTACATCACGCCGCCCGGCCCCCACAGCACGGCGTGCGAGTCGAGCTGTCGCGACCAGCCGCGGTCGCGCAGCCACGACCCCGTGCCGAGCACGAACGGCAGGAACGCGACGACGCCCGTCCACCAGCGCCGTGTCAGCAGCACGGTCGTCACACCGATCGCCACGACCAGCAGGGCCTGGACGAGCAGACCGCACACGAGCCACATCGTCGCCGGGTGGGTGTCCGTCAGGCGGGCCAGCGCACCGAGGACCACGTAGTGCGCGCGGGGGTAGTAGATCGACCCCGTCGTCGTGTACGGCTCGACGTCCGCGCCGGCCCCGTGGGCGACGTTCGCGGCGATCCCGAGGTACGCGAGCTGGTCGCTCCAGTAGTAGTTGCGGAAGTACGAGGTGTTGAACCCGGTCCAGCCGAGCATCACGCCCGCCTGCAGCCACAGGTGGGCCACCGTGGCCGTCCCGACCGTCACCGCCGCGGCCCACACCTGTCGTCGTCCGCTCACGCTGCTCCTCGTCGGTCCGCAGGCCCCGCCCGGGCACCGGGGGGCAGCGTAGCGGCCGGTGACGCCGCCGGTGGGGGAACGGGAGCGGTGACGACGAGACGCGAGTGCCGCGCGTCGGCCGACCCGAAAAAGGGTGGAAACCGCCACACGAGGACCGCCCGACCGCTACCGTGTCGCCCGCCACCGGAGCCGGCATGCGGGCGCCGGCTCGAGAAGGGAACCTCGTGACCCCCCACCACGCCCTGACCCGCAGCCGGCGGCTGACCGCGACGGCGGCCTGCGCCCTGCTCGTCGGCGCCGCCGGCGTCGTCGTGGCGCCCGCGGCGTCCGCCGAGACCGTCACCTTCGCCGACGCCGTCGGGGAACCGGGACTGCGGCCGGAGGGGGACATCGCCCGGTTCCGTGTCTCGCTCGACGCGGACGAGCTGACCCTGACCTACTGGACGGTCGCCGACGCCACGGCAGTCTTCCGGGATCCGGGACGCACAAGCATGTACGTCGACATCAAGACGGACCGTGATGAGGATCGCGAGTTCGTCGTCCACCTGCCCCAGGGCGAGGACTACTGGACTCTCTTCGACAACCAGCTGCTGGCCCAGACATGCGCCGGACCGCTCTCGATCACGTCCCCCACCGTGTCGTTCACCGTCCCGGCCGCGTGCCTCCGCGACCCGTCGCAGGTTCGGATCGCGACGATCCTCTCGTGGTCGGGCGGCCAGGATTTCGCACCCGGCTACCCGCTCCAGCGGTGGACCTCCGTCGTGTCAGCAGGGCCGGACACGACCTCGGCGACCGCCGTGCGGCAGTCCGTCCACCGGTTCTGGAGCCCGACCTACGACAACGCGCACTTCTACACGGCCGACGACACGGAGGCCTGGAACGTCAATGCCATGGACTGGCTCTGGCGGTACGAGGGCGTCGCGTTCAACGCGTTGCAGGCGTCCGGCAGCACGTGCGAGACCGGCACCCCGGTGCACCGGTTCTGGTCCCCCGGCTTCCGCTCGCACTTCTACACCCAGTCGGCCGCCGAGAAGAACCACGTCGTCGCCAACGACCGCAACTGGACCTACGAGGGCGTCGCCTACTGCGCCTACCCCGAGCCCGCACCCGGCAGCACCCCCCTGTACCGGTTCTGGAGCCCCGGGTTCGGCAAGCACTTCTTCACCGCCTCCCAGACCGAGGCCGACCACATCCGCGCCAACGACCGCAACTGGGTGTACGAGGGCGTCGCGTACCACGTCCTTCCGTGACCGCATCCGAACGAGTGACGATGCCGGTCCCTCCGTGTCGCTCCCGGCCGCCGATCGCTACGGTGACGCACGTTGCGCGCACGTCGAGGTGCGCTCCCGTGGGCCACGGCCCCAGAAGGTAGGCACCGATGCTGCTCGCCCCCCGTACCGCCGCCCGGCGCCGCAGCGCCCTCGCCGGCGCCGCCGTGACGCTCCTGCTCGTGGCCGGCGTCGCCGGCGCGGCACCGGCGACGGCCGCCACGAGCACGTTCGCCGACGACGTCGGCGAGGAGTACACGAGCGCGGACATCGACATCACGCGCTACCAGGTCGGTCTGACGAGCTCGGCGCTGTCGATCACGCTGTGGACCACGGGGTCGTCCGCCATGCCCCTGCGTGGGGACAGCACCGTCTTCGTCGACATCGAGACCACCGGCGACCAGGTGGCGGACTACATCGCCTACGCCAGCGACGGCGAGTGGCTGCTCGCGAGCTCGGACGGCTCCCTGTCGGACTGCGACGGTGCGGCTGCTCTCACGGTCAACTCGGCGTCGTTCAGCATCCCCGCCGCCTGCGTCGGCAATCCGGCCCAGGTGAAGGTGCTGCTCGGCATCTTCACCAGCGCCGGCTGGGACATCGCGCCGAACGACTCGCTGCGCGCCTTCTCCGCGCCGGTGAGCGCCGGAGCGGACACCGTCTCGCCGTCCGCCGTCCAGCAGTCGGTGTTCCGGTTCTGGAGCCCCGGGTTCGACAACGCCCACTTCTTCACCACCGGGGAGACCGAGGCGGAGAACATCCTCTACTTCGACGACAACTGGACGTACGAGGGCGTCGCGTTCAACGCGTTGCAGGCGTCCGGCAGCACGTGCGCGACCGGCACCGCGGTGCACCGGTTCTGGTCCCCCGGCTTCCGCTCGCACTTCTACACCCAGTCGGCCACCGAGAAGAACCACATCGTCGCCAACGACCGCAACTGGCAGTACGAGGGTGTCGCCTACTGCGCCTACCCCGAGCCCGCACCCGGCAGCACCCCCCTGTACCGGTTCTGGAGCCCCGGCTTCAGCAAGCACTTCTTCACCGCCTCCCAGGCCGAGGCCGACCACATCCGCGCCAACGACCGCAACTGGGTGTACGAGGGCGTCGCGTACCACGTCCTGCCGTGACGCCTCCGCAACCGTGCGCGTGAACGCACGGCCGCGCGGCGACGCGGCGACCGTGGCCCTCGTGCTCCTGGTCGGCGCCCCGCTCGTCGTCGTCCCGGGCGCGACGTCCGTCCACGTCCTCGGCAAGCTCGCCGTCGTCGCCGTCGGGCTGCTCGTCGCCGCGCACGTACCGGCGTCCGGGCGGTTGCCGCGGCCCGTCGTCGCCGTGCTGGCCGTCGGGGCGGTCGTGCTCGTCGCGGCCGCGGCCCTGTCCGACGTCGGCACGGCGGCGGCGCTCGCCGGACGCTGGCCGCGCTACGAGGGCATGATCGCGCTGCCCCTGTACGCGGGCGCGGCCTGGGCGGGGGCGCGACTGCTGGGTCCGGGCGCCGACGCCGCGCGCTGGCGGGTCGTCCACCGGACGGCTGCGGTGGTGGCGCTCGGCATGGCCGCCGTCGCGCTCGTCGAGGCCGCCGGTCTTCGACTGCCGGGCGCGGACGGGCTGCGGATCGGCTCGTTGCAGGGCAACGCCTCGGAGCTGGGCGTCCTCGGCGCCGTGCTGCTGCTGACGCTGCTGCCGGTGACCGTCGCCACGCGTCGGCCGCTGCCGTTCGCCGGCGTCCTGGCGGCGGCGATCACGCTCGCGGCGTCCGGCTCGCGGGCGGGCCTCGCGGCGCTGGTCGCCGGCGGCGTGCTCCTGCTGGTGACGAGCCGGTCCGGGCGGCGCCCGGCGCTCGTGACGCTCGCCGCCGCGGCAGGGGTGACCACGCTCGCGCTGCTGGTGCCGGCGGCCCGGGCGCGGCTCCTGACCACCTCGACCGTCGAGGGCCGCGCGGTGCTCTGGGCGGACACGCTCGAGCTGCTGCGCGGCTCGCCGCTGCTCGGGGTGGGACCGAGCGGGTTCGTCGACGCGGTCGGCCCCGTGCACGGCGCGCAGTGGCTGACCCGGGTCGGGGTGCAGGACCCGCCGGACAGTCCGCACTCCTGGCCGCTGCAGGCAGCCGTCGCCGGTGGGTGGGGGCTGGCCGCGCTCGCGGCCGTGCTCGCCGTCCTCGTCGTCGTCCTGGGGACCCGACGTGCGCGCTCCGACGCGCCCGGGGTGCCGGCGTGGGCGCTCGGGGGCGCTCTGGCCGCCGTCGTCGGGTACGGCACCGCGCTGCTGACGCACTTCACGGCCCCGGGGACCACGCCGCTCGTCGCGCTGCTCGCCGGCGCGGCCGTCGCCGCGGCGCCCGCCAGGTCCCGCCTGACACCGGCCCCGGTGATCGCCTGCGGCGGAGGCGGCGGGGACGGCCACGAGCGGCCCGGGCACCACATCGCTGCGGCCGGTCGGGGTGACGGCACCTCCGTGCCCGGTCCCGGTCGGGCGACGGCCGCCACCGACGCGCTGTGGCGGGCCGGCGCGGCGGCCCTGAGCGTCGTCCTGGCCGCCGCCGTGGCGGGCGAGGCCGTGCTCGGCACGGCCTACCGCCGCGTGGGCGAGGGCGACCTGGCCGGCGCCGTGACGGCGTTCGGCACGGCGCAGCGGCTGCGGCCGTGGGACGCGGACCTGACGGCGCACGCGGCCGCCGCGTTCGCCACCCTCGCCTCGTCCGGTGTGCCCGGTGCGGCGGACGTCGCGGTGGCCTGGGGCACGTCCGCGTCCGCCCGGCTGCCCGCATCCGTCCCCGCGGCGACCGCGCTGTCCGTCGGTCTGCGCACGTCGGGCCGCCCGCACGAGGCGCTCGCCGTGCTCGACGACGCCCTCGCGCGGCAGCCCCACGCACCGGACACCCTCGTGCAGCGCGCGGTGACCCGGGCGACGCTCGGCGACCTCGACGGCGCGCGCGAGGACCTCGACGCCGCGGTCGCCGTCGCACCTGACCACGTCGTCGCGTGGGAGCAGCTCGCGGGCGTGCTCGCACGCCTCGGTGACGCCCGTGCCGAGGCGGCGGCGGGCCGTGCCCGGGACCTGCAGGCGTCCGTCGCGGACTGACCGGCCGGGAGCCGGCTTCACCCACCGTTCCCGCACGCGAGGCGGCCGTCGGCGGTACACATACGTCCACGGTCGGCCACACGTGCCGGCCCACACACCGAGGAGACGCGCGTGAACGCTCGGACGAGATGGAGCGGCCTGACCGCCGTGGTCGGGGCCGTCGGGGCGGTCGCGGTGCTCGCGACCGGAGCGCTCGGCGCCGGCGGTGCCCCGACCCTGACCGGCAAGGCCGCGGTGGTCGGCACGTCGGCCCCCGCGACGGGCGCGAGGATCACGACCTTCACGGAGTGGGACGACGCCGCCGTCGACCACATGACGACCACCGTCGCGGCCGACGGCACGTTCTCCTTCACCTTCCCGCGGGCCACCGCGTACTACCTCGACCTCGTCGAGGACGCCACCTACCGGGCCGGATGGGGCGTCGTCGACGCCGTACCCGGCGCGACGATCGAGTGCCAGGTGGCCGTGGTGCCCGTCGCCGGGACGAGCACGGCGCGGTCGGGCTTCGACTGCGAGCACGAGGCGCTGTCGACGCTGGTCTACCGGTTCTGGAGCCCCGTCTTCAACAACGCGCACTTCTTCACGACCGACCCCGACGAGTTCGATCACCTCGACACGAACGACCCCAACTGGCGCTACGAGGGCATCGGCTTCCGCGGCGTCGAGGCGGACGGCGAGACGTGCGCGGTGGGGACGCCGGTGTTCCGGTTCTACTCGCCGCACTTCCAGTCGCACTTCTACACCCAGTCGGCGGCCGAGAAGAGCCACATCGTCGACAACGACCGGAACTGGAACTACGAGGGCGTCTCCTACTGCGCGTACACCGAGCCCGTGGACGGCACCGCGCCCCTGTACCGCTTCTGGAGCCCGGTCTTCGGCAAGCACTTCTTCACCGCCACCCAGAGCGAGGCCGACTACATCCGGTCCACCGACCGCAACTGGAACTACGAAGGCGTCGCGTACCACGTCCTGCCGTGACCGAGCCGCGGCCGGGCGACCTGTCGCCCGGCCGGGCCGGTGCGATTACCACCACGGACGGCACCTTCCCCTACAGTCCTCACATGCGCATGCTCGTGACCGGCGGGGCCGGCTTCATCGGTTCGAACTTCGTGCACCAGACCGTGCGCGAGCGGCCCGATGTCCACGTCACCGTGCTCGACGCCCTGACGTACGCGGGCGACGAGCGCAGCCTGGACCCCGTCGACGGCAAGGTGACCTTCGCCAAGGGCGACATCGCCGACCCGGACATCGTCGACCGGCTCGTGAAGGACGCGGACCTCGTCGTGCACTTCGCGGCGGAGTCGCACAACGACAACTCGCTGCACGACCCGTGGCCGTTCGTGCGCACCAACGTCATCGGCACCTACCAGCTGCTCGAGGCCGTGCGCCGCTACGACGTGCGGTACCACCACGTGTCGACGGACGAGGTCTACGGCGACCTGGAGCTCGACGACCCGGCCAAGTTCACGCCCGACACGCCGTACAACCCCTCGAGCCCGTACTCCTCGACCAAGGCGTCGTCCGACCTGCTGGTGCGCGCGTGGGCACGGAGCTTCGGCGTCCGCGCGACGATCTCGAACTGCTCGAACAACTACGGGCCGTTCCAGCACGTCGAGAAGTTCATCCCCCGTCAGATCACCAACGTGGTCGACGGCGTGCGTCCCAAGCTCTACGGCACGGGCGAGAACGTCCGTGACTGGATCCACGTCGAGGACCACAACTCGGCCGTCTGGTCCATCATCGACAAGGGCCGGCTCGGCGAGACGTACCTCATCGGTGCCGACGGCGAGAAGGACAACAAGACGGTGATCGAGCTCATCCTCGAGCTCATGGGTCAGCCGTCCGACGCGTACGACCACGTGAACGACCGTCCGGGCCACGACCTGCGCTACGCGATCGACGCGACCAAGCTCCGCAGCGAGCTGGGGTGGGCGCCGCGGTACACGACGTTCGAGGACGGCCTCGCCGCGACGATCGACTGGTACCGCGCGAACGAGGCGTGGTGGCGACCGCAGAAGGACGCCACCGAGGCGAAGTACGCCGTGCTCGGTCGCTGACCGACCGACGTCCGGCTCCCGCAGCCCCGCCATCTGCACAGATCCTCCACGACGCCCGTGCGCGGCTCCCCCGCATCGCGCCGTCGGCTCTCCTACGATCAGTCCGTGAGCTCTCGCCATGCCGCGCCGCGGCGCCCCCGTGCGCCCCGGCACGCCCGCAACCTGCACTCCCACGGCGTGCTGCGCGGTGTCGCGCTGGCCGTGACGAGCGTCGTCGTGTTCGGCGCGGCAGGCGGAGCGGCGTTCGCGACGCGGCTGACGAACAACGTCGACGGCCTCGACATCGACGACCTCGTGGTGGCGGCTCCGGAGGCGACCAGCGCCCCCGACCCCGCCGACGCGCACGCCGGCCAGGCCGTCAACGTCCTGGTCCTCGGCTCCGACCAGCGCGACGGCGTGAACGCCGAGATCGGCGGTGACGAGAAGGGGATGCGCTCGGACACCACCGTCCTCGTCCACGTCTCGGCCGACCGCACCCGCGTCGAGATGGTCTCGATCCCGCGCGACTCGCTCGTCGACGTGCCGGCGTGCACGCTCACGAACGGCAAGACGACGAAGCCGCAGTCCAACGCGATCTTCAACTCGGCGTTCGCCCTGGGCTGGGACCAGGGCGGCGACCTCGAGTCGGCGGCCGCCTGCACGGTCAGCACCGTCCAGGCCAACACGGGCATCACGATCAACAACGTGGTCGTCGTCGACTTCGCCGGGTTCCAGAACATGATCAACGCGATCGGCGGTGTCCCGATGTGCATCGTCGAGGACGTCTCCGACGACTACACGGGCCTGAACCTCACCGCCGGGCAGCAGACCCTGGACGGGACCACGGCCCTGCAGTACGCGCGGGCCCGCCACGGCACGACGTTCGACGGCTCGGACACCATGCGCGCCGGGCGTCAGCAGCAGCTGATCGCGAACGTCGCCAACGAGGTGCTCTCGAAGAACCTGCTGACCGACGGGGCCCAGCTGGTGCAGTTCCTCAGCGCCGCCACCCAGTCGGTGACCACCAACCTCGGCGTCAGCGACCTCACCGGCCTCGCCTTCAGCCTGCGCGGCATCGACCGTGCCAACATCACTCTCATGACCGTGCCGTGGGCGCCCGCCCGGAGCGACAGGAACCGCGTGGAGTGGACGTCCGAGGCGGACGCCCTCTGGGCGAACATCGCGGCGGACGTCCCCATGCTGGGCGAGCCGGACCCGCCGGTGGTCCCGGAGGTCCCCGCGGAGACCACCGACCCGGCGGCTCCCCCGGTGAGCGAGGCCCCCGCGCCGCCGCCGACCGAGCCCACCCCGACCGAGACCAAGACGCCCGGCGTCGACGCGTTCACGGCCGCGGACGCGACGACGACGAGCTGCTGAGCGGGCCAGTGACCGGCCGCCGCGACGACGACGCGTCCCCGCCCCCCAGCTTCGCTCCCGACGGCGGGCGCCGACGACCCGACGCCGACAGCGCGCGCGTCGTCGGCGCACCGGGGGCTCGCCCACCCGCGCCCGCGCGGGTGGTGCGCTCATCGCGCCCGCCCGCCCCTCGGGACGCCCGCAGCGCGGGCACGCCGCCGCCTGCCCTGCCCGCGTCGCGCGAGATCCGCGGCACGTCGGCACGCCGGCCCCGTCCCGTGACACCCCGGCAGGCCGAGCCGCGGCCGGAGGCGTCGGGCACCCCGGCGTCCTTCGCGCCCGCGTC
This sequence comes from Cellulomonas wangsupingiae, assembly GCF_024508275.1. NCBI lineage: Bacteria > Bacillati > Actinomycetota > Actinomycetes > Micrococcales > Cellulomonadaceae > Cellulomonas > Cellulomonas wangsupingiae. Next base: position 2,695,814 of record NZ_CP101989.1, read on the forward strand.
GGCGCGACCGAGGGACGGGAGCGACGCACCCGTGCCGGTCCGCGGACGCGGCGCACCCGATGAGGCGTCCTCCGCCGCCCCCCGGGCGGTGCCCGCACGTGGCACCGCCCCCCAGGCGGCGCGGACGAGCGTCCCGCGGCAACCGCCACGGCCCGGCGTCGCGCCCGTCCCCCCGGCGCCGCCAGGGCGCTCCTCGCGGCGACGCGTGCGCGTCGCCGGCGTGGCCGCGCTCGTCGTGCTGGCTGCGCTCGTCGCGTGGCCCGTCGGCCTGCTGATCTGGGCGAACGGGCTGCTGCAGCACACCCCCGCGCTCTCCGGAGCACCCGACACCCCCGGCACCACCTACCTGCTGGCGGGATCCGACGCCCGGGGTGAGGAGGGCGGCATCGCCGAGGACGGGACCGAGGGGCAGCGGACGGACACGATCCTGCTGCTGCACGTCCCGTCCAGCGGTCCGACGGCGCTCATCTCGCTGCCGCGCGACACCTACGTCGACGTCCCGGGCCACGGCGGGTCCAAGCTCAACTCCGCCTTCGCGTGGGGCGGTGCGCCGCTGCTGGTGCAGACGGTCGAAGGGCTCACCGGGCTGACGGTCGACCACTACGCCGAGATCGGCATGGGCGGCGTCGCACGACTCGTCGACGCGGTCGGCGGCGTGAACCTCTGCTACGACGGCGACGTCGACGACCCGGACTCCGGCATGGTGTGGGCCGCGGGATGCCATGACGTCGGCGGCGGGGCCGCGCTGGCGTTCGCCCGCATGCGCAAGGCCGACCCGCAGGGCGACGTCGGCCGCGCGCTGCGGCAGAGGCAGCTCATCGGTGCCGTCATGGGCGAGGTCAGCCCGCGGTCGCTGGCGTTCGACCCGGGGGCGCAGGTCTCGCTCGTCGAGGCGGGTACCGGCGCGCTGACGTTCGACGAGGACGCCGGCGTGCTCGACGTGGCGCGCCTGGCGCTCGCGTTCCGGGACGCGAACGGCGAGGGCGGCATCACCGGGACCCCGCCGATCGCGAGCCTCGACCACCGCCCGGGCGGCATCGGGTCCACGGTCCTGCTCGACCCCGACCTGACGCCTGCGTTCTTCACCGCCGTCCGCGACGGCACGCTGCCGCCCGGGGAGCAGGGCGGGGCGCCCTCCTAGGTCACCCGCCCGTCGAGCGTGCCCGTCAGGCGGTGAAACCCACGCCGGGTCGCGTGGCCCGGGCGCGCAGACGCTCTCCCTTGACGTCGGCCTGCGTGCGCAGGGCGTCCTGGAAGTCGACCATCGCCGCGCGCAGCCTCTCGGCCTGCGGGCCGTCCCCGGACGCGAGGATGCGGACGGCCAGCAGCCCCGCGTTGCGTGCGCCGCCGACCGAGACCGTCGCGACGGGCACGCCCGCAGGCATCTGGACGATCGACAGCAACGAGTCCATGCCGTCCAGGTGCGCCAGCGGCACCGGCACGCCGACGACGGGCAGCGGCGTCACGGCCGCGAGCATGCCCGGCAGGTGCGCCGCACCCCCGGCGCCGGCCACGATCACGCGCAGCCCTCGATCGGCAGCCTGCCGCCCGTACGCGATCATCTTGTCCGGCTGCCGGTGGGCCGACACCACGTCCACCTCGAACGTCACGCCGAACTCGCCGAGCACGTCGGCGGCCGCCTCCATGACGGGCCAGTCCGAGTCGGACCCCATCACGATGCCGACCTGTGCGCCGGGGGTGGGCTGTGTCATCTCGCGCCTCCGTCGTGGGTGGGCTCGCCCCGCAGCAGCGCCGCCGCGGCGCGTGCCCGTCCGCGGACGTCCTCCAGGTCCTCGCCGGACACGTTGACGTGCCCCAGCTTGCGACCGGGACGGACCTCCTTGCCGTACAGGTGGACCTTCGCCCCGGGGTCGGCGTCGAGCACGGCCCGCAGGGCGCCGGTCAGGTCCGCGAGGGTGCTGCCCAGCACGTTGGCCATCACGGTCCACCGCGCCACGGGGGCCACGTCACCGAGGGGCAGGTCGAGCACCGCCCGCAGGTGCTGCTCGAACTGGCTGGTCACCGACCCGTCGATCGTCCAGTGCCCGGAGTTGTGCGGGCGCATCGCGAGCTCGTTGACGAGCACGCGCGGCGCCCCGCCGTCGGCGTCGGGCACCTCGAAGAGCTCGACCGCGAGGACGCCGGTGACGCCGAGCCCGTCGGCGATGCGCCGGGCGACGTGCTCGGCCTGCGCGGCGGTCGCGGGGTCGAGCCCCGGCGCCGGCGCCACGACCTCGGCGCACACCCCGTCGCGCTGCACCGACTCCACGACCGGCCACACGACGCTGCGTCCCGACGGTGCGCGCGCGACCAGCACGGCGAGCTCGCGCGTGAACGGCACCAGCTCCTCGGCCAGCAGCGCGGGACCGGTGCCGTCGGCCGCGGCCGCGCACCAGGCGACCACGTCGCCCGGGACGGGTCCGTCCCCGACGACACGCACGCCCTTGCCGTCGTAGCCGCCACGAGCGGTCTTGACGACGGCCCGCCCGCCGACCGTCAGGCGGAACCGGTCGAGCTCCTCGAGGTCGCCGACCGGTGCCCACCGGGGGCACGGCACGCCGAGGTCGGTGAGCCTGCGGCGCATGACGGTCTTGTCCTGGGCGTGCAGCAGCGCGTCCGGCCCCGGGTGCACCGGGACGCCGCGGGCGACGACGGCGTCGAGCACCTCGGCGGGGATGTGCTCGTGCTCGAACGTCAGGACGTCGGCACCGTCGACGAGGGACAGCACCGCGTCGACGTCGCCGGCCGCACCGACGGGGGCGTCGGCGACGGCCTGCGCCGCGGACCCGTCGGGCGCCTCGGCCAGCACGCGCAGGTGCAGCCCCAGGGCGGTGGCGGGCCCCGCCATCATGCGGGCGAGCTGGCCGCCGCCGACGACTGCCACGGTCGGAGGTGTCACGGGCGTCGAGGGTAGCCGCTCGCGGCGAGGGACCGCGGACCGGTCACGGGACGGACGCCTGGACCACGCGTCCGTTGCCGCCCGCGCTGAGCGAGCCGTCCGAGGCGGCGACGAAGGCGGCCTGACCCGAGCTGATCTCGAGGACGTCGCCGGTCTGCGAACGCAGGACGGCCTGACCCGACAGGCACAGCACGACGCGCGGGCCACCTCCGGGCAGCCGGCACGGCTCGCCGGACAGGCGTGTCACCGAGAGCTCGAAGTCGTCGACCGGCGCGTAGAACACGTCGGTGGCGTCGTACACGTGCTCCGGCGCGATGCGGATCGGCGGGGCGGCGACGCACTCGACGATCCGCAGCAGCTCCGGCACGTCGACGTGCTTGGAGGTCAGCCCGGCGCGCAGCACGTTGTCGGAGTTCGCCATCAGCTCGACGGCGAACCCGTCGAGGTACGCGTGCACCGCACCCGCGGGCACGAAGAGGGCCTCGCCCGGACGCAGGCTGACCGGGTTGAGCAGGACCGCCGTCACCGCCCCCGGGTCGCCGGGGTAGGTACGTTCGAGCAGGTCCACGGCACGGTCGGTGCGCGGCGACGGGGAACCCGCGCGCAGGCGCGCACGGAACGCGTCCGCGAGGTCGTGCACCTCGTCGGGACCGGGCCGCGTGGCCTCGCTCACCAGCAGGGTGAAGGCCTCCTGCATGCCCGTCGACGTCGGGTCCGCCATGACGATCTTGCGGAGCTGCCGCGCGGTCGGGTGGTCCACGCCGTCGAGGATCTCCGCGGCACGGCGAGGTGCGCGGAAGCCGACGAGCGCCTCGAAGGCCGACAGCGCGTAGACCAGCTCCGGCTTGTGGTTGCGGTCGCGGTACGAGCGGCGCGGGTCGTCGACGGGCACGCCGCGCGCGTCCTCCCGGGCGTAGCCCTCGTGCGCGAGCTCGACGCTCGGGTGCACCTGCAGCGACAGCGGCCGGGCGGCCGCGATCAGCTTGAGCAGGAAGGGCAGGCCCGCGCCGAAGCGCGAGACGACGTCGTCGCCCAGCGTGGCGACGGGGTCGGCCGCGATGGCGCGGTCCAGGGCGACCAGCTCGGCCCCGGCGAGGTGGGAGGGCGCCGACGAGTGCGCACCGAACCACGCCTCGGCCACGGGAGAGCCGTCGGCGGGTCGCTGGAGCATCTCCGGGATGGCGGTCGACGATCCCCAGGCGTAGCCCTGGAGCGCCGGCTCGAGAACCTGCACGTCTTCCCCTCTCGCGAAACGCGGCTGGTGGAAGACTACCGGGCGGTCGAGGACCGCGGCCGCGCCGGGGTCACCAGCGACGGTCCCGCCGCACGGAGACCACGGCGCCGCGCGGCAGCACGACGTCCGGTCGCAGCGACGCGGGCACGCCGGACAGGAACAGCGCGAACACGGCGGGCCGACGCTGCGCGAGCTCCAGGCGACCCCCGTCGGCGTTCGCGAGGTCCCGCGCGAGCGCCAGTCCCAGTCCGGTGCCGGCACCGGACGTGACGTCGCGCTCGAAGATGCGGGGCGCCAGGTCGTCCGGGACCCCCTCGCCCTCGTCCCCGACCTCGACCACCACCGCCCGGGACGAGCCACCGGGCCGTGACCGCACCGTCGTGGTCCCGGCGCCGTGCTTCAGGGAGTTCTCGATGAGCGTGGCCAGGACCTGCGCGAGCGCGCCGGGGGTGGCCAGCACCTGCGTCGACGGGTCGACGTCCACCACGAGGCGCCGTCCGGCCGCGGCGAACGTCGGCGCCCACTCCTCCTCCTGCTGGTGCACGACCTCCTGGAGCAGGATCGCCTCCGTCGTGCCGCCCTGGGCACGTCGGGAGCCGGCCAGCAGGTCGTCGACGACGCGCACGAGCCGCTCGACCTGCTCGAGGGAGATCCGGGCCTCCTCACGCACCTCGGGCTCCCCCGCGGCGAGCATGATCTCCTCCAGGCGCATGGACAGCGCCGTGAGCGGCGTGCGCAGCTGGTGGGAGGCGTCAGACGCGAACTGCCGCTCGGCCGCCAGGCGTCCCGCCATGCGGTCGGCGCTGCGGGCCAGCTCGGCGGCGACCAGGTCGATCTCCTCGACGCCCGACGGCTCGAGCTGGGGACGGACCTGCCCGGACCCGAGCTGCTCGGCCGACGCGGCGAGGTACACCAGCGGGGCGGCGAGGCGGTTGGCCTGCCAGATCGCCATCGCGATCCCGGCGCCGAAGGCGACGACCGCCGCGACCACCACCAGCGCGATGACCTGCGTGGACATCCAGAAGACGTCCCACCACGACACGTACAGCAGGATCGTGGCCCCGGTGTCGGACGTGGCCTGCACGGTCAGACGCCGCTGGTCGACCGTCGGGCCCGCGCGGTACGTCTGGCCGTCGGGCGTGCGGACGACGACGGTCGCCGTCATCTCGCCCTCGCCGCCCGTGTACGGCTCGAGCATGCGGTCCGACAGCGCGATCTCCTGGTCGACCCGGAAGTCCACCGTGCGGGCCACCGACTGCGCCCTGATCTCCAGCCCGCGCAGCTCGTTCTCGCGCACGAGCTGCGCACCGAGGAAGGCGAGGGGAAAGCCCAGCAGGACGACCGCGACCGTGACGGCGGCGATCGTCGCCTGCAGGACCCGGCGACGCACGCGTCAGGCCCTGTCGAGCTGGCCCGCCGCCGCGGGGGCGACGTCGGCGGCGCCCGTCTCGAACCGGAAGCCCATGCCGCGCACGGTCGTGATGTACCGCGGGGCGTTGGCGTCGTCACCGAGCTTGCGGCGCAGCCACGACACGTGCATGTCCAGGGTCTTGGTCGAGCCCGTCGGGTCGGAGCCCCAGACCTCGCGCATCAGCGTCTCGCGGGCCACGACGGTGCCGGCCGCCGCGACGAGCACCCGCAGCAGGTCGAACTCCTTGGCCGTCAGGTGCAGCTCGCGCTCCCCCTGGAACGCCCGGTGCGCGGCGACGTCGACGCGCACGTTCTGGGCGTGCATCTCGTCCTCGTCGGCCGGGTCGCCGACCGTGCGGCGCAGCAGCGCACGCACGCGGGCGAGCAGCTCGGCGAGGCGGAACGGCTTGGTGACGTAGTCGTCGGCACCCGCGTCGAGCCCCACCACGAGATCCACCTCGTCGGCACGGGCCGTGAGCACGAGCACGGGTGTCGTCAGGCCCTGGCTGCGGATCGCGCGGGCGACGTCGAGGCCGTCCATGTCCGGCAGACCGAGGTCGAGGACGACGAGGTCCGCACTGGCGGCGCCGTCGATCGCTCCTTGACCAGTGCCTTGCACGCGCACGTCGTAACCTTCACGCCCGAGGGCCCGCGCCAAAGGCTCGGCAATCGCGGGGTCGTCCTCCGCCAGCAGCACCTGGGTCATTCGCCCATGTTAGGTCACGAACTCCCCCGTCTCGCCCGCCGTGGGTCCCGGCCACCGGGATTGTCGCCCGATCGTCACCCGCCGCCGCGCGGGACGCCCCCGCCGTGCACCCGGAGGTGGACCGCACCGTCCTCGCGCGTCCGACCGCGGGTGCACGACGGCCGGGCGCGACGCGCCTAGGCTCGGGGGATGTCGTGGTGGGACCGGTTGTGGCAGTGGGAGGACACCCACCGGCAGGGCGTCGACGTCGCGCTCACCTTCGTCCTCGCGCTCGGGCTGGTCGCGCCGTCGGTCGCCATCCTGAGCACCGGGACGTCGGGCGTCGGGCCGCTGCTGCTCGCGCTGTGCGTGCTGGGTGTCGTCGTGCCGCTGGCGTGGCGGCGCACGCGTCCGGCCGCGTCCGTGGCGGTCGTCTACACCTGCGCGCTGCTGCACGTCGTCGCGGGGTTCCCCGTGCTGCTCGTCGACGCCGTCGTCCCGTTCGCGCTGTACTCGGTCGCGCTGCACGGGCCGCGGTGGGCGCACCGCACGGGCATCGTCGGCGCGCTGGTCGGCTCCGTGCTGGTGGGCGTCGGCGTCGCGCTGCCGTACGACCGGACCGGCGCGGTCCTGCTCACGGTGCTGGCCGCGAGCATCTTCCTCGTCGCCTGGGCGTTCGGCCTCGTGCGCCGCAGCCGGCGTGAGCACGTCGAGGCGCTCGTCGACCGGACGCACCGGCTCGAGGTGGAGCGTGACCAGCAGGCGATCATCGCGACCGCCGCGGAGCGCGCGCGCATCGCACGCGAGATGCACGACATCGTCGCCCACAGCCTCTCGGTGATGATCGCCCAGGCCGACGGCGGACGCTACGCCGGCGCGCAGGACCCCGCGGCGGCGACGCGCGCGCTCGGCACGATCGCCGAGACCGGGCGCGCGGCGCTGACCGACATGCGCCGCCTGCTGGGCGTGCTGCGCGACGCTCCCGGTGCCGAGCCCTCCGGCGGGCGCGCACCCGGTGTCCTCGCGCGGGCACCCGGTCCCCGCTCGACGCCCACGCTGCCCACGACGACGACGACGTCGCCGCAGCCGGCCGCGGAGGACGTCGAGCAGCTCGTCGCGCAGATGCGTGCCGGCGGCGTCCGCGTGTCCTTCGTGCGCCTGGGCACACCGCGGCACCTGCCGCCGGGTGCCGGCCTGACGGTGTACCGGATCGCGCAGGAGTCGCTGACGAACGTCCTCAAGCACGCCGGGCCCGACCCGGGGGTGACCGTCCTGCTGCAGTGGCAGCCGGCGGCGGTCACGGTCGAGGTCAGCGACGACGGCCGGGGTGCCGCCGCGGACTCCGACGGCCTGGGGCAGGGCCTGCTGGGGATGCGCGAGCGCGCCGCGATGTTCGGCGGGACCGTGACCGCCGGACCGCGGCCCGGTGGCGGCTTCCGCGTGCGCGCCACGCTGCCGACGCCCGGTGGGCCACCGGCCCACCACGAACCGGCCACGACCCACCACGAACCTGCGGGAGAATCCTCCTCGTGAGCACCACCACCGACCCCGGCGCCCCCGTGCGCGTCGCCCTCGTCGACGACCAGCAGCTCGTCCGTGCCGGCTTCCGCATGGTCATCGACTCCCAGCCGGACCTCGAGGTCGTGCTGGAGGCCGGTGACGGCGCGCAGGCGGTCCGCGCCCTCGACCCGGCGGCGCGGACGGCGACGGGACCCGTGGACGTCGTCCTCATGGACGTGCGCATGCCGACGATGGACGGGCTGGCAGCCACCGAGCAGATCGTGTCGCGCGCCACGCCGGAGGCGCCCGCTCCGCGCGTCATCGTGCTGACGACCTTCGACCTCGACGAGTACGTGCTGACCGCGATCCGCGCCGGTGCCAGCGGGTTCCTGCTCAAGGACGCCCCACCGGAGGAGATGCTCGCGGCGATCCGGACCGTCCACCGCGGCGACGCCGTGATCGCGCCGTCGAGCACACGACGGCTGCTGGAGCACCTCGTGACCGCGCTGCCCGACGACGCGCCGGCCACCGACGGCCACCCCGCGCGCCAGGCGGTCGACCAGCTCACCGACCGCGAGCGCGAGGTCCTGGTCCTCATGGCGCGTGGCCGCTCGAACACCGAGATCGGCCGGGACCTCTTCGTCGCGGAGGCCACGGTCAAGACGCACGTCGGTCGCATCCTGGCGAAGCTGGGCGCGCGCGACCGCGTGCAGGCCGTCGTCGTGGCGTACGAGGCCGGCCTGGTGCGACCGGGGGCCTGAGTCGACCCCGCCCATGGTCGCCCGCCGCACCGGGAGCCGTGCGGCCACGGGATGACTCCGCCACCGGCGCCACCCACCCTGGGCCGGACGCGCCGCGTGCCCGACCCCGACGACGCTGGGGGCACACCGTCGACGACAAGGAGCACCCGTTGAACACCACTGCCCCCCGCACCCACGAGCGTGACGCGGCGGACCCGACCCCCGCGTCCCGCGCCCGCGCACTGACCAAGGTGTACGGGTCCGGTGCGGCCGAGGTCCGCGCCCTCGACGGGGTCGACGTGGACTTCGCGAGCGGGGCCTTCACGGCCATCATGGGCCCGTCGGGCTCCGGCAAGTCGACGCTCATGCACCTGCTCGCAGGGCTGGACGACGCGACCTCGGGGACCGTGCACCTGGGCTCGACGCAGATCACCTCCCTGGACGACGACGCCCTGACCCGGCTGCGCCGGGACCGCGTCGGCTTCGTCTTCCAGTCGTTCAACCTGCTGCCGATGCTCACGGCGGAGCAGAACGTGCTCCTGCCGCTGGACCTCGCCGGGCGCGCCCCGGACCGCGAGTGGTTCGACACGCTGGTCACGACGCTGGGGCTGCAGGGGCGCCTCACGCACCGGCCCGGCGAGCTGTCCGGCGGTCAGCAGCAGCGGGTCGCGATCGCACGCGCCCTGGTCACGCAGCCCGAGGTCGTCTTCGCCGACGAGCCCACGGGCAACCTGGACTCGCGCTCGGGGGCGGAGGTGCTCAGCTTCCTGCGCCGCTCCGTCCGGGAGCTCGGCCGCACGATCATCATGGTCACGCACGACCCGACGGCGGCGGCCTACGCCGACCGCGTGCTGCTGCTGGCCGACGGTCGCATCGCCGGCGACATCGCGGACCCGACGCCCGAGTCCGTGCTCGCGGGCCTGGACGCGCTGCGGACGCTCGAGGCACCTGCCGGCACGCCGACCGGCACGGTCCCGGTCGTCGACGTGACCGCGGGAGGGCTGCGCTGATGCTGCGGCTCACCCTGGCGCAGATGCGCCGCAGCCTGCCGCGGCTCGTCGCCGCCGGGCTGGCCATCCTCCTCGGATCGGCGTTCCTCACCGCGACGCTCACGGCCGGCGACGCGATCACGCGCGGCGGGTACGACGCGATCACGGCCTCCTACGGCTCGGCCGACCTCGTCGTCGCCGCGGACGAGGTCACGCTGGCGGACGCGCTGGAGGTCGCACGGGACACCCCCGGGGTGACCGCCGCCGACCCCCTGGTCCTCGGGTGGGCATCCTTCACGAGCGGACGCCGCAGCGTGTCGCAGGCGGTGCTGGCCCAGCCCTCCGCCCCGTCGCTGGCGTCGCTCGAGGTCGTCGACGGGCGCGCACCCACGTCATCGGACGAGGTCGCCCTGCCGCCGTCCACCGCGGAGCGCCTGGGCGTGGGCGTCGGTGACACCGTCCGGGCCACCTGGGTGGTGTGGTCCGACGAGGCGACGGCCGTACCCACCGACGAGGCCGCGGCCACGTCGGACGAGGGAGCCGTGGCCACCCCCGCCGCCGAGCCCGCGCCGACGCAGCCCGTCGCCACCGAGTCGACGGCGGACGTCGCCGTCGTCGGCCTGGTCGACGACCCGCGCGGCGCGTGGTCCCAGTACGGCGGCGCGGGGTCGGCGACGGTGGACGCGGTCGTGCTCTGGTCCGGAAGGAGCGGTCTCGACGAGTCCGGCGGCACCGTGCTGGTCGAGGTCGGCGAGGCGGCCGACGTCGAGGCCGTGCGCACCGCGATCTCCGAGGACCTGGCGGGCGGCGGCGAGGTCCTCACCCGCGACGAGGCCGCGATCGCAGCCGTCGAGCACTTCGGCGGGGGCAACGTGATCGTGATGCTCGTGCTCGGCTTCGCGGCCGTCGCGCTGCTGGTCGCCGGCCTGGTCATCGCCAACACGTTCCAGGTGATCGTCGCCCAGCGCACCCGCATGCTCGCACTGCTGCGGTGCGTCGGTGCGCGACGCGGCCAGCTGCGCGCGTCGGTGCTGCTCGAGGCAGGCATCCTGGGCCTCGCCTCCGGCACGGCAGGCGTCCTCGTCGGCCTGGGTCTGAGCCAGGCCGCGCTGAGCGTGCTGGCGCGCACCCAGGACGGCGTCCCGCTCCCGACCACCGTGCACCCGACGCTCACCAACGTCGTGCTCCCCGTCGTGGTCGGCACCCTCGTGACGGTCGGTGCCGCGCTGGTGCCGGCGCGCGCGGCCACCCGGGTGTCACCCGTGGCGGCGCTGCGCCCCGCGGACGACCCGTCGGTGCGGGCACGCCCGGGCAGGGTCCGGCTGGCGTTCTCGCTCCTGCTGACCCTCGGTGGCGTCGCGGCGCTGCTCGGCGGCGTCGCGATGGGCCGGGCGGGGTACGCCGTGGACGCGATGCTGCCGCTGGCGGTCGCGGTCCTCGGCGGTGCCACGTCGTTCGTCGGCCTGCTCGTCGGTGCACCCCTGTGGATCCCCGCCGTCGTGTCCGCCGTGGGCCGGCCGGTGGCGGCGATCAGCACGACCGCTCGCCTCGCGGCCGCCAACACGGTCCGCAACCCCCGGCGCACGTCGGCGACGAGCACGGCGCTGGTGATCGGCGTGACGCTCGTGATGATGATGAGCACCGGTGCCGTGTCGGCGCAGGCGTCGCTGGCGCGCGAGATGGACGAGCGCGCCCCGGTCGACCTGGTCGCGACCCGGATCGACGGCGCGGCGTTCACGACCGACGTGCGGGAGGACGTGGCGGCGCTCGACGGCGTGGCCGCGGTCGTGCCGGCGCGGTCGGGGCTCGTCGAGGGCGCGTCGGCGATGGTCGAGGTGCTCGTCGTCGGGCCGGAGCAGACGCACGTGGTGCGGGACGCCGTGGCGGCCGACGCGCTCGCGTCCGGACGCAGCGTCGTGCCGCGCTGGTGGGCGGACGACGCCACGCAGGTCGAGGCGACCGGCGGGCGGACCGCGCGGATCGACGTCCTGACCCGCGCGACGGACGGGGCGCTGCTGACGACGCAGGCCGCCGACGACCTCGCGCTCGACGAGCAGGAGACGGCGCTGCTCGTGCTGCTCGACCCCGGTGCCGACGCGATGGGGGTCATGCAGGACGTGCAGGACGCCGTCGGGAGCGACGCGGTGCAGGTCGCGAGCGCGGCCGCGGAGCGGCAGTCCGACGAACGGTTCATCGACGTGGTGCTGGCGGTCGTCATCGGTCTGCTGGGCGTGGCCGTCCTCATCGCGCTCATCGGTGTGGCGAACACGCTGTCGCTGTCGGTCATCGAGCGGCGGCGGGAGTCGGCGACGTTGCGCGCGGTCGGGCTGTCGCGCCGGGGCCTGCGGTGGATGCTCGCGACCGAGGGCATGCTGATCGCGGTGGTCGGGGCGCTGATCGGGACGGTGCTCGGTCTGCTGTACGGCTGGGCGGGCGTAGCGGCGGTCTTCGGCCCGATCAGCGACGTGCGGCTGTCGGTGCCGTGGGCGCACGTGGGTGCCGTGCTCGTGGTCGCGGTGCTCGCCGGCCTGGCGGCCTCCGCCCTCCCGGCACGGTCCGCCGCCCGCACACCGCCCGTCGCGGCGCTCGGCGTCGACTGAGCCACGGCCGCGGGACGGCGCGCAGGAGGGCCGCCGGACCGTCGAGCCGACCCGGACCCGGGCCGGGAGGTGCCACCGCGCCTCCCGGCCCGCGGTCGTCCCTCCGCACGGCGCGAGCGGACCACAGCCCCGGGGCAGGTCCGCGTCACGCACAGCTCCCCGCGGCGCACCCCCGACGGCGGCACAGCGGCCGCATGCTCCCGGGATGCGCATCACCGTCCCCTCCCCCGTCGCGCCCGCGCGGCACGTCGACGTCGACGTCGAGCCGGGCCTGTCGGCGGGTGCGCTGCGACGCCGGCTCGCGCTCCTCACGGGCGACCCGGGGTGGGCCGCGCCGCACACGCCGCTGCGGGTCGCGGGCACGGCGCTCGACGACGCCCACCCCGCGGGCGCACCGCCGCTGGTCCCCGGGGCGCACCTGGGTCCGGGCGCCGCACCCCCCGACGACGCCGCGCGTGCCGTGCTCACCGCCGTGCACGTCGCGGTGCTGCGCGGCACGGACGCCGGGCGGCTCGTGCCGCTCCCCGACGGCGCCCGGGTACGTCTGGCCGTGCCGCGCGCACCGTCGGGCACGGCCCGGCCCGCGCACGGGAGTGGTCCGCAGGACGCCGGTCCCGCCGTCCACGTGGAGACCGACCGGCGGGGACGTCGGGTGCGCGTCCGGGTCGTCGGTGCCCGCGGCACGCTGCGGGCACGGGCGCGACGCCCGGGTGCCCGCGGCGCGACCGTCGCTCGCCCCGTCGGGCGACGTGGCCGCACGTGGCCGGCCGGCACGCTGCTGAGCGTCGCCGGGACGACCTTCGTGCTGCGCGCACGCGGTGACGGCGAGCCGGCGGGGACCCGGCCGACGCACCGCCTGCCGCCGTGGGCCTGGACCGCCGCGGCGTCGTCGGTCGCCGCGCTCGTCCTGGCAGCCGCGCTGCGCCAGCCGCTGCTCCTGCTCACGGCGGTCACGGGCCTGACCGGGCTGCTCGGGCTCGTCGCCGGCGGCGCCGGCCGGTCGCGCGGCCCGTCCGCCGCCGACCCCTCCCCCGCGCCGGCCGAGGACGTCGGACCTGCGCGTCGGCCGGCGGCCGGGCCGCCCGGCGCGGACCGGGATCCCGCGGCCGGCACCGTCGACGTGGCCGCCGTCCGCCTGGCCACGGCCCGCCGCCTGCTGGACAGGGCCGGCCCCGTCGCGGGTGACGACGGCCCGTGGCCGGTCGACCGCACGCTCGCGCTCGTCGGTCCCCGCGACGCGACCCTCGCGGTCGCGCGCGCCCTCGTCGTGCGCGCGATGGGCGCCGGCGGCCCGATGCGGCTCGTCGTGCGCGGGCGTGCCGGGGACGACTGGCGCTGGACACGGTGGTGGGAGCCCTCGCAGCACCTCCCGGGGGCCGACGACGGTCACGTCCTGGTCGTCGCGGACGGCCTCGACGACGGCCTCGGGCCGTGGCGGCTCGCGGCGGGCCGGGCACTCCTGCTGCTGGTCGTGCCGCCGGGCGGCACGGTGCCGGCCTGGGCGTCGACGGTCGTCCGGGCAGGTGACGAGCCGGCCACGCGCCGGCCCCGCGCAGTGACCGCCCGCCGCACCGCCGGCGACGGGCTCGGCAGCGGGCGGGCGTCCCTCGACGACCCGCCACCGACGGGGGCCGACGACCTGGCGACGGGCCCTCCGCAGGCCGTGGGCCGCGACGTGGCCGAGGCCCAGGCGCGCGCCGCCGCCGCGCTCGGCTGGCTGCTCGCGACTCGCGGTGCGACGGGACCGCTCCCGCGCTCGGTGGCGCTGGGGCTGCTGCCCGGGGTGCCCCCACCGGACCCGGCCGCGGTCGCCGCGGCGTGGCGTCGGCCGTCCGACGCCCGAGAGCTCCGGGCGCCGGTGGGCGTCGGCGCGGACGGCCGGCCCGCCGTCCTCGACCTGGTGCGCGACGGCCCGCACGCGCTCGCCGCCGGGACGACGGGTGCCGGCAAGTCCGAGCTGCTGACGACCCTGGTGCTCGCGCTCGCCCTCACGCACCCGCCGCGACGCCTCGCGGTGCTCCTGGTCGACTTCAAGGGCGGCACCGGCCTCGGTCCGGTCGCAGGCCTCCCGCACGTCGTCGACCACGTCCACGACCTCGACGTCACCGCCGCGCGGCGCACCCTGGTGGGCCTGCGCGCCGAGCTGCACCGCCGCGAGCGCCTGCTGACCCGCGCCGGGCTCACCGACGTCGCCGACCTCGACCCCGCGGACCCCGCGACGCCCGCACGGCTGCTGGTGGTGGTCGACGAGCTGCGCGCACTGGTCGACGACCTGCCGGACGCGGCGGCCACGCTCGCGCGGCTGGGCGCCCAGGGGCGGGCCCTCGGCGTGCACCTCCTGCTCGCCACGCAGCGTCCCGGGGGCGCGGCCCCCGCAGACCTGCGGGCCAACGTGCTCCTGCGCATCGCGCTGCGGGTCGCGGACGAGGCGGACTCGCGCGAGCTCGTCGGCACGTCGGACGCCGCGCACCTGGACGCCGCCGCCCCGGGGCGCGCGCTCGTGCGCGCCGGCGCACGCGCGGCCGTGCCCGTGCAGGTGGCCCGCGCGCGGCGGCACCCGGCCGCGGCACCCGTCCGGCTCGTCCACCCGGCCGGTGGACCGTCCGACGCCCCGGGGTGGCGCGCCGCGTCCGCACCGACCGACGACGTCGCCGCGTGGGTGGACGCCGCACGCGTCGCCGCCCGGGGACTGCCCGGCACGGGCGTGCCGTGGCCGCCGGCGCTGCCGGACCGGGTCCTCGCCGCGGACGCCGGACCGCTCACGGCCCCCGGCGGGCTGCTGCTCGCGCTCGCCGACGTGCCGGCGGAGCAGCGCCGTGCGGTCGTGCGCTGGGCGCCGGACGAAGGGCCGCTCCTCGTGCTCGGTGGGCCCCGTTCCGGCCGGTCGACGACGCTGCTCACCGTCGGGACGCACGCGGTCGTCGCCGGTGCGCACGTCCACGCGGTCGGGCTGCCGGATGAGGCGCTCGCCCACCTCCACGTCGCCGCGCCGCACCTCGTGGGCACCACCCCGTCCCTCGACGACCCGCACCGCACCCTGCTGCTGCTGGACCGGCTGACGTCCCGCGACGACCGGGACGGGCCCGCCGACCTCCTGCTCGTGGACGGCCTGGACGCCCTGCTCGACGCGCTGGTGACGCACGCGCGTGGCGCGGGCGTGGAGCTGCTCACCGCCCTGCTGCACCGTCCGCCGGCCGGTGTCCACGTCGCGGCGGCAGGACCGGTCGTCCCCGCCCTCGCCCGCCTCGTGGGCGCCTTCGCGTGCCGGGTCGTCCTGCCCGTCCCCGACCCCTCCCTCGACGCCCTGGCCGGGGTCCCGCCCGCCCTCGCCGGCCCCCGCACGGACCCCGGCCGCGCGATCGTGTCCTCGCGCGACGGCACCCACCTGTGCCAGGTCGTGCTGCCGGCGACGGTGCGGTGCACCGGTCCCGTGACGGGTGGGCACCCGCGGAGGAGCGGCGGCCCGGCGGGCCCGCTGCGCATCGGCGCGCTGCCGGTGCGGTCGCCCCGGGACGGCCCGCCCTCCGCCGTCGGCGCCCGCTCCCCCCTGCCCGGCGGCATTCCGCTCGGTGCGGGCGGCGACGGCCCCTGGCCCGTGGACGTCGAGCAGGAGCGCCCGCTCGTCGTCGCCGGCCCGCCGGGGTCGGGACGCAGCACCACGCTGCGCACCCTGGCACTGGGGTGGGCCGAGGCCGGCCGACGCGTGCTGCTCGCCGGCCGGGCGTCCGGCGCACCGGGTGGCGGCGACACCCTGCCGGCACCGGGGGACGTCGTCGAGGTGTCGTGGGACGCCGCCGCCCGCCTGCTGGACGGGACGGGCGGCACGACGGGCCACGGCGCGCCCGCAGGTGCACCCGTCGTGCTCCTCGTGGACGACCAGGACCAGGCGGAGCGCGCCACGCCGGAGCTCGCGGACCTGGTGGACCGTGCGTTGACCGGCGCCCCGGGCGCACAGGTCGTGGCCCTGGCGACGACCTGCGACCACGCGTCGGGCTGCTACCGCGGGCCGGTGGCCACGGCCCTGCGCTCACGGCACGTGCTGGTGCTCGACCCGCACGGCCCGGCGGCCGCGGACCTGCTGGGCCCGGGCGCGGCCCTGCAGACCGACCCGCGGCACCGCCCGGCGGGGCGGGGGGTGCTGCGGCTCGACCGGACGCTCCTCCGCGTCCAGGTCCACGACCCCGGGCCCCGCCCTCTCGCGGGTCGCGGCCCGCGGCCCTGAGGCCCGCGGAGGACGCGGCGGGTGCCGTGGGCGGTCAGGACGCGGCCGCCCGGCCGCCCGACGTGGCCCGGACGACCCGAGGGCTGAGCACGCCCACGACGACGAGCAGCGCGAGGCCCATCGGGACGAGCGCACGCAGGCCTCCGCCCGCCCCCCACCAGGTCGCGGCGGTGACGACGACGAGGATCTGCGCCGTGAGCACCGGTCCGCGACCCCACCGGCGGCCGCCCCACAGCCCTCGGGCGGCCGCGACCAGCAGCGCCGCGGCACCGAGTGCCAGGACGACGAGGAACACGACTGGCCCGGCGTCGGCACCGCCCACCAGGGCGACCACGCCGGCGCCCGCACCCACCACGAGCGCCGCGGCCTCCAGGAGCACCGACGCGCACGCCACGACGAGCATCGTCGGGCGCGGCGACGGGGAGGGGCGAGGTGCGGGCGCGGGGCCGGACGACGTGCTGGGCATGGCACGACCCTAGGTCGCGCGTGCCCCCGACACGTCCGCCGTTCACCACCGGCCCCGGGCCGCCCGCCAATACCAGACATCGGGGGCCGATGTGACCACGCAACCCTCGATCACCGCCGCAACCGCGTGCACGGCGCACCGCGTGAGCGACGTCACGCGACGGGCTGCCCCGC
Source organism: Cellulomonas wangsupingiae (assembly GCF_024508275.1). Lineage (NCBI taxonomy): Bacteria > Bacillati > Actinomycetota > Actinomycetes > Micrococcales > Cellulomonadaceae > Cellulomonas > Cellulomonas wangsupingiae. The sequence goes on from NZ_CP101989.1 coordinate 2,712,732, forward strand.
GGTCCCGCGGCGCGCACGCCGCTCCTTCCCACATCGGGGACACAGCGATCTCCCAGGTCAGAGGCCTAAGGCCTGGACAGGGCCCTGACCTGGACGTTCGTTCGGCCCGTCGTGAGAGCGTCGCCCGGGGCGGGCCGGACGTGCCGACGCCACCAGCTCGCGCTGTGACCAACGCCTCAGTCGTTATGGCAATGAAACGTTGCCGTAACCCTTGTGCCCCGACGGATCGGGTGTGACGCTTGAGGCAGCACGTTTCCCCCACCACTGATCCCATGCCCACCGGCGCGCGCTCCGACGAGCGCGCGGCGAGGCGTGTGCCAAGGAGAGCCCCCATGGATTGGCGCCACCGCGCAGCCTGCCTCGACGAGGACCCCGAGCTGTTCTTCCCGATCGGCAACACGGGCCCGGCGCTGCAGCAGATCGAGGAGGCCAAGGCCGTCTGCCGTCGTTGCGACGTCGTCGACACGTGCCTGAAGTGGGCGATCGAGACCGGCCAGGACGCCGGCGTCTGGGGCGGCCTGTCCGAGGACGAGCGCCGCGCACTCAAGCGCCGCACCGCCCGCCAGCGTCGCGCCGGCTGACCGACCGGACGAGCCGCGGCCACGTGCCGCCACCGGCGCCACGCACCGACCACCTCGACAGGGCCGACCGGTCACGGCGGCCCTGTCGGCATGTCCGGGCCCGGCGCCGCACCGGGCGTCACGCCACGGTCGCCGCGTCCCGCCCCTGCCGCAGGACGGCCTCGATGACCACCGAGGTGCCGCCGCCGTCGCGGCCGCGCCACTCGATGGAGCCACCCAGCTCGTTGCGCACGAGCGTCGACACGATCTGCGTGCCCAGCCCCGTCCCGGCGCCCTTGCCGTCCGGCACGCCCCTGCCGTCGTCGACGACCTCGACCCGTAGGTGATGACCCTCCCGCTCGGCGACGACCTCCACCGTCCCGTGGTCGCGACCGGCCAGCCCGTGCTCGACGGCGTTCGTCACGAGCTCGGTCAGGATGAGGGCGAGCGCGGTCGCGTCCTCGGCCGGGACGGCGCCGAACGAACCTCGGACGGTGGTCCGCACGTGCGCCCCCGCCGTCGCCACGTCGGCCGCGAGGCGCAGGCTGCGCCCGACGAGGTCGTCGAACGGGACGCTCTCGTCCAGCGTCTGGGACAACGTCTCGTGCACCAGCGCGATCGTCGACACCCGCCGCATGGCCTCGCCCAGCGCCTCGCGCGCCTCGGGTGAGCTCATGCGCCGCGACTGCAGGCGCAGCAGCGCCGCCACCGTCTGCAGGTTGTTCTTCACGCGGTGGTGGATCTCGCGGATCGTCGCGTCCTTGGTGATGAGCTCGCGCTCGCGCCGCCGGAGCTCGGAGACGTCGCGGCACAGCAGCACGGCGCCCGTGCGCTGACCGCGCTCGGTGAGCGGCACCGCGCGCAGCGACAGCGCGACCCCGCGTGCCTCCACGTCGACGCGCCACGGGGCCCGCCCCATGAGCACCAGCGGCATCGACTCGTCGACCGTGGCGTTCTGCTCGATGAGGTCGGCCGTGACCTCGATGAGCGACCTGCCCACGAGGTCGCCGAGCGCCCCCAGGCGGTGGAAGCACGACAGCGCGTTGGGGCTCGCGTAGAGCACCTCCCCCTCACCGTTCATGCGCACGAGCCCGTCACCGACGCGGGGCGCGCCGCGGCGCGGCCCCGTCGGCGCGTCGGGCGAGGGGTACTCGCCCCGCGCGACCATGGCGACCAGGTCGTCGGCCGCCTCGACGTAGTTGAGCTCGAGCCGCGACGGCGTCCGGGCCCCCCCGAGGTTGGTCTGCCGGGCGAGGACCGCGATGGAGCGCCCGCCGCGCACGACGGGCACCGCCTCCTCGCGCACCGCGTACGAGCCGAACCAGCGCGGCTCGCGCGAACGCTGCGGCGCCTGCTCCTCGAGGGCGCGTCGCAGCTGCGCCACCTGCCCCTCGGGCGGCCGGGAGCCGACGACGTCGTCGTAGTGCACGGTGGCACCCGTCGACGGCCGGCACTGGGCGACCGCGACGAAGTCGCCGTCGGCCGTGGGGAGCCACAGCACCAGGTCGGCGAACGCCAGGTCGGAGACGACCTGCCAGTCACCGACCAGCAGGTGCAGCCACTCCAGGTCGGCGGCGTCGAGCGCACCGTGACGTGTGACGAGGTCGCTCAGCGTGGACACCGCCCCAGGGTACGCAGCGACGGCTACGCTCGACGACGACGGGAGGCCGGCCGGCGGCCTCGCCGTCGCGGGGCCGCGCGTCCGCTCGGTCCCCCACGCCCACGCCCGTCCGGGAGGTCCGCGGTGCAGCTCCACGTCACGATCGACCTGCCCACCGACGTGCGCGACGCGTCACGCCTGCTGGCGGACCCGGCGTACGTGCACGCGAAGGTGCGGGCGTCCGGCGCCGTGGAGCAGCAGGTCGACGTCACGGGCACGGCCGACGACGCCTTCACGGTGACGAGCCGGCGCGCGCTGCCCACCGCGCAGATACCGGCCCACCTGCGGTCGTTCGTGGGCGACCGGATCGACGTCCGGCAGGTCGAGGCGTGGGAGGCCCCGGCCGCGGACGGCTCGCGCTCCGGCACCGTGGTCGTCGAGATCGCCGGCGCACCGGTGCGGCTCACGGGGCGCACGTCCCTGGTGGCCGTGGGCCCCGACGCCTCCCGGGTGGTCTACGACGGCGACGTCCGAGCGGCCGTCCCGCTCTTCGGTGCGGCCGTCGAGGAGGCCGCGGCCGGCGCCGTCCGCGCCGCCCTCGGCGAGGAGGAGGCGGTCGCCGCCCGCTGGCTCGCCGGCGACGCCGACCGGGACGGCTCGACGACCCGCTGAGGCCGCAGCGGTGCACCCCGCGCCGCCACCGCCCGCGGACGGTCCGCGCGGCCGCGGCCCGTCGGCGACCGACGGCGGTCCCGGCACCCGTTCGCGCCACGGGTCACGCGGAGGCCTCCCAGCCGTAACGATTGGATAACGCGAGAGGCGTAAAAACCCCGTCTGACCTGCGCGTTCACTTCCGTGGGATCGCTACCACCACCCGTCTGCGCGAGCCGATCCTTGACACCCGCCCATATCCGGGACGAAGGTGTCCCGCAGTGCGTGGGAACGCTCCCGCGAGACGGTTTCACAGGAGCACACCACGACGGGCCCGACGGCCCACGCGCGACGCAGGTCACAGCCGGTGCGGCTGGGCGGCGGCGGGCGGACTGGATGCACGGCGAGGCCGCCGTCAGACTGACAAGGGAGTCATTGTGCGCAAGACCACACGCAAGGCGTGGGCGCTCGCAGCGGGCGTCATGAGCATCTCGCTGCTCGGCACCGCCTGCTCGGACGGCGGCTCGTCCGCCGAGGGCGGCACGGACGGCGACGAGGCGATCACCCTCACCATCGCCACCTTCAACGACTTCGGGTACACCGAGGAGCTCCTCGCCGAGTACACCGAGCTGAACCCCAACGTGAAGGTCGAGCAGACGCGTGCCGCGCAGTCGGCCGACGCTCGCACGAACCTGACGACGAAGCTCGCCGCCGGCGGCGCCGGCCTGGCGGACATCGAGGCGATCGAGGTGGACTGGCTCCCCGAGCTCGTCGCGAGCGCCGACGCGTTCGCCGACCTCTCGGACGACGCGGTCGAGGGCCGCTGGGACGAATGGAAGGTCGCTGCCGCGACGGCCGAGGACGGCCGCCTGATCGGCTACGGCACCGACATCGGCCCGGAGGGCATCTGCTACCGGGCGGACCTGTTCGAGGCCGCCGGCCTGCCGACCGACCGCGCGGCGGTCGCCGAGCTCCTCGGTGGCGAGAACGCCACGTGGGACTCCTACTTCGAGGTCGGCCGCCAGTTCGTCGCGGCCACGCCCGACGTCGCGTGGTTCGAGACCGCGGGCTCGATCTACCAGGGCATGGTCAACCAGCTGGAGAACGCGTACGAGGAGAGCGACGGCACGGCGAAGCCGCTGGCCGAGAACACCGACGTGAAGGACGCGTACCTCGCGACCGTCACGGCCTCCGCCGACCTGTCCGCCAACCTCGCCCAGTGGTCGGGCGACTGGGACGCCGCGTTCCAGAACAACAGCTTCGCGACGATGCTCTGCCCCGCGTGGATGACCGGTCCGATCGAGGAGCGCGCCGGCGGCGTCACCGGCTGGGACGTCGCGGACGTCTTCCCCGGCGGCGGCGGCAACTGGGGCGGCTCGTACCTGACCGTCCCGGCCAGCGGCAAGAACGTGGACGAGGCCAAGGCGCTCGCCGAGTGGCTCACGTCGCCCGAGACGCAGGTCAAGGCGTTCCTGAACGCCGGTACGTTCCCGAGCCAGGTCGAGGCCTGGGAGTCGGCGGACCTGACGGGCGCGACGAACGACTTCTTCAACGACGCCCCGGTCGGTGAGATCTTCGCCAACCGTGCCGCCGCGATCGACGTCACGCCGTTCAAGGGTGAGAACTACTTCGAGATCCACCAGGTGGTGAGCGACGCGATCAACCGCGTCGACATCGAGAAGTCCGAGACGCCCGAGCAGGGATGGGACAGCGCAGTCCAGGCCTTCAGCAACCTGGACCTGTGACCCACTGACCGGCCGGGGACCCCACGCGGGTCCCCGGCCGGTCCTCCCGTGCGACGGCTCGCCCGCCGCACGGCCCGTCCGAGGGTCCGCCGGCACGACGCGACCCTGAGTCCCCCCGGGTCACCATCCACGCGAGGTCCCTCATGTCCGTGAAGTCACCGGCGCCGGAGCGGGTCATCACCGCCGGCGCCCCCCGGCCACCCCGCCGGGTCGGATTCTCCCAGCGGCTGTCGCGCTGGGACGTCAAAGTCTCTCCGTACCTCTACATCTCCCCGTTCTTCATCGCCTTCGCGATCACGGGGCTCTTCCCCCTCATCTACACGGGATACGTCTCCGTGTACGAGTGGAAGCTGCTGGGTGGCCAGGGCGAGTTCATCGGCTTCGAGAACTTCGCGGCCATCCTCGCCCACGACGTGTTCTGGAAGTCGCTGCGCAACACGTTCTCCATCTTCCTGCTGTCGACGGTCCCGCAGGTCGCCGTCGCCATCGTGCTCGCCGCGCTCCTGGACCAGAACCTGCGCGCCCGGACGTTCTGGCGGATGGGGGTCCTGCTGCCGTACGTCGTCGCGCCCGTCGCCGTCGGCATCATCTTCGGCCGCCTGTTCGCCGACCAGTCCGGCCTGATCAACGCCGCGCTCGGCGTCTTCGGGCTCGACCCGGTCCGCTGGCACGTCGAACCGCTCCCGAGCCACATCGCCATCGCCACGATGGTGAACTTCCGGTGGACGGGGTACAACGCCCTGATCTTCCTGGCCGCCATGCAGGCCGTGCCGCGGGACCTCTACGAGGCGGCGATCATCGACGGCGCCGGTCGCATCCGTCAGTTCTTCTCGATCACGGTCCCCCAGATCCGCGCGACGATCATCTTCGTCGTCCTGACCTCGACCATCGGTGGCCTGCAGATCTACGACGAGCCCCGCGTGTTCGACGAGCTCGGCCGCGGCGGGTCCTCGCAGCAGTGGATGACGACGACCCTGTACCTCTACGACGTGGGCTGGGGCACTCAGCGCAACCTCGGACGAGCCGCCGCCGTGGCGTGGATCCTCTTCCTCATCGTCATCGTCATCGGGTCGATCAACTTCGCACTCAGCAACCGGATCGCGAGCTCGGGCGGCCACGGGCCGCAGCGAAGGTCCCGACGCCAGCGGCGCGCAGCCGCACGTTCCACGAGGAGGCCGTGATGAGTTCCGTCCCCGCGATCCGGCAGTCTGCGGGCGCCGGAGCGGCGCGCGCAGCACGCCGTGCGCGCCCCAACGTCGGCGGCTACGAGCGTCGGCCCGGGATCGTCACCTACGTCCTGCTCGGCGTGGCCCTGCTCGTCGGCATCGCACCGATCTACTACACGCTGCTGCTCGGCTCGTCCGACCCGGTGGCCATCGCGCAGAGCCCGTTGCCGCAGATCTTCCCGGACGCGAGCCTGTTCCAGAAGTTCGGCGAGGTCATGAACTCCAACGCCTTCGACTTCTGGCAGGCGTTCCGCAACTCGCTGATCGTCTCGACGGTCACCGCCGCCTCGACGGTGCTCTTCTCGACGCTCGCGGGCTTCTCGTTCTCGAAGCTGAACTTCCGCGGCCGTCGTCCTCTGCTGGTGTTCGTCATCGCCACGATGGCCGTGCCGACCCAGCTGGGCGTGATCCCGCTGTACATCATCATGGCGAAGATGCAGTGGGTGGGCACGCTGCAGGCCGTGATCGTCCCCGCCCTCGTGACGGCCTTCGGCGTGTTCTGGATGACGCAGTACCTCGAGGAGGCGCTGCCCTACGAGCTCGTCGAGGCGGCCCGCGTCGACGGCGCGTCGATGTTCCGCACGTTCTGGTCGATCGCGATGCCCGCGGCGCGACCCGCCGCGGCCATGCTCGCGTTGTTCACGTTCGTCACCCAGTGGACCAACTTCTTCTGGCCCTCGATCGTGCTCAACCAGACGAATCCGACGCTCCCCGTGGCACTTCGCCTGCTCCAGGCGAACTACTTCGTGGACTACTCGCTCGTCATGGCGGGCGTGTTCATCGTCACCCTGCCGTTGATCATCCTGTTCGTCTTCGCCGGCCGACAGCTGGTCGCGGGCATCATGGCGGGCGCAGTCAAGGGCTGAGGCCCTCGGTGCTCACCTGGTCGGGCGCGCGACACCCGTGCGCCCGACCAGTGACCGAGCAGGTCCGGAGGTAACCTTCGCCTCGTGCGCGGGACGCGGACCATGGCCAGGAGAACACCCAAGCTGCACCCGTGCAGCCACACGAGGGGATGACCAACGGTGGTCGAGAACTTCTCGATGCGCGCAGATCTCGCGCGCCCGGCGGCGCCGACGCTCGAGCAGGTGGCCGAGAGGGCGGGTGTCTCGCGCTCGACGGCGTCGCGCGCGATCAACGGCGGCCTGCGCGTGTCGCCGGAGGCGCTCTCCGCGGTCGAGGCCGCCGTCGCCGACCTCGGCTACACGCCCAACCGGGCGGCACGGTCGCTCGTCACGCGCAGGACGGACTCGATCGCGCTCGTCGTGCCCGAGCCCGACGAGCGGGTGCTGTCCGACCCCTTCTTCGCCGGGACGCTCAACGGGCTCAGCACGTCGCTGGCCGACTCCGACATCCAGGTCGTGCTGGTCATCGCGCGCCCGGGTGAGAGCGAGCGGACCATCCGGTACCTGCGCAACGGGCACGTCGACGGCGCCATCGTCGTGTCGCACCACCGGGACGACGCGCTCGACCAGGCGCTGCTCGCCTCCCGCGTGCCCAACGTCTTCGTCGGCCGCCCCCTGTCGGCGTCCCACGAGGACGTCCAGTACGTCGACACCGACAACACCGAGGGCGGGCGCCTGGCGACCCAGCACCTCATCGACCGCGGCTGCCGCCGCATCGCGACGATCGCGGGGCCGCAGGACATGTCCGCCGGCATCGACCGGCTCGTCGGCTGGCGGGTGGCGATGGAGGCCTCCGGCCTCGACCAGTCCGCGGTGGTGCACGGCGACTTCACGATCACGTCGGGCGCGCGCGCCGCGCGCGACCTGCTCGCACGGTTCCCCGACGTCGACGGGATCTTCATCGCGTCCGACCTCATGGCGACGGGTGCCCTGGGTGTGCTCGCGGAGCTGGGTCGCGACGTGCCGGGTGACGTGGCGATCGTCGGCTACGACAACCTCGGCGTCGCCGCGTCGACCACGCCCCCGTTGACCAGCGTCATCCAGCCCGTCGTCGCCATGGCGCGCGCTGCCGGCGCGCGCCTGCTCGACCAGCTGCACGGTGCGCCCAGCAGCGAACCGCTGATCTTCGCCCCCGAGCTCGTGGTGCGCGCTTCGGCGTGACCGGGGGCATCGCCGCAAGAACCGTCTGACTGGAGTCTCATCTCTTCTTGACATCGGCGGCCCTGCCGCGCAAAGGTGGTCGCAGCGCCGCACAACGGTGTGCGGCGCTCCCGCCCGTCCAGGGCGACGGGAGAGGAGCCGATCATCATCCGTCCCGCCACGACTCCCGAGTCGGCACCCACCTCCCCCGCGCCCCGGTCGGCACCCACCTCCACCACGCGGCGCGGACGAGCGCGGACGACCCGGCGGCGGCGCACGGGCATCGCACTCGCGGTCGTCCTGCTGCTGGCGACCGCGCTGCCGGCCGCCGCCCGGGCTGCCGACCAGCGCTCCCTGCCCCGTCCCGGTGCGGGCGCCGCACAGCCCGACGACGCGCTCCAGGACGAGGACGCCTGGTGCTCGTACCTCGAGTCGCACTACCTGTCGTTCCCGTCGCCATGGTCGGCGCGGGTCATCAACTGCGGCCGGGACGCGCTCGCGGTCGCGCCGGTGTACTCCGACGAGGCGCCCGGCACGTGCGTGGTCGTCCCGGCACGCCACAGCCGTCACCTGGGCGGCAACATCGCGCGGTGGGTCACCGACATCCGGCTCTGCTGACATCACGGCACGGGCCGACCGTGCCAGGGTGAGGCATGAGCGACGACGCTTCCCCCCCGAGCGCGGCCCTACCGGCCGCCACGCCCGCCCTCTCCTCCGCCCCCCTGGCCACCGCGCAGCAGCAGCTCGCCCGCGCCGTCGAGATCCTCGGCTACGACGCAGGCCTGCACGAGGTGCTCGCGACGCCACGCCGCGAGCTGCGCGTCGCGGTCCCGCTGCGCCGTGACGACGGCCGCGTCCAGGTCTTCACCGGGTACCGCGTCCAGCACAACATCTCGCGCGGCCCCGGCAAGGGCGGGCTGCGGTACGCGCCAGGCGTCGACGTGGACGAGGTCCGGGCCCTCGCGATGTGGATGACCTGGAAGTGCGCGGTCGTCGACGTGCCCTACGGCGGCGCCAAGGGCGGCGTCACCATCGACCCGCACGCGCACTCCGCGTCGGAGCTGGAGCGCGTCACGCGCCGCTACACCAGCGAGATCATGCCGATCATCGGACCCGAGCGGGACATCATGGCCCCCGACATCGGCACCGACGAACGCACCATGGCCTGGGTCATGGACACGTACTCCGTCAACCACGGCTTCACGATCCCCGCGGTGACGACCGGCAAGCCGCTCGCCGTCGGAGGGTCGCTGGGACGCCCCACGGCCACGTCGCAGGGCGTGGTGCACACGGCACGCGCCGCTCTGCGGGCGGACGGCGTCGAGCTGTCCGAGGTGAGCGCCGCCGTCCAGGGCTTCGGCAAGGTCGGGTCTCACGCGGCCCGCCTGCTGCACGAGGCCGGTACCCGCGTGGTGGCCGTCAGCGACGAGCACGGCGGCGTGCGCCGCGACGACGGGCTCGACGTGCCGGCGCTCCTCGACCACGTGCAGCGCACGGGATCGGTGACCGGCCTGCCGGACGCGGACCCCGTCACCAACGCCGACCTGCTCGCCCTCGACGTCGACCTCCTCGTCCCGGCGGCCGTCGAGGGCGTCCTCGACGGTGAGACGGCGGCGCGCGTCAAGGCGCGCTGGGTCGTCGAGGGGGCGAACGGCCCCACGACCGGCGAGGGCGACCGCGTGCTCGCGGAGCGAGGCGTGGTCGTCGTGCCCGACATCCTCGCCAACGCGGGGGGTGTCGTCGTCTCCTACTTCGAGTGGGTGCAGGCGAACCAGGCGTACTGGTGGACCGAGGGCGAGATCGCCGAACGGCTGGAACAGCGCATGCTGGCCAGCCACGCGTCGGTCGCCGCCCTGGCGCACGCGGAGTCCGTCACGCTGCGCGAGGCGGCCATGACGATCGGCGTGCGGAGGGTGGCCGAGGCGCACCTCATCCGCGGGCTGTACCCCTGAGCGACCGGCCGGTCAGTGCAGCACGTGCGGCCCGGCGTCGACCGGTGGGTCGGCGGCGGGCCGCGCGGACGTGCGCACCAGCTCGGCCGTGCGGCCCGCCGGCGTCCGCACGCCGCACCCCTCGGGCCCGGGCGTGACGGTGCCGCCGTCCTGGAGGACGGCCAGGACGGAGCGCTCGGTCGCGGTCGCGTCGGCCGGTCCGGCCATGAGCGTCGCGACCACCGGACCGAAGGTCAGCGTGGAACCGTCGAGCCGCCACGTCCCCCGCACGCGGTTCACGCCCGCGTACCCGAAGACGACGCCGTCACCCTCGAAGGTCAGCCAGGGCGGGCCCTGCAGCCCCGCGGCGGGTTCGGCGCCGTCGATGCGCGCGACCTGCCAGGTCCCGTGCAGCCAGGGAGCGTCCGGGATGCCGCCCGTCAGGTCGGCGGTCGTCGGTTCGTCCTGCCCGTGCTCGCGCATGGTCGATCATGGCACCCGCCCCGGCGGTCCGCCCGCGGGGCGGACGACGACCGGGCCGCTCAGGCGCGCGGCAGGCGCTGCACCCAGTCGGCGAGCTCGACGCGCGGACCGGTGTAGAACGGCACCTCCTCGCGGACGTGCAGCCGCGCCTGCGTGGCGCGCAGGTCACGCATGAGGTCCACGATGCGGTGGAGCTCCGGGGCCTCGAACGCGAGCAGCCACTCGTAGTCACCGAGCGCGAACGACGCCACCGTGTTGGCGCGCACGTCGGCGTAGTCGCGCGCCGCGGCACCGTGCTCGTGCAGCATGCGGCGACGGTCCTCGTCGGGCAGCACGTACCAGTCGTACGACCGCACGAACGGGTAGACGCACAGGTAGTCGCCCGCGGGCTCGCCCGCCAGGAAGGCGGGGACGTGCGCGCGGTTGAACTCCGCCGGCCGGTGCAGGCCGACGACGGACCACACGGGGGTCAGGTGGGCGCCGAGGGCGCTGGCGCGCAGCCGGTGGTACGCGGCCTGCACCTGCTCGACGGTCTCGGCGTGCCACCACACCATGAGGTCGGCGTCGGCCCGCAGGCCCGCGACGTCGTACCACCCGCGCACGACCAGCCCGCCGTCGGCGGCGACGGCACGCTCGGCGTCCGCGACGACGGCGGCGCGCTCGGCGTCGTCGGCGGGCAGCGGGGTGTCGACGGCGAAGACGGACCACATCGTGTAGCGGATGCTCGCGTTCAGCGCGTCGGTCGGGGCGGGGACGGCCTGGGTGGTCACGGGCTCTCTCTCGGCTCGGGATGCGGGGCGGGGTGGGCGGGCGCGGTCAGGACCAGGGGTCCGTCGAGCACGCCGCCGGGCGGCCGGAGTCGACGCCGGCACGCATCCGGCAGCAGCCGGGGGCGCACACCGAGCGGAACGCGGGCAGGTCGCCGGCGGTCGCCTCGGCGGGGCGCGGCAGGCCGGCGGCGTCCGCGCGGGCGATCGCGGCGCGCTCCACGAGCAGGTCGACCAGGCCGCGGACGAACGCCTCGCGCACCCCGACGGAGTCCGCGCGCACGGCGGTCATGCCCAGCTCCTGCGCGGTCTCGAGCGCCTCGGTGTCCAGGTCGAAGGCGACCTCCATGTGGTCCGAGACGAAGCCGATCGGCGAGAGCACCACGGACGTCGTGCCCGCCGCGGCGAGCGTGCCGAGGTGGTCGTTGACGTCCGGCTCGAGCCACGGCTGGCTCGGCGGGCCGGAGCGCGAGCAGAACGCCAGGTCCCACTCCACCTCGCGGCCGAGGCGCTCCGCGACCGCCGCGGCGACGGTGCGCGCGACGTCGAGGTGCTGCTCGCGGTACGAGGCGCCGGCGACGACCGACGCCTCCTCCATCGTGTCGGGGATCGAGTGCGTCACGAAGACGAGGCGGGGCCAGGCCGCGTCGGCCGCGACACCCTGGTAGGCCTCCACGACCGCGTCGACGTTCGCCTGCACGAAGCCGGGGTGGTTGAAGTAGGACCGGACCTTGTCGACCGCCATCGGGTGGGTGCCCTCGGGCGCGCCGACCCGCGTGGCGAGGTCGCTCAGCGCGGTCCACAGGTTCTCGCGGTACTGCCGGCACCCGGAGTACGACGAGTACGCCGACGTCACGACCGCCACGACCCGCCGCGCGCCGGCGGCGTAGGCCTCCGCGAGCGCGTCCGTCGTGTACGGCGTCCAGTTGCGGTTGCCCCAGACCACCGGGACGTCGAGGCCCCGGCGCTCGAGCTCGGCCTGCAGCGCGGCCCGCAGCGCGAGGTTCTGCTCGTTGATCGGGCTGCGCCCGCCGAAGTGGTGGTAGTGCTCGGCGACCTCCGCCAGGCGCTCGTCCGGGATGTTCTTGCCCGCGGTGACGTTGCGCAGGAACGGCAGGACGTCGTCGGGGCCGTTCGGGCCGCCGAACGAGAACAGCAGGACGGCGTCGTACGGCGCGAGCCCGGCCGGGTCGCCCGGGGGGACGGAAGGCAGCTCGGTCGTGGGGGGAGTCACGGGAAGCACAGGACGATCATCGCACCGCACCCTGGTGGGCAGCGGAGGGCGGGAGGGGGTCCGCGACGTGATCTTGTCGCGACAGACCGTCACCTCGTCCGCCGGGCCCGCGCAGGAGCCCGCCGTCACCCTGTCGGGGCTCCCCCTCGGCGTGCGCCGACCCCGGTCCCGCTCTACGGTCGTGCTGGCGCAGCCCGCGCCCGCAGAGGAACCGGAGCCAGAGCGATGACCGAGCTGTGACGCGCGGCGGACGGCACGCCGCCCCCGAGCTGGCGCGCCGCTACGTGCTCGGGGACCAGCTCGGCCAGGGTGGCTCGGCGCAGGTCTTCCGGGCCGTCGACACCCGGCTCGACCGGCCGGTCGCCATCAAGGTGTTCCGCCTCGCCGACGCCGACACCGCCCAGGTGCGTCGGTACGCGCAGGAGGCGCGCGTGCTGGCCGACCTGTCCCACCCCTCCCTCGTGGCCCTGCTCGACGTGGGCGCCGACGTGGTCGCCGGGGTGGGGCCCGTGGCGTTCCTCGTCATGGAGCTCGTCGAGGGACGCACGCTGCGCGAGGTGGTGGCGGACGGCCCGCTCGACGCGGCGACGACGGCCGACGTCGGGTACCAGCTCGCGCAAGGGCTGGCGCACGCCCACCGCGCGGGCGTGGTGCACCGCGACGTGAAGCCGTCGAACGTGCTGGTCGCCGACACGACGCCGGCGTCCGGGCGCCGCGACGCCCCGGGGCTGCCGGTCGTCCTCGCGGACTTCGGCATCGCCGCCTCCGACGCGGCCCGCCACGCCCACCCCGACGACCGCGCCACGGCGGGCTACCAGAGCCCCGAGCAGGCCCTCGGCGAGCCCGCCGGCGCCGCGAGCGACGTGTACTCCCTGGGACTCGTGCTGCTCGAGTGCCTCACGGGGCGCCGCGCCTACCCGGGCGACCCGCTGACGGCGTCGCTCGCGCGGCTGCTGCACGGCCCGCAGATCGCCGACGACGTCGACCGCGAGTTCGCGGCGCTGCTGCGGGCGATGACGCGCACGGACCCGCTGCAGCGACCCACCATGGTCGCGGTCGCCGCGGAGCTGCGCGGCCTGCGCCGCCAGCGGCAGCGCGAGCAGCAGCGGGTGCAGCCCGTCCGCTGACGGACCGGCCCGCCCGCGCCCGTCAGGCGCTGTGACCCGCCATGGAGGAACGACCCGCGCACGGCTCGGCGTCCAGCGCGTCGGCGATCGTGTCGGCCCAGGCCGCCACGGCCTCCATGTCGCGGTGGTCGCCCTCGCGCGCCCGCCCACCGGCGATGATCGCGCGCTCGGTGAAGGACAGCACGGAGCGGTCGAGACGACCGCGGAAGCTGCGGTGACCGCGGGCGCCGATGCGCTCGCACAGCGCGGCGACCTCGAGCGGCGAGTTGGCGGAGTTGGCCGGCTGCGTCGCGAGGCCGGACGAGAACGTCCACACGGGCCGGGCGCGCAGCTCCTGCGCGCAGCGGTCGGCGAGGTCGCGGGCCGCGGGCAGCCAGTGGGCGGTGTAGACCGCCGAGCCCAGGACCACCGCGTCGTGCTGCGCCACGGTCGTGACGTCCTCGGGGGCACTCTGGTCGACCTCGTGGCCGCGGGCGCGCAACCTCTGCGCGACCACGTCGCCGATCTCCCACGTGCCCTGGTGGCGCGAGGCCACTGCCAGCAGGATGCGCATCGTTCCCCTCCTTCGCCGTCCGACCGGCGGGCCCGGCGCCCTCCGTCGGTCCATCGTCGTCGGGGTGGCTGCGGATGTCGTGGGCCGGAGGTCCCCGCAGGGGTCAGCCGTCGGGTGACTCCTGACGGTCCGGACCGGTGGGATCGGGCAGGTCACGCTGGGCGAGGCGCAGCCGTGTGCACAGGCGCTCGAGCGTCGTGAGCTCGTCGGGGCTCAGGGCGCCGCCGACCAGCGCGTCGATGGACCGCGCGTGGCGACGCCCGATCTCGCGCTGGCGGAGCGCGCCGGCGTCGGTCAGGTGCACCGCCTTGCCGCGCCGGTCACCCTCGACCGGCGCGCGCCGCACGAGCCCGTCCGCCTCGAGCCGGTCGACGAGGCGCGACAGGCTCGGCTGCGTCAGGAGGCTGGACTCGGCGAGCTCGCGCAGGCGCAGCGCGCGCTGCGGGGCACGCGACAGCGTGTACAGCACGTCGTACTCGTGGATCGAGCTGCCGCCCCACACGTCGTCGCGCGCGAACCGGCGCATGAGGGTGACCTGGGCGCGGAACAGCGCCTCCCAGGCGTCGACCGACGCCCGGACGTCGGAGCCGCCGGCAGCGGACGCGAGGCGTCCCGCGGCCGTGCGGTCCGCGCCGCCGTGGTCGCGGGGCGGGTCGGCGTCGTCGACCATCGCGGGACCACCTCCTCGCGCACCGGGTACGTCGGCGCCGCACCGGGCGACGCGCAGGCATCATGTCACCACGCCCCGCGCGGTCCGGCGCGCCGCCGGGCCCCGGCGCACGTCTACGCTGGGGCGATGAGCGAGACGGGCACGACGTACCTGCTGGTGGACGGCGAGAACATCGACGCCACGCTCGGCTCCTCGATCCTCGGCGGGCGGCCGACGCCGGACCAGCGCCCGCGCTGGGAGCGGGTGCTCAGCTTCGCGCAGCAGACCTGGCAGCAGCCGGTCAAGGGGCTGTTCTTCCTCAACGCGTCCAACGGCTCGCTGCCGATGTCCTTCGTGCAGGCGCTCACGGCCATCGGCTTCGTGCCGATCCCGCTGTCGGGCGAGACGTACGAGAAGGTCGTCGACATCGGCATCAAGCGCACGCTGGAGGCCATCGCGGGGCGCGACGGCGACGTGATGCTCGCCAGCCACGACGGCGACTTCGCCCCCGAGGTCGCCCAGCTCGTCGACGCGGGACGGCGCGTGGGGCTGCTGGCCTTCCGCGAGTTCACGAGCCAGTCGCTGGCGACGCTGACGACGCGCGGGCTGCAGACGTTCGACCTGGAGTCGGACGTCGCGGCGTTCAACGTGCAGCTGCCGCGCCTGCGGATCATCCCCCTGGAGGAGTTCGACCCGCTGCGCTACCTGTGAGCGCGCCGACGGCCGCGCCCCGGTGCGGGCGCGGCCGTCGGGCCGCCGGGGGTCGGCCGCTCAGCCCTCGCCGAAGCCCTGCGTGAGCGCCTCGTCGATCGTCGAGCGCACGTGGTCCGCGTGGTAGCCGTCGGGTGCCATGAACTCGATCCCGTGCGCCGTGCCGGACACCTCGGTGACGATCGACGTCTTGTCGTTGCGCACCACCAGCGCGCTGTCCGCCGCCGGTACCTGCGGGTCGTCGGTCGAGGAGAACACCTGCAGCGGGCCGGCGAACTGGTTGGCCTCCGCGCGGGCGTCCACCTCGCCGTAGGTGGCGGGCGGGCTCAGCGCGACGACGGCGACGGCACCGAGGTCGTCCGCGAGGCCGGCGGCGAGCGTGCCGCCGGCGGACGCGCCGACGAACGCGACGCCCTGGGCACCGGTCGCCCGGAGCAGGTCCAGCGTCGCCTGGAAGCCTGCCTCCCCCGACGTGCCCCAGTCGTACGTCGCGACGAGGTAGCCGGCGCCCGCCAGGCGCACCAGCTCGTCCGCCCACTGGCAGACGTCGCCGTCGACCTGGGGCGCGAACAGGACGGCACGCTCGCCGGCGCCGGCCCAGGCGACCTTCGTGGCGGACCCCGCCGCTCCGACGTCGGCGAAGGCGACGCCGTCCGAGAGGCACTCGGGAGGAGGCGCCGCCGCGATGGCGACCGGTGCGCTCTCCAGCATGGTCGGTGTGGGGGCGTCCGCCTGCGCCGCCTCGCCGGTCTGCGGTCCGGGCTCGGTGCCGGCGGAGCACGCGCCGAGGAGCGCCAGTGCCAGGATCGGCGCGGCGAGGGATCTGACCCGCCGGGAGGTGGGCGTCGGACGGGGGGGCACGGAGGCGTTGGGCTGGCGCACAAGCGATTCCTAGGCGGTGCCGGCGCCCGCGACAAGCGGATGCCGCAGGCCTAAACGTTTTTGGACGTCGTCCCCCGACGCCCGTGCCACCGGGCGGGCACCCGGGCACGCGAGGCCGGACGCGCTAGCGTGAGGTCATGCCGACGCTGTTCACCCGCATCATCGACGGCGAGCTCCCCGGTCGCTTCGTCTGGGCCGACGACCTCGCGGTCGTCGTGCTCACCATCGCGCCGATCACCGACGGTCACGCGCTGGTGATCCCCCGCGCCGAGGTCGAGCAGCTCACCGACGCACCCGACGACCTGCTCGCCCACCTGGCGACGGTCGCCAAGACCGTCGGGCGGGCGCAGCAGGCCGCGTGGGGCGCGCCGCGCGCGGCGCTGCTCGTCGCCGGGTTCGAGATCCCGCACCTGCACCTGCACGTGCTGCCCGCGTGGGACGAGTCGAGCCTCAGCTTCTCCCGTGCGCGCACCGACGTCCCCGCCGCGGAGCTCGACGCGGCGGCGACCCGCCTGCGCGACGCGCTGGTCGACGCCGGCCACGGTGCGCACGTGCCACCGGACGCGTCGTCGCCCCGGCTGTGAGGCACGCGGTGCGATGACCGCAGCGGGCCGGCACCTGCGGGCACCACGCTGAGCGGGACCTCCCGCCGCGCGGCGCTCCGCGAGCGCGTGGGGCTCGGGACGGACCTGCGGGTGGTCACCGTCGCGCCGGCGCTGCGCACGTTCCTCGCCACGGAGGCCGGCAGCGCGGTCGTCCTGCTCGTCACGACCCTCACCGCGCTGGTGTGGGCGAACTCGCCGTGGCGTGAGACCTACACGGCCCTGTGGCACACCACCGCCGGCGTCTTCGTCGGCGACGCACGCCTCGAGCTCGACCTGCAGCACTGGGTCAACGACCTGGCGATGGCGGTGTTCTTCGCCGTCGTCGGGCTCGAGATCAACCGGGAGGCGACCCGCGGCGAGCTGCGGGACCCCCGCGCGGTCGCCGTCCCGGCGCTGGGCGCCCTGGGCGGGCTGCTCGTCCCCGTGCTGATCTTCCTGGCCCTCAACGCCGGGACCGACGCCGCGCACGGGTGGGGCGTGGTCATGTCCACCGACACCGCGTTCCTCGTCGGCGTCCTCGCCCTGTTCGGGCCGCGCTGCCCCGACCGGCTGCGCCTGTTCCTGCTCACGCTCGCGATCGTCGACGACATCGGGGCGATCGCGGCCATGGCCGTGTTCTACACCGACGACGTCGACCTGCGGGCTCTCGTCGTCGCCGCCGTCCTCGTCGCCGTGCTCGTCGGGCTGCGCCGGCGCCGCGTGTGGCGCCTGGCGCCGTACGTGGGCGTCGGGGTCGCGCTGTGGGTCGCGGTGCTCGCCTCGGGCGTCCACGCGACGATCGCCGGGGTCCTCGTCGGGCTGCTGGTGCCCACGTCGCTGCCGCAGGACCGCCGCCGGCAGGAGGTCGCGGTGCGCGCCCGCCGGTTCCTGTCGGAGGGCGGCGCGGACCGCGGGCACGCCGCCGCGGTCGC
Organism: Cellulomonas wangsupingiae; assembly: GCF_024508275.1. Classification (NCBI taxonomy): domain Bacteria; kingdom Bacillati; phylum Actinomycetota; class Actinomycetes; order Micrococcales; family Cellulomonadaceae; genus Cellulomonas; species Cellulomonas wangsupingiae. Next base: position 2,730,412 of record NZ_CP101989.1, read on the forward strand.
GGGCCGGGCCGCGGTCGCCACCGGCGACCGGCTGCAGCGGGCGCTGCACCCGTGGAGCGCGTACGTCGTCGTGCCGCTGTTCGGGCTCGCCAACGCCGGGGTGCGGCTGGACGCCGCGACGCTCGCCGACGCCTTCGGCTCGCGGCTGACCGTCGGCACCGCGGTGGCACTCGTGGTCGGCAACGCGGTGGGCATCACGGGGGCGGCGACCCTCGCGCTGCGGCTGGGCCTGGGTGACCTGCCCGGGCGCGTGCGCTGGGGTCACCTCGTGGGCGGCGCGGTGCTCGCGGGCATCGGCTTCACGATCTCGCTGTTCATCGCGCAGCTCGCCTTCGACGACCCGGTGCTCCTCGAGCGCGCCAAGATCGGCGTGCTCGCGGGCTCGCTCGTCGCGGCCGTCGCCGGCTCGCTCCTGCTGCGCTGGCTGGGCGAGCGCCTGCCGCTGTGCACCCCGCCGCGCCTGCCGCCGACCCTGCCGCCTCTCCCCTGGCGCACGGCCGGGTGACGCCGCGGGGATCACACCGCCGGGTCGTCGGCTCCCCACGTGGCCAGACGCAGCGTGCGCGCGTCCGTCGCGAGGATCGCGCCGGCGTGCTCGCGCAGCGACGCGACCGTGTCGGCACCCGCCCGCACGAAGCGCCCGGACAGCGTGTCGAGGTCGCCGGCGGCGAAGCCCAGGACGAGGGCCGCGACGTCCTGCGGGGACGTCCACTGCGTCCGGTCGGCGTGGACGGGCATCGCCGCGGTCATGTCGGTGGCCACGACACCCGGCGCCAGGTCCAGGACCCGCAGGCCCGCGTCGCCGTACTGCCGGTGCAGCTGCGTGGTGAACCGCGCGAGCGCGCCCTTGCTGATCGCGTACCCCGTGTAGGACTCCATGGCGCGGTGGCCGGCCCCGGAGTTGATGTTGAGCACCCGCCCGCCGCCGCGCGCGAGCATGCCCGGCAGCACCGCGTGCGTGACCAGCAGCGGCCCCCGCACGTTCGTCTCCACGACGCGCCAGACGTCCTCGACGTCGTCGGCCGCGAACGGCAGCTCGGCTCGCTCGATGACGCCCGCGTTGTTGACGAGCAGGCCGATCCCGCCGTCCGTGGCCAGCCCTGCCTCGACACGGGCCACCGCGTCCGCGACGGCCGTCGCGTCCACGAGGTCCGCCGCCGCGACCGTCACCGGCGCACCGAGCGCGCGGGCCTCCTCGGCCACCTCCTCGAGCCGCTCACGGGTGCGCGCCACGAGGCCCAGCGCGTAGCCGTCGCGGGCCAGCGCCAGGGCGATCTCGCGGCCGATGCCGCGGCCGGCGCCCGTGACGAGCGCCGTGCGGGGGATGTCGGGTGTCGGGTGGGCCGGGGCGTCCGGCGAGGCGGCGGTCACCCGACCATCGTGACGCAGGACGCGCGCCGCCGCGCCCGGCGACCGCGGGGCGGCGCTCACGCCGCGTCGACGACCTCCCGCAGCGCCTCGAGCTCCACGCGTCCCCGGTACGGCACCCCGTCGACCAGCAGCGTCGGCGTCCCCGGCACGTCGAGCTCGATCCCGCCCTCGTAGTCCGCCTGCACGGCCCGCGCGTACTGGTCCGCCCCCGCTCCTGCGACCTCGTCGGGGTCCAGCCCCAGCTCACGCGCGTACCCCGCGAGGTCGTCGTCGGTGAGCGCGTCCTGGTGCGCGAACAGCAGGCGCTGCATGTCCCAGAACTTCCCGTGCGCCGCGGCGGCCTCCACCGCGAGCGCCGCCGCCAGGGCGTGCGGGTGCACCTGGAACAGCGGGAAGTGGCGCCACACGAGGCGCACCCGACCCCCCGACTCCTCGACCAGCCGCCGCAGCACGGGCTCCGCGTCACGGCAGTACGGGCACTCCAGGTCCCCGTACTCCACGACGGTCACCGGCGCCGCCGGGTCGCCCAGCACGTGCCTGTCGGGGTCGGTGCTGACCGCGGGCGGGGCGTCGGGCGATGTCATGCGCTCAGCGTGCCGTGCCCACGTCCGCGCCGCACCCGGGCGTCACCGCCCGCGGGGGCGCAGCGGCGGGCTGACGGTGCCCGCCCCCTCGGCGATGCCCCGCAGCACCTCGTGGAGGGCCTCGACGGACGTCCGCGCCGGCCGCCAGGCCAGCTCCCGCTCGGCGCGCGTGGTGTCGAGCAGCGGCGCGGACATGCCCATGTCCAGCCACCCGGGGCCGACCGGCGCGACCCGCGCGTGCCACGCGGCGGACAGGGCCGCGCGGGCGAGCCCGACCGGCACCTCGCGCAGGCGCGCGCCCGCGACGAGCGCAGCCGCGTCGGGCCCGCGCACGACGCCGTGGCCGGCGACGTTGAACGCACCGTGCACCTGCCGCACCACCGCCTCGCGGAAGGCGTCGGCCAGGTCGTCCGCGTGCACCGCCTGGACCCGCAGCCCGCGTGGCCACGGGAGCACCGGTGCCCCGCCGTCGAGCATGCGCTGCGGCACCGCGGGACCCAGGAAGTAGCGGGCGATCTCGTGGCCGGCGTCGTGCTGGAAGACCAGGGCCGGCCGGATCCGCGCCACGACGAGCGACGTGCGGTCCTCCGTGCGGTCCAGCAGCGCCTCGACCGCCGACTTGTCCACGCTGTACGACGACGACGCGACCCCGCCGGTGGGCCACGACTCGTCGCGCGCGACGTCCCCCGGCGACGGGGAGTACGCACCGATCGACGACGCGACCACCAGGTGCGGGACGCCCGCCCGGGAGGCGGCCTGCACGACGCGGCGGGTGCCCACGACGTTCGTCGAGCGCAGCCGTGCACGGTCGTGGCTCGGCTGGATCGCCCACGCGAGGTGGACCACGGCGTCCGCGCCGGCGAACACCTCCGCGAGCCGGGCGACCACCTGCTCGTCGGAGTCGCGCGCGCCGATGTCGCACGCGACCCAGGTCGCCACGTCGTACGGCGGTGGCGGGGCCGTCCGTGGCGTGCGTCGCGCGACGGCGACCACCGACGTGAGCGTGCTGTCCGCGGCGAACCGGCGCAGCACCGCGGTCCCGACGTTGCCGCTGCCCCCGACCACGACGACCCTCATGCGCGCCCCCTTCGCGGATCCCGCCTCAGACCACCGGGTCGAGGACGACCTTGATGCACCCGTCCGCCTTGCGCTGGAAGACGTCGTACGCCTGCGGTCCCTGCTCCAGCGACACCCGGTGCGTCCGCAGGTCGGCCACCTGCAGGGGGTCCGACGGGTCCATGACCAGCGGCAGCAGGTCGTCGTACCAGCGCCGCACGTTCGCCTGGCCGAAGCGGAAGGACAGCTGGCGGTCGAAGACGTCCATCATCGGGAACGGGTCCAGGGCACCTCCGTAGACGCCGACGACGGACACGGTCGCCCCGCGACGGGCGACACCGATCGCCGTGTTCAGCGCCGCCATGCGGTCGACCGCGGCCTTCTCGATGAGCGGCCGCGCCAGCGCGTCCGGCAGGAACGACGCCGCCCGCTGTCCCGCCGCGGCGACGGGCGACCCGTGCGCCTCCATGCCCACGGCCTCGACGACGGCGTCGGCCCCCCGGCCGTGCGTCCGGTCACGCACGGCCTCGACGACGTCGTCGGTGCGGGCGGCGTCGATGACGTCCACCCCGTGCCGCGCCGCCATGCGCAGGCGCTCGGCGACGATGTCGATGCCGATGACGCGCTCGGCGCCGCGGTGCAGCGCGATGCGTGCGGCCATCTGCCCCACGGGCCCCAGGCCCACGACCGCCACGGTGCCCCCGGGCGGCACGTCGGCGTACTCCACCGCCTGCCACGCCGTGGGCAGGACGTCGGAGAGGTACAGGTACGTCTCGTCCGGCCGGCCGTCGTCCGGCACCACGACCGGGCCGTACTGCGCCTGCGGCACCCGCAGGTACTGCGCCTGGCCGCCGGGCACGCTGCCGTACAGGGACGTGTAGCCGAACAGCGCGGCGCCCTTGCCGGTGCCCTTGACCTGCGTCGTCTCGCACTGGCTCTGCAGCCCGAGCGCACACATGTGGCACGTGCCGCACGCGATGCCGAACGGGACGACGACGCGGTCCCCGACCTTCAGGCGCCGTCCCGCCTCCGGCCCGACCTCCTCGACGACGCCCATCGCCTCGTGGCCCAGGACGTCCCCCGGCGTGAGGTACGCGCCCAGCACGGAGTACAGGTGCAGGTCGGACCCGCAGACGGCCGTGGAGGTGACGCGGACGATCGCGTCGGTCGGCTCCTCGATGCGGGGGTCGGGCACGTCCTCGACCGTCACCTGCTCGCGTCCCTGCCACGTCAGTGCCCGCACCGCTCCACCACCTCGTCGCTCGTCCCTGACCTCGCGTGCCACCGTCGCACCCGCCCGGCGGGCGCGCATCCCGGGCACCGACGACCACCCGACCGGGTGTCACCCTCGCCGGGCGCGCAGGACCGACGTCGCAGCGGCGTCAGCCCTGCTCGTCCGCCATCCGCAGGAGCGTCGTGACGGTGCGCCAGTTGCGGGCCGTGCCACCCGGGCCGGGGCGTCTGGCCAGCCGGGCGGCCAGCGGGCTGCGCCCGATGCCGCCCGGCAGGTACAGGTAGACCTCGCGCCCCGCGACCGCGAGGTCCTCCGGCGCCGTGACCTCGACGTCGGGGACGCGGGCCGGCGCGGTACCGGCCAGGAAGACCACGTGGTGGTGGGTGGGGTCGTCGTCACGGCCGAGGAACGGGTTGCCGGCGACGACGCCGCGCAGCTCGTCGCGGGTCCGGACGATCACGTCGGGACCCGCCTCGAACGCCTCGGCGCACGCGGCGCGCAGCGTGGCAGCGACCTGCTCGGTGTCGGTGCCGTCGGTCGACAGCAGCACGTTCCCGCTGTTGACGTAGGTGCGGACGTCGCCGTACCCGGCGTCGGCGACGACGCGACGCAGGTCCGCCATCGGGACCTTGCCCGCACCGCCGACGTTCACCCCGCGCAGGAGCGCCACCATGACCGTCATCGACCGTCCTCCTCGTCGCCGCTCAGAACAGCGTGCCCGTGCCCGACGCGACGCACGCCTCGAGCGCCAGCAGCTCGCGCTTGCGCTCCAGGCCGCCCGAGAACCCGGTCAGCGTCCCGTCCGCGCCGATCACCCGGTGGCACGGCAGGACGATCGGCAGGTGGTTGGCGCCGTTCGCGGCACCGACCGCGCGGGCCGTCGTGCGGGGGTCCAGCCCGAGGGCGGTCGCCAGCGCGCCGTAGGTCGTCGTCGTGCCGTACGGGACCGCGCGCAGCCCCTCCCACACCCGTCGCTGGAACGCGCTGCCCCGCAGGCGCAGCGGCAGGTCGAACACCCGCCGGTCGCCCGCCAGGTAGCCCGCGAGCTGCCGCACGGCCTCCGCCAGGACCGGGTCCTCCCCCGGGTCCGCGCGCACGCCCATCGCGTCGGTCGCCGCCGACCCGTCGGCGTGCGGGAACCGCACGTCCGTCACGGCGCCGTCGGCGACGCCGACCGTCACCGGCCCGAACGGTGCGGGCACCACCGCGTACCTCGTGCTCACGTGCCCATCCTCTCCCCGCCCTCCGACAACCGGTCACCCGTAGACGCACGCCGCGGGCAGGGTGTGAGGTCACCGCACGGGCAGGGCGGCGAACACGCCGCACGCCGGCACGAGCGCCGGCACCAGCCACAGCGCGACGCGCGCGTGCTGCCGTCCCCGCCACCCCAGCAGGGCGAGGGCGACCAGCCCGGTGACGGCGAACACCACGGCGTGGCCCGGGTAGCGCAGCACGACCGCGTACCGGACGACCGCCTCGGCGAGCCACGCCGCGACGAGCACCGCGGCGCCGGCCCCGCGCTCCAGCCCCGCCTGCAGCGGTCCGGTCCGCCACCACGACCGCCCGGCGACCGCGGCGACGGCCCCGCCGGGCAGCGCGCACGCCAGCCAGATCAGGAGCCACGGCGCGCCGACGCCGATATCCCGCAGGTCGGCCGCCACGTAGTACCCGGCGACCTGCGCGACGCACGCCACGACTCCGGCGCCGAGCGCCCACCGCCACCCGCGTGCGAGGGCACCGATGCCGAACGGGACCAGGAGCCACGGGGCCACGGCGTTCGCGAGTCCCCCGAACGGGCCGAGCGGCAGGCCCTGGGCGAACGACGTGAGCGCACCGACGACCAGCCCGGCGAGCACCGCGACGGCGACCGCCTGCGGGCCGCTCGCGCCGCTCCCGCCTGTGGTGGGGCCAGGTGCGACGGGGGTCGCCGGGCCGAGGTCGGTGGAGGGGCGGGGGGCGACCGGGGGTGGCGGGCCGGAGGCGAGGGCGGTCGAGGTCGGTGGCACAGCCACAGCCTTCCCGACGCGGCGGGCGCCTGCGTCACCCCGGGGGCGGGCGCAGGTCCTGCGCGGCTCCCCCCACGGCGGGACGGGCCGGACCACCCAGGGTGGTCCGGCCCGTTCACGGACACCTCACCGCGAGGCGCGCAGGATGGCGCGCACGCCCACCGCGAGCCCGACGACGGCCGTCGCGGCAGCGGCTACGAAGCCCCAGGCCACGACCGGCGCCGTGAGGTCGCCCGCGAACAGCGCGCGCTCGGCGTCCACGACCCACCGCAGCGGGTTGGCCGCCGACGCCACCTGCATCCACCGCGGTCCGGCCTCCAGCGGCAGCAGCAGGCCCGACAGGATCATCAGCGGGAACAGGAAGGTCTGCTGCACGGCCCAGAACATCCACTCCTGCTGCCGCACGGCGATGGCCAGCGCGTAGCTGAGGGCGCCCAGGCCGACCCCCAGCACGGCGAGCAGCACGAAGCCGACGACGACGCCCACCGGGTCGGGCCGCAGCCCGAACGGCAGCATGACCAGGACCACGAGCAGCCCCTGCGCCACGAGCGGCACGACCTCCTTCAGGGCGCGGCCGACGATCTGCGACGAGCGGGACAGGGGCGTGACGAGCATGCGCTCGTACGAGCCCGACGCCATCTCGTCCTGCAGGTTGGAGCCCGTGGTGGAGGTGCCGAACAGCGTGGTCATGACCAGGACGGACGGCACGAACCACAGCCAGACGTCGGACGTCGGCAGCCCGCCGCCCGCGGACCCCACGAGCAGCGGCCCGAACAGCGCGAGGAACACCAGCGGCTGCACGAGGCCGAAGACGACGGAGAACGGCTCGCGGGCGACGGGCCGCAGCTCGCGCACGAGCACGAGCCACACGTCCGACCACCAGGTGCGCCGGGCCTCGGGGCTCGTGGCGGTGGTGGGCACGGGGGTGAGCGTCGCGGCGGTCATGCTGCGTCCGTCCCGGCGGCCGGGGCCGCCTCGTCGTCGGGGGTGGTGGCGCCCGCGTCGCGCAGGCTGCGGCCGGTCAGGGCCAGGAAGACGTCGTCGAGCGTGGGGCGCTCGACGCGCACGTCGGTGACGTCGAGGCCCGCAGCCGCGGCCGCCCGCACCACGTGCGCCGCGGCCGTCGGGGCGTCGGCCACGCGCGCGGTGACGCGTGGGCCGTCGACCGCCACCTCGCGCGCACCGGGCGCCCGGGCCACGACGCCGGCGAGCGCGGGTGCGTCCGCCGCACGGGCCACCCCGAGGACGACCCGGTCCCCCGCGAGCTCGTGCTTGAGCGCGTCGGCCGTGTCGTCGGCGATGACGCGCCCGTGGTCGACCACGACCACGCGCTCGGCCATCGTGTCGGCCTCGTCGAGGTAGTGGGTCGTCAGGACGATCGTCATGTCGTGCTCGGCGCGCAGCCGGGCGACGTGGGCCCACAGGTGGGCGCGCGTGTGCGGGTCGAGACCCGTGGACGGCTCGTCCAGGAACAGCAGCCGCGGGCCGTGGACGAGCCCCAGGGCGACGTCGACGCGCCGGCGCTGACCGCCGGACAGGCTCTCGACCTTGCGGTGCGCGAGACCCGCGAGGTCCAGCGCGTCGAGCAGGTCGTGAGCACGCGCCCGGGCCGTGCGGCCCGGCAGCCCGTGGATGCGGCCGTGCACGACGAGCTCGTCGACGACGTGCTGGTGCCTCCCGGCGCCGTTGCCCTGCCCGACGTAGCCGATGCGGCGGCGCACCGCGGCCGGGTCGGCCAGCACGTCGGCACCGGCGACCGTCGCGCTGCCGGCGGTCGGGCGGACGAGCGTCGTGAGCATGCGCATCGTGGTGGTCTTGCCGGCGCCGTTCGGGCCGAGCACCGCGACGAGCTCGCCCGGCGCGACGTCGAGGTCGACGCCGCGCACGGCGTGCACGGTCGGGGCGCGGCCGACGAGGTAGTCCTTCGTCAGGCCTCGGGTGCGGATCATGAGCGTCTCCTGGCTGTGGTGGCGCGCTGCGGATCGGACATCCCTGATGCTTCCGTGGGCAGCGGTCAGGTTCTGTCCGCTACTCGGTGGCACGCTGAGGACATGTCGTCCCCGTCGTCGCGTCTGCTCGCCCTGCTCTCGCTGCTGCAGTCGCGCCGCGACTGGCCGGGCGAGGTGCTCGCGGACCGGCTCGGCGTCAGCGCGCGCACGGTGCGGCGCGACGTGGACCGCCTGCGCGACCTCGGGTACCCGGTCCGGGCCACCAAGGGCCCCGACGGGGGCTACCGGCTGACGGACGGCAGCCGGATGCCACCGCTGCTCCTGGACGACGAGCAGGTCGTGGCGCTCTCGCTCGCGCTCCAGACCGCCCGCACGGGCGTCGACGGCATCGACGAGGCGGCGCTGCGGGCACTGACGACCTTGCGCCAGGTCATGCCCCAGCGGCTGCGCGCGGCGTCGGACGCACTCGCGGTGACGGCCGTGCCGCGCGACCGGCGCCGGGTCGGCGTCGACCAGGACGTCCTGCTCGCCGTGGGAGCGGCCGTGCGCGCACGTGCCACCCTGCGCTTCGACTACGACGGCGGCAGCCATCGGGTGCTGGGCGAGGGAGATCGGGCGTTCCGGGCTCCCCGGCGCGTCGAGCCGCACCACCTGGTCACGTGGGGCGGGCGCTGGTACCTCGTGGCGTACGACCTGGACCGCGAGGACTGGCGGACGTTCCGCGTGGACCGCATGACGCCGCGCACCCCCACGGGCCGGCGGGTCGCGCCGCGCGACGTGCCCGGCGGCGACCTGGCGGCGTTCGTCGCCGAGCGCCTGGGTGGGCGGCCCGACCTGCCCTGCCGCGGGGAGGCGGTGCTCGACATGGCAGCGGCGGACGTGACGCGCTGGGCGGGGCGCGACGCACTGGTGGAGGCGGTGGGCGTCGACCGCGCGCGCCTCGTCACGCGCGCGTGGTCGTGGGACGGCCTGGCGGCCACGCTGGGGATGTTCGGCGTCGCGTTCGAGGTCGTGGGACCGCCCGAGCTCGTCGCCGCCACGCGGCGGCTGGCCGCGCGCCACGCCGCGGCCACCACCGGGCACCCCGACCCGCGGGAGATCCCGCCGACATGACCGGTCCCGCTCCCGACGCTGGGAGCGGGACCCGGTGGAGAGCCGTCTCGCCGGCACGAGGCGTGGCGGACCCCCTGGCCCCGGAGGGCCGGACCGGCTCTCGCCGGCCCCTCGAGCTGCTGCAGGCGCGAGGGACCACCTCGCGACCCGCGCCGAGCCGGTCGCGGGTGACGCGATCGGCTGATGAGGGTGAGCATCGCACCGTCGTGTGACCGGCGCATCTCGAACGTGCGACCAGTTTGCTACCGGGGCTTTGCCCGCACGGTCGCGGGCGGCGTGTCCGACGTCGCCGCTACCGTGGCGCCGGTGCGCGCCCTCCTCGACCCCGCCCCGGCTCTCGCATCGCTCGCGGCCCGCGCGGTGCCGGGCGTCGAGGTCGTCGACGTGGCGGCCGCCACCGTGCACCGACTGGTCGACCTGGGCGCCGGGCCGGTGCCCGTGACCGCGCACCTGACCGCCGCGGGTGTCGAGATCCGGGTCGACGGGCCGGCCGCGCCCGGCTCGGCCGACCGGCTCGCGGCCCGCTGGTTCGGCCTGGCCGACGACCTCGCGGCGGTGCACGACGCGCTGGAGGCCGACCCCGTCGTCGGCCCGCTCCTCGCCGCCCGCCCGCACCTACGGGTGCCGGGACACCCCGACGGGTTCGAGGCCGCCGTCCAGGCCGTCCTCACCCAGCAGGTCTCGTTGCGGGCGGGACGTACCACCGGCGGTCGCCTCGCTGCCGCCCACGGCCGGCCGCACCCGTCGGGGCTGGTGGCGTTCCCCCGTCCCGAGGACGTGGCGGCCGTCGACCCCCTCGCGCTGCAGGCCGTGCTGCGTGTGCCGCACGCGCGCGCCCGGGCCGTGCACGCGCTCGCCCTCGCGTGCACGCAGGGCCTCACCCTCGTCCCCGGGGCACCGGCGGCCGAGGTGCGCGCCGCGCTGCTCGCCGTCCCCGGCATCGGCCCGTGGACGGCCGACGTGGTCGCGCTGCGCGCGCTGGGCGACCGCGACGCGTTCCCCTCGGGCGACCTCGTGCTCCGTCGGGCGCTGGGCGTGCCGACCGTGCGGGACGTCGCCGACGCGGGCCGCGCCTGGGCGCCGTGGCGCGCCTTCGCGGCGACGCACCTGTGGTCGTCGGCCGCCTACCCGGACTGAGCGGGACGCCCGTGCCGTGGGCCGTCCGGGTGAGCACGGCGTCGGCCCGGCGGCGATCCGGTGACGGGCGGGTCACGATCCAGGCGTCGGGTACCACGGGGGGCACCGCGTCCCTAGCGTGCCGCCATGACGAGACGCACCCGCACCGTCCTGGCCGGTCTGCTCGTGATCGCCGCGCTCGGCGCCTGCAGCGCCGGCAGCGACGAGTCCGGCATCACGGCCGAGGGGGCCGCGGACAGCTCGGCCGGCGACGTGGTGGCCCGTGCCGGCTCGGCCGACGGCGGGACGGCGGCCGGCGCCGACGGGGCTGCTGCCGCCGACGCCCAGCAGGTCGTGCAGACGGCTCGCGCGACCCTGCTCGCGCCGGACCCCGTGGCGGCGGCGCACGACGTCGTCGCGCTGGTGGTGCGTCTCGACGGCCGCGTCGACGCGCGGTACGAGCGTTCCGGCACCGACGGGCACGACCCCGGCAGCGCGACCCTCACGCTGCGCGTGCCGTCCGCGGCGATGCCCACGCTGTCCGACGACCTCGCCGAGATCGGCCAGGTCCGCGAGTTCGCGGTCGAGACCGAGAACGTCACGACGGCGGCGCAGGACCTCGACGCACGCATCACCGCGACTGAGCTGTCGGTCGACCGCATGGGGGCACTGCTCGCCCGCGCGGCGTCGAGCAGCGAGATCATCGAGGCCGAGAGCGCGCTGACCGAGCGGCAGGCGAACCTCGAACGGCTCCGCTCGGAGCGGGCGGGGCTGGCGGACCGGGTCGCGCTGTCCACGGTCGACGTCGAGATCTACGCCCCCGAGCGGGCTCCCGAGCCCGACCCGGGCCCGCCGACGTTCCTCGACGGGCTGGCGACCGGGTGGACCGGTTTCGTCGCGACCGTGCGCACGTTCCTGCACGTCGTGGGCGTGCTGCTGCCGTGGCTCGTCGTCGCGGGCCTCGCGGGCGCCGCCGTCCTGGTGTGGCGCCGGCGCCGGGCGGCCGTCCCGCTGCCGCCCGCGGACGGGGCGTCGGGGGACCCCGCGGCCCGCGCCTGAGCCTCACGCAGGCCCGAAGGTCCCGCGGCGGATCGCGGCTCCGGTCGTAATCTCTTGGTAAAGGGCAGACCGTGCCGCGCCTTCCAGCGCTGCCGACTGCCCGCCGGGTGGCGCCTCGACGGGTGACCGCGCCCGGTCCCCGAGGCGAAGGAGCTGCCATGAGCGTCACCGTGACCGGTCCCCTGGCGGACGTGTCAGTCGCACCCGAGGTGCGGGCGGCACTGGAGGCCAGCCCGCGCGTCGTGATCCCGGCGACCCGCGACGAGCTGTACCGACTGGCACTGGGCCCCGAGGGCGGCCCGGTCTTCACCGTCGAGTACGACGTGAACGGCGAGATGGTGCCGGAGGCCACCGTCACCCGCTGCCGCAACGGGGTGGCGGTGAACTACCCCGAGGACTACATGCGACGTCGGGACCCCGACTGCATGCGCATCGCCGACGACCTGCCGACGGACAAGCCGCGGTACCGCGACGTGTTCGACGCCGAGTTCGACCCGACGCGCACCGAGACGCTCGAGTGGCTCGCCACGCAGGAGCTCGTCGTCGTGCCGTTCAAGGCCGGCGGGCCGCAGTTCGGCTACCCGTCGCTCGCGATCGTGCCCCTGAACAGCGCCTTCTTCGCGCTCACGCTCGTGGACCTGCAGGGCTGGGTGACGTTCGACGAGATCGGCCCGTTCACCCCGCGCTCGATCCTGTACGTCGCTCCCCCGTTCCGGCACACGCACTTCGGCGGCCGGCAGGTCGTCGTCCACAACCGCTCGCACGAGCTGCACGAGGTGTGGGCGTACAACCTGTACCCGGGGCCGAGCGCCAAGAAGGGCGTGTTCTCGGTGCTGCTCGACATCGGCGAGCAGGAGGGCTGGCTCACCGCGCACGCGTCGAGCGTGCGCGTGACCACGCCGTACGAGAACGAGACCGTGATCATGCACGAGGGTGCGTCGGGCGGCGGCAAGTCCGAGATGTGCCAGGAGATCCGCCGCGAGGACGACGGCCGCATCCTCGTCGGCACCAACGTCGTGCGGCAGGAGCCGTACCACATCACCCTCGGGGAGACGTCGTCGCTGGCGCCCGTCACGGACGACATGACGCTGTGCCACCCGTCGGTGCAGAAGGGCAACGGGCGTCTCGTGGTCGCCGACGCCGAGGCCGGCTGGTTCGTCCGGGTGGACAACCTGACGAGCTACGGCGAGGACCCGGCGTTCGAGCGCGCGGTCATCCAGCCGGAGGAGCCGCTGCTCTTCCTGTCGATCGACGGCGTGCCCGACGCGACCGCGCTGCCGTGGGAGCACACGCGTGACTCCAACGGCAAGCCGTGCCCCAACCCGCGCGTCGTGATCCCGCGGACCTTCGTCAAGAACGTCATCTCCGAGCCCAAGGAGGTCGACGTCCGCACGTTCGGCGTCCGGATGCCGCTGTGCACCCGCGACAACCCGACCTACGGGATCATGGGGATGATGCACATCATCCCGCCGTCGCTGGCGTGGGTGTGGCGCCTGATCGCCCCGCGCGGGGACAAGAACCCGTCGATCGGTGAGAGCAAGGACGTCAAGAAGGCGCTCAAGCACGGCGGCATGGTCGCCGAGGGCGTCGGCTCCTACTGGCCGTTCTCGACGGGCACCAAGGTCGCGGCCGCGAACCTGCTGCTCCGCCAGATCGTCGAGAACGACCGCACCCGCTACGTGCTGACGCCCAACCAGCACATCGGCGCGTACAAGGTCGGGTTCTCCGCCGAGTGGCTCACCCGCGAGTACCTCGCGCGGCGCGGCGGCGGGCGGATCCAGCCCGAGCAGCTGACGCCGGCGCGCTGCCCGCTGTTCGGGTACCGGCCCAAGGAGATCAAGCTCGACGGGCAGCAGATCCGCCCGACCCTCCTGCAGCCGGAGTACCAGTCGCAGGTGGGCCTGGAGGCGTACGACACGGGCGCGAAGATCCTCACGGACTTCTTCCGCGCCGAGCTCGAGCAGTTCCTCACCGACGACCTGGACCCGCTGGGCCGCCAGATCATCGAGGTGGTCCTGCGCGGCGGTGGCGTCGAGGAGTACGAGCAGCTCACGCCGCTGTACGTCTGACGGGAGCACGTCGGGCGCACCGCAGCCCACGCACCACCAGCACGGCCGGGGCCGCACCCACCTGTGGGGGCGGCCCCGCGCTGTGTCGCGACCGCATCCGGCGTGTCACGATGCAGGAGGACGCCGGATCCCTGCCACCTGCCCGAGGTGTCGCATGACGAGCACGGCCCACGACCGCCCGCGACGCAGCGCCGGCGCCGACTTCCTCACCGACCTGGGCGAGTACCGCCCGTATGCCGAGGACGCGCACGAGGTCCTCGACCGGCTCGGCACCACGACCGGGGGCCTGACGTCCGGTGAGGCCGCCGTCCGGCTCGACACCGTCGGTCCCAACCGCCTGCCGACGGCCCCGCGTCCGCACGTCCTGGCCCGGTTCCTCTCGCACTTCGACGACGTGCTCATCTACATCCTGCTCGCCGCCGCCGTCCTCAAGGCGTTCCTCGGCGACTGGGTCGACTTCACCGTCATCCTCGTCGTCGCCGTGGTGAACGCGCTGGTCGGCTTCCTGCAGGAGGGGCAGGCCGAGCGCGCGCTCGACGGCATCCGCACGATGCTGTCGCTGTCCGCGACGGTGCGGCGCGACGGCGAGTGGACGGACGTCGACTCGCAGGACCTGGTGCCGGGCGACGTCGTGCGCGTGCGGTCCGGGGACAAGGTGCCCGCCGACCTGCGGCTCGTCCAGGCCACGAACCTGCAGGTGGACGAGTCGGCGCTGACGGGCGAGTCGGTCCCCGCGGCCAAGGACGTCGCACCGGTCGGCACCGACGCGGGCGTCGGGGACCGCACGAGCATGCTCTTCTCGGGGACGATCGTCGCGGCGGGCACGGGCCTGGGCGTCGTGACGTCCACGGGTGCGGGGACGGAGATCGGGCGCATCCAGTCGCTCATCGCGGACGTCGACGCCCTCGAGACGCCGCTCAAGCGCCAGCTCGGCCGCCTCGGGACGCTGCTGTCGCGCGGCATCCTGGTCATGGCGTTCGCGATGCTGGTCATCGGGCGCGTCATCCACGACTTCGAGCTGCCGGACCTCGTGTCGGCCGCCATCGGGTTCGCGGTCGCCGCCGTGCCCGAGGGCCTGCCCGCGCTGGTGACCATCACCCTCGCGCTCGGCGTGCAGCAGATGGCCCGCCGCAACGCCATCACCCGCAAGCTGCCCGCGGTCGAGGCGCTCGGCTCGGTGACCACCATCTGCTCGGACAAGACCGGCACGCTGACGAAGAACGAGATGACGGCGCGCACGGTGGTCACGGCCGAGCACCGGTACGACGTCGAGGGCCTGGGGTACCAGCCGACCGGCGGGGTGACGCTGGCGGGCGCACCGGCACCCCTCGCGGAGCACGCGGACCTGCGGGCGCTCGTGCTGGCCGGGGCGCTGTGCAACGACGCCCGCGTGACGGCGGACGACGCCGGTCGCTGGGGTGTCGTCGGCC